>CAVOOS010000036.1:0-281943 GCA_963697635.1 uncultured Solirubrobacterales bacterium | reverse complement strand
CATGAACAGCGTGAACAAATGGAGGTACGCGACGACGACTGCGAAGTCGGAGAACAGCAGGAATTCGAGCGCGGCGGCACGATATGCGCGCCGACCAGGGCCTGGTTGAAGATGCCGTTGCGGCCGAGGAAGGGGATTCACGAGATCATGCGGATGATGTTCGATGTCCAGAACGGCACCGAGCAGAGCAGGAACAGCCCGATCTTCACCAGCAGGCTGCGCACGTGGAACACCAGGAAATGCGCGATCGTGAAGCCGATCAACAGCGTCATCACCCAGACGATGGCGGCGAACTTGATCGAGCTCAGATACAGCCGCAGCGTGACGTTGGAGCTGAACAGGTCCTGGTAGTTGTCGAGGATGAAGGTCGGCACGATCGCCATGTGATCGTAGTCGAAGAAGCTGGCGGCGATCACCACCAGCATCGGCAGGCCGAAGAACACGACCAGGATCACTGCCAGCGGCCCGACCTGGAGCCAGGAGGCGAGCGCAGGTGTCAACTTCATCGGCATGCGCCCGATCTTCGAGGAGGAAGGCGGCGGGGGCGCGCGCCCCCGCCACGGCTCAGGCGGACACGAACTCGTTCCACTTCTTGGTGAGGTACTTGTCCTCGTCCATCACGGTGTTCCAGACAGCGACCTTGCCCTCGCGGTCCCACAGCGAGCCGCCGTCGCGCACCGCGCCCTTCTTCTCCATGAGGTGTCCGTACGGGTCCATGATGTCGACCGCGGCCGGCTTGCCGTCGTACCAGTAGTCCCATTCCGCGGCGGTGAGGAATTTCTTCGCGGTTTCCGGCACCGGCGAGTAGTAGCCCTGCTTGGCGATGAAGCCGCCCTGCCAGCCGGCGTTGTACCAGTTCAGGTACTCCATCGCGCAGTCGAGCTTCAGCCCGGTCAGGTGTGCCATCGGCGTGATGCCGACGAACCAGCCGCGATAGCCTTCGTTCAGCGGCGCGAAATAGCAGTCGATGCCGCGCGAGCGCACCGCCGTGACGGCGGGCGACCACATCGACTGGATCACCACCTCGCCCGAGGCCATCAGGTTCACCGACTGGTCGAAGTTGCTCCAGAACGCGCGGAAATGCCCCTGCTTCTTCAGATCGATCAGCATCTTCGTGGTCTTGTCGATCTCGGCCTTGGTCATGTTGCCCTTGTCGACGTACTTCATCTCGCCGGCGGCCTCGAGCGCCATCGCGACGTCCATGATGCCGACCGGCGCGTAGTCGACCAGCGCCGCCTTGCCCTTGTAGGTGGGGCTGAGAGGTCCTTCCAGCTCTTGACCTTGTCGCGCCCGCCGACGAGGTCCGGGCGGATGCCGAGCGTGTCGGCGTTGAACAGCGTCGGCACCATCGCGAGGTATTCCGTCGGCTCCGTCGCGAGTTTCTTGCCGGCCGCATCGGCAAAGAAGCCGCCCTTCAGCGGCGAGATGCCCTGCGAGGGCACCGGCCGGCCGTCCGGGAACTTGCCGGTCGTGAAGATCGGCACGGTCTTGTCCCACAGCTTGTATTCGCTGACCTTGACCGGCCGCAGCACGCCCTTGCCGGCCAGGAACACGGTCATCGAGCTGTCGACGTTGTTGATGTCGATGCTCTTCGGCTGGGTCAGCGAGCGGTTGAGCTGGGTGCCCGGATCGACCGCCTGCATCTCGATCTTGAAGCCGAGATCCTTCAACGCCTGGTCGCCGATTTCCTTGATCGCGGCATAGGATTCCGCCGGCCTGCACCAGCGTGATGTCCTTGACGTTCTGCGCCCAGATCGTCGGGAACCCGGTCACCGCGCCCGAGCCGAGCGCGGCGCCTGCGCCGACCGCCGCCGTCTTCAGAAGCCCACGACGCGTCAACCCTGTCTGCGCGCCGTCTCGCGAACCTGCATCCGACATCCCCGATCTCCTTGTTGCATGCCCGCTGCTTGCGGGAAGCTGCGCTGCGGACGCTTGTCTCCGGACGCTCGACCGAAGCCGGGGTCCGCGCCCGGGCGCGTCATCTGGCGATGCTGCGGTGCAAACAGCGTACCGCCCAAACCGCAGGCGGACGCGGTGGCGACGAAAGGTTTAGAGTTGAACCTTGTCTGCTTAAAATACGGACATATTGCCCAGTCGGAGGCCAAAAGCGGCGTTTTTTTGCGCCCTGGCGACCGCGTCTGTCTATTTCGAAGCCACAATGGCCTGATCCGGTGCGGCTGGACATGCGCAATTGAGGGGTCTGATTGATTGAGAGGCAAATGCCTACGCTTGGCTCGTGTCGTGGGCCGGCCGGACCATGCCGGATTTGGCCGGTCAGTAGGTCCGGAAAATGCGCTCGATCTCGACTGGGTCGGTGCTGCGCGTCAGTGCCAGTGCCAGCAGGATCCTGGCCTTTTGCGGATTGAGGTTGTCGGCCATCAGGATGCCGTTGCGGCGGAACCGCTCGCCGCGAAACGTCCGCCCGCTGCCGGCGCGGGTCGACTGCACGACCACGACGCCGCTCGCGATCGCCTGTTCCAGCGCCGCGCTGTCGGCCGTGCCGGGAAACCCCGGCGCAAAGCCGGCCGACACGATGCCCTTCGCACCGGCCGCCACGAAGGCGCGCACGGCCGTGCCGTCCGACCCGGTATACGCATAGGCGATGTCGACGCGCGGCAACGCGGCGAGCGCGCGGATATCGAATTCCGTTTCGGGCGCGGCCGCGGCGTTCGCCGCGCCGGTAGTAGGCGATGCGGTCCCCGTCGGCGTGGCCGAGCGCGCCGAAATCCGGGGTGCGGAACGTCTGCATCCGATACGTCGAGGTTTTGGTCACGTCGCGCGCCGCCTGGATCTCGTCGTTGAGCAGCACCAGCACGCCGCGCCCGCGCGAGTCCGGCGCCGCCGCCGTGCGCACGGCGTTGAGCAGGTTCATCCCGGCGTCGGACGAAAGCGCGCTCGGCGGCCGCTGCGCGCCGACGACGACGACCGGCACCGCGACCTTCGCGGTCAGGTTCAGCGCCCACGCGGTTTCTTCGAGCGAGGCGGTGCCGTGGCCGATCACGATGCCGGCCAGATCGGGGTCTCGGCGACCGCCTGGTCGCAGAGCAGGACGAGTTCGCGCCATTCGGGAAAATAGATGTCGAAGCTTGGCACATTGCGGAACCGGACCGGGATCACCTCGGCGACCTCGGCGAGTTCCGGAAAGCGCGCGACGATCTCGGCGGCATGCAGCCGCACGTCGTTGGAGATGTAGTCCACGATGTCGAGCGCGTTGCGGCCGATCGAGGAGATCGTGCCGCCGGTGCCGATGAACGCGACTTTCGGTTTCATGCCGTCTCTCCTGCATCGGCGTGCCGCCGGTCGAAGCCCCAGACGCGCTCGAACCCCATCAGCCGGTTCATCGCGGCGAACGGGAACAGTTCAAGGCCCGCGCCGGGCTGGACCCTTTTTCGCGCAGCACGCCGTACGCCCGCGTGAGCGCCTGCGCGGCCGCGAGAAAACCGGTCGCCGGAAGATCGCCATCCGGTAGCCGATCTGCCTCAGTGCGTCGCAGCCCAGCACCGGCGTCCGCCCGCCCTCGACCATGTTCGCGAGGCACGGCAGGTCGAAGCTGCCGCAGATGCGAGCCATCTCCGCCTCGCTTTCCGGACTTTCGACGAACAGCACGTCGGCGCCCGCGCGCGCATAGGCGTCGGCGTGGCGCAGCGCCTCGTCCAGTCCATGCGCGGTGCGTGCGTCGGTGCGCGCGATGATCAGGAAGTCCGGGTTGCGGCGGGCCTCGCACGCCACCTGGATCTTGCGCACCATGTCGCCGACAGGAACGACCTCGCGGCCCGGCGTGTGGCCGCATTTCTTCGGGAAAATCTGGTCCTCGATCTGGATCGCCGCGGCGCCGGCCGCTTCGTAGCCGCGCACGGTGCGGTCGACGTTCAGCAGGCCCCCGAACCCGGTGTCGGCGTCCGCGACCAGCGGCGTCGTCGTGCCGCCCGCGATCGTGGCGACCCGCCCGACCATCTCGGTGTAGGAGGCAAGCCCGGCGTCCGGCAGGCCAAGCGAGGACGCGACCGTGCCGTAGCCGGTCATGTAGAGCGCGCGGAACCCCATCGCGTCAGCGATCCGCGCCGAGATCATGTCGAAAACGCCCGGCGCGATCAGCAATTCGCCCGGCGCGAGCAGCGGCCGCAGGCTCATGCGTTGAACCCCCGCAGATAGTCGATCACCTCGGCCTCGGGCAGCACGTCGGCGTATTTTGCGCTCATGTCGAACAGGTTCGCCTCGTGCGGCGCCTCGGCGCGGTCGCCCACGCCCTCGCGTACCACGATCGGGATGAAGCCGTGGCTCATCGTGTCGACGCAGGTCGCGCGCACGCAGCCGCTGGTGGTGATGCCGGTCAGGATCACCGTGTCGATGCCCGAAGCGGTCAGCGTGGAGGCGAGCGAGGTGCCGAAGAACGCCGACGGATACTGCTTCGAGATCACCAGTTCGCCCGGCTGCGGCTCGATCCCAGGCGGCCACGCGCCGAGCGGATTGCCCGCCGAGAAGCACTTCGTCGCCGGCGACTTGCGATAGAAGATGCCGCCATCGAGGGCGCCCGCCTGCACGACGACGTTGGTGAAGATGCGCGGGATGCCGCTGCGCCGCGCCGCCGCCAGCACCCGCAGCGCCGAGGCGAGCGCGGTCTGCACGCCTTCGCCCGCGAACAGCGGCGAGCCTTCGGTGTAGTACGCCATCACGAAGTCGATCAGCACCAAGGCCGGGCGGCGGCCGAAGCCGATCCGGTGATGAAAGCCGGCGCGCGCGTAGTTGGCGGCGAGGTCCTCGGTCATGCGGTATCCTTTGCGGTGGTCGGCGGCAAACGGATGGGCAAGATGCAGCAAGGATGCCAACGGGCCGATCGCGCGCGTCTGATGGCGGTGGTGGGAGATCGAACACTGTGAATCGCGGCGCGGCGTCGCCCGCGCAGAACGCCGAAAGTTCTTGACAACGTGTCTTATTTCGCCGTTCGAAGTTTCCGACTGGCGCCCATCGGCCCCCCGCGTCGAACGAATATTCGCTTGCAAACTCGATGTTTCGAACCGGATCGGATGCGGTGTCCCGAATTCGGGGTCGTTTCATAGGGCGGTCGACTTCAACCGCGCTCAGCCTCGATAGGGGAGAGCGCCGCGCGCTCATTCTTGCTTGTCGAAGCGGCGACGGACGGCGAGCTGCTCGCGGCGTGCAAACGAATGGAACGTCAGCTGGGGAAGCGCGGACAGCCGCCGAATGACGAGACGAAGCGCGAGGTGGTGCTCACCAGCGGCAGTGAATGTCCGATTTGGGGATCGTTCGTTAAGTCGCCCTGGGGCCGGGTTGGGTCGACAGCGGTCATTCCGCGTGGGTGCTGCGGCGGGCGTGCTTCTGTCGCCACTGCTTTGCGGCAGTCCGTCCGACCGACCGGACAAACGGGTAATTTTCCCGGCGGAATTTTCGGGGCACCGCGCCGCAACCGAGATCGCCGCGTCCCGTCGCCTACCTGCCGCGCGGGGCCGTCGGCCGGCGCTAATCGGTGAAGAGGGACGGCGTAGGCCTCCCGCCCGGCAGCGTGCATGGGCCGAGGGCGCGGGCCTGCTCAGGCTGGTGAAGACGAGGGACAGCGGATGCGGGATGCGCGCCAGATTGCGGGGCCTGCGATCTGACGTGCTTGGCCGCCTTCTTGCCGCGGGCGGTTGCGATCCCGGCGACGCGGTTCCGGCAGGTCCGATGGACCGCTTCATGGTCCTTGTCGAGTTGCGGCCGGATGCTGGCAAAAGCACTGAGCGTCGCAGATTTGATCGGCCTCCAGTGGCAGGTCGGCAACCTGGCGATGCTCGCGAGCGTCAGATCGTCAGCCGGCAGCCGCCTGCAACCGCCCGCCCAGTAGGCGAGGCTCAGCAGCAGCGTGGCTTTGAACACCGGCGCCGGTGCTGCTGCCAGGGCGTCCGCGTGGCTGATCACCCACCATGGGAAGCGATATCTGTGCACGCGCTATCAGGTGCGATCCCGAGGCGCGGGAAGCAAGCCCCCCCTTCCTGGCACGTTCACGCGGTCGTCACCGCACTGCGACTGCGCGTGTTGGCAAGCCCTCAGCGAATCGCATCCCGTCGTGGCAGTCGTCGCGAGGAAACGGCTATGCGCGGCCGTTGACCGGCGCTATCGCCCACAGGGTGTCCGGTCGACCATGAAGCCCCACTGAAGCCCACTCCGAGATTTGGGCGTGCTCATTTGGTAAGACCGTGCGCAGGTGGCGCCAATGAGTTGAAATCGGGCGGCTCAGTGAACGAGGGCAAAGCCGACGCTGGCATGGGAGCCGTCGCTGGCGGCGCGGCGATCATTGCCGCTCGGGCCGGCGTCGCGAGGGGCGCCGATGCTGGAAGGCTCGCCGCGCCAGCGACGATGGCGGAGCGCAGAATCAGCGCGCCGGCGCCGATGCAGGCCGCGGCCAATCCCAGACCAGGCATCGTCCTGAGACCCAACGAGGGCCGGCCCACTGGCAACGGACTCACCGGCGTCATGGGATGCTGACTTGCCTGAGCCCGCTCCGGCAACTCGATGGCCAGTGGCGCCTGCAAGGCGGCAGCGCGCTCCTTGGGCTCGCCGACGTCGAGCCGCTCGCCGCAGCCGGCAATCTCGTGCCCGGGCGGCGCCGTTGGTTGCGGGACCGCGGCAACATCGGGCAACCCGCCCTCCCTTTCCGGCCCCGTCGAAGCAGCGATGCCGTCCGGATCGACCGGCGCATGACCAAGCATCATGAGTTCGGTCCCGGCGACGTGGTCCATCAGCTTGCCCACCAGCTCTGGTGGACCGGCGAAGACGCATTGGAGCATGCCAGTGCCGGCGAACCTCGCCAGCGTCGCACCGCTCAGCCGCTCCGCATTGTCGACGAATGCCGTGCCGTGCTCGCCGGTCTCGACCAGCAGCGCAGAGGGCTGTCCCGGCTCGGTGGCGATCCGCATGGTCGCCGTCGCCTCTGCGGCGAGCGCGCGCTCGGCGTCGCGTAACACCGCCGTCTTGTCGAACCCTGCCGGATCAACCACCGCGACCCATTGGCGCCCGGCGGCCAAGGCGGCCAACACCCGCGCCCGGGCATCGCGCGCATGGCATTGCGCAGACCTGTCGGTGTCCGGCAACGCCATCGACGGCGGACGCAAATCGAATAGGGAAAGCGCTTCGGTCACGCTTCGGCTGGTCCAGGTTTCGCGAAGATATCAACAACATTATTCCTCCGTCGTGCTGGACCGGGAGCAACTCCGCGCGAATTGGCAAGGATTTGAGCGCGGCGTTGCTCAGTCCGCGTGATTTGCTGTGGATCAGCGTCACCTCGTGACCCCTTGTGCTGCAAGGACCAGTCGCTCGAGGCGCCGATCGGCGTCAGGACCCCACGCCGATCCACACGCAAGATCAATCACTTGTGGTGCCGATCGGCATCGGGACCCCATGCCGATCCACAGTCCGGCGAGCTGCGGTGTGCGGGCCCTACAGGTACTTGACCGGAGGCGGAGTCCGGCTCCGAGCCGATTCGCACATGGTAAGACGGAGAAACCCTCTGACATCACACGACCATGTGCCGGATACGGTGCCGCACCCGATGGACCCTGCCGTTGGACGGCTCCAGGTCCAGATCACTGCAGCTCACGAGCGTGTCACCATGTGACGGATCGGCGCAGCTACGCAGCGGGGGAGTCCTCGGCAGCGCCGCGGGCCGTTAGCAGAGCACGCAGGGTGCGGATCACCGGAAACACCTCCTGGTTGCGGTCTTCGCCCTGCAGGTCGTGCGCCGCCTGCTCCAGTTCCACGATGCCGCGATCTTCCCGGAAGATGCGTTCCGTGAACAGCACCAGCAGCGGCCAGGCAATGTCCAGGATAGCGGGGATTTTCGGGCGCTTGATCGACAGCAGGCCAAACGTGCGGTTGGTGCGCTGCGCCCGGTCGAGCGGCACATACGCGATCCAGAGATCCATGACCGGCACATCGTCGTCGGTACGGATGCGCAGCGTCTGATACGGATACTCGGTTCGGATCGTCATCACGTCCCGCTCGGCGTGGTGGCTGTCGGCGCTGCGGCGCTGGCCGAAAATCGCCGCCTCGCCGAGCGGCTGCCTGCCGCCGGTGCGGGCGAAACTGTATTTCGCTTCCACCCAGTCCTCGCCGCGATCCTGGCCGAGCAAGCGCGGCCGCATCTGGCCCATGATCCGGCGGTGCAGGAACTGATGGTTCATGTCCATCAGGTTCTCGTGCATGAAACTGTAGTGGCAGGCGATCTCGCGGCCGAACCGGCGGGTCTTGTAACGGCGATCCGCCGCCGCTGCCATGGCCGGCGGCGGCACCTGGACCGCCCGCGCCACATTGCCCGGGAACACCAGGATCAGTGCGCCGGTGTCGCGGCAAGGATAGGACCGGACGCCGTTCGGCAGCTTGCCCTTGCCCAGGTAGGGTACGTCGACGCACCGCCCGGAGCCGTCATAGCTCCATCCGTGATAACAACAGCGGATGGTCGCCCCCTGCACCACGCCCTTGCTTAGCGGAACCTGGCGGTGGGCGCAGCGATCCTCCAGCGCGAACACCGCACCGTCCTTTCCGCGCACCAGCACGATCGGCTCGCCGGCGAAGCGTACAGGGAGCGCCCTGCCGCGTTTCAATTCGCGCGACCACGCAACGGGATACCAGTAATCCGGGTGCACGCCAACGCGGCGCAGGTCGCGCCCTGGCGGAGCGGCGTCCGGCGCGTCGGCAATGTGGTCCGGCGTCAACAAGATCTGGTCGATCGTTGCAGCTTTCGTGGCTCGCGTCAGTGGGACGGCGGCATCCTACAATCGATTGAGGCCGCTGTGCCGAACCCTAAGCCGGCGGAGCCGGAACCAATAGGTTTGGTGTAGCTTGCCCGTCGAGAGTGTCATCCTGCGGGGGGGGCGGCATGACCCAGTCTCTGACGGAACGCTATGATGATCGCATAGCCGGGGTGCTGTCCTGCTACGACCGGGTGGTGATCACGGGCACCGTGCCGGTGATCTGCTACGCGGAGGGCATGACCCGGTTTCTCCATGGCCAGGGCATCCGCATCTTCGATTATCCGAAATTCGCGATGACGCTGCGGGATCAGGTACGGGATAGCGCGGCATCGCTGGCGACCGCGGCCGGGGTGACGATCGAGCACATCGCCAAGAGCCATATCCGCAAGGAAGACGTGGTCGCGCGGGTGCTGGAGCAACGCGGCGATCACCCCGGCCTGGTGCACATCATCTCGGCCATGGAAGCCTGCGACAGCTATCGGCCCTGGCACGACAAGCAGACGCACAAGACCTTCATCCGGCCGGATAGCGGCAAATGCCTGCACTACTACTTTTATTTCCTCGATGCCGACTTCGGGCTGATCTATCTGCGGGTGCCGACGTGGTGCCCGTTCCGCCTGCAATTCTACTGCAACGGCCACAACTGGCTGGCGCGGCAGCTGGCGGCGCAGGGCATCGGCTACACCATGGCCGACAACGCCTTCGTGCGGATCGATGACTGGCAGCGTGCCCAGGACCTGGCCGACGCCCTCTCGCCGGACCAGTTGCACCGCGTCCTCGACGGATATGCCCAACAGTGCTGCCCGGTGTCCGAGGTGTTCGGGCAGTCCTACCATTGGAGCCTGATGCAGCTGGAATACGCCACCGACCTGGCATTCCGCTCCGCTGCGACGCTGGCGCCCCTCTACGACCAACTCGTCCGGCAGAGCGTGCTGAGCGTCAAGGCCGAGCAGGTCGCCAGCTTCCTCGGCCGGCACATCACGCCGCAACTGGCCCAGGAGATCGGCTCGCAGTTCTCCACCCGGATCGAGGGGACGTGCGTGAAGCACCGCTTCGGCAAGTGCTCGATCAAGATGTACGACAAGCGCGGCATCGTGCTGCGCATCGAGACCACCGCCAACGACGTGTCGTTTTTCAAGCACCACCGCAAGGTGGAACACCGAGATCGGCCAGCAACCCGCGAACTGGCTCCGGTCAAGAAGACCATCTACAGCCTGATCGACCTGCGCGAGATCCTGCTCGGCTGCAACCGGCGCTATCTGGCTCACCTCTCCGCGCTGGACGACTTCTGCGCAGGCGTCCGCGCCCTCGACCGGCTGACCAGGCCGCGCAAGGTCGAGAACAAGACCGTCAAAGGGATCAACTTCTTCGAAGCCGGGGACAGCGCGCTGCTGCATGCCCTGCAAAATCCACGGGTCAACATCGCCGGCATCCGCCGGGCCGACCTTCTCCCCGACCTGCACATGTTCTCGCCAAACCGGCTGTCGCGGCACCTGCGCCGACTGCTGGACATCGGGGTGATCAAGCGAGTCACCGGAACATACCGTTACTATCTGACCAAAGCCGGACGCGCCGCCACCGCCGCGGCGGAACGCCTCACCGCAGCCACCATCATTCCTGCACTGATCTGATGGGATTTTTGACGCAGGTAGTGTCAACAGTCAGGCGGTAAGAGACTAATATATTGATCTATCTTCATATATTGGTGAGCCCGGTGGGACTCTGAACCCACGGCCCCAAGATTAAAAGTCTCGTATCTGGCCTAAACCTTGCTCAGCATCCCCAGGCAAGTCTTGTGCTTTAATGAGCGAAAAAGGCTGATGGGCCTTGCTTTGTGCTCAGCATATCCATATCGTTGTCAGCATGGGGACACGCGCCAGAACCGGGCATTCCGTGTCCCCAGACAGACATCGGGGACACACCATGCGCAAGCGGCTGACTGATCTTGTTGTCCAGAAGGAGGCGCCTCCGGCAACCGGACGGCTAGAAATCTTTGACGATGTGGTGCCGTCGATGGCGCTGCGGATCACGGCCAATGGCGCCCGTAGCTTCGTTGTGCGGTGCCGGGTCAAGGGTGAGGCCAACCCGATCCGGGTGACGCTGGGCGATGCGAGCGCCATGAAGCTCGCCGACGCGCGGCAGGCGGCATCGGAAGCCCTGCGCCAGTGCCGGCAAGGTATCCACCCCTCACAGCCAAAACGGGATGCCGTAGCCAAGGATGTGCTGCGCTGGGAAACCGCAGTGGAAACCTTCATTGAGAAGCACGCCAAGCGGAACCGCGCGTGGCAGAACGTGCAAGCCTTGTTCGCGAACCAGGTAACGCCGGCCTGGAATGGCCGCGCCCTGTCGGACATTGGGCGGGCTGACGTGGTGGCGCTGCTTGACCGGGTGGAAGCAAAATACAGCGTCTATCACGCGAACCGGGTGCTGGCCGCCGTGCGCAAGCTGTTCAACTGGGCTGTGCTTCGGGGGATGATCCCCGCCTCGCCAATCGTCCAAGGCATGGCCCGCGAAGGTGAGGAAGCGCGGGATAGATATCTCACCCTCGATGAGATTGCGGCCGTCTGGCGCGGTGCCCAGCGGCTCGGATACCCGTTCGGCCCCTTCGTGCAAATGCTGCTCCTGACAGGCCAGCGCCGGTCTGAGGTTGCCGACCTTCGTTGGGCAGCTATTGACCTTGAGGCGCGCACCTGGACGCTAGACGCCACCGACACGAAGGCCGGCCGCCGGCATGCGGTGCCACTGTCCGACATGGCGCTCGATATCTTGGCCCCCCTGCCCCGCCTGACTGATGGCGCGGGGGTGGCCTCTCCCTACGTGTTCACCACGAATGGGCGCTCTCCGGTATCCGGCTTCAGCAAGGCCAAAATGATCCTGGACAGGGAGATGGGGGCGGCCGGGGCCAGCCTGCCTGAGTGGCGCTTCCACGATCTCCGCAGGACCGTGGCGACGCACATGGGCGATGTTCTGGGCATCGCGCCGCACATCATCGGGGCAGTGCTGAACCACGCAGCGCAAGGCGTGACGCAGAAGGTCTATGCGCGTGGCACCTTGGAGTTTGACAAGCGGCGCGCCTTGCAGGCTTGGGCCAGACTGCTCCACGTGCTGACCGAAGGTGGCGAACCGTGGCGGCGCATTGCGCCGATCCTGCATCCGCGCACTGAGGCGGAGGCGGCGCAGACCGCTGAGCTACGCCGCGCCCTCCTGGCCGATGATGGCGTATGGCAGGCACATTTGCAGACCCTGACTGCTGAAAGGGCAGCGGCAGCATGAGTGACGACCTGATCAGCGATGACGGCCCCGAGGCGGATGACCTGGATGAGTGGGAAGCCGATCAAGAGCAACGCATCGCAGAATGCGCCCGACTGATCATAGAGTGCCACACGAAGGTGGTAGACCAAATCGGCAACGTGGAGGCGTGGGAACTCTTCAACGCGTTCGCTAAGCACGTCCGCCCGCGGCGACGAAAAGGCGCTCATGATCGTGCCTTCGACACCGGGTTACTCGCGGCTTACGATGCCGCGCCTGAAGGCCGGAAGGGCGCCGCCGCAGTCGCGTATGGCACAGCGCGTGGAAAGTCTCCGGAGGCTACGCGAAGGCACCTGCATCGCTTGCAAGCGGATAGGAAGCGGCTGGACGCGATGATCAGGGTTTGGGTAGCGGACGAATAGCCTGCGCTGAATTTGTCATCTCGCGAGTGCTTAACTGCTGAACCACGTTGCGTTCCGTCACGAACTGATGGAGGTGCAACGTGAAGCTGGTATCGAAGGGCGAAGCGGCCCGATCTGTCGGCTACCACCCTGAAAGCTTGATGCGGCTCGTCCGCGCTGGGTTGTTCCCCCGGCCTGTGCGTGTGGGCAAGGGTCAGAACTCGCCGGTGCGTTTTGTTGAGCGCGAAGTGGAAGAGTGGCTTGCGCAGAAGGTTGCAGAGCGGGACGCGGCCTAGTCATGACCTACAATCCCAACGCGGAACCGCTGCCCTGCGAATTAAGTTACGCTCTAATAGCGCGAAGCGGAGACGAAGACGCATTCTCTGAACCTTTGACAAGCGACGAAATCACCGAACACGTAGCCGAAATCATCTCAAGCATCCTAACGTCATTAGAATGCTATGAGCCTGAGGATGCTGAAAAGCTGCCCGCCACAGCCCTTCGTTGCCTTGGCGGCGTAGGCTACTTGCGTAGTATTCTTAGATGGCGCAAGGCCAGGATCAGGGCGAGATTTGCCGGGACTGGCGCAGTGCCGCCCGCCCCTCGCCTCCCTACTCGCAAAGAAGCGGAAGCCGCCTGATGTCCCGGCGCACCTTCCTGGCCAATGAGCGGCTGAGGCAGGCGGGGTTGCGTCCTCCGCTGTCGGAGGAGCAGCGCGCCGAGATGAGCCGCAGAAGGCGCCTGGGTATCGAGCGCGAGGGCATCCAGCTAGGACTTGAGCCGGCCCGTCCGGAGGTGCTGGAACTGGACGAAGCTTCATTCGGTCGGATCGGGCCGGCATGCCGCCGATTGCTGAAGCAGGACCCGAGGAAAGCTAAATTCGCTTGGCTGTGGGCGCACAGTAATCAAAAGACTGGCGCAGTGAAAGAATGTCTCCTCAAGGCAGGGTGGCCAGATAATCGCAGCACTGCAATGACAGGCTGGCGCCTCCGTAAAGATTGGGCGATCAAAGAGGCAATCCAGGAAATCAACAAGGATCAAACCCCGTGGCCCTTGTTGCTTCCGTTAGCGGTGAATGCGGTGCTGAAGATTTGCCAATATGCCCAAAAGGCGAGTGAGAGACTGGCCGCAGCGGCTTTGATCTTTGCTGCATGTCCGGTTCCCGACACTGCGCCAGAATGGGGTGCTGGCGAGCGTAGCGACGCTGAGCGCATCGCGCACATCCGCCAGATGGTCAACGATTTCCTCATGATGGAATTCGAGGCCAGTCATAGCGTCGAGCGCACCGCGGCCTTCGCGGCGTCGGTGGCAGCCTACCTTGCCGCCCGTGGGGTGTCGCTAGACTGAGCCGTGTAGAACTCCGCGGACATCTGCGGAAGCCGGCGCCCAACCGCGGACGTTACTTGGCCAAGCAAGCATCTGCCTTTGCAAATTTATCTAAGAGCGAGTTGACGAACACTCTTGTGCTCCCAATATAGGAAAGGCCAGCAAAGGAGAGCGAGACATGGCAACCATTGAAGACCCTAGGACGGTGATAGCGGGTGAAATGTAATTGCTCACCTGGGTAGGAAGTGCCCCGGCGGGGCTGGGGTGTGGGCGAGATGATGGTTGACGCGGTCACGGGCGACTCGATTCGCTCGGAATGTGCCGCCCGATATCGACCTCAGCAAGCTGACCGTCGCGGAGAAGGATGCACTCATCCTGTCGCTGCTGCCGCTGGTCGGGCGGCTGGAAGCGGCGCTGGCGCGGATCGCTGCGCTGGAGGCTCGCAACGCCGACCTCGAAGCTCGGATTGTCGATCTCGAGCGTCCACGCAAGACGCCGGACAATTCCTCGCTGCCGCCGTCGAAGGGGCAAAAACCCGAGCGGGCCACGGGCGCCAAGCCGCCACGCAAGAGCCGCCCCGGCGTCGGCCGCACGCTGCACCCCGAGCCGGATCGTGTGGTCGACGCCAGGCTCGACGCCTGCCCGCATTGCGCCGCCGCCTTCCCCGTGGAGCAGCAGGCGGCGCAGCAGGTCTACGACCGCATCGAGCTGCCTGCGATCAAGCCGGACGTGACGCGAGTGCGGCTATTCGGCGGCCGTTGCGCCTGCTGCGGGGCACGGGTCATCGCGACCGCCCCGGCCGGGCTGGAACCCGGCTCGCCGTTCGGTCAGTCGATCGCGGCCCTGGTGGTCTATCTGCACTACGCCCATGCGATCGGCCTGGAACGACTGGTCTTGCTGATGGACGAGATCTTCTCGCTCAGCATCAGCGAGGGCGCGATCAGCAACATGCTGGCGCGCGCCCGGGCGCCGTTGCTCGCGGCGGCGGCGGCGATCCAGGCGACCGTCACCGCGAGCCCGGTGGTGTGTTCGGACGAGACCTCGGCGCGGGTCAGCGGCAAGACCTGGTGGGAATGGGTGTTCATCGGCACGTTCGCCGTGCTGCACGTGATCCGCCCGAGCCGCGGCAAGGCGGTGGTGCAGGAGGTGTTCGGCTCGCTTCAGCCGCTGGTCTGGGTGTCCGACATGCTGGGCAGCCAGCGCGGCCACGCGCTGCAATGGCAGGTCTGTCTGGCGCATCTGCTGCGCGACGCGCGCTATGCCGTCGAGTGCGGCGATACCGCATTCAGCGCCCCGTTCAAGCGCTTGCTGCTGCGCGCCGTCGCCATCGGCCGACGACGAGAGCGGCTGCAAGACACCACGCTCCGGCAGTATCAGGCCGACCTCAATCGCCGGCTCGACCGGATCATGGCGGCTGTCCCGCTGGGCGAGCCGGGGCGCAAGCTGCGCAAGCGCATCGCCGCCAACCGGGCGCACCTGTTCGTGTTCGTCACCAACCGTGATGTGCCATACACCAACAACGTCTCCGAGCGGCATCTCCGCCCCAGCGTGATCTTCCGCAAGGTGACCAACGGCTTCCGCTGCGAGTGGGGCGCCGAAACCTACGCCGCCTTCCGCTCCGTCGTCAGCACCGCCAAGGCGAACCGGGCCTCGGTGCTCGACATCCTCCGCTTCGTGCTGGCCGCCAAACTACCCGTGGAGCCGCTCGCCGAGGTGGGGTGAGCAATTACGGTGAAATGACAGCAATACAGGCATTGGTGGATACCGACCGGCAAGATATAGCGCGTGCTGCTATCCGCTTCCGTCGCGCGCTTGAGACCATTCGAGCAAAACCATTTAAGCCGTGGGGCGGGGCAGAATATGCCCTGAAAAAAGTCAATGAACGTGCGACAGATAAATAACCGGCAGATAGCTGCTACTGGCAGTTTTCTTACAATTATTGCCGATGCCTCCGTTGATTTCGGGGCCAAGACCGGCGCAAATCTTCTGGCCGTAGCTGGCCGAGAATTGCCTTCTGACCATGAACTCTCAGACGGTGGCGTCCGGGCAGCACGGCTGCTGCGCCATGTGGATGAGATATTCGCCCCCGAGCCCCGGCCAATCCATTTTACGGTGAGCATCGTGGGAAACGCCTTGGTGATCAGCCACGTCGTGCCCGCCGACCCATCCGTTGTCGCCGAACTCATAGAGCCCACGATCCAGCCGGCCAAGTCCATCAAAGGCAAGCGGACCCGTCGCGTCTACACTCGCGGGGTGCATAGTGGACGCAAGTGCTTCACGCCCGACTTCGGGGGCGTGTCATGACCAGCAACGATCAGTGTAACTGGCAAGAAGTGGCTAGGGACAGGCACGACCGGACCAGTAGAATGCGCATCCCTGGTGGGTGGCTTTACAAGACGGTCTACACGGCAGGCACAGTTGCCGGGCAGCCGACATTCGGCGCTGCGCTTACCTATGTTCCTGCGATGGATGCCGAAGACGACAGAGACTTCAAACCGGACTGAAAAAATTAGGGCGCCCAGTGTGCAAACCACGGGGCGCCCTCTAGTGGAGTGGAATATGTCTATACCTAAATCTGGCCCCGGCCAGCGCGGTTTCAAGGGCGCCGCAGAAGAGCTTTTCAACAGCGCCGGGACCGTGCTCACCTTCCCGAGTGGTGCCGTGGCCGCCGTGGCACTGCCAGCACAGCCCACCCCGGCCGTGGCGCAGACCTTGCCTGAGGCTGCCCTAGGCTACGCCCGCATGGGGTGGCCAGTGTTTCCCTGCAACCCTCTCGCGAAAACCCCGGCAACCCCCAACGGGTTCAAGGACGCCACCATTGACGAAGATCAGATCAAGGCATGGTGGACTGAGAACCCGGATTACAACATCGCCATTGCGTTGCAGACGACTGGCCTTTGCGTGGTGGATTTGGATTGTGACGCTGGCATCGCGGAGTTTGCCGACCTAGAGAATGATGAGTTTGTCGCTGCCGCGCCGACGCTCACTGTCAGAACACCTAGAGGAGGCCAACATCTTTGGTTTCGTGGTTCACTGCCAGCGTCGCAGCACCGTCTAGCGCCGCACATCGATACGCGGGGACGCGGAAGCTATGTGTTGCTGCCACCTAGCAGAACCGCAGATGGCGCCTACGAAGTCGTAGACGACCGGCCCATCGCCGAGTTGCCTGAGTGGATAGCGCAGCGCGCTCAGCCGAGACATGAGGTGCGGGAGACCGCAGCCGTTGTTGAGCCAGATCAGCCGTGCAATATCGAACGCGCCAGAGACTACCTGCGCGATCTAGTCAAGCGGGGTGACGTAGCGATCCAAAGATCAGGCGGCGACGCTCGCACCGTGAAGGTCGCAGATGACTGCGGCGATCTGGGAATTTCGGAGGCCACGGCGCTTGAACTGATCTTGGAAGAATGGAACCCACATTGCCGGCCGCCATGGGATGCCAAGGAACTGGCCGCCAAGGTCGGGAACGCCTACCGCTACCGTCAGAACGTGCTTGGCGTGTGGGCCGCGGAGCCCGCGTCGGAGACGCATAAGCACCTGACGCGACCGGAAGCCCAGCGGGCAAAGAGCCTCAGTCGGTTCCGTGGCCGCGAGCCGGACGAAGATGAGCAGTTGCCACCAATGGAGTTTTGGGACGCGCACGGGATGCTTCCCAAGGTTCCCGGCGGGGGAGTGATGATTTTCTACGGCCGGTCAGGGGACTACAAATCGAGTGTCGTGCTCTCGCTGATTGTAGATGCAATCTTGCATCGCGGCGCGCGCGTGCTCTACCTCGCTGGTGAGGGTGGCCACGGGCTTGGCAAGCAACGCCTGCCCGCCGAGTGCCACGCGCGCGGCATCACGACAAAAGAATTGCGAGGCAAATACAGAAAGGTTGACGCGGTTCCTTTGCTCGCCAGTCGGGATGAGTGGGAGGAGACCCTGTCTGAGCAAGCAGACCTCCGACCTGATATCGTAGTCGTTGACACACTCGGCACCGGCATCCCCGGCCTTGATCAGAATGCGGCCAGCACCGGCTCTCTCCTCACTGGAAATGCGCCGATCAGGCTCGCGTGCGAGAAATGGGGTGCGCTGGTAATCGTCATCGCCCACGCCGGCAAGGACCTGTCCAGAGGCATCGCTGGCACCTATGCCTTCAAGGCGAACACCGACGCAGTCATCGAGATTGAGGCGGCGAAGCCCGCTGGTGGCCAGCATTTCGTGACGGCCCGTGTCGCCAAGATGCGCGACGCGCGGGACGGCCAAAGCATCCGGTTCCAGGTCGTGAACGGGCAAGGTGGCGTGCCATTGCCGCGCGTCATGTCGGACAGGGAATTTCTGTGTGCCAAGGCGAAGGCCGGCCCGTCTGACGACGTGGACGAAGCTAGGATCGTGCGGGCGCTGAAAGAGCTTGGCGCCGACCTCCGCACTGGTGATGCACGCACTGTCACCAAAGCGGTCCTGGTCAGTCAACTCATGCTCGCCGTTCCGCAACCGGCGCCGGACGATGACCTCGGGCTGATCCAGCAAAGCCAGATCAGGGCCGCGATCCTGGACAAGCTGCATGAGGAGACGCGAGCCCCGAGTGGCAACCGCAAGGCGGGCAAGCTGCGCCAGTTCACGATAGGGCAGGCAGAGGAGCACGGCGCGCGGGAGCGACGCTGGGCCATTCCGATCAGCTATCGGGGCGACTGCGACGGGGGTGCAGAATGATCCGCCGACGCCAGTTCGTTACGGTGGCAGAGAGGGCTTGCCACAACCCTGCCACAACCTCTGCCACATGGATTGCCCCCGTAATGTGTGGCAGCGCCGCTTTTGCCACAAGTAGAGTTTTCAATGAGTTAGAGCGCATCTGGTGGCAGCTTGTGGCAGAGATTTCGTTCTCTGACCAAACCATGTGGCAGCCGGCTCTCTCTAGGAGAGCCGGTGGCCAGGTGGTGCCACTTCGGGTGCCACTGCCACCATCCATCCCTGGCCCCAAAGCACTCCGCCGATCCGGGCCAACGCCAGTGACTTCCGGCATCCCGCGGTTGTCTCGGACACATTTGTCCGACTGCCAACACCAGAAAACCCGCCTTCTACCCCTGCTTCCCTGGCCCAACCCTCTCACTCGCTAATTGTCTGACAATTCGCCGTGCCTGCAACCCCAACTAGGAGACTGACCATGACAATCGCTGAAACCCTCTCCCGCGCCATGCGCGGCACTCAGTCGCCCAAGCCTGCCGATGAAACCCCTGTGCCTGTGGAGCCTACCAAGACCACTGCGGCCAGGAGCGCCGAACGCCTCAGCGCCGATCTGAAGACCAATCAGGACACCGTCGCTGCGCTGGAAGCTGAGGTGTCCGACCATCTCCTGGCCGAAGTGCCCGACTATGACCGGCTGGCCGAGTGCAACGCCCAGATTGACCGGCTGGTGCGCGCCGGTAGGGGCATTCAGGCAGCGCTCGCCAAGGCCACTGCCATCGTGGAGCAAGAGGCTGCCCTTGAACGCAAGCGCGCGCAGAAGGCCGAGAGTGACAGGGTGTTCGCCCTGACGCGCAAGTCAGTGGATGCCTCGCACACCTTCGTCCAGCGCTTTGGGCAGGCCGTGGACGCCTTCAAGGACTTGATCGAGGCAAGGGCGGCCATTCCGGCGGCGTGGCCTGCATGGGCCGGTGGCAAGCCGCCTGAGGGCCTCTTCACGACCGCGCATGAGGTGCTGAAGGCCGTCGAACTTGAGATGGCCCGCCAGGGCGCCACGGTGCATCGCCTCGGGGGAGCGCCGGCTCCTGAAATCCCATCGATGCCGGGTTGTAGGGCGCCTGTCATGCAGGCTCAGAACCCCTCGGGGTTGCCGTCGCTAAACACTGTTCTGACCAGCGCCAATATTGAGATTGTCAGGTTGTTGACATAACGATGGCGCGGAGACCGGCTTTCGACTGCGAAAAATAAGGTATCTCAGCAGTCTCGATTTTGCGATAGGTGCCTTATTCTACTCTAACCTTTGGAGGACCAAACCTATGTCTGAAACTACTCAAACCCCTGGCCCCGCTGCTCCTGCGCCTCACATCGTGGAGGCAAGGGCTGCATGGGTGGGCTACGGCTACTCCGCCGAGCAATTCGACGCTGCCCTCAGTGGCCAGCCTGAGCCTTCCAGCTGGCCGCACCCTGCTTGACGTGCCGGCGGCTCTCGGGGGCCGGCTTCCTGATGACGCTTACGCGGATGCGATCGATACGCTCCGGGGCGCTGGCGTGAGTGAGGACGCGATCAAAGCGGCCATGGCGCAGGACGGGCGCACAGTGCCCGAGGATGATCGGACGATAGAGCAGCGCGCCCATGATGCTGTCTATGGGTTCGATCGCGACTACGATCCGAGCCAATACCGCATCCAGTATGGTCTCCATGGGCAAGCCGCCGCCAAGACTGACCTTGCCGGCTTCGTCCAGTTGGACGCTGAAATCCGGGATTGGTGCAGCGCCCTCAATCTTCAGCCGGTCATGGCCTCCGGGATTGTCGAGAGTGCCCTGGCCGCCAGCCGCCATTGGGCCGGCCTCAGTGAGCCGCAGCGGGCATCCTATGCCTTGGAGCAGGCGGCGCTGCTCAAGCGCATCGCGGGCGCAGATGACTATGAAGCCTTGGCCGGCCATGCGCTTCGTTTCACCGGCGCTGCAAAACTTCCCTTCTCTCAGAGACTTGCGGAGAGCGGCGCCTTGAAGTCCGCAGCGGTGATCCTGGCACTTGGGCAGCACGGCCAGAGGATCAGCGAATGGGCTGGCCGCATCCCACCCGATCCGAAGCTATGACTAGGCTGCAATCGCTGGCCGTTACTGCATCGGCATCGTAGTAGCGCCTGCACCACTTGCTGTCCTCCCTTGAAAGCTAGCTGTGCGCCACGAGGTTTGCCCTGCGCCACGATACGTCAGCTCCGCTACGCACGCCATGGCACGGCGCTGCACGGCCCGCTCGGCTCCGCACAGCAAAGCAGGGGCCGCCTGCTCATGAGAGCCCTTTGTTGTTCGGATCAAAGCCGAGTAAGCGGACAGCGATGGCTAACGCTGTGTAAGCTCAATCATGCCTCAAGGATCAGCCTGGCCGGCCTCCGCCGTCCTGGCAGATAGATCACGCTGGGTGTCTCAGTCGTGCACTCACGGCCGCGCTTGCGCGGCCTACGCCACTTCCAGCAGTCGCAGACTGAGGGAAAGCAGATCGTGGGGTGAAGGTATGGGATGCCGTTCTCATCGCGGAGCGGGCGCCCATACTCATCGAACTCCGGCTGTTCCTCGGGATGGTCTCGCCCATCAGGCTGCCTTCCGCTGCGGTTCTGGTGCTGCCTCAGCTAGCAGCCGGTAGACACTGGCCCTCGCGATGCCGAGCCGCTTGGCGATGACTGTAGCGCCCATCTTCTCCACGTCATGCAGCCGCTGCACCTCGGCGGCATCGATGCTGGCCTTGCGGCCGGTATAGACGCCAGCCTGCTTCGCGGCTGCGATGCCCTTGAGCGGCGCTCGCGGCGCAGATTGGTTTCAAACTCAGCGAACACCCCCAGCATATCCAGGAACGCCTTGCCGGCGGCGGTGCTGGTATCAATCGGCTGCTCAGTCGCTCGCAGCGTCACCCGCCGGGCCTTCAGTTCATGCACGATGTCCTGAAGGTCTTTCATCGAGCGGGCCAGCCGGTCAATGCGGGTGATCACAAGCTCATCGCCCGGCCGCAGGAAATCTAGCAGCACCTGCAACTCAGTCCTGCCGCTCAGCGTGGTGCCGCTGGCCTTCTCAGCCCGGATGATGGTGCAGCCGGCCGCCTTCAGCGCTGCTTGCTGGATGGTCAGGTCCTGATCGATCGTGGACACGCGGGCGTATCCATACGTGGCCATATCTGTCTCCATGGTTCTAGATCATTCGCGTCGTATGTCTCATTGGGCCGCCAGCAACCCTAAAAGCACACGCATCGTGTCTCGTGGGCTTGTGTTGCTGGCGTATACCCAAACGATGCAGTCAGGCGGAAACTGTGAAGTGCGACAAGCGCACTGGCGGGCGATCGGTCTCGCGCGCCTCGATTTCCGCCGCCATCGCGGCGCGCTGTGCCGCAGTGAGGGGCAAAATCGCTTCCTTCGGGTGCGGCGGATCAAGGCGCGCGATCAGGTCGGCGGTTGCGTAAGAGGGATACATTCGCACCCGTGCGCCAGCAGCGCGGATGGTGCTGTTGTCCATGTGCTGTCTCCCTTGATCCTGCGATGCGCAGGAGTTGCCAGCCATCCTGGCCACTGCTGCGTAGCGCGCACACACCAAGTCATTGCGGCCGTTGCGGTTAGCTGGCCCAAGGGCGCATTCTCTAGGAGCGCCTGATCCGTCGCGTGTGGTGGAATGCCGTATGCACGACAGTCCACCCTGCATCGTGGGTGCTGTTTGCAAGCATTGTCCAGTCACGATCGCGTGATCACTAAGTAACGGAGTGCCAGTGGTCAGGCCCAATTATACTGGGGTGGCTGCAGGCGAGGCCGGATCACGCTCGCTCGCGAAAATGCCTAGCGCTGGACATACGCGCGTCGGATTTTTCAAAACTATACTGTTGCTTGACTGGAATATAGACGCTACTAGCGCGGCGTGGGTTTGGAGGGAAATTCGTTACGATATGGGAGTTACGATACGGTTGTGAAGACCCTGGCCACTTGGTTGCAACATAAGCTAGACTTGCAACTTGAAGAAATTGGGTGCCGAATGGGAAAGATTTATGAGATGACGATACCTCACGCAATTGCCGGTGGTCTCGCGTTGGTGGCAGGCCCCATGGTGATGGTGGGCCTTGATCACATTTTCCGCTCGCCGCTGTGATGGAGAGCATGGGCAGCCGACACGCCCCTGCTGACGGCCTCCGAAGGTGCGCCATCCGCAGCGCTGCATCATTGTCTCGGCTTCCACTCGCGCGCTAGCTGCCGTGCCTCGGCGATCTGAGCCGAAGTCATCTTGGCGGCAACAAGATTGCAGTGCTTAACAGCCGCTTCGCACCCTCCCACCTCGGCAAGCATAAGCCACTTGTATGCCTGTATATAATCTTGCGCGACGCCTCTGCCGTTGGTATACAGAACCCGAGGCCGAGTTTGGCAGAGACATATCCACGGTCTGCTGCTTTGCAATACCAGTTCCATGCTTCAGTATAATTCTGCTCTACGCCAAAGCCATTATCGAAAATGAAACCAACGTAAAACTGAGCCTCGGCGTGTCCTTGGTCTGCTAATGGGCGTAAAAGTTGAAGTGTCCTAATGTAGTCCTTACGGTGCAACGCGACTTTCACACTTTTCAACACAATCGTAGTCTGCTCTCAGTGAAGCTACTGTGGGGCTGTTCCATTTCGGGCGCTTGTTTGTGCCGCAGTATTTAATCGCCTCCAAGGCAAGAGGTTTGCCGTCAGCCTGAGCCTTCAAAGAAGATTTAATAGATCAGGGTCATGAAGAGCCCTCGTTGCAATCTGCTCGCCTGCACCACTTCGGGTCAGTTCCCAGTATAGATCAACTAATTTGCCTTTAGTCTCGATTTCAGCATAACCATGCAGCCCAAATATCGAAATCAAATATGGCCGTCGCGCCAGAAGCGTCGCGAATTCTTCAACCGCAGCTTCACGTCTTTGCCAGCGTTGCCTTGGGTTTTTCCGTTCCGTTACGCTCCTTCCGGCAAGTCCAGCAACGTAGTCCTCAATCCAACCATCATAAGTGATTGGAGTGCTCAATTCTCTTTCGAGGCGGACAGCCTGCCCCAACCTTTGAAAGCTGTCAGCATCCAGATGCCGCGAGACATCGGAAAGGGAACCTTTGCAGCGGTTTGCGTATCAGACTACCACAGCGCCAACAGCAACTCTATTGCAGTTTGCAACGCGAAATGGTGAGACACTTCTCGCTCACCCTCCCTGAACTCCAACCCCCCCCCCCCCTCCATGCGTCGGAGGGGGCTTCTTTCGCCTGACACTGCCGGCCACAAAGATGTCATAGGCGTATCGGGTGTCGGCACGAGCGCGAAAGGGAACGGGATGAAGAAGGAGATGTTGGCGGAGGTTTTGCGCGAGACCATCATCGGCATTGTTCGGCAGGATGCCCAGCGGGACCGGAGCCAACGCCAACTCGCGGTGCTGCTAATTTGCTGCCTCGATAAGACGCCGCAGACAGTGCGTGGGTTGGCCGCAACCCTGGCCGTAGCCAAGCCAGCGATTACGCGAGCCGTCGATACCCTGGAGCATCATGATCTAGCCTATCGTCGCGCAGACGTACGCGACCGGCGCAGTGTCCTTATCGTGGCGACCGATGCGGGCCGCGACTACGTGAAGGCACTGGGCGCGGCAATGGAAGCAAGCAGCCGCCGACTGTCGCGGCCGAAACAGGTTCCGGTGCTGACATAACCATACATATTTACCAATTGTTCACGTGCGGTTCATGTCAGTTTACGATCCAATCGCAGCGATTGCGACTGATGAAGCGTGTCGCGGGACGCAATTAGCACCTATCGTGAACGATCCGCCCCGGTAACAGGTCGCAGCCGTAGCCAACTCTCCGGTGCGTCAACAGGACGATGCCGGCCAGGGTTAACCGCTCATAGAGGCACTCGGCTGCGACCGTGGCCAGGAACAAGTCTGCCTCTCTGGTCAGACGCCCACTGGCCGCACGGCGAAGAGCTTCAGCGAGGGTGCGGATAGCCTCTTCGTCGGGCAACGGGCGAGGGTCTGGCATCTGCCGAACATGCCCGAGCCTGGAGAACCAATCAAGAACATCCGACCGCGGTGTCCGCTACCCCTATCCCGCCATCCAAGAATTTGGCCCTGAGGGCGGGCGCGGCCGGGATGTCCAACGCCGGGGGATCGGAACTCCAACCGGCGCCGGCATCAGTTGCCCCGCACTAGGCCCAACGGTGCGGTGCCACTCTTTAGCGCCAGCGTCGTTTCCTCCACAGGTCGGACACTCATTCACTTCATGCCGATGGGTTCCAATGAAGTAGTGTCCGACGCGGAGCATTGGAGTTGGCGGAAACGCGCAACGACATAGGTTATAGCCGAGCGCTTGGGCAATCTGCGCCTCAGCAACTAACATCTGATGCTCTGCCTGCCCAAGAGATAGGGCAATTGCCTCTTTCTTCTCACCGGCCGGGAAGAACGCCTTGAACGTCCTTCACTAGCGCAATAACCGATCTCACCGCATCGAAACCGGTCTTAGCGTAAACTAGTCCTTCGCTGATATCCATTCTGGCCCGACCTCCGACTTGGCCTCACCCGAGGCCGTGCCGGATCAGATCGGGAACGCCCACGTCAACAGCCATCCGCTGCTGTCACAAAACCTTCATAAACCGGGCGGGTGCCGACGTGTGCGCCGCATCACTCTCATATACAAAGGCGGATCAGCGGGCTTAGCATTTTGTTGACACAGCGTTGACACAGCCTCCCCGTCTAGCCTATTTTCCACCTAAGTCTTTGATTTTATGGTGAGCCCGGTGGGATTCGAACCCACGGCCCCAAGATTAAAAGTCTCGTGCTCTACCAACTGAGCTACGGGCTCGTGCGCCACGCCGCGCCAAAGCGACGCGGCGCCATCAACGGCATGGCGCCGGCCGCGTCAACCGGAAAACCCCGCTACTTGACGTCGGCAGCCACGCGGAAATGCACGATCCGGTCCGGATCGCTGCACCATGCCGTTGGCCCCGCTGCCGCGCTTGATCTTGTCGACGAACTCCATTCCCGAGATCACCTGGCCCCAGATCGTGTACTGCCCGTCCAGGTTCGGCGCCGGCGCGAACATGATGAAGAACTGGCTGTTGGCGCTGTTCGGGTCGGCGGTCCGGGCCGCGCCCACCGTGCCGCGCAGGAAGCTGCGGCCTGTCGGTGAACTCGGCCGGCAGGTTGGCCAGCTCGCTGCCGCCGTTGCCGGTACCGGTCGGGTCGCCGCCCTGCGCCATGAACCCCTCGATCACGCGGTGGAACGGGGTGCCGTCATAGAACCCCTTGCGCGCCAATTCCTTGACCCGCTCCACGTGCTTGGGCGCGATCTCCGGCAGCAGCTGGATCACCACCCGACCGTCCTTGAGGTCGAGGTAGATGGTATTCTCCCGGTCCGGAGTGGCGGCTTGGCTCACGGTGGCTCCCATCATGGCGGTTGCGGACAAGGCGGCAAGCACGGCGAACAGGCTACGGCGTCGCATCGGTTGGCATCTCCCCATCGGAGTTTTTCGGGCGGCCCGGCGCGGGCCGGGCGGCCTGGCCGCGCCTCCTAGCCCGGCAGGCGGACGCGCGCCAGGGTACGTTGCAGCGTCAGCGCCGGGACAAAGCTGGAAATGTCGCCGCCGAGCTGCGCGATCTCCTTGACGAAGCGCGAGGAGATGAACTGGTGGCGCTCGCTCGCCATCAGGAACACGGTTTCGATGTTCGGGTCGAGCCGGTAGTTCATCCCCGCCATCTGGAACTCATAGTCGAAGTCGGAGACCGCGCGCAGCCCGCGCACGATCACGTTGGCGCCGACGCTCTGCGCGAGCGCGATCAGCAGGCAGTTGAACGGGCGCACCTCGACAGCGGTGCCGGTGCGCTCGGCCACCGCCTGCAGCTCGGCCTGTACCAGCTCCACCCGATCCTCGATCGGGAACAGCGGCGCCTTGCCGACGTTTTCCGCGACCCCGACCACCAGCCGGTCGAACATCCGCGCGGCGCGGGCGATGATGTCGAGGTGGCCGTTGGTGATCGGGTCGAACGTGCCGGGATAGAGGCCGACGCGGAACCCGCCGATGACTTCGGACATGCGCGGCTTATCCCTCGTCGTCGGGCGCCGCATCGGGCGCTCCATCCGGAGCGGCATCGGGCGGCGGCGCGGCGGCGTCCTCGACGATCGGGAACACGCTGGTCACGCGCTCGCCGCCGTCGAGCCGCAGCAAGGTCACGCCCATCGCGGTGCGGCCGGTCAGCCGCACCTGGTCGGCGGGCGTGCGGATCAGCCGGCCCGCGTCGGTCACCAGCATCACGTCGTCGCCCGGCCGCACCGGGAAGGTCGCCGCCACTGCCGCCCCGGTGCGCGGCGTCAGCGTGATGTTGGCGATCCCCTGCCCGCCCCGGCCCGAGACCCGGTATTCGTAGGCCGAGCTGCGCTTGCCGAACCCCAGGTCGGTGACGGTCAGCAGCAGCTCTTCCCCATCCTCAAGCTCCCTGTAGCGCTTCTCCGAAAGCTCGACTTCCTCGACGACCTCATCGGTGTCGGGGACGGCCTCCCCGGCCGCGTCATCGCCGTTGCGGCGGCGGGCGGCGGCTTCCTTGAGGTAGGCGGCACGCTCTTCGGTCGTCACCTCGACATGGCCGAGTACGGAAAGGCTGATCACCTCGTCGGGAGCCTTGCCGTTCGACAGCCTGATGCCGCGCACACCCGAGGAATCGCGGCCGGCGAACACGCGCAGATTGTCCTCGTTGATCTGGAACCGGATGCAGCGGCCGAGCCGCGTCGCCAGCAGCACGTCGGCCCCCTCGCGGCAGGTGGCGACGCCGATCAGCCGGTCGCCCTCGTCGAGCTTCATCGCGATCAGTCCGGCCGCCCGCACGTTGCGGAAGTCCGAGAGGCGGTTGCGCCGCACGTTGCCCTGCGCGGTCGCGAACACCAGGTGCAGGCTGTCCCAGAGGGTTTCGTCCTGCGGCAGCGGCAGCACCGTGGTGATCTGGTCGGAGTTCAGCTCCGGCAGCAGGTTGACCAGCGCCCGGCCCTTCGCGGTCGGCCCCGCCTCCGGCAGCCGCCACACCTTTTCCCGGAACGCCTTGCCCCCGGACGAGAAGAACAGCACCCACTGGTGCGTGTGCGCATTGAAGCTGCGGGTGACGATGTCGTCGCCGCGCGTGGTCGTCGCCGCCCGGCCGCGGCCGCCGCGATGCTGCTGGCGGAACGTCTCCAATGGCGTGCGCTTGATGAAGCCGTCGCGGGTGAGCGTCACCACCATCTGGCCCGGCTCGATCAGGCTCTCGTCGTCCTGGTCGGCGAGGCCGTCGACGATCTCGCTCATGCGCGGGCTGGCGATCTCGCCGCGCACCTTCGTCAATTCGTCCCGCATCACTTCCAGGCGGCGCGGCCGGCTGCCGATGATCTCCAGCAGGTCGGAGATCTTCTGCGCGACCTCGCCCATCTCGCCGGCGATTTTTTCCCGCTCCAAGCCGGTCAGCCGCTGCAGCGTCAGGTTCAGGATGCCGCGCGCCTGCTCCTCGGTGAGCCGCACGGTGCCGTCTTCGCTGACGACATTCCGGCAATCTTCGATCAGCGCCAGCAGCGGCAGCACGTCGCCGGCCGGCCACACGCGCTCGATCAGTGCCGCGCGCGCCGCGGCCGCGTCCGGGCTCGCGCGGATCAGCCGGATCATCTCGTCGATGTTGGCGACCGCGATCACCAGCCCGACCAACAGATGCGCGCGTTCCCGCGCCTTCATCAGGTCGTGCCGCGCGCGGCGCAGAATGACGTCCTCGCGGAACCGGATGAAGGTTTCGAGCGCGTCCTTGAGCCCCATCTGCCGCGGCTGGCCGTTGTCGAGCGCCAGCATGTTGACGGCGAAATTGGTCTGCAGCTGGGTGAAGCGGAACAGCTGGTTCAGCACCACCTCGGCGGTCGCCTCGCGCTTCAGCTCGATCACCAGGCGCATGCCGGAGCGGTCGCTCTCGTCGCGGATTTCGCTGATGCCCTCGACCTGCTTGGCGCGCACGAGGTCGGCCATGCGCTCCTGCAAGGTCGCCTTGTTCACCTGGTACGGCAGTTCGGTGACGATGAGGGCCTCGCGGTTCTGCCGCATGTCCTCGATGTCGACGCGGGCGCGCAGGATGATGCTGCCGCGCCCGGTCTCGAACGCCGAGCGGATGCCGGCGCGGCCGATGATCAGCCCGCCGGTCGGGAAGTCGGGGCCGGGCACGATGCGCATCAGGTCTTCGAGCGACATGCCGGGATCGGCGATCAGCGCCAGCGTCGCGTCGACGATTTCGCTCGGGTTGTGCGTCGGGATGTTGGTCGCCATGCCGACCGCGATGCCATTGGCGCCGTTGATCAGCAGGTTGGGGAAGCCCGCCGGCAGCACCTTCGGCTCCTGCGCGCTTTCGTCGTAGGTCGGCTGGAAATCCACCGTGTCGCGGTCGATGTCGGCCAGCAGGTGGCTGGCGGCGCGCGCCAGCCGCACCTCGGTGTAGCGCATCGCCGCCGGCGGGTCGCCGTCGACCGAGCCGAAATTGCCCTGCCCGTCGATCAGCCGCAGCCGCATCGAGAACGGCTGCGCCATCCGCA
Source organism: uncultured Solirubrobacterales bacterium (assembly GCA_963697635.1). Classification (GTDB taxonomy): domain Bacteria; phylum Pseudomonadota; class Alphaproteobacteria; order Acetobacterales; family Acetobacteraceae; genus CAJCJG01. Next base: position 253,008 of record CAVOOS010000036.1, on the reverse strand, counting down.
CCAGCGCGTCGTAGATCGAGAGGTCGCCGTGCGGGTGGTAGTTGCCCATCACCTCGCCGACCACTTTGGCGGATTTGCGGTACGGGCGGTCGTGCGTGTTGCCGCCGTCCTGCATGCCGAACAGGATGCGCCGGTGCACCGGCTTCAGCCCGTCGCGGGCATCCGGCAGCGCGCGGCTGACGATCACCGACATGGCATAGTCGAGGTAGGAGCGTCGCATCTCCTCCTCGACCGTCACGGGATGCATGTCCGGCGGCCCCGGGGGCGGGGCGTTCGGGTCCTCGGGGGCGTCGCTCAACTGGGTCCTTGGTCCGCGATGGAGGCGCGCGCCAGCGCCGTTCGCCGTTCATGGAATGGCGCCGGCGCCGCGCCGCGGTGCAACATCTAGCACACCGGCAAGCCGGCGCCAAACCCGGCACCCCCGCGGCAATGCCGTGCCGCCATCCACCCTGCTATGCGGGCGGCACGGCCGGAAACAGCCGCTTCGCGGCAGCCCCGACCGCCAGCGTCGCAACCCCGTCGACGGTGCCGCCGACGACGCCGCCGACCAGCGGCACGACCCTGGAGATGTTCACGAACCCCGAAGTGCCGGCCTTCGCCAGCAGCCGGAACCCGACCGTCCGGTTGATCCGCAGCAGGGTCTCGCCGGAGATCCGCCCGATCGCCTGTGCCGTGAGCCTGGTGCCGAGCTTGACGCCGGCTTCCTTGAGCACGCCGGTCGCGCTGTCGCCGACGAGGCAGGCGAAGGCGAGGCTGCGCACGTGCTCGCTATGCACGTCGTGGCCGCGCAGGCGGGCGATCGCGGCGACCATGTTGAGCTGGATGTACAGCACGCTGGTCAGGTTGGCCGGGATCGCGACCGGCAGCGTGACCAGGCCGCCGAGGTTGGTGACGAACCCGGTCGCGCCGGCCTTCGCCGCCTGCCGCCGGATCAGCCGATTGATCGCGGTTTCTGCGCTTTGCCCCGAGTTGGCGCGCTGCCGTGCCGTCGCCTCGGCGGCGGGCAGCCCGAACCCGCCGCCGATCGCGCGGGCGTAGAGCCAGCCCAGGCCATCGCTCAGCAGTGTGGCAGCCCGCGCGTCGGCTTCGCGGCGCACGGTCAGGGCGGTGGACGTCGTCGGTGGTTCGTCCATGTCCGGTGTTCCGTCGCCCGTATTGAATGCCGCCATCGGCGCGGCCGCGCGTCACGATGCCGTGCTCGCCGCCCCCGCGCTTCTACGGCATCCGCGCAGCTCCCGCCGCACGTCTCCCTCTCCGCCCACTTGGGGGGGAGAGGGCCGGGGTGAGGTGGGGTGGCGGCGCCGGTGCCTATGTCGTTGGATTGGTGCGGGTATTGGCAACGGGCGGCGCGTTGATCTATCATCTTGACAGGGGCGAGTCGCCTATCATATTGATAGGCGATGACGCCGCCAAGACAGGCGCCATCGGTTTTCCCGTTTCGTCCTAGGCCAGCCGACTTCATGCAGGCGGTCAGGAAGATCGCCGAGGACTCGAAGAATGTGGCGTTCGGCGTTCATGCGCGGGAACGAATGGAGGAGCGCGGAATCGACGACCGCGACGCGATCAAAGTAATTCGCATCGGTGAGCTGAAAGGAGATATCGAGCCTGGCAAAGCTCGGGGAGAATGGAAATGCAAGATAACGGCCCAGATAAAAGGAAGTCGAGAAATAGGAGTCGTAACGCTGGTTCTGGCGACCGGAAAAATTCTGGTCAAAACGGTGGAATGGGAAGACCCGTGAAAAGGGATCTTTTTTGCTGGTCTGGAGAGGAAACTCATCGGGAACCGTATGCGTATACGCTATGCGGCCTCGATAATATATTCTTGCTCAACGGCTACGAGATCATCTCTCACGACGGAGAAGAATTTGTCTCCGTGGTAGACGTAGATGGACTGCACTACGCGATCGGAAGGCATCTGGTGGTCCATAGGAAAGGTTTGTCTGCCAAGGAAATCCGGTTCCTACGGAAAACAATGGATCTGACCCAAGCTGAGCTTGCGGCAAAGCTTGGTAATGACGCGCAAACCGTAGCCAGATGGGAAAAGGGCGTAAGCGAGATACCGGGCACAGCGGAAAAACTTCTGCGAGCTCTGTTCTTGGCGGAGAACATGCGAGACGACGACGACCTGAAGCTCCTGAAGAATCTTTTGGTCTCCCTCATGGGAGAACTTGACCGTCTGGATGAAATAAAATCGCCGCAGGCCCAATTTCGGCTTGAGGAACAGTGGCAAGAGGCCGCCTGAAGGCAATTCCCAGGATAGCGAAGAGCCGGATCGGAGTGGAGTCATTCCGATCCGGCGACCTTCCATCGCACCATTCGGCACCCTTCTCACGGTGTCCCTCTCCGCCCGTCAGGGTTCGCGGCGAAGCAACCGCTGCATTCCCCTCCGACGTCGTCCCCGGGCTTGACCCGGGGATCCATACCGCGCCCGCGCGCTGGATTGCCGGGACATCCCCGGACTTGATCCCATAGCCGCTGAGATACCCGGAAAGCCGCGCTGAAGCTCCCTCTCCGACCTTTTGGGGGGAGAGGGTCAGGTGGGTGGCGCAACGGCTTGAAACATCGAGCGGTATTCCGCAGCAACCACCACGAAGCCGAATGTTCGCCTGTCGGACGAAATCGCAGCCTCCTACCCGGAGGTGTGCGTTGAGCGGGAGACGCGCCGCCTAGGCGTTGGTGGCAAGCCCGTTCGTAGGTATTATGTGGCTAATCGGGACCGAACCCCACGGCGTTGCTGTTCAGCAATTGGAGGTCGGATGCCTTGATGGTGCCGCCATCGGCACGAAGTTGGCCATTTCTTCGAAGAATTCGATAATCGAATGGAGTCGTATGAACGGTCCCGCCATATTCGAACGTATACGCAACAACGCCAATAATGGACATGGTTATATCTCCATCCCAATCAAAGCCGCCCGCGAATGGTATGACAGTCGCGTAGAATGGCTGATGGTCATTGGGGAAAATGGTATGGCCGATTCCAGTCGGACCATTACTCATCATTTTCCCCATTTGTATCATATCGCGTATTGCGGCGTGCCTTTCTGCCTCATTCGTATATCTCCACAATACAGAAACGACATTTACTTGAAAAGCTGGAGAGTGTCCCGTATTCTGCAGGTCAAAAACGACGTCGATTTGCGGTCTGTCGTGATACCCGCTAAGAAAAGTCATATCTCCTATACTGGTGATTTTGTCTGGAATTGACGGCCGCCGCTGTTCAACCGCTTCGTCGAGTTGTCCCTGCATGACATGAAGTTGGTTATCCATACGTTGGCGTTGTTCTCTAGCGTCTCTAGTGCCGACCATGATTGCCGCAATGCCTACTGCGGCGGCAACCCACAGGCCGAAGGAACTAACTATATTCCAGAATTTAGCGCTGTTTTCTTGGGATTGTCTCTCGTTTATGTATCTCTGATATTCCTGATATATAACGTAAATCGTTCGTATTATTTCATATTGATTGGAGTTTTGAGAGGATTTATCCCGTTCTTTATCGGATTTTTCTTGCTGATCTCGTGCCTTCTCCCGGATCCTCCTTCGGTATTCGGGCTCGCGGTGCAGCACGCCGATTCCCCCCCCTGGCTGGATTATGGGTCTTCGAGTTGCAGCCCTTCCAACTCTAGCGCGGCTAGCGTCGCGAGCAAGAATATCGCGGCGAACGTAGGGCGTTTCAGCTTGGCCTTACGCCGTTCGCCCTCCACAAGCTGCTGACGCGCGTCTACCTGTCGGCCATCGCGATCTTCCGCAACGAAGTGAAGGGCGAGTTCGCCCTGGCGCTCTCCCGCAGCCTGGACGTCCAGTACAAAACGCGTTCGTGCTCGCCCACAAGCTGCGCAAGGCGATGGCGTCCGAGCTGAACGGCATGGGCGCGGGCGGCGCCGGCCGCACCGTGGAGACTGAAGGCGCCTCCCAACGCGCCAAGCCCCCGATCCCCCCTCAAAAAAATCGCCCCCACCCCATCATTCTCTCTTGCCCACCTCCGTCATTTCTACTAACATGTCGCCATGTCCCATCCCCCTCCCCCCGCCGCGGCCGAGCGGTTCGCCAGCATCCTGCGCTGGCTGAGCCACGCCGTCGTGGCACAGACGCTCGGGGGGCCGCTCAGCCAGCTTCTGATCGGGTTCGTCGTGATCCGGATCACCCGCGCCATCCAATGCGTCGAGGCGCTCGCCGCCCGCATCGCCGCCGGCACATACACGCCGCGAAAACCCTCCACCCGGCCGCAAGACCCCGCCGCCGCCCGCCGGCAACCGCCGCCGCCGCCGAGCCCGCTGGACAAACCCTGCGGCTGGCTGATGCCCCTGGTGCCCTACTCGGGGAATTGCCGCGCCAAGCTCGAGGAACTGCTCGCCGATCCCGAAATGACGGCACTGATGGAAGCCGCGCCCGCCCCGATCGCCCGCGTGCTGCGCCCGCTCTGCTGGATGCTGGCGCTCGATCTGCCGCCGGCGCTGGCCAGGCAGCGACGCGCCGCGGCCGACCCGGCACAGGCAGCCGCGGACCCGCCGCCCAAAGCCACCCGCAAGCGCCGGCCGCGCACCCCGCCGCCACCGCCGCCCCCCTGGCTCACGCCTGCGCCGCCGCGGGCCGGGCTGGGCCTGGAATACGATGCCTGGGGCCGGCCCCGCCTCGCCTGGTACCTGAGCGGCGCGGATGCCTTGGCACGGCCATTTCGTTACGTTATCGCAATAACGTCTGCCGTCGCCGTTCCCGCAGGCTGCCGACGATGCCGGCGGGCAGAAAGTAGACGGTCAGCACGAACAGCAGCCCGAGCCACAGCAGCCATCGATCGGGCGAGACCAGCGCCGGCAGCAGCGGCAGTCCGGCGACCGCGTCGGCCAGCATCTGCATCGCCGGTTGCAGGTAGTGCTGCGCCAGCACGATCGCCGCCGCGCCCAGCGCCGGCCCGTACAGCGTGCCCATGCCGCCGATCACCACCATCAGCAGCACGTCGACCATGATCGAGAACGACAGCGTCGTCGCAGGCCCGGTGTAGCGCAGCGACAGCGACATCAGCACGCCCGCGAGCGTCGCCACCGCCGCCGAGACCGCGCCGGCCGCGGTGCGATACAGCACGACCCGGTAGCCGAGCGCCTCGGCGCGGAATGCGTTCTCCCGGATCGCCTGCAGCACCCGGCCGAACGGCGAGTTGACGATCCTCAGCATCGCCAGGAACAGCAACGCGGCCACGACGAATATCAAATAGTAGGTCAGCACCCGTCCGTCGATGCGCACGCCCAGCACCCGGTCCTGCACCAGCCGGAAAGCCGGGCTCAGCACCACCGGCAGGTTGAAGGTAAGCCCGTCCTCGCCGCCTGTGAGATCCCGCCATTGCGTCGCCAGCAACTGCGCAAAACTGGCAACCGCGAGCGTGATCATTGAGAAGAAAATCGACTGGACGCGCAGGCTCAGCAGCCCGATCACGACCGCCAGCACCAGCGACAGCAGCACCGCGCAGACGGCGCCGACGAGAATCCCGGACCAGCCGACCCAGCCGTTGGCCAGTGGGATCGCCACGCCGTAGGCGCCGATGCCGAAGAACATCGTGTGGGCGAAAGAAACAATACCGGTGTAGCCGAGCAGCATGTCGTAACTGGCTGCCAGCACGACAAAGACACAGATCTCCGAGGCTGCCGCCAGCGCTCGCGCGCCGGGAAACGCGAACGGCGCGACCGCGAGCGCCACGACCAGCACGATCACCAGCACCGCCGCAACCGGATGCCCCGGCGTGTCGCCGGACAGCATGCGCCGGACAAGCCTCATGACGTCGTCAGCGGAAACAGCCCGCGCGGCCGCCACAGCAAGATCAGAACCATCGCCGCGATGTTCGAGCCCAGCGCCAGCTTCGGCTCCAGGAACCCGACATAGTTCGCCACCAGCCCGACCAGCACCGCGCCTGCGAACGAACCCGTCACCGAGCCCAACCCGCCGATGATCACGACGATGAACACCAGGATGGTCATGTCGCTGCCGATCGCGGCGGTCACCAGTTCCTGGTAGATCGCCCACATCGCCCCGCCTACGCCCGCGATCGCGGTGCCGGCGACGAACACGGCCACGAACAGCCGGCGGATGCGAAACCCGAGGCTCTCCACCATCTCCCGGTTTTCCACCCCCGCGCGGACCAGCAGGCCGATGCGCGTGTGGTTGAGCACCAGCTCCATCGCCGCGAACACCGCGAGGCCCACGACAATGGTAACCACGCGATAGCGTTCGATGGCGGCGCCGGCGACGGCAAAACTGCCGCGCAGCAGCGCCGGCTTGGCGAGCGACAGCGGCTCCGCGCCCCAGACCGCGACGATCAGTTGCGTGGCGATGATCAGCCCGCCCATCGTGATCAGGATCTGCCGCAGGTGCGAGCCCTGCACGCGCCGGACGAGTGTTCGCTCGAACACCAGCCCGGCCGCGCCGCTGGCCGCCGCAGCGACCGCGACAGCCGTCGCAAGTGCCGCGAAATTCAGCAAAAGCTCGGGCGCCGCGACCCAGGGGGCGAGCGCCCCGAGCACGCTCACGGCGACGAACGCGCCCAGCGTGATGAACGCGCCGTGGGCGAAATTCAGCACGTCCATGAGCCCAAAAATCAGCGTCAGGCCGGAGGCCATCAGGAACAGCATCATCCCGGTCGCGAAGCCGGCGACGGTCAGCGTGAGCCATGTCGAGAACGGCATCAGCGGCAGCGTGACCACCGCGATCACGGGCACGATCAGCCGCGCGATCCACAGGCCGGTCACTGGTGGCTCGCCAGCGACAGGCCGAGCAGGTGCTGCTGCAACGCCTCGTCGGCGGCGAGGTCGGCCATTGTTCCGGTGTGGACGATGCGGCCGTCGTCCATCACCGCCACGTCGTCGCCGAGCGAGCGCGCCATGTGGAAGTTCTGCTCGACCAGCAGGATCGTCGTGCCGGTGGCCTTCAGCCGGCGGAAGCCGTCGATCAGGTGTTCGATGATCGCCGGCGCGAGGCCCTTGGTCGGCTCGTCCACGACCAGCAGCGGATGTTCCTCGACGATCGCGCGGCCGATCGCCAGCATCTGCTTCTGGCCGCCCGACAGCGAGCCCGCCGGATTCTTCCATTTTTCGCGCAGGATCGGGAACAGCTCGAACACCGCCTCCAGCCGAGCCGTGTCGAACCGGCCGGAGGCCGTCGCCAGCACCATGTTTTCCTGCACTGTCAGCCGCGCGAAAATCCCCATCGTCTCCGGAACGTAGGCAATACCGCGGCGCGCGATGTCGGGCGTGGCGGCGGCGGTGATGTCGACGCCGGCGAACGCGACCGTGCCGGCGCTGGCGTGCCACAGCCCCATGATGGTGCGCAGCGTGGTGGTTTTGCCGGCGCCGTTGCGCCCGAGCAGCATGGTCAGCCGCCCCGGTGCCACGGAAAAATCAACGCCGTGCAGGATGTGGTAGTGGCCGATATGGGTGTGCACGCCGGCCAGGCGCAGGATCGGCTCAGGCATCGGCGGCGCGCCGCACGCCCAGATACGCCTCCTGCACGATCGGCAGCGCGACCACGGTCGCCGGCGCCCCGTCGGCCACCAGCGCGCCCTGGTGCAGCACGATCACCCGGTCGGCGAGGCGGCGCACGACGTCCATCTTGTGCTCCACCAGCAGGATGGTTTTTTCCCCCTCGGCCTTGATTTCTTCGATCAGGTCAAGGATCACCGGCACCTCGTCGACGCTCATGCCGGCGGTCGGCTCGTCGAACATGAACACGTCCGGTTCCAGCGCGAGCAGGATCGCGACTTCCAGTTTGCGCTGGTCGCCGTGGCTGAGCGACGCCGCGGGCGTCCGGGCACGTGTCGTCAGCCGCACCCGTGCGGTAATTTCTTCGGCCTTTCCTGTAAGCTGCGAGAGATCCGAGGCAAGCGAGAACATTCTGAACCCGATGCCCGCGCGCGCCTGCACGGCAAGCCGGACGTTTTCCAGCACCGACAAGTCCGGGAACAAATTGGTCAATTGAAACGCCCGGCCAAGCCCGCGACGGGCGCGCAGCGGCGCGGTCAGCCCGGTGATCCGGTCGCCCCGCAGAAAAACCTCGCCGGCGCTGGCGCGAAGCTGGCCGGAAATCAGGTTGAAATACGTGGTCTTGCCCGCGCCGTTGGGGCCGACGATCGCCGTCAGCGTGCCCCGGTGGAACGCGCAACTCACGGAGTTCACGGCAACCTGACCCCCGAAACGGATGGTCAGCTCGCGCGTTTCCAGCAGCGGCGCGGCGGCCGTCATTTGCCGTTGCGGATCGGCACTTTCATCTCGTCGGGAGTGAATTCGTGGGTCAGCACCGGCACCGCCCACGGCAGCGCCGGGTCCACGGTCAACTTGAAGCCGTACATCGATTGCATGGCCTGATGATCGGCGGCGCGGAACGTCATTTTGCCCTTGGGCGTGTCGAACGACATGCCTTCCATCGCCTTGATCAGCGTCTCGGTATCGGTATTTCCGCCGGTTTTCTCGAGGGCCGTCACAACCGCGGACGCCGCCGCCATGCCGCCGGCGGTGAAGAAGTCCGGCGGCTGGCCGAAACGTTTTTCGTGCTCGGCGACCAGCCAGTCGTTCATCGGGTTCTTCGGGATGCCGTAGTAGTAATACAGCGCGCCCTCCATGCCGGCAAAATCCTTCCAGCCCTTGAGCACTGGAAGAATATTGCCGCCGGTGGCGAGGTCGATGCCGAACCGCTCCGGCCCGAGCGCCTTCAACTTCGGCATCGGGTCGGCGCCGGCCCAGATCACGGAAATGACTTTCCTTCCCGGCTGGTCCTTCAGCGCGTCGAACAGGCGTTGCGCGGGCGCGGTGAAGTCGGTGGTGGCGGGCGGCGCGTATTCCTCGGCGACGATCTTGGCGCCGGTGGGCTTGAGCGCTTCCTTGAACGCGGCCACGCCGTCGCGCCCGAACGCATAGTCCTGCGCCAGCGTTGCGATCACCACGCCGGGTTTTCCGATCGCGAGCGCGTTGGCGATCGCGTCCTGCGTCGAATTTCTGCCGGTGCGAAAGATAAAACGGTTCCACTTGGCGCCGGTGATGCTGTCGGCGACCGCGGGTTCGACGATCAGGATTTTCTTGTTCTCCTCGGCGACCGGCAGCATCGCCAGCGCGACCGCCGAACTGGTGCCGCCGACCGCGAGGTCCGCGTCGTCGTCGCCGAACGCCTCCGCCAGCAGGCTGCGGCCGAGGTCGGGCTTTGTCTGGCTGTCCTTTTCCAGTATTTCTATCTTGTGGCCGGCAACGGTGTTGCTGCCGTGCGTCAGGTATTCCAGCCCGAGGCGAAATCCCGTCACCGACTGCTTCGCATAAGCTTGCAGCGGGCCGGTTTCGTCCTCGATCAGCGCGATCTTGATCGGCTTGTCGGACTGCGCCAATGCGGCGGGTCCGGCCAACGCCGCGGCCAGCAGGCTTGCAAGCAGCACGGGCACGCGCATTTTTCTATTCCCCCGATCGATTGGGCGGCATGGCTAGACAGACTCTCAGCGAGCGTCACACGGAAGCTCCCTCTCCCCCTGCGGGAGAGGGCCGGGGTGAGGGGTCGAGCCGCATAAGCTTCCGGGCGCCGCCACCCCTCCCCCAACCCCCTCCCACAAGGGGAGGGGGCTCTATCGTCCGACCGCTCATCCGTGTTCGAACCAACGAATGCTCGCTTAGCACGCACGTCCTCCGCCAAGCTAGGCGCGCCGCTTGGTCCGTTGCGGCGTTCGGACAGTCGCCTCGAGCAGCGGCGCCAGGAACCGGCCGGTGTAGCTCTCGGGATTTGCGACGATATCCTCCGGCGTGCCCTCGGCGACGATCGCGGCCGCCGCCGTCGCCGCCTTCCGGACCGAGATCGAGAATCCAGTCGGCGGTCTTGATGACCTCCAGATTGTGCTCGATCACCACGACGGTGTTGCCCTGATCGACCAGCGCGTGCAGCACTTCCAGCAGCTTGCGCACATCCTCGAAATGCAGGCCGGTGGTCGGCTCGTCGAGGATGTACAGCGTGCGGCCGGTCGCCCGGCGCGCCAGTTCCTTCGACAGTTTGATGCGTTGCGCCTCGCCGCCCGACAGCGTGGTCGCCTGCTGGCCGAGCTTGATGTAGCCGAGGCCGACCTGCTGCAGGATCTTCAGCCGGTCGTGGATGCGGCTGCTGCGCGCTGAAATACGGCACCGCCTCGTCCACCGTCATCGCCAGCACTTCGGCGATCGACTTGTCGCGGAACTTGATTTCCAGCGTTTCGCGATTGTAGCGCTTGCCCTTGCAGGTGTCGCAGGTGACGTAGACGTCGGGCAGGAAGTGCATTTCGATTTTCAGCAGCCCGTCGCCCTGGCAGGCCTCGCAGCGGCCGCCCTTGACGTTGAAGCTGAACCGGCCGGGCTTGTAGCCGCGCGCGCGGCATTCCGGCAGTTCGGCGAACCAGTCGCGGATCGGCGCGAACAGGTCGGTGTAGGTGGCGGGGTTGGAGCGCGGCGTGCGGCCGATCGGCGACTGGTCGATGTCGATGATCTTGTCGAGCTGCTCCAGGCCCTCGATGCGGTCGTGCGGCGCGGGCACCTCGCCCGAGCCCATCAGCCGGCGCGCCGCGGCCTTGTACAGCGTGTCCACCACCAGCGTGGATTTGCCGCCGCCGGAGACGCCGGTGACGCAGGTGAAGGTGCCGAGCGGGAACTCCGCGGTCAGCGTTCTTCAGATTGTTGCCGCGCGCGCCGACGACGCTGCACGCACGCGGTCCTTCTGCATGGGGCGGCGCATCGGCGGCACCTCGATGCGGCGGCGGCCGGACAGATAATCGCCGGTCAGCGACTTCGGATTGGCGGCGACCTCGGCCGGCGTGCCCTCGGCGACGACGTGGCCGCCGTTGATGCCGGCCGCCGGGCCCATGTCGATCAGGTGGTCGGCGGCGCGGATCGCGTCCTCGTCATGTTCGACCACCAGCACGGTGTTGCCGAGGTCGCGCAGCCGCCGCAGCGTGGTCGAGCAGGCGTTCGTTGTCGCGCTGGTGCAGGCCGATCGAGGGCTCGTCCAGCACGTACAGCACGCCGGTCAGGCCGGAGCCGATCTGGCTGGCCAGGCGGATGCGCTGCGACTCGCCGCCGGACAGCGTGGCGGAGCCGCGCGCCAGGGTCAGGTAATCCAGCCCGACATCGACCAGGAACTGCAGCCGATCGACGATCTCGCGCAGGATGCGCCGCGGCGATCTCGGCGCGTTGCGGCGTCAGCGTCGGCAGCACGCCGCCGAACCAGTCCAGCGCGCGACGGATCGACAGCTCCGACGCCTCGGCGATGTTGTTGCCGGCGACGCGCACCGCCAGCGCCTCGGGTTTCAGGCGCGCGCCGTTGCAGACGGCGCAGGGTTTTTCGGCCTGGTAGCGGGAGAGTTCCTCGCGCACCCAGACGCTGTCGGTTTCCTGCAAGCGGCGTTGCAGATTGTGCAGCACGCCCTCGAACGGCTTGGTCACCGTGTAGGCGCGCACGCCGTCCTTGTAGGTGAAGGCGACCGGTTCGTCGCCGGTGCCGTTCAGGATCGCGTCGCGCACGCGCGTCCGGCAGATCCTGCCAGGGCGTCTTCGTGGTGACCTTGAAATGCCTGGCGAGGCTTTGCAGCGTCTGGTCGTAGTACGGGCTTTGCGACGCCGGTCCACGGCGCGATCGCGCCATCGGCGAGCGACAGGCGCTCGTCCGGCACCACCAGCTGCGGGATCGAAGAAGGTTTCCATGCCGAGCCCGTCGCAGGCCGGGCAGGCGCCGTGCGGCGAGTTGAAGCTGAACAGCCGCGGCTCGATTTCCTCGATGGTGAAGCCGGAGACCGGGCAGGCGAAGCGCGAGGAGAACACGGTGCGTTCGCCGGTGTCGGCATTTTCCGCGTAGACGACGCCGTCGGACAGCGCCAGCGCGGTCTCGAAACTGTCGGCCAGGCGCGGGGCGATGCCGTCGCGCACGACGATGCGGTCCACCACCGCCTCGATCTCGTGCTTGGTCTTGCGGTTCAGCGCCGGGACCTCGCCGATTTCGTAGAGCTTGCCGTCCACCTTGACGCGGGTGAAGCCGCTTGCGCTGCAGTTCGGCGAGTTCCTTGCGGTATTCGCCCTTGCGGTCGCGCACCACCGGGGCGAGCAGCAGCAGGCGCGTGCCCTCCGGCATCGCCATCGACGCGGTCGACCATCTGGCTGACACGGTCTGCGCCTCGATCGGCAGGCCGGTGGCGGGCGAATAGGGCACGCCGACGCGCGCCCAGAGCAGGCGCATGTAGTCGTGGATTTCGGTGACCGTGCCGACGGTGGAGCGCGGGTTGCTGCGAGGTGGTCTTCTGCTCGATGGAGATCGCCGGCGACAGGCCCTCGATGCTGTCGACGTCCGGCTTGCCCATCAGTTCCAGGAACTGGCGGGCGTAGGCGGACAGCGACTTCGACGTAGCGGCGCTGGCCCTCGGCATAGATCGTATCGAACGCGAGCGAGGATTTGCCGGAGCCGGACAGGCCGGTGATCACGGTCAGGCTGTCGCGCGGGATGACCACATCCACGTTCTTCAGGTTGTGCTCGCGCGCGCCGCGCACGTGGATGGAGCCGGCCATCTTGGGCAGATTGTTCTCAGGCTATGTTGCGCTCCTAGATGTTGGCAAGTTCTGCGGGATATGGGCGGCATTCTCACAGCCTGGCTGGCAGAAGGCCGACTTCGGCGGTTGACGTGCGAGTAGCTTGATTTAGTGGCAGTGGAAGCGGGTAAGTTTGCGAACTCCCTTGGAGTGGAAGGTACGGTCGATGGCCGGTAGCGTCAACAAGGTGATCCTGGTGGGCAATCTGGGCAAGGACCCGGAGGTGCGGACCACGCAGGACGGCACGAAAATCGTCAATCTGACGCTGGCCACCAGCGAGACCTGGAACGACCGCGCGTCCGGCGAGCGCAAGGAACAGCACCGAGTGGCACCGCGTGGTGATCTTCAACGACCGGATCGGCGAGGTGGCGGAGCACTACCTGCGCAAGGGCCGCAAGGTCTACGTCGAGGGCAGCGCTGCAGACGCGCAAATGGACCGACCAGTCGGGCCAGGAGAAATACACCACCGAGGTGGTGATCGGCCGGTTCCGCGGCGACCTGGTGCTGATCGACAGCCGCGCCGAGGGCGAGCGGGCGGGGCCAGCGAGGGCGGCGGCGGCTACCAGCAGCGCGCTCCGGCCCGCAGCGGCCCCGCCGGCGGCGCGACGAGCGGCGGGGCGCCGTCGTGGGAGGCGCCGAAGGGCGGCGACCTGGACGACGAAATCCCGTTCTAGCCGGCGACGCGAGGCCGGATTGCCCGGCGACAGATGGCGCGGCGTCAGGGCTGGCTGAGCGGCGGGGCGCTGCCGCCACTGCCGAGCGCGCTCGGTGCGCCGGAGGTGACGCGGCCCGGCCCGTCGCCGCCGACCGTGCCGGGAGATCCGGACGGCGACCCCCGGCGACTGCCGCCGCCGGTGGCGATACAGGCGCAGCCGGTGCCGCGCCACGACGGCCGGCGCGAGGGATTTCTGGCCCGCATCGAGGCGGTCGAGATGCGGCGGCAGGCGTGGCGCGTGGCCGGCGCGCCGCGCGGCCATCCCGGGCCGCAGCTTGCGTCGGTGCTGGGCCACGCGCTGCTGCTGGCCGGCGTGCTGGTCTTCTGGGGCGGCGTGACCGTGGTGCCGGCGCCGCCGCAGGACCCGACGATCGGGCTGCAGTTCGCCGAGGACACGCCGCCGCCTGCCCCGGTGCCGCCGACGCCGGCCGTGGTGGAGGCGCCCTCGCCGCCCGCGCCGCCGGTCGAGGCGCCAACCCCGCCGCCGCCGCTGCCGAAGCCGCCGGCACAACGCCGCCGGCCGAAATCCCGCCGCCCCTGCCCTTGCCGCCGGAACCGCCGGAAGTGCCGGCGGTCACGGAGCTGCCGCCGCCGCGGCCCACTGTAAAAAGACCCGCGCCGGCCCGGCCGGCGCCGCACCGGCCGCCCGCGCCGACTGCGGCCGCACCGGCAGCGCCCGCGCAACCGGCCGCGCCCGCACACGCACCCGCGCCCGCGGCGCCGGCCAGCGTCGCGGCGCCGGCGCGGCTGCTGGGGGAGATGTCGAGCAGCTGTCCCGGCGTCTATCCGCCCGCGGCGTTGCGGCGCGGCCTGCAGGGGCGGGTGCTGGTGCGGGCACAGGTCGCCGCCGACGGCACACCGGGCGAGGTGGCGGTCGCCACCAGCAGCGGGTTCGCGCAGCTCGACCGCGCGGCGGTGGCGGCGGTGCAGGGCTGCCGCCACCTGCCGCGCGCCGCCACGGCTTATGTCGCGGACATCCCTTACGTGTTCACCGTGACCAACTGAGCCCGCCTATCCGGCCAGCCCGAGGCCGATCGCCAGACGCACCAGATCGGCGGTGCGGGCGACGCCGAGCTTGGCCTTGATCGCGGTGCAGGTGTTGGCGACGGTCTTGTAGCTGACCGACAGCCCGCCGCCGATCTCCGCGAGGCTGTGGCCGCGGGCGAGTTGGCGCAGGATCTCCAGCTCGCGCTCGCTGAGCGCCGCCAGCGGGCTGCCCGGCGCGGTCGGCTGCACCGCGAGCTCCTGCGCAATCTCCGCCTCCACGTAGCGGCCGCCGCGCGCCAGCCGTCGCACCGCCAGCAGCAGCTCCTCGGGCGTCGCGTTCTTGCTGATGTAGCCTTTCGCGCCGGCGTCGAGCGCGCGCGCCGCATACAGCGGCTCGGCGTGCATGCTCAGCACCAGCACGACCAGCGTCGGGTGGTCGCGCAGCAGCCGGCGCAGCAGTTCGAGCCCGCCGATGCCGGGCAGGTTGAGGTCGAGCACGACGAGGTCCGGCACGGCGCCTTGCAGCAGCGCCAGGGCTTCCAGCCCCGAGGCGCACTCGGCGATCTCAGCAGGGAGCGCCGCCAGCAGCCGGCGCAGGCCGGCGCGGACGATCGCATGGTCGTCGACCAGCAGGATGTTCATGCGCGGTCAGGTACTCCACGGCAATTCGGCCGTCACCACCCAGCCCTGCCCCGCCGCCGCGCCGGCTGAGACCGCGCCGCCCAGCGCCGCCACGCGCTCGCGCATGCCCAGCAGGCCAAGCCCGCCGCCCTCGACCGCCGCACCGCCGCCCGGCCCGTCGTCGGCGACGCTCGCCACCACGCCGGCGGAGCTTGCCCGCACGCTCACCTCCACCTGCCCCGGCCGGCCGTGCCGGAAGGCGTTGGCCAGCCCCTCCTGCACGCAGCGATACAGCGCCTCCGCGATCGCCGCGTCGGGCTGGCGCGCCAGCGCCACGCGAACCTGCAACCGCACCGACGGGTAGCGGCCGCGCCAGAACGCCGCGAGGCCGTCAATCGCCTCGGCGAGCCCGAGATCCTCCACCGGCGAACTGCGCAGCCGCCCCAGCAGCGCGCGCACCTCGGCCTGCATGCGGCCGATCAGCTCCTGCAACCCGCGCGCGTCCTGCACGAGCGCCGCATCGGCGCGGCCCTCGGCGCCGTCGCGGATGCCGACGGTCGCGAGATTGGCGGCGAACAGCAGCGGGCCGATCTCGTCGTGCAGATCGCGCGCGATGTCCGCCCGCTCCTCCTCCTGCAAGGTCTGCAATTGCGCCTGCAACCGCCGCGTCTCCTGCTCGGCCGCCGCCAGCCGGGTCGCCATTTCGTTGAAGCCGTGCGCCAGCCGCGCCACCTCGGGCGGTCCCGCGACGGCGACCCGGGTGCCCCACTGGCCGGCGGCGAGCCGCGGAAACGCCGCTGAGAGCTGCGCCAGCGGCCGCAGCGCCCGGGTCAGCACCGTCAGCGTCAGCGCGCCCGCCAGCACGCAGAACGTGCCGAGCCCGATCGCATCGTCGCCGAAACCCTCCCAGACCTCGCTGACCTCGTTCACCGGATCGGCGCGCAGCCGCAGCGTGAACGGTCCCGCCGGCACGCGCCGGTCCGGCAGGTCGGGCCGGACCAGCCAGACGAACCAGTCGGGCGGCGGATCCGCGGGCTCCAGCAGCCGCGAGGTGGCGCGCGCGGCCCCGCTGGCGTCGAGCAGGGCCACCTGGACATGGCGATTGCCGTCGAACGCCGCGACCAGCCGCACCAGCGGCGCCGGATCGGTCGCGCCGGCACCGAGCGCGGCAGCCAGATCGGTTGCCGCCTGCACACCGCCGGAAAGGGCCGCCTGCAATTCGGTGCGCACGGACTGGATCGCCTGCACGCAGGCGAGCGCCGCCGCGAGCCCGAGCGACAGCACCAGCACCGACGCCAGCCCGACCAGCAACCGCAGTCGCAACGACATCGCGCCCCCCTTGCGCCGCATCGTGGCCAGCCGGCGCGACCGCGGCAACATCGGGAAGTTTTCCCGGCGGCCACGGGAACGCATGCCCTGGCCCTCGACGTAACGGCAGGTTACGCCTGCGAGCGAAGCCGGAGGAAGCGATGCGACGGATCTGGGTGGTCACCGCGGCCAGCCTGACGCTGCCGATGCTGGCACTCGCCCAGCAGGCGACGCAGCCGGCGACGCCCGCGCCGCCCCCCGCCGACGGCACCGCGCCGGCCGACGCAAACGCACCGGTGGTGCGGCTGCCGCAGGTCGACGTGATCGGCGCCTCGCCGCTGCTCGGCTCCGGCATCGACCGCAACACGGTGCCGGCCGCAACGGGCGTGCTGACGTCCGACGACCTCACGCGCGGCGGCACCACCACGCCGGACCTGACGCGCGCGCTGAACGAGACCATCGGCGGCGTCAACCTCGACAGCGCTTCCGGCAATCCGTACCAGCCGACGCTGTTCTATCACGGGTTCGAGGCGTCGCCGCTGCAAGGCACGCCGGAAGGGCTTGCCGTCTACGTCAACGGCGTGCGCTTCAATTCGGCGTTCGGCGACACGGTGAACTTCGACCTGTTGCCGGATTTGGCGATCGACAGGATGAACCTGGTCGGCTCGAACCCGGTGTTCGGGCTGAACGCGCTCGGCGGCGCGCTGAGCGTGCAACTGAAGAACGGCTTCACCTACCACGGCGGCGAGATCGACGCGTCGGGCGGATCGTTCGATACAATCAAGGGGGAGATGCAGTACGGCAAGCAGGTCGGCAACACCGCGGCCTATTTCGCGGCGAGCGATCAGCACCAGGGCGGCTGGCGCGACCTGCAATCCTCCGACCTGCAGAACTTCTACGGCGACGTCGGCTGGCGCGGCGATGCCGCCGAGGTGCATGCGAACGTGCTGGTCGCCCATTCGCAGTTGAACGGGCCAGGCACCTCGCCGGTCGAACTGCTCGCCGCCGATCCGAGTGCGCAGTTCACCGGCCCGAACAAGATCAGCAACGACTTCGTCCAGGTCAGCGTGAACGGGAATTTTGACATCACCGACGACGACTCGCTGCAGGCCGTCGCCTACTACGACAACTTCGTGCAGCGCGTGACCAACGGCAACGCCGCCAACGACGCGCCGTGCGGGCCTGGCCCCCAAGACGGCTTCCTGTGTAGCTCCCCCCCCACTCCCGCAACGCCCCCCATGCATGGCATGCCTGGCACGCCATACATCCCCGGCGTCCTCAGCACGACGCTTGGTGGCGCCCCCATCCCGGCCTTTCTCGGGGACGACGCCGCCTACTCCGAACTCGACAACCAGACCACCAACACCAACGGCTACGGCGCTTCCGTGCAGGCGACCGACGAGCGCGACCTGTTCGGGCGCAACAACCACCTCGTCGCCGGCCTCAGCTTCGATGGGGCGCAGACCCTGTTCGGCGGCATCTCCTATATCGGCGGCATCACCGACGTCTCGCGCGTGTTCATCAGGCCCGGGCGTGATCATCGACGAACCGGGGCAGAACGTGCCGGTGGAAGTCGCGGTCAGCGATGCCTATTACGGCGCGTTCTTCGCCGACACCTATACCCTGACCGACCGGCTGGCGGTGACGGCCTCGGGCCGGTTCAACTCGGCGCAGATCGACCTGAACGACCAGCTCGGCGGCGACCTGACCGGCAACCATTCGTACGACCACTTCAATCCGGCGGCGGGCGTCACCTACAAACTGACGCCGTGGCTGACCGCGTACGCCGGCTATGCGGAGGCGAACCGTGCGCCGACGCCGGCCGAATTGTCCTGTGCCAGCCCCGCCGATTCGTGCAGCCTCGCCAACTTCTTCGTCGGCGACCCGAACCTCAAGCAGGTGGTCGCGCACACCGTGGAGGCCGGGCTGCGCGGCAGCACCGTGCTCGGCGACGGCCGGCTGACCTACAATGCCGGCTTCTATCGCAGCGAACTCGACAACGACATCGAGTTCGTCAACAGCGTCACGCTCAACCGCGCGTATTTCACCAATGTCGGGCAGACGCAGCGCCAGGGCGTCGATGCCGGCATCAAATACGAGGCGCCGCGCTGGTCGGCATTTCTCGCCTATTCGTACACCGATGCGACGTTTCGCAGCGGCTACGTGGAGTCCGGCGGCAGCAACCCGGACGCCGACGCCAACGGCAACATCACGATCTCCCCGGGCGACCGGCTGCCCGGCATCCCGGCGCACCAGATCAAATTCGGCGGCACCTACCACGTCACCGACAAGTGGACGGTGGGCGCGAACGCGATCGCGCAGACCGGCAGCTACCTGTTCGGCGACGAGGCCAACCTGACGCCGCAGCTGCCGGGCTACTTCACGCTCAACCTGAGCACGAGCTACCAGATCGCGCCGCATTTCCAGCTGTTCGGCTCGGTCGAGAACGTCACCAACGCCAGGTACTACACGTTCGGCACATTCTCGCCGACCACCTCGGTGTCCTTGTCGCAGGCGCCGAACGCGACCAACCCGCGCGCCTACAGCCCGGCCGCGCCGGTCGGAGCGTTCGGCGGCGTGCGGGCGACGTTTTGACGCGCGGCGATTGCCCGGGCGGATCGCGATTGCCGGGTCTGTTGCAAACGTTTACAATCGCTGCTGACATGGTCGCAGCGGCGAACCGTGTGCCGGTGGTTCTTGCACGTTTGCGGCCGGCGGCCGCCAAGGGAACGCGATGACAATGGAATGCCATGCAAGCGGGCGGATCGTTCCGGCCTGCGCGCCGCGATACCAGTGGGCACAGGTCGCGCTGCTCGCGGCCGCGCTGGCGTCGCTCGCCGCGGGCGCCGCGCACGCCGCGTGTCCCGGCTATTCGACCTGCCCGGCGATCAGCTATCCGCAGATCCTGAAGTCCAACTCGGACGCGATCGCGATCGCGACCGGGATCGAGACCAGCGAGGAGGCGGCGCTGGCGGAGACCACCAGCACGACCCTCACCGCCGCCCAGCGGACGGCACTGATCGGCAACCTGGTCGTGTTCGATCGCCGGCTGTCGGTGAACCAGAACCAAGCCTGCATGTCGTGCCACACGGCCGGCGCGGGCTTCACCGGCGGCATTTCCAGGATCGATGCCGGAACCCTGACGTGCGCGGCGTGCCACGGCGGCGGCTCCGGCTTCGTCGGCGGCAACGCCTCCGCCGCCAGCTTTCCCGGCTCGGCGACCACGCGCACCGGCAACCG
Organism: uncultured Solirubrobacterales bacterium; assembly: GCA_963697635.1. Classification (GTDB taxonomy): domain Bacteria; phylum Pseudomonadota; class Alphaproteobacteria; order Acetobacterales; family Acetobacteraceae; genus CAJCJG01. Next base: position 233,586 of record CAVOOS010000036.1, on the reverse strand, counting down.
CAAGCCGATGTCGCTCGCCTACGCGGCCTTCGCGCCGGGGCTCGACTACAACGGTGCGGACTTCATCGGCGGCAATTTCTGGGACGACCGCGCCACCGGCTTCATCACCGGCAGCCCCGCCGCCGACCAGGCGCTCGCCCCGTTCACCAACCCGGCCGAAATGGCGCTGGCGGATTCCGGCCTGCGTCGTCTATCGCGTCGCCACCGGCGCCTATGCCGGCTTCTTCACCCAGGTGTACGGCGCCGCCGCGCTCGACATCGACTGGCCGGCCAACGCCGCGACCATCTGCTCCATCGTCAATGACGGCGCAGCCAACCAGACGCCGCTGCACCTGTCGGCAACCGGGCGCGCCAACAGCACTGCGACCTTCCACCTGATCGGCCTCGCCGTCGCCGCGTTCGAGGCCTCGCCGGCGGTCTCGCCGTTCAGCTCGAAGTTCGACGCGTACCTGCGCCACACCGCCACGCTGACCGCGCAGGAGGCGACCGGGCTGAAACTGTTCCGTGGCAAGGGCAAGTGCAACGACTGCCACGTGTCCACCGGCCCACGGCCGATGCTCACCAATTTCACCTCGGTCAACATCGGCATCCCGGCCAATCCGATGAACCCGTTCTTCCTGGAGAGCTTGCCGGACCGCCACGGCTACGTCGCCAACCCCGCCGGCGACAACTACGTGGATCCGGGGCTCGGCGGGTTCCTCACCAGCACGGCCAACACCAACCCGGCCTGGCAGGCGCTGGCGCCGCAGTTCCTCGGCACCTTCCAGGTGGCGACCCTGCGCAACGTCGCCGCCGTGCCGCGCGCCGGCTTTTCGCGCGCCTACATGCACAACGGCTTCTTCACCGATCTGCCGACGATCGTGCACTTCTACAACACCCGCGACGTGCTGGCGCAGTGCGAGACATTGCCGGCCGGCACTGGGACGTTCGGCGTCAACTGCTGGCCGGCGCCGGCGGTCGCGGCCAACGTCAATACCACCGAGACCGGCAACCTCAAGCTGAACGGCACCGACGAAGCGGCGATCGTCGCCTTCCTCGGCACCCTGACCGACGGCTACACGGCGACAACGCCTTGAGACCGCGCCGCGAACAGAACGCTCACACCCGGGCCATGACATAGGCGGCCAGCACGGCCAGCTTGTCGCCGAGGCCACGCGGACCCGCGGCGGGGCCGGGGCGGCGCAGGTCGCGGCGGGCGAGCACCGCCGGCAGCGCCGCCGCGATCGTCGCGCGGGGCCACGCGCCGCCGGCCTCGTGCAGCCGCCGCCGCCCGTCCTCGGCGAGGTGGGCCAGCACCGGGCGCAGCGCGGCATCGGTCGGCCGGGCGACCACCGCCTCGGCGGTCAGGCCGTGCGCGCCGAGCAGGTCGAGCGGCAGCAGGCAGCGCCCCTGGCGGGCCAGCGCGGCGATGCTGCGCAACTGCCCGGCAACGCCGTACGCCATCCCCAGGTCGCGCAGGCGCGCGCGCGTCGCGGCGTCGGCCCCGAGCACCCGCCCGGCCGCGACCGCGAGCGCGCCGGCGGTGCCCGCGAGATAGGCGTGCCACGCCGCCATCGTTTCGATCGCCGGCGCCGCCTCCGCCTCGCGCGCGTCGATCAGTTCGAACAATTCGTCGGGGGCGAGCAGGCCGGCGTCGAGCGCCGCGCCGAGCGGGTCAGCGACCTCGTGCCGCCGGCGCGCGCCTTGCAGCACCTCGCGCCACCAGTGCAGCCGGATCAGCGAGAGCCCGGGCTCGCGCGCCGCCTCCCGGGCACGCGCCAATTCGTGATTGAGCGAATAGAGCAGAAACAGCCGCGGCCGATGCGCGGGCGGTGCGAACAGCGCGGTGAGAAAACGGTCGGGATCGTGGCGACGCAGCGTTTCGGCAAGCGACCCCGGCGCCGCGCCGCCGGCTTGACGCGGCCGGTCAGGGGCCATAGCTACCCTTGCAGCGCCGTCCGGCGCTGCTCCACCGCACCTTGCGCCGAGGCCCGGGCCGCCTGCCAACGCGGCCACCGCCCCGGACGAGCGCCCCATTTGTTGCCAGGAGGATTGTCGTCATGGCCTTCGAACTTCCGCCGCTGCCGTACCCGACCAGCGCGCTCGCCGAGCGCGGGATGTGCCAGGAGACGCTGGAACTGCACCATGGCAAGCACCATCAGGCGTATGTGAGCGCGCTGAACACCCTGGTCGAGAAGAACCCGGAGCTGCAGGGCAAGACGCTGGACGAGGTGGTGCTCGCCGCGCACAAGAACGGCTCGGGGCTCGCGGCGGTGTTCAACAACGCCGGCCAGCACTGGAACCACATCCTGTTCTGGCAGAACATGTCGCCCAAGGGCGGCGGCATTCCCGGCAAGCTGGAAAAGAAGCTCGCCGAGGATTTCGGCTCGGTGCAGGCGTTCAAGGACTCGTTCCGGGTGCAGGCGGTGCAGCAGTTCGGCTCCGGCTGGGCGTGGCTGGTGCTGGGGACGGACGGCAAGCTCAAGACCACCAAGACCCCGAACGGCTCCAACCCGCTGGCGACCGGCGAGGGCAAGGTGCTGCTCGCGTGCGACGTGTGGGAGCACTGGTACCACCTCGACTTCCGCAACCGCCGGCCGGACTACGTCAACAACTGGCTCGACAAGATCGCCAACTACGAGTTCGCCGAAGCGCGGCTGTAACCGCAAGACCCTCGCCCTCCCACGGCTTCGCCGCGGGAGGGTGATGGTCATTTCTTCACGGGATCATTGGCGGCCTGCGGCTTGACCACGCTGCTGATGGTCTCGCGCAGCACGGTGACGCGGGTGTTGGCGGCGACCTCCACCTCGATCTCGCGGTCCTCGGCGCGCGGCGGCTTGGTGACGGTGCCGAGGATGCCGCCGCCGGTCACCACGCGGTCGCCGCGTTTGAGTTCGGAGAGCATGCGCTTCGCCTCCTTGGCCTTCTGCTGCTGCGGCCGGATCAGCAGGAAATAGAACACCGCGAAAATCAGCACGAGCGGCAGGATCTGCCCCGCGCCGCCAAGCATCGCGAGCGGGTTGCCGTCCTGGGCGTAGGCGGGGGTAATCAGCATGGGGGTGTCCGGATTCCGGTGCGGGTTGCGAAGGGTGGGCGCGGACCATAGTTTCCGCCCCCCGCACGTCAAGCGCACGCCGAAAGAGGGACAGACCGCCCGATGGAGATGACCCTGCTGCCCGCGCTGACCCGCATCGCCGAGGCGCTGGAACGGCTCGCGCCGCCGCCGCCGGCGCGCGCCGACCTCACGGCCGCCGACGCATTCGTCTGGCACCCGGCGCCGCCGCGGCTCGCACCGGTGCCGACGGTCGCGCGCGTGCCGCTCGAGCTGCTGCGCGGCGTCGAACGGCAGAAATCGATTCTGCTGGAGAACACGCTGCGCTTCGCGCGCGGGCTGCCGGCCAACAACGCGATGCTGTGGGGCGCACGCGGCACCGGCAAGTCGTCGCTGGTGAAGGCCGCGCATGCGGAGGCGAACGCGCGCGCGCCCGGCAGCCTCGCCCTGATCGAAATCCACCGCGAGGATATCTCTTCTCTCCCCGACCTGCTGCGGGCGCTGCGCGGGGAACAGCGGAGAAGCCTGATCTTCTGCGACGACCTGAGCTTCGAGAAGGAAGACGCCGACTACAAAGCATTGAAGTCGGTGCTGGACGGCGGCATCGAGGGGCGGCCGCCGAACGTGCTGTTCTATGCGACCTCGAACCGGCGGCACCTGATGCCGCGCGACATGATCGAGAACGAGCGGTCGACCGCGATCAGTCCGTCGGAAGCAACTGAAGAAAAGGTCTCGTTGTCGGACCGATTCGGCCTGTGGATCGGCTTTCACAACACCGATCAGGAGACGTATTTCGCGATGGTGGAAGGCTACGCCGCGGCGTTCGGGCTGGTGCTGCCGCCGGAAGAAATACGCGCGCAGGCGGCGGAATGGTCGATCACGCGCGGCGCTCGCTCGGGCCGGGTGGCATGGCAGTTCATCCAGGACCTGGCCGGGCGGCTCGGGGTGCCGATCGCCGGCTGAAGGGCGAAAAAATCGGGCAGCGTGGCCGGGAAGCGCTGGTAACACGCGCGCCGGATCGCCATTCTCGCGGGCGCGATTCGGGAGAACATGCATGCCCAAAAGTCACGATCGGCCCCACCGCGAGGCCAAGAAGCCGAAGGCCAACAAGAAGGCGGCGCCGGCGGGCGCCTCGACGTTCCTGAAGCCGCAGCCGAGCCCGGCGGCGCCGGTGAAGCCGAAAGAACCGACGAAGTAGGTTTTTCTCGGGCTGCCCGGCGTTTCACCCCACCTCGGCCCTCCCCGACAACTCCCCCAACAAGGAGAGGGAAGCCTTCTGCACCTCCTCCCCTTGCGGGAGGAGGCCGGGAGGAGGGCTCGGGCGCCCTGAGACACGGCCCGCAGGACCCCTCGCCCCGGCCCTCTCCCGCAAGGGGAGAGGGAGAGAGGCCGCTACATCACGCCGAACTTGCGGAACGCTTCGACCGTGCTCATGCCCTGTTGCAGCGCCTCCAGCACCTTGTTCTCGGTCCGCACCTTCTCGAACGCGCCGGCAAACGCTTCGGCGACGGCCGCTTGCGGCACGATCAGCACGCCGTCGCGGTCGCCGTAGACCACGTCACCGGGGAGCACGCGCACGCCGTCGAGTTCGATCGGCACGCGCCAGTCGACCACCTTGCCGCGCGGCCCCTGGTCCTGCGCGTAGCTGCCGAACGAGGCGACCGGAAAGTTCAGCCGCAGGATCTCGTTGGTGTCGCGGTGGTGGCCGTGCACCACCGCGCCGGTCGCGCCGCAGGCGAGCGCGCGCGTGGTCATCAGCCCGCCCCAGAGCGCGTAGCGCGGCGAGCCGCCGGCGCTAATGTAGACTTCTCCCGGTTTCAGATCGTCCAGCGCCGCGAACATCAGGCCGAATGGTCGTTTGCCCAATGGCCCCTTCCCTTCCTCCGACGCCGCGAAATAGTCGGCTTCGAGCACCGGCATCGCGCGCCCGAGAATGACCATGCCGGGGTCGATCGGCTTGAGCTGCGGCGCGACGAACTGGTGCTGCAGCCCCATCCGGTCGAGCACGTCGCCCACGGCCGCGACGAACAGCTCGCGCCGGACGGCGGCGAACAGCTCGGCGTCGTTGTCCCGGTTGGTCATACCCACCCTCCTGCCCAACTCGGCGTCGCGCCGGCTACACGGGTCCGCGACGACCTGCCCTTTTTAGATCGGACGCCACCATGAAGCGCCGCACCGCCCCCCGCAACGTCCGCCCAGCGCCGCACCGATGAGCTTGTCGCAACTGGGCCTGCCGTGGGCCGAAGCCGGCGCGCCCGCGGTGCAGCCCATGCCCAGACCGATCCAACCCAGGATGCAAGGCGCCGTCCATATCTCGGGCTACGAGCGCGAAGGCCGCGATTTCTATGCCACGCCGTCCTGGGTGACGGAGGCGCTGCTGCGGCACGTGCGGTTTCGCGGCCCGATCTGGGAGCCGTGCTGTGGTGACGGCGCGATGTCAAAGGTGCTGGCCGCGCATGGCCACGAGGTCGTCTCGACCGACATCGCCGACCGCGGATTTGGCGAGGCCGGCGTCGATTTTCTGGCCTGCGGCAAGATGCCCGGCGCCTGTCGCGGCATCGTCACCAACCCGCCCTATGGCGAGGTGGGACCCCATGCAGCGCCGACGCGATCGCCATTGGCGCTGCTCGGGTTCCTGCGTCACGCGCTGGCGCTCACCACTGCGGTCAATGGCCAGCTTGCGTTGCTGGTGCGGCTGCAATGGATCGCCGGGAAGCGCGTGGCGGAGGCGATGTCGGCGGCCCCGTTCGCGGCGGTGATCGTGCTCACCCGCCGCATCCGGTGGTTCGACATGGGCGAACGGACCAACGCGGCGCAACACCATCATGCGTGGGTGGTGTTCGATTGCGCCCATCCGCCGGGCCGGCCGCCGTCGTTGCTCTATTCGTGAGGTGCGGGCGGCGCCGACATTGTCGGGGTAGGTTGCAACTGCGGGTTTCAGCCGCCTGACGGCACCTGCTCGCCTCAGCGCGGCCCGGAGGACGACGCGCCGGTTCGCGCGGCACGTTCGTTCTATCCGGATGAACGAGACCATAGATATAATGAGTTGGATCGAATGATCCATCGCCGTCAGGTTACGGGCGGATATCTGGAGCCGTCCCATGAACGCCATCGTTCCGCAGCGTGCCGCCGTCGCGATCGACCCGATTTCCCTCCAGACAGCAGGGCCCGGCCGGCTTGGGCGCGCGGCGTTCGTCGCGCGCCAGGCCGTGCCCGGCGTGCTGCTCACCGGCAGCATCGCGGCGGCGGCGTTCGCGCTGCACGCGCTGCCGGGCGTGAAGAATTTCAGCCCGATGATCCTGGCGATCGTGATCGGCATCGCGTTCCACAACCTGCTCGGCACGCCGCGGCGGGCGCACGCGGGCGTGGCGTTCTCGCTGCGGCGGGTGCTGCGGTTCGCGATCATCCTGCTCGGCCTGCAGCTGACCGCGGCGCAGGTGGCGCAGGTCGGCGCGCTCGGCGTCGGCGTGATCGTGGCGACGCTGGCGGCGACGTTCCTGTTCACCACGTGGCTCGGCCGGCTGCTCGGCGTCGACGGCAAGCTCGCGCAACTGATCGCCGCCGGCACCTCGATCTGCGGCGCCTCCGCCGTCATCGCGACCAACACCGTGACCGACGCGCCCGACGAGGATGTGGCCTATGCGGTGGCCTGCGTCACGGTGTTCGGCTCGATCGCGATGTTCGTCTATCCGGCGATGCCGGGGCTGCTGCATCTGGCGCCGCGCGCCTACGGGCTGTGGGCCGGCGCCTCGATCCACGAGATTGCGCAGGTGGTGGCGGCCGCGTACCAGGGCGGGCAGGAGGCCGGCGATTTCGGCACCATCGCAAAGCTGTCGCGGGTGATGCTGCTGGCGCCTGTCGTGATCACGCTCGGGATGGTCGCCTCGCGCCGTCGCGCGCATGGCGGCCATCGCGCGGCGCGCGCGCCGATGCCGTGGTTCGTGCTGGGCTTCATCGCCCTCGTCGGGCTCAACAGCATCGTCGCCATCCCCGCCGGACTGCGCAGCGAGGTCGCGCTGGCGACGACGTTCCTGCTGTCGGTCGCACTGGCCGCGATGGGGCTGGCGACCGATGTCCGCAAGCTGCGCGCGAAAGGGCTGCGTCCGCTGCTGCTGGGGCTCGCGGCGTTCCTGTTCATCGCGCTGTTCAGCCTGGCGCTGGTGACGCTGACGACGTGAGCGGGGCGCCATGACGCTGGAGCAGTTGCGCATCTTCGTCGCGGTCGCCGAAAGGGAACACGTGACGCAGGCGGCGCGCGAGCTGCACCTGACCCAGTCGGCGGTGAGCGCGGCGGTGACCGCGCTCGAAGCCCGTTATGCGACGCGCCTGTTCGACCGGGTCGGGCGGCGGATCGAGCTGACCGACGCCGGGCGGCTGTTCCTGGTCGAGGCGCGCACGGTGCTGGCGCGGGCCGCGGCGGCGGAGGCGGTGCTGGCCGACCTGGCCGGGCTGCGGCGCGGGTCGCTGGCGATCGCGGCGAGCCAGACGGTCGGCTCGTACTGGTTGCCGCCGCTGCTGGCGCGGTTCCGCGCGGCCTATCCGGGCATCGCCGTGACGCTGAAGGTCGGCAACACCGAGACGGTCGCGGCGATGGTGGCGGAGGCGCGTGTCGATCTCGGCTTCGTCGAGGGCGAGGTGGACAACCCGGCGCTGGCCGTCGCGCCGGTCGCCGAGGACGAGCTGTTCCTGGTGGTCGGCGCCGGCGGCGAGGTGCTGGCGCGGCCGACGGCGGCGGAGCTGAAGGCGTTGCGATGGGTGGTGCGGGAACCGGGCTCCGGCACGCGGGCGATGCTGGAAACGGCGCTGGCGGGGTTCGGGCTGGCGCTGGCCGATCTCGACGTCGTGCTGGAGCTGCCGTCGAACGAAGCGGTGCGGGCGGCGGTGGAGGCCGGCGCTGGGGCGGCGGTACTGTCGCGCCTGGTGGTGGCGGCGTCGCTGCGATCGGGTGCGCTGACCGCGCTCGACCTGCGGCTGCCGACGCGCCGCTTCCTGCGCCTGCGGCACCGGGAGCGGCACGAGACGCGGGCCGAGAGCGCGCTGTACCAAGTTATCGCCGGCTCGGCGGCGGCCAGTCCGTGACCGCCTGCTCGGCGACAACCCACTGGGCGACCGGGCGGCCGGTTCCGGGATCCAGTGCCCATTGCAGCGTCGGCACCCGGCGCGGCGCCTTCGGCAACGGATGGTGCGTCGTGTTGACCGCGATCAGGCGCAGGCGGTCCTGGTGCAGCAGTTCGGTCATGGCCGCGTCTCCCGTTTGCGATGCAGGGGAGGATTGCGCGGCGCGAGCAGGCGGGCCGTGACCTGCGTCTCAGGATTGTCATGATTGCGCGAATTCGCGGTTTCGCGACGCCGGCTCGGCCGGTTCGTCGTGGTTTGCGGTTTCCGGCATGCCGAGCGCGAACACGGCGACCGCAACGGCGGCGACGGCGCCGAGGGCCAGGAAGGCGACGGTGTAGCCGCCGTGGTCGACGATCAGGCCGGCGGCGAGGCCGCTCAGCGACGCGCCGATGCCCTGCACGGTGGCGATCGCACCCTGGGCGGCGTTGTAGCGGCCGGTGCCGCGCATGATGTCGGCGATCACCAGCGGCGTCAGCGCGCCGAAAATGCCGGCGCCGACGCCGTCGAGCAGTTGCACCCCGATCAGCCAGGCGCTGTTGCCGGAGAACGTATAGAGGACCGCGCGCACCGGCAGCACGGCGAAGCCGGCGAGGAACAGCGGCTTGCGGCCCCAGGTGTCGGCGGTGCGGCCAACCAGCAGCGCGATCGGCAGCATCACCGCCTGTGCCGCAACGATGCAGGCCGACATCATCGCGGTCGCTTCCTTCGGGTGCGCAAGCGCCAGCTTCTGGCCGACCAAGGGCAGCATCGCCGCGTTGGCGAGGTGGAACAGCATCACGCAGACGCCGAAGATCACCAGCGGGCGGGAGTGCAGCAGGACGCCGAAACCGGCGGCGGCAGCCTGCTCGTGCTCGCCGAGGTCGCGCGCGCGGTCGTTGTCGATCGCGTCGGCGGGGATGGACAGCACCGCGAGCGCGGCGAGCACGGAGAACACCGGCACGAGCAGAAACACGGCGCGCTGCGAAAAAAAATAGCCGACGGCGCCGGCGGCGACAGCGATCGCGACGTTGCCGGCGTGGTCGAACGCGGAGTTGCGGCCCATGCGGCGGGCCAGCTCGCGGCGCGCGTAGAGGCCGAGCGTGAGCGCCGCAATCGCCGGGCCGAACACGTCGCCGACCACCGCCATCAGGCTGTTGGCGACGATCACCGGCCAGAACCGCGGCCACGCGAAGATCGCGACCGCACCGACCGACAGCACCGCGAGCGCCAGCACGATCATGCCGCGCTTGGCACGGGTCGCGTCGATCGCGGCGCCGATCGGCGTCTGCACCGTGATGCCGAGCAGGCCGCTGATCGTGGTCACGAGGCCGACCTCGGACTGGCTCCAATGCTGCTGGGTGACCAGGAAGACGTTGAGGTACGGGCCGAGCGCGCCGCGCACGTCGGCCAGCAGGAAGTTGACCGCATCGAGCGAGCGCGGCCGGAATTTTTCTCCAGTTCCGGTCACAGCCACATCCAGAGCGTGCCGATCGACAAGCGTAATCAGCGTCAGCGGCGCGCCCACGCGGAAATATCCCAGAAGCCGATCTCGACGCCGCGCGCGGCGGCCTTCTGCACCACGATCAGGTTGGCGATCGAGCCGAGCACGGTGAAATTGCCGGCCAGCGTCGAGGCCATCGCGATCGTCAGCCACGCGGTGTCGTGGTTCGGCAGCGCGGCGACGAACGGCTTCAGCATCAGCACCGCCGGCACGTTGCTGACCAGGTTGGACAGCACCGCCGTCACGGCCTCGAGCACCGGCGACCTGGTCCAGATGCAGGCGGCCGACGGCGGCGATGCACGTCGGGCGTCAGCAGCGCGCGCTCGGCGCCGGCGACGATGATGAACAGCCCGGAAAACATCAGCAGCAGCGACCAGTCGATCTCGGCGTAGACGCGCTCGCTCTTGACGCGCCGCGTCAGCAGCAGCAGGCCGCCGATGATGATCGCGGCCTTGGCGGGCGGCTGGCCGGCGAAGAACAGCGCGACCATCGCCGCCGTCGCGAGCAGCGCGCGCGACGACCAGCACGCGGTTGACGCGGATGTTCTGTGTCGTCCCGCGCGACATGGCCGCCGCCGGCGAAATTCCTGCGCGGTGCAGCAGCGCCACGAGACCGACCGTCATCACCAGGCCGACCAGCGCCACCGGGCCGAGCGCCAGCGGCGAAGCGCGCGTAGGGGATGCCGCGAAAAGCTGCCGATCATGATGTTCTGCGGGTTGCCGGTGATGGTCGCGGTCGAGCCGACATTGGAGGCCATCGCCACCGCCAGCAGGTACGGCACCGGGTTGCGGCGCATCCGCAGCGTCAGCTCCAGCACCAGCGGCGCCAGCACGAGGCAGATCGCGTCGTTGACCAGGAAGGCGGAGAACAGACCCGGACGTCGCGACGACCGCGCACAGCAGCACGCAGCGGCCGATGGCGCGCGCGCACGACCCAGGCGGTGGCAAGCGCGAAGAAGCCGGACAGCCGCAGGCTCGCCACCACGATCATCATGCCGAGCAGCAGGGTCATGCGTGTCGAGGTCGATCGCCTTGTAGGCGTCCTCGAGCGGCAGCGCGCCGGAGGCGACCATCAGGCAGGCGCCGACCAGTGCCACGCCGGCGCGGTCGATGCTGCAGGCCGGGAATCTTGCCGATCGCCAGCGCCAGATAGCTGGCGGCGAAGATGATCGCCGCTGCGATCTTCCGGGTTTCGTCGTCGAGGCTGGGGCGGCTGCGCAGCAGGCCGGGCGCGGCAGCGGCGAGGACGGCGACGGCGATGACGAGCACCACCAACGCGACGCCGACGATCGCCGGCCAGCGGCGGCGCGTCTGTTGCGCGCGGCTTCGCTGGCGAGCTTTGGTCGGGGTGTCGGGCATCGCCGCTGCGTCCGGATTTGGGTTCCGGTCGGCACATTGGCGTTCAATGCGCGACGGCGCGACACGTTGCGTTCGATCGGGGAGGTCGGAGGATCCCTCCACCTCGCCCCGCGCATCTCCACCCCCGGGGGGCGGAGAGGGAGAAGATCAGGCGGCGGCAGCGCGGCGGGGCGGCAGCCAGGTCGAGGCCCCTGCCCCGGCGTCGCGCAGGCCCCAGCCGAGCGCCAACGCCTGGGCGAGCAGCCGCTTGTACACGAGGTCGCGCGCCGGGCCTGCGGTGACCAGCGGCGCGCAGCCGTTGCGGCTCCAGACATCCCGGGAAAAGTCCGGGTGCGCCTGCACCGCGCCGCCGCCGTTGGCGAAGGCGTTGCGGTTGCCGCTGTCCAGGTAGCTTTCGGCCGGCAACCCTTCGGCCAGCAGCACGGCGTGCGCCGGCAGCTCGACGTGCCAGTAGGTGACGAACTCGACGTCGTCCTGGCGAACGGTTGCGTCGTTGAGCAGGTAGCGCACCGGGATCAGCACGCCGTCCACGAACACCGCGTGGTCGGGCGAGACGCGCAGGTCGCAGTGCGGGCGGCCGAGCCCGAAGGCGTGCGCGGCGATGCGCACCGGCTGCACGTCCGCCGGGCGCATGTGGCGGCGGCAGGCGACGCGGCGATGGCCGAGCCACACCACCGGCGCCGTGCCGCCATCGGCCAGCCGCACCATGTCGCCGGCGACCAGGTGCTGCACCATCACCGCGCCGCGCTCGGTCGCGATGCGGGTGTCGGCGGCGAAGCACGGGGCCGGGCCGGTGAGGTCGGAGGCGGCCCACGTGGCGACGTCGTATTCGCCGGTCTCGGTCGGGTGCAGGTGGTCGAAGAACAGGTACTTGTCCTGCGCGGCACCGGTCGCGGCCAGCGTGCCGCTCTCGGAGTTGCTGTAGGTGCCGCTCCACACCGGCGTGGTGACGTTGGTGAGGCCGTAGTTCGCCGGGTCGGCGATGGCGTCGTCGATCAGCCCGAACACGTTGACGACATGGATATCGACCCCGGCAGCGCCGCCGTCGGTCGCAAGCTGGTCGGACAGGTCGGTGTTGTATTCGGTGGCGAGCGAGGTCGCGAGCGCGTCCTCGGTGGTGGAGGGCACCCCGCTGCCGTTGGCGAACCCGTCCATCACCTCCGGCGTGACGCCGAGGTTCGGCACGTCGAGCACCAGCATGTCGCGCGCGCCGTCGCCGGCGAGGCTGTTGATGAAGCTGATCTCGTTGTTGACGGAATCGTCGACGTCGGTGGTCTGCTGCTGCGCGCTGAGGTCGTTCGCGGCCAGGATGTCGAGGAGATCGTTGGAACCGATCGAGAGCGTGTAGAGCGCGTGCGAGGACGGGTCCGGGTCTTCCGTGTCGAACTGCACGAGCTGCGACGGCAGCGAGATCGCATCGAGCGCGACGTCGCCGGAATTCTGGGGCGTGGAGCCGGTTTCGGCGCCGCCATAGGCGAAATCGTTGCCGCCGAGCAGGCTCGGTTCCAGCGTGCCGAGCCCGAGCATCTGCGAGAGGTCCTGCACCCAGACCGGGCCGTTGCTGAACACGTTGGGGTGCGAGGAACCGCCGAACAGCGTCGGGTAGGTTTCGTTGTAATAGGGCGAAGTCGGCGTCGCCGCGCCGATCGCCGAGGTCGAGAGCGACAGGTTGCCGGCGTCGGACAGGCTGTCGCCGAACGCGTAAATGGTATTGAACGTCGGAGGCGCCGAGTTTTCGGCCATGCGCGGAATCCTTTATTGCTGGCACCGACTTAGTGTACATTTTGGAGCGCGGCCGGCGGAATCAAGGTAACAGATCGTGTCGCGCCGCTCCGGGCCCGGGACTCGCCGAACCATCGTGAAGTAAATGCCGCACCGCAGCAGGCAATGCCAGGGCCAGCGCGGGCGCATTGCAAAGATTTGATCGCGCGATCGTGCCCCGATTCTCTGGCATTGTTCGCGGCGTCGCCGTGCGGGATGCCGTTGCGCATTCCGCGTGTTGTTCGCCGCTCCGGCGTTCGACGTGTCGACCGGCTCGCCGCCGGCGACCGGCGCGCCGTGGCGCGCCGTTCCGCTCCGCGAAAGCTGAACATATCGTCACCTGCCGGGCGTTGACGCGGCGGAGCGCGGCGGCAACAGAGGGAGCGCGCCGGCAGCAGCCGGCAGGGGGTCAGGCCATGTCCGATCGCAACAGTTTCCCGGCCGGGGCAATCACGTTCCTGGCCGCCAGCGTCGATTGGCAGGGGTCCGACGGCAGCCTGTCCGGCAACTGGGCGAACGCGCTGAACTGGAGCCCCTCGACGGTGCCCGGCGCTGCCGACGCGGTGGTGATTTCTAACGCCGCGGCGACCAATCCCTGGACCGTCGGCGCGACCAGCGAATCGGCGGCGTCGCTGCTGCTGAACATGAACCTCGGCACGCTCGAGGCGACCACGGCGCTGACGGTCGCCGGCGTGCTCACGCAGGCGCTCGGCACGCTGCTCGCCGATGCCGGGGCCACGATCACGGTCGCAGCGCTGGCGCAGACCGTCGGCGCGGTGATCCTCAACGACGACGGCAGCGGCACGACCACGCTCGACAGTGCCGGCACCGACAGCGTCGACGGCACGGTTACGCTGGTCGACGGCGCGGTGTGGACCGACGCGGCGCTCGGCATCGGCCTGGGCACCGCCGACAGCACGGCCCCGGTGCAGGCCGCGGTGACGCTGTCGAGCGGCACCGGCGATGCCGGGCTCGGCTTCGCCACGCTGAACGTCGCCGGCGCCCTGACGGTGGGCGGCGATCCAGGCGCCGGCAGCGCGGGTGGCGTCGGCTCCCTGGAGGTCGACAACGGCAGCATCGCCTACGTTGGCGGGCTGACGGTGGAGAACGGCTCGACCGTGTCGGTCGATCCATTGAGCGGCATCGCCGTCGGCGCCTCCGCCTCCTCGATCGCCGAGCAGGCGGCGATCGTGATCGGCACGGGCGCCGGGGTGCTGACCGATATCGCCACGCTGGGCGCGGACGTGATCAACTTCGGCACGCTCGCGGTGCAGCCGTGGGAGGTGCCGGGCCTGACCGATCCGGGCGATCTGGTGGTGACCGGCAGCTTGGTAAGCGGCCCCACGCTGAACGACGGTTCGCCGAGCAACGGTGTCGTCACCGTGGCTCCGCTGGCGACGCTCAACGTGGGCGGCTCCGTCGAGATCGACTCCGGCAGCCTGACCGTCGGCCCCGGCGGCACGCTGGAGGCCGCCAACTCCAGCGCGGCCAACATCGGAGTTCTATCTGGCGGGGGGCGCACTGACGCTCGACCAGGCGACGCTGAACTCGTTCGGCACCGCCGATTTCGCCAACAGCGACGCGACGCTGACGAGCGGCGCGCTGTGGACCAGCAACACGTTGTCGATCGCGCCGGGCTTCAGCGACGGCTCGACGGCGGTCGCGGCCGTGTCCCTGGCGGGCGCCTCGCTGCTGTCGGCGAACAACGGCATCGATGTCGGCAACGATCCCGGCGTCGGCTCGGCAGCGACCAGCGACCCGGGCGGCGTCGGCACGCTCGACCTGAGCGGCGGCAGTGCGGTGTCGTCCAATTCGATGGCGGTGCTGAACGGCTCGCTGGTGTCGTTGGACGCGAGCAGCACCGTGCTCCTCGACGCGGTGACCGACGAGGCCGGGACGGTCGTGGTCGGGTCGGCCGGGCTGCTGGTCGCCGACATCGCGACCGTGCTCGGCAGCGTGAGCAACGCGGGCACTCTGGACGTGACGGCGGACCCGGCGGGGATCGCGGGCGACCTGCTGATCAGCGGCAGCCTGAGCGGTGCGGGCGGGGTGAGCGTAGTCGCCGGCAGCACGCTGGAGGTGGGCAACGCCCGCGGATTTGCCGGCCACATCGTCATCGGCGGCGGCGGCGAACTCGTGCTCGATGCCGGCGACATGGCGCACGCGGAGTTGTCGGCGACCGGCGGCACCTCCAGCATCGACGTCGAGGGGCAGTCATTGGACAGCGCGGCGTTCGCCCCAAGCTATAACAATGGCCAGTGGGTGTTCGGCGACGCGGCGAGCCAGTCGACGCTGGAGTTCGCGCCCGACCTGGCGATCGGCGACTTCACCTGGTCGCCCGATGCCGCCGGCACCGGCACGCTGATCACCGAGATCGCCTGTTTCGCGGCCGGCACGCGGATCGCGACGGAGCGGGGAGAAATACCGGTGGAGGCGCTGCGCGCAGGCGATCGCGTGCGGCTGGAGGGCGGCGGCACGGCGCCGGTGGCGTGGCTCGGGCATCGCCGCGTCGCGTGCCGGCGGCACCGCCGGCCGACCGACGTGCAGCCGGTGCGTGTGGCGGCGCATGCCTTCGGGCTGGGGCGGCCGTGCCGCGACCTGCTGCTGTCGCCCGACCACGCGGTCTTCGTCGACGGTGTGCTGATCTCGGTGCGCTACCTGCTGAACGGCGCGACCGTGCGGCAGGAGGATTTTTGTGCTGTCACCTACTGGCACGTGGAGCTGCCGGCGCACGGCGTGCTGCTGGCCGAGGGGTTGCCGGCCGAAAGTTTCCTCGACACCGGCAATCGCTGCGCGTTCGCCAATGGCGGCGGGGTGACGGCGCACCCGGATTTTGCCCGCGCCGTCTGGCAGCGCCGCGGCTGCGCGCCGCTGGTCACTTCGGGCGAAGCGCGCGACCGCGTCTACAAGCGGCTGCTCGCGCAGGCGTTTGCGCTGGGCTGGGAGGCGCGCGACGCGGGCGGCGGCGCGTCGAACTGGGTGGCGCCGGGGCGGGCGGCGGCGGGGTAAAGGACCTTCGCTCCTGCGGTTGTTGCGCCGCGCGACCGCCCGCACATGACACACCCGGCCCCGTGCGCTAAGCCCTCCCGTTCTCCGCATCCGATCGGGACCACCACCGCGTCATGGCCAGCAGCAACGACATCCGCGCCACCTTCCTCGACTATTTCGCCCGCCACGGCCACACGGTGGTGGAGAGCAGCCCCCTGGTGCCGCGCAACGATCCCACGCTGATGTTCGCCAACAGCGGCATGGTGCAGTTCAAGAACGTCTTTACGGGCCAGGAGAAGCGCACCTACACCCGCGCCACCACCGCACAGAAATGCGTGCGCGCCGGCGGCAAGCACAACGACCTCGACAATGTCGGCTACACCGCGCGGCACCACACGTTCTTCGAGATGCTCGGCAATTTCTCGTTCGGCGACTATTTCAAGGAACAGGCGATCTACCACGCCTGGAACCTGCTGACCCGCGATTTTGGCATTCCCGCCGAAAAGCTCACGGTGACGGTGTTCGCCGAGGACGACGACGCGGCGGCGCTGTGGAAGCAGATCGCCGAGCTGCCGGACCGGAAAATAATCCGCATCCCGACCTCGGATAATTTCTGGCGCATGGGCGACACCGGGCCGTGCGGACCGTGCTCGGAGATCTTCTACGACCACGGACCGGAAATCCCCGGCGGGCCGCCGGGCAGCGACGATGCCGACGGCGACCGGTTCATCGAGATCTGGAACCTGGTGTTCATGCAGTTCGAGGAAGGCCCGCCCGGCACCCGCGTGCCGCTGCCGCGGCCCTCGATCGACACCGGCATGGGGCTGGAGCGCTTCGCCGCCGATCCTGCAGGGCAAGCACGACAACTACGACATCGACCTGTTCCGCGCGCTGATCATGGCCAGCGCCGAGGCGACCGGCCAGGCGCCGGACGGGCCGTTCAAGACCAGCCATCGCGTGATCGCCGACCATCTGCGCTCCACGAGCTTCCTGATCGCCGACGGCGTGCTGCCCTCCAACGAAGGTCGCGGCTACGTGCTGCGCCGGATCATGCGACGCGCGATGCGGCACGCGCAGATGATGGGCGCGCGCGAGCCGATCATGTGGCAACTGGTGCCGGCGCTGGTGCGGCAGATGGGCGCCGCCTACCCGGAACTGGTGCGCGCGCAGCCGCTGATCGCCGAGACGCTGCGGCTGGAGGAGACCCGCTTCAAGGCGATGCTGGAGCGCGGCCTCGGCCTGCTGACCGAAGAAACCGCGCGGCTCAGCGAAGGCACTGCACTGCCGGGGGCAGTCGCGTTCAAACTCTACGACACCTTCGGCTTCCCGCTCGACCTGACGCAGGACGCGCTGCGCGAGCAGGGGCGCGCGGTCGACACCGACGGCTTCAACAGCGCGATGGCCGAGCAGCGTCGCCGCGCCCGCGCCGCCTGGGCCGGCTCGGGCGAGGCGGCGACCGACCGGGTGTGGTTCGAACTCAAGGAGAAGCTCGGCGGCACCGAGTTCCTCGGATATTCGACCGAGACGGCGGAGGCGGCGATCACCGCGATCGTCGTCGGGGGCCATCCGGTGGAAACCGCGCCGGCCGGCGCCGAGGTGTTTTTGCTGTTGAACCAGACGCCGTTCTACGCCGAGAGCGGCGGCCAGGTCGGCGACACCGGCTTCATCACCGCGCCGGGCCTCAAAATCCACGTCACCGATACCCAGAAAAAGCTCGGCGACGTGTTTGTCCATGTCGGGCGCGTCGTGGAAGGCGAGGCGATCGTCGGCGGTTCCGTTCTCGCCGAGGTGGACCATGCGAGGAGAACCGCGATCCGTGCGCACCACTCGGCGACGCACCTGCTGCACGAGGCGCTGCGGCGACGGCTCGGCGAGCACGTGGCGCAGAAGGGCAGCCTCAACGCGCCGGACCGGCTGCGCTTCGACGTGAGCCAGCCGACCCCGATCGGCCGCGACGACCTCGCCTGGGTCGAGCGCGAGGTGAACGCCAAAATCCGCGAAAACACCGAGGTCACGACGCGGCTGATGACGCCCGAGCAGGCGGTGGCCGAGGGCGCGATGGCGCTGTTCGGCGAGAAATACGGCGAGGAGGTGCGCGTCGTCTCGATGGGGGCGGGTGGCGGCAATCGCCCGGCGTGGTCGATCGAGCTGTGCGGCGGCACGCATGTGCGGCGCACCGGCGACATCGGGCTGTTCCGCATCATGGCCGAAAGCGCGGTCAGCGCCGGGGTGCGCCGGATCGAGGCGGTGGTGGCCGAGGCGGCTTTGGCGGCGGTCGCGGACACCGACCGGCGGCTCGCCGACACCGCCGCGACGCTGCGGGCGAGCCCGGCCGAGGTGCCGGAGCGGGTGGCGGCGCTGGCCGAGAACCACCGCCGGCTGGAGCGGCAGGTGTCCGACCTGCAGAAGAAGGTGGCGACCGGCGGCGGCGGGGCGGCCGATGTCGAGGAGATCGGCGGGATCCGATTCACCGCGAAGAACATGGGCGATGTGCCGGCGCGCGAGTTGAAGGGGCTGGCCGAGGCGATCGGCAAGCAGGTGGGGCCGGGCGTCGTGGCGCTGGTCTCCACCGCCGAGGGCAAGGCGAGCATCGTCGTCGGCGTGGCGCCGGAACTCACTTCGCGTTTTTCCGCCGTCGATCTGGTGCGCGCGGCGAGTGCCGCGGTCGGCGGCAAGGGCGGCGGCGGGCGGCCGGACATGGCGCAGGCCGGCGGGCCGGATGCGGCGCTGGCGGACGCGGCGCTGGCGGCGGTGCGGGCGGCGGTACGGGCGTAAGCCCGGCCGAAGCTAGCAAAGCCGCAGCATCGCCCGGATCATCCCGGGATAGGACATGAGCAGCCGGCGCAGCGGCCGGGGCATGCGCTGTTCCGGGCGGTAATCCCCGGTCCGCCCGAGCAGGCCGTGCCAGTATCCGGCCAGCATCGCCTGCCGATGCTCCGGCGGATCGCCGCCGCTCTGGATCTGCTTCAGCAGCGTGTTGAGCTGCCATAACGCCTTGCGCAGCCGGGCCGCAAGCTGGGCGCGCGACCGCCAGAGGCGGAACTCGTTGCGGTTCGAATAATAGTGGACGTGCGCGGAGACGGCACCGGTCGGGTCCTTTCCATGATAGACGTTGGCGTCCTGCACCAGCGCGGCGCGGAACCCCGCCCTGGCGGCGCGGATCGCGAGATCGACGTCTTCGTGATAGGCAAAGTACTTCTCGTCGAATGCGCCCACCTCCTGCAGCAGCGACCGTCGCACCAGCAGCGCCGTGCCGGGCAGCATGAACGTGTTGGGCGCTGCCGCCATCGCCAGGCCCGCACGATCCAACCGGTCGAACCACTCGAACGAGCAGTCCTCGACTGAAAATGCGCCGCCACAGGCCCAGACCTTGGCCGCCTCGTCGAGGTAGCGGATCACCGGACTGACGAGCCCGAGCGCCGGATCCGACTGTGCGACCGCGACCAGCCGGGCCAGACAATCCGGGTCGGCTTCCGCGTCGTTGTTGAACAGCCAGACAAAGTCCGCGCCCTCGGCCAAGGCGCGGGCAATCGCCCGGTTGTTGCCGCCGGCATAGCCGAGATTGCGGTCGTTCCCGATCAGTGTGACCTGGCCGGCAAAGCCCCGGAATGCAGTCAGCGGATTCTCGCGGGAGCCGTTGTCGACAAGGGTGATGTGGCAAGGGCGGTAGGTCTGCCGCAGCAGCAATTCCAGGCATCGGCCGGTTTCGAGTGGCTTGTTCCAGTTGAGCACGATAACGGCCACCCGCGGCATCGCCGCGCCGATCGCGTCCCGGCTTGCCGACGCCCAGGTCTGGGACAGGTCCGTGCGCATGGGCGCAGTTTCCGCCGGATTTGGCTTGATGTCGCGACATAATCGAATTTGCAATCATCAACAGTAAGCGAGGCAACGACCCGCCCTGCTCCGGGCAACCGGCCCTTATGGCTGGCGCCACGGCGGCTTGCGGCGCGGTTCCCCCAGACGGTGCAACTGTGTCAGCGAATAATTGGCGTTGTAGAAGGGATCGTCGGCCAGCGCCGTGCCCCAGCGCTCGCGCATGAACGCAGCCTCGCGCTGCAACCGCGCTGCGCGCGCCGGGTCGGTATCGGCGAGCCGCGTCGCGGATTCGTGGTGGATCAGCTCCGCGAACGGCGTCCAGACGACGGAAAAGCCGGCCGCGCGCAGGCGCAGGCAGAGATCGACATCGCCATAAGCGAC
Source organism: uncultured Solirubrobacterales bacterium (assembly GCA_963697635.1). Lineage (GTDB taxonomy): Bacteria > Pseudomonadota > Alphaproteobacteria > Acetobacterales > Acetobacteraceae > CAJCJG01. The sequence continues at coordinate 213,653 of CAVOOS010000036.1, read as the reverse complement.
CGGCAGGATTTTTTCATCCATGCCGCCGACCGACAGATAGGCGGCGCGCCGCACGGCGAGGCAGGCGGCGGTGACCGCGCCGACCTCGCGCTCCAGCCACAGCATCGCGCCCGGCCCGGGCGCCTCGCGCGGCGCGCCGGCCTGCGCGTGCGCGGCAATCCCGTCCGGCCCGGCGCCGAGGACGATGCCGGCGTGCTGCACCCGTCCGTTCGCATAGAGCAGCCGCGCGCCGACCGCACCGACCTCCGGGCGCAGCGCCTGCACCGCCAGCTCCCGCAACCAACCCGGCTTTTCCACTTCGACGTCGTTGTTGAGCAGCACGACGATGTCGCCGCGCGCCTCCGCAACCGCACGATTGCACAGCGCGGAGAAATTGAATTTTCCCCCGGCTCGCAGCACGCGGACCCGCGCATCCTGCGCCAGCCGCGCCAGCAGCGCGGCGGTCGCCGGTTCGACGCTGCCGTTGTCGACGACAAGAAGTTCGAGCGGGGAATAGTCGGTGCCGCGCAGCACGCCCTCGGCGCAGACGGACAAAAGATCGGCACGGTCGCGGGTTGGCACGATCACGCTGACCAATGGCGGCGGCGTGGGCAGCGGGCGCACGACGCACACGGCTGCCGGCACCAGCGGATGCGGCCGGACGTGGACAGCGATGCCGATCCGGCAAAAATGCTCGGCGACGGCGCGGCGCGACGCAGCGGCGCAGCGCGCCAGCCAGCGCTCGGAAAAACTCGCGGCGCCGGGCTGCCGCCAATGGTACAGCACGGCCGGCATGTGCCGAATGCGCGCAAGCGCGATCCGTTCGGATATGCGGAGCACCAGGTCGTGGTCCTGGCTGCCCTCGAAGCCTTCGCGCAGTCCGCCGAGCTCCAGCAGCAGGCTCCTCCGGTACACGCCGAGATGGCTGACGAAGTTGCGCGCGCACAGCAGCTCCGGATCGAAATCCGGCTTGAACGCGGGCTGGCAGCGCCGGCCCTGCGCGTCGATCTGGTCTTCGTCGGAATAGACCAACTCGGCATCGGGATGCGCCGCGATCTCCTCGGCGGCGCGATACAGCGCGTGCTCCGGCAGCAGGTCGTCGTGGTCCAGCAGCGCTACGAATTCTCCCGACGCGAGCGCGAGTGCGCTGTTGGTCGCGGCGCTGATGTGGCCGTTCACCGCGCGCCGCACGATCCTGACGCGGGCATCGGCGGCGGCTTCGGCGAGCACGCGGGCGACGTGCGGCGTCGTCGAGGCGTCGTCGGCGATGCACAGCTCCCAGTGCGGCCAGAGCTGCGCGCGCACCGAGGCGATGGCGGCACGCAGCCAAGCCTCGCGCGGGTTGAACACCGGCATCACCACTGAGATTTTGATCAGTGGCAGCACCGCGATCCGCGCGGCGATGGCGGCGCGGTCGGCATCCGTCAGCGTGTCATGGCGGGCGATCCAGGCGCGGTATTCGGCATCGGCGGCGGCGGCAAGTCGGCGCTGCACGGCGCGGCGCAGCGCCGGGGCGCGGGCCAGCAGCCACTGCGCGGTCGCCCGCGCAAGCGGCACGCGCCGGACCAGGTCGCGCGCACGCTCGATCGCGCCGCCGGGCGCGGGACCGTTCGTTGCCACGGGCTGCGCTTGGCACTCTCCGGCTCCCGCGGTCAAGGCGGGCCGCTCGGGGGGCGCCAACTCGGCGGCTGCGGCACCGTCAGAACGTGCGCAGCTCGTCGCGCGCCAGCTCGCTGAAGTCCTTCAGCAGATCGAGCCCCGCCCCGCCTCCGCTCTGCATCACTTCGTGCAGCTCACGGATCGTCCTGTTCGGGCCGAAGTAGATGTCGAGCGTTTCGCGCATGATATCGTCGGCGCATTTGACGATCGGTGGCGTGGACAGAACGCGCATCCTGTTGATCATCGCGTAGAGCGCGACGATCTCCGGAATTTGCGGGTCGTTGCTGGTGATGGCATCGCCGTATGCTTTCGATGCCGCGACGATGAAGTCCTTGTAAAGGTCCTCGCGCAGCGACTTGTCGTGGGTGCGCTCCACGGCTTTTGCCTGGGCGCGCAGGCTGAGCCAGTTCGTGATGCCCGATGTCAGGCCACCGACCACCGATCCGGCAAGCGCCGAAAGTGCTGAGACGTATGCGATGTCCATGCACCGACCAGGGATACAAGCGCGACCGGCGTCCGTGCAACGCCTGGTTCTTCGTCACCGCCATCGCCTCGGCGCACGTCCCATGCTACGCTCGCAACATCCATAGGCGAAGGAAGGGGATGGGGATGGGCAAGAAGATCCTGATGCTGGTCGGCGAGTTCAGCGAGGAATACGAAATCTTCGTCTTCGAGCAGTGCATGCACGCGGTCGGCCACACCGTGCACGTGATCTGCCCGGGCAAGAAGTCGGGCGACGTGATCAAGACCTCGCTGCACGATTTCGAGGGCGACCAGACCTACACGGAGAAGCCCGGCCACAACTACACGCTCAACAAGAGCTTCAAGGACGCCAAGGCCGCAGACTACGATGCGGTCTACGTCGCGGGCGGACGCGGCCCGGAATACATCCGCATCGACAAGGGCGTGCAGAAGCTGGTGCGCGAATTCCACGAGTTCGAGAAGCCGATCTTCACGATCTGCCACGGCGCGCAGGTGCTGATGGCGGTCGACGGCGTGCTGAAGGGCAAGCGGGTCGCGGCGCTCGAATATTGCGAGCCGGAGGTGCGGCTGGCCGGCGGCATCTATGTCGACGTGCCGCCGACCGGGGCGCATGCCGACGGCAACCTGGTCTCGGCGAAGGGTTGGCCGGGGCTGGCGGCGTTCATGCGCGAGTGCCTGCGCGTGCTCGGCACCGAGATTACCCATGGCGCGACGCTCAGCGCCGCGGCGGCCGCCGCCAAGCCCGCACGCAACGGCAAGAAGAAGGCGCCGCACGCCGAGGCGGCCTGACAACCCCGGGATTCGCGGGACAAAGTCAGGGCCCGATGCAGAACAACCGATCCATTCTCGTCATTGCCGGGCTTGACCCGGCAATCCACGGCGTGACGCGGCGTGGATCCCCGGGTCAAGCCCGGGGATGACGTCGGAGGGGATTGAATCGGTTGTTGCGTCTCGAACCCTTTGAGGAGTCTGAGGCAAGTCGACCGACAATCTATTGATCGCGCAACTGACAACAATGGGAGGCAAGCATGGCTCACTACATGACGCAGCTCCGTTATTCGGCGGCGGCGGTGAAGGGGATGGTCGACAAGCCGCAGGACCGCTTCGCGGCCGGCAAGGCCGCGACCGAAGCGGCCGGCGGCAAGCTGCTGCATCTGTGGTTCGCGTTCGGCGAGTACGACGCCGTGGTGATCTCGGAGTTTCCCGACAACGTCAGTGCCGCCGCGGTCGCGATGGTGCTCGGCGCGAGCGGCGCCGCCTCGGCCGCGCACACCACGGTGCTGATGACCACGAAGGAAGCCGAGGCGGCGATGAAGAAGGCGCACGACATGCAGGCGCACTACAAGCCGCCGCACGGCTGAGGCAAAGCGTAACAATAAAAGTGTCGGCAAGCTGACTTGTAGGGTGGAATGCCCTTTGCATTCCACCGCTTGGCGATCGGCAAATCTTAGCGGATCGCTTGATGATGTCTGAGCAAGACGGTGGAATGCGAGGGCATTCCACCCTACGACCTTTGCAGTGTGATTCGAATATTGTCGCGCGTTGCCTGAGGCGAAGCGCGGGCACCGCTTGCCTGTCGCGGATAACCGCGCCCCGCTACAGCGCCCCCCCGTCCACGCACCACGTTTGCCCGGTCGCCATGCGGCTGTCGTCGGCGGCCAGCCACAGCACGATCCGCGCCATGTCGGGCGGATACAGCCGGTCCTTGAGGCACTGGCGCTCCCGGCGCCGCCGCTCCCCGTCCTCGGTCATCCACAAAGCGAGCTGCCGCTCGGTCATGATCCAGCCCGGCAGCACCGTGTTGACACGGATTTTGTGCTCGCCGAGATCCCGGGCAAAACTGCGGGTCAACGCCTCGACGCCCGCCTTGCTCGCGGTGTAGCCGGGCATGCCGCCAATTCCGTGGCGCCAGCTCGGCGAGCCGAAGTTGATGATCGAGCCGCCCTCGGCCTCGATCATCGCCGGTGCCACCGCCTGGATCGCGAAGAACTGGTGCCGCAGGTTCACCGCGAGCCGGCCTTCCCAGTAGGCGGGCGTGACGTCCTGCCAGCGGTGGCGCTCGTCGTGGGCCGCGTTGTTGACCAGCACGTGGATCGGCCCGACCGCGGTCGCGGCCGCGCGGATCGCGGCCTGCAGGTCGGCGATGTCGGTGATGTCGGCGCGGCCGAAATGCGGGCGCGGCCAGCCGGCGGCCTCGATGCGGGAGGCGAGCACGCCGGCCGCCGCCTCGTTGATGTCGAGGAACGCCACGCGCGCGCCCTGGGCGCAGAAATGCTCGACGATGCTGGCGCCGATGCCGCCGGCCCCGCCGGTGACCAGCACCGCACGGCCGCGCAGGCTCGGATAGGTCGCGTCGTTGGACTGCATCGTTCCCCCATGGTCGAACGGCGCCGCCGCGCCGGTTGCTGGGGCGGCAGCATACAAGCCAGGGGCCAAAGCAGAAGTCCCCGCCGGAAAGTGTGGAAGCCGCGCCGATCCGTGCCATGCTGGCCCGGCATGAGCGACGGCGGCCCGAAGCGCCGCGGCGACGTGGCCGCGGCAATGCGCCTTAACTCGGCCGCCATCCGGCGGCTGAACACGGCGCGCATCTTCCACGCGTTGCGCGAACACCCCGGCAGCTCGCAGCGGGAACTCGGCCAGCTGACCGGGCTCGACGCGGCGACGGTCTCGGCGATCGTGGCGCGGTTGGAGAGCGAAGGCACCGCCGCCGGCGCGGCGCCGCGCCGCAACGGCCGGGCCGGGCGGCCGGAAGGCCGGCTGGCGATCGATCCGGCGGCCGGACTGCTGGTGGGCGTCGCGATCGAGCCGGCGGCGATCAGCGTGGTCGCGATGGGCCTGGACGGCGGGCGGCGCGCGCGGCTCGATCTGCCGGGCAGCACCGACCTCGCGACGACGGTGGCGACGGTGCAGCAGGGGGTGACGCAGATCGCGGAGGCCGAGGCGGCGAGCAGCGGGCGGCTGCTGCATGTCGGCATCGGCGTGCCGGGACTGCTCGATGCCACCGGGCATCTGGTCCTGGCGCCGATCCTCGGCTGGCGCGACCTGAAACTCGCGCCGCTGCTGCGGGCGGCGCTGCCGGTGCCGGTGCATCTGGATAACGACGCCAAGGCGGCGGTGCTCGCCGAGCGCATGTTCGGCGTGGCGCGCGGCGTGCAGGATTTCGTGTTCGTCTACGGCAACGCCGGGATCGGCGGCGGCCTGCATCTCGGCGGTCGGCTGTATCGCGGCGGCGGCGGGCTGGCCGGGGAACTCGGCCACATGAAGATCGTGCCGGGCGGGCGGCCGTGCAGTTGCGGCGCGCTGGGTTGTCTCGAAGCCTATGTGTCGGAGCGCGCCATCGCAGCCCGGCTGCGCGAGGCCGGGCGCGAGCTGACCGGGGCGGAGGCGATCGCGGCGGCGGCCGCGTCCGGCGACCCGCCGGGTACTGCTCGTGCTGCAGGAGGCCGGCAGTCATCTGGGGCTGGCGCTCGCCAACCTGGTCAACCTGGTCAATCCGCGCGCGATGGTGCTGGGCGGCACTCTCGCGGTGCTGGCGGATGCGCTGATGCCGGCGGCACGGCGAGCGCTCGCCGCGAACGGGCTGCCGACGATGCTGGAAGACGCGCGCGTGCTGGTCTCGCCGTTCGGCACCGACGCGGTGCCGATCGGTGGTGCCGCGATGGCGTTGCAGGCCTACCAGCCGATGCCGCAGGATTTCCAGCCGGGCGGGTCAGCGGTGTAGGGTCGGGCCATGAACGTCGTGCGCAAGCGGGTGCCGGAGCACATGACGGTTGCCGAGTTCCTCGATTGGGACAGCGGCGACCGCAGCGGCCGGCTGTGGCAGCTGCGCGACGGCGTGCCGGAGGCGATGGCGCCGGCGAGCGACACCCACGCCGCGATCCAGGGCGAACTTGGCCGGCTGGTCGGCAACCACCTGCTGGCGACGGGACGGCCATGCCGCCTGCTGGTCGCCCCCGGCGTGATCCCGCGGGGGCGGGCGCGCTGCAATTTCCGCATTCCCGACCTGGCGGTGAGCTGCACCCCGTCCGGCGACAGTCATGCGGTTTCGGCACCCGTGCTGCTGGTCGAAATCCTCTCGCCATCCAACGCGCAGAAAACCCGGGCCAACGTGTGGGCCTACACGACGATCCCGAGTGTCCAGGAAATTCTCGTGCTGTCGAGCACGTCCATCGCGGCCGAACTGCTGCGCCGCCTGCCCGACGGCGGCTGGCCTGAGGACGCCGAGCCGGTCGCCGGCGATGCCGAGCTGGAGCTGCGCAGCATCGGCCTGACGCTGCCGCTCTCGGACGCATACCGGACGGCCGGGCTCGGCTAAGCAAAGATTCGCAGGCCGGCCATCGGATGGAGCACATGCTTACGGCCTGGGTCTTTGACGGCGACATCGATGCCGCCGTCCGTCGGTCGGCCAAACAGGCGCAGTCGCCTCGGCGGTAACACCCTTCGCGAACAACGTGTCGGATTGTAACCGCCGCGCAATCTCCCTTGACGCTGAACGTCATAAATACTAACTATGTCGCGTGAACACCAGCACCCCATCCCCCCACGCCGCCACGGAGCGGTTCGCCGAACGGTTCGGCGAGATCTCCCAAGGCCTGGCCGCCAACGGCGGCGGGGATCGGCTGTCCGCGCTGCTGATCCATCTGATCGAGCGTCTCATCCAGGCGATCCTCTCGATCGCGCGGAACCTTCCGGTCGCCGCCCCGGTCGAGCCGGACGCAACTTCCTTCCCCCCGCAGCAGCAACACAACACCCCGGTTCGGCCAGGACCATCGAGGGGCCATTCGCCCCGGCCAGAACCGACGCGGCAGGAACGCCCGGCCCAAGAGGCCGGTGAACCGCCGGGGTCGGGTCGGCAAACCCCCGCCGGAACGCTTCCCCCGACCGCCCACCCCGGCACGGTCAGGCGCCGCGCCCGCCCGTTGCCAGGGGCAGGGGGCGGCCAGCGGCCAGGCGCCATCGCCCCACCGCGGCGACCTCCGAAAAATCGGGTTTTTGGCCCGGCCGCTGCCGCACGCCCAGATCGTTCCATATAGGGAACAAAACCGCTTGCAAGACGGCGCCGGGGCGTCGGTGGACGCAAGCTGTCGGTCAGCCGAAGCGACGATTTCGGCACCCTGCCAGCGGGTGGGCTACGAGCTGATGGCCCGAGGCTTTGGCGGGTGCCTGAACGCCGGCACCTATCCGTTGGCCAACCAGGCGGATTTTGCTCAGGCTGCGTCGTCGCCCCGGCGTGCTACGGTCCTTCGCAGATGCAGCAAAGGTCCGGTCACCCATGCCGACGCACCCGAAATTCCGCCACACCCGCACCGAGGCCGCCCGCGAGCACAGCGTGCCGGGGTTCTGGCCGTTCATGGCGATGGCCGAACTCGGCGAGGCCGGGATGGAGGTCTTCCGGCACAATCTCGAATTCGCCGACGAGGCGCTGAAGATCGACCACGGGCTGCATCCGCAATGGGCGAGCCCGAACGCCAGCCTGTATCAACTCGAAACGCTGACGCTGCGCGATTTTTCGCCCGGCGCCCCGGCCGGCGCGGTGCCGACGCTGATCGACCCGCCCTATGCCGGCCACCCCTCGACGATCGCCGACTACGCGCTGCACCAGAGCCTCGTGCAGGTGCTGATCGCGGCCGGGCTGCGGCGCGTCGTCGTGCTCGACTGGCACAGCGCGACCGACACGATGAAGGATCTCTCGATCGACAGCTACCTCGCCGACATCAACGTCGCGGTCGACGACCTCGGCGGCCGGGTCAATCTGGTCGGGCTGTGCCAGGGCGGCTGGATGGCGGCGATGTATGCCGCGCGCTTCCCGGACAAGGTGGCCTCGCTGGTGGCGGCCGGCGCGCCGCTCGACTGCGACGCCGGCGACGGGTTCATCAAGCACACCGCGCACGCGCTGCCGATGAGCTTCTACGAAGACCTGGTGGCGCAGGGCGGCGGGCTGATGCGCGGCACGCTGATGCTGGCGGGCTGGAAGAGCATGCATCCCGAGCAGAATTATTTTCACAAATACATCGAGCTCTACGAGCACATCGACGATCCCGCTTTCAAGGCGCGGGAAGAGGCGTTCTACCGTTGGTACGAGAACCCGCTCGACCTGCCGGGGCGCTGGTATCTGCAGGCGATCCGGCAGCTGTTCAAGCAGAACGATTTCTGGCACGGCCGCTTCGTCGGCCTCGGCCGCACGCTGCGGCTGGCCGACATCCCCTGCCCCGCCTACCTGCTGGCGGGTGCTGCGGACGACATCACCCCGGCCGCGCAGGTATTCGCGGCCGAGGCGGTGCTGGGCGGCAGGACCCACGCGGTCGAAAAGCAACTGGCGCCGGGCGGTCATATCGGCCTGTTCATGGGCCACCAGACGCTGCGCACCGCGTGGCCCGCGATCGGTGGGTGGATCGCGAAGGCGAGCCCAGGCTCGTAAACCGGCCATTAAATCGGCCAAAAGTCGGTCGGCCGGCACCCGCCGCTGGCGCGAATGCCACAATGTTGCCCCGGATTGCATGTCAGGACTTGCAGGGGCAAGAAAATCCCAGCAAAACGCAAGTTCAGCCGAGCGACTCCGCCGGCAGTGGCGGCGTGTCACGGGCGACGCCCCGCCAATGAAACCATTCCGCCCGCTTAAGGACGCCATGAGCGAGACCACGTCGCAGCCGTCGTTGCTCCGCCTGACATCGCAGATCGTCGCGGCGCATGCCGCCCACAATCAGGTCACGTCCGATGCATTGCTGCGGTTGATCGAGAATGTCTACACCACGCTTGCGGCGATCGGCAGCGGCACGCCCGCGCCGGAGAAGCCGCAGCCGGCCGTGCCGGTGAAGCGGTCGGTGTTCCCCGATCACATCGTCTGCCTGGAGGACGGCAAGAAGCTGAAAATGCTGAAGCGTCACCTGATGACCACCTATCAACTGACGCCCGAGCAGTACCGGGAGAAATGGGGCCTGCCGGCGAACTATCCGATGGTGGCGCCGAACTACGCGGCACGCCGCTCGACGCTGGCGAAAAGCATCGGGCTCGGCCGCAAGCCGGCAGTGGCCGCGCCGGCGCCCGCCCCGGAGCCCGCGCCGGAACCGGAGCCGGTGGCCGCCGCCGAACCCGCCCCCCGCCCGCGCCGGGGCCGGCCGCCGAAGTCCGCCAGCGCCGGCTAGGTCGCGTCGCGGATCAGCCCGCCCGCCACGGCCTTCGCGCGCGAGGCCGTCATGCTCTCGGTCACCGCGAGCGCGGCCGAGAGCGCGCGGGCGCCGGCGGCGGCGTCGACCAGGACCGGCGCGCCATCCAGGATCGCGGCAGCGAACGCGGCGTGCTCGGCTTCGAGGGCATCGTGTTCCTTCCAGGTGATTTCCTCGATCCGCCCGCCGCCGGTGCCGGGCAGCGGCAGGCCGCGTTCGCGGCCGATCATCATCAGCTTGCGCGACGCGAAATCGACCGACATGTAGCCCTCCTGGCTGAACAGCCGCATCTTTCTTTCCGTTTTCAAGGAGATGCGGCTCGCGGTTATGGTGGCGACGCAGCCGTTCCGGAAGCGCACGCGGGCATTGGCGATGTCCTCGTGCGCGCTCGCGACCGGCGCGCCGACCGCGTCCACCGCTTCGATCGGGCTTTCCACCAGGGCCAGAACGAGGTCGAGGTCGTGGATCATCAGATCCAGAATGACCGAAACATCGGTGCCCCGCGGCTTGAACGGGGCGATACGAATGCAATCTATGTAAAGTGGTCGGTGCATCCGCTCGCTGATGGCCTTGTGCTCGGCCGAGAAGCGCAGCAGATGGCCGACCTGCAGAACTCTTTTTTCCTTCCGTCGCGATCCGCGATAGTTCCTCGGCCTGAGCGAGTGTTGCGGCGATCGGCTTTTCTACCAGGACATGCTTGCCGGCACGCAGCGCCTCTGCGGCGAGCGCAAAATGCGCCTCGGCCGGCGCCGCGATGACGATCGCGTCTGCTTCCTTCAGGAGCTCCGACCACCCGCAGGGCTTTGCATGGGCAAATTCGGCGAGCGCCGCTGCCTTGTTTGGATCGATATCATGAATGCCGACGAGCGCAACACGGCGCGAGGCGGCGAGTTTCTGCGCGTGAAACTTGCCGAAATGTCCGGCGCCGACGACGCCCACCCGCAACCGTTCCGCCATGCTGCCCCCGCTTCGCTGGAGCGAGACGTAGCAGTGTGCAACGGCCACGCGAAACCCGGTCCTTTCCTCGATCCGCGAACTCGTGCTGCAACTGCGAAATCCCCTTGCAGGACGAATTGGATCGGCCTAGATCACGAATGCGTGATGAAGCTTCGTGGGGAATTCATCGCCAAAAAGGAAGATTTCCAGATGGATATACTTGCGGGTTTCCATTCTGCCGTGCTTTCGGCGTCCGACAGGTCGACCAGGACCGAGGCGAATACCGCTGATTTCGCCGCCGTGCTGCTGCTGGCGCTGACCGCCCTGGCCGGACGCAGCCGGCGCCGGGAAGCCGAGGTCGACGCCGCAATGCATCGCGCGGGCCTGTCCGCCGATCCGCCGCAGCTCGCGGGCGCCCTGCGCCTGCTGGAACGCCACGGCTGTGTGAAGAGCATGGTGCCGCTGTCGGGCGGCGGCCTGCTGCTGACGGTAACCGGACAGGGCCTGGGCCGGATGGCCGGCGCCGCCGCCGAACTTGGCTACGGAGCGCCCGGGGCGGCGGACGATGCGAACGTGACTGTACGCCCGAGAGCGCCCGCGGTGGCGTTTCTGCGCTGACTCACCTCCCCGCAATGGGGCAGACCGCAGGAGCGGGCTGCGGGAATATCACTCGTCGCGTAGCCAGACTTCGTAGCCGATCTCCTTCTCGATCATGCCGTCGCGGATGTGGAAGTTGTGCACGAGGCGCATCTTGATCCGCGTGCCAACCGGGAACGGGCAGTTCTCGAACCCGTCGGCGATCAGCCGGCCCCGGACCCACATGTCGTCGAACACGCGCTCGGGCGAGGCGAAGCGCTCGACCGGCTCGAAGCCGAGATCCGCCAGCGAACGGAACAGCCGCAGATACATCTCCTTGATCTTGGCGCGGCCGACGTATTTCACCCCGCGCGCGGGTGCTTCCCAGACGGCGTCCGGCGTGTAGAGCTTCAGGCATTCGTCGATGCGCTCGGGATTTTCCTCGTGCAGATGCATGTCGACGAGGTCGATCGCGTATTGGCAGCGCTGCTCGTAGGTCATCGGCGCGGAGCCGCGGGCCAGCAGATCCTCGACGGTTTCGCGCGATTTCGCGATGACGTTCATGGGGTCGCCTCCGCTCGTTGTGGCGGGAAGGCTACCGCGGTTTGCCGGCGCGCGACCAATACTATGTGGCAGTTTGCAGGGGCGATGCGCTTGCACGCGCCAACCCTCGCCCACCGCTTTCCCGCGCGAGCGGTCCGGCTTTTGCCCCGGGCCGGCGCGGGTTGCATCGCCTCCCCCTAATCGCCATTCTCCGCCGCCGCTCGCCACCCCCCTCGCCCGCCGCCGCCCAACGGAGCCGGCCGCCCGCGCCATGATGTATTTCAGCCGCCTCAAGACCGCGCTGATCCTCGGCGCCTGCCTGCTCGGCGCGCTGCTGTGCATGCCCAACCTGTTCGCCGCCCCGGCCGCCTGGCTGCCGTGGCGCACCGTGCATCTCGGCCTCGACCTGCGCGGCGGCAGCTACCTGCTGCTCGAAGTCGACATGAAGGCGGTGATCAAGGAGCGGCTGGACGGCCTGCGTCGACGGCGGCGCGGCAGGCGCTGCGCCCCGGCGCAGATCTTCTACACGACGCTGGAGGCCGCAGCCGGACCAGAACCGCGTGCTGCTGCGGCTGCGCGACGCCGGCAAGACCGAGGCCGCGGTGGCGGCGCTGCGAGCCGCTGATCAGCCGCCGAGGGCGCCGACCGCGCGCCCGGACCTGACATCGCCATCCGACGCCGGACGGCAGATCACTGCTGACGCTGTCGCCGGTGGCGCTGAAGGCGCGCGCGCCGGGGGCGGTGCAGCAGTCGATCGAGATCGTGCGCCGGCGCATCGACGAGACCGGCGTGCTCGACCCGCAGATCACCCAGCAGGGCGACGACCGCATCGTCGTGCAGCTTGCCCGGCATCGGCGACCCAGACCGGATCAAGCAGCTGCTCGGCAAGACCGCGCACATGACGTTCCGCTTGGTGGACGAGGCGGCCAACGCCGACGGCCGGCGGCGCGCCGCCGCCGGGCGACGATTTCCTGCCGATGCAGGACAACCCGAAGCAGAAGATCGCGGTGCGCAAGCGGGTCGACGTCGACGGCGGCGACCTGACCGACGCGCGCGCCGGGACCAACCCGCAGACCGGCGAGTGGGTGGTCGAACTTCACCTTCAACTCGGTCGGCGCGCGGCGCTTCGCCGATATCACGCGGGCCAACGTCGAACCACCCGTTCGCCATCGTGCTGGACGACAAGGTGATCAGCGCGCCGGTGATCCGCGAGCCGATCACCGGCGGGCGCGGCCAGATCAGCGGCAGCTTCACCGCGGCCTCGGCCACCGACCTGGCGGTGCTGCTGCGCGCCGGCGCGCTGCCGGCGCCGCTGACGGTGGTGGAGGAGCGCAGCGTCGGGCCGGAACTGGGCGCCGACAGCATCCGCGCCGGGGCGATCTCGCTGGCCGATCGGCTTCGTGCTGGTGATCGCCTTCATGGGCAGTGTTCTACGGGCTGTTCGGCTGGTTCGCGAACGTCGCGCCTGGTGGTGAACCTGGTGCTGATGCTGGCGCATCATGTCGCTGCTGCAGGCGACGCTGACCTTGCCGGGCATGGCCGGCATCCTGCTGACGCTCGGCATGGCGGTGGACGCCAACATCCTGATCAACGAGCGCATCCGCGAGGAAGCGACGCAACGGCCGCCCGCCGCTGGCCGCGCTGGAGACACGGCTTCACGCCGCGCCTACAGCACGATCTTCGACAGCAACGCGACGGCGTTCCTGGCGCACGTGATGCTGTTCGTGTTCGGCTCCGGCCCGGTGCGGGGCTTCGCGGTGACCATCACGGTCGGCATCGCCACAGCGCTGTTCACCGCCTGGATGCTGACGCGGCTGCTGGTGTCGCGCTGGTATGCATCGCACCCGGCCCCGGCTGCTGCCGGTCTGGAGCGCATCAGCCAGATGTTCATCCGACCCCGCTTCCGCTGGTTCCCGACGGCACGCGCATCCAGTTCATGCGCGGCCGCTTCATGGGGCTGATCGTCTCGGCGATCCTGTCCACCGCCTCGGTCATCCTGTTCTTCTATCCCGGCCTGAACCTGGGCATCGACTTCTCCGGCGGCGTGGTGATGGAGGTGCGCACCGACGGGCCCGGCGGACTTCGCCCAGATCCGCGCGGCGCTTGCCGAGCGCAGACATGCGCGCGCGCAGGGCGTGCAGCGCTTCGGCGACGCGTCGGAGGTGCTGATCCGGCTGGGCAGCGCAGCCGAGCGAGCAAGGCGACGCAGCAGGCGGTCGACCAAGGTCGCGCGCGGCGCTGGAGCAAGGCGGTGCCGGGCGCGAAGCATCCTGCGCACCGACGCGGTCGGCGCCTCGGTCTCGGCCGAGCTGTTCCGCAACGGCCTGCTGGCGCTGGGCATCAGCCTGCTGATGATCCTGGTCTATATCTGGTTCCGCTTCGAGTGGCAGTTCGCGGTCGGCGCGGTGGTGACGCTGATCCTCGACGTGACCAAGGCGATCGGCTTCCTGGCGCTGACGCGGATCGAGTTCGACCTGGTGATGGTCGGCGGCGATCCTGACGATCCTCGGCTATTCCACCAACGACAAGGTGGTGGTGTATGACCGGGTGCGCGAGAACCTGCGCAAATACAAGACGATGCCGCTGCGCGAGCTGATCGACCTGTCGATCAACGAGACGCTGAACCGGACCCTCGGCACGTCGATGACGGTGTTCCTCGCGAGCCTGCCGCTGGCGCTGTTCGGCGGCGAGTCGATCTCCGGCTTCGCCTGGGTGATGCTGTTCGGCATCGTCGTCGGCACCTCGTCCTCGATCTTCATCGCGGCGCCGATCCTGCTGTTCCTGGGCGAACACCGGCTGCGGCGCGACGCCGGCACCGCGGCGGTGCCGGCCAAGGCCAAGGCGGCGCGCTGACGGTGAACGACGGCGCCCCCTTGCCGTCGGTCGCCCGGCGGGAGCACCATTGCGCCCAGGCATGGGCTGAACTCGGTCCCGGGCACGGCCGCTGCCGGGCGGCGGCACGTGCCCGGAGGCTGCGACGTGTTGCTTGCCGAACTCCGTGACGCCCTGGCCGCCGGCCACGTGCACAACCACTACCAGCCGGTGGTGCGGATCGCCGACCGCCAGCCGCTCGGGCTGGAAGTGCTGGCGCGGCTCGACCATCCGCAGCGTGGCACGCTGGCGCCGGGCCAGTTCGTGCCGCAGATCGAGGACGCGGGGCTGGCGTTCCAGCTCGCGCAGGCGGTGGTGCGGCGCGCCTTCGCCGACTGGGACGGGGCGGCGCTGGAGCGGCTCGACCTGTGGCTCGCACTGAACTTCCCGCTCGACGTGCTGCTGCTGCCGGAGACGCTGACCTGGCTCGACGAGCGGCGCCGCGCCGCCGGCATTCCGGTCGAACGACTCGGCATCGAGTTGACCGAGAGCCGGCCGGTGGTCAACGCCGAGGATCTCGGCCGCGCCGTTACTGCGCTGCGGCAGGCCGGCTACACGCTGGTGATCGACGACGTCGGCCCGGGCGTGCGCGACGCCGACCAGTTGCTGGGGCTCGGCTTCTCAGTGCTGAAGCTCGACATGGGGCTGGTGCACGCCAGCCGCGACGACCCGGCGATGGCCGCGCGGCTCGACACGATCGTCGCGGCGGCGCACGCGGCCGGCCTGCTGGTGGTCGCCGAAGGCGTCGAGGACGCGGCGACGTGGCAGCGCATGCAGGCGGCGAGCGTCGAGCAGGCGCAGGGTTTTCTGATCGCCCGGCCGATGGCGGCGGACGCGGTCGCGGACTGGCACCGCGCCTGGCGCGGCGCAAACAAGCCGCCTGCGTGACATTCCGGCGGCTTCGTTGCCACGCCCCGTTGACACATGCGCGGCGCGGGTAGCAGCCTTGCACATCGCCCCGGCGCCGCGCGCGCCGGGGCGTCGCGCGCTCGACCCGTCCAACACCTGAGGGGGATTCCCATGCACAAACTGCTACCTGCCGCCTTGCTGGCCGCGGCGGCGCTCGGTACGGCCGCTGCCGTGCCGGCGCAGGCCGCCCCGATCAAGCCCGCCATCCTGTTCGACATGGGCGGCAAGTTCGACAAGAGCTTCAACGAGGGCGTCTACAACGGCGCGATGGCGTTCGAGAAACAGACCGGCATCAAGTTCCGCGACTTCGAGGTGCAGAACGAAGGCCAGCGCGAGCAGGGGCTGCGCAACTTCGCCAAGCACGGCAACGACCCGGTGCTGGCCATCGGCTTCGCCCAGGCGGACGGGCTCAACGTCGTCGCCAAGGAATTCCCGAAGACGCATTTCGGCATCATCGACATGGTGGTCGACCTGCCGAACGTGCATTCGTTCGTGTTCAAGGAACAGGAAGGCTCCTACCTCGTCGGCATGCTCGCGGCACTCGCGAGTCCGGGCCAGAAGGTCGGCTTCGTCGGCGGCATGGACATCCCGCTGATCCGCCGCTTCGCCTGCGGTTACGTGCAGGGCGTCAAGGCGGTCGATCCGAACATGCAGGTGTTCCAGAACATGACCGGCACCACGCCGTCGGCCTGGAACGACCCGGTGCGCGGCGGCGAACTCGCGAAAAGCCAGATCGAGCAGGGCGCGAACGTGGTGTACGCGGCGGCCGGCGCGACCGGCCTCGGCGTCTATCAGGCGGTGACGGATGCCGGGAAGCTCGCGATCGGCGTCGACAGCGACCAGAACTATCTGCATCCCGGCCACATGCTCACCTCGATGGTCAAGCACGTCGACGTGGCGACCGAGGACTTCTTCATGGACGCGAAGAATGGAAAATTCGCGCCCGGTGTCTCCGTGCTCGGGCTGAAGGAGGGCGGCGTCGACGCGGCGTTCGACAAGTACAACGCCCCGCTGGTCAAGCCCGAGTGGAAGGCCAAGGTCGAGGCCGCGAAGAAGGACATCATCGCCGGCAAGATCGAGGTGCACGACTACATGTCCGACAACAAGTGCCCGGTGTCGTAGGTCTGGGGCGAAGCTCGTTCGGAAAGCTGCGGCGTGGCATCAGCGAACTCCGTCATGGCGTCATCCCCGGGCTTGACCCGGGGATCCGTGTCGCGTTCGCGTCGTGGATTGCCGGGTCAACTCCCGCAATGACGGGGAAATCGACTCCGCCGCCGGACGGACAGGAGCAAAAAGCCGCGCCGGCAGTGGAGATGCGCGGGATCGACAAGCGGTTCGGCACCGTGCACGCCAACCGCGCGGTGGATTTCGCCGTGCAGCGCGGCCACATCCACGGCCTGATCGGCGAGAACGGCGCCGGCAAGTCGACGCTGATGAGCATCCTGTACGGCTTCTACACGGCCGATGCGGGCGACATCCTGATCGACGGCAAGACTGTGACGATCGCGGAGAGCCGCGACGCGATCGCCGCGGGCATCGAGCATGGTCCACCAGCACTTCATGCTGGTGGACGCCATGAGCGTGCTGGAGAACGTCATCCTCGGCGTCGAGGGCGGCGCGCTGCTGCGCAGGCACGTGCCGAAGGCGCGCGACGAACTGCGGCGCATTTCCGGCGAGTACCGATCTGGACGTCGATCCCGAGGCGATCGTCGGCAACCTGCCGGTGGGCGCGCAGCAGCGTGTCGAGATCCTGAAGGCGCTGTATCGCGGCGCCGAGATTCTTATCCTTGACGAGCCGACCGGCGTGCTGACGCCGCAGGAAGCGACTGATCTGTTCCGCGTGCTCGCGCGCGCTGCGTGCACAGGGCAAGACGATGATCCTGGTGACGCACAAACTGCGGGAAATCATGGCGATCACCGACCGCGTCTCGGTGATGCGCGCCGGCCAGATGGTCGGGCACCGCATCACCTCGGAAACCTCGACCGACGAACTCGGCGAGCTGATGATCGGCCGCAAGCTCGCGCGCAGCCTCGACAAGGCGCCGCTGCACATGGGCGGCGTCGCGCTGGAGGTGCACGACCTGAGCGTGCGCGACGCGATGGGCGTGCAGCGCGTCAAGGACGTGAGTTTCTCGGTGCGCAGCGGCGAAATCGTCGGCATCGCCGGCGTCTCCGGCAACGGCCAGACCGAGCTGATGGAGGCGCTGGCCGGAATGCGCCGGTTCGAGGCGGGCCGCGTGACGATCGGCGGCCGCACGATCGCCGCCGACCATCCGTGCTTCGCCGACGAGTTGCGAAAACTCGGCATGGCGCATGTGCCGGAGGACCGGCTGCGCACGGGATCTGGTGCCGCCGTTCGCGGCGCGCGAGTCGGCGATCCTCGGCTACCACGAGGACCCGGTGTATTCGCGCGGGCCGCTGCTCGACTGGGGGCGGATCGAGCGGCACACGCAGCGGCTGATGGAGAAGTACGAAGTCAAGCCGCCGCTGCCGAAACTTCGCGGTTCGCTGTTCTCGGGCGGCAACCAGCAGAAGCTGATCATGGCGCGCGAGATGGAGCGCGACCCGGCGGTGCTGCTGGTGGGTCAGCCGACCCGCGGCGTCGACATCGGCGGCATCGACTTCATCCATCGTCGGCTGCTCGACATGCGCGATCGCGGCAAGGCGATTCTGCTGGTGTCGGTCGAGTTGGACGAGATTCTTCGTTTGGCCGACCGCATCCTGGTGATGTTCGACGGCCGCCTGGTCGGCGAACTGTTGCCGGCGGACGCGGACGAGCGGCAACTGGGGCTGCTGATGGCAGGGGCGGCGTGATGCCGCATCCCGCGTTCTCGCCGAGCCCTGTTGTCGAAGCCCCCTCCCCCTGCGGGAGGGGGTTGGGGGAGGGGTCGCGGGACGGCGCAGAGGATTTGCGGCTGCTTCATGCTCGCGAAATGCGGCGTGAACCGACGGAGCGTGAGAGACTGCTGTGGAAGGCGCTGCGAACCGGCGGCCTCGGCGGACTGAAGTTCCGGCGGCAGGTGCCGTTCGGTCGATACATCGTCGATTTCTATTGTGCGTCTTGCAAGTTGGCCGTCGAGGTCGATGGGGCGACGCACGTCGATAGCGAGCGCGACGCAGGGCGAGGCGCGTGGTTTTCCCGACGCGGCATCCGTGTGCTGCGATTCTGGAACAACGAGGTGATGGGCAATCTTCCGGGCGTGTTGCACCTCGATTCTCGACGCCGCGACCCCTCCCCCAACCCCCTCCCGCAAGGGGAGGGGGCTTCATCCATGAGCGGCACCGCGTTGCGCCTGCCCTGGTGGGCCGAGTTCATCGTGCTGCCGCTGCTCAACCTGCTGCTGGCGCTGCTGGCGGCGGGCGTGGTTGTCGTGCTGACCGGGCAGGATCCGCTCGAAGCCGTCACCACGATGGTCGACGGCGCGCTCGGCTCCGGCGAGGGCATCGGCTACACGCTGTACTACGCGACCGACCTGATCTTCACCGGCCTCGCCGTCGCGGTCGCGTTCCACTGCGGCCTGTTCAACATCGGCGCCGAGGGCCAGGCCTACATCGCCGGCCTCGGCGTCGCGCTCGTGTGCCTGTATCTCGACTTCCTGCCGTTCTGGCTGATCCTGCCTCTGGCGATCGCGGGCGCCGCGCTGTTCGGCGGCGCCTATGCGGCGATCCCCGGCTGGCTGCAGGCGAAACGCGGCAGCCATATCGTGATCACCACGATCATGGCGAATTTCATCGCCTACTCGGTGATGGAATACCTGCTGGTCAACGTGCTGATCAAGCCGGGCCAGATGTCGCCGGAGACGCGCTACTTCGCGCCCAACGCGGTGCTGCCGAAGATGGACAAGATTTTTTCCGCCGTCGGCATCGAGATCGCCGCGACGCCGCTCAATCTCGCGTTCTTCGTAGCCCTGATCTGCCTCGTGCTGGTCTGGGTGCTGATCTGGCACACCCGCTGGGGCTATGCGCTGCGGGTCGTCGGCGCCTCGCCGCGCGCGGCGGTGTATGCCGGGATCACGCCGCCGGGGCTGATCGTGCAGTCGATGATGCTGTCGGGCGCGCTCGCGGGCGGCGTCGCGCTGAACGAGGTGATGGGCGCACAAGGCAAACTGCTGATCGCGTTCCCGGCCGGCTACGGTTTTACGGGGATCGCGGTCGCGCTGATGGGGCGCAACCATCCGCTCGGCATCCTGATCGCGGCGATCCTGTTCGGCGCGCTGGTGCAGGGTGGCGCCGAGCTGAACTTCGACATGCCGGCAATCTCGCCGTATCTCGTCGTTGCCTTGCAGGGGCTTGTGATTCTGTTCACCGGCGGCCTCGCGACCATGCTGCGGCCGTCGCTGGTGCGGGTGCTGCGCCTGCGCACGGCGGGCATCTGAGCATGCACGCGCTCAGCCAGATCGTTCCTGTTCTCGCCGCCACCGTGCGGGTCGCGGTGCCGCTGGTGCTGGCCGGATTTGCCGGGCTGTTCTCGGAGCGGTCCGGCGTCGTGGATGTGGGCCTGGAGGGAAAGATGCTGGCCGGCGCGTTCGCGGCGGCGGCGGTCGCCAGCATCACCGGCAGCGTCTGGCTCGGGCTTGCGGCGGCGATGGCGGTGTCGGGCGCGCTCGGTTTGCTGCACGGCTTCGTCTGCATCACCCAGCGCGGCGACCAGGTGGTGACCGGGGTCGCGATCAACATCATGATCTCCGGCCTGACGCTGACCTTGGGATTGGCGTGGTTCGCGCAGGGCGGGCAGACGCCGCCGCTGCCGCCGTCGGCGCGGTTCTCCGAGGTGGTGCTGCCGCTCTCCGGCCTGATCGGGCAAATTCCGGTCGTCGGGCGCTTCTACACCGAGGTGCTTGGCGGCCAGAATATTCTCGTCTACCCGACCTTTGCCCTCGTGCCGCTGGCGTGGTGGATCCTGGGCAGCACGCGGTTCGGGCTGCGCATTCGCGCGGTCGGGGAAAGTCCGGCGGCGGTGGACACGGCGGGCGTCTCGGTGGTGCGGCTGCGCTACGCGGCGGTGCTGATCGCAGGCGCGCTGTGCGGCATCGCCGGCGCCTATATTTCCACGGCGCAGGGCGCCGGCTTCGTGCGCGACATGACCGGCGGGCGCGGGTTTTTGGCATTGGCGGCGCTGGTGTTGGGCAAGTGGCGGCCGTGGAGCACGCTCGCCGGCTGCCTGCTGTTCGCGGCGCTGGACGCGCTGGCGATCCGGCTGCAGGGCGTGCTGCTGCCGGGCATCGGCGCGGTGCCCGTCGAGTTCGTGCAGATCATCCCGTACCTGATGACGATTGTTCTTTTGGCCGGCTTCGTCGGCCGCGCCATTCCGCCGCGCGCCAGCGGCGTGCCCTACGTAAAGGACCGCTGACGCGTGCTGCCCCAGGAAATCATCCGCCGCAAGCGCGACGGATTTTCCCTCGCGACAGGAGACATCCGGGAATTCATCGCCGGCCTGACCGACGGCCGGATCTCCGAGGGCCAGGTCGCCGCCTTTGCGATGGCCGTGTTCCTGCGCGGCATGACCACCGAAGAAACCGTCGCGCTCACGCTGGCGATGCGCGATTCCGGCACGGTGCTCGATTGGCGCGCGCTCGGCGTCGATGGCCCGGTCGTGGACAAGCATTCGACCGGCGGCATCGGCGACAAGGTCAGCCTCATTCTCGCGCCGCTGCTCGCGGCGTGCGGCGCGTTCGTGCCGATGATCTCGGGGCGCGGTCTCGGACACACCGGCGGCACGCTCGACAAGCTTGCTTCCATTCCCGGGTATCGGGTGGACGTCGACCAGGCGACGTTCGTGCGGGTGGTGCGCGAGGTGGGCTGCGCGATCATCGGCCAGACCTCCGACCTCGCGCCAGCGGACCGGCGGCTGTACGCGGTGCGCGACGTGACCGCGACGGTGGAAAGTCTTCCCCTCATCACGGCCTCGATCCTGTCGAAGAAATTCGCGGAAGGGACGCGGCGCTGGTGATGGACGTGAAGGTCGGTTCCGGCGCGTTCATGCCGGACCTGGCGAGCGCGCGGGCACTCGCGAAAAACATTGTCGACGTGGGGAATGGCGCCGGCGTGCCGACGGCGGCGCTGATCACCGACATGGACCAGGTGCTGGGCCGCGCAGTGGGCAACGCGCTGGAGGTGGAAGAAGCCATTTCGTTCCTGGCTGGCGAAGCGAGGGAGCCACGGCTTGGGGAAGTCACGCTCGCGCTCGCTGCCGAAGCGCTCGTGCTGTGCGGCATCGCCGCCGACGCCGTGATGGCGCGAAAGCTGGCCGAGGCCAAACTGGCCGATGGTAGCGCCGCGGAGGTTTTTGCTCGGATGGTTTTTGCCCTTGGCGGCCCGGCCGGCATTCTCGAAAATCCGTGGGCGCTGCCCCGGTCGCTGCTGGCGCTGCCGGTGGCCCCTTCCCGTCCCGGGATCGTCACGGCGATCGATGCGCGCGCAATCGGCCTGGCCGTCATCGGCCTCGGCGGCGGGCGGACCCGGGCGGATCAGGAGATCGATCCGCGCGTCGGTTTCTCCGCGTTCACCGGCATCGGCGAGACGGTGGATGCGTCGCACCCGATCTGCTTCGTGCACGCGGGCGATGATGCCGCATACGAGCGCGCGGCGGCAGCAGTGCGCGCGGCGGTGACGGCCGGCGATGCGGCGCCGGCGGTCGGAGCGGTGGTGCGGGAGCGGGTCGGGTAGCGACGCTACCGGGACCCGCCCGGCCAAAGCGGGCCGAGCCGCTCCACGATCTCGGGGCGGCGGGTATGCAGGACTTCCGCAATTTGGCTGAGTTGCCGCCGTCGCGCCTTGTCCGCCCTGCCGACGACCCCGTCGCCGGGCTGACCGAGGTACGGAAATCAGACAGGCGTGATTGGCAGGAAGGCCAGCCGCCGAAGATCCAGCACGAAAGCGCGGTCTTGCCCCAGGCTCAACGCTTCCGTTCGATCGAAGATGACGATGCCCGGCGGTATGATTTCATGCTGCCAGGGCTGGCTCGTCGTGTATGCCGCGACCGCGCCGATCATCCCGTATGCCGCGCCCGCATTCACCACGGACGTGCCAAGCGTATAGGCTATGTGCAACGATCCCGGCAGCCTAGGGTTCTCGCGGGCCGGAAACGCGCTCCAGACAAAATCACCTTCACGGAACCTCGCTAGGCTCAAGCTGTTCGCGCCGCCGAGAGCACTGCGGCAAGCAGCCGGCTACGCGTTTCGTAGTCTTCGTCAGTGTCGTCCTCTTCCCGGATGACGACATGTTCGCCCTGAAGCAGCTCCGGCGCCACCACAACTGTTGGCGGTGATCCGGGAGGGGCAAGTTCATCCTGTGCCGTTACTTCCGCCACCGGCATGCTCTCCGTTGCCATCACTTTACCGCTCTTCATTCTCTGAGAATCAGGCTTTCCGTCGCTGTTTGCAAGACCGGCCGCCCAACCGCACCCGCTACAGCGCAACGTCCCGATAGATCGCGTCCAGCTCGATCGAGATCCCGGGGGGGTCGAATACGATCGTCCCCTCGGTGATGACGGAGGACACGATCGCATCCCCTGTCCGTCGGTGGTGGGTCACCTGCCGGCGCCATGCACTGACCACGAGATAGTGCCGAAATCGATGGCACGCTGAAATACCCCGCGAACTTCTCGTGCGAATCAATGGACTGCGTGCCCGGGGACAATACCTCAACAACGATCACCGGGTTCGGAGCAACCGTCCCGTGCGGAGCGGCACGGGGGCCAAGGTTCACCAGTGCGTCCGGTTCATAATCGGTGTCCTCTCCGATCTCCACCGTCGCCCCATCGCCGAGCGCCTGGGCCTCGATCCCCTTGGCGCGAACCGCCTCATTCAGCGCCTGCCAGACGGCCGTCTTCAGTTCGATGTGAACGATCCGCTCCGGCGTCATCGGCACCACCTGCCCGTCTACGCGCTCGAAACGGCCGCGCGACTGCCGCTCGGCCCAGGCGCGAAACTCGGCGCGGCTCATCCGCACTGACAGGCTCGTCGGCACCGGCGTATCCATCCGGGCACCCTACCTCACGACGCCCCACCGCCTCCAGCGGCGGCAGAGAAAAATCAATCCGCCACCACCTGGATCTTGCTCATCATGCCGTTGTCCTCGTGTTCGAGGATGTGGCAGTGGAACACGAACTCGCCGATGTCCTGCCTGGTGAAGTGCATCTGCAGCCGCAGCCGGCCCGGCTTGCCGGGGTAGCCGGTGGCGATGTCGCCGACCAACTCGGCCGCGGGCAACGTGATCACGTCGAGCACCGGGTGCCGGTCCGGGTCCGGGCTGTCCGCGGTCAGGTCGCGGAAGTGGATCTGGTGCATGTGGAACGCGTGGATCTCCAGCGTCGCGTTCTCCACCAGCCACTCCTCGGTGACGCTGTCGCGGCCGTGCAGATGCACCACCACCTGCGGCGCGGGGTTGTGCGCGATGAACGGGATCATCGCGGTGCGCTTGGGGTGAACGGAGCCGTCGTCGGCGGCGATCTCGGTGATGAAGAAATCGACCTGCGTCGGGTCGTACTGGGCGATCGTCGGCGGGCCGCTGAGCCAGCGCGTCTGCGCATAGGTGAAGTCACGGCCGTATTCGGCGAACACGAAGGTGCGGTGCACGGTCGGCGGCGCGTTCAGCGTCGCGAGGTAGTCGCGCAGCCGGCCCGATTCGGGCAGCAGGTCGGCGTCGCCAGGCGGGCCGGGGTTCACCGGCGCGCCGGCGGGGGTGATCAGCAGCAGTCGGCGCGCCGGATACTGGTTGCCGCCGCAACCCGGGAACACCTGGGCGCTTTGCAGGTAGAGCTTGGCGCCCACCGGCGGCGCATGCACGACGAACTCGATGCGGCCGGAGGGCGGTACGATCAGCGGGTCCTTGGCCACGTTGAAATAGCCGAAATGCCGGTTGCCCTCGGCATCCGCGAGGCCGACGCCGTCACGCTCGAACACTTCGAGCGGCTCGATGGTCTCGACGCCGTCCTTCGCCAGCACGACCTGCGGCGCGAGGAAGGAATCGGCGCCCGCGTTCACGACCCGGAAAATCTGGCGCTGGCCCGGCTGCATCGTCTTGGTCAGCAGCTCGCTGTCGGGCGGGAAGGTGCCGTTCTGCTCCTCCGGAACGGCGGCGCCGTTGAGCTTCAACGTCCACAGCTCGACGCCGCCCGCGTTGTTGTAGGCGCCCTCGGCGCAGCCGCCGGCCTGGTCCACTTCGTCGACGCGCGGATCGAGCCCGAACGGCTTGCTGCCGTCGGACGTCGCGGCGACGGCTTCCCGTGCCGCCTCGCGCGCTGCCTCCCGGTTGGGCTGGTGCCGGGTGTGCGGGGCGCCGGCGGAAGGCTGGTTCGGGCCGTCGCATTGTGGGCCGAACAGGCAGCCGGTGCGCGGCGTGTCGCTGACCACCAGCACCTCGTCGGTCACGCCGATCGAGCGGCGATACTCGTCGCCGCCGTCCTCGATCACGATCGCGCCGACCAGGCCCATCTGGCTTTGCTGCTCCGCCTGGCCGTGGCGGTGCGTGTGGTACAGGTACAGGCCGGAGGGATGGTTGGGCGGCAGGTCGTAGCTGTAGGTCAGCGTGTCCGGCGCGGTCTGGCACGGTTGCAGCGGCGCCACCGGCGCGATCCAGTTGGCCGGATAGATGGCGGTGCGCAGCACCTCGTCGCTGCACGGCGTCGGCGGCACGAAGAAGCCGTGCACATGCAGGTTGGTGGTGCCGTCGGCGGTGTGTGCCTGGTTGGCCTCGATCGGGTAGTACGGGCCGTCCGGCCCCGGCTCGGCCTTGAACGTCGGCCGGGTCACGCAAAACCCGTCGGTGCCGCCGAACAACTGGATATCGCAGTTGCGCTCGTGCCTCGCGCCGGAGTTGTGCAGCGTGTTCTGCAGTGTGAACGTGAGCCGGCGCCCGACGCCGACGCGCAGCACCGGCGCCTCGGTCAGCGCGCGGTTGACGAAGCAGAGCCGCGCGGTCTCGGGATTGTACCCGACATCGAGCGCGACGGTGGTGTCGCCGCCGGAGCCGACCACCGGGAGTTCCTGGAAGGTGGTCGGCTCCGGGCCGCATTTGGCGACCTTGGCGAACTCCCCCGGCGACGCGGCGGCATAGGTGAACAGGTGCGCGTCGGGCGAGGTGCAGATCGTGGTCCAGATCGGGTCGGCCTCCAGCGCGTTCGTCGGCAGCGCGAGCAGCGCCACCATGAGCGCGGGGGCGACGGCAATGGCGGTCTCGCAAAAGCGCATGGGTCGGTTCCAACGTTAGGGCGGCCGATCTGCGGCCCTTGGCGGGCTTTGCCACAGCGTCCGCCGCGGCGTCGGCGAAGCTTGCGTGAAGACTGCATGAACCCCGGCGCCGCTTGCCGGTCGCGCGGCTGCGCCCGTAACCTGTGGGCAACGGCTGGAAGCTGGAGGGCCGGGTGCCGATCATCGTGCCGCCGACGTTCGACGTGCTGAAGCTGGCGCTCGAGGACCCGATCATCCAGGCGATGCCGCTGCGCAACGGCGACCGCGTGGCGCTGCCGGAGGGTCTTTCCTATGTCTTCATCATCTACACATGCCGCACCGGCTCGTATTATTTGGCCGAGCTGCTGGCGACGACCGGGTTCTTCAACAAGGCGGAAGAAGACCTCGGCGAGGGGCCGGTGATGCAGGTGTCCCGGGCCCGCGGCCTGCACAGCTTCAGCGAGTATTTCGCCGTGCTGGCCGGCGAAAACGCGAAAAACAACGTGTTCGTGGTGAAAAGCACGATCGACCAGCTGGTGGCGCTGGCGTGGCACGGCGTGCTGCCGCGGATCGCCGCGCGCAGCCGCTTCATCGTCATGGAACGCATGGACAAGCTGGCGCAGGTGGTGTCCTGGCGGATCGCGGTCGAAACCGGGCACTACCGCTCGGACGGCCTCACCGAGCCCGACATCGTGCCGACCTACGACGGCGAGGACCTGCGCCACCGGCTCAACCACGTGGTCTATCAATATGCGCAGACCAGCCTGTTCCTCGGCGTCAACGGGCTGGTGCCGCTGCACGTGGGCTACGAGGCCATGATCGCGATGCCGCTCGCGGTTGCCCGCGCCGTGTGCCGCTACCTCGGCCACCCGGACCTCGTCTGCGACCCGGCGCAGGTGAAACTGCTGCGCCAGGCGACCGGCCTCAACAAGGCGTGGCGGGCGCGCTTCCTGGCCGAGCAGGTCCCGCCGTAGCGGCGATGCCGAAGCCGGGGCCGGACGCGGTCGCGCACCTGCTGCTCGACCGCGTCACCGTGCCCGGGCGCGACCGTCCGATCCTGGATGCGCTGTCGCTCGCGCTCGGCCGCGGTCGCACGCTGGCGCTGCTCGGGCCGGAGGGCGCCGGCAAGACCGCGACGCTGCTGGTGCTCGCGGGGTTCCTGCGGCCGTCGCTGGGCACCGTGAAGCTGGCCGGCCGCGAGATCACCACGTTGCTGCCGGAGGCGCGCGACATCGCCGCGGTGCAGCAGGAGGAGGCGCTGTTCCCGCATCTCTCGGTCGAGGACAACGTCGCGTTCGGGCTGAAGATGCGCGGCGTCGCGCGCGGCGCCCGGCGCGCGGCGGCGCGCGCGGCGCTGGCGGCGCTCGGCGTCGCGGCGCTGGCCGGCGAGCGCCATCCGGGCCGGCTCGACGCCGCGGCGCGCCGGCTGGTGGCGCTGGCGCGCGCGATCGCCTGCCGATCGGCGCTGCTGCTGGTCGACGAACCGCCCGGCCCGGCCGAGGCGGCGCCGCGCGAGGCGGTGCGGCACGTGCTGCGCGCGGCGCTGGCCTATGGCGAAAACACCGCGGTGCTCGCGACGCACGATCGAACGGCCGCGTTCGGCCTCGCCGACCTGGTGGCGGTGCTGAACCAGGGAGCGCTCGAACAGGTCGGCACCCCCGCAGAAATCTTCGAGCGGCCGGCGACGCGGTTCGTCGCGGGCTTCACCGGGCCGTGCAACCTGCTGCCGGCGACGCTGCTCGGCCACACCGGCGCGGGCGCGGTGCTGAAGCTGTCGGGCGGCACCGCCAACGCGCCGGCGCGGCCGGAGCTGCCGCCGGGCCGGGTGCTGCTGTGCCTGCGCCCGCACCGGCTGCGGCCCGACCAAGCCGGCCCGCTGCGCGGCACGGTCGAGCAGATCGAGTACCACGGCACCATGACGCGGATCACCGTCCGCCTGCCCGAAGGCCCGGCGGTCGCCGATCTCGCGCAGGCGCCGCCGGGCCTGGCGCCCGGGGCGGCACTGGCGCTCGGCTGGGCGCCGGGCGATGCGTGGCTGCTGCCGGGGGAAAACTGATGCGGCGGCGCACGCTGCTGCTGGTCGCCGCGATGCTGCTGCTGCCGGCGGCGATCGGCTGGCTGGTGTATTTCGGCGCGCCGCTCGGCATGCTCGGGCTGGAGACGGTGCAGCGCCACCGCAGCGGCGCGACCGTCGGCTATGGCGGTCTGCTGCCGGGCAACTACGCGCGGGTGCTGGCGAGCCCGCTGTACCGCCGCCTGCTCGGCGAGACTTTCAAACTGGCCGGGCTCTGTGCGCTGATTTCGCTGGTGGTGGGGTATCCGATCGCCTGGGGCATGCGGCTCGCCGCCGACTGGGCGCGGCGCAGCAGGACCGCGGGCTCGCTCGGGCCGGTGCTGGTGAGCGTCGTCATGCGCAGCCTCGGCTGGCTGGTGGTGCTGGGCGAGTTCAGCCTGCTGCAATTGATGCTGCGCACGCTGCGCCTGGAGGCCGACATTTCCCACCGTTCGCGGCTGCACAGCGAGCTTTCCGAACTCGGCAACATGCTCGGCGTGTTCTTTCCGGTGATGCTGCTGGCGCTGTATGGCGCGGTGTCGCGGATCGACCTCGCGCTGATCCGCGCCGCGCGCAACCTCGGCGCCACCCGCACGCGCGCGTTCGTCGAGGTGGTGCTGCCGCTGAGCCTGCCGGGTGCCGCGGTGGGCGTGGTGACGGTGTTCGCGCTCGCGACCGGCGCCTACATCACCGTCGCCGCGTTCGGCGGCGTGCGCGTGCGGGCGATGGCCGAGATCGCCTACGAAGAATCATCTTCGCTGGTGAACTGGCAATTGGGTGCGGCGGTGCTGGTGATCGGCCTGGTCTCCGCCGG
Source organism: uncultured Solirubrobacterales bacterium (assembly GCA_963697635.1). Lineage (GTDB taxonomy): Bacteria > Pseudomonadota > Alphaproteobacteria > Acetobacterales > Acetobacteraceae > CAJCJG01. Next base: position 185,498 of record CAVOOS010000036.1, on the reverse strand, counting down.
CATTTTGCTCCGCCTGCTGTTCGCCGGCCTGCGCCGCGCGGATCGGGACGACAGCGCGCGGTAGCGAGCTTTCTGCACCTCCTCCCCTTGTGGGTTTGGGCCGCGAAGCGGACCAAAGCCGGGAGGAGGGGTCGCGCCGCATCGGTGCCGGACCGCGATCTCCCGTCCCCCGCTACTTCGCGCCGAACTTGCTCAGCTCGATCTCGTTCACCTCGATCGGCTGCTGCTTCAGCAGGTTGGCGAGGTAGTTGCGCTGGCCCTCGACCAGCCGCTCCTGCCGCATCGCCTTGACCAGCGCGTCGTGCGCTTCCGCGAACGTCGCCTGCGCCGCCGGCTTGACCGCGATCAGCTTGATCAGGTGCCAGCCGTTCGGGCTGCGCACCGGCTCGGAGATGCTGCCCTCCGCCTGCCCCTGTACCTCGGCGCGGATCGGCGGCATCATCGCGTCCTCGCGCACCCAGCCGAGCTCGCCGCCGTTCACGGCGGAGGCCTTCTCGTCGGAGTAGCGCTTGGCCAGCACGGCGAAGTCGGCGTGCTGCTTGAGGATCTGCTGGCGCAGGTCGACCAGCTTGTGCTGCGCGTCCTCCTCGGCCTGCTTGCTGGTGCCGGGCGGCACGGCGATGAAGATCTGCGCGACGTGGTACTGCTTCGGCACCGTGATCTTGGCCTTGTTGGCCTCATAGGCCGTCTTGACCTGGTCCTCGGTCGGAAATCCGGGGTCGCCGGCGACCTCGCTGGCGATCCAGCTCGACTCGATCGCCTCCTCGCGCGCCAGTTCGGCGCGATAGGCGATGTCGTCGCGCTTGTCCCACTGGCGCGCCTCGGCCTCGCGCAGCAGCGTCAGCTTGATCATCCGGTCGCGCACCGCCTGCATCAGCGCCTGCGGGATTGCTCTCCAGCACGTGCCGCGTCTCGGGCTCGGCAAATCGGATCATCTCGCGGACCTGGCTCGCGGTCAGCTTGATGTCGCCGCGTTGCGCCACCACCGGGTCGTCGCTCGCGGCCGACGGCGTCGCCGCCGCGCCGGCGGCCGGCGCGGCTGGCGTGGCGGGCGCGGGCGCCGGCGTTTCGTCGGCGCGGGCGACCGCCAGCGCCAGGCACGCGGTCAGCACCGCCGCGGCGGCGCACGCGGCGCCGCGCCGCACGATCCTGTTGTGGTCGTCCTGCACCCTGTTCTCCAGTCCATGCGTTGCTGCCGATGCCCGGTTCTTACCCCTTCTGCGCCGGTCGGCGATAGCGTGCGTCAAGGACAACGTTCGGTAAGCTTTCAGTCGCCCCGCGCCGCGTGCCAGAACAGTCTTCGCGCGGCCGCGAGCACGCGCTCGCGGTAGTCCGCGTTCAGCGCCGGCGTGTGCGAGTGGTAGTCGCCGACCGCCAGCAGCAGGTCGTCGTGCGTCTCGTTGAGGTAGACCCGCATGATCAGCCCGGCCGCGGCGATGTTGAAGCAGGCGTCGGCGATCAGCCGCCGCCGCACCTCCTCGGCCGGCAGCCGGCTGACGCGGGCGAGAGGTTGCAGCCATGTCGTGTTCACCTGCATCACGCCAAGATCGTCGGAGCCGTTGGCGTTGTGGCTGACGCTGCCGACGAAGCCGCCCTCGACCGCGTGGATCGAGGGCAGCACGCGCGGCGGCAGGTGATAGAAGCTCGCCGTGAGCAGCATGCATTGCAGGATGGAAACCGCCATCGCGTTCGCCCGTCGTTCGACGCCGCCCGTTATCCCGATCGCGCACCCGGCCGCAAGCGCGTCGCCCGCGCCTTGGCCGCCCCGATGCCATCCTGTAGAACCCGCCCGGCTGAAAAAGGACCAGTTGCATGCGCTTCGCCGCCGCGCCCGCCCCAGGCACCCGACGTGCTGGCCCGAACGACGCGCAGGCCGGCTTCACGCTGCTGGAAATCCTGGTGGTGATCGCGATCCTCGGCCTGCTGATCGGGCTGGTCGCACCGGCGGCGCTGCGCCAGCTTGGCGGCGCGAAGATTCTCGGTCGCCAAGCAGAGCATCGAACGGCTCGGCTCGGTGCTCGACCTCTACAAGCTCGACGTCGGCAGCTACCCGACCACCGAGCAGGGATTGCAGGCGCTGGTCGAGCGCCCGACCGGGGTGTCGGTGTGGAACGGGCCGTACGTGAAGGGCGACAAGGTGTCGCTCGACCCGTGGAACCACGCCTACTTCTACCGCGAGCCCTCGGAACGCCGGAATCACGACTACGACCTGTGTTCCGGCGGCCCCAACGCCGTCTCCGGCTCGCCTGGGGCGGAAGGGATGATCTGCAACAACTGAGCGGGTTCAGCGGCCGAAGCCGCCGTACGCCCGCTCGTGGCGATGCGGGCTTGCTTCTCCCTCCCCCTTGTGGGGGAGGGCCGGTGGTGGGGGGTGAACCGCCGAAGCGGTTTTTTGCACCGATCGATAATTCCCGCTTGCCCACCCACAGTCATTTGTATTGACAATCGCGTATGTCACACACCCCACCCACGTCCCGCACCGCGCGGAGCGTTTCATCACCATCGTCCGGTGCCTGAGTGCCGCCGTGGTGGCGATGATGGCGGGGGATCAGCTGCCGGCGGCGCTGATCAAGCTGGTCGTCGACCGGCTCCGCGGCATCCGGCAGCGTTTTTTCGCCCTCGCCGCCCGGCTCCGCGCCGGAACCTATGTTCCGCGCCGGCGCCCCGCCACCGCGAGCAAGCGCCCGGGCCAACTCCCGCCGCAAAACCCCCTCCCCACCACCTTCGGCTGGGTGGTGCCGCTGCTGCCGATGCCACACGGCAACTGCTTTCGCTCGCAGCTCGATTTTCTGCTCCAGGACCCGGAGATGGCGGCGCTGCTGGAAGCGGCGCCCGCGTCGCTGCGCCGGCCGGTGCGGTCGCTGTGCCGCATGCTGGGTCTCGAACCGCCACCGATCCTGGCGCTGCCGCCGCGCCCCAAGCGGCCGGCGGACCCGGCGCGGCCGCGGCGCCCCGCGTCGGCGAGGTCCGCCCGCCCCGCCGCTGCGCTACACGCCGCCGGCGCCGCCGCCGTGTTCGCTGGCCCTGGAATACCGCGGCTTCTACGACCCACCCCGACTCGATTGGAGATGACCGGAGGGGTGGGGGACGCACGGCCATTTCGCTACGATAAAGAAATCAAAAAGAACTATTCCAGCACGTCCCTCGGCTTCTCGAGGAATGGCACCGGCACCGGCGGCGTGTCCGGCAGCGCGGTCTCCCACCCCCCGCCCAGCGCCTTGTAGAGCTGCACGAGATCCGTCGACACCGTCGTGGTCGAGTCGGTGAACTGCTGTTCAGCCGCGAGCAGGTTGCGCTGCGCGTCGAGCACGTCGAGGAAGTCGGCGACGCCCTGGGTATAGCGTTCCTGCGCGAGCGCCAGCGCGCGCCGGTTCTGCGCCACCGCCGCACTGAGCTGGTCGCGCCGGCGCTGCTGCGCCGCGTAGTCGGTCAGCGCCGTGTTCACGTCGTGCAGCGCCGTCAGCACCGCCTTCTGGTAGGTGATCGCGGCTTCCTGCTGCTGCCGCTTGCGCAATTCCAGCGTGCGGCGCAGCCGGCCGCCCTCGAATACGGGCAAGCTCAGGCTCGGGCCGAACGACCAGGTGTTGGCCTGGCCCCAGTTGCCGAGCGTGTGCAACTGCGTGGACTGCAAGGCGACGCTGCCGGTCAGCGTGATCTTCGGATAGAAGTCGGCAACCGCGACGCCCACGTCGGCGGTGGCGGCGTGCAGGTTCGCCTCGGCCTGGCGGATGTCGGGCCGGCGGCGCGCGAGGTCGGAGGGCAAGCCCACCGGCACGAGCGGCGGCACCGGCGGGATCGGCTTGGCGGCGGTCAGTTCGTCGGTCAGGCTCTGCGGCGGCTCGCCCAGCAGCAGCGCGATCGCATCGATCAGGTCGTCGCGCTGCGCCTCCAGCGTCGGCAGCTGTGCCGCGATGGTGGCGACCAGCGCCCCGGCGTTGGCGACGTCGAGCTCGGTGGTCAGTCCGTCGGCCGCGCGCTCCTGCGTGAGTTTCCAGCTTTTCTCGGCGCTTTCGCGGTTGTTCTCGGTGATCTCCAGGTTGCGCTGGGCGCCGCGCAGCTGCACGTAGTCGCGCGCGAGTTCCGCCTGCGCGCCCAGCAGCACGTTGCGCTGCGCCTCGGCGTCGGCGACCGAGGAGGCCGACGCGGATTCCACCTGCCGGCGCGCGTGGCCCCAGAAGTCGATCTCCCAGCTCGCATCGAAACCGGCCTGGAACAGGTTGAACGGCTGGAAGATCGCGCCCTGGTTCGGCACCGCGGCGGCGCCGCCGGTGTTGGTGGTCGGAACCGACGAGCTGCCGTTGCCTTCGAGCGACAGCACGCCGCCCTTGGCGATCTTCTCGCGCGTCATGGCGGCGGTGCCTTCGAGCGTCGGCAGCAGCGCCGCCTGGCTGATGCCGAGCTGCGCCCGGCTCTCCTGCAGCCGCACCCCGGCGACCTGCACGTCGAGATTGGCGGCGGCGACGCGGCGTTCGAGCCCGGTCAGCTCGTCGTCCTGGAACAGCGCCCACCAGTTCGGATCGACCGGCGCCTCGGTCGGCACGCTCGGCGCCGGCTGCTTGGGCGCGGGCGGCGGCGGCTTGTGGCCGGTGAGCCAGGAGCCGATCGACCAGTGCGGCGTCGGGCGCTGGTAGTTCGGCCCGACCGGCGCGCAGGCGGCGAGCACGGCGAGCGGCAGCAACGAGCGGGTGATGCGCCGGGCGTGGCGGAGCGATTGGGGCGAGGCGGCCACGGGCGGGCTCTCCTTGGGCAACAGGACGGCGGGGAACGAGGCGGTGTGGCAAGCTAGTCGCCGAAGGGGACCCGTCAACGCAGCCCGGCGCAAGGGTGCTCCACGATGCTCCGCGCGCGCGGGATTGTGATTGGCCCGCCGGAACAACCGCCGGGTGGTTGCATCCCGGCCGGGTTGCGGCTGTTGTCCGCGCTGACATGAACGCCCAGCCCCACCGGCGGCTTCACCTGAGCTGCCGGGTATTTTTTCTGCTGCCGCTGCTCGGCGCCTGCGCCGCGCCTGCGCCGGACCGACCGCAGGCGGCAAGCCCGGCCACGGCCACGGCCGCGGCGGCGCCGCACGCGGTCAGCGAACTGGTGATCGCCGCCGACCGCCGCGCCAGCGAGGCCGGGCTCGCGATGCTGCACCGCGGCGGCGCGCCGATCGACGCGGCGGTGGCGGCGCAGGCGGTGCTCGGGTTGGTCGAGCCGCAGGCCTCCGGCTTCGGCGGCGGCAGCGTGCTGCTGCTGGTCCGCGACGGCACGCCGACGGTGATCGACGGCACGCCGCGGGCCGGCCGCAACGCGGCGCGCGGCCTCAACGTGGACCTGCGCGGCCACGCGCTCGACCCGGCGGCGGTGGCCTATGGCGGCGGCGCGGTCGGCGTACCCGGCACGCTGCCGGCGCTGTGGAAGGCCCATGTGGCGTTCGGCAAGCTGCCCTGGGCCGACCTGTTCGCACCGGCGATCAAGCTCGCCGAGGATGGTTTCGCCGTGCCGCCCCGCCTGCACGACCTGCTGGCCGTGCCCAATGCCCGCGAGACGTACGGCCAGGCGGCTGCGCCCTACCTGCTGCCGGACGGCTCGGTGCCGGCGATTGGGGCGGTGCTGCGTGACCCCGGCTATGCGGCGGCGCTGCGTCGGATTGCGGTGCATGGGCCGGCCGGGTTGTACGACGGCGCCGCGCTCGGCGACCTGCTGGCGGCGCTCGGCCGCGGCACGCCGCCCTCGCCGCTGACCGCCGCGGACTTTTCCGGCTACGCGGCGACCGCGGCGGCGGCGCTGTGCGTCCCCTGGCGGCAGTGGAAGATCTGCACCGCGCCGCCGCCCTCGTTCGGCGGCATCGTGGCGGCGCAGATCATCGCGATGGCGGGCACCGGCGATTTCGCCGACGCCGACTACGCGCACCGCTTCCTCGACGCCGGCCGGCTGGCCGAGGCGGACCGGCGGCACTCCATCGCCGACCCCGAGTTCGTCGCCGTGCCGCTGGCGGCGCTGCTCGACCCGCAATATTTGGCGACGCGCGCGGCGCTGATCCCGCACGGGCACGCGCTGATGCACCCGCGGCCGGGCGACATCGTGCGCATGATCGACGCGCACGGCGCCCGCGACGATCCCGGCGCCCCGACCACCGCGACCAGCCAGATCGTGGTGGTCGCGAAAACCGGCGACGCGCTGACCATGACCACCAGCCTGACCCACACGTTCGGCGCGCGCGTGGCGGTGGACGGCGTGGTGTTCAACAACGCGCTGGTCGATTTCGCCCCGGCGCCGCCCAGCGGCGTCCAATACGCGAACGAGATGCAGCCGGAAAAGCGCCCGGCGACGCCGTTCGCGCCGGTGGTGGTCCTGGATGCCGGGGGCAAGCCGGTGCTGCTCGGCGGCAGCGGCGGCGGCGCGTTCGTGCCCGACGCGGTGGCGCAGGCGCTGATCGAGATCCTGGGCAACCACCGCGCGCCGGACGACGCGCTGGCCCGCCCGCATCTCAGCTCCGCCGACCCGGACCACGTCGCCGTCGAGGCCGGCACGCCAGCGGAAACGCTGCTCCCGGCGCTGGCGGCGATGGGCTACCGGGCGCGGGCGGACCGGATGCTTTCGGGTTCCGCGTTCGCGCTGCACGACGCGGCCGGCTGGGTGGGTGCCGCCGACCCGCGGCGGGACGGGGTGGTGGCCGGGGATTGAGCCACAATCACGGCGCCAGCGCGCAATCCTTCAGGATGACCGGGTCGGCGGCGGACGCGGCGGTCCAGATCGTGGGAATGCCCCGCACCAGGATCGGGTCGCCCACCTGCAAGGCCGCCAGCCGCTCCAGCGTCGCGCTCGGATCGGCCGAGGTCGTGCAGACCACGTCGCCGACCAGCCCGTTGTCGTCAGGGGCGATGCCGGGCATGCCGATGGTGATCGCAACCGCAGTCGCGGCCGGCAGGTCGGCACCGAACGCGGCGAGCCAGCGCGGGTCGAACGCGAGCCGGGCTGCAGGTTCAGGAACGCCGCCTGCACCAGCAACGGCCGGTTCCGATGGTTGGCCTCGAACCGCAGCGGACCCAGCCGCGCCGCTTCCCGGGCCAGCGTGCGCGCCAGGATCGCGCCGGTCACGCCCGGTGCGATGGTGACAGCGGCCCGCGCCGCCAGCACCGGGGCATCGGCGAACGGGGGCACGTGATACAGCCGGACCTCGTCACGCCCCGGCGGCCCGGACGGCACCGTCAGATGCAGCCGGGTCGGAGTGACGGAGCTGCTGTTGTCGAGATAGTCGTTCATGTCCGCGATCGTCTCGGGCGTGCCGACGGCCACGACCGCGATGCGCAGGTTGGAACTTTTCCGCAACGCGCTCGCATCGAGGTCGAGCACCACGCCGTCCACCAGGCGCACGCTGGCGTGCGCCGGTCGCAGCCAGACGCCGGCCGAAAGGGGCGCGGCCGCCTGGATGGGCGCGGCCGGTGACGCGGGCGGCGGTGCGGGTTGCGCCGATGCGCCCGCTGCGCGTAGCCGCGCGAGACCGGCGAAGCGGCCGTCGGGGAAAGTTTCGAGATATGCGCGATACTCTGCCGGGTTCGTGCTGTGCGCGATCGACTGCCACATGGCGAGGTCGGCCGGGTCCTGCGCCCGCGCCGGCAGCGGCAGCAGCAGCGCCAGGACGACCAGCGCCCCGGCAAACCTATTCCGCCCGTCGACGGACTTGCGCACGGCGCCGACCGCTCAGCGCACCCGGAACGCAGTCGTCGCGTGGAGCTCCATTACCCCGGTATTGTTGTAGAGACGGGTCATGAAGCGAACTTCGTAGGCGCCCGGCGCGAATGGACCGGCAGTCACCGGGATGCCGAAGCAGTTCAACGCATAGGCAAACCACACCGCCTTGGTCTGGTCGGGCCCCCTTATCGGGGTCCATGACCGGCGTACCGGCAGGAACCACGACGAGCGTGTCGGCTGAGGTGGGTTTGGGGAAATCCTGGCAGGTGATGCGGATGGTCTGGCCTACCCGCGGGGCGGCCGGCTCCAGCAGCATCTTGCCGGCGGGCGTGTCGCCCACGTCGTCGGTCGCCTGCTGGGCTGGCGGCGCCGGCTGCGGCGCCGGCCGGAGCGCGGGCAATGGGCTCGCGACCGCGGCGGCGGCCGGTGCCGGTGCGACCGCGTGGGCCCGGATCGATGCCAGTTTGGCGAACTTGCCGTTCGGGAATGCGTCCAGATACGCTCGGTATTCCGCCGGGTCGGTGCTGTTCTGGATCGACTGCCAGAATGCCAGGTCGATGGCAGTGTCATCGTCGGCGCGCGCCGCGACGGAAAACAGCAGGGGCAGCCCGATCACCGCCAGTCGGAATGCCAGCCTGAATGCAAGTCGTGTTCGGTTCATCGTGGCGCCTCCAGATGCGGCATTCGGTTACGGATTTGCGGCGGAACGCCTGCTGGCTACTGGACCAGCGGAAGCACGAGGCCCACCAGGGCGACGATGGCTCCGAGCGGGATCAGCACGAAACCGAACCGATAGAGACCGTCGATCCAGCCGCCGGCCAGCACCAGCGGATCCCTGATCTCGCTGTGTCCAGGCTTCGCCGGATCATAGAATACGTCAACGGCTCCTCCGGCAGGGTACTTGGCGAGCAGTGTCTTGTGGTGCTTTGCCTTATCCGAATAGATATAGCCCCGGTGCGGCGTGCCGGCGGCCGCGTAGCTGTAGTTGGCGCCGAACCTGTCGAAACTGCCGCCGTTCTCGCCGGGTACTTCTTCGACGGTCACGCGCGAGGAAACGACCGCCCCGCGGGTCGTGAGCCAAGCTGCCCGCGCCGCCCGGTCCTTTTTCGCGCGGAGCCGTAACCATACACCGAATACCGCGAGCACGACGCCGATCGCGCTGATCATCATGATCATGTCTTCGATCCGCTCCTCACGGACAATGGCCCCACGGAGCGCTGTGGAATTCGGCCACCACCGCGCCGTCGACCGAGGTGCGCAGCAGTTGCAGGCGCCCGTCCGTGCCGACGGCATAGGTGTCGGTCACCGGCTTCGGAACGTCCGGGCTTTTATAGGTCACGTTGAGCAGCCCGCCCGCCTCGACGGCGCTGCTCACGGCCATCGCCGGTCCATCGGCCGGACTTGCGAAACTCTTGGCGCCGAAGCGGATGACGAGGACGCTGCAGTTCTCGCGGCCCCACGCGCCGATGAATTTCGCGGGGACATCGGCGCGGGCGGCCACGATGGGCGCCAACGTGAGGGCCGCGATCAGGGCCGCTTTTGCAACGTGGGACATGACTTCATCTTTCATTCGGATTCAAAGGGTCTTCACGTCACCGGTCTGCACCATGACATGGCCGTCCTGCAGGTACACGCGATAGGTCAGGCGGGCCCGAGCCTTGTCGCTGAACGTGAGATCGGCCGTGCAGGAGAGGCCGTCGGCGGCCATGGGCGCGGGCGTGAACGCGTCCATCACCGCAATCTCGACCTTCGCCTTCTCGCGGAAGATGTTTCGAATGGTGCTTTGCACCCCGCTGTCGTCACACTCGGGCAGGCTGACCGGCCCGAACCAGTTGTAAAGCTGTGTCAGCGGCAAGGATGCCGAAAGTCAACGGTCGTGACGACGGTCGTGAAGATGCCGGCCCATTTGGCCAGTCTCGAATACTCTTTTTTCACCGGAGCGGGGGCAACATTTGGATCTGACACGCTGCCTCAAGGAACAATTTCAGATTCTGACAACTTGATCATGGGTCTACTACTACATGCCAGGTCCGTACTCAAGCGGAACTTTTGTCCAGGCCCGACGATTTATCCAGCGACCCGCCCGAGCATTTCGCGAGACCGGATAGGCTTTCGGTTCACGCGTTCGCGCTGCACGGCGCGGCCAGCCGAAGTGGATACCCCGATCCGCGCCGGGACGGGGTGGCGGCGGGGATTGGCCGAGCGGCGCCCCGGCACCGGCATTAACCCGATCTTGGTGCAATGTGCCGAGGCTGCGCGCCGTCCGCCGCCGGCCGGCGCAGCAACCGAGGGCATCCATGGGTTTTCTCCGTCTCAAGGTGCGCACGCGCATCTATCTTGGCTTCGCCGGGCTGGTCGCGCTGAGCCTCGGCATCGCCGTGTTCGGCGGTGCACCAGTTCTCCGGCATCGGAACAACGTCGGCAAGATGAACGCGCTGGCCGGGCAACACGCAGCGGGTGCTGAGCTCGCCGCGCGACCTCGAGGCGATACGCCGGGCGGAGACGCACTATCATCATCGATGCCGAGGAAGCCCTCGATGAACGGACGCGAAGCAGAGCGCGAGCGCGGCGAACGCCCTGCTGGACGGCAGCGCGGGCGACGCTGTCGCGAGGAGCGGCGGCAGCTATCAGGCCGTGCAGGATACGCTGCATGCGCACGACGACGAACCTCGACCAGTTCGCCAGCTTGACCGCCACCTGGGTCGCCGAACGCGCGAAGCTGTTCACCGGCGGCGATTCGCTGACCGCAGCAACCAACCGCGCTGGTCGCGGCCGCACGCGCCGCGAACGACCCGGCGATGGCCGAAGCCGCGGCGACCGTTGAATCCACGGTGCTGCTGGTTCGCGTCGCGAACTGGCGCTTCATGGCGACGCTCGACAAGGCAGGTCCCGCAACGTTCAAGACCAACGTGGAACATGCAGGCGCGGCGATCGCTGATCTGCAGCGCAGCGCGAATGGCGAAATCGCCAAACTGGTTCCCCCGGTGCAGGCCGCGCTGACCGCCTACGAGGCCAGCTTTTCCGCCTACTCAACAGCCAAACTGGCGGCGGACGCGCTCTACTACGATCAGATGAGGCCGGAGATTCTGACGATGCAGCAAAAGCTCGATGGTGCGGTGGCCTCACTGACCGAAGACTTCGAAACAAGCCGCACCGAGGCCGCGGGCGCGGTTGCCGACGCGTCGCTGCTGCAGGAAATCCTGGCGGCGGTGGCGCTGCTGCATCGGCACCGCGCTCGCCTTCCTGATCGGCCGCAGCATCGTCGGGCCGCTTGGCGCGATGACCGGCGTGATGGGCCGGCTCGCCGCCGGCGACCGCGCGGTCGAGGTCCCGGCCCGCGACAACCGCGACGAGATCGGCGACATGGCGCGCGCCGTGGAGGTGTTCAAACAGAACGCCATCGCCGCCGACCGCCTCGCGCACGAACAGGAGGCCGAGCGTGCCGCGAAGGCGCACCGGCAGGCGGCGATGGAGCATCACACGCAGGATTTCGGCAAGTCGATCTCGGGCGTGATGGCCTCGCTCGCGGGCTCCGCCGAGGGAATGCGGCGCGCCTCGGAGGCGATGTCCGAGGCGGTGGGCGCCGTGCACGGCGAAGCCTCCGCCACGTCGGAGCGGGCGGCGAAATCGTCCCGCGACCTGACCTCGGTCGCCGCCGCCGTCGAACAACTGACCTCCAGCGTCGGCGAGATTTCCCGCCAGCTGGCCGCCGCGAGCCAGGTGGCGAACCAGGCGGCGCAACGCGCCGAGTTCGAGCCACGCGACGATGCAGGGGCTGTCGGAGGCCACCGCGCGCATCGGCGACGTGGTGCACCTGATCCGCGAGATCGCCAACCAGACCAACCTGTTGGCGCTGAACGCGACCATCGAGGCGGCGCGGGCGGGCGAGGCCGGCAAGGGGTTCGCCGTGGTCGCCGGCGAAGTGAAGTCGCTGGCGGCGCAGACCGCGAAGGCGACCACCGAGATCGGCAGCCAGATCGAAACCGTGCGCTCGGCGACCGGCGAGGCCGTGACGGCGATGGCCGAGATCGGCACCATCATCGGCAAGATCAATGAGGTTTCGTCGGCGATTGCCGCGGCGGTGGAGCAGCAGAGCGCCACCACGCGCGAAATCGCCACCAGCGTGCAGGAGGTGGCCGGCGCTACCGCGGGCTCCGCGCAGGCGATGGAGCACGTCGTGTCGGTGGTCGACACCGCAGGCGACACGAGCCGCGACGTGCTGGCGGGCGCCACCGACATCGGTCGCGAAGCGGAAACGCTGCGCGCCGAGGTGGACCAGTTCCTCGCCGCGGTGCGCGAGGAGAAGCCGGACGAACGGCGGCGCTATGAGCGCGTCGCCGTCAAGGGCGTCACGGCCAGCGTGCAGGCCAAGGGGCATCCTGCGGCTCGCGTGGACCTGCGCGACATCTCGCGCGGCGGGGCGCTGCTCGCCAGCGACTGGACGCTGCCGGCGGGCATGGCGGTGGAGATCGACCTGTCCGGCACCGGCGGCACGGTGCCGGCGCGCGTGGTACGCTGCGGCCGCGGCGAACTCGCCCTGGTGTTCAGTTCCGAGCCGCATGCGCTCGCGCGGATCGACCGCTTCCTGGAGACCGTCACGCAAGAACGCCGCGCAGCCTGACGCATCGCGCGGGCGCCTCGCCGAGGCTGGCGCCTTCCCCCCGCCTCCGCATATAGCGGCAGGACGAAACACGGAGGGCGGCATGTCCACGGACAAGGTGCTGGCGCGGATCGAGGCGGACTTCCCGGCGCATCAGGCGCGCTGGCTCGACTGGCTGCGCATCCCCAGCATCAGCGCCCAGCCGGCGCACGCCGCGGACTGCCGCGCCGCCGCCGAGTTCGCCCGGCGCGAGCTGGCGGCGATCGGCTTCACCGCGGACCTGCGCGAAACCGCCGGGCATCCGGTGGTGCTGGCGCAGCATCCCGGCCCGGGCGGCAACGCGCCGCATCTGCTGTTCTACGGCCATTACGACGTGCAGCCGGCCGACCCGCTGGACCTGTGGACCTCGCCGCCGTTCGAGCCCACCGTCATCGACGGCCCGCATGGCCAGCGCGTGGTGGCGCGCGGCGCGGTCGACGACAAGGGGCAGACGGCGATGTGGCTCGGCGCGCTGCGCGCCTGGGTCGAGGCCACCGGCTCGCTGCCGGTGCGCGCGACCGTGCTGATCGAGGGCGAGGAGGAAGTCGGCAGCGTCAACCTGGAGCCGTTCCTGCAGGCGCACCGCGACGAGCTGCGCGCCGACGTGGCGGTGATTTCCGACACCGGCATGTGGGACATCGACACCCCGGCGCTGACCACGGCGCTGCGAGGCCTGCTGTACACCCAGGTCGTGCTCAAGGCGGCGTCGCGCGACCTGCATTCCGGGGTGTACGGCGGCTCGGCGCTCAACCCGATCAACGCGCTGACCCGGGCGCTCGCGGCGCTGCGCGATGCAGCCGGAAGAATAACGCTGCCCGGCTTCTACGACGGCGTCGCCGAGGTGCCGGGGCAGCAGGCCGGGCAATGGGCGGCGCTCGGCTTCGACGAGCAGAAGTTCCTGGCCGGGATCGGCCTGAGCGTGCCCGCCGGCGAGGTCGGGCGCGGCGGGCTGGAGCGGATGTGGGCGCGGCCGACCTGCGACATCAACGGCATCTGGGGCGGCTACCAGGGGCCGGGCACGAAAACCGTGATCGCCGCGGAGGCCGGCGCGAAGGTGAGTTTCCGGCTCGTGCCAGGCCAGGACCCGGAGGCGATCATGGCCAGCTTCCGCCGGTTCATGCAGGCGCACGTGCCGGCGGACGCGAAGCTCGAGATCAGCGGCGACGGCAGCCCGGCGATCGAGGTGGCACTCGACAACCCGTTCGTGCGCGCGGCGCAGGCCTCGCTCGCCGAGGAGTACGGCCGCCCGGCGGTGCTGATCGGCTGCGGCGGCTCGATCCCCGTGGTCGGCTCGTTCCACCGCCTGCTCGGGCTCGATAGCGTGCTGATGGGTTTCGGGCTGGAGGACGACCAGGTGCACAGCCCGAACGAGAAGTTCGAGCTGCGCTGCTTCCGCCACGGCATGCGCAGCCACGCCCGGCTGCTCGGCCACCTCGCGGGCGGCTGATTTTGCGGGTCAGTCGATCGTCTTGACCGCGCCGCAGTCGGCGGCGAGCCAGTGGCTTTGCAGCGTGCGATGCACCGCGATGCTGGTGCCGTCCTTGGTGGTCAGCCGGGCGTCGAGCGTGCCGGTCACGGTTTTCGGGTTTTCGACGGTGAGCCGCAGCGTGCCGTCGACCTGCTCGTGGCCGCTGCACGAAACCTGCAATTCCAACGCGGTCGGGCTGCTGCCGAGCACCGAGCGGCTGCATGTGCCGTGCCCGCCGACGCCGGCGAGGTCGCGTTGCAACAACGCCGGGGTGACGCACACGCGGCGGGTGAGCGGCGCGCCGGCGGCGACGGAAATCAGGTTTTCTACTTTTGCCTGCTGGTCGGGCTTGAGCCGCGCGAGCTGGCTTTGCAGGAGCTGTTGCAGAGTGGAATTGCTGCCTTGCGCTTCGACGGTCGCCTCCCAGAGCCCAGGCTGCACCGCGAGCGGCGCCGCCGACGCCGGTGTTGTGGCAAGCAAGGCCACGCCGATGATGCAGTGAGAAAAGCGCAATCCGGCCTCCGTCGTCTGGTCGCGCCGGCTCTACCTTAGCCCGGAGCGGCCCGCCATTCACCTCGGCGGCACCGCGGACTGGCTGGCGTTACTGCGGCGGCTTCACGTCCCCGCAGTCGTCGGCCAGCCACTTGCCCTGGGTCGTGCGATGGATCGGGAAGCTCGCGCCGCTCTTGTCGGTGATCGTCAGGTCCACCGTGCCGTTCACCGTCTGCGCGTCCGCGGCCTGCAGCTTGAAGCTGCCGGTCGCCGGGTGGTCGCCGGTGCAGACCATCTTGAATTCCATCGCACTGGCGCTGCTGCTGACCAGCGTGCGGGCGCAGTTGTGGCGATCGTCCGGACCGACAAAACCCTTTTCCAGCATCGCCTGGGTCACGCACATCTTTCGCACGATCGGCTTCGCCGCGCCGCCGCCGGCCGCCGCCGCCATCTGCGCCTGCACCATCGCCTGCTGCGCCGGCGTCAGCTTGGCGAGCGCATCGGCCGGGATTTGCGGCATCGGCCGGCCCGGGCCGCCGCCGCCGCCGGGACCGCCGGAGGAAGAAACTTCCCAGAGTCCGGTCTTCACCGCGAGCCCCTCCGCCCGCGCCGCCCCTGCCAGCACAAGAACCGCCGCCACGCCGATCGCCGCCTGAACGATACGCACTTGTGTCTCCTCCGGCCTTTTCATTCCGCTGCGGTTGCTTTACCGCACGCGCCATCGCGCCGCCAGACGGAGGGAACGAACATGACCGGCTTCAGCGAGGACTGCCTGGCGCGGATGCGCCGCGTCTCGACCGCGACGCTGACCACGCAGCTGTTCAAGCGCGGCTTGCGCAACACCTACATGCGCGGCGTGCGTCCGCTCGGGCACTACGGCGCCAATCTGGTCGGCCCCGCGTTCACGTTGCGAAACATCCCCGCCCGCGAGGACCTTGATGTCGTGGAAGGTTTTGCCAATCCCGAGCATCCGCAGCGCCGCGCGATCGAGACCGTGCCGCCGGGCCACGTGCTGGTGATGGACTGCCGCGGCGAGACGGCCGCGGCCTCGGGCGGCGAGATCCTGGTGACGCGCCTCTCGAAGCGCGGCGTCGCCGGCGTGGTCAGCGACGGCGGCATCCGCGACAGCGCGCCGATCGCGGCGCTCGCCATGCCGGTCTACTGCTCGGGACCGGCGGCGCCGCTCAATCTGGTGGTGCACCACGCGACCGAGTTGCAGGTGCCGATCGGCTGCGGCGGCGTCGCGGTCTATCCGGGCGACCTGATCGTCGGCGACGCCGACGGCGTCGTGGTGGTGCCGGCGCATCTCGCCGGAGAGATCGCCCGCGACGCCGACGAGCAGGAGCGACTGGAAGGCTTTGTTCTCAAGCGCATCCAGGACGGGGCGAAACTGCCGGGCACCTACCCGCCAAATGCAGAAACCCGCGCCGCCTACGAGGCCTGGAAGGCGGCGCAGGGGTAACGCCGGGTTCGTCACCCCGGCGCAGGCCGAGGTCCACGGTGCGCCGGGGCGGATTCCGGCTTTCGCCGGAATGACGACCCACCGGGCAGGCGTTCGCCAGTTCCTCAGCCGGCGGCGAACTGTTTTTCCAGCGCCTTGTGGTCGGCCTGCCAGCCGGCATAGACCTGCCGGCTCATCGGATCCGGCAAAATATCCTCCTGCCCGGCCGCGATGCCCTCGATGATGGCGCGCGCCACGTCGGCAGGCTGGGCCTTCGGCAGCGTGATCCCCCTCGCCGCGTCCGTGTCCACCGGCCCGGGGAACACCGCATGCACGGCAATGCCCTTCGCGGCCAGCGTGCCGCGCAGCGATTGCGTCATCGACCATGATGCCGCCTTCGAGGCGCTGTAGGCGGCGAGCGCCGGAAACGGCGCGAACGACACGATCGTCAGCACGTTGACGATGGCGCCGCCGCCGTTGCGCTCGATCGTCGGGGCGAGTGCGCGCGACATGCGGAGCGGGCCGAGGTAGTTCAACGCGAGGTCCCGCTCGAACGCGGCGTCCGGCGCCTGCAGCGCGCTGCCGAACTCGGCGCCGCCGGCGTTGTTGATCAGCAGCGTCAGGTCCGGCGCCGCCATCGGCAGCGTGGCGATGCTGGCCGCGTCGGTGACGTCGAGCCGCAGCGGCACCACGCGCGGGTCGCTGGCGTCGACGGTTTTCGGGTCGCGGGCGGCGGCATAGACGCGCTTCGCGCCGGCTTCGAGCAGAGCATCGACAAGCGCGCGGCCGATGCCGCGGTTGGCGCCGGTGACGAGGGCAGTGGCGTTGGTGAGGTTCATCGGAAGCCTCCTTTGCAGATCATCTGCGCGGAGGATGGTCCCTGCCCTTTCGCCACGGAATGCCTTCCCCCCGCACCATCTTCCTGCGAAATTCGCACGAATGGATACGAACGCTCTCCGCACCTTCGTCGCCGTCGCCCGGCGCGGCAGTTTCGCGGCCGTGGCGCGGGCGGAGGCGGCCGACCCCTCCGCGGTTTCGCGCAGCGTCGCGGCGCTGGAGGACGAACTGGGCGTGCGGCTGTTCCAGCGCAGCACGCGGCGGATGGCGCTGACCGAGGCGGGTGCGCGCTACCTGGCACGGGTCGCGCCGCTGCTCGACGAGCTGGACAGGGCGCGGGACGATGCGGCGTCGGACGCGGCCGAGGCGACGGGCACGCTGCGACTGACCGCCTCGATGACGTTCGGCCACGTGAAGCTGGTGCCGCTGTTGCCCACGCTGCGCGCGGCGTTCCCGCGGCTCCGGTTCGACCTGCTGCTGACCGACGCAAAGCTCGACCTGGTGGCGGAGGGCGTGGACCTCGCGATCCGCCTCGGGCCGGCGATCGACAGCGATCTGGTCGGCCTGAAGCTGTTCGACATGCGCTACGTGGTCTGCGCCAGCCCGGAGTGGGTGCGGGCGCACGGCATGCCGCACGCTCCGGCCGACCTGCGCGAGATCGGCTGCGTGCTGTTCAGCCTCGGCGACTTCCGCACGCGCTGGCGGTTCCGCGGCGCGGCCGGCTCGGTGACGGAGGTGCCGATCGGCGGCGAGCTGACGATTTCGAGCCTGCTGGCGGTGCGCGACTGCGCGCTCGCGGGCATCGGGCCGGCGCTGCTGGCGTGCTGGCTGGTCGAGCGGGAACTGGCGGCGGGGCAACTGGCCAACCTGTTCCCGGCATTCGAGGCGAGCCCGAGCGATTTCTCGTCCGCCGCCTGGCTGCTCTACCCGAGCCGGGCCTACCTGCCGGCCAAGGTGCGCGCGGTGATCGATTTCTTGCGGCCGCGGCTGCGGTGAACCGCCATGCCGGCGGGGCTGCCGCGACGTCGCGGGGCCTCGACATTGCCGGTGTCATCCACAAGAAATGCGGCGGCGAAACGCGGAGGACGGACATGAGTGGGCAAGCGGCCGGCGGGCTGACGATCGCACCGCAGTTGCGGGAGTTTTTCGCCGGCGAGGCGCTGCCCGGCACCGGCGTCTCCGAAGCCCAGTTCTGGGACGGGCTGGGCCGGATCGTCGCGACATTCGCGCCCCGCAACAAGGCGCTGCTGGACAAGCGCGACGCGCTCCAGCAGAAAGTCGACGCTTGGCATCATGCGCATCGCGGCAAAGAAATCGACCGCGACGAATACATGCAATTTCTGAACGATATCGGCTATCTGCTGCCGGCGCCGGCAAAATTCGCGGTGACGACCGGCAATGTCGATCCGGAAATTTCCAGCATCGCCGGGCCGCAACTGGTGGTGCCCGTCAGCAACGCGCGCTATGCGCTGAACGCCGCCAACGCCCGCTGGGGCAGCCTGTACGACGCGCTGTACGGGACCGACGCGATCCCCGACGAGGGCGACGCCAAGCGCGGCCGCGGCTACAATCCTGCCCGTGGCGCACTCGTCGTCGCGCGCGCCCGAAGATTCTAGACGAGGCGGCGCCGTTGGCCGGCGCGAGTCATGCCGACGTGACCGGCTACTCCGTGGTCGTTGGCAAGCTGCTGGCGACGCGCGCGGGCGAAAAGATCGGGCTCGTCAACGAAGAAAAATTCGCCGGCTACCAGGGCGATGCGGCGGCGCCAAGCGTCGTGCTGCTCGAACACCACGGGCTGCACCTGGAACTGCACTTCGACCGCAACCACCCGATCGGCCGCGCCGACCCGGCCGGCCTCGACGACGTGGTGATCGAGAGCGCCATCTCGACCATCATGGATCTGGAGGACAGCGTCGCCGTCGTCGACGCCGACGACAAGGTGCTGGTGTATCGCAATTGGCTCGGCCTGATGAACGGCACGCTGTCGGCGACGTTCGAGAAGGGCGGCGGCACGATGGAGCGCACGCTGCACCCGGACCGCAGCTACACGGCGCCCGGCGGCGGCACGCTGACGCTGCACGGACGCAGCCTGATGCTGGTGCGCAACGTCGGCCACCACATGTACACCGACGTCGTGCGCGACGACTACGGCCAGGACATCCCGGAGACGATCCTTGATGCGGCATGCACCGCGCTGATCGCCATGCACGACCTGAAATCGACGGGACCAATCCGCAACAGCCGCGCCGGCTCGATCTACATCGTGAAACCAAAGATGCACGGGCCGGACGAGGTCGCGTTCGCCTCCGACCTGTTCGCGGCCGTCGAGGATTTTTTGCACTTGCCGCGCAACACGATGAAGATGGGCATCATGGACGAGGAGCGGCGCACCAGCGTCAACCTCGCCGCGTGCATCGCCGCGGCGCGCGATCGCGTGGCGTTCATCAACACCGGCTTCCTCGACCGCACCGGCGACGAGATCCACACCTCGATGGAAGCCGGCCCGATGGTGCGCAAGAACGACATGCGCAACGCCGTCTGGATTTCCGCCTACGAGGACAACAACGTCGACGTGGGCCTCGCCTGCGGCCTGCGCGGCCGCGCGCAGATCGGCAAGGGCATGTGGGCGGCGCCGGACCGGATGGCCGAGATGCTGGCGAGCAAGGGCGCGCACCCGCGGGCCGGCGCCAACACCGCCTGGGTGCCCTCGCCCACCGCCGCGACCTTGCACGCGCTGCACTACCATCAGGTCGACGTCGCCGCGCGGCAGACCGAACTCGCCTCACGCCCGCCCGCCGCGCGCGAAAAAATCCTGACGATCCCGCTCGCCGACCGGCCGAACTGGTCGGCCGAGGACGTGCAGCAGGAACTCGACAACAACGCGCAGGGCATCCTGGGCTATGTGGTACGCTGGATCGACCAGGGCGTCGGCTGCTCGAAGGTGCCGGACATCCACGACGTCGGGCTGATGGAGGACCGCGCGACGCTGCGCATCTCCTCCCAGCACATCGCCAACTGGCTGCGCCACGGCGTCGCGACCGAGGCGCAGGTGCTGGCGACGCTGCAGCGCATGGCGGCGGTGGTGGACCGGCAGAACGCCGGCGACCCGGCCTACACGCCGATGGCGCCGGCGTTTTCCGGCCCGGCGTTCGCCGCCGCCTGTGACCTCGTGTTCAAGGGCGCGGCGCAGCCGAACGGCTACACCGAGTTCACCCTGCACGCCCGGCGGCGGGAGGCGAAAGCCGCCGCTTCGCTTTGACGGGCGCGCCGACGGCCCGGTAAACTTGGCGGAACGGCAATACGGCCGGAGCCCTCCGGCGCCGAGAGGGGCATTCCATGACCCAGGGCCAGATCATCATCAGCGGGGTCTTCCTGGCCCTGATGGCGTTTGCGTGGGGCTATTATTTCCGCCGGGACATGCTGCGCTGGTGGCTGGAGCGCGGCCCGCGCCGGCAGTTGGCGCGGGAGGCCGCACGCGAGCGCGAGGCGGAGCTGGCGCGGCTGCGCGACGAGCTTGCCGGCAAATACCTGCGCCCGGGGGTCGGCAGGCCGCCCGCTGCGGACAGCTGACCGCGCGGCTGATTGCGTTCGACCGGAGCCGGCAGCGGCAATCCGCTATCGTTGCAATGCGATGAAACAACTGCACGACTTGAATTTGCACGAACCGCCCTTGCTGGCGGGGGGCGGTTCACGTGATAGTGAATTGCCATGAGCAAGCGCGAGAAATCAGTCGGCACGACCCCCACCACGCGGCGCGGCATCCAATCGGTCGAAACCGGCCTGCGGGTGCTGGCCGCCCTCGCCGCCTCGGGCGGCCCGGCGCCGCTGACCGCGCTTGGCGTCCGTGCCGGGCTGTCGCCGAGCCAGACCCATCGGTATCTGCAAAGCCTCGTCGTATCCGGCATGGCGGTGCAGGACGCCAGCTCGCGCTACGATCTGGGTCCGGGGGTGATCCGCATAGGCATCGCGGCGCTCGCGCGCCTGAACGCCTTCAGCCGCACCGAGGCGGCGTTGCTGCGCTTCGCCGAGGAGACCGGCCGCACCTGCTTCCTGTCGGTCTGGGGCGAGGGCGGTCCGGTCTGCGTGCGCTGGTTTCCGGGTCGCCCGGCGGTGGTGACCAGCCTCGGCGTCGGCTCGGTGATGCCGCTGCTGTTCAGCGCCACCGGCCGGGTTTTTTTGGCATTTCTCACGCCCCAGGAGCTGGAGGGGCCGCTGACAGCCGCGCGCAACGAGGCGGCGACGCTGACCGACATCGAGCAGATCCGCCAGTCGGTGCGGGACAAGCTGCTGGCGCAGAACGACGACACGATGTTCGTGGGCGTGCGCACGCTGGCGGCGCCGATCTTCGACCTGCAAGGCCGGCTGTCGATGGCGGCGACGACCGTGGCGACCGATGCGTTCCCCCGCGAGAAGGACGACGACGTGGGGCAGCGTTTGCTCGCCGCATGCGAGGCGGCGACGGTGGAGGCCGGAGGCAACTGGCCGGGCTGATCCGCCGCCGAGGCGCTTCCGCCGGCGGCGCAAACATGGCAGAGGCCGGGCCATGCAGCCCGACCCATCGGCAGCGCGCCGCTACCTCGAAGACCTGCCGCTCGACGCCCCGCTCGACTGCGGCAGCTTCGTGCTGAGCCGCGACGACATCGTCGCGTTCGCCGAGAAATTCGATCCGCAGCCGCAGCATCTGGGCGAGGCAGCGGCGGCGGCGACCGCGTTCGGCGCGCTGGTCGCCTCCGGCGTGCACAGCCAGGCCGCGGCGATCGGCTGCGTCGTGCGGGCGATGGCCGGCGTCGCGACCATGTTCGGGCTGGCGCTGCACGAGACGCGGTTTTTTGTCCCGGTCCGCCCGCAGGTCCGGCACGACGTCACGGCGCGCTGGATCGAGGCGCGGCCGTCGGCCAGCAAGCCGGGACAAGGGGTCGCGAGGATCGCCGGCGTCGCGGTGAACGCCGACGGCCAGACCGCGCTGACCTTCGGCATCACGATGATCGTTGCGCGGCGGCCGGGATGAGCGGCGCGTTGCGCCGCGTCGTGATCGCCTACGAGACCGAAGCGGCGGCGATGTCCCGCCTCGTCGCGCACGGCTATTCGCCTGAAGTCGCCGCCGAAATCGCAGTGTACCTGGCCCAATCCACGGATCTGCCGGCGTTCATGCCGGAGATTTCCGACGCGCTGGCGGTGGACGGTGTCGCGGTCGCGTTTGTCAAACTGGACGGTCTGGCGGCGGCGCTAACGCGACCGGACTTCGTCGCGGCCGAGTCGCTGCTGTGGAACATGACCGACGGCATTCGGTTCTATCGCGGGTCGTCGGTGCCGGCACTGGCCCGGCTGTTGGGAGTGCCGCGCTACGGATCGTCGGCGACGACGCAGCATCTGTGCCAGGACAAGTTCGCTTCGCTGGCGCTGGCTGCGGCCGCCGGGCTGCCCTGCCCGCCCACGCGGCTGCTGGAGCGCGACGCGACGCTCGGCCGGATCGGCGAATGGCCGGAACACGGGCCTTATTTCGTCAAGCCGAACACGCTGGGCGCGAAGATCGGCATTTTCGCCGACAGTCGCTGCGCCACGCTGGAAGAAGCGCGGGACAGGTCGGCCCGGCTGTGGGGGCAGTATCGTGATCGCGCATTGGTACAGCCGTTCATTGTCGGCGACGATGTACGGGTCAGTTTTTTGGACTCCGGTGGGACGTTTCGAGAACAAATCGGCATTTTCCGGCTGGCGAAAGACGCAAGCAGCGAAACCGGCGGCGCGTTCATGACGATGCGCGACAACGAAACCCTGTCCGGCGCACGCGACACGTCGGGCGCCCGGGGCGGGTTCGGCGCGGCGCGGGAGGCGGCGTTCGTGCCGGCGATGGACAATATGCGTGGCAATATTGCCGATGCCGCACTGGTGTCCGCGATCGAGAACGCCGCGGCCGACCTGAGCAAAATTCTGGGCCTCGCCGACTACTTCTCGATGGATTTCCGCGTCGACTCGCGAACCGGCAGACCCGTGTTCCTGGAGTTCGAGGTCTGCCCGGCGGTGACGATCTACGATTTCCAGACCTATCTGCGCGACGTTCACGGCTTGTCGCTGGGCGCGGCCTTGGCAAAATCGTTCCGCCTCGCCCACGCGCGCGCCGGCGGCATGGGCGAGGCGTAGGCGGCTCAGACGCTCTCGACCGCGTGCGCGGCGGCGTCGATCGCGTCGGCGATGGCGCGGATTTCCACGTCGCTCGCCTGCCGGCCCTTCAGCCGCAACCGCACCGACGTGGCGAGGTTTTCCAGCGCCCGCTCGACCGGCGCCGGCGGGCCGGCATGTTGCGCGGCGCCTGCATCGACGCGGGCCAGGATCGCGTTGGCCGCGCGCCGGTTGGCGTCGAGCCAAGTCAACCCTTCCTCCGACAGGGTATAAAGTCGGCGGCCGCCCTGCGCCTCGGCGACGGTGGCGTGGCCGAGTTCCTCCAGCAGCGTCAGCGTCGGATACACGACGCCCGGGCTCGGGCTGTAGCCGCCGCCGACGCGCTCCTCCAGCGCCTTGATGATCTCGTAGCCGTAGCGCGGCTTTTCCGCGAGCAGCAGCATGACGACGAGGCGCAGGTCGCCGTGCTCGAACACCCGCGTCTCGCGCCCGCCCCGCCCGCTGCCGTGGCGATGGCCGTGCCGATGCGCGTGGCGATGCCCGTCGCCGTGGTCATGACCGTGGTCATGGTCGTGGTCGTCGCGGGCGCCGTGCCGGCCGAAGCCGTGGGTGGATGACATGAACCGCATCGAGGAACCTCCGATGTAATGCGTTATATCGTGAATTAAGATATATCGTAAACGGCGACGCCGTCAAGCGCCCCGGTCATCCGGCGGGATTTTACGGCTCAAGAAAGTTGTTTGTGCGGCTCCCCTTGCGCGCGAACGTGAAACCGGGTTCAACCTCGGCAACAAACGGCGACAGCGGAGGACCCCCATGACCAGCAAGCACCCGGAAACCCTGGCCCTGCACGCCGGCTGGCGGCGCGATCCCGCGACCCACGCGGTCGCGGTGCCGATCTACCAGACCACCAGCTACCAGTTCGACAGCACCGAGAACGCGGCCAACCTGTTCGCGCTCAAGGAACTCGGCAACATCTACACCCGCATCATGAACCCGACGACCGATGTGCTGGAGCAGCGCATCGCGGCGATGGAGGGCGGTGTGGCGGCGCTGGCGCTGGCTTCCGGCCAGGCGGCGAGCGCGTTTGCGGTGCAGAATCTTGCCCGGGCCGGCGACAACATCGTTTCGTCCACGGATTTGTATGGCGGAACCTGGAACCTGTTCCAGAACACCCTGAAAGACCAAGGAATAGAAGTGCGGTTCGTCGATCCGGCGGACCCGGAGGCGTTCGCGCGCGCCACCGACGACCGCACCCGCGCCTACTACGCCGAGACGCTGCCGAACCCGAAGCTGCGCCCGTTCCCGATCGCGGAAGTCGCCGACATCGGCAGAAAGTTCGGCATCCCGCTGATCATGGACAACACCGCGGCGCCGACACTGGTCAAACCGTTCCAGCATGGGGCGGCCGTGATCGTCTATTCACTGACCAAATATCTCGGCGGGCACGGCAACTCGATCGGCGGCATGATCGTCGACGGCGGCAATTTCGACTGGGAGGCGCATCCGGCGCGGCAGCCGCTGCTGAACACGCCCGACAACAGCTACCACGGCGCGGTGTGGACCCAGGCGGTCAAACCGCTCGGCCCGATCGCCTACATCATCCGGGCGCGGGTGGTGCTGCTGCGCGACCTCGGCGCCGCGCTGAGCCCGTTCAACGCGTTCCTGTTCCTGCAGGGCGTGGAGACGGTGGCGCTGCGCATCGGGCGGCATTCCGAGAACGCGCTCGCGGTCGCCGAATTCCTGGGCGGCCGCAAGGAGGTGACGAAAGTGATCCATCCGTCGACGCTGACCGGCCAAGGCGCGGACTGGGTGGCGAAATACCTGCCGCGCGGCCAGGGCGGGCTGGTCGGCTTCGAGCTGGCCGGCGGCGCCGAGGCGGGCAAGCGGTTCATCGACGCGCTGAAGATGTTCTATCACGTGGCGAATATCGGCGACGCGCGCAGCCTGGCGATCCACCCGGCGAGCACGACGCATTCGCAGCTCACCGAAGCCGAGCAGGCGCAGACCGGGGTGACGCCCGGCTATGTGCGGCTGTCGGTGGGGATCGAGCACATCGACGACATTCTTTCCGATCTTGCGCAGGCGCTCGACGCGGCGGGTTAGCTGAGGGCCGCCCAATGCACTCCCTGCCCGGGTTTACATCCCCGGACAGCCTCTCGGCACACTCCCTTTGCACTGAGTAGTTTCCGAGCCTGCGCTCGGCGAGCCGCCGTCAGCTATGGTCGCGGCCAAGCGGGGCCATGCGGACGGCCGAGGTTCGGCAGAGGAGGCGCCGGAAGGACTTTCGGATGTGACTCGACGTCTCTGGCGGCCGCTTCTGGGGCTCCTCGCCGCCGGCCTGCTGCTCCTCATCGCGGGCGGCGGGTATTGGTGGTGGTCCGGGGGCGCCGCGCCCGGCGTCGTCTGGCAGGGCTACGCGGAGGCCGATTTCGTCAAGGTCGGACCGACCCAGCAGGGGCTGCTCACCGCGGTCGCGGTCGCGCGCGGCGACGAGGTCGCGGAGGGCGCGCCGCTGTTCAGCCAGGATGACGACCGACGATCGGGCGGCGCGCGACCAGGCGGCGCAGTCGCTGGCGCAGGCCGAGGACCAGTTGGCCAATCTGCAGGCCGGCGGCAAGCCGACCGAAATCCAGCAGGCCGAGGACAATCTGGCGGATGCCCAGGCAACCCTGGTCCGCACCACGGCCGACCTGCGCCGCGGCGAGACGCTGCTGCCGAGCGGCGCCATCACCAGGCAGACCGTCGACCAGCTGCGTGCCGACCATCTATCGGCGCAGGCCAAGGTGGCGGCGTTGCAGGCCGCGCTGGCGCAGTCGCATGCGCCGCTCGGTCGGGCGCGCGAAATCGCGGGCGCAGCGGGCCGCCGTCGCGGCCTCGCGCGCCGCCCTCGCGATGGCCGAATGGCGGCTTGGGCAACGCCGCGTCGCGGCGCCGGCGGCCGGGCGCATCGCCGACGTTCTGGCCCGCGCCGGGCGAGACGATGGCGGCCGGCGCGCCGGTGGTGTCGCTGCTGCCGCCCGGCAACATCTTCGTGCGCTTCTTCGTTCCGGAAGCGGCGCTCGCGACGCTGCATCTGCGGCGACCCGGTGGCGCTCGCCTGCGACGGCTGCCCGGCCGATCTGTCCGGCACGATCTCGTTCATCTCGCCGCAGGCCGAATACACGCCGCCGCTGATCTACAGCGAGATCAAGCAAGGCCAAGCTGGTCTTCATCGTCGAAGCCCGCCCGCCGCGCGACCAGGCGGCCCGGCTCAATCCGGGCGAGCCGATCGAAGTGCGCCCCATCGGGACGCAGACGCGCCATGACCGCCGAACTGGTGATCGACGTCCGCGATCTGCACAAGAGCTACGGCACGCGCAAGGTCGTCGACGGCCTGACGCTCGCCGTGACGGCGGGGGAGATCTGCGGCTTTCTCGGCGCCAACGGCAGCGGCAAGACCACCACGATCCGGATGCTGTGCGGGCTGGTCACGCCGGACGGCGGCGGCGGCACCTGCCTCGGGCTCGACATCATCCGCGATGCGCCGCAGATCCGCCTTCAGGTCGGCTACATGACGCAGCGGTTCAGCTTCTACGAGGACCTCACGGTCGGCGAGAATCTGGATTTCGTCGCCGCGGTCTACGAGACTCGCCAACCGTCGCGCGGCGGTGCGCGCGATCGTCGAGCGGATGGGCCTCGCGGACCGGGCGGACCAGTTGGCCGGCCAGTTGTCGGGCGGCTGGAAGCAGCGGCTGGCGCTCGCCGCCTGCGTGCTGCACAAGCCGAAGCTGCTGCTGCTCGACGAGCCGACGGCCGGGGTCGACGCCAAGGCGCGCCGCGAGTTCTGGGACCTGATCCACGACATGGCGGCCGACGGCCTCACCGTTCTGGTGTCGACCCACTACATGGACGAGGCCGAGCGCTGCGCGCGCATCGTCTATCTTTCCGACGGCAAGATCGTGGTGCAGGGCACGCCCGATGAGGTGGCGCAGGGGCAGCGGCCTGGTGACGTTCGAGGCGACCGGCGCCGGACCTCGATCTCGCCGCCCGCAAGCTGCGCCGCATGCCGGGCGTGGAGGCGGCGGCGGTGTTCGGATCGGCGCTGCATCTCGCCGGCATGGACCGGGCCGCGCTGGAACAGGCGATCGCAATCGCTCGACGGGGGCGGCGCACTGGTCTGGCGCGAAGTTCCGCCGCAGCTGGAAGACGTGTTCATCCATCTGCTGAGCGCAGCCCGCCAAGGCCCCGCCATGAGCGGCTTTTCGCTCGAGCCGCTTCCTGGCGGTGCTGCGCAAGGAATGGATCCAGGTCCGGCGCGACCCGTTCACGCTGCGCATGATCATCGTGCTGCCGGTGATGCAGCTGTTCCTGTTCGGCTACGCGATCAACACCGACCCCAAGCACCTGCCGACCGGGCTGCTCGTCGGTCGACCATTCCAAGTACGAGCGCACGCTCGTCGCGGCGCTGCAGAACACCGGCTATTACGACATCCGGCCGCTCGCCTCCGAGGCCGAGGCCGAAGCGCGGCCTCGCCGATGGCGAGCTGCTGTTCGTGGTGAACATCCCGCCCGATTTCGACCGCTCGGTCGATCGTGGCGAACAGCCGGCGGTGCTGATGGATGCCGATGCCACCGATCCCTCGGCGATCGGCAACGCGGCCGCCGCGCTCGCGTCGCTGATCGGCGCGCTGAACCGGGACCTGCCGCCGACGCTCCAGGCCGGCGCCGGCCAATCCGCCGTTCCAGTTCGAGGTGCACGCCCGCTACAACCCCGAGCAGCTCACGGTGCTGAACATCGTGCCCGGGCTGATCTGCATCGTGCTGACTATCTCGACGCTGTTCGTCACCACGCTGTCGATCACCCGCGAAACCGAGCGCGGCACGATGGAGAACCTGCTGGCGATGCCGGTGCGGCCGATCGAGGTGATGCTGGCCAAGGTGGTGCCCGTACATCGCCATCGGCTACGTGCAGGTGTTCCTGATCCTGGCGATCGCGGTCGCGGTGTTCGGCCTGCCGATCCGCGGATCCGTGGCGCTGCTGGCATTGGCGCTCGGGCTGTTCATCGCCAGCAACCTCGCGCTGGGCGTGACGCTTCTCCACGATCGCGCGCAATCAGATGCAGGCGATGCAGATGGCGCAGTTCACGCTGCTGCCGTCGTTCCTGCTGTCCGGCTTCATGTTCCCGTTCAAGGGCATGCCGGTCTGGGCGCAATGGGCCGGGCGAGCTGTTCCCGGTCACCCACGCGCTGCGCATCGTGCGCGGCGTGCTGCTGAAGGGCAACGGCTTGGCCGAGATCGCCCCGGATCTGTGGCCGATCGCGGTGTTTACGTTGGTGATCGTGGTGGTCGCGACCTGGTCCTATCGCGAAACGCTCGACTGAGCGAGGCCGCAAGCCGCACTGCCTGACCCGGCACAGCGAGCACGCGATCAAAGTATCGCCTCGATCCCCTTCCTCCGGATGACGTTGAGCAGCACGAGCGCGGGGCCGGTCGGCCGTTTCGTGCCGCGCTCCAGTTGCGACACATAGCCGACCGTGAGCTTGAGGTAGCGCGCGAACACCGCCTGGCTCAGACGCGCATCCTCCCGCATGCGGCGGATGTCCTCGCCGGTGAGCGGTTCGACGGATGGCTCCGGAAGCGCGCCGAGATGGCGCAACGTGATCTTGTCGTGCAGCGCCCTGTCGATGATGCCGGAGCGGCGCATGTCATCGGCCGTCTCGAGCAATGCCCTTGTCAGCCGGGTCGGCTGCTTCGTCGTCGTCATGTCTCGTCTCCGACAATGTCTCGTCCGCCAGCGCCTGATCGATCTGGTCGGCGTTCGCCTCAAGCCATGCCGCGCCGATCTCGCGCAGCGACAGCAATTCGTCCGGTTCGATGTTGTCGCGCTCGTTCTTGGCGAAGCCGAAGAGAAACACCGCGCGCTCCCCGGCACGATATGCGATCAGCATTCGAAATCCACCGGAGCGGCCCTGACCGGGACGGGCCACGCGCTGCTTGATCAGTCCGCCGCCGAGGTCGGCATCGACCAAGCCCCGGCCGGTGCGGGCAATCGCTTCGACCAGACTGCGATCTCCGATCCGCTGCTGGCGCGCAAACCGCGCGAGCCACTTGGTCTTGAAGATCCGCACCACGCTTCCCCGCACCACGAACTATAGCACAAAGAGCGATAGTTGCAAATTCACGTCCGTGCCACGCCACCCAGCACCGCGTGCGCCGCAGGGGCGCGCTGGGGCGGCGCGGTGTAAGGGTCGGCCAAAGACCGACCGAGGATGCGCCCCGGTGACCACTGCGAACAGCCTTACCGCCGAGGTGGACAGCCCGTACGCCTGGTTCCGGCTCGGCGTGTCGGTGCTGCTGTGCACGATCGGCGGCGTCGCGATGTGGTCGGTAGTGGTCGTGCTGCCGTCGTTGCAGGCGGAGTTCGGCGTGGCGCGCGGCAGCGCCTCCCTGCCCTACACGCTGACCATGCTCGGCACCGCGACCGGCAACATCCTGGTCGGGCGGCTGCTCGACCGGATCGGCATCGTCGTGCCGCTGCGCGTCGCGTCGGTGATGCTGTGCCTCGGCTATCTGGTGGCGAGCCAGGCGCAGTCGTTGACCCAGTTTGCGCTGGCATCGGGGCTGCTGATGGCGCTGTGCGGCTGCTCGGTGACGTTCGGGCCGCTGATGGCCGACGTCTCGATGTGGTTCGTGCGGCGGCGCGGCATCGCGGTGAGCGTCGTCGCCGCCGGGTCGTATCTCGCCGGCACGATCTGGCCGCCGGTGGTGCAGCACCTGATCGCGGCGTACGGCTGGCGCCACACGCACGCGATGATCGGCGTGTTCTGCCTGGTCACGATCCTGCCGCTCTCCTGGTTCCTGCGTCGCCGGCCGGTAGTGGGGCCGACGACGGTCCGCGGCCCGGGCGCGGTGCGGGCCGGGGTCGGGCGGCCGGATTTGTCGCCGAACGCGCTGACGGCGCTGCTGTGCGTGGCGGGCGTCGCCTGCTGCGTCGCGATGGCGACGCCGCAGGTGCATCTGGTTGCCTACTGCACCGACCTCGGCTACGGACCGGCGCAGGGGGCGGCAATGCTGTCGGTGATGCTGATCGGCGGCATCGTCAGCCGCGTCGGCTCCGGCTTCATCGCCGACCGGATCGGCGGCCTGCGCACGCTGCTGCTCGGCTCGGTCGCGCAGATGACGGCGCTGGTGCTGTATCTCGGCTTCAGCGGGTTGTATTCGCTGTACGCGGTGTCGGCGCTGTTCGGGCTGTTCCAGGGCGGCATCGTGCCGAGTTATGCGCTGATCGTGCGCGAGTATTTTCCGGCGCGCGAGGCGGGGCGGCGGATCGGCGTGGTGATCACCGCGACGATGGGCGGCATGGCGTTGGGCGGCTGGCTCAGTGGAGAGCTGTTCGATCTGACCGGCTCATACGGTCCGGCGTTCCTGAACGGCATCGGCTGGAACGTGCTGAACGCGGGCGTTGCCGTGCTGTTGCTGATGCGAGCGACCGGGCGGCGGCTGGCGACGGCGTAGCTCGCGCCCCTACTCCGGCGGTTTGCCTGACTTCAACCGCGCCGTCGCTTCCGCCAGCCGCTGCGCCTTGTCTTCCCGTTCACGCCGCAGGTCGGCCTGGAAACGCTGCCTGCCGCGGGCCGGCAGCCGCTTGCCCGGAGGCAGGTCGTCCAAATGGATATGGGTGTCGACCCGCACGAACAGAACATGCGCCGGATATTGGACGACGTAGAGGATGGCGTCGGAGCCGGGGCCGCCGAGATGCAGATGCAGCACCTTCCGGGTCTCAGGAGAGCATCCGTCGTATCCGACCTGCGATGGAAAGGGCGAAGATCGCCGCCGCTGCGGATCAAACCCCGGATACGAGCGTAGTCCGCCTCCTGCCGTTCACTCAATTGAACCGCCACGAGGAATTCACGGTCCTGGACGATCCGCTTCGGCTTCGGCTCGATTTCCGCCAGATCGACCGGCTCCCAATCGAGTTCTGACGGGCTCCGGCGCTGGCTCAGTCACGTTTCCGGTGGCGCTGCAGATCCTCGATGAGTTCTTCGTCCGTCAGGTCCGTGATATCGATCCCAGCCTGGCGGGCGATGGCTGCCTCGATGTGGGCAACGATCGCCCGAGCGCGCGCCTTGCCGCGCTTGCGCGATGGCTTCGTCGCCAGGTCGGGCTTGACGGCGCCCTCGGCCACATCCGACATGCTGCTGTTGCGATCCATGCCCGTCATATACGACGCGGCCGATCGCGATCTCAAGTCCGCCGCGTCGATGCGCCTTCAATCCGTAAACACCACCGTCCGGTTGCCGTTGAGGATCACGCGGTCCTCCAGGTGCATCCGCACCGCGCGGGCGAGCACGCGGCGTTCGATGTCGCGGCCTTTGCGAACCGAGATCCTCGGGGCTGTCACGATGAGAGATGCGTTCGACGTCCTGTTCGATGATCGGGCCTTCGTCGAGGTCTGAGGTGACGTAATGCGCGGTCGCGCCGATCAGCTTTACCCCGCGCGCGTGCGCCTGGTGATAGGGTTTTGCTCCTTTGAACCCGGGCAGGAAGGAATGGTGGATATTGATGCAGCGGCCTGAAAGTTTCGCGACCAGGCCGTCCGACAGCACCTGCATGTAGCGGGCGAGCACGGCGAGTTCGGTGTGCGTCGATTTCAGCAGTTCGTTGATCTGGCCTTCCTGCTCCAGCTTGGTCTCGCGCACGATCGGCAGATGGTGGAACGGCACGCCAGCGAAATCCAGATGGTCGTAGGTGTCCTGCGGATGGTTGGAGATGATGCCGACCACGTCCATCGGGATTTCGCCGATATGCCAGCGGTACAGCAGGTCGGCGAGGCAGTGGTCGAACTTCGAGACGAACAGCATCACCCGCCGCTTCTCGCCGCGCGGGCGCAGGTGCCAGACCATGCGAAAACGCTCGCCGATTGCGGCGAAGCCGGTGCGCAGCGGCTCCAGTGCCACGTCGTCGCGCACCGGGTTGAACACCACGCGCATGAAGAAGCGGTCGGATTGGGTGTCGTCGAACTGCTGCGCATCGAGGATGTTGCAGCCCCCCTCGAACAGGAAGGTGGAGACCGCGGCGACGATACCGGGGCGGTTCTGGCAGGACAGCGTGAGGATCATCGATTCCGGCATTTTTACCCTGCGGTTCTGTGCGGCTCGCGGAATTCTGCGGCTGCTACCCGATCCGCGCCAGCGCCGCTTCCAGCCTTGCGACATCGGCTTGCGCGGCGGCGAGGCGGTCGCGCATTTCTTCGACAACGTCTTCCGGCGCGCGGGCGACGAAATCGGCGTTGCCGAGCTTCTTTGCGTTCGCCTCGACCTCCTTTCGGGCTTTTGCCAATTCCTTGTCCAGCCGGGCGCGCTCGACCGAAAAATCGATCAGGCCGGCGAGCGGCAGCACGATGGTCGCCTCGTCGAGGCCGGCGACGGCGCTACCAGGCGGCACTTCGCCGTGCAGCGCGGACAGTTCGGAGGCACGGGCGAGCCGGCCGATCGCTTCCATCCATCGTGCGCCCCGCTGCAACGTGGCAGCCGAAGCGTCCTTGAGCAGGATCGGGCCAAGCACCGAGGGCGGCACGTTCATCTCGGCGCGGACCGCGCGCACCTCGCCGATCAGCCGCACCACCCAGTCGAGTTCGGCGCGCGCGTCCGCCGCGCCCGGCACCTCGAAGGGCATCGGCCAGGATGCGCGAATGAGAGAAAAATCCTCGCCATAGCCGAAGCGGTCCCACAACTCCTCGGTCACGAACGGCATCGCCGGATGCAGCAGCCGCAGGATGATGCCGAGCACATATGCGGCCGTCTTTTTGACTTCCTCGGCCTCGGCGCTGCCGGTCGCATTCAGCGCCGGTTTGGCGAATTCGAGAAACCAGTCGCAGAACGTGTTCCAGGTGAAGCGGTAGCCGGTGGCGGCGTATTCGTCGAAACGATAGGCATCGAGCGCGGTTGTGGCTTCGGCGACCGCGTCGGACGCAGCCGCGAGAATCCAGCGCGTCAGCGGCAGCGTCGCCTGCTCGGGCGAAAACGACGGGTCCGGCGCGATTGCGTTCATCTCGCAGAACCGCGCCGCGTTCCACAGCTTGGTCACGAAGCCGCGGGCGGTTTCGACGCGCGCCGGGCCGAGCTTGATGTCGCGGCCGGGGCCGGTGTGGCTCGCGATCGCGAAGCGCAGCGCGTCGGCGCCGAAGGTGTCGATCAGGTCCAGCGGGTCCATTGCGTTGCCCTTGGACTTGCTCATCTTCTGGCCGCGCTCGTCGCGCACGAGGCCGTGGATGTAGACGGTGTGGAACGGCACCTCGCCCATGAAGTGCAGCCCCATCATCATCATCCGGGCGACCCAGAAGAAGATGATGTCGAATCCCGTCACCAGCACGTCGCCGGGATAGTACCTTTCCACATCTCGGGTTTGCTCGGGCCAGCCGAGCGTCGAGAACGGCCACAGCGCAGAACTGAACCAGGTGTCGAGCACGTCCTCGTCCTGCGCCAACTCCACGTCTCGGCCGAATTTTTCGCGCGCGGCGGCGTGCGCGGCCTCGGCGGTCTTCTCGACGAACACGGAATTGTCCGGTCCGTACCAGGCGGGAATGCGATGGCCCCACCACAATTGTCGGCTGATGCACCAGGGCTGGATGTCGCGCATCCACGCGAAGAACGTGTTCTCCCACTGTTGCGGCACGAATTTGGTGCGGCCGGTTTCCACCGCGGCAATGGCCGGCTTCGCCAGTTCGGCGGCGTTGGCGTACCACTGCACGGTCAGCAGCGGCTCGATCGGCACGCCGGACCGGTCGCCGTGCGGCACCTGATGCGTGTGCGGCTCGGTCCGTTCGAGCAAGACCAGCTCTTCGAGTTTTCCGACGATGTCTTTTCTCGCTTCGAACCGGCCCTTGCCCTCCAGCGTGCGCACGAACGCGCCATCGGCAACCGGCGCATGCACGGCAATCGCCTCGCCGATTTCAGCGAGCGTGACGCGCGCTTCCTTGTCGAGCACCGACGGCATCGGCAGATGATGGCGTTGGCCGACGGCGAAATCGTTGAAGTCGTGCGCCGGCGTGATCTTGACCGCGCCCGAGCCTTTCTCGGGATCGCTGTATTCGTCGGCAACAATCGGGATCCGCCGGCCGACCAGCGGCAAAATTGCAAATTTGCCGATCAGGTCGCGATAGCGTTCGTCATCGGGATGCACGGCGACGGCGGTGTCGCCCAGCATCGTCTCCGGCCGGGTCGTCGCCACCGTGAGAAATCGGTCCGCGCCCTCGACCGGATAGCGGATGTACCAGAGATTGCCGCGCAGTTCTCTGCTCTCGACTTCGAGATCAGAGATCGCTGTCAGCAGCTTCGGATCCCAGTTCACCAGCCTCCGGTCGCGATAGATCAGCCCTTCACGATACAGCGTGACGAACACTTGGCGCACGGCGGCGGACAATCCGTCGTCCATCGTGAACCGCTCGCGCGGCCAATCGAGCGAGGCGCCGAGGCGACGCAACTGCCGCGTGATCGTGCCGCCGGATTCGCGCTTCCATTCCCACACGCGCTCCAGGAACGCCTCGCGGCCGAGTGTGCGGCGGTCGATGCCCTCGGCCGCCAGCAGCCGCTCGACCACCATTTGCGTCGCGATCCCGGCATGGTCGGTGCCGGGCTGCCACAGCGCGTCGCGCCCCTGCATGCGCCGCCAGCGGATCAGCGTGTCCTGCACCGTGAACGTCAGCGCGTGCCCCATGTGCAGGCTGCCGGTGACGTTCGGCGGCGGGATCATGATGGTGAACGGCGCGGCGTTGCTCTCCGGGCGCGCAGCGAAGGCGCCGGACGCTTCCCAGCCCTCGTACAAGCGCGGCTCGGTCTCCGACGGCGTGTGGGTCTTGTTCAGCATCGTGATACTCGGCTTTCGTGGCGCCCATCTGCGGGCGCGGCCGGCGACCGGCTGGGGATCGACCGGACGGGACGCGCGTCAGGAGATGGCGCGGCCGACCACCCGTTCAATCTCGGCGCGGACCAGCCGCTCGACCATCGGCGGCAGGTTGCTGTCAAGCCACTGCTTCAGGATCGGCCGGATTTCCTCGCGCACCAGGTCCTCGATGGTCGGGCCGCCGCGATACACCGCGACCTGCTGGCGTTCGGAGACCAGGGTGCGCAGCAGCGACCCCATCGAGGAGGCCGCGGCGGCGGCGGCCTCCGGCCCCAACAGGGAATCGTCGGCCACACGGCTCTCCATCACGGGCGGGGGCGGGGAAGGCGGAGGCGGCGGCAACACTTCGATGACCCGCGGTGGCGGCGGGCTCGGCGCCGACGGCTCGATCCGCGGTGGCGGCGCAGGCGCGGGCGGCTCGTCGACCAGCATCGAGCTGTCGAGCGCGAGCACGTCGGAGGCCGGGGCCGCCGCGGCCCCGGGTTCCGCCGCCGCCGGCTGTTCGCTCTCGTCCTCGCTCAGAATGCGCCGGATCGAGGCGAGGATGTCCTCCATCGAGGGGTCCGCCGCGCCGCCCTGGGCGGGCGTCGGCGAGGCGCCGGGTTGGACGGGAGGCATGCTCATGTGCGTTGTTCTTCAGCGGGGTTCTGCAGCGGGCGGGGGTCAGCGGGTCGGCTGGTTGGTCGCG
The DNA here is from genome assembly GCA_963697635.1 of uncultured Solirubrobacterales bacterium. Lineage (GTDB taxonomy): Bacteria > Pseudomonadota > Alphaproteobacteria > Acetobacterales > Acetobacteraceae > CAJCJG01. Next base: position 150,255 of record CAVOOS010000036.1, on the reverse strand, counting down.
AAGTCGCCGGTGCCGATCCACAGGTCGTGCACCGCCCTGTAGTACGCCTTTTCGTCGTAGAGCGGCACCTGCAGATTGAGGTCGCGCGCGCTCAACTTGCCGACCGCGGCGGCGACCTGGTACGAGGCGGTGATCAGGTTGGCCAGCGACTGCACCAGCGCGGTCTGCGCGTTCAGCAGGTTCTGCACCGCCACCAGCACGTCGAGCGTGGTGGCGCTGCCGACCAGCGCCTCGCGCTCCAGGCCTTCGACCGCGATCTGGTTGGCGCGCACCGCGGTGCGGCCGCTGACGATCGCGGCCTGCGCGGCCTGCAACGAGGTCCAGCCCGAGGTCGCCTGCTGCACCGCCGCGCGGCGCTGCTCCTCCAGTTGCTGACGCGCCTGCTGCTCCTGCTGGCGCGCCTGGCGGATCGCGGCGTATTCGGCGCCGCCCTGGTAGATCGGCACCGTGAGGTTCAGCAGCACCGACCACGCGCTCTCGGTGTAGCCGGGCGAGACCTGGTTCTTGTTGTGGATGGCGGCGCCCTGCAGGCTCAGCGTCGGCATCAGCGCGCTGTACGCGACGTCGAAATTGTCGCGCGCCGCGGCGTCGGCGAACAGTGCTGCGACCACGTTCGGGTTGTTCCGCCCCGCCTCCGCCTGTGCCTCCTCCATCGTCCTGGTGGGAAGTTTCAGCGGCTGCGGGTCCACAAGCCTGCCGGGCGGTTCGCCCACCTGCTGTTCGTAGGTGGCGCGCGCCGTTGCCAGCGTGCCCTCCGCGGTCTGCCGCGTGGCGGTGGCACTCGCCAGCGCCGCCTCGGCCTGGGCGACGTCCGTGCGGGTCAGCTCACCGACCCGGAACCGGTCGTTGGTGGCCTGCAACTCCTTGGTCAGCAGCGCCTCGTTGGCCTGGTCGAGCGCCAACAGCTGCTCGTCCTGGATCACGCTGACATAGGCGTTGATGGTGTCGCCGAACACCTGCTCCTCGGCCGCGTACAACTGCGCCCGCCCGGACAGCACCTGGTTCTCCGCCTTGTTGATCGAGGCGCGGGTCTTGCCGCCGCGATACAGTGGCTGCGTGATCGTCAGCTGCTCGGAATTTTCGGTGGTCTGCTTGGTCTGGGACGCGGTGACGGACTCCGGCAGGCCGGTCGACGGGTTGGTGATGACGGCCGGCGAGCTGATCGACGTGTTCGTGGGGCCGACCGTCGCGGTGATCGAGATCTGCGGCCGCCAGCCGGCCAGGGCGGCGGGCACCGTCTCGTCGGTCGCACGCTGTTGGGCGCGGGCCGCCTGCAGCGTCGGGTTGTTGGCGTAGGCGGCGGCCAGCGCGTCCTGCAGCGTGTGCGCCTGCGATTGCATGTGCGCGGGCATTGGCTTTGGCGTCGGCGTTTGCGCGCGCGCCAGGCCGGCGGCCAGCACCACCGCCACCCCGGCGGCCATCGCTAGACGGGACTGCATCACTTCAACCCTCACGTTCAAACGCGGCGCCGCCGCACGGTGCCGATATGCGGCCACGCGCCCATGGGCCGTCGCCGGCCCGCCCGTACATCTGCCACAGCAACGGCTCACACGCCATCGCTTTGGCGGACCGCGGCAGGAGGCACAGCCGGCGCGGCAAGCGGCCGGATCAGAAGACGAAACCCGGAACGTGGCGCAACGAGGGCAGTGCGGGCGCGGCGCAGTCGAACATCGGCTGCAGGCTCAGCCCGCCCGCCAACGCCTCGCCCACCACCGCCTGGCTGACCCGCCCCGCCACCTGGCGCACCGCGACCAGCCGTCCCGCGGGGCTGCGCAGCTGCGCCACGAGCGCCGGCGGGATCTCCGCCACCGTGCCCTCGACGAACACGACGTCGTACGGCGCGCCGGCACTCCAGCCGGCCGCGAGCGGGCCGGTGACCAGCGTGACCCCGGCGACGCCCGCCAGCGCCCCGCGCGCCAGCGCGATCAGCGCGGCGTCGTCCTCCAGCGCCGTGACCTTCGCGCCGCACGCGGCCAGCAGTGCCGCGCCGTAGCCGGTGCCGGCGCCGACCACCAGCGCCCGCTCGCCGCCGCGCACGCCGGCAAGCTGCACCAGTCGCCCGATCACCATCGGCTCGACCAGCGCGCGGCCGTTGCCGAGCGGCACGTCGGCGTCGGAATAGGCGAGCGGGGCCATCTGCGGCGGCACGAAGCGTTCGCGCTGCAGGGTGCGCATGGCCGCGAGGATGCGCGGGTCGCTGACCTTGTTCGGCCGCACCTGGCCGTCGACCATCAGGTTGCGGGCGGTCTCGAAGGCCACGGCAGGACGGTCCATCAGGGGGGCTCGCGTCAGGGAATGGTGCGCAACGACGTCGCCGCCTTATAGGGGGTGCCGGGGCGCATCGCCAAGCAGGACGCATGACCGAGCGCATGGCGGCGGCGCGGCCGTCGGGCTTGACCGCCGCCGACGCCGCAGCCGATAACCGGCGCCCTGCGGCCAGGGCTCGGTCCGGTGGCAGAGTGGTGATGCAGAGGACTGCAAATCCTTGAATGCCGGTTCGATTCCGGCCCGGACCTCCACGGCTGGCAATCGGTTCTTGCTTCGTTCTCGGCGGCCGGCTACCGTCCGGCATGCCCGACGATGACGCCCTGACCGCTGCCACGCACGCCGAGCTTGTCTCCGCGCTGGCCTATGGGCTGCGCTTCGATGAACGCGGCAAGGCGCACCGGCAGGCCGTGGAAGTGACGGCGCGGATCGCGGCCGAAACGCTGGCGCGCTATCTCGGGCAGGCCGGGTTCGTGGTCATGAAGCGGGCGCCCGCGAAACCGCACAGCACGCCCAAGAGCCGCTGAAGGTCATACGATGATCGAACATGGCCGGTGGGGTCAGGCCGCCTGCCATGCGCGGCCGCAGCCGCACCGCTGGCCCGACGCCGCCAGTGACCCGGCTGCGAGATGGGCGGCGCGGATGCCAGGAGATTGGACCATCGTCCACGCGGCCTTTGGAGAGCGCCCCGATGCACGCCTTCGTGACGAGCCTTGTCGTGACGGTTTTCGTCTTCGCCGGTGCAGTGATCGGCATGCACCTGCATCGGGCGCTGCCTGAGCATCAACTGTCGAAAGAGACGCAGGACGTCGTCAGGCTCGGAACCGGGATGCTCTCCGTGCTGGCGTCGCTGGTGCTCGGGCTGCTGATCGCGACGGTCAAGACATCCTACGACACGACCGATACTGCGGTGCGCTCCTATTGCACGGATCTTCATCGTGCTCGACGAGACCTTGCGCGACTATGGCGCCGAGGCGCTGGGGCCGCGACGGCAACTGCGCGACTATACGATGAAGCTGATGCACGACCTGTGGCCGGGGGAGGGCAACAAGCCCATGCTGGCCGAAGATCACGAATCCGGAGGGATGATGGAGCACGTGCGGGAGTCGATCCGCGCCCTGACCCCAACCGACGCCGGCCAACGCTGGTTGATGGACCAGGCGCTCCAGATGACGACGACCCTGCTGCGCGAGCGCTGGCTGATGGCCGAGCGCGCGGAGCCGAGCGTGCGCCCGGTCGTCATCGTCATTCTCGTGTCGTGGATCGTCGCGATCTTCGTGAGCTTCGGCCTGAACGCTCCCCGAAACGCCACCGTGCATGCCGCGTTTGCGATCTGCGCGCTGGCGATCGGCAGCTCATTCTTCATTGTGCTTCAGCTGGACAGCCCGTTCCATGGAGTGCTGCGGATTTCGAGTCGGCCGGTCCACACGGCTTTGGCGCACATGGTGCCACCCGACAAATAGACCCGACATATAGACTGGGGAGAAATGCGATGCTCACGATCGACGCGCAGGTGCATGCCTATGATCGCAACCAGCCGGGCCGGCCTTGGATCGGGCATCTCGCCGGTCCGCCCTCGGCGACGGGCGAGGAGATGGTGGCCGCGATGGACGCGGTCGGCGTCGATGCGGCGCTGCTGGTCTCGCCGTATTCGTTCTATCGCTACGACGCCAGCTACGCGCTCGAGGTCCACGCGGCGCATCCCGACCGATTTCGCGTGATCAAGCCGGTCGACCCGAGCGACCCCGCGGTCGAGGACACGATCGCCGCGTGGGCCGCGACCGACGGCGCGGTCGCGATCCGGCTGATGCTGGCGTACGGCGCGCCGGAAGATCCCGCCGATCCCGGGATGAACCGGGTGCTGGCCGCGGCGGCGCGGCATTCGTTGCCGGTCAACCTGCTCTGCTGGGGCAGGCTCGACCAGCTCAAGGGACTGATCGCCCGCAATCCGGGCACGGTGATGGTGATCGACCATCTCGGGCTGCAGCAGCCTTTCGAGCCGCCGCCGCCGGCGCAGCCGTGGGCCGATCTGCCGCACGTGCTGGCGCTGGCGGCGCACGACAACGTCCGCATCAAGATCAGCGGCGCCTGCACGCTGTCGCACGAGCCGTTCCCCTACCCGGACATCTGGGACCCGCTCGCCCGCATCTTCGACGCCTACTGCCTCGATCGCTGCATGTGGGGCACGGACTGGACGCGCGCCGTCGCGCTGCTGACCTACCGGCAGGGGGTCGATGCGTTCCGCGTGACCGAGCGGCTCTCCGACAGCGAGAAGTCCGCGCTCATGGGCGGGACGCTGCAGCGGGTCTACGGATGGACGCCTGGCGCGCTGACGGCCGCCGCTGCTCCGGCACATCGCGGCCGCGCTGTCACGCGACGCTGGCCGGCGCCGCCATCAGCGCCGCGGCGCGGTCGACCGTGCGCACCGCCAGCGGCGCCGTGCGGCCGCGCACCTCGGCCTCCAGCAGCGGCAAGTGGCGCAGATCGAGGCCGCTCAGCCGGCACACCGGCTCCGACACCACCGCCTCGCAGTGGAACGTCTTGCACAGCGACTCCAGCCGCGTCGCGATGTTCGCCGGATCGCCCAGCGTGGTCAGCACGCGGGCCTCGGCGAAGCCGATCTCGCCAACGATCGCCACGCTGCCGTGCACGCCCAGGCCGAAGCGCAGCGGCTCCGCCAGTTCGCCGAGCAGCGCCTGGTTCAACGCCTCGACCCGGCGGCCGATCGCGGCCACCGCCGCCAGCGCCTGGCGGCACGCCTCCGGCGGCTCGCAGGCGACGCCGAACGCCGAGATCAGCCCGTCGCCGGTGAAGTGGTTGGCCCGGCCGCCGGCCTCGGTCACGGCCTCGCCCACCGCGGTCAGGAAGCGGTCGATCAGGAACACCACGTCGAACGGCATCCGCGTCGCCGCCAGCCGCGTCGAATCGCGCAGGTCGGCGACCAGCACGACCACGAAGCGCTCCTGGCCCGGAAACGGGGTGGCCGGCGGGCGGTGGCCGATCGAGGGGCTGCCGGCCGGCAGCAGCGGCACGACCGAGATGTCGGACGTCGGCCGCAACTGGCAGGCGAGCCGCACCGCGCCGTGCACGTCATAGCGGGCCAGCACCGCGCGCTCGCCCGCCGAGGGCGGCGGCACCGGGCCGGCGGACCCGGCCACGCGCACGCGACAGGTGGAACAACGGGCCCGGCCGCCACAGACGCTGGCGTGCGGCACGCCGGCCGCGCGGCTCGCCTCCAGCACGCTGAAGCCGCGCGGCACGCGCGCCACCTCGCCGCCGGGATAGGTGATGCGCACCGTGCCGACCCGCCGCTCGCCCAGCGTGCGCACGCCGCGCGCCGCGAGCGCCACCAGGAACAACGCGGCGAACCCGCCGTTGGCGAGCTGCCGCCAGTGGTGCAGCGCCGCGTTCTGCGCGGGCAGGCCGACCTGCCAGGGCGCGGTGTGGGCGGCCTGCCACGCCGGATCGTTGGCAAGCGCGAGCACGCTCCGCGCGCCCTGGTAGAAGCCGAGCAGCGCCAGCACCGGCAGCACCACGGCGCAGCACAGCAGCAGCGGCATCCACCGCGGAAACCACGGCTTCAGCCGCAGCCAGAAGAACACGCCGATGCAGCCGTGGATCCAGGCAATGATCAGTACCGCCACCTGCTGCACGCCAAGCTCCGGCGACTTGACCCAGAACGACCAGAGTTCCTGCGCGTAGCCCTTCTGGGTGCCGAACAGTTCGAGCGAGATGCGGGTGACGAAGACGTGGTTGCACAGCAGCGGCGGGATGCTCAGGCCGAGCGCCACCTGCATCACCTCGGTGCGGGTCCAGCCGAAATGGCGCCGCTCGTAGAACGCCCACAGGCCGAGCAGCATGTGCGTGCCGAGCGCCGCGTACAGCACGATCCCACCCAGCCAGCCCTGCCACAGCAGCTTCTGCAGCAGCAGCGCGTCCTCGGCCGCCGCCACCGAGACGTTGTTCAGCGAGTGGTTGATCAGGTGCAGCGTGACGTAGGTGAACAGCGTCAGCCCGGAGGCGAGCCGCAGCTTGCGGATGCCGGTGCGGCTGGTCGCCCCGCGCCAGATGCGCGCCGCCCGGGCGCGCAGGTGCAGCGCCGGCGGCCCTGCCCTGCCCCGCTCGTCCGCTGCGCCGACATGGCTCGACATATCGTTGTCGCGTCGCTAGGCCGGGTTGGCGACGCCCGCCAGCGTCTCCGCCCGCAGGATCACCATGCGGCCCTGCTCCTTGCCCAGCACGCCCTCCGCCTCCCATTCGCGCAACTGCTTGTTGACCTTCTCCCGCGAGCTGCCGACCAGGGTGCCGAGATCCTTCTGTGACAGCCTGACCTCGATCCGGGTGCCGCGCGGCGCTGGCGCACCATAGTCGTTCGCGAGCCGCAGCAGCAGCCGTGCCAGCCGGGCGTCGAGGTCGAGCAGCGCCATGTCCTCGACGGTCGCGTTGGCGCGGCGGATGCGCCGGCACAGCACCGCCATCAGCCGCAGGCACAGATCGGCGCTGCCGCGCAGCAGGCGCAGGAAGCGCGCGCGCTCGATGAACAGCAGCACGCAATCCTCGAGCGCGGTCACGTCGGCGCTGGCGTCCTCGCCGTCGAGCACCGACATCTCGCCGATCACGTCGCCGGGGCCGAGCACGCCGAGCGTGACCTCCCGCCCGTCCTCGGAGATCGTGCCGATCCGCACGCGGCCCGAGACGACGATGTTGGCGCCGGTGCTGGGGTCGCCGCGCCGCAGGATCACCTCATTGCGGGCGATGCGGCGCACCGCCGCCTGCGCCAGCACGGCGTCGATCTCGGCCGGCTCCAGCACCTTGAACATGGCACTGCGGCTCAATGCCGCGCGCCGCGCCGCAGCGTCGATGGTCGCCGTCGATTGCGCCACGTCCGGCCTGCTCCCCCGAGTGCCGCCGCCGTTGCGGCGGCGTCGGCGCGATAGAAGGCGCCGGCGCGCGCCGGGTCAACCGGGGCGCGCCGACCTCAGCAGTGGCCGGGCGTCCAGATCGCGGGCTTTGCAACGACGTCGACGGCGTCGGCCACGCCGGTGGCGGCGTCGGCCAGCGGGTCGGGCGAAACCGCCGGGGGCGGCGCGGCCGCGATCGTGCCGCCGGGCGGCAAGCCCACCAGCTCAGGGCTTGCCGAGACCGACGCCAGCGCGCTCGCGACCTGCTTGGCGGGCGGATCGGTCAGCAACGTCCCGCCGTTGCCATCGCTGGCGAAACTGAAGCTCGACTGCGTGTAGGTGCCGACGAAGGTCAGCGACACCGAAGCGCCGCTGCCGCCGCTGATCGTCAGCACATGCGTGTTGGCGTGGTACGTGAAGCCGGTCTCGATGAAGCTCCCGAGATCGATCGTGTCGCCTTTCACGAAGCCCGCGATCGTGGTCTGGGTCGGGTCCAGCAGCCACAAATCCCCGGTCGCCGCGGCGAACTGCACCTTGATGCCGGCGAGATCGCTCGGTTGCAGTTCCAGCGTCGCATGGGCATCGATGGCCAGCGTGCCGCCGCCGTTCACCGCACCCGCGAGGTCGAACAGGCCGCCGCTTGCGGTGATCGTGCCGTTGTCCGAAATCGCGCCGCTGTCGATGTCCGGGCCGATCACGCTGCCGTAGCCGGTGAGGTGGCCGCCGGCCGCGACGTCGAGCGCCGGATCCTGCAGCGTCGCGCCGGCAAGCACGATGTTGCCCTGCACCACGACCCCGTTCGGGCCGCCGGAGGTATCGTCGAACGTCCAGCCGCCGCTCAGCGTCAGCACTCCCGCCGCCGCCACCGTCGCCAGCGTCTGCTGCAAGGTCACGTCCGCCTCGGCCGCGGTGGCGAACCATTCGACGGTCGGCGTCGCGGCACCGCTGCCGCTCAGCGTCAGGTTCGCCGCCAGCGTGGTGACGCCGGCGTTGGTCGGCAGCCAGAGCGTCGAGGCGCCGCCGACCGTCCAGGTGCCGCCGGTGAGCACGCCGCCGGCGATGTTGCCGACCTGCGTGGTGTCGAGATAGACCGCCTCGCCGTTGCCGACCGTCAGCGCGCCCTTGTTGGTGAAATCGGCGCCGCGCACCACCAGATCGCCGCCGGCGACCGCCGCCGAGATCGCGCCGTCGTTGACGATCCCGTCGCCGAGCCCGAGGTCGCTCTCGATCAGCGCGCCGACCTGCACCTGCACGATCGCGAGGCTGCTGCCGAGGGTCAGCGCCGGGCCGGCGGCGTACAGCACCGACTCGTCGTACTTGAATTCGCTGCCAATGTAGACTGTCGCGCTGTTGAGCGTGCCGATCCCGTTCAGGTTCAGCCGCGCCGCCGAGCCGGTGAGCTGGATCGTGCCCGGCCCGGTGCCATTGGCGCCGAGCAGCGTGAGACCGCCGTTCACCGACACCTCGTCGTCGTGCAGGCCGAGCCCCAGCGTGCCCTCGTAGGTCACGTTCTGCAGCACGCCGTTGCCGGCGTTCAGCGCCGGCCCGAAGAACTCGATGCCGTTGCCGGTCGTGTCGACGATCGTGGCATAGGCGATGGTGCCCTCCAGCATCACCGTGCCGAGCGCGCCGCCGCTGCCGACATCGAGCACGCCCGGGCCGATCAGATCGCCGGTGATCTCGACGACGCCGCCGACGTTGTCGACGCTGCCGAGCGACGCTACGGCGACTTCCCCGCCGATCTGCAGGGTCGCATCGTCGAGCGTGACGACGCCGGTGTTGGTCAGCGGCGTGCCGAGAATGTCGAGCAGCGCGCCGCCGCTGACCAGGATGGAGCCGGTGTTCTCGACCACGCTCTCGATGGTGAGCTGAAACCCGTTGCTAAGGGTCAGGGTGCCGGCATTGACGAACTCCCCGGGGGAACCGGACGGGAACGAGAACACGCCGAGCAGCGTCAGCGCACCGTTGGCGGCCGTTGCCTGGAGCGGGCCGGAGTTGGTGAGCGTGCCGCCGAACTGCACAGAACCATATGCGGCTTCCAGGTAGCCGTTGGCGAGCTGCAGCGGCCCGGATGTCGAGATCCAGCGGGGAATAGCCGAGCTCGTTGAGTACCCGCATAGTCGGCGAACAACTGGTGCGCCGAGAGCGGCACCGGGCTGTCGTCGGAGTCGATGACCCCGCTCAGCGCACCGCCGGCCGCCAGCACTTGCAGCGCGTTCAGGTTGGCGCCGATATTCGCCCCGGTGTCGTACACCGTCATCCCGGTGAGCGTCGGGTTGGCGGCGTAGGCGGCGATCGCCTGCGCAGCGCTGTAGTACGCGGTGTTGAGCACCACGTCGACATCGCCGTTGGCGAGCGTGGCCACGATGTCCGGGCGGCCGTCGTCGTTGACGTCGGCGACCGCCATCGAGACCACGGCGGCAGGGAAATTGAGCGCGTCGAGATTGACCAGGCTGCCGTTCTCGTAGGCCAGCACGTAGATGCAGTCGGTCGAGGCATCGGCGACCAGGATGTCCGGCATGCCGGAATTGTCGAGGGTGGCGGTGGTGATCGCGGTCAGGTCGACGCCGACCTGGAACGTCTGCGCCGGCGCCAGCGTGCCGTTGCCCTCGTTGAGCAGCACCGAAACCGAGCCGTCGCCGTTCGCGACGATCACGTCGGGCGCCGAGCCGCCATTGAGGTTGGCAGTGGCGACCGCCATCGGGTCGGAGCTCTTGCTGTCCCCGACCGCGTAGTTCGCCGCCGCGTCGAAGCCGCCGTGGCCGTTATTGATCAGCACGGAGATTTCGCCGGCGCCGCCGTCGGTGGCGATTAGGTCGGGCCGGCCGCCGGGGACGAGGTCGGCGGCGGCCACCGAGGTCGGACCCTTGCCGACGGCATAATTCGCCGCGGTGAATTTTGGCGTTGCGGCGCCGTTGCTGGTCAGCACCGTCACCTGGTTGCTGGCGCCGTCGGCGACGATGATGTCGGACCACTTCTCGTCGTTGATCGAGGCGGTGGTCACCGAGGTCGGATCCTTGCCGACGGACACCGTGATCGCCTTGTCGAACCCGCCCTTGCCGTTGTTGATCAGCACCGAGACGGTGTTGGAGCCGGAGTTGGCGGCCACGACGTCGGGGTTGCCGTCGCCGTTGAAGTCGCCGACGGCGATGCCTTCCGGGCCTGTCCCGACCTTGAAACTGGTCTCGCTGCTGAAGCCGCCCGAGCCGTTGCTGCCGAGCAGCGTGACCTGGCCGGTGGCCTCGTCGGCCACGACGAAATCGGCGATGCCGTCCGCGCCGATGTCGATCGAGGCGATGCCCCACGCGCCCGTCGCGACGAAAACTGGCGGTTCGACCTGGAAAAAGATGCACATGCGCGCTGCTCCCGCGTACCAGGCAGATCGTCGGCCGTCTTGCATGCGGAATTATCAGGTGGCGCGGAGAACGACAAGGCCGGAACCTTTCGCTGTGCGTGACGGGCGATGCCGACCGGGCTAGCGTCAGCCGGCATGAACACGCTCGGCCGCTTCGAAAGCCTTGGCGCGAACGCCGAATTCGCCGTCGTGCAGCGCCGCGGCGGTGTGCGCGCGGATGGCGTGCTGGCGTGGGCGCGCGAGGTCCGCATCGCCGACCTGGTGCGCCTGCTGGACGCGGATTTTCTCGGTTTCTGCGATCCCGACCAGCTTGCCATGGTCGGGTCCGACGTGCTGCTGGAACGCCGCTACAACATACGCCTGCCGCTCGACGCGCCCCTGGCGGAGGCGTCCGATGCGGCGACGCTCGATGTTTTCCTGCGCACGCAGGCGCGGGCCTGGGCGCAGTCCGCAGGCACCGTGGCGCGGCTCCGCGCCGCCGACACGATTTTCGTGTACGCGTCACCGTCGCTGCCGGACGCGGCCGACGTGCGGGCGCTGCACGCGGCGCTGCGACGTTTCGGCGACAACGCACTGCTGCTGGTGCGCACAGGCGACGAGCCCGGCGTGCAGCTTGTCGAGCGGCAGCTTTATCTCGGCGCCATCTCGACGTTCGCGAGCGGCGACGCCGTGCTGGAGGGGATCCGCGTCGCCGAGTGGGAAGCGCTGTGCCGCGCGACGCTGCGCATGCACGCCCCCCCCGCGCAACCGCGCGCCCCGCAGGTGCAACCGCCTCCGGTGCAACCTGCGCCGCCGACCGCCGGCACCGCCGAACGCCTTGCCGCCGCCGTGCGGCTGCACCGGGACGGCAAACTCGCCGCCGCCGCGGCCGGCTACGAGGCGGTTCTCAACGCCGAGCCAGGCCACGCCGACGCGCTGCATCTGCTCGGGCTGGTGGCCGACGCGCAGGGCCAGACCGAGCGCGCGCTGGCGCTGATCGGCCAGGCGATCGCGCGCAAGCCCTCGCCGCGGTTCTTCGCCAACCAGGGGCCGATCCTGGCGCGGCTCGGCCGGCTCGACGACGCGGTCGCGGCCTACCGGGAGGCGCTGGCGCGGCAGCCCGACTACCCGGAAGCGCTGAATAATCTCGGGGTTGCGCTGATGGCGCAGGACAAGCCGCAGGAGGCGGCCTCGGCGCATCGCCGGGCGGTCGAACTGCGGCCGGACTATGCGGAGGCGCAGCTCAACCTCGGCCACGCGCTCGGCCTGCTCGGCGACATGGCCGGCGCGGAGGCGGCGTTCCGCGCCGCGTTCGCGCGCCAGCCGGCGCTCAGCCCTGCGCTCGCGACGGGCGAGCCGCCGCGGCTGCTGTGCGTTGCGGCGGACGGCAGCATGCCGGGCGCACAGTATCGCTGCGCCGATCTGGCGGAGGCGGCCGGCGCCGCCGGCTGGCAGGCGCGCTGGCTGCCGCTCGCCGCCGTGCAGCAGGCCGACCTGCGCGGGCTCGCGGCGCTGCTGTTCTGGCGCGGCGAGCTGACCGGCCCGGTGTGCCGGCTGGTCGCCTATGCGCGCGCGGCCGGCATCCGCGTCGGCCTCGACCTCGACGACCTGATCTGCGAGCCCGAACTGGCCCGCGTCGGCATCATCGACGGCATCCGCACGGTCGGCACGACGGAAGCGCGCGTGCGCGAGCAGTTCTCCCGGGTTCGGGCGCTGCTGCACGCTGCCGATTTTGCCGTCGCCTCGACCGCCGAGCTTGCCGGCCGGATGCGGCGCGACGGGTTGCCGGTCTGGGTGCTGCCGAACGGGTTCGATGCCGACACGCTGCGCACGGCGCGGGCGGCGGTGCGGGCGCGGCGGCGCGCGGCGCCTGCGGACGTATTGCGGATCGGCTATGCCGGCGGCACCCGCACCCACCAGCGCGACGTCGCCCCGATCGTCCCGGCGCTCGCGGCCGTGCTGCGCGCGCGGCCGCACGCGCGGCTGGTGCTGTTCCGCGCCCCCGCCGCCGGCACGCCGATGCTGGCAATGGAAGAATTCTCCGAACTGGTCGACCTTTCGGACCGCATCGAGTGGCGCGACCTGGTGCCATTGCGCGAGCTGCCGCGGGAGCTTGCTCGGTTCGACGTCAACATCGCCCCGGTCGAGACCGGCAACCCGTTCGCCGAGGCCAAGAGCGAGCTCAAGTATTTCGAGGCGGCGCTGGCCGGCGTGCCCACCATCGCCTCGCCGACCGGGCCGTTCCGCCGCGCCATCCTGCCCGACCGCGCCGGGCTGCTCGCCGACACGCCGCAGGCGTGGGAGGCGGCGCTGCTGGCTCTGCTCGACGACGCGCCGCGCCGGGCGCGGCTGGCCGAGGCGGCCTATCACGACGCGCTGTGGCGCTTCGGGCCGGAGCGGCGGGCGATGCTGGCGCGCACGCTGCTCGCGGAACTGGCCGGCGGCGTGGCGGCGGCGCGCGCGTTCGCCGCCGACGGCATCCGCCCGCCGCCGCCGCCTGCGGTGCCCACAATTCCGGCCGCGGACACGCTGTTCGAGAGCGATGACGGGCAGGACAGCCGCGTCACCGTCGTCGTGATATCCGCTGACGACGCGGCGGACACGATCCGCGCGCTCGGCAGCGTGCGCGAGCAGGGGTTGGAGCATCTCGACGTGGTGGTGATCGACGCCGGCGAGGAACTCGGCGCGACCGCGCGCGCGGCAAGCTGGCTGCGCGCCCACACGGCGCGGTTCCATCGCATCGGGCTGCGGCGGATGGCGGCGGAGGCCGGCGCGGCGGGCGCGCGCGACCTCGGCTTCGCCTGGGCCGAGACGGCGTTCGTGCTGCCGCTCGGCAGCGGCAAGCGTCTGCGGCCGGGTGCCGCCGGGGCGCTGCTGGCAGCGGCGGCGCGCGATGGCGCGGCGTTCGTCTGTCCGGCCGGCCCGGGCGGGCGCTACGAACCGCGCCGGTTGCAGTCGGGCGGCGCGCCGGGGGCCGCGCTGGTGGCGAAATGGGCCTGGGCGGCGGCCGGCGGATTTGGCGCGCACGGCGGCGACGATGACGCCGAGCTAGGGCTGCTCTGTCGGTTCGCCGAACTCGGCTTTGCCGGCGCCGCGGTGTCGGGGCCGTTGCTGCAAGGCGTTGCCACCCCGCCGCCGGCGCTGGCGGAGGCGCTGCGGCGGCGCCACCCCTGGCTCGCCGCGTCATGACGGCGGGCCACGCGACCGACACGACGCGGCGCATCCTGGACGCCTATCCGGAGTGGGTGCGCACGCACGACACGCTCGACGCGGACGACATGGTGGCGATCGGCGCGGCCGCGGCAGCATTGGCGTATCGCCCGCTGACCTCGCTGATCGTGCCGGCATCCGATGCCGACGGCAATGCCGTGGCGACCACCATCCGCTCGCTGCGCGGGCAAATCTATCCACGCTGGCAGGCGATTGTTGTCGACGCGCGTGGCAGTGTCCCGGACGATTGGCGGATCGAGGCGATCCGTGCCACGGGCGGTTTCGCCGCCGCCTGCGCGGCCGGCCTCGACGCAGCCGTCGGCACCTTCGCAGCGATCCTGCAGCCCGGCGACATCCTGCCGCCGCACTCGCTTTTCGAGATCGCCGATGAACTTGGCCGCGCGCCGGACACCGATCTGCTCTACACCGACGAGGACGAGATCGACGCAGCCGGGCAGCGCGCCGCGCCGCGCCTCAAGACCGGATGGGATTCTGACCTTCTGCTGGCGTTCGACTGCATCGGCGGCATCGCGTTGTACCGTCGCGATCTGTTGCAGCGCATCGGCCCGCCGCGCGGAACACATGCCGCGGCCGTGCTGTACGATCTCGCATTGCGCGCGACCGATGCGATGCTGCCGGACCGCATCCGGCATCTGCCGCGCGTGCTGCTGCATCGCCCGGCCGGCAGCGCCGCGGCGGTGAACGAAGAGTTGCCCGCAACCGCACAGCGGTTCCTCGGCGCACTGGCAAAAGTGACCGCGACGCCGCATGGGCATCGCATCGCGTGGAGCATCCCCTCGCCCGCCCCGCTGGTCTCGGTGATCGTGCCGACGCGCGATCGCGCCGACTTGCTCCACCGCTGCGCCGACGGCGTGCTGCACCGCACGGCCTATCCCGCAATCGAGTTGCTGGTCGTCGACAACGACAGTGCCGAGCCGGCAACGCACGCGACGCTGCAATCGCTGGCCGAGGACACGCGCGTGCGCGTGCTGCGCCATCCCGGGCCGTTCAACTACGCCGCGCTGAACAACCGCGCGGTGCGCGAGGCGCGCGGAGAGGTTGTCGTGCTGCTCAACAACGACACCGACGTGCAGGTTTCCGGCTGGCTGCGTGAGCTGGTCGGGCACGCGCTGCGGCCGGAGGTCGGCGCGGTCGGCGCGATGCTGCGCTATGCCGACCGCTCGGTGCAGCACGCCGGCATCGTGCTCGCGCCGGGCGCGCATGCGGCGCACATGCTGCGCACCGCCGCGCCGGACGATACCGGCTATCTCGGGCGGGCGGCGCTGGCCCGAAACTTCCTGGCGGTGACGGCGGCCTGCCTCGCGATGCGGCGCGCGGTGTATCTGGAAGCCGGCGGCATGGACGCCGAGAATCTGCCGATCGCCTTCAACGACGTCGATCTGTGCCTGCGCCTGCGCGAGCTCGGCTATCGCGTGGTGTGGACGCCGCACGCCGACCTGCTGCACCTGGAATCGCAATCCCGTGGCCGCCCGACTTCAACAGACGCACGCGCGCGCGAGCAGGGTGAGGTCGCATTTCTGCGACGCTCCTGGCGGCATCTGTTCGACCGCGACCCGTATCTCAACGCCAATCTGATCTGCCTGTGGGACACGCCGCTGCAACTGTGCCCGCCGCGCCGCGACCGTCCGTGGCGGCGTGGCGTGGCGCGCGCCGCATGAACGACGCAGCGCCGCCGATCGACGACGCCGCCCGCATGCGCGCCCGTGCGGCGCAGGCGGCTCGCGAGGCGCGCGAGGCGGCGGCGGCGGCGCACGAGGAACTGGCGCAGGTACGCGCGGCGCTCAAGCAGGCGACTCCCGGCCCGAGCGGCACGTGCCGCATCGTGTTCCTTTCGGGCGAGCCGGACACGCCCGGCCATCTGTATCGCGTCGAGCGCGCGGCCGAGGCCGCGCGCGCCGCCGGCGCGACCGCGCTGGTACTGCGGCCCGAGCAGGTCGCTGCGCGGCTCGACGAGATTGCCATGAGTGACGTGCTGCTGATCTGGCGCGCCGCGTGGGATCAGACCATCGCCGGCGCCATCGCCGCGGCCCGCACCGGGGCGGCGCGCATCGTGTTCGACCTCGACGACCTGATGGTCGATCCCGATCTGGCGCGCGCGGACGTCATCGACGGCATTCGCAGCCAGTCGCTCGCCGCCGCCGACGTGCGGCAACACTATGCCAATGTGCGCACGACGATGGCCGCGGCGGATTTCTGCCTCGCCAGCACCGACGAACTGGCGACCCATCTGCGCCGCCACGCCAAGCCCACGCTGGTGGTGCCGAACGGGTTCGACGCGGCGACGCTCGCCGCCGCCCGGCTGGCGCTGCGCACGCAGCGCGCCGGCCCCGCCGACAGCCTGCTGCGCATCGGCTACGCGGCCGGCTCGCGCACGCATCAGCGCGATTTCGCCGAGGCGGCGGATGCCCTGGCGCAGCTGCTGCACGCACGCGCGGACTGCCGGCTGGTGCTGTTCCGATCCGCCGAACACCGGCTCGACACGGTCGACCTGCAAGAGTTTCCGGCGTTCGCCACGCTGCAGGACCGTGTCGAGTGGCGCGACATGGTGCCACCGCAGCAATTGCCATCCGAACTGGCGCGCTTCGACGTCAACATCGCGCCGCTGCAGCGGAACAACCCGTTCTGCGAGGCCAAGAGCGAACTCAAGTATTTTGAAACGGCGCTCGTCGAAGTTCCGACCATCGCTTCGGCAACCGGCCCGCTGCGGCGCGCGATCGAGCATGGCCGCACCGGGTTGCTCGCCGAGACGCCGCAGGATTGGCACGCGGCGCTGGTCGGCCTGCTCGACGACGCCGAGGCGCGGCGCCGCATCGGTCGCGCCGCCTATCTCGATGTGCTGTGGCGGCACGGGCCGGAGCGACGCGTGGAGTTGCTGGAAGCGGTGCTCGACCAGGTGCGGGGCGGTCGCGCGGCGGCGCGGGCGTTCGAACTGGAGTTGCATCGCGCCGCCGCGCCGCGCCCGCCGCCGGACGTGCCCGACGGCGAGACCATCTTTCTCGCCGACGGGCTCGGTTCCGCCGAGGTCTGCGTGATCGTGCCGCTGTTCGACTACGCGCATCACGTCGAGGAGGCGCTGGACTCGGTGCGGCAGCAGACTTTGGCGGCGCTCGACCTGGTGGTGGTGGACGACTGCTCGACCGATGACGGGCTTTCCGTTGTGCTGGCCTGGGCGCAGCAGCACAGCGCGCGGTTCAATCGGATCGAGGTGCGGCAGAATGCGCGCAACATAGGGCTCGGGCCGACGCGCAACGCCGGGTTCGCCGCCGCGGAAACCGCGTTCGTGCTACCGCTCGACGCCGACAACCGGCTGCGCCCGCACGCCTGCGAACGGCTGCTGGCGGAAGCGAAATCCACTGGTGCTGCCTTCGTCTATCCGGTCATCCAGGAATTCGGCGAGGCGGCCGGCGAGCTTGGCACGTTGCCGTACGCACCCGCGCGGCTGATCGGCGTGCCCTATATCGACGCGATGGCACTCGTGCGCGTCGCTGCATGGGCCGCCATCGGCGGCTACAGCGACACGCGCTTCGGCTGGGAGGACTACGAGTTCTGGTGCCGAATGGCCGAGCGCGGCATGCATGGCGCGCACATCGCCGGCAAGCCGCTGGCGGACTACCGCGTGCATGCGGGCTCGATGCTGCGCGGCGTCACCGAGACGCCGGAGTTCAAGCCGCGCGTGGTGGCGGAGATGCGGCGCCGGCACCCGTGGCTGTCGCTGGTGGACGCACCAAAATCGACGCCGGCGATTGGCTGAGTCAGCCGGCGGCGAGCACGGCCAGCGTGTGCTGCGCGATCATCGCTTCCTCGTCGGTCGGCACGACCAACACTTTCACGCGCGAGTGTTCCGAGGATATGATCTGAGCGTTGGCGCGGTTCGCGGTGCGGTCCAACTCGATGCCGATCCACGCCATGCCTTCCAGCACGCGCTCGCGCACTCGCCTCGCATTCTCGCCGATGCCGCCGCAGAACACCAACGTATCGAGCCCCTGCAACGCCGCAGCCAAGCCGCCGAGTTCGTAGCGGATGCGATGCACGAAATACTCGATCGCCTGCGCGGCCTCGGGTTTGTCGGACGCCTCCAGCTCGCGCATGTCGTGCGACACGCCGGACAATCCCTTCAGACCCGATTGCCTGTACAGCAGATCGACCAGGGCATCCGCGTCCATGCGCTTTTCCTGCAACAGATACAGCACGACGCCGGGGTCGAGCTGGCCGCAGCGCGTGCCCATCGGCAGCCCGTCCAGCGCGGTGAAGCCCATCGTGCTCGCCAGCGATTGGCCGCGCAGGATCGCGCACATCGAGGCGCCGTTGCCGAGATGCGCGATCACCACGCGCCCGCCGGCCGCATCCGGCGCGATCTCGCGCAGCCGGTGCATCACGTATTCGTACGACAATCCGTGAAATCCGTAGCGCCGCACGCCCTCGTCGTAGAAGCTGCGCGGCAGCCCGAACACGTCGTTGACGAATGGATGCGCGCGATGGAACGCGGTGTCGAAGCAGGCGACTTGCTTCACCTGCGGCCACGCCTGCTGCGCCGCGGCGATGCCGGCCAGGTTGTGCGGCTGGTGCAGCGGCGCGAGCGGGATGAGCGCGCGCAACTCGGCCAAAACGGCATCGTCGATCAGCACCGGCCGATCGAAGCGGATGCCGCCGTGCACGACGCGATGCCCCGCGGCGGTCACCGTCACGTCGGCGAAGGCGGTGCGCTGCCACTCCAGCACGCGGCGCAGCGCGTCCGTGTGGAACGGCGAGGCGTCGGTCCAGCGTTGCTCGTGCGTCACCGCACCGGCCGCGTCGTGCACGCGAATGTGCCGAGCGTCGCCGACCATTTCCGCGAGCCCGATCGCACGCATCCGCGGCCCCGCCGCGTCGGCCGCGAACAGCGCGAACTTGATCGAGGACGAGCCGGCGTTCAGCGTGATGACGTGCTCGGTCATGCTGGCGCACGCACGATCGCCCGCATCGTCCGCTCGGCATTGCGCACGTCGGGCGGCGGCATGCGCGGCGCCACCTGCCGGCCCCAGCCGGGTTCCGCGACGATCTCGCCGTCCCGCATCACCACGCGTGCCGCGCACCAGCGTCATCACCGGCACGCCCTGCACCGCGCGATCGGCGAACGGCGTCACCTTCGAGCGCGACTGCATGCGCGCCGGCGAGATCAGCGCCGTGCGCGCCATGTCGACCACCGCGATGTCGGCATCCGCGCCGACCTGCGATCACGCCCTTGCGCGGATACAGCCCGAACGCCCGCGCCGGATTGGCGGACTCAGCGCGCACGTACTGCGGCAACGTCATGCGGCCCGCGATTCACCTCGGTCAGCATCAGCGGCATCGCGGTCTCGACGCCGGGAAAGCCGCAGCCGCAGTCCCAGATGTTCGGCCGCAGTCTTCTCCTCCGGCAGATGCGGCGCGTGGTCGGTCGCCAGCATGTCGATCGTGCCGTCCAGCAGCGCCGTCGAACAGCGGCTCGCCGTGGCCCGGCTCGCGGATCGGCGGGTTGACGCGCAGGATGCCGCGTTCGGGCCGCGCATGTCGTCGGTGGTCAGGAACAGGTATTGCGGGCAGGTCTCCACCGTCAGGTCGACGCCGCGCGCGCTTGGCGTGCGCGGATGATACGGCAGGCTCAGCCGCGTGCTTTCGTGCGCGATGTGCACGCGCGCGCCGGTCCATTCGGCGAACACCGCGACGCGGTTCAGCGCCTCGATCGCGCACACGTCGGGCCGCGCCGCGAGATGCGCCAGCACGTCGGTGCGCCCGGCGCGCTGCATCGCCTGCTCGCGGCGGAACAGGATCGGCGAATTCTCCGCATGCACGGTGCAGCGCAGGCCGAGCCGCGCGATGATCTCGAAGCCTTCGAGGATCGCGCCGTCGGCCGGGCACGGCAGGTTGCCGGTGGTGTTGCCGACGAACAGCTTGAAGCCGATCGACGCCGTCCGCCGCGAGCGTCTTCCAGCAGATCGAGGTTGCGCTCGTCGAGCAGCCCGTAGATGCCGAAATCCACCACCGCCTTCGCGCGCGCGCGCAGCTCTAGCTTGAGCGCCAGATCCTCCGGCGTGCTCGTCGGCGGCTCGGTGTTCGGCATGTCGAACACGGTGGTGACGCCGCCGCACGCCGCGGCGCGGGTGCCGGTGCCCCAATCCTCCTTGTGGGTCAGGCCCGGCTCGCGAAAATGCACGTGCGCGTCGATCACGCCGGGCAGCAGATGGCGGCCGCTCGCGTCGATCGACGTCGCGCGCCGGCGGCATCGTGTCCGGCGCGCCGATCGCGGCGATGCGGCCGTCGCGGATCGCCACGCCGCCCGCGACCGCGCCGGTCTCGTTGACGACGGTGCCGCCGTGATGATCAGCGTCGTCGAACACGCGCGTCCATCAGATCACCCAGCCGCCATCGACCGCCAGATCCTGGCCGGTGATCTGGCGCGAGCGGTCGCTGGCGAGGAACACCACGGCGTTGGCGACGTCCTCGGCGGTGGAGATGCGGCGCAACGCGTATTCGGCCGCCATGCGCTCGCGCGCCTCGTCGGGCGTGATGCCCAGCCGCCGCGCCATGTCGGCGCGCACGCGGTCGAAGCGCTCGCCTTCGACCATGCCGGGGCAGACGCAGTTGATGTTGACGTTGTACGGCGCCGGCTTCCAGCGCGGCCGACTTGGTCAGCCCGCGCAGCGCCCATTTGGATGCGCTGTACGCCGCGCGCCCGGCCCGGCCGCGCAGGCCGAACGTGCCGCCGACATTGACGATCTTGCCGTAGCGCTGCGCGATCATCGCCGGCATCACCGCGCGCATGGTCAGGAAGCAGCCGGTGACGTTCAGCGTCATGATGTCGTTCGAATTCCTCCGGCGAGTTCTCCCAGAACGGTTCTGCCCGATCGGCCCGGAGCCGCCGGCGACGTTGACCAGCAAGTCGATGCGGCCGAACGCCGCGAGCGCCGCCGCGCGCCGATCGCATCCGCGTCCGCCGCGCCGGTCACGTCGCAACGCACCGACCACGGCGCGCCGGCCCAGCGCTTCGCACCTTCGCCGCCACCGGCTCGATCGCCGCGATGTCGCGCCCGGCGAGCACGAGATCGGCGCCGGCCGCGGCCAATGCCAGGGTGATCGCGGCGCCCATGCCCTTCGCCGGCCCGGTCACGATCGCGATGCGCCCCGCGAGTTCCATCAGCCCCTCACGCCGGCTTCGCCCGCGTCGCCAGCCGCGCCTGCAGGATCACCACGAACAGCAGGAACACGCCGCGGATGACGGATTGCCAATAGGCCGACAGGCGAAATGAAGCCGCGGCCGTTCTCGAAATTCAGCACGTTGAACATCAGCCCGAGCAACATCACGCCCGCGAGCGTCGCCGCCGACCGACCCGAGCCCGCCCGTCAGCAACGTGCCGCCGACGACGACCGAGGAGATCGCGAACAACTCCCACCCCACGCCCTCGATCGGCTGGCCGGCGCCGAATTGCGCGGCGAGGATCACGCCGGCGAGCCCAGACAGGCCGCCGCTGGCGAGCATAGATGATCAGACTTGATCGCGGTCGACCGGCAGGCCCATCAGCCGGCTCGCGTCCTCGTTGCCGCCGATCGCCAGCACCGTGCGCCCGGCGCTGGTCAAGTTCAGCACGCATCGCGCCGACGATATAGGCGACGCCCGCGATCAGCGCCGGAATCAGGCAGATCGAAAAAGTCGCCCTGCCCGAGATCCGTGAAGCCGCTCTCGTAGGAGACCGACACCGATTCGTCGCCCGCGAGCAGCAGCGCCGACCCGCGCGCCGCCAGCATTGTCGCCAGCGTCGACGATGAACGGCATCATGTCGAGCTCGCGTGACGATCAGCCGTTCACGACGCCGACGACGACCCCGGCCGCCGAGCCTGCCACGTGCCCGATCCCAGCCCGTGATCCGAGACAGCGCCGAACCACGCTGCCGAGCGCCGCAACCGCGCCGACGGACAGATCGATGCCGCCGGTCATGATCACGAACGCCATGCCGAGGCCGACCAGCGCGAACATCGAGTTGTAGCGCAGGAACGTCGAGCATGTTGAACAGCGCCGAGGAAATTGTCGTAACGCAGCGCGCCGAACAGCAGCAGCAGCACCAGCGCGACACCACGCCCGCCGTAGCGGGCGAGGACGGCGAATTCTTCACGCCCGCCGCCCCTCAGCTCTGCAGCGCGACCGCCATCACGATCAGCGCCGCCTTGACCACCAGGCGCCGTCGTCCGGCACGCCGAGCGAGAGCAGCATGTAGCGCGCGATCTGGATGATCAGCGCACCGACCAGCGGTGCCGATCACGATGGCCCGGCCGCCGCTCAGCAGGTGCCGCCGACCGCAACCGCGGCAATGGCGTCGAGTTCCATGCCGACGCCGTCGATGTTGGCGTCGGAGGAAGAATTGATCGCGACCACGATCGAGCCCGGCGACGCCGGAACAGAGGCCGCTGATCATGTAGACCCAGCCGCTTGACCCGGTCGACCGGAACGCCGGCCAGCCGCGCCGCGCGTTCGTTGCCGCCGACCGCGAGCACGTGCCGCCCGAACAGCGTGCGCCGCATCGCCCAGGCGGCCAGCGCGACGATCGCGACCATGATGACGACCTGCACCGGCACGCCGAACAGCGGCCGAGCCCGATCCACTGGAACGTTCGAGCTTGAACGGCTGCAGATTGCCGTTCGTCAGACCTGCGCGATGCCGCGCCCGGCGATGAACAGCACCAGCGTCGCGACGATCGGCTGCATGCGAAACCGCGTGATCAGCGCAGCCGTTGAACCAGCCGAAGCGCGCCGGCGACCGCGATCGGCACGATCATCGCGACCGCGACGGCGACGCCGCGTCTCGGGCATTTTCCGGAGCAATTTGCCGAGAAAGATGATCGGCGCCAGCGCGCCGGAGATCGCCATCAGCGAGCCGACCGACAGGTCGATGCCGCCGGTCGCGATCACCAGCGTCATGCCGACCGCGACGATGATGATCGTCGTCGACCTGCGTGAGATTGAGGCTCAGCGTCGTCAACGAGACGAAATGCGGCGTGATCGCGAAATTCAGCACGATCAGCAGCGCGAGCGCGATCGGCGCGCCGTGGCGGCGCGAGCCGGGCCCCCAGCGGCGCCGCCGGCGCGCGGCGTCAGACACCCGCTCCGCTCCTCGCCATGCGCCATCGCGGCCATCACCTCTGTTCGGTCAAGGCGCTCGCCTTCAAGTTCGGCGACAGCCGCGCCCGTCGCGCAGCACGAACACGCGGTCGGCGCCCTCGACCATTTCTTCCAGCTTCCGACGAAATCATCAGCACGCCGAGCCCGCCCGCCGGCCAGTTGCGTGATCAGCGCCTGGATCTCCGCCTTGGCGCCGACATCGATGCCGCGCGTCGGCTCGTCGAGGATCAGCAGCTGTCGGGTTCATGCCAGCCAGCGCGCGAGCAGCACCTTCTGCTGATTGCCGCCGGACAACTCGCGGATCGGCTGATCCGGGCCGCTGCATCGGATGCCGAGCTGCTTGATGTATCGCTGCACGATCTCGCGCTGCTGGCGGCTGTCCACCATGCCCGCGCGGGTCAGTCGCGGCATCAGCGCGAGCGTCAGATTCTCCGCGCACCGACATGTCGGGGACGATGCCTTCGAGCTTGCGATCCTCGGAGGAAAACCCGATCGCCGCGCAGGATCGCGTCGTTCGGCGTCGCGCGGCGCGAACGCCTCGCCATCGCAGCGTCATCGTCCCCGAGCGGACGGATCGGCGCCGAACACCAGCCGCGCCGTCTCGGTGCGGCCGGAGCCGAGCAGGCCGGCGAGGCCGACGATCTCGCCGCGCCGCACGTCGAAGGAGACGTCGCGCACGTTGTGCCGGCGCGCCAGATGCGACGCGGCGAGCATTTTCTCGCCGATGCCCCGCCGCCGTGTTCGCCGAAGGCGGTCGCGCCCTGGCGCGCGACGCTCGCAGCGTCGCGGCCGAGCATGGTGGCGACCAGTTCGACCTTGCGGATCTCGCGCCATCGCGGCGAGTCCGCACCGTGCGGCCGTCGCGCATGATCGTCACGCGGTCGCAGACCGCGTAGAGTTCGTCGAGCTTGTGGCTGACGAAAACGACGGAGACGCCCTACGCGCTTGAGCTGCCGGATCACGTCGAACAGCACCTCGATCTCGCGCTCGTCGAGCGAGGAGGTCGGCTCGTCCATGATCACGAGTTTCGCGGCTTGAAGCCGATCGCGCGCGCGATCGCGACCATCTGCTGCGTCGCCGTGATGAAGTCGCTGCAACGGCTGCCGCACGTCGATGTCGCACGCCGAAGCGCGCGAGCAGTTCGCCGGCCTCCTCGTGCATGCGTTCCAGTCGAACAGCCCGAAGCGCCGTCGTTCGCGGCCCAGACAGACGTTCTCGGTCGACCGAGCGCAAGGCCGACGAGGTTGATCTCCTGGTAGATCGTGCTGATGCCGCCCGGCCTGCGCGGCCTGCGGCGAGCCGACGTCCCAGGGTCGCCCGGCGAACGCGATCTCGCCCGCGTCGCGCCGGTAATAGCCGGTGAGGATTTTGATCATCGTGCTCTTGCCGGCGCCGTTCTGCCCGACCAGGCCATGGACCTCGGCCGCGCCCGACCTGAACGAGGCGCCGCGCAGCGCGGGCACGCCGGCGAAGCGCTTGTCGATGCCGCGCATCTCCAGCAACGCGGCATCGACCATCACGCGGGCCTCAGAAAGCGGTGTCGATCATCTGCGCCGCATTGCTGGCGTCGAAGAAGCGGTCCTGGTTGATGATCATCGGCGGTATCTTCTCACCCTTCGCGTATTTCATTGCCGTCTCGAACGCCACCGGGCCGAACTTCGGGCTGCACTCGCAGGTGGCGGCGAGCTTGCCGGCGATGATCGCGGCCAGCGCGTCCTTTTCGCCGTCGATCGAGACGACGATCACGTCCTTGCCGGGAACCTTGCCGGCGGCTTCAAGCGCCGCGATCGCGCCCAGCGCCATCTCGTCGTTGTGCGCATAGATCGCGTTCGCATCGGGATGCGCCTGCAGCAGCGTCTGCGCCACCTGCCGGCCGGTGTCGCGCACGAAGTCGCCGGACTGGCTGGCAAGGATGGTCATGCCGGGATGCTGCTTGATGACGTCGTCAAAGCCCTTCTTGCGGTCGTTGGCGGGCGAGGCGCCGACGCTGCCCTCCAGCTCGATGATCTTGGCCTTGCCGTCCATCTTCTTGGCCAGCCACTCGCCGACGCGCTGGCCTTCCTGCACGAAATTCGAGCCGATGAAGCACAGGTAGTCCACGCCCGGCTTGGCGAGGCTCGGATCGACGGCGCGGTCGATCAGGATCAGCGGAATGCCGGCCTTCTTCGCCGCCATCACCGCGGGGATCAGCGGCCGCTCCTCGCGCGGCACCAGGAAAATGATATCCACGCCCTGCGCGATCAGGCTGTTGACGTCGGAGACTTCCTTGGCGGCGGAAGACGCCGCGTCGGTCTGCACCAGTTGCCAGCCGACCTTCTTGGCCTCGGCGTTCATGCTGGCGGTCTCCGCCAGTCGCCACGGGTTGTTGCTCTCGCTCTGCGCGAAGCCGGCCTTGTAGGTCGCCTTCTGCTTCATCATCGGGTAGTCGGCAAACGCGCGGCGAGCAGTCACGCCCAACAGAGCCGCGCCGGCTCCGGCCTGCAACAGTGTGCGCCTGAACATTTCATTCTCCCCGCGGGGCCCCGTGCCCCGGTTATTTGTCCTGTTAATCAGCGGCAAATTCGGCTGTCAAGGCTCGGTCGCGTGGCGTTACGAACGGATGCGCCGCGACTTCAGGGCCGCAACAGCGCGCGCGCCAGCGCGTCCTGCCAGCCGCGGTATTTCGTCTCCCGCAGCGCCGCCGGCATCGTCGGCACGAACCGCCGCCCGGCCGACCAGCCGGCGGCGAAGCTCGCGGGGTCCGGATAGATGCCGGCGGCCAGGCCGGCGAGATAGGCGGCGCCGCGTGCCGTGGTTTCGAGGCTGCCCGGCCGATCGACCGGGGCGGCCAGCATGTCGGCGAGGAACTGCATGGTCCAGTCGCTCGCGGTCATCCCGCCATCGACGCGGATCACCGTGCCGTCCGCCTCGGGCCACCCGTCGCCCAGGTCGGCGTGCATCGCGGCCAGCAGGTCCCGGGTCTGGTACGCCACGCATTCGAGCGCCGCCCGCACCAACTCCTTGCGCGTGGTGCCGCGGGTGATCCCGGTCAGCAGCGCCCTCGCGTCGCTGTCCCAATGCGGCGCGCCGAGGCCGACGAACGCCGGCACCAGATACACCGACTGCGCCGGATCGGCCGCCGCCGCCAGCGCGCCCGCCTCGGCGGCGTCGGCGACCAGGCCGAGCCCGTCACGCAGCCACTGCACCGCGGCACCGGCGACGAAAATGGAACCCTCCAGCGCGTAGGTGCGCACGCCGTCGAGCTGGTAGGCGATCGTGGTCAGCAGCCGATGCCGGCTCGCGACCGGGTGCGCGCCGGTGTTCAGCAGCGCGAAGCAGCCGGTGCCGTAGGTCGATTTCACCATGCCCCGCCGCACGCACGCCTGCCCGATCAGCGCCGCCTGCTGATCGCCGGCAATGCCGCGCACCGCCACCGGCGCGCCCAGATGCGACGCCGCCGTGACGCCGAACGCGCCCGCGCTGTCGCGCACCTCCGGCAGCATGGCACGGGGAATGCGGAACAGCGCCAGCATGTCGTCGTCCCAGACGCCACGAAAGATGTCGAACAGCAGCGTGCGCGAGGCGTTGGTCGCATCGGTCGCATGCACGGCGCCGTCGGTGAGGCGCCAAAGCAGAAAACTGTCGACGGTGCCGAATGCCAGCTCGCCCCGTTCGGCGGCGGCGCGCGCGCCGTCGATGCCGTCGAGCAGCCAGCCGATCTTGGTCGCGGAGAAATACGGATCGAGCAGCAGGCCGGTGCGCACGGCGACCAGCGCGCCATGCCCCGCCTGCTCCAGCCGCTCGCAGGCAGGCGCGGTACGGCGGTCCTGCCAGACGATCGCGTTGTGAATCGGCCGCCCGGTCCGGCGGTCCCACACCACCACGGTCTCGCGCTGGTTGGCGATGCCGAGCGCGACAACGTCGGCGGCCGTCAGCCCCGCCGCGCGCAGCGCCTGCCGCGCGGTCGAGAGCACGGTCGCCCAGATCTCCTCGGGGTCGTGCTCCACCCAGCCGGGGCGCGGGTAGATTTGCGCAAATTCCTGCTGCGCGGTCGCAACCGGCCGTGTCGCCGCGTCGAACACCATGCTGCGGGTCGAGGTGGTGCCCTGGTCGACGACGAGAACGTGCGCCGGCATCAGCTTACAGGCCGGTCGTCAGCACCATGCGGAACCGCGCCGCGTTGCCCATCATCTTGTCGAATGCCTCGGTCGCGCGCTCCAGCGGCATCGTCTCGATCATCGGCCGCACGCCGCTCAGCGCGCTGAAGCCCAGCGTGTCCTCCGAATCGATCGACGCGCCGGAGGCGTGCCCGACCACCGAACGGCTGGCGCCGATCAGGTCGAGCGACGACACCGCGATCGGGTCCTGCGAGGCGCCGACCACGACGAGCTTGCCGCGCACGGCGAGGCCCGGGATCACCGACGCCATCGCCTTGCCGCTGGTCACGGTGGTCAGGATCGTCGTGGCGCCGCCGAGCTTCTGCAACTCCGCCGCGACGTCCTGCGCCTCGCTGTCGAGATAGACGTGCGCGCCGAGCTGCCGCGCCAGCGGTTCCTTGTCGGCGCCGCGGGCGATCGCGACGGTGCGGAACCCCATCTTGCGCGCGAACTGCACGCCGAGATGGCCGAGCCCGCCGACGCCCTGGATCGCAACCAGGTCGCCCGGCCGCGCGCCGCTTTCGCGCAGCGCGTTGTAGGTGGTGACGCCGGCGCACAGCAGCGGCGCCGCCTCGGCCGGCGTCAGGTCGTCGGGGATCAGCGCCAGCGCGTCGGCGGGCGCGACCATCGCCTCGGCATAGCCGCCGTCGTAGGTGATGCCGGGGATGCGCAGGTTGCGGCAATCGATCAGAAATCCGCGGCGACATGGCTCGCAGCGCCCGCAATGCCCGCCGAACCAGCCGACGCCGACGCGCGTGCCTTCGCTCCAGCCGATCACGCCGGCGCCCACCGCGTCGATCACGCCGGCGATCTCGTGGCCCGGCACGATCGGGAACGGCACGGTCGGAAAGATGCCGAACCTGGCGATGGAATCGCTGTGGCAGACGCCGCAGGCCTGCACGCGGATGCGCACCTCGCCGGGCTTCGGGCTCGGCTGTTCGCGCTCGACCAGCTCGAACGGCCCGCCCTTCTGCGCCACCTGGACCACCCGCATCTTCGGCATCGCGACTTCCCCCAGGGTTCAATACGGTCCGACTTGGTCCGGCGACGCCGTCGCGCAAGGCTGCGCGGGGCGGCTTCAGTTGAGCCTGACGCTGCGCGGGCCGTCGCCCTGCCCGGCCAGGCTGGCAATCGCCGCGATCTGCCACGGCTGCACCGCGAACGTGACCCGGCCGCCGTCCGGCACGTGAAGGGTCAGCAGCAGGCCGTGCTCGCCTTGCCGAAGCGACCAGCTATCCAGCGTATGGATGCTGCCCGGCGCCTGCGTCGAGGGCTCCTTGCCGCCGCGCAGCACGGCCGCCAGCACCTCGTTCAGCGATGCGACCGGCAACGACACGGAGGCCGGCCGGCCCGCCTCGTCGACCAGCCGCAGCCGCAGCCGCCGTCTGTCGTCGGTGAGCTCGACGCCGGTCACTTCGGCGGCGTCGATCCGGGCATGCGGGCCGGCCGGCGACTGCTTGCTCATGCCGTCGTTATATCCACATGAGCATGACGATGCCAACGACCGCGATGGCGACCGTGTCGGGACGCCGCCGCGCGTGTAACATCCGCGGGCCTGTCGGGTCAGCCTGCAAGGCCGGCTGATCGGCCCACCATCGAGGAGACACTGCCATGCCGTCGCGCTTCCCGTTTCCCGACCGTCGGATGTCCGGTGCCGTGACGGCGCTGGCCGTGAGCGTCGCGCTCGCCGGCGCGCTGGTGCTCGGCCGGCTGCCCGCCCGGGCCGACGGCGGGGAAAAAGTCCTGCCGACCCCGGCGGTCGACGTTCCCGCCACCGACGGGCTGCAGACCGCGGTGCTGTCGGGCGGCTGCTTCTGGGGCGTGCAGGGCGTGTTCGAGCATGTCCGCGGCGTCAGGAAAGTGCTCGCCGGATACGCCGGCGGCAACGCCAGCACGGCGCACTACGAGACGGTCAGCGAGGGCGACACCGGGCACGCGGAATCGGTGCAGGTGCAGTTCGACCCGAAGCAGATCTCGTATGGCCGGATCCTGCAGATCTTCTTCTCGGTGGCGCTCGACCCGACCGAGGTGAACCGGCAGGGTCCGGACGCGGGCACGCAATACCGCTCCGAGGTGTTCGCCACCGACGTCGCGCAGCACCGCGCCGCCGCCGCCTACATCTCGCAGCTCGATCAACTGCACGTGTTCAGCCGCCCGATCGCGACCCGCGTCGATCCGCTGCCCGGCTTCTATCCGGCCGAGGCGTATCATCAGGACTATCTGGAACGCCACCCGGACCAGCCGTACATCGCCTACAACGACATCCCCAAGGTCGAGAGCCTCAAGCGCCTGTTCCCGGACGCCTATCAGGAGAAGCCGGTGCTGGCGCTGCCGGCGCAATGAGGAGCTGCGCATGACCCACCCCGCCTTCGCCCCCGGCCGCACGGCCGTGATCACCGGCGCCGCCAGCGGCATCGGCCTCGCCGCGGCGCGCCGGCTCGCCGGGATGGGCCTGAACCTTTGCCTCGCCGACCGCAGTGCCGACGCGCTGCGGTCGGCGGCGGCGCTGCTCGGCTCCGACAAGGTCGTAACCCAGGTCGTCGACGTTTCGCGCGCCGACGACCTGCATCGGCTTCATGCGGCGGCCGCAGCGAAATTCGGCGAAGTGAACGTGCTGATGAACAACGCCGGCATTGGCAAAAATCCCGGAAAGCCGTGGGAGAACGGCGCGGGCTGGGACGAGTTGCTCGGCATCAACCTGATGGGCGTGATCCACGGCGTGCAGGCGTTCGTGCCTGCGATGCTGGCGCAATCGGGGCCTGCGGTCGTGGTCAACACCGGCTCCAAGCAGGGCATCACGCTGCCGCCGGGCAACTCCGCGTACAACCTCGCCAAGGCCGGGGTAAAAGCGTTCACCGAGGCTGCTGGCGCACGAACTGCGCAACGCCGCACCCGGCCGCGTCACCGCGCATCTGCTGGTGCCCGGCTTCACCTACACCGGCATGACCGGCCGCCCGGAAAAGCCGGCCGGCGCCTGGACCCCGGACCAGGTGGTCGACGTGATGATCGACGGCATCGGCCGCGGCGACTTCTACCTGTGGTGCATCGACCACGAGACCACGCGCGCGCTCGACATGCGGCGCGTCGCGTGGATGGCCGGCGACCTGATCGAGAACCGCCCGGCGCTGTCGCGCTGGCACCCCGACTTCGCCGCCGCATTCGCCGCGTTCGTCGCGAAAGACTGAGAAGGCTCAGCCGGCGCGGCTGACCCGGCCCTCTAGCGGATAGGCCGGGTCGTTGTAGCCGGGCGTCGAGGGATGGCCGGGTGCCACCAGCCGATCGACCAGCGCCTCGTCCTCGGCGGTGAAGCGATAGTCGAGCGCCCCGACATAGTCGTCCCATTGCGCGAGCGTGCGCGGCCCGCCGATCGCGCCGGTCACCAGCCGGTTGTTGAGCACCCAGGCGAACGCGAACTGCCCCGGCGTGATGCCGCACGCCCGCGCATGGTCCGCCAGCGTCTGCGCGATGTGCAGGCTTTCCGGGCGCCATTCGGTCTCCAGCATGCGCCGGTCCTGCCGCCCGGCGCGCGTGCCCTGCTCCGGCGGCACGTCCGGCCGGTATTTCCCGGTCAGCACCCCGCGCGCCAGCGGGCTGTACGCGAACACGCCGAGCCCGAGATGCTGGCACGCCGGCAGGTGCTCGACCTCGGGCATCCGGTTCAGCGCGTTGTAGTACGGCTGCGAGACCACCGGCCGGTCGATCCCCGCGAGATCGCACAGCCGGCAAAGCTCCGCCACCCGCCAGCCGCGATGGTTGGAGACGCCGAAATAGCGGATGCGCCCGCTGCGCGTCAGGTCGGCCATCGCGTGCACCACCTCCTCCAGCGGCGTCGCGTGGTCCTCCCGGTGCAGGTAGAGGATGTCGATCGTGTCCGCGCCGAGCCGCTTCAGGCTGGCGTCGACCGCCGTGAACGCGTAGCGCCGCGACAGCCCGCGCGCGTTCGGCCCCTGCCCGGTCGGATTGGCGAGCTTGGTCGCCAGCACCCACCAGTCGCGCTGGGCGGCGATCGCCCGCCCGACGATCCGCTCGCTCTCGCCATCGGTGTAGGCGTCGGCCGTGTCGATGAAATTGATGCCCGCGTCGCGCGCGCGCTCGACGATGCGCACCGCATCGGCCTCGGCGGTGGCGCCGCCGAACATCATCGTGCCCAGGCACAGCGGCGAAACATGCAGGCCGGAGCGGCCAAGCTGCCGGTAGGCGATCGGCTGCGTCATGGGCACCTCGCTGACGGACCCGCACGCCCGGGTCGGACAGCGCGGACCCTACTTCGGGCCGCTCAGCGATGCGAGTCGACAAAGCCCAGCAATTCGGCCTCGCTCGGCGGCTTCTCCAGCACCTTCTTGATGCCAAGCTGCGCAGCCTTCGCGACGATCGCCGGCGATGGCGAGCCCGTGACCAGCATCACCGGCACCGCCGCCCCATCGTTGAGCAGCCGCTCCGCCAGTTCGAGCCCGGTCATCCCCGGCATGTGCTGATCGAGGATCAGGCACGCCGGGCGCAGACCTTGCGCGGCCAGGAAGTGCGCCGCCGAGGTGAACACCACCACCGCGTGTCCCGCCACTTCGAGCAGGAATTGCAGCAAGTCCAGCACCGCGGGATCGTCGTCCACGATCGCGACCGGACCTGTCCGATTGGCCACGCTGCACCTGTCCACCAAAAACGCCGACGCCACACCGAACGCCTCGCAAGGCGCCCGCCATGTAGCCGTCACATCCTCCTCGCCGCATTGATGCAAATCAGTGAACCCGAATTCCACGTCACGTTGGCGCGATCGGGCGTGGAACCGTGAGCCGGAACACGGCACCCCCCGGCGACGCATCGACGCGCAGCTCCCCGCCATGCGCCTCCGCGATCGCCCGGCAGATCGACAGCCCGACCCCCATCCCGGTCGGCTTGGTGGTCACGAACGGCTGGAACAGGTTGCCGCGCACCGCCTCCGGCAGGCCGGGGCCGGTATCGGCGACACTGATCTCCACCATCGTCCCTGCGAACGCGGTGGCGATCGTCAGTTCGCGCCGCGGCGACGCCTCCATCGCCTCGACCGCATTGCGCAGCAGGTTGAACAGCACCTGCTGGATCTGCACCTTGTCGATCACGGCGTGCTCCGCCTCGGGATCGAACCGCAGCGTCAGCTTGACCCCCTGCCCGACGCCCACCAGCGCCAGCGCGATCGCCTCCTCGATCGTCGTCGGCAGTGCTCGGTCGCGCGCTCGCCCTCGCCCTTGCGCACGAACGCGCGCAGCCGCTGCACGATCTGCGCCGCGCGGTCGGCCTGCCCGGCGATCCGCTCGATCGCGGTCCGCGCGCCCTCCTGGTTGCCGGCCGCCAGCAGCCGGCGCGCGCCGTTGACGTAGTTGGTGATCGCGGTCAGCGGCTGGTTCACCTCGTGCGCCAGCGCCGACGCCATCAGGCCGAGCTCGTTCAGCCGCGCCACATGCGCAGTTCCGAACGCAGTTCGTTGAGCCGGCGCTCGCGATCCTGCCGCTCGGTCAGGTCGCGCACGAAGCCGGTGAACAGGCGCTCGCCCGGTCAGCGTCACCTCGCCGACCGACAGCTCCATCGGGAACGTGCTGCCGTCGCGGCGCCGGCCGACCACGACGCGGCCGATGCCGATGATCCGCCGCTCGCCGGTCGCGAGATGGTGCGCCAGATACCCGTCGTGCGCCTCCCGATACGGCGAGGGCATCAACATGCTGACGTTCCGCCCGAGCACCTCCGCGGCGGCGTAGCCGAACAGCCGCTCCGCCGCCGTGCTGAACGACTGGATCAGCCCGGCCGCGTCGATCACGATCAGCGCGTCCGGCACCGTCTCCAGGATCGAGGCGAGCAGCGCCTCGCGCCGCCGCAGCTCCTCATGGGTGCGCTGCGCTTCGCTGAGGTCGCGCGCGATTTTCGAGACGCCGACGATCGCGCCGGCCGCATCGCGGATCGGCGACACGGTCAGCGAAACCGGAATGACGCTGCCGTCCTTGCGCAGCCGCTGGGTTTCGAAGTGGACAAGCCGTTCGCCGCCCCGGACCCGCGCCAGGATGCCGGCCTCCTCGTCGAGCCGGTCCGCAGGGATGATCAGCGTGATCGGCCGGCCGACGATCTCGTCCGCGGCGTAGCCGAACATCGTCTCCGCCGCCATGTTCCAGGCCGTGACGATGCCGGACAGGTCCTTGCCCACGATCGCGTCGTCCGACGATTCCGCAATCGCCGCGAGCCGCCACCCAGCTTGGTCCGCCGCGTCGTCCTCGGGCATCCCAGTTCGGCCCCCCGACCGAATTGCACCGGGCAAGAGCTTGGCACATGCACAAACCGCCGTCGCGCATGTTTGGCCGCGGCCTCAGCTTGCCTCCCCTGCCGCGAGCACCAGCCGCACGAGTTCGGGAAGGCTGCGCGCCTGCAGTTTTTCCAGGATGCGCGCGCGATGCACCTCGATCGTCCGCGGGCTCGCGCCGAGTTCGTTGCCGACCGCCTTGTTGGAGAGCCCGGTCACCAGCAGGTCCAGCACCTCGCGCTCGCGCGGCGTGAGCCCGGCCAGCCGCGCCGCCGCCTCGGCGGCACTCGCCTGCGCCTGCAAAAGCCGCTTGCCCTGTTCCAGCGCCCGGCCGACCGCGTCCAGCAGGCGCGCCTCGTCGACCGGCTTTTCCAGGAAATCGACCGCGCCGGCCTTCATCGCGCGCACCGCGATCGGGATGTCGCCCTGGCCGGTCATCACGATCACCGGCAGCCGCACGCCGCGCTCGTTGAGCCGCTGCTGCAATTCCAGGCCGTCCAGCTCGGGCATCCGCACGTCGGTGAGCACGCACCCGACAAGCGCGGCCGCCTCCACCAGGAACGCGGCGGCGCTCGCGTGGGTGCGCACGGCGAAGGCTGACGCCTCCAGCAGCAGCCGCAGCGAATCGCGCACCGCCGGGTCGTCGTCGACGATATGGATGGCAACCGCCGCGCTCACCAAGCTCCCACTAAGCAGTTCTACGTACGCAGCATACCGAATTTCGGCGCGTCGCCACCCCCGGTAGTGCTTGCCCTATCGAAGCGCGAGGAACGGGGGACAAAATGTCTGCTACACTCCAAACCATCGATCAGCGGTCACGGTTCGCGCCACTCATGGCCACCGCCGCTCTGCCGCCCAAGTCGGCGCACGCCGACGTCCTGGGGCCGCTGGAGCGCCAGTCGGCAGTCGTCGGTTTCGATCGCAACGAAGAAATCTTCATCGAGGGCGACGCCGCGAAATACTGCTACCTCGTGGTCAACGGCTGCGTGCGCACGGTCAAGCTGATGGAGGACGGGCGCCGCCAGGTCGGCGAGTTCCTGCTGCCCGGCGACCTGTTCGCCTGGGATGCGCTCGACAGCTACGATTTTTCCGCCGAGGCGGTGACGCCCGTGAAACTGCGCCGCTACGCGCGCGCGGCACTCGAGGACCTCGCCGACCGCGACCGCGATTTCGCCCGCCGGCTGCGCGCGTTCACCGCCGCCCAGCTCCGCGCCGCCCGCGAGCGCATGATGCTGCTCGCCCGCAAGACTGCCGCCGAGCGGATCGCCAGCTTCCTGCTGGAGATGGCGGGCCGCGGCACCGGCGACGGCAGCGGCCGGATCGACCTGCCGATGAGCCGCACCGACATGGCCGACCACCTCGGCCTCACGATCGAGACCGTCTGCCGCGGCCTGACCGAGTTGCGCCGGCACGGCACGATCGCGATCGACCGCAGCCAGATCGCCATCCGCAACCGCCTCGCCCTCGGCACCGCCGGCTGCGAAGTGCTGCACTGACCTTCTTCCTGTTCTCCCCCGTGTCGCAGAAGCTCTTTCTTCTCCTCCTCCCCTTGTGGGAGGAGGCCGGGAGGAGGGGTCGCGCGTTTTAGTACTCGCTTTCGCGAGACCCCCTATCCAACCGCCATCGCATAACTCCCCCGTCCGATCGCCACGAGCCGCCCCTCCGGGTCGGTCACGTCGACATCGACCACGCCGATCGTCCGTCCGGCCCGGCGCACGCTCGCGACCGCAAGCAGCGCCGCGCCGGTCGCCGGCCGCAGATAGTCGATCCGCAGGTTGATCGTCGGCACGCCGCCGCCAAGGAGAATGACCAGCGCGAAATCGCCGGCCGTGTCGATCAGCCCGGCAATCGCGCCGCCGTGGAACTGGCCGCTGCCGGCCCGCCGCTCCACCCCCGGCGTCAGCGGCATCTCCATCACCATCCGCTGCGCCGCCACATCGAGCGACACCGCGCGCAGTGCCAGCAGATGGATGAACGGCGACGCATCAAGCATCGCCTGTATCTTCTCCACCGACATCGGTTCGCTCACGGCAGCAGCACCGCCTTGCCGAAAACCTCGCGGTCCATCAGTTGCTGGAACGGCACCTTGATCTCCTGCAGCGGCAATTCGCAGTGCACCACCGGCGCCAGCGTTCGCGCCGCCACGCGCCGCAGCAATTCCATCTGATCCTCGCGGGTCCAGCCGTTGCAGCCGATGATGGAGAACTCGAACGACCAGATGTAGCGGATATCGGTCTTCGGGTCGTAACCGGCGGTGGCGCCGCAGGTCAGCAGCTTGCCGTGCAGCCGCAGCGTGCGAAAACACTCGGCCCAGGTGTCGCCGCCGGTATAGTTGACGACGACATCCACGCCGCCGCCGCCGCGCGTGCGCGGCTTTCCATAGAGCCGATGGATCTCCGCGACGTAATTTTCCGTCGAGGTATTGATGACATGATCAGCGCCCAGCGCCTGCAACCGGACACACTTCCAGTCGGAACTCGCGCAGGCGATCACCTCGCAGCCGAGCGACTTCGCCAGTTGCACGCAGCAGGTGCCGACGCCGCCGCTCGCGCCGAGAGTATCAGCACCTTGTCGCCCGCCTGCAGTTGCCGCGCGTCTCCATCATGCGCAGCGCCGTGCCGTAGGCGATCGGCAGGCACGCCGCCTCGACGAACGCACACGGCGTCGGGGATCGGCAAGAGATATCGCTGCTCGACCGCGACGAGCTCGCTCGCCCCGCCGACGTTTCGTCTCCCCCATCATCCCGGTCGCTGGTTCGGGATCGCCGTGACCCGATCGCCGACCTGCCAGCGCGCTGCGATCGACTTCGCCGCCCACGCGACGAAACTAACGCCGGCGAAATCGGCGCCGGGGATCATCGGCAGCGGCGTTTTCAGCCCGGGAATGCCGCGCAGCACCATCGGGTCGAACCCGTTCAGCGCCACCGCCCGCGCCGCGATCACGATCTCGGTCGGCCCGGGCACCGGGTCCGCGAACTCCTCGTAGCGCATGTTGTCGAGCGGCCCGTGCGCATCGAACACGACTGCCTTCATCGCCGGCTTTTCCCCACTCCATCAGCCTGATATTTTCGTCCGTGATGATGCCGCCATCGGGGCGGCCGTGCCAGCCCCAGGACCACGCACCGATGAGCGACGTTTTTCGCAACGAAAATCTCGGCTATTTCTGCTGGGAAGCGGCGCAGCGCCACCCGGACAAGGTCGCCGTGATCGACCTCTCCGGCGCCGAGCCGCTCGAAATTCCTTATCGCGTTCTGGATCAGCGCTTCGACCGTTTCGCCGCGCTCACCGCCCGGCTCGGCCTGCAACCCGGCGACCGGCTCGCGATGGCGGTCGGCAACCGCTACGAGTTTCTCGAGGTGATGTTCGGCGCGATGCGCGCAGGCGTGGTACCGGTGCCGCTGAATACAAAACTCGGCGCCGACACGCTCGCCTACATTCTTGAGGACGCGAATTGCGTCGCCGCCGTGGTCGAACCATCCACCAACCCGCACATCGTCGCAGTCGCCGAGCAACTGCCGGTCCGGGAAAGGCTCGGCCTCGGCACGGTGCCGCCGGGCTGGCGCGACTACGAGATGGAGTTGCAGTCCACTCCCGCGTCGTTCGCGCCGCTGTCGCTGCCCCCGGACCACCCCGCGTTCCAGCCGTACACCTCCGGTTCCACCGGTCGCCCGAAAGGCGTCATCCTGACGCAGGCCGGGCAAATGTGGTGGATCCGCCTCTGCCATCGCTGCTGGCCGATGGGCGAGACCGACCGCGCGCTGACCGCGGTTCCGCTGTACCACAAGAACGCCATGGCCGGTGCGGTCAAGACCGTGCTGTACGCCGGCGCCTCGACCGTCATCCTCCCGAATTTCGAGCCGCGCCGGTTCCTGCACGCGCTGTCGCACTACCGCTGCACCTATTCGGGCGGCGTGCCAGCCGTGTTCACCCGCCTGCTGCAACAGCGCGACCTGCTCGAAACCCTCGACTTTTCCGCGCTCAAGGGCCTCAAGATCGGCTCCGCCCCGACCGCCCGCGAATTGCAGGAGGCCGTCGAAGCCGCGTTCGGCGTACCCGTCCGCGAAAGCTACGGCCTCACCGAAGGCGGCCCGGTGATGATCGGCTCGCCCACCGACGGCCGCGACGTGCCGAAAGGCAGTTGCGGCGTCGTCTGGCCCGAGGGCGAAGTGAAACTTGTCGGCCTCGACGGCGCCGAGCACGCCAGCGACGGCGAACTCTGGGTGCGCAACCCCGGCGTCACTCCCGGCTACCACAACCTGCCCGAGGTCAACCGCGCCCGCATCGTCGACGGCTGGCTGCGCACCGGCGACCTGTTCCACCGCGACGCCGACTGGTTTTTTCTTTTTCAAGGGCCGCACCGACGACATGTTCAACAGCGGCGGCGAGAACATCTATCCGCTCGAAGTCGAAGGACTTTTGCTCAAGCACCCCGACGTCGCCGACGTCTCCGTCGTGCCGCTGCCGCACGCGGTCAAGGGCGAAGTCCCGGTCGCGATCGTCGTCCCCCGCGAAGGCTCGGCGGTGACCGAGCAGGATTTGAAAACGTTCGCGCTGCAACACGGCCCCGCCTACGCGCACCCGCGAAAGGTGTTCCTGGTCGAGACGCTGCCGCTCAACGGCGCCGCCAAGACCGACCGGATCGCGGTGAAGGCGCTCGCGAAAACACTGCTCGGCGACGCCATGCTCGGCCAATAGGTCGCCACGAGGTTTGCCGGATGTTTTGGACTCTGCGCCCTCTGCAGAGCGACCGATCCGTTTCCCGTCATTGCCGGTCCCCGGATCAAGTCCGGGGATGACGACGGAGTGGGACGAATCTTGCGTTCCAGTTCGTCCCCTGTCGCGCTTGCGCTTGCTCCCTCACCGCACCGTGCGCAACCGCCGCTCCAATGCGCGCGCCGCCGACGTCAACGGATAGCACAGCACAAAATAAATGAGCGCCAGCACGCCGTAGACGGTGAACGGCGCGAACGTCGCGTTGTTGATCACGTTCGCCGTCTTCACCAGCTCGCTGAACCCGATGATCGAGGTCAGCGCAGTGCTTTTCACCAGTTGCACGAGGAACCCCACGGTCGGCGCCACCGCGATCCGCAACGCCTGCGGCAGGATCACGAACCGCAGCTGCTGCAACGGATGCAGCCCCAGGCTCGCACCTGCGTCCCACTGCCCCTGCGGGATCGCTTCCACGCAGCCGCGCCAGATCTCCGCCAGATAAGCACTCGCGGCGAGCGTCAGCCCGACGCCGGCGGCGAGCCACGGCTGCACGTCGAACCCCAGCAATGGCAGCCCGAAGAAAACCAGGAAAAGCTGCATCAGCAGCGGCGTGCCCTGGAACACCTCGATGTACAGCCGCGCGAACACGCGCAGCGGTTTTGCCTTCGCCAGCCGCAGCGCCAGCAACCCGCCGCCGGCCAGGCCGCCAAAAAAGATCCAGCCAGCGACAGCACGATCGTCCACCGCGCCGCCAGCAGCAGATTGCGCAGGATGTCCCAGAACGAAAAATCCATCAGCCCGCTCCGGCGCCGAGCGTGCGTCGTCCCGCAGCCACCAGCACGCGCCGCAGCAGCAGCGACAGCAGCAGATAGATCACCGTCACCACGGCGTATGTCTCGAACGCGCGGAACGTGCGCGACTGGATCAGGTCGGCCTCGTAGGTCAGGTCGCGCACCGCGATCTGCGACACCACGGCCGATTCCAGCATGGTGATCACGATCTGGCTGGTCAGCGCCGGATACACCGCCCGCAACGCCTGCGGCAGCACGATGCGCAGGAACACCGCGCGCGAATGCAATCCCAGCGCCAGCCCCGCCTCGCGCTGCCCCGTACCCACCGCATCGAGCCCGGAGCGCACGATCTCCGTGCCATAGGCGGACAGGTTGATC
The DNA here is from genome assembly GCA_963697635.1 of uncultured Solirubrobacterales bacterium. Classification (GTDB taxonomy): domain Bacteria; phylum Pseudomonadota; class Alphaproteobacteria; order Acetobacterales; family Acetobacteraceae; genus CAJCJG01. The sequence goes on along the minus strand of CAVOOS010000036.1, from coordinate 111,119 downwards.
GTCATCGCCAGGATCGCCGCCGGCACCGCCGTCGAGCCGCAGGCCCAGTCCCGGCAGCCCGAAGAAAATGAAAAACAACTGCACGATGAATGGCGTGTTGCGGATCAGCTCGACGTAACCCGCGACGAACCCGCGCAGCCACGCCACCCGCCCGCGCCGCGCCGCCGCCGCAACCACGCTCAACGCCCCGCCGAACATCGTCGTCGCGGCAATCAGCAAGATCGTGGTGGCAACGCCATGCGCCAGCGCGGCGGCGGCCGGACCCAGCCAACCGAAGTCCAGCCCCGCCGCCATCGGCGCGCTACATCAGATCCTTCGGGTCGAGCGGCTTCTGCAGCCACTGCTGCGAAATCTTGTCGAGCCGTCCGTCGGCCCGCATCTTCGCAACCGTGTCGTTGACCATCTGCTTCAGCGCCGGCTCGCCCTTGTTCAGCGCGATGTGGTCGGGCGAACTCATCAACTGGAACTTCTGCTCGGGCTCGATCGCCGGATGCTTCGCCAGCACCGACGCGCCGACGTCGTTGCCGACGCAGATGCTCTGCACCTGGCCGGAGAGGAACGCCGCGATCACGCCGCCGTAGTTATCGAACCGCTTGATGTCGGCGCTCGCCGGCGCGGCCTTGGTGAGTTCGGTGTCCTCGAGCGTGCCGCGGTTCACCGCGATGCTGACGTTGGCAAGATCGGCTGCGGATTTCACTGCCAGCGCGTGCGGCGCGAGCACGGCGATGTAGTACGGCGCATAGGCGTCGGTGAAGTCGATCACCTTCTCCCGCTCCGGGCTCTGCCCGACGCTGAGCAGCAGGTCGACCTTGTGTTCCTGCAGGTAGGGAATGCGGTTCTGCCCGGTGATGCCGACCAGCTTCAGCTTCACCCCCATCGCCTCGGCCAGCGCGTTCGCCACATCGATGTCGTAGCCGTGCAGGCTCATGTCCGAACCCGCCGACGAGAACGGCGGAAAGTCCTCGAACACGCCGATCGAGAGCACGCCGGCCTTCTTGATGTTCGCCAGTTCGTCGGCGCGCGCGGCGGCGGGCAGCGCCGCCAGCGAAATGCCGGCCAGCAGCAAGCCGGCACGGGACAACAGGATACGGCGGGGCGTCATGGGCGTCTCCTTGGCAATTTTGCGGGGTGCAACGGCAAAGCATCGGCCGGAATCAGGCCATCAACGATGCAAGCGCCACGCCGCTATGCGCAAGGGGCAACGTCCCGTTCGGCGTGCGGAATTACACCGGCAACGCGACCCAGCGCAGCCCCCGGCCGTCCCGCACCAGCAGCAGCACGAACCCGCGCCCCGCCGCGCGCGAGGCGTCGATCCCCGCCCACACCTCCGCGGCCGAGCCGACCGGCCGCTGCTGCACATTGACGATCACCGAGCCCGCCGCCATGCCGCGATCCGCGGCAACGCTGTTCGCGGCCACATCGGCCACCTGCACGCCCTTTGCCTGCGCGGCGAGCCCGAGCCGGCCGCGGACATCCCCGGTCAACGCGACCAGCGTCAAGCCAAGGTCGCGCCGCGCGGCGAGCGCCGGTTGGCAGGCCGCTGCCGGGGCAGCGTTTGCCGTCGTCTTCTCCTCCGGCCACGCGCCGATCACCACCGACACCGTCGATGCCGCACCCGCCCGCCAGATCCCGAGTTTCGCCACGCTGCCGATCGTGCGGCCGGCGAGCGTCCGGTTCAGCACCTCCGGCGCCGTCGCCTCGCCATCCAGGCTCTGCACGACATCGCCGGCCACCACGCCGGCGCGCGCGGCGGGGCTATCCGCCTGCACGTCGGTCACCATCGACCCGGCCACCGCCGGCAGCCCGACCGCCCGCGCCAAATCCTCGGTCACCGGCTCGATACGCGCGCCGATCCAGCCGAGCCGCAGCTTGCCCTCCGCCAGCAGCCGCTCGACCACGAATTTCGCATCGCTCCCGGGGATCGCGAGCCCCAGCCCGACCGAGCCGGTCTCCCCGGCCGGGCTGTACAGTGCGGTCGCAATCCCCACCACGTCGCCCGTCCCGTCGAACACCGGCGCGCCCGAGCTGCCGTGGTTCACCGACGCGTCGATCTGCAGGAACGGCGAAAACCCGCTGTCGCTCGAATTGCGGCCGAGCGCGCTGACGATCCCGCCGGTCACCGTGCTGCCGTGGCCGAGCGGGTTGCCGATCACGAACACCGGGTCGCCCGGCCGCAGCCGGTCGCTGTCGCCGAACCGCAGCGTGGGCATCGGCCGGCCCGCGTTGACCCGCAACAGCGCGATGTCGCTCTGCTCCGCCGCGACGACGACGCACGCCCTCAGCTTCGTGCCGTCCTCCAGCGTGGCGAAAATCTCGCTGGCGCCGGCGATGGCGTGCCGGTTGGTCACCAGCATCCCACCCGGTGTCACGAAGAAGCCGGATCCTTCCTCGCTGCGGTCCGTCGCTGTCGGCTCGCCCATCATGTTGCCGGCGACCGGCGCGGTGGTTTCGTGGGCGACGACGGCGATGTTCACGACCGCCGGCCGCACGGAGGCGATCAGGTCGGCCGCGTCCTGCCCGGCCACGGCGCCGGGCGGCAGCAGCAGCGTGCCGATCGCCAGTCCCGCCACCAATGTCCGCAGCACTTTTCTCTCCCCCGGATAGATCCTGGGAGAGAATGGCGCCGATCGCAGGAGGTTCCAGAAAGCCAAGGCGAGGGGCTTTGCCCCTCGACCCCACCAAAGGCAAAGCCTTTGGAAACAAATGGATTCCAAAGGCTCCGCCTTTGGCGGGGTGTAGGGGCAGAGCCCCTGCGCTTAAGCGCTCGCCGCCATCTGCTCCGGCGGCTCGCCGCGGGTGCGCTTCACCAGCAGCTTGTTGAGCGCGTGGATATAGGCGCGGGCGGACGCAACGAGCGTGTCGGTGTCGGCGCCCTGCCCGTCCACCATCTTGCCGCCCTCCTCCAGCCGCACCGTCACGCGCGCCTGCGCGTCCGTGCCCTCCGTCACCGCGCCCACCGAGAACAGCCGCAGCTCCACCTCATGCGGGAACGCCGCGCGGATCGCATTGAACGTCGCATCCACCGGCCCGTCGCCCGCGGCCGTCGTCTCGATCAGCGTGCCGTCCACCTCGATCTCCAGCGTGGCATGCGGCTTCACCTTCGAGCCCGCATGCACGTCGAGCGAGACGAACTTGATGCGGTCGTGTCCGCGCATCACCTCGTCGTCGACCAGTGCGACGATGTCCTCGTCGTAGACGATCTTCTTGCGGTCGGCCAAATCCTTGAACCGACGGAACGCGTCGTTGAGCTGGTTGTCGCCGACCTCGCCGTAGCCGAGCGCCCGCAGCTTGTCGCGGAACGCGGCGCGGCCGGAGTGCTTGCCCATCACCAGCGAGGTCCGCGCCCAGCCGACGCTCTCCGGCGTCATGATCTCGAACGTCGCCGCGTTCTTCAGGATGCCGTCCTGATGAATGCCGCTCTCGTGCGCGAACGCGTTGCGCCCGACGATCGCCTTGTTCGGCTGCACGTCGAACCCGGTAATCGCGGACAGCAGCTTGCTGGTCTTGAGGATGTTCTCCGTCACGATCCGCGACTGGCACCCGATCGCGTCGCGCCGCGTGCGGATCGCCATCGCGACCTCTTCCAATGAGGCGTTGCCGGCGCGTTCGCCGATGCCGTTGATGGTGCACTCGATCTGCCGCACCCCGGCCGCGACCGACGCCAGCGTGTTGGCGACCGCGAGCCCGAGGTCGTTGTGGTTGTGCGTCGACAGGATCACGCGGTCTATGCCGGGCACCCGCTCGCGCACCTGCGCGAACATCCGCTGCATGTCCTCGGGCAGCGCGTAGCCGACGGTGTCGGGCAGGTTGATCGTGGTGGCGCCGGCGCGGATCGCAATCTCGATGCAGCGGCACAGGAAATCGGCGTCCGAGCGGGTCGCGTCCATGCCCGACCACTCGACGTCGTCGGCATGCTGGCGCGCCAGCGTCACGGTCTCGTGGACGGCCTCCAGCACCTGCTCCGGCGTCATGCGCAGCTGGTACTGCATGTGCAGCGGGCTGGTGCCGATGAAGGTGTGGATGCGCTTGCGCTCGGCCGGCGCGACCGCCTCGGCCGCGCGCAGGATGTCGGCGCGGTTGGCGCGCGCGAGGCCCGCGATCACCGGCCCCTTGATGCGTTCGGCGATCAGCCGCACGCACTCGAAGTCGCCGGGCGAGGCGATCGGGAACCCGGCCTCGATCACGTCGACGCCGAGGTCGGTCAGCGCCTCCGCCATGCGCAGCTTTTCCTGCAAATTCATGGAGAAGCCGGGCGATTGTTCGCCGTCGCGCAAGGTCGTGTCGAAGATGATGACGCGGTCGTCCGGTAGGTCGCCGAAGTTCGGATGGGTGATGGTCATGGGATTTGTCCCGTGGTGCGTGTGACTGGCCCGGCAGCGTGGACGCCCGAGCTTGCGCAAGGGGGCGCCCAGGGTATCCCCTGAGCGAAGCCGCCTAGTCGCGCGGCGTCACGCCCAGGGGCGGGTAAGTCGAAGGAGCAGCCCGAGCGGCAGGCGCGCCGATGCCGCCGCGGAGGCGCGTGCGGGCAGGCTCGCAAAGGGCGCGCCGGGGTACATGGCGCGACGCTAGCCGAGCGCGCCGGCGCGGGCAAGTCTTTCGGACGCCGACTTTCCCGTTGCGCGAGCGGCTCGGCGCGGCGACAACAATGGCATGCCGCCACGCGAAACCGCCATCATCGGCGCCGGCGTCGCCGGGCTTGCGGCGGCCATCGCGCTGTCCCGCGCCGGGCATCGCGTCGCCGTCTACGAACGCTTCGCCACACCCCGCCCGGTCGGCTCCGGCCTGATGCTGCAACCGACCGGGCTCGCCGCCCTGCAACGGCTCGGCCTGCGCGACGAGATCGAGGCGCTCGGCGCGCGCATCGGCCGGCTGCACGGGGTGACCCGACGCGGCACGACCGTGTTCGACCTCGCCTACGCCGCGCTCGATCCCTCGCTCTACGCGGTCGGCGTCCACCGCGCGGCGCTGCACGCCGTGCTGCGGCAGGCGTTCGAACGCAGCGGCGCCGCCTTGCAGACCGGGCGCGCGATCGCCGCCATCGACTGGGCCGCCGGCGGCCGGGTCGCGCTGGTCGATACCGAGGGCCGCCGCTCGCCCTCGTTCGACCTCGTGCTCGACGCTTCGGGCGCGCGCTCGGCGGCCCGCGCCTTCGTCACCCGCCGGCCGCCCAGGCCGTTCCGCTACGGCGCGGTCTGGGCCAGCGTGCCGGACGCCGGCATCGCGCCGGGGGCGCTCGCGCAGCGCTACGCCTCGGCCCGCGTGATGGCCGGCTACCTGCCGGTCGGCCGCGCGACCCCCGACGGCCCGCCGCTCGCCGCGCTGTTCTGGAGCCTCAAGCCCGAGGATCACCAAGCCTGGCGCGACAATTTCGCGGCATGGCGGGACCAGTTCGCGAAGCTCTGGCCGGCCCTTTCAGACAGCGTCGCCCGGCTCGGCCCCGACGATTTCGCGCTCGCGAGCTACACCCAGTTCACCCCGCGCGTCCCGGTGCGCGGCCCCGTCGCGCTGCTGGGCGATGCCGCGCACGCGACCTCGCCGCAACTCGGCCAGGGCGCCAACCACGCGCTGCTCGATGCGGTGGCGCTGGCCGACGCGTTCGCCGCCGCCGCGGACGTCGATGCGGCCCTCGCCGCCTACGCAGCGGCGCGGCGCCGGCATGTGCGATTCTACCAGATGGCGAGCGCCGCGATCACGCCGCTGTTCCAGTCGGATTCGCGCAGGCGCTCGCCATGCTGCGCGACCTGACGTTCAACCGGCTCAAGGCGCTGCCCTGGCTGCACCGCGAGTTGCTGCGCACGCTCGCCGGGCTGAAAACCGGGCCGTTCGCCCACGCCCCGGCCGCAACGCTGGCAGGGCCGGACCCGGCGCCCGCGCCTCAGTGGCTCGCCGGCGCAGCGCCGAGCGCCGCCACCAGCGCCTTCGCGCTGAACGGCTTCTCGCAGCGCGGGAAACCCTGATAGGCCTCGGCCACCGCGTGCGTGCCGTAGCCGGTGGCGAACACGAAGTGCACGCGCCGCTTCACCAGCGCGTCGGCGATGCCGTACGACATCTGGCCGTGCAGGTTGATGTCCAGGATCACCGCATCGAAATCATTCGCGGCGTTCCCGACAAAGGCGAGCGCATCGGACTGGTAGCCGATCGGCCCGACCGGCGTCGCGCCGAGATCGCCCAGCAACTCGCACAGCATCTCCGCCAGCAGATACTCGTCCTCGATCACGAGGATGCGGCGTCCTTCAAGCGGCTCCGGCACCGTCATGGGTCTCTCCCCCGGCCAGCTGCCCGGCTGCCGACTGCAGCGGCATCGCGATCCGGCAGCGCACTCCGTCCCGTTCAAATGACAGCTCGGTCGTCGCCCGCAAAGTATAAGCGAGGGATTGCTCGATCAATTTCCGTCCATAGCCGTGTTTCGTTGCATCAGGCGGATCGGTCAATCCGCTTTCCCGCCAGTCCAGCACCAGCAGCGGCCCTTGATCGCCATCGGGATCGATCCGCCACCCGATCTCCAGCCGGCCCTCCGGCGCCTTCAGCGCACCGTATTTCAGTGCATTGGTCGCCAGTTCGTGCAACCCGAGCGCCAGCGACTGGATCCGTTCCAAATCGAGCGAGATCCGCGGCCCCTGCATTGCGATCTTCCCGGGCTGGGCGCCGTGCGCCTCGAGTTCCATGCGGATCAGCTCCTCGAGGTCGATCGTGTCGTCCTTCGACTTGCTGATCAGCACCTGCACCCGCCCCAGCGCCGCCAGCCGCACCGAGAACGCATCCAGCGCCGGCCCTTTCGGGAACGTCTGCGCCGCGATCGACTGCGTGATCCCCAGCAGGTTGCGGGTGCGGTGCTGCAACTCGGCGATCAGCACGTTCTGGCGCGCCTCGGCGCGCCAGAGGCTGGTGATGTCGATGAACGTGATCACGACGCCGTCGGTCTTCCGGTCGCTGTCGCGATACGGGTAGATCCGGATCAGGAAATGCGAGGTGCCGTCGACGTGCTCGGCGTGGCGCTCCAGGTCGCCCTTGCCGGCGGCGACGGTGGCGATGTCGGCCGCCAGCCCCGGCAGCACGAGCTTGCTCGACAGATCGGTGATCGGCCGGCCGCGGTCGGTCGGCAGGATCGCGAACACCTCGGACATCGCCGGGGTGAAGCTGCGGATCACCAGGTTCTTGTCCAGGAACACCATCGCGATGTCGGTGCTGGCGAACAGGTTCTGCAGGTCGGTGTTGGCGCGGTCCAGCGCCTCGACCTTGCTCTGCAGCTCGGCGTTGAGCGTGTGCAGCTCCTCGTTGACCGAGACCAACTCCTCCTTGGAAGCTTCCAGCTCCTCGTTGGTCGATTGCAGCTCCTCGTTGACCGAGACCAGTTCCTCGTTGGCGGATTTCAGCTCCTCCAGCGCCGTCTCGTATTCCTCGATCACCGACTGCAGCCGGTCGCGCGTATCGCGCAGCTCGCGCTCGGTCTGCAGTGCGACACCGTCGTGCGCGGCGGCCGTCCGCGCGATCGCCTCGTCGGGCGGCAGCACCGGCCCGCGATCAACGAACAGCACGAGGTAAAGCACATCCTCGTCGGCGCGGTGGCTCAGCGGCTCGATCACGAGGTTGACGAGCTGGATGCGCCCGTCGTCGCCCTCGATCGAGACGCCCTCCCGGTTCACCGGCCGGCCGCCCTCCACCGCCTCTCGGAACAGCGTGCGCAGGTCGAGCCGCAGCCCCTTGCGGGCGACGTTCATCAGTTGCCGGGTCGGCGCGCCCGCCGAGGCCTCCAGGTATTTGCCGGTGCGCGGCGAGTAGTAGACGATGTCGCCGTCGCGGTTGACCAGCACATGCGCCGGCGCGAACCGCTCCAGCACCTGCGTGTCCGCGAGCTGACGCAGTGCGGTGCCGGAGGGAACAAAGCGCGGCGGCAGCAGCTCGGCGTGCTGGCCAGGCCGGAACAACCCCAGCGTCAGCGGCAGCCGCACGCCCGCGGAGATGTCCGAGCGACGGCGGAAGATCCGGTGCTGCTCGATCGGCTCGAACAGCCCTTCGAACTGGGTGACGCTCTCGGACGAGCCGAGGAAGAGGAACCCCTCTGGCTTCAGCGCGAAATGGAAGATCGGGAGCACCCGGTTCTGGACGTCCGCGCCGAAATAGATCAGCAGGTTGCGGCAGGAGATCAGGTCGATGCGCGAGAACGGCGGATCGCGGATCACGTTGTGCGGCGAGAAGACGCAGAGCTCGCGCACGTCCTTGGAAACCACGCTGCTGGCGCCGTCGGCGACGAAGAAACGCTGCCGGCGCTCCGGCGTCACGCTGTCGAGCATCGCGGTCGGGTAGCGCGCCGCGCGCGCGACCGCGAGCGCCCGTTCGTCGATGTCGGTGGCGAAGATCTGCACGCGCGGCTGCACCACGATCCGGTCCATCTGCTCGCGCAGCAGCATGCCGATGGTGAACACTTCCTCGCCGGTCGCGCAGCCCGGCACCCAGACGCGCACGACGTCCTCGGCGGCCCGGCGCTCGAACAGCTTCGGCATCACCACCTGCGCCAGCGCCTCGAACGCCTCGGCGTCGCGGAAGAAACTGGTGACGTTGATCAGCAGGTCGCGGAACAGTGCCGCGACCTCCTGCGGGTCCTGCCGCAGGAATTCGACATAGGCTTCGGCGGTCGCAAACTGGGTCACCTGCATGCGCCGCTGCAGCCGGCGGATGAAGGTGCGGGTCTTGTAGCCGCTGAAATCGTGCCCGGTCTGGTTGCGCAGGATGGCGTAGATTTCGGGGCGGATGTCGTCGAGCGTCTTGACCGCCGGCGGGCCTTCGCCCGCGTCGTAGTCGTCGAGCAGCCGGGCGCTCTGCGCGAATTCGGCCAGCCGCGCGCCCATCTTGTCCGCGGGGATCGCCAGGTCGACGAAGCCGGCCGAGATCGCGCTGTCCGGCATGTCCGGATGGTGCGGGCCGTAGCCGTCGCGGGCCTGCGCGAGGGTCAGCCCGCCGCGCTCCTTGATCGCCTTGGTGCCGAGCGTGCCGTCCGAATCGCCGCCGGACAGCACGACGCCGACCGCCATCTCGCCCTGGTCGGCCGCGAGCGAGCTGAAGAACACGTCGATCGGCTTGCGGTCGCGCCGGTTCGTCGGCGGTTTGCGGATTTGCAACCTCCCGCCCTCGATGCTGAGCACCGCGTCGGACGGCAGCACGTAGACGTGGTCCGGCTCGACCGCCGTGTCGTTTTCGGCGACGTGGACCTGGAGCGCCGTGTAGCGCGCCACGACTTCGTGCAGCAGGCTGTCCCGCTCGGGGCTCAGGTGCGTCACGATGACGACGGCGATGCCGGGGCGCGGCGGCAGGCCATGGAAGAACCCTTCCAGCGCCTCGACCCCGCCGGCCGACGCGCCGACGCCGACGATCGGGAAGGTGCCAGCGGCGGCCATTCACGAACTCCCGAACCGGGCGCGCTGAGTGTCGAGCGCGGTGGGCTGCGACGCCCCTTCGCACCTCCGCCTCCGGTTCCCCGCACGCGGGTCTAGCAAGTCATTCTGCACCGAATTTCGCCGCTAACGGTCGGTAATGCTAGGCGAAGTATCCGCGCGCGTCGATGCGCCGCCTGCCGATCTCGCTGTCGAGATGATCGCGTTTGCGTGTGCGCTCGTGTGCATTTGCCGGGGCGGCCCTTGCCATGCCACACCGGCCCGGCAACACGGATGGCGCGCATGACCAAGGACGAACTGACCGCCTGGGCGCTCGGCAGCGGCTGGCAGATGCTCGGCGGCTTCCCGAGCCTGACCAAGCCGTCCTCGCCGAAGGAGGCGATCGTGCGGCTCGTGTTGAAGGCGACGGTCGTGACGCTCGAGGTGAAGCGTCCCGCCGGCAGATGGGACAAGGTGGCGAGCGAGCCCTACGCGAAGGTGGTCGCCGACCCCGACACCGGCATCCCGCTCGGCCTGGGCTTCGAGAAGATCCCGAGTTTTACGATGTTGATGCAGGAAAACCGGGACCGGCAGGTGTTTTCGAAGATGACCGGGAAGGCGTAAGGACCGTAGGGTGGGTTGCCCTTGCAACCCACCACTTCGAGGCGCGGCGGAAATAACGGGGTGCAGGGGCCGCCGGCCCCTGCCCTTCCGCTTGAATTCCTGGTCTTGTCCACCAGCTTGTTCTTGGCGATCCACGGCATCATCGCCCGCAGTTTCTCGCCGACCTGTTCGATCGGGTGCTCGGCATTGCGCCGCCGCGTCGCCTTGAAGCTGGCCTGGTTGACCTTGTTTTCCAGCATCCAGTCGCGCGCGAACCGGCCGCTCTGGATGTCCTCCAGCACCCGCTTCATCTCCGCCTTGCGTCTCCGCCGTGATGATGCGCGGGCCGCGTGACGTATTCGCCATATTCGGCGGTGTTGCTGACCGAGTAGTTCATGTTGGCGATGCCGCCCTCGTAGATCAGGTCGACGATCAGCTTCACTTCATGCAGGCATTCGAAATACGCCATTTCCGGCGCGTAGCCGGCGTCCACCAGCGTCTCGTAGCCGGCCCGGATCAGCTCGACCAAGCCGCCGCACAGCACCACCTGCTCGCCGAACAGGTCGGTCTCGCATTCCTCCTTGAACGTCGTCTCGATGATGCCGGCGCGCCCGCCGCCGATCGCCGACGCATATGACAGCGCGATCTCCAGCGCGTTGCCGGAGGGATTCTGCGCCACCGCCACCAGGCACGGCACGCCGCCGCCGCGCTGGTACTCGCTGCGCACCGTATGCCCCGGCCCCTTCGGCGCGATCATGAACACGTCGATGTCGGCACGCGGCTCGATCAGGTTGAAATGGATGTTCAGCCCGTGCGCGAACGCCAACGCCGCGCCGGACTTCATGTTCGGGTGCAGTTTTTCCCGGTAAAGATCGCCCTGGCCTTCATCCGGCGTCAGCACCATCACCACGTCCGCCCACTTCGCCGCCTCGGCCGGGGTCCATGACCTTCAGCCCGGCGCTCTCCGCCTTCGCCACGCCAACGGACCCGGGCCGCAACCCGACCGCCACGTTGGCGGACCCGGAATCCTTGAGGTTGATGGCATGGGCGTGGCCCTGGCTGCCAAAGCCGATGACCGCGACCTTCTTTCCCTTGATCAGGTTCACGTCCGCATCGCGGTCGTAGTAAACGCGCATTCCTTCAACCCCCCACATAAAGAAAAGGCCAGGGCGCTGCCCTGGACCCGGCACGGGCCGGCGGCCCTTGCATCCCGATTACGGCCCGGTGGCCGCCCCGGCGAACGCCGCCAATACGCCCGCCAACTTCTGCGCGACCGCCGCCGCCGAATCCGGCAGCTCGTAACGCGTCGCGAGCCACACCGGGTCGCCATACGTCAGCCACGCCTGCCCGCCCGCATCCTCCCAGATCAGCGCCTTCAGCGGCAGATCGAGCCCGATCCGCTGGTCCGCCTGCATCAGCGGCGTCCCCGCCGCCGGATTGCCGAAAATCACCACCGTCGTCGGCCGCAACGCCATTCCCACTTCGGCCGCGCCCGCCGCGTGGTCGATCCGCGCAAACACCCGCACGCCCTTCGCCTGCAGCGCCGTCTCCAATCGCCGCAGCGTCTCCGCCGCCGAATGATGGCTCTGCAGCGTCACCAGCCCGTTCGCGTCCATCAGATCACCCTCGTCCCACGCGCCATCGCCGCGATACCGGTGCGCGAAACCTCGGCGAGCCCCAGCGGCACCAGCAACGCCTGGAACGCGTCCAGCTTCTCGGTCGTCCCGGTCAGCTCGAACACGAAGCTCTCGACGGTCGCGTCCATCACCCGCGCATGGAACGCATCGGCCAGCCGCAACACTTCCGCCCGCTTGTCGGAACTGGTGGAGACGACCTTCAGCAGCGCCAGTTCGCGCGCCAGATGCGGCCCCTGCTGCGTCAGGTCGGCCACCCGATGCACCGGCACCAGCCGGTCGAGCTGCGCCTTGATCTGCTCGATCACCATCTGCGTGCCCGACGTGACGATGTTGATCCGGCTGCGCGTGCCCGTGTCGTCGACCGGCGCCACCGTCAGGCTGTCGATGTTGTAGCCGCGGCCGGAGAACAGCCCGATGACGCGCGCCAGGACACCGGCCTCGTTGTCCACAAGGACCGAGATCGTCGCGGAGCGATAGGTCGTGTCGACGCTGGGCATGACAAATCCATGAACCGGGGACGCGGCGGGTCGCTCAGGCAGGCGAAAAGCTAGACAAGCGCCATCCCCTCGTCGGTCACGCCGCGGCCCCGGCCTCATGTTCCGGGCCGAGGATCATCTCGTTGTGCGGCGCGCCGCTCGGGATCATCGGGAAGCAATTCTCCTTCTGGTCCACGCAGATGTCGGCGATCACCGCGCGCGGGCTGGCGAGCATCGCGTGGATCACGTCGTCCAGTTCATCGATGCTGTTGGCGCGCAGACCCTCGGCGTGAAAGCTCTCCGCCAGCTTGACGAAGTCCGGCAGCGCCTCCGAATAGGTTTCGGAGTAGCGGCTGCCATGCAGCAGTTCCTGCCACTGCCGCACCATGCCCATGTACTGGTTATTCAGGATGAACACCTTCACCGGCAGCCGATACTGCGCAATGGTGCTCATCTCCTGGATGTTCATGAGGATGGACGCTTCGCCGGCGATGTCCATCACCAGCGCCTCCGGGTGCGCGATCTGCACGCCCATCGCCGCCGGCAGCCCATACCCCATCGTGCCGAGCCCGCCGCTGGTCATCCAGTGGTTCGGCCTGTCGAAGTGGAAGAACTGCGCGGCCCACATCTGGTGCTGGCCGACCTCGGTGGTGATGAAGATCTCCCGCCCCAGGTCGCGAGAGATCTCGTACAGCCGCTGGATCGCGTATTGCGGCTTGATCACAGCGCCCTTGTCGCGGGACTGCCGGTAACGGCAGAGAATCCTTGCCGCGCCAGGCGTCGATCTGCCGCCACCACTCGGCCAGTGCGGCGCGGTCCGGCTGCACCGGGTTCGCCTCCCACGCCGCGATCAGCGCCTCCAGCCCGCGCGCGGCATCCGCCGACCACCGGCACGTCGACCGGCACGTTTTTGTTGATGCTCGACGGGTCGATGTCGACGTGGATCTTCTTGGAGCGCGGGCTGAACGCTGTGAGCTTTCCGGTCACCCGATCGTCGAACCGCGCGCCGACGTTCAGCATCACGTCGCAGCCGTGCATGACGAGATTGGCCTCGTACGTGCCGTGCATCCCCAGCATGCCCAGGAACTGCGGGTCGCTTGCCGGGAAACGCGCCAAGCCCCATCAGCGTGCTGGTGCAGGGAAACCCGGTCATGCGCACGAACCGCCGCAGCGCCTCGCTTGCCGCATCGCCGGCATTGATCACGCCGCCGCCGGTATAGATCACCGGCCGCTTCGCCGATTTCAGCAACGCCACGGCGCGCAGCGATCTGCACCTGGTCCGGCTCGGTCTGCGGCCGGTAGCTGCGATGCGGCGTGGTCGCCGGCCGACACGTACGGCGCCTTGCCGATCAGGATGTCCTTCGGCAGGTCGATCACCACCGGGCCGGGCCGCCCGGTGCGCGCGACGTAGAACGCTTCGTGGACCACCCGGGCAAGGTCCTCGGCCTTCTTGACCAGATAGTTGTGCTTGGTCGCCGGCCGGGTGATGCCGGTGGTGTCGGCTTCCTGGAACGCATCGTTGCCGATCAGGTGCGTCGGCACCTGCCCGGTCAGGCACACGATCGGGATGCTGTCCATCAGCGCATCGACCAGCCCGGTCACCGCGTTGGTCGCCCCTGGCCCGCTGGTCACCAGCACGCAGCCGACGCGGCCGGTCGAGCGCGCGTAGCCTTCCGCCGCATGCACCGCCGCCTGCTCGTGCCGGACCAGGATGTGGCGGATCGCGTTCTGCTGGAAGATCGCGTCGTAGATCGGCAGCACCGCGCCGCCGGGATAGCCGAAAATGACCTCGACCCCCTGTTCCTTCAGCGCGCGCAGCAGCACTTCGGCGCCGGAAAGGGTGGCGGTTTCGGCGGTGGGGGCCATGGGGGCGGTCGTGCTCATGGCCGCACCCGTAGTCTGTTGCAATGCGGCATGTCAACCCGCCTGTTGCGTAAAATTCAGCAAGAAGCCCCGTTCGCTTTCCGAAAATTGCGTCTAGACCCGCGATCCGCGCATGGATCGTATGCGTCCGGTCCGGCGCGGCCAGCGCGCGGTGGCGAAACCACGTCGCCTGCCGCTTGGTGTACTGGCCCGTCACCAGCTCCGCCCGCCGCGCCGCCTCGGCAAGCGAGATCTCGCCCCGCAGATGCGCCGCCAGTTCCGGCACGCCATGCGCGCGCATCGCCGGCAAGGCGGGGTCCAGTTGCAGCGCCAGCAACGCCCGCACCTCGTCGAGCGCGCCCGCAGCGAGCATGGCGGAGAACCGCGCCGCAATCGCCGCGCGCAGCGCCTCGCGCGGCGGATCGAGCAGGATCGCCGAAAACCGCCACGGCGCCGGCGCCGTCGCCCCGGTCGCCTGCCATGCCGCGAGCCCCCGGCCGGTGCCGCGCCACACCTCCCAGGCGCGCGCGACGCGCTGGCTGTCGCTCGGCCGCAGCCGCGCGGCCGTCGCCTGATCGACTTTTGCCAGCGCCGCGTGCAGCGCCGCCGGCCCGTCCTCCGCCAGCATTCTTCGCGCTTCCGCCCGCGCTGCATCGCCGCACTCGGGAATGTCGGCGAGTCCCTCGGTCAGCGCGGAGAAATAGAGGCCGGTGCCGCCGCACAGGATCGGCAGTCTTTCCGCCGCCCGCGCCGCAGCCATCTCGGCCAGCGCCGCGCCGCGCCACCACGCGGCACTGCCCGCCTCCGCCGCCGGCGCGCACGCCGTACAGGCGATGCGGCACCCGCGCCTCCTCCTCCGGCGTCGGCCGCGCGGTGACGATGCGCAGTTCGCGATAGACCTGCATGGAATCGGCGTTGATCACCACGCCGCCGAGCGCGCTCGGCCAGTTCCAGCGCCAGCGCCGATTTGCCGCTCGCCGTCGGCCCGGCGACGATCAGCGCCGCCCGGCAGCTCAGCCACGGCTTGCGCGCCGCCCGCGCCCACCGCATACGGCCGCCATGAGCCACGTGCTGACCCTGGTCGCCGACCGCGCCGCCGACCACGCTCTCCGCCGCCGTCATCGCGCGCGTGCGCGAGGCCGTCGCAGGGCGGCGCACCCGACATCCTTTCCCCGGGCGAGGCCGCCGACATCCCCTGCGCCGCGCCGCCCGACCCCGCGGCGATCGCGCAGGCGCTGGACGGCGCAACAGATCGACGCGATCGCCACCAAGGCGCGCGGCCGCCGCAAGGGCCTGCTGCTCGCCGACATGGACAGCACCATCGTCACCAGCGAGACGCTGGACGAACTCGCCGCATATGCCGGCCTCAAGGAGAAAATCGCCGCCATCACGCGGCGCAGCATGAACGGCGAGATCGATTTCTCGGAGGCGCTGCGCGAGCGGGTCGCCATGCTGAAAGGGCCTGGGCCTCGACGCGCTGGAGAAGACCTGGGCGCAGCACCCGCTTCACCGCCGGCGCGCGCGAGCTGGTCGCGACGATGCGCGCGCACAACGCCACGACCGCGCTGGTCTCCGGCGGCTTCACCTTCTTCACCGGCCGGGTCGCGGACGTGCTCGGCTTCGACGTCCACCGCGCGAACGTTCTGCTCGACGACGGCGCGCAGCTAACCGGCGAGGTCGGCGAACCGATCCTGGACCGCGACGCCAAACTCGGCGCACTGCGCGAGCTGGCGGCGGCGCGCGGATCTGAAGATGGCCGCGACGCTCGCGGTCGGCGACGGCGCCAACGACCTGGCGATGCTGCAGGAGGCCGGGCTGGGCGTCGCCTTCCACGCCAAGCCGATCGTCGCGGCGGCCGCGCGCGCCCGCGTCGACCACGGCAACCTGCGCGCGCTGCTGTTCGCCCAGGGCTATCGCGCGGACGAGATCGTCAGCGAGTAGAGGCTTTAGCGTCCGGCCAAAAGACCCTACTCTTGAACGAGATTACGTCGCTGGAACGTGGGCGCGGTATAGATAATGGCACCCCGGTTCGAATCTGCAGGGAGCTGACCGCTTGTCCAGGATGCTTCGGGTAAACGATCGGGGCTGACCATGCACCGTGTTTATTTCGACGGCAATGAGGGGCCTGAAGGCACAGAGCGATACGGGCTGTGGCTCGATGAATCTGTTGAGGATTTGGCGCAGATTCCTGGCGGCCCACAAGAGGGAATGTGCGTGACTATTTACATGATCGGCGAAATTGAGATGGAAGCAATCCTTGAATGGGATGCAAAATGGGACGGGTGGACCGCTCGTCCCATAGAAGGTACGATTAGATCAAACGCCGAGATATGGGACTAATAGATCGATTCCGTGAAAAACAACTGCGTGCGCTAGGAATTCGTAGGGTGGGTTGCCCTTGCAACCCACCACGACCCGCACCGAGCGTCAAAAGCGGTGGGTTGCACGGGCAACCCACCCTACGAAGTTCACTGATCGTGCAAATGGATACGAGGCGCCGGGATCACCAATACTCGCATTCAGCCAATTTTTAGCGAACACGCACTCAATGCCCTGCCAGCAGATCGAAGAGCCCTGCTATCACCGCCGTGTCTATGACAAACAGGACGGCCAACCATCGCCGGAGCCAACGACCGCGCTCGTCAATTTTTGCACACAACCTCACCATCATCGCCCGTAACTCCGGGTCGGTGATCCCATCACATGGATCAGAGCAGCGCGTCTTCTGAAACAGCTTCACCTTTCTGAGGCGATCGGGGAGCGGAGCCCCCCGACTTCCCTCGCCGAAATGCCCGCTACCCCGGCTTGCGCGCGTCCCCGACCACCGACAGCGGCACCCAGCGCAAGCCGTCGCCGCTCTGCACCAGCATCAGCACCGAGCCGCGGCCCGCCTTCTTCACCTTCTCGACGCGCTCCTGCACGTCGGCCGGCTTGTCGACTTCCTCCTGCTGCACCTCGACGATCACGTCGCCGGCCTTCAGCCCCCGATCGGCAGCCGGCGTGCCCTGGCCGACATCGGTGATCAGCACGCCCTTCTGGTCCTGCGCGATCTGGAACTTGTCACGCGCGTCCGGCGTGATCTCGGAGAGCGTCAGGCCGAGCGCGGACAGCTGCAGCGTCTTCTGCGGCGCCGGCTTCTCGGGCGTCGTGGCCGTGGAGGCCTGCTGTTCCTCCGGCAATTCGCCCACTTTCACCTGCAGCGTCAGCTCCTTGCCGTCGCGCCACACCGTCACCGGCACGTCCTTGTTGATGTCGGTCTCGGCGACGACGCGCGGCAGCGTCTTCATCTCCTTCACGTCCTGGTCGTTGAACTTCAGGATCACGTCGCCGTTGTGGATTTTTGCCTTTTCCGCCGGCCCGTTGGCCTCCACCCCCGCCACCAGCGCGCCGTTCGGCTCCTTGAGCCCCAGGCTGTCGGCGATGTCGGGCGTTACCTGCTGGATCTTCACGCCGAGCCAGCCGCGCTTGGCGTGGCCGAATTCCCGAAGCTGCGCGACCACGTTCTTCGCCAGGTTCGCCGGGATCGAGAAGCCGATGCCGATCGAGCCGCCGGACGGCGAATAGATCGCGGTGTTGATGCCGATCACCTCGCCGTCCATGTTGAACAGCGGGCCGCCGGAGTTGCCCTTGTTGATGGCGGCGTCGGTCTGGATGAAATTGTCGTAAGGTCCCTGCTGGATGTCGCGGCCGCGCGCCGAGACGATGCCGGCGGTGACGGTGCCGCCGAGCCCGAACGGGTTGCCGATCGCCAGCACCCAGTCGCCGACGCGGGAGGCGTCGGAATCGCCGAAACTGACCGACGGCAGCGGCTTCTCCGGCGTCACCTTGAGCACGGCAACGTCGGTGCGCTTGTCGACGCCGACCAGCGTCGCCTTCAGCGAGGTGCCGTCCTGCAGCGTGACGGTGATCTCGTCGGCGCCGTCGATCACGTGGTTGTTGGTCACCACGATGCCGGCCGGATCGATGATGAAGCCCGAGCCCAGGCTCTGCATCTTGCGCGGCGGCGCGTTCTCGCCGTGGCCGGGGCGCTTGTTGCGCTCCATGAAGTCCTTGAAGAACTGCTCGAACGGCGAGCCCGGCGGAAACATCGGGATGTCCGGCCCGACCCCGGGCCGATCGGTGCTCGCCGTCTGGGTGGTGGTGGAGGAGATGTTCACCACGCCCGGCAGCAGTCGCGCGGCGAGGTCGGCGAAGCTGTCCGGCGCCGGGCGTGCCTGCGCCGCCGGCACGAAGCCGACGACCGCCGGCATCGCCAGGGCGACGGCAACGGCCATCGAGATGGCGCGGACGGAGCGGAACGTCTTGGATCGGGGGGTGGTGGGCGGCATGGGCGGGGTTCCCTGGAAATCCACTCAAAGATGGTCGAGCGCCCCGCCCGCACAACGGGCGGGGCGCCCACGGCTATTTTGGCGAGGCGGCGGTGGCGGCAGGCGCGGGCGGCGCGCTCGCGGCGGCGGCGGGCATCTCCCCGACGGCGGGCCGATGGCTCAGCAGGCGCAGAAAATCGTCGCCGGGCGTCATCACAAGCCGGGAGTTGCCGGCGGCGAAGGCGTCCTTGTAGGCCTGCAAGGTCCGCCAGGTCTGGAAGAACGACCGGTCGCGCTCGTAGGCGTCGGCATAGATCGCGATCGACTGCGCCTCGCCCTGGCCGCGCAGCTTGTCGGCGGTGGCGCGCGCCTCGGCCAGCAGCACGGTGCGTTCGCGCTCGGCGTTGGCACGGATGCGCGCCGACGCCTCCGCGCCCTCGGCGCGCGCTTGCGTCGCGATGCGCTCGCGCTCGGACTTCATGCGGGCCAACACCGCCTGCGTGTTCTCCTCCGGCAGGTCGGCACGACGGATGCGCACGTCTTCCACCGTCACGCCGAAATTGTGCATCTCGCTGTTCGCCTCGTCGCGGATCAGGCCCATGATGCGGCCGCGCTGCGACGACAACACGTTCAGCAGCTGTTCGTTGCCGAGAACGCGTCGAAGCGCCGAAGAAACCACCGAGTTGAGCCGCGCCCGGATGCCGTCCTCGGTCGGCCCGACCGCCTGGAAGTAGCGCAGCGGGTCGACGATGCGGAACCGCGCGAAGCTGTCGACGATCAGCCGCCGCTGGTCGCCGAGGATCACCTCCTCGGCCGGCACGTCGTAGTCGAGCAGCCGGCGGTCGAATGGAATAACCGTCTGCAGCAGCGGGATCTTCACGTGCAGGCCGGGGTTGGTGATCACCCGGACCGGCTCGCCGAACTGGGTGATCAGCACCTGCTCGATCTGGTTGACGGTGAACAGCGCGGAATCGGCCACCACCACGACGACGAACAGGGCGGCGAGGATCGCAATGACGGAGCCCCTCACTTGATCGCTCCCGTGCTGGAGGCGGGCGCAGCGGCGGCGGCCCGTGGCGGCGTGCCGTGCCCGAGGTCGTTCAGCGGCAGGTACGGCACCACCCCCTGCAACCCCTGGTCCACGATCACGCTCGGCGTGTTGCCGAGGATCTGCTGCATCGTCTCGATGTACAGCCGGGTCAGCGTCACCTCCTTGGCGGCGTCGTAGGCCTTCAGCACCGACAGGAACCGCTGCGCCTGGCCGGTCGAACTCGGCGACCGCCGCCTGCCGCTGGGCGTCGGCGCCGGCGACGATCTGCGCCGCGTCGCCGCGGGCGCGCGGCACGATGTCGTTGTGGAAGCTCTCGGCCTCGTTGCGCATCCGGTCGGCGTCGGTGTTGGCGCGCTGCACGTCGCGGAAACTGTCGATCACCGCGGCCGGCGGGTCGACCTTCTGCAACTGCACCTGGGTGATCTCGACCCCCGTGCCGTACTGGTCGAGGATCGCCTGCACGCCTTTGAGCACGGCGGTCTCGATCGCCGCCCGGCCTTCGGTCAGCGCCGGCTGGATCGGCGTGCGGCCGATCACCTCGCGCATCACGCTCTCGGACGCCTGCTTGACCGTGAAGTCGGGGTTGCGGGTGTTGAACAGGTAGGCGCTGACGTCGCGGATGCGCCAGAACACCGCGAAGTCGATGTCGATGATGTTCTCGTCCCCGGTCAGCATCAGGCTTTCTTCGAGCACGTCGCGGCCGGCGGCGTCGCGCCCGGTCTCGATGCGGGTATCCGCCGTCGTGGAGCGGTAGCCGATCTCGACGCGGTTGATGTGGGTCACGGCCGGGGTCAGCACGGTCTCGACCGGCCAGGGCAGATGGTAGTTCAGCCCCGGCGGCGCCTTGCGGTTGTAGGCGCCGAAGCGCAGCACGACGCCAAGCTCGTCCGGCTGCACGCGATAGAAGCCGCTGGCGAGCCACAGCGCCACCACGGCCGCGCCGAGCAGCACCAGCCCGCGCACGCCCCAGCCGCCGCCTCCCCCTCCGCCGCCGCCTCCCCCTCCGCCGCCGCCGGGGCCGTTGCGCCGGCCGCCGAACCCCGGCGGCAGCAGCGACCGCACGAACCCCTGAAGCCGCGTCAGCAGGTCGTCGAGATCGGGCGGCAGGCCGCCGCCGGGGCCGCGGCCACCGTTGCCGCGGCCTGGGCCGCGATCGCCCCACGGCCCCCCCGGCCCGCCGCCGCCGGGGCGCGGCCCGTCGCCGGTGGGGCGTTGCCCGTCGCCCGGCGGCCCGCCGGGTGTTCCCCACGGACCGGGTCCGCCAGGGCCGCCGCTGTTCCAAGGCATCGAGTTGGGCTGCTCCTTACGTCGTCACGGGGGACTTGCGCCGTCCGGGACGGAGCGGCGCTGGCGGGCGGCCCCGGAACCCACGGGACGGAAGACCAAATTCGGGTCGCCATTGGCACGGTGGCGCGCGGGCGCCATATCGCTGCCGCGACACGCCTGCTTATTGACCAAGCCCGGAGGCTTTTCAAGCGAATGAGCAACGCCCCCAGCCAGGACTCGCTGCGCGAGGCCCTGCGCGACATCGCGGACCCGGCCACCGGCAAGGACATCGTGACCGCCGGACTGGTCGAGGCGATCGAGCTGCGCGGCGGGCTGGTGCATGTCAGCCTGCTGACCGACCGCGCCCGCGCGCCGCAGATGGAGCCGGTGCGGGCGGCGGTGGAGAAGCACCTGGCGAAACAGCCGGGCGTGAAGAACGCGACCGTGGTGCTCACCGCGCACACGCAGAAGGCGGCGCCGGCGGCGGCCGCGCCGCAGCCGCATGGCCACGCGCACGGCCATGCCCAGCCCAAGCCGAACCTGCTGACCGACGTGCGCGCGATCGTCGCCGTCGCCTCCGGCAAGGGCGGCGTCGGCAAGTCGACGGTCGCGGTCAACCTCGCGGTGGCGCTCGCCAACCTCGGCCTGAAGGTCGGGCTGCTCGATGCCGACATCTACGGCCCCAGCCTGCCGCGCATGCTCGGCCTCGCCCGCAAGCCCGAGGTGCGCGGCGACAAGATGATCCCGCTGCCGGCCTGGGGGCTGAAAGCCATGTCGATCGGTTTCCTGGTCGAGGAGGAGACCGCGATGATCTGGCGCGGCCCGATGGTGATGGGGGCGCTGGAGCAGATGATGGGCCAGGTCGAGTGGGGCGCGCTCGACATCATGATCGTCGATATGCCGCCCGGCACCGGCGACGCGCAGCTGACGATGGCGCAGCGGGTGGCGCTGGCCGGGGCGGTGATCGTCTCGACGCCGCAGGATATTGCCCTGCTCGACGCGCGGCGCGGGGTGAAGATGTTCGAGCGGACGCGGGTGCCGGTGCTCGGGCTGATCGAGAACATGTCGTACTACTGCTGCCCGAATTGCGGGCACCGGGCGGAGATTTTCGGGCATGGCGGCGCGCGCGCGGAGGCGCATCGGCTGGGCACGGAATTCCTGGGCGAGGTGCCGCTGCTGATCGAAATCCGCACCGCCAGCGACGCCGGCGCGCCGATCGTCGCCTCGTCGCCGGAGAGCGAGGCGGCGCGCGCATTCGCCACGATCGCCGAGCGGGTGTGGGCGAAGGTCGAACCCCGACGCGGCTGGCAAGGCCCCGGCGTTCCCGCGTATCGTCGTGACATGAGCCGACAGCTTGGGGCTCCGCCCCAAACCCCGCCGGGGCCGGGAGGCCCCGGACCCCATGGGTTCCAAGGGCCTCGCGGCCCTTGGTGGGGTGCAGGGGCAAAGCCCCTGGCCTTGTTGCTTGCTTTTCTTTCGCCTTGCATTGCGCGCGCCGAAACAGCTTCGTTGGAGGCCAGCGCGTTCGACAAGCCGCTGGCGACAAAACACGTCGATCTCGGTCCGGCCGAGACGACGCCGCCGCAGCGCAAGGAAGTGCGCTGCTCGTACTTCGAGAAATTCATGGTCAAGGAAGTCGACGAGCGCGAGATCGGCGCCGCGCAGTTGTCGATCCTGCCGGTCACGCAGGGCAGCCGCCGCCCTGTCGGCAGGAAAACCTGCCCGGCGAGCGGGTGGTCGACGACAAGGCCTGGACCGGCTATTTCGCCGGCGCGCACGGCAATTATGCTGTCTTCAGCGCCGAGGACGGCGAGCATGGCGGTCTCGGCTTCGCCGTGGTCCGCCCCGCCGACGCCGGCGTGCTCTACTCCGCCATCGCACTTGGAAAGCTCCAGTTCGCCGCCGCCGCTGATGGCGCGACCGTGTTGCGCTTTACCGCCGTTCATGCGGGCGACTGCTCGGTCGAACTGAAGGGCAAGGCCTGCGCCGAGAAGATCGGACGCGAAGCGGGGGTTGCCGCGCCCGACCCCGCGATGTGCCGGCACGGCTACGCCGAGGCGAAGCGCCAGACGGCGCAGGAACGGTGCGCGGCGAACGCGCCGAAGGACGCCGGCTGCGTCGCGCGCGAGATGGTCCGCGTGGCGGACTGGGACAGCTCGCCCTCGGTGATCGGCTACGCCGTTGAGGTCGCGCTTGGCGCAGGCGGCGCCGTCGCGCGCCCGACCGGCCCGCCCACCGCCTGCTGGCCCGCCGAATGATCGCGCCCGACGTGATGGACGAACCGCTGACCGAGGAGGCGGTGCGCCTCGCCTACAAGCTGATCCTCGGCCGCGCCGCCGAGAACGACGCGGTCGTGCGCTTCGCGCTCGGCTACGGCACGATCGGCAAGCTGCGCCGCGCCTTCCTCAGCACCCGCGAATTCACGCAGTGGCAGGACCTGCACACCCGCGCCGTGGCGCCCGGCGCACCGCCGCTGGAGATCGAGACCGAGACCGACGAGGCGGGTGCGCTCGCCATGCTCGCGGAGCTGCGCACGACCTGGGATGCCGCACCGCCGCGGGAGGCCGACGGCGACATCCTGGCCGCCGATGTCGCGGCCATCCTGCGACGCAACCGTCTCCCGGAGTTGGCGGCGGCCGAGGCGTTCGAGCTCGGCTGCGGCGCCGGCCGGATCACGCGGCACCTCGCGCCGATGGTGCGCACGCTGACCGCGGCCGATGCCGCGCCGCGTCAGCTCGCCGCGCTGCGGAGCGCAGGGCTTTCCAACCTCTCGCTTCGCATCGCCGACGACCTGCGCTTCGGCATGATCGAGCCGTTCGACCTGTTCTACAGCTACGGCGCCCTGCATCACAGTCCGCCGCCGCTCGCGGCGCGCGCGTTGGCGCGGGCTTTTGCGCTGCTGCGCGCGGGCGGCGTCGCGATCTTCCAGGCGATCACCTACGGCACCGGCTACAGCTACGCGGCCGCCGCCCCGCCGCCGGTCTCACCGGATCCGTACGGCACAAGGCACGTGCTGCCGCAACCGCTGGTGTTCGAGCTCGCCGCGCGCGCTGGCGGCGCCCCGGTCGAAGTGTTCGACGACCTCTCGATCGCGCCGGGCGCGTTGTGGCGCTCGACGATGTTCGTCATGCGCAAGCCCGCCGCATGAGCGAGCCGGCGGCGTGGCGCCAGCTGGAGTTCGATCCTCGCACCTTCGGCTCCGAGCTGTTCGCGCTGTGCCGGCAGGTGCCGGCGCTCGACCAGGTGCTGTGCTGGCTCGACGACGTGCACGACCCGATTTCGCTCGAGGACATGCACCTGCGCAGCTACCAGCGCGACCTCGCGCTGCGCGGCTGGTTCGAAATTCCGCTGGCGCGCGCTGAGCCGATCCGATCCGGCCCGGCGGTCGATGCTGCCCGACAAGCGCGTGCTGTTCGGCGTGCAGGGCCGCCGCGACCTGCTGATCGCCGCCGCCCGCGTCGGCTTCACCCATCCGCTGTGCTCCGTGGTGCTGCCGCTGCACCGGACGGTCGTGAACCTTCGTGGCCCCGCCTGGAACGTCGATGCCGCCGCAGCGCAGCAGGCGCTGGCAACGTTCGACGCCTTCGGCACGGACTGGAGCGAACCGCCAGCCGCCGACACGATGCGCGCCGTCGTCACCGGCGACGACAACTACGCGCACCACATCTGGAACCAGCTTGGCGCGCTGGAAACGCTGCTGTCGTATGGTAACGCATTGACGGTGCTGGCGACGCACCAGCCGATCGCGCCGATCGCGGAGATCTTCGCCGATCATCCGGGGCTGACCGTGAAGCCGATCGCGCCGGAAGCATTGCCGGCGCTGGACCCGCGCCGCGTCATGCCGTTCCCGGCGGGCGGCAAGATCGTCCGGCGATCCGTGCGCGACAGGATCCAGGCCATCGCGGCACGCCGCGCGTCCGAGCCCGTCCGCAACTTCATCGCGAGCGCCCGCGCGCGCGGGCTGGCGCTGATCTGGATCACCGTGCGGGTGTACGGCCGCACCGCCATCAACCTGTTCGACGCGTTGCTCGCGCTCGGCGAGATGCTGCTGCGCGAACCGCACTTCGGACTGGTGATCGACGGCTATTCGCGCCCCAACGATCTCGTTGGCAACTCCGATTATCCGCACGCCACCCTGGGGCCGACGGTCGCGCACGAACAGAAGCTCGCGCGCACGCTGATCGGCGAACTCGGCCGCCGCGCCGGCGCCGGCGTCGCCGACCGCATCTTCGACGGCGTCGGCCTTGACCTGCTCGACAGCATCCATCTCGCCGCGCAGTGCCGCGCCTATTTCGCGCATCACGGCACGCTGCAACACAAGATCGGCTATTTCACCACGGTTCCCGGCATGGTGCACGCCAATCCCGGCATCCTCGCGAGCGACCCGGCCGGCGCGCAGCTTCACGTGATCGAGGATCCCGGCGCCATCGAATACATCAACCCGGCGCTGATCGCCGACATGGTGATGGCCGGCGGCACGCGCCTCGGCCCCAACAACGCCTACCGGTTCAAGAACCTGCCGGCGCTGACGACGGCTTTTCGCGAGTTTCTGGCACGCAAGGGCGTGCCGTAGCGCTCAGCCGACGCGCTTGTAGAACAGGATCGTGTCATGCGGCGTGCGGTCGGCGCTGAGCGCATAATCGGGGATACGGCCGCATTCCGTCCAACCCGAGACGCGGTACAGCGGCTCTGCCGCACTGCCGGCGCGCGTGTCGAGCGTCAGCAGCGTACGTCCGGCCGCCGCGCCCTCGGCCTCGATCCGCTCCAGCATTTTGCGGGCGATGCCGTGCCGACGCGCCGCAGGATGCACCAGCATCTTTGCCAGATCCGCGCGGTGCGGCTGGTTGTCCGGCGTTGCCAGATCGAGCTGCACCGTGCCGGCGATCATGCCGTCCCACCACGCCGCCAACAGGATCTTTTCGCCGCGCGCGACAGCGGAAGACGTCTTGCGCCAGAACGTCCGCGCCGCCTCGATCGACAGCGGCGGCAGGAACGAGACCGAGGCGCCCGCGTCCACGCACTCCATCAGCACGCGCGCCAGCGACATTTCCGCCGACGCCGCGGCCGCGGCGTCGAGACGCTCCACTACGACGCCCGTCAGCGGCTTGGCATACGCGAACTCGATCGAATTGGACTTGTCCGCAAGCGCGCGGATCGGCCCGGCGCGCACGTAGCCGCGCTTCTCGTAGAACCGGTGCGCGCGATCGAACCGCGTGTCGCTCCACAGTTTTGCCCGTGGCGCGCCATGCGATCGCGCGTACACCTCAGCCGCATCGAGCAGTGCGTGTGCGATGCCGCTGCCGCGATGCGCGCCCGAAACATAGACTTTTGCAACCTCCCAAGCGCCGTCCTGCAACGGATAGGTGCAGGCCACGCCGGCTACTTGCGTCTCTGCCTCCGCCACCCACGCCGCCCCGCCGCGTCCGGCGCAATAGCTGGCAATGGACAGAAGCTCGGGCGCCTCGCCTTCGATGTCGACAACGCAGCCGGGGTACTCGCTCCAGGCCGCGCTGACGATCCCGATGATCCCTGCTGCATCCTCGTCCCGCGCTGGCCGCACAACGGTCAACGCAGTCCCTCGACAAACCGGGCAATACGCCGGCAACCCTCCTCCAGCGTGGCCTCGTCGGTCGCGTAGCTGATGCGCAGATACGGGCTCATGCCGAACGCCGCGCCGAACACGGCCGCGACATGCTGTTCCTCCAGCAACGCGAGCGCAAAATCCTCGTCCGTGCCGATGCGCCGCCCGCCCGCGCTGGTGCGGTCGAGGCAGCCGGCGATGTTGGGGAAGACATAGAAAGAACCTTCCGGCCGATGGCATGAGATGCCCGGCACGGCATTCAGCATGTCCACGACAAGGTCGCGTCGCCGCCGATAGATCTCCGCCCGTTCCGTCACCAGATCCTGCGGCCCGTCCAGCGCCGCCGCCGCCGCCGCCTGCCCGACCGTCGAGACGCCCGCGGTCACCTGGCCCTGCGTGTTCACCATCGCGCGGATCAGGTCCTTCGGCCCGCAGCCGAAGCCGATGCGCCAGCCCGTCATCGCGTAGGTCTTCGATGCGCCCGACACCGTCAGCACGCGGTCGCGCAAACCCGGCGCCACAGCGGCCAGCGTGGCGAATTCGAAGTCGCCGTACACCAGATGCTCGTACATGTCGTCCGACAGGATCCAGACATGCGGATGTTTTTGCATCACCTCGCCAAGCGCCGCCAGGTCGGCGCGCGAGCACGCCGCCCCGCTCGGGTTGTTCGGAAAATTCAGAAACAGCCAGCGGGTGTGCGGCGTGATCGCGGCGTCGAGGTCTTCCGGCCGCAACCGAAACCCGTTGTTCTGCGGGCAGCTCACAAACGTCGGCGTGCCGCCGACCACATGCGTCATCAGCGCGTAGGCGGACCAGAACGGCGTCGGGATCAGCACTTCGTCGCCCGCTTCCACGGTCGCCAGCAGCGCGTCGAAAATCACCTGCTTGCCGCCGTTGCCGACCACGATCTGGTCGAGCCCGAACTCCAGCCCGTGCTCGCGCGCGTATTTGCGCTGCACCGCCTGTTTCAGCGCGCGCGTGCCGTCCATCGGCGGATACTTCGTGTCGCCGCGCAGCGCCGCCGCATGCGCCGCCTCGATCGCGTGCGGCGGCGTGGCAAAATCCGGCTCGCCGATGGTCAGCGTGACGACGTTCGCGCCCGCCTGCTGCAACTCGCGCGCGCGGATGGTCAGCGCGACCGTGGCGGCGACGCGCGCCTTCTCCAGCCGCTTGGCAAATCCCGGCATCGGCTCAGTGCAACCCTTCGCAGAACACCTGGATCCGACGGCAAGCTTCGCGCAGGCTCTCGGTGTCCGTCGCGTAGCTGATGCGGAAATGCCCGGGATACATGAACGCCGAGCCATGCACCGCGGCGACGCCCTGCTCCTCCAGCAGCGCGATGACGAAGCTCTCGTCGTCGGCGATCTTCGCGCCGCCCGCCGAAACCTTGCCGATGCAGCCATGCACCGACGGGAACACGTAGAACGCGCCCTCCGGCTTGTGGCAGTTGATGCCCGGCGCCTTGTTCAGCATCTCCACCACCAGGTCGCGCCGCATCTTGTACACCGCGACCATCTCGTTGATAAAGTCCTGCGGGCCGGTGAGCCCCTCCAGCGCCGCCGCCTGGCTGATCGAGCTGGTGTTGCTGGTCGACTGGCTCTGCAGCTTGTCCATGGCCTTGGTCATCGCCAGCGGCGCGCCGGCAAACCCGAGCCGCCAGCCGGTCATCGCGTACGCTTTTGAGCAGCCGTTCATGGTGATCGTGCGGTCGCGCAGCTTCGGCTCCACCTGCACGATCGTCGCCGGCTTGAACCCGTCGTACGCGAGCTTTTCGTAGATGTCGTCGGTAAAGATCCACACGTCGGGGTGCCGCAGCAGCACGTCGCAGATCGGCCGCAGCTCCTCCGCCGAATACGCCGCCCCGGTCGGGTTGCACGGATTGTTGATCATGAACCATTTTGTTCGAGGCGTGATGGCCGCCTCCAGATCCTCGGCCCGCAGCTTGAACCCGTGGTTCTGGCCGCAAGGAACAATGACCGGCGTGCCGTCGGCCAGGGAAACGATGTCGGGGTAGCTGACCCAGCAGGGCGACGGAATGATCACCTCGTCGCCGGCGTTCAGCGTCGCCACCATCGCGTTGAAGATCACCTGCTTGCCGCCGGTGGAGACGATGATTTCTTCGGGTTTGTAGTCGATCCCCGAGTTCCGGCGGAACTTCTCGGCCACGGCCTTGCGCAGCGCCAGCGTGCCGGCGACGTCGGTGTATTTCGTCTCGCCCCGCTGGATCGCCCGGATCGCCGCGTCCTTGACGTTCTGCGGCGTGTCGAAATCCGGCTCGCCGGCGGACAGGGAAATAATGTCCCGCCCGGCCGCCTTCAGCGCGCGCGCCTTGGTGGAGATGGCGATGGTCTGGGACGGCGAGATGCGGTCGAGCCGTTCGGCGGTCAGGTGCATGGGGCGCTCGGCGGAAATGGCGGAAAGCCGCGCACCGTAGTCCGCGCCGCGCAGCCCGGCAATCGCGCGAGGCGACGGATCAGCCCTGCACGGGGGCGGGCGACGGGCCGCGCCCACCGGCAAGCCAAGCCGCGCCGATCACGCCAGCTTCGCCAACTCCGCCTCGGCAACGGGCAGCCAGCCGGCTTGTTCGGCGGTCAGCCGGTTCTCGGCCGCGAGGGCGCGGAGCGTGTCCACGACGAACCGCCAACGCCGCGCGGGGTCGTCGCCCTGCTCCGCGAGCTTCCAGTTCGAGACGACCAGATCGACCTGCCATCCCGCATTGCCCGGATCGGCCTGCGCCAGACGCTCGGCGATGCCGAGGCCGGCGCGATACGCCGCCAGCGCCCCCGCCCCGTCGCCCTGCGCCGCCAGCATGTCGCCGATCTTGTTGTGCGACACCGACAGGTCGCGCTGCCACTCCGCATTCCCCGGATCGGCCTGCGCCAGACGCTCGCGGATGCCGAGGCTGGCGCGATACGCCGCCAGCGCCCCCGCCCGGTCGCCCTCCGCCGCCAGCATGTCGCCGATCCTGTCGTGCGACACCGACAGGTCGCGCTGCCACCCCGCGTTGCCCGGATCGGCCTGCGCCAGACGCTCGGCGATGCCGAGGCCGGCGCGATACGCCGCCAGCGCCCCCGCCCGGTCGCCCTGCGCCGCCAGCATGTCGCCGATCTTGTTGTGCGACACCGACAGGTCGCGCTGCCACCCCGCGTTCCCCGGATCGGCCTGCGCCAGACGCTCGGCGATGCCGAGGCCGGCGCGATACGCCGCCAGCGCCCCCGCCCGGTCGCCCTGCGCCGCCAGCATGTCGCCGATCTTGTTGTGCGAAACCCACAGGTCGCGCTGCCACTCCGCATTCCCCGGGTCAGCCTGCGCCAGAAGCTCGGCGATGCCGAGGCTGGCGCGATACGCCGCCAGCGCCCCCGCCCGGTCGCCCTGCGCAGTCAGCATGTCGCCGATCCTGTTGTGCGACACCGACAGGTCGCGCTGCCACTCCGCATTGCCCGGATCGGCCTGCGCCAGAAGCTCGCGAATGCCGAGGCCGGCGCGATACGCCGCCAGCGCCCCCGCCCGGTCGCCCTGCGCCGCCAGCATGTCGCCGATCTTGTTGTGCGACACCGACAGGTCGCGCTGCCACGCCGCATTCCCCGGATCGGCCTGCGCCAGACGCTCGGCGATGCCGAGGCCGGCGCGATACGCCGCCAGCGCCCCCGCCCGGTCGCCCTGCGCCGCCAGCATGTCGCCGATCCTGTCGTGCGACACCGACAGGTCGCGCTGCCACCCCGCATTCCCCGGATCGGCCTGCGCCAGACGCTCGCGCGATGCCGAGGCCGGCGCGATACGCCGCCAGCGCCCCCGCCCGGTCGCCCTGCGCCGCCAGCATGTCGCCGATCCTGTCGTGCGACACGGAGACAAGTCGCTGAGCGTCAAAATCCTGCGGTGCGCGCTGGGCCGCCCGTTCCGCTGCCGCGCGGGCCGACCGGAAGGCCGCGAGGGCGTTCGCAGCGGGGCCTGTCGTGACCCAACTGTCTCCGAGTTCGCCCCAGCTCACGACGTCATCCGGATCAAGCGCCAGCATTTGCCGCAGCGTCTCCCGCGCGCCCGCATGGTCGTAGCTGAGGCGCTGGATCGTCGCCTTCTCGCGCAGCAGCGGCAGCATGCGCTGGCGGCGGACCGCCGCCTCCTCGGCGATCTTGTCGTCGAGGCCGGCGATTGCACCGGCCGTGTCCGGTTTGCGCAGCTTGTCTCTGGCAGCCTCGATCGCCGCCGTGATGTCCGCGCCGTCGTTGGTGCGCTCCACCGGCCGGCGCGCCTGTTCCAGCAGCGCCGCAATCGCCGCCTCTGCCTGCGCCCGGATGGCATCGAGCGACAAATCGGTCTGGCCGAGATGCTCGAAGACCGGGATGAGCAGCTTGGCGTCCATGCCCTTTTCGCGCGCCATTTCTTCACGAAGCGCATCGCGTTGAGCGCGGCCATTTGCTCCCGATGCCGGCGCTCGTTCTGCCTCCTCCATTCGCCGCGTACGTCGCAGCAGTTCCCGCAGGCTTTCGGAATCCAGCAGCGCGCGAAATTCGCGGTCGGACTTGAGCTTCTCGACGCGAGTCTGAAGCAGCGTGCGCATTGACGTTGTGGCCAAGCCCGCCGTCCGCGAACGGCGAATTCCTGGCGGCTCGCGCTTCGCGCGCGGCTTGAGGGCGGCCCGACCGAGCGGGCGGTGGTCGCCACGGGCGAACCCGGTGATGGTCGGCCAGGCCAGCCGAAGCCGCTCCTCCAGCCCATCCATCACGGCGAGTTGTCCGCTCCGCGCTGCCGACCTGACCCCGCCTCCTGGACTTGCGTCTGCACTGGCGCGCGTTCTTGCCGACGCGGCGACCGATCTGGCACCCGTGAACGGTCCCCGCCTCGTCTCTCCCAATTCGCCGTCGCGCGCCCCTCCCCGCCGTCTTGGCGGCGGCCTCGCAGGCCGAATGCGAAATCCTCGCTTGATCGAAGTGCCTTCGCGACCGCAGCCACGCCCATCGCTCCGGCGATCAACGCCCATCCCGCCACCTTTCCCAATCCGGAACCAGTTCGAGATGCCATCCCACGCCTCCGCCGCATCTGCCGCGATATGCGCGGCGGATGGGCGAGCGACCAAGCGGAAATGTTGCGGAAAGGGTGAAGACGGTTCGCGCCTGGCTTCTTTCCGTCCCATCCTTGCGAAACGTCGCGACCACTTCACCGAAGCCGCCGTACACGCCGCTTGAGCGCGGAAAACCCCTCTCCCGCCTGCGGGAGAGGGAGGGGCCCGCGCAGCGGGAGGGTGAGGGGAGTCAGCCCGCACGAACCTTGCCTCGCTCACTCCCTTCCCGAACGGCAAGCCCTCGGCCCACAGAAATTCCCTCTCTGATCGCTTTTTGATCTTGATATGTTCGCACCAGCCTGCTACTTGTGGAGCGTGTCCAACCCTCTCACCCCTCTCCGGGCCGAACCGGTTCTCGGAGATCATCAGCAACATGCTCGCGGAGGCCGAGGCGAGCCGCCGCGGCCGGCCGGGCCTGTGGCTCGCGATGCCGGTGCTGATCGCGCTCGCCCGCCTCCTCCAGGAGATTGCCAAAGCGTTCGACCGCCTCGCCGAGCAGATCCGGGCTCGGGACGGACGTTCCAAAACTCCGGCAGCGCGAGGCGCCCACCCGCCCAGCAGACCCCGCCGACGCAAAATCCGCTCCGACAGGTCCCTGGCCGGATGCCGGAACGAGCGAACCACAGCCTCACATTTCGCGGCCGGGCCGAACGGCCGCCGCGCCACCTGCCGAACCTCAGCCCGCAGCCGCAAGCCGCCCGGCAGCCCGGGCCGCGCATATTCCGGCCCCGCCGTCAGGCGCCGCGAACCGGCCCCCCGAACATCCCCGCCGCCCCGCGCCCGGATCAGCCCGCAGCGCCCACGGCCTCACCGCCAGCCACCGCCGACATTGCCATTTCGAAAAAAGCCCTCATGGGCGAGGCAGGAGAATTGTGTCCATTTCGTTACGATACCACAACGAAAGAGCGCTACTCCTCCCCGTCCTTCCGGAACGGCGAGGCGGCCGCCATCGCCTCGATCTCGGAAAACATCGCCGGCCGCTCCTGGTCCAGAAAATCGCCGATCGCGCGGCGCAGGCCGGAATGGTAGAAAAAATGCGCGGAAAACGTCGGCACCGGCAGATAGCCGCGCTGGATCTTGTGCTCTCCTTGTGCCCCGGCCTCGACCCGCCGCAGCCCGTGCGCAATCGCGAAATCGATCGCGCGGTAGTAGCACAGCTCGAAATGCAGAAACGGAAACTCGCCGCGGCAGCCCCAGTTGCGGCCGTACAGCGTGTCCGTGCCGGCGAGGTTCAGCGCCCCCGCCACCGGCACGCCGCCCTTGCGCGCCAGCATCAGCACCACCCGCTCGCCCAGCCGCTCGCCCAGCATCGGGAAGAACTTCTCGGTCAGATACGCGCTGCCCCATTTCCGATCGGAAGTGGACATGTAGAAGTCGAAGAACGCCCGCCACTCTTTCTTGCCGATCTCCGGCCCGCGCAATGCCAAAAACTCCAGGCCACAACTGTTGGCATCCCGCCGCTCCCGCCGCAGCGTTTTTCTTTTTCGCGACGACAGGGCGGCCAGAAAGTCGTCAAAGGTGGAAAAACCGTCGTTGGTCCAGTGGAACTGCATGCCGATCCGCTGCAGCCACCCCGCCTCGCCCAGCGCCTCCCAGTCGCGCCTGCGTGCAGAACGTCGCATGCACGGACGAAACGTTCAGCTCGCCGCCCGCCTGCGCCAGCGCCTGCGCCAGCGCCGCCGGCGGCACGCCGCTGCCGGGCCGCACCAGCAACCGCGGCCCCGGCACCGGGCTGAACGGCACCGCCACCTGCAACTTCGGGTAGTAGCGCCCGCCCGCCCGCTCGAACGCATGCGCCCAGCCGTGGTCGAACACGTACTCGCCGTAGCTGTGCGACTTCGCGTACATCGGCGCGACCGCCACCACCGCGCCGCCGTCGCGCAGCACCGCGTGCTGCGGCAGCCAGCCGGTGCGCGCCGTCGCCGAGCCGCTGTCCTCCACGGCGGAGAGGAACGCGTAGGATACGAACGGATTGTCCGGCCCCGCGCACGCGTCCCAGTCGGCGCGCGGGATCTCGGCAATCGCCTTGTGCAGCTTCAGCGTGAACTCGCAGGAACCGTCGGGCATGCCCGCTAACGTAAGCCCGTCCGCCGTTCAGGCAATGCGGAACAGCCCCTCCACCTCCGCCGCCGCGTCGAGCGGCAGCGAGGCAACGCCGATCGTCGTGCGCGCATGCCGCCCGCGGTCGCCGAACACGTCGACCGCGAGGTTGCTCGCCCCGTTCATCGCCACCGCATGCTGCGTGAACTCGGGCGGCGCCGCGATGAACCCGCCGAGCCGCACCACCTGCACCACCCTGTCGAGGTCGCCGGTCGCGACCTTCAGTTGCACCAGGACGTTGATGAAGCACTGCCGGCACGCCTTCGCCGCCTCCTCGGGGCTGACCCCCGCGCCGACCTTGCCGGTCCAGCCCACACGGCCGTCGAGCATCGGCACCTGCCCGGAAACGAACACCAGATCGCCCGTGATCACATACGGCACATAGTTCGCCACCGGCTGCGTCGGGCTGGGCAGCACCACGCCGAGTTCAGCCAATCGCGCTTCGATCTTGCCGGCCATCGGAACCCCCGAAATCATGCAAAAACAAGAATGGGGCTCCGCCCCAAACCCCGGCAGGGGCCGGCGGCCCCTGCACCCCTACTTTATCACGCGCAACCGGCGACGGGGATCGGGAAGGTCGAGCGGCAGCAGCAGCGGCGGGGCGGCGGGTTCCTCCTCCTCCACCTCGGGCTGCGGCAGCGCGACCCGGCCGAGATAATGCGCGGCAAGCGACCGGAACACGTAGTCGAGCACGGACGTCGCACGCGGCACCGCCGCGTCCCCCTCCACCGCGCCCGCCGCGCCGAACCGGGTGGCGACGAACGCGTCGACAAAATCCTCGAGCGGCACCCCATGCTGCAGCCCCAGGCTGACCGCCTGCCCGAACGCTTCCAGCAGGCCCCGGAACCCCGCGGACTCCTTGGGCATCGCAATAGAAATCTCGCCCAGGCTGCCATCCGCGTGCTCGCCGGTGCGCAGGAACACGCGATGGCTGCCGATGGTCGCCTTCTGCGTCGCCCCGGCGTGCCGCGCCGGCAACTCCCGCCGCGGCGGCGGCCCCGCCTTCGACACCGGCACGACCGGCTCGGCGACCAGCAGCGGCCCGACCGCCATGCGCTGGAAGAACGGCGCCACCGCTGCCCGCATCGCCGCATGCGCCGCCGCCGACACCGGCGGGAACGGCGAGCGGCCGGCGAGCGACAGCGCCAGCGCCGCCTCCGCCGTGAGCCCACGTGCCGCCAGCGAGGCGCGCGCGGTCCGGGTCAGCCGCCCCTCGTCGTCCAGCGGAGAAAACGCCGGCGCGACGCCGCCGGTCTCGACGCCGAGCAGCGCCTCCGCCGCCCCGGGCGCAGCCAGCGCCGCCGTCGCATCGTGTCGCCGCGCCGGCCTCGCCGCCGCGCGCCGGCGCGCCTCGGACAGCGCCGGCACGAGCCCCGGGATCGCCGTCGCCGCCGGCCCCGGCGGCAGCGGCGCGCCCATCGCCAGCGCCCCGAACGTGTCCGCTAGATCGGCGGAGGTCGCCTCCGACACCACGCGCAGCAGCCCGCAGATGCCCGCCGCGACATCCCGCGCCGCCGCGCTGTCGTAGTCGATGCCGAGCGCCGCCAGCAGCCCGGCGAGGTCGGCGACCACGACGCCGATCCGCGCCGCCGCGGGCGAAGCGAGCGACAGCGCGATGGTCGCGGTCTCGACCGCCTCGGAAAACCCCGGCAGGTCGAAACCGAGCGACGGGTCATGGAATGCCGCGAGGTTGAGCACGAACCCGGGCTCGCTGCCGGCCGCGCCCTGCCACACCGGCGCGGTCGGCGCGCCGCGCCGCACCAGCAGCAGCGCCCGCAGCTTGCCGCCGACGTCGGGCAGCCCCGCCTGCCGCGCGCTCGCCTCGATCGGCCGGATCCAGGCTTCGGCGGCCTGCTCCAGGCCGGTCGGCCGCCGCACCGGGGGCAAGCTCGGCCAATGCGGCAGCGGCACGGTCGTCCCAGCCGGCGGGAATGCTGACGAGCCGGGCATCGCCGTCCGGATCGGGGAAGGCAGCCACGCGGCGCATCCGTACGCCACGCCACGGGCCGCTCGGTTGATGCTTGCTCGGCTTCATGACCCCGATGCTAGGCGGAGCTTTCGCGACTCGGAAGCGCATTTTGGGGGTCGTGTCGCCGGCGACCACAAAATCCTGTGGAGAACCTGCTTCGCGCGCCGTGCGGTGGACCGCACGCGGGGGCACCGCTATATCCCTCGCCATGAACATCGGCACGCGCCTTTTCACCTGGCTGAACGGCCGCGAGATCGGCCGCGACGCCGTCGGCAACATCTACTACGAGGACAAGCGGGCGACGGCCGGCGTGCGGACGCGCCGCTGGGTCGGCTACGCCGGCGCGCCGGAGGCGAGCGAGGTGCCACCGGAATGGCACGCGTGGCTGCACTACACCACCGACGCGCCGATCAAGGTCGCCCACCCGCGCCCCTGGATCAAGCCGCACGAGCCGAACCATACCGGCACCGCCGCCGGCTACCGGCCGCCGGGGCACGACTACCAGGGCGGCCACCGCGCCGCCGCGACCGGCGACTACGAGGCGTGGTCGCCCGACGCCAAAGCGGACTGATCGGCGAGATGGCGCAACGCAATGCCGCGGAACTGCTCGCGGGCGCCGTTGTGCTGGCGGTCGCGCTCGGCTTCCTCGGCTACGCGGTCGCCAACACCGGGCGCAGCGTCGGCGGCGGCTACACGCTGCACGCGAGGTTCGACCGCATCGACGGGCTCACGATCGGCTCGGACGTGCGGGTCGCCGGGGTGAAGGTGGGCAGCGTCGACGCGGCGCGGCTCGATCCGCAGTCCTACCAGGCGGTCGTCGACTTTTCGGTCGCCCCCGACATCAAGCTGCCGAAGGACACCGCCGCGGTGATCAGCAGCGACGGGCTGCTCGGCGGCAAGTACCTGGCGCTGGAGCCCGGCGGCGACAGCGCGATGGTGGCCCCGGGGGGCACGCTGACGCTGACGCAATCCTCGATCAGCATCGAGCAGTTGCTGGGCAAGTTCATCTTTTCCGCCGGCAACCTGACGTCGCAGAAGCCGGCCGAGGGCGGCGGCCAGCCGGCCACGCCGAAATGACGCTGCCGCTCCCCGAGCGCTGGCCCGCCGCCGACGGCGCGGTGATATCCTGCCGCGACAAATTGAAGGTCCTGGCGGAGAACCACGCCGAACTCGCGCAAATGCTGCAGGACGTGTTCGACGACGCGGTGCTGATGGGCGTGGACGAGGCGGCGATGCGCGGGATTTTGACGGCGATGGTGCAGCACCTCGAAAACCCGAAACGGGCACGCGCTGCGGAATGAACGTCCGTGTTCCCGGCAAGGGAGCGATCCTGTCGGAATGATCCGGCTCGTTCCCGGGACGGCGATGCTGTTGCTGTCGTTCGCGGCGCTGGCGCAGCAGACGCCGCCGGCCCCTCCGACGCCGCGCCCGCCGGCGGCCCAGACGCCCGGCCCCCCCGCACCGGCGCAGCCCGCGTCGCCGCTGCCCAACGTCTGGCTGCCGAAGCCGGTCGCCGACCTCGTCGGTTTGGACAAGGTCACCGCCCGCACCACGCCGATCACGCTGCGCGTCGGCGAAACCAGGGTGTTCGGCTCGCTTTCCATCACGCTGCGCGCCTGCGAAGTCCGGCCGCCCGATCAGCCCGCCGACGCCACCGCATTCCTGGACATCACCGACAGCCATCCGGGCGGCCCGGCGTTCCACGGCTGGATGGTGGTGTCGGACCCGGCGGTGTCGATGCTGGAGCACCCGATTTACGACGTGCGGCTGGCCGGGTGCCACGAATGACGCCGCCGCTGCCGGACAACGCGGCGCTGCTGCTCGACCTCGACGGCACGCTGATCGACATCGCGCCGACGCCGGACGCCGTCGTGGTGCCGACAAGCCTGCCGCCGGTGCTGCGGGCGCTGCGCGAAAAACTGTCCGGCGCGCTGGCCATCGTCACCGGGCGGCCGGTCGAGGCGATCGAGGCGCTGCTGCCGGGCGTCGCAACGGCCATTGCCGGCGAGCACGGCGGTGCGTTCCGGTTTCTTCCGGGGGGTCCGCTGCAGCGCGCCGCTCTGCCGGAGTTGCCGGAGGCGTGGGCCGCCGCCGCCGCGCGCGAGGCGGAAAAACATCCGGGGACGCTGCTGGAGCGCAAGGCGCGCGGGTTCGCGCTGCATTTCCGCACGGCGCCGGCGGCGGGCGCGGCGCTGGAGCGCGCGGTGCGGGCGATCGTGGGCGATGCCGACACGCATTTCGTCCAGGCCGGCTCGATGACCTGGGAGGTCCGGCCGCGCGGCGCCGACAAGGCGACCGCGGTCGTGGCGCTGATGTCCCGCCCGCCGTTCGCCGGCCGCGTGCCGGTCTATGTCGGCGACGATGTGACCGACGAGGACGGGATCCGCGCGGCGATCGCGCTCGGCGGGATCGGCCTGCGCGTGCCGGACGTGTTCGGCGATGCCGCGGGCGTGCGGGCATGGCTGGCGGCGCTGGCAGCGGCACCGCTGAGCCGCTGAGCGGACGCTCTGCTCCGCTCAGGCCGTTTTTTTTGCAGGCCGCTTGCTGCCGCTGTTTCCCTACACCCGCCGCCTCGGCGGCAAGCGGCAGCCATGTCGCACCGGCTCGTTGCCCGCTCGGCGTTTTTTGGAACCCGCTCGCCCACCCGTGCGTTTCGGCTGCATG
Source organism: uncultured Solirubrobacterales bacterium (assembly GCA_963697635.1). Lineage (GTDB taxonomy): Bacteria > Pseudomonadota > Alphaproteobacteria > Acetobacterales > Acetobacteraceae > CAJCJG01. The sequence goes on along the minus strand of CAVOOS010000036.1, from coordinate 73,175 downwards.
ACACAGTTCGTCATATCTGTCACTTTCAGTCACATATTGTTGCAGGCGACATAGGCATGGAGCTGGCAGGGTCTTTGATCGTGCGTCGCGCGGCGGAACGCCTTCGGCCGACGCGTGCCGGCGGCGCGGCTGCGGCCCGGCCAGCGTCGACCCCGCCGCAGGCGTGTCCGTCGCTCGACCGTGAAATGCTGCGCTGGTCGGCCGGCGAGACGGTGGCGGTGCCGCAGGACGCCACGCTGGCTTCGCTGGTGGCGGCGCAGGCGCAGCGCACGCCGCAGGCGACCGCGCTCGTGGTCGGCGAGGAACGGCTGGATTACGCGACGCTGCACCGGCGCGCCGCCGAGCTGGCGCCGCGGCTCGCCGCCGCCGGGGTGCGCCGCGGCAGCGTGGTCGGGCTGGCCTTGCCGCGCACCGCGGCACTGCTGCAGGCCGTGCTGGCGGTGCATCTGGCCGGCGGCGCCTACCTGCCGCTCGATCCGGCGTTGCCGGCCGAGCGGCTCGACTTCATGTGCGCCGACGCCGGGGTGCAGCTGCTGCTGACCACCGCCGCCACCATTGCCACCCTGGCGCCCGCCCTGGCCCGGCTGCCCTGCCGGATCGCCCGGCTCGACGTCGCCGCCGACCTGCCGCCGGCCGCCGCCGGCACCGCCTGCGACGCGCCCGCGCCCGACGACCTGGCCTATGTGCTCTACACCTCGGGCTCGACCGGCCGGCCCAAGGGCGTCGGCGTCGCGCACCGCAGCGTGGTCAACTTCCTGCACTGGGCGCGCTCGGTGGCGGAGCCCGACGACCTCGCGGGCGTGCTGTTCTCGACCCCGCTCGGCTTCGACATCGCGGTGCTCGAGACCTTCCTGCCGCTGGCGTTCGGCGGCCGGATCGTGCATGGTCGACACCATCCTGGCGCTGCCGGCGGCGCCGGCGCGGGCGACGGTGCGGCTGATCAACAGCGTGCCGTCGCTGTTGGAGGCGCTGCTGCGGGTCGAGGGGCTGCCGGGCGGGCTGCGCACGCTGCTGCTGGGGGGCGAGGCGCTGCCGCGCGGGCTCGCCGACCGGCTGCTGGCGGCGCGGCCGGAGCTGCGGCTGCTCAACCTGTATGGCCCGACCGAGGCGACGGTGTATGCCAGCTGGGCGCGGCTGCACCCCGGCGAGAGCGGGCCGCCGCCGATCGGCCGGCCGATCTGGAACAGCCGGCTCTATGTGCTCGACGCGGCCGGCGCGCTGCTGCCTCCCGGTGCCGCCGGCGAGCTGTGGATCGCCGGCGCGCCGGTGGCGCGCGGCTATCTGGGCCGGCCGGAACTGACCGAGGAGCGGTTCCGGCCGGACCCGTTCGGCCCCGATCCATCGCAACAAGCCCGGATGTATCGCACCGGCGACCGCGCGCGCTGGCGGCCGGACCGGCAGCTGGAATTCCTCGGCCGGCTCGACGACCAGATCAAAATCAACGGCGTGCGCATCGAGCTCGGCGAGATCGAGGCGGCGCTGCGGCGGCTGCCGGGGGTGGCGGCGGCGGCGGCGGCGCTGCGCGGCGACGACGGCGGGCCGCGCGGCTTGGTCGGCTGGCTGGTGGCGGAGCCGGGCGGCGGCCCGCGCGACGCCGCGTCGCTGCGCGCGGCGCTGCGCGAACATTTGCCGGAGATCATGCTCCCGGCGAGCTTCGTGTGGGCGGCGGCGCTGCCGCTGACCGCCAACGGCAAGCTCGACCGGCGCGCGCTGAGCCGCCCGCCGGCGGCGCCGGCGGCGCCGCGCGCCCCGGCGGTGGCGATCCCGACGCCGACGCAGCTGGCGGTGGCGCAGCTCTGGCAGCAGGTGCTGCAGACGCGGGAGCTGAATGCCGACGACGATTTCTTCGAGCTGGGCGGCGATTCGCTGGCGGCGGTGAACCTGCTGAGCCAGGTGGACATGCGCTTCGGGGTGCGGCTGGCGACCGACGTGCTGGCCGAGGGGCTCACGGTCGCGCGGCTGGCGCGGCTGATCGAGGCCGAGGATTCGGCCGCGCAGCCGGGCCTCGCGCTGGCGCTGCAGCCGCTCGGCGACGGCACGCCGTTCTACTGCCTGCCCGGCATCGGCGATGACCCCGCGCAGCTCTGCGCGCTGGCGCGCCGGATGGGCACCGGGCGGCCGTTCGTCGCGCTGCGCGGCGGCCTGCCGCCGATCCCCGACGGGCCGGACCGGATCGAGGACATCGCCGCGCGCTACGTCGAGGCGCTGCTGGCGCGGCATCCGGGCGGCCCGATCCTGCTCGGCGGCTATTCGCTGGGCGCGATCATCGCGTACGAAATGGCTCATCAGCTTGGCCGCCGCGGCGAGCGCGTCGCGCTGCTGGCGCTTGATCGACGCCCGCCGGCCGGACTGGCGGCTGACCGCCGGCAACGCGCGGCGACGCTGTGGCAGTCGCTGCGCAACCTGCCGCACTTCGTGCGCGACGATCTGCTGCCCGGCGGGTTCGATGCGTCGCGGCGCGCTGCCTGCGCCGGCACCTGCGCGCGCTGCGCCGACGCATCGTCGAAGCTCGATCGGATACTGGACACCACCCGCTACACCGCCGAGCACCTCGCCGTCATGGGGCGCTATCACGGCGCGCTGGTCGCCTACCGGCCGAAGCAGTAGCGCGGGCCCGCTGGCGGTGCTGCGCGCGCGCGCGCAGCCGCTGCTGTGGCTGTTCGACGACCCGACGCTCGGCTGGCGGCCGCTGGCGCGGGGCGACGTCGTGCTGCATCGGCTGCCCGGCAATCACGCCACGATGATGGCCGAGCCGCGCGTGCAGGACCTCGCGGAACGGCTGCGCGCCTGCATCGACCGCGCGGAGGCGGACCATACCGAACCGGCCCGCACGCGGGTCGCGACACGTGCGCCGGACGCCATGCTCGCGGCGAGCGAGCCGGCCTTGCGGCCACTGCAAGGCACCGCCTGATCATCGGCACCGATTCGTCGGGTCATGTCGGCTGTACGCCAGCATAGTCAGCGACGGCCCGGGCCGACGCGAAAGCCGGCTGCCTGGAAAACCGTTCGATCAATGCGGGTACGTCGCCGGCGGGCACCGGCCTGCTGAACAGATAGCCCTGGACCTCGGTGCAGCCGGCATCGGCCAGGAATTCGAACTGCTCCTCGGTCTCCACGCCCTCCGCGGTCGTGCTCATGTGCAGGTTGCTGCCGAGCGCGGTGATGGCGCGGACGATCGCGACGCATTCGTTGCGCGGCTGCAAGTCGCGGACGAAGGAGCCGTCGATCTTGATCGTGTCGAACGGGAAGCTGCGCAAATACGAGAGCGACGAATAGCCGGTGCCGAAATCGTCCATCGCGATCCGCACACCCAGATCGTGCAAGGCGCCGAGCGTCCCGAGCGTCGCCTTATCGTCCTGGAGCAGCACCAATTCCGTGATCTCAAGCTCCAGACGACGCGGCGCGATGCCGCAGGTCTGCAATACGTCGGTCACCGTTTCAAGCAGGGTCTGGCCGCGGAACTGCACCGGCGACAGGTTGACCGCCACGCGCAGGTGGTCGGGCCAGGTTGCGGCCTCGGCGCAGGCCTGCCGCAGCACCCATGCCCCGATCGGCGCGATGATGCCGAGTTCCTCGGCGACCGAAATGAATTCGCCGGGCGGCACCAGGCCGCGGGTCGGGTGACGCCATCGGAGCAACGCCTCGAACCCGGTCACCGTTCGCCCGCGACTGCTCAGCACGGGCTGAAAGTGCAACTCCAACTCGCCCGACGGCAGGGCACCGCGCAGATCCTGCTCCAGCGCGCGCCGTGCCTTGATCCGGGCATCCATGGCCGGCTCGAAGAAGCGCCAGGTGCCGCGGCCGTCCTGCTTGGCGCGATACAGCGCGAGGTCGGCTTCCTTCATCAGCTGCAACGAATGCACGCCGCCATGAAGCGCCAGCGCGATGCCGACGCTGACGCCGACGACGACCCGATGGCCATCCAGCTCATAGGGCCGGCTGACCGTCTCGACGATGCGGCGAGCGAGCGTCGTGGCATCGTTTGCCGTGCCGACGCCCAGCTCAACGATCGCGAACTCATCGCCGCCAAGCCGCGCCACGGTATCGCTTTCCCGCACGACGTCACGCAGCCGGCCCGCGACCGCGCACAGCAGGTGATCGCCGACCGGATGCCCGAACGTGTCGTTCACCGCCTTGAACTGGTCGAGATCGAGGCACAGCAGCGCAAACCCGTTGCCGCGCTCGGCCAGCGCCGACGCATGGTCGAGCCGTTCCTGAAACGTCACCCGATTGGGCAGCCCGGTCAGCGCGTCGTGGCGCGCCAGGAACACGATCTGCTCCTCCGAGCGGCGGCGGTCGGAGATGTCTTCCTGGATGGCGATCCAGCCGCCGTCCGGCATCGGTTCGAGCGCGATCGCGATCGTCCGACCGCCGGCAATCGTCCTGATCGCGTTGGTACGCTGGCGCGCCTGTCGTAGCGCCGCGCTGGTTTCCAGTGCCTGTTCGACGGTGCGGCCGGGATGGTTGCCGGCGGCCACGCTGAGCGTCACGAGTTCGCGATATGTGGACCCCGGAGGCAGACGTTCGGGGTCGATGCCGTAGAGATCGCAGAACTGCCGGTTGACCACCACGACACGGGCGTCGGCATCGCACATCAGCAGCCCGTGCGACATGTTGTTCAGCGCGGTGTCGAAGCGCAGATTGGTCTGGCGCAGCGCCTCCGCGGCTTGGTCCTTGTCCTGCAGCAGGGCCACGGCCCGCGCCTCGCGGCTGCGCAGATTGGCCTGCATCGTCGCGAGCGAGGTCAGCAGGCGGCCGACCTCGTCGTCCCGGCCGGTCGCGATGACATCGGCGAAATCGCCGGCAGCGACCGCCTCGGCGAAGCGCGTCGCCGCGCGGACCGGACTGATCACTCGATGCGCCAGCAGCGCCGCGAAGATCGCGCCCGTCAGGACGATGGCGCCGGCCAGCGCCCCCAGCGTGATGCTCGACGCCCGCATCTCCGCTTCCGCGTGCGCACGGTAGGCGAACCCGTCAGCGGCGACCAGCTCCACGAGGTCATCCACCGATGCGGCCGCCGCCGCACTTTGCCGCTCGATCGCGGCGGGCATCGGCAGCGCCACGACCCCCCCGGCGGGCGGGGACAATACTGTCATTCCACTTCGAAACCAGTCGGCGACGGCGATCTCCGCGCGCCCGACCGCGTTGGTCACGCCGGCGTCGTGCATCCGCTGCCGTACGATGCCGAGATCATCCGCAATATCGCGCTGCAACCGCCGCAGCGACGCGACCACATCGGCCGACTGGCCGGCCCCCTGTGACAAGCCCCGATCCATCAGGTCATGCGCAGCGTTCAGGCTGGCGCTCGCGGCACGGGCGTAATTCACGCCCACCAGCGGCTCGTCGTACAGCCGGACGATCAGCGCAACCGTCGCGCCGAGGGCGTGCACGCAGTACGCACTGAGGCCGATCGCGAGCATCGCGATCAGTCCGAACGCCAGCCAGAACTTTCGGCGCAGCGACATTGCTCAGTCGGTGACGGTGATCGTCATGCGCATGCGCGGATGGATGGCGCAGATCACCACCACGACGCCGGCCACGTCGAAACTGACCGGCGTCGAACTGCCCGGCATCTGCGAGCCGAGATCGAACGCGTTGTTGGCCGTCGTGGACATGATGTTGTGCGGGACGGTGTCGTCGTTGAGGAACACGACGGGTTCACCGCGTGCCACGGTCAGCGCCGCCACCGAGAACACCCGGCCTTTCTGGTGGACGATGCTGTCGCCGGCCCCAGCGGCGGGCGACAACCCGGCCAGGACGGCAATGGCCACGAATGCTCTGGTGCGCATGGTGCTCCCCGAAAAACGTCAGCGCGGCAGCGCGGGAACGGCGGCCAGCCGGACGGAACTCGTCAGCGTTTGCAGGAACGCGACGAGGTCCGCCTGCTCGTCGGCCGACAGGCCGAGCGGACCGATCAGCTCGGAGCGGCTGGGGCGATCGACGCCGCCCTGATTGTAATGCGCAACGACCGCAGCGAGCGTCGGCAACGAGCCGTCGTGCATGTACGGACCGCGGCGCGCGGTCTCCCGCAGCCCTGGCGTCTTGAACGCATGCTGCATCTTCAGTACGTGCGGAAACAGCCGCCCGCGGCCCAGGTCGTCGTCGGGCAGGCCGGTGTCGTGAAAACCCTCGTCGGTGAATGTCCAGCCGCCGTGGCACGACGCACACCCGCCCTTGGTGTTGAACAGATCGAAGCCGCGCTTGGCGGCGCCCGGGATCGCGTGCTCGTCGCCGCCGATCCATGCGTCGAACGGCGACATGGCGGAGACGACCGTGCGCTCGTACGTCGCGATCGCGCTGGCGACGGTGCTCGGCGTGATCGGTCGATGTGGGAACGCCGCCGCGAACAACGTTGCATAACCGGGGATTGCGGACAGCGTGCCGACCAGGCCGGCGAGCGACTGGTCCATCTCGGTGGGCGCCTGGATCGGCCCGAGCGCCTGCAACTCCAATGTGTCGGCGCGGCCATCCCACATGTACAGCTCGCCCCACGCGCTGTTGATGATGCTGGGCGACCGCCGGTCGAGCGACCGCATGTCGTTGCCGATGCCCTTGGCGCGGCCGTCGCCATAGCTGAAGCCGGGGTTGTGACAGGAGGCGCAGGACAGCGCCCCGGTGCCGGACAGCCGCGCATCGTTGAACAGAACCCGGCCCAGCAGCGCCTTTTCCGGCGTGTACGGGTCATCGGCAGGAAACGGAATGGCATCCGGTTGCCGGTATTTCTGCTTGATCATGTCGAGAGCCGGCGCCGGCGACGGTGCCACCTGCACCCGGCTGGTGACGCCGACCAACGCGGCGGCATGCGCCGTGGCGCCGCCGATCAGCGCGAACGCGACGACCGCAAAGCGGCCAGGAACCGGCAACTGGAACAATGTGTCGGGCGCTCCCCGTCATGTGGGGACGACGGCCGCCCAATCTCCGGCCCAAAGCTTAACGTCGTGTAACGACGCACGTGCGACCCCGGATCGTTCGCTCGAGGCCGCCGAAGGCGGAGCGGTCCAGGCCCTCGTGGCGCCTTAGCAGGCTGCGGAAAAACGCCTTGGAATTTCAACGGCTACGCAATGGCTGGCAGAAAAGAATCTCCCCGTGCCATGCGGCGAATCATTCGATCGTGGGCCAAGGTCGCGACGCAACAATCTTTCGTCGCCGATCTACGCCAACCCTTTTTCCGCCGCCTGTTAGTCCTACTGTGTCACTCAATTTGTTCAACGGGCCATTGGCGCGGGCGGCCGCAGCAGGGGCATCGAGGTAGAACGTGGACCAGGGTGCGAGCGAGCCGGATTCGCAACGTGACGATGGAGTTCGGCATGTGGCGTTGTGAACGCAGCGGCAGATCCTCTGGGTCTGTAACCGGCGGGAAGGGCAGATCGCGGGCCGCGCCAGGAGCGAGAAGGTCCTGAGGGGGGAATCGTCTCCTTTTCGGAGACCAGGAATCCGTAGGCCGCAACGCAGAGACTTGCGTGATGGTGAAAGCCGCGCCATCCGCGGCCTTCGTAGTGGCCGAGCCCAACTTCTTGCTTGAGTTCGAGATAGTCACGTTCGATCCGCCAGCGCAGCTTGGTCAGATCGACCAGGCACTCGAATGAGATGTCGGCTGGCAGCGTGGAGAGCCAGTAGTGGTCCGGCTCGGTTTCGCCCGCCGGCCACTCGATCAGCAGCCACTCTTCGGCCGCGGGTTCGTTTCGTTTAGCGTCATTATGTGCCGGACGCACCCGCAGCCGAGCAAACCGCGACGTCAGCGGTGTGTTGCTGCCATCCCGCCAGGTGATCTGCTGCCAAGCATCGACGGGAAGCTCCAGAGCCAGCATCTTGACCGAAACTGGCCGATGCGTCTCGTCGCGGCGCAACCGCTTGGCGGGACGGCCGCGGCCCGACCACGGCGCCGGCGGCAGCGGCGCCTCGCCTGGTCGCCAGACTGAGGTGGTGGGCATGATACCGACCGCGTAAGGCAGCCCAAGCTCCGTGATCCCAGCTCGGAAATTGCCGTCGTTGCCATACGCCGGATCAGCCAATGCGATGCCCGGTGGCACGCCGGCTGCCAGAGCCTGGCGCATCTGTTGCACGGCGATCTCGGGCTTGGTCTGAAACCGAATGTCAGCGGGTACGTTGGCAGCAGTCCGGCGAACCGGGTCGTCGGCCCAGTCCTTCGGCAGATACAATCGGTAGGCAACGGGCAAGCTGCCCTGATGGGTTGCCACCGACAGACTTACCGCTACCTGGCAGTTGTCCTGCTTGCCCACCTGACCACAATACTGGCGCGCCACACCGACCGAATGGCTGCCCTTTTTCGGAAAGCCGGTATCATCGATGATCCAGGCCTGGACTGGCTCGTCTCGGGTGATAGATGGCAATACCCGTTCACGCACACGGGTCAGTACCGCCTGATCAGACCAGGGTGCTTGCGCCACAAGATGCAGCAGCGACTGGTGCTGCGCCGCAGTTCGCTCAGGTGCAGTCACCGCCGCCAAGGGTTCGACGCTCTTGCGACCCTCGGCGGACAGCAGCCCGACACAATAGTCCTCGAATGGTCTGATCCGGTCGGCATGGCCCAGCACCGACGCCAGGTCTGCCGCGTAAGCGCGGAACCTTGCTTCCGTCCCCGTCCCATCGTGAAGATCCATCCCATCCCTCCCGGAAGGTTCAAATCTTCTCTGCTACCAAACCACAGTCGCGTCGCATGAAGCGCTATCTGCCTCATCATCCGTGATTTTTTCCAACTCAGTAGGATTAGGCAACGCCCAACAATGACCGCGCCGGCAGGCTGAACCGTCAAGGGTGTTCAACGCCATGAAATGGCGACGAGCCTGGCGAGGTTGTCGATGCCTGCGAGGGCAGCCGGGTAGCGGTCCTGGCTGAGGGTACCGGTGCGATTGGCCTTGAGGATGTTGAATCCGAAGCTGCGCAGGCGGGCGAACACGCCGGGGTTTGTGCGGATGCGCGAACGGTCTTCGGCGAAGGTCATATCGCGGCTGTTGTGGGAGGTGGTCTCGATCCCCCAGTGAGCGCGGATGGCTTCGGCGGCGCGGGCGGCGGTGACCGGCGTGTTCGAGGCGTAGAAGGCGGTCTCGGTGGCGTGGTGCAACAGTCCGGTCTTGCTGTTGCGGGTGAAAACATCACGCTCGACCCGGATGATGGCGGCGACGTGGGGATGCCAGTCGGTATCGGCGAGTTTGCCGGCGGGATCGAAGACGGTGACGGTGCGGCTTTCGTCGCGGTTGCGGCCCGTGTCGCGGCTGCAGGCAGATCCGAGTGGCGCCGAGGAGGCGGAGATCTCCGCGATCTGTTGGTTCAGCGTCGGCTGGTTGTCCTTGACCTGAACGATCAGGCTGATGCCGGCGTGCCCGGCGACCTCGAAATGTTTTTTGGCAGTGCAGCGCATCCAGCGTGACGATGACGCCGGCCGCGACACCGAGTTCCGCCAGCAGCGCCTGCGCTGCCGGGATCTCATTGGACTTCTCGGCGATATCGACGTGGGCGAGCACGAGGGAGGTGTCGGTGGCGAACGCGCTCAGCACCTGCGCCGCGGCGCGGTCATGAAAATTGTCGAAGCTGCCGCGCAGCGTCTTGCCATCCAGCGCAATGCTGCCCCGTCCGGGCGTGCCGCATGCCGCCTGGAGCAGAGCGGCATGGCGGCGGAAGACCGCCTCCACCGCAGTCGGATCGAAGCCCTTGAGGATATAGCGAACCGCGGTGTGCGCGGGGGCGCGGCGCCACTTCAGACCGAACGTTGCGTTCAACCTGCGGCGGTGGACATCGATGAAGGTGACGATGCCGCGATACGAGTTGCAGCCGGTCACGACCGCGAGGATCGAGAACAGCAGCACATGCGGCAACTTGTAGAGTTGTCCCTGCCCACGGCGGGGATCTGGAACGTCCGCGAGCAAACCCAGCAACGGCGCGAATGCAACCATGGCAACCTCCGAGTCGGTTGCCGACCCAGGAGTCAGACTTTCTCAGATTCGCAAATCCCTCTCCTTATCCGCGCCGTAACTTCGCTCCCTCGGTGTGGCGGCACGGACTTAAGTAGATTCTGGTGGGCTGACCAATGGACCGGCGATGCCATACGGCCGGCCATCAAGGACTTCAGCCGGGAGGCTGGGCACGATCCGTTGGCCGACCGGGAATCTCAGCTCAGCCCTGCTTTGGGTCGAGGTCCGCCATCTGACCCTGCCGGCGTGAATGTCCGCTCTGGTGTACAACTCGCCTGGAGCCGTCGGTCTGCTTCCCGCCACCCCAAACCATCGACGGAACGTCCGCTCCTCTCGCCGGCCGAGCGGAAGCGGAGGGGCCGCTCCCCTGAAGAATTTCGGGCGCCGTAGGCGTACGAAAGTCTTGGAGGAACGAACCCGCGGTCGTCGCGCACTGGCCTATGGGATTTCGACGTTCGATCGCCGCTCGGGATGGTTGCGGCGACGCTGCGGCGTGGCTGCCAAGCCGCCGCGTTAGAGATCCGATGCGCGGTGCGCCGGTTGTCGCTGCTGCGAGGATGGTCAAAGTCGCCGGCGAGGTCGGTGTTGCCGGTTGTTCGCACAGGTCGAGCGGTTGGCCGAAGCGCGACTGCCGCGGCGCGGGTCTGGTTCGGTCCGTGCCGGGTCACGGAGTAGCCCTCGGCTGAGTGTGGCCGTCAGGTTCCCGGGGGCTGGCTCCAGCGGGCGAAGATCCCGATGATGATCAAGTGCCCGCCGCAGCAGGGGCCTGGCGGCCGCACATCGCGCGGGAGGGGCGGGGCCGCCGTGAGCGCGGGCCCCGGATTTGGCGGATGACAACCTCCGTGTCCCTTGGCGCGCTACCCGTGGTGCGCGATCCAGGCGGGCGAGGGCGGCGTCACGTTCTCCTCCGCCAACCCGCCGGTCGGCGCTTCGCCGATGATGTAGTTGCCGAAGAAGTCCGAATTGGGCATGTCGCTCTGCACCGACACCCCGATCGTCAGGTCCAGCACGCCGCTCGTGCCAAGCGCCGCAAGATCGAACGCCTTGTCGTCGAACCCGGCCAGCGCGGCGGTGCCGCTGCTGAAGGTCTCGGGCGTGAAACTGACGCCGTTGCCGGACACGCTCAGCGTCACCCCGGTGATGCCGCCGCCGACCAGCCCGCCGCCGCCGAGACCGAGGATCAGTTCGCCGGGCTTGGCAAGGTCGGCCAGGTTGATCGTGACCGTGGCGCTGGCGGTCCCGGTCTGGCTGACGTTGGCCGTACCGGATTCCTCGTTGCCCAACAGGCCGCCGGCGAAGAAGCTTGGCGACGCGCCGAAGGCCGCCTTGATCGCCGGGTTGGCGGCCAGCAGGGCGTTGGTCGATTTCGCCGAGGGCGAGGCGTCGATCGCCGCCTCCCCGTTGGGGTAGTCCTTGATGACCGGCCCGGCCTGCGGAAGAGAAAAGCCGGTACTCGGCAAAGGCCACCGTCTTGGCGTAATCGCTTACGGTCGCCTCGGTCGTGGCGGTCACCGATTCGATCAGAGGCGCGCTCGCGCCGCTCGGCTGGGTGCTGGACGCCTCGGAGGTCACCGTGCCGCTCACGCCATTGCCGGCGGCGCCGGATAGCGCCTGCCCCCCCAGCGCGTCGTCGCCAGCGACGCTTGCGACGGAGATGGCGGTCACATGGTTGCCGGTCGCGCCGGCGACGGCGAAGGCCGCCTGTTTGGTGGCTTCGACGCCGGTGCCGGCAGTGGCCTCGGCGAAGCTGCTCACGCTGCCGCTGCCGGTGGCACCGCCTTCGGCGTAGGCGGTGCCGGCGGAACCGGTGTCGGCAGCAACCCCGGAAACGCCGGCGTCGCCGCCCTGCGCCTGGACGGTCAGGGAGATATTGGCGCTCTGCGTGACCGCCTTGGTATCGTTCAAGATCAGCGTCGTGGAGACGTCGCCGCCGCTGCCGGGGGTGCCAGTATCGCTGTTGCCGCCATTGCCGCCGGTGACGTCCTGATCCAGCGTCAAGGACCCGGCATTGGTCACGCCGGTGGCCGCGTTGGTCACGAGCATGGCCGCACCCGCGCCGCCGGCCGCCCCGCCGGTGCCGTTGCCGCCATTGCCGCCGACCGCCTGCACCACGGCCGAGGCTGACTGCACGCCGATCGCGTCGGCCGAGACGCTCGCGGCACCGCCGAGACCGCCGGATTTTCCGGCGCCGACGCCGGTGCCGCCGATCCCGCCGGTGGCCGCGGCGGTCGCGCTCGCCGCGGCGCCGGTCGCCGTCGCGGCGGCGGTCGCGGCGGCGCCGGCCGGCCCGCTGCCGGCGGCGGAGGCGCTGCCCACTTCGCCGGCCTGCGCCGTCGCCGTCGCCGCGACCGAATTGGTGCCGGTGACGTGCAGTGTGGCGCTCGCCGCACCCGGCGCGCCGCCCGCGGTCGTGCCGTTGCCGCCATTGCCCCCCGTCGCCGTCGCACCGACGCGAAGGCTGGCGCTTGCGGCCACGCCGGTTGCATCGGTGAATGTCAGGCTTGAGCCGGCGCCGCCGCCGGCGCCGCCCGTCGCACCGCCGCCGCCGCTCCCGCCGATCGCCGTCTGCGAGAGCGTCAGCGTGCCGTCCTTGGTCGAGCCGCCGACCGCATCGCTCAGGGTACCTGCCGGCACCCGCGCCGCCGGTGCCGGCGCTTGATCCGCCGTTGCCGCCGGTCTGCTGCACCTCGGCCTGGGCCTCGCTGTCGCCGTTGGCGGTTGCCTTGGTGCCGCTGGCCACCCCGCCCGCCCCGCCGGCGAAATTCCCGGCGCCGAGCACGCTGCCGCCGATGCCGCCGCCGGCAATCGCTTCGGCGACGGCCAACAGCCCGGTTGCCGTCCCCGACGTCGCGGTCGCAGTTCCGCCGACCGCGCCGGCCGCCCCGCTGGCGGCGCCGGCGCCTCCAGCGGAGGCGGTGGCAGTCGCGTTCGCGGCGCCGTTGGTGTTGGTATCCGACGCCGTCGCAACGGCCGAACCTCCGACCCCGCCCACGCCCCCGGGAATACCGCCGAAGCCGCCGCCGCCCGCAACGGCCGTCGCCACCGCGCTCGCGGAATCCGCCGCTGCTGTCGGCGGTGGCATTGTCGGTCGCGTTCGCGGTCGCGCTGCCGCCCGCCCCACCATTGCCGCCGTTGCCGCCGCCGCCGCCCGTACCGCCGACCCCACCCATCGCGGTCGCGGAGGCCGCCGCGTCGGTCGCGAACGTGCCGGCCATGCTGACGGTGCCGACCGCGGCACCCCCGGCGCCGCCCGCCCCGCCCGCACCGAAGCCCGAAGGCCCCTGTCCGCCCGCGCCGCCCGCGCCGCCGTCGCCACCGGTGGCCAGCGCCGTATTCTGGGTGTCGGTCGGAAAGAGGTTGATATTGCTGGCGGTCGCGCCCTGGCCGGCGCCGCCGCTCCCCGGCGGATTGCCGCTGGTGCCGTTCTTGCCGGCCACCCCGGATTTGCCGAGCTTGCTCACGGTGCCCAAAGTATTTCTCCTGAAGATCTGATCGATGCCCGGCGGCGTCCTGATAGCCGTACCGAATATCGGCGGGACGTTAGGGGCCGCCCGCAGGTGACGCCATTGTCATTTCCCGGCGGCAACTCACGAATATCGTTTGGCAGCTGGCTTCGTACGGGCAGCCGTCGCTGCCGGCTCTTTTCGCCCGCCCTCTCAACTGGCCTTCGCGACGGGCCGGGCCGCGGCCGCGTCCGCCATCGCCGCGATCATCGCGCCGGCCAGGGTTTCATAAGCGCGCGTCCACGCCGCGCGCGCCGACGCGGTGAAGGCATCGCCCAACCCCGATGCCAAGGTGGCAAGGAAAGCGGTGCCGACGGTCTCGAAATGATGCGGCTGCACGCCGTAGCCGCTGTGCCGGCGACCCAGCGCCTGGATCCGGCCGAGCACCGGGCCGAGGTCGTCGAGCGACCGCACCACCATGCGCAAGCGCGGACATCAGATGGCCGGCCTGGGCGCGCATGTCGCCGCGAAACAGCGGCCGCAACGAGGGGTCGAGCGCGAACAGCGTGTCGTAGAATGCGACGCCGACGTCCTCGGACATCGGCGCGATGCGGTCGAAACCCTGGCGCACCAGGGCGATCTCGGTCGGGGTCATGGCCTTGTGTCTCCGTCTTGCCGGCGGCGTGCCGTGCCGCTGCGGAGAGCAATGCCGGCGTCGTGTTTCAGTCCGACGACGTCCGGCCGCGCATCGTGTTTCAAGTGTTTCAGCCGGCGGCGCGCGGTCCCAGTTCCGCGATCAGCCGCCGCAGTTCGGCCGGCACGAAGGGCTTTTCCAGGATCGGCCGGCCGGCATTGGCGAGGAAGCCGACGGCCGTGGCGCCCAGCGTGTCGCCGGTCACGAAGGCGGTGCGCGCGCACAGATGCGGCTTGTGCTCGGCGAGCCAGGTGAATAGCGCTGGGCCATCCATGCCCGGCATCCGCACGTCGCACAGGATGGCGTCGTAGTCGCGCCGCACGCAGCAGTGCGCGCGCCGCCTCGCCACTGGCGGCGATTCGCACCGGAACCCTTGCGCCGTCAGGATCTCGCCGAGCAATCGCGCCACTTCCCCCTCGTCGTCCACGATCAAGGCGGACCGCGCGGCGGACGGCCCGGTCGTCGCCGGCGCCCCATCCGCCTCAGCCTCAGCCTCGTCCGCGGCCACGGCCTGCCCGAGCGGCAACCGCAGCACGAAGCGCGCGACCCCGTCGTTCGCCGCCGCGAGGGCAAGCGTACCGCCATGCGCCTCGGCGATGCCCCGCGAGACTTTCAGCCCGATGCCGGTGCCGGCGCCGGCCGGCTTGGTGGTAAAGAACGGGTCGAACACGCGAGAGCGAAGGTGATCGGCGATGCCAGGTCCGTTGTCGGACACCTCGATGCGTGCCCAGCCGTCCTCGGCCCGCGCAAGCACCTGGATCCGGCGCGGCGGCGGCACCGTCTCCAGCGCCTGGCAGGCATTGAGCAACAGGTTGGTCAACACCTGCTGAACCTGGTCGGCATCGCAAGACAACACTGGCAGGCCCGGCGGAATATCCTGCTCCAGCGTCACGCCGCTGCTGCGCATGCCGTAGGCGAGCAGCCGCAGCGCCCCGTCCACCAGCGCCTGGATCGCCACAGGGCGCTTGACGATGTCGCGCTGGCGCGCCATCGCCAGGAAGCTGCGCACGATCGCCCCGCAGCGTTCGGCGGCCGCCTGAATGCGTTGCGCCCGCTCGGCCAGCGCAGGTGCCGCGTTTTCCGCTTCCTCGGCCAGCATCAGTGCGTTGCCGATCACGATGGACAGCGGGTTGTTCAGTTCGTGTGCGACGCCGGCGAGCAGCGAACCGAGCGCGGCCAGTTTCTCGCTCTGGTGCAGCGCCTCGCGCTGGCGAAGGATTTCGGCGGCGGCGGCGCGGGGGGCGGTGACATCCCGCAAATGCGCGGTGAACAACCGCCGTTCCGGCAGGCGCACTTCGGTAATTGTCAATTCGATTGGAAAAATGCTGCCATCGGCACGCATCGCCTCGATCTCGATGCGACGGCCGATCACGCGCGCATCGCCGGTGCGCAAATAGCGCGCGAAGCCCTCCGCGTGGCGTTGGCGCAAGGCAGGCGGCACGATCAGGTCGCCGATTTTCCGACCGAGCACGTCGGCGCGGCGGCGGCCAAAGGTCTGCTCCGCGGCCGGATTGAACTCGACCACCCGACCGGCTTCGTCGATCGTGATGAAGCAGTCGAGCGCCGCTGCGATGATCGCGGCATTCTGCGCATCGCTGGCTGCGCGTGCAGCGAGTTGTCGCGCCAGCGCCTCCTCGCTCTGCTTGAGGTCGGTGAGGTCGCGGTTGAAGATGAAATAGCCCTCGACCTCGCCCGCCGCGTCGCGCAGCGGCACGCACAGGCGTTGCAGGTAGCGCCGGCCGGCCCGGTAATCGAGCCAGCCTTCCCAAGTCGTTGTTTCGCCCGCCAGCGCCCGCAAGTCCTGTGGATGGAAGTCGGCGAACACTTCCTCGGCTAGAATTTCGGGCACGGTGCGGCCCATGATTTCGCTGACCGGCCGGCCGGCGAAGCCGACATATTCGCGATTGGCGTAGCGGTAGCGCCGCTCGCGGTCCAGCAGGGCGATGCGGGTCGGGATGCTGTCGAGCATCGCGCGCAGCTGCGGTCCGCTGATCCAGTCGAGGTCGCCCTCGCCGATCGGTGTCATGCAGCTACCATCACGAACATGTAGCCGGCGCCGCGCATCGTCTTGATCACCTGCGGGTGCCCAGGATCGCGCTCGATCTTGCGCCGCAATCGGGTGACCCGCACATCGATGCTGCGATCGAATACCTCGCCCCCATTGCGGTGCGCGAGATCAAGCAGCCTCTCGCGGGTCAGCACGCGATTGGGGTTGCCGGCGAACACCGCAAGCAGATCAAATTCCATCGCGGTCAGCTCCAGCACCGTGCCATCTGCGCGCAGCAGCCGCCGCGCCTCCAGATCGAGCTGCAGATCGCCGCAGCGTACCAGGGTCGCCGTCGGCGCGGCAGGTGGCACGGCGATGCGTCCGGAACGGCGCAGTGCCGCCTGGATGCGCGCCCGCAATTCGCGCAGGTCAAACGGCTTGGTGATGTAGTCGTCCGCCCCCAGTTCCAGCCCGACCACGCGGTCGATGACATCGCCCGCGGCGGTCAGCATCAGGATCGGCACGTCGCTTGCGGCGCGCACCCGTCGCGCGATGGCAAACCCGTCTTCCCCGGGCATGTTCACGTCGAGGATCAGCAGATTCCGGCATGCCGCGCGCGAGGCACGAGTCCAGCTCGGCTCCCCCGGTCGCCGTGCGCACGGCAAACCCGTGGCGGTCGAGATACTCGGCGACCATCCGGCTCAACTCCGGTTCGTCGTCGACGACGAGTACTTGCCTTCGGTCGGCGATGGCTGACCTCCCTACGCCAGGAGTTGTCGATTGATCTGCCGCGGCCGGCCATTGTGGCCCAGTTTAGTGACAGGGTGACAACCATAAGTGCCCTGACGGGCAATTTGTTCAAAACTTGCCGCAAGGCCGGATCGTCAGCAGAATTCAGCTTGTTCCGAGTGGCGCCTGGGCACGCCGCTATCCGGCTGATGACGCCGGAACGCCAGCAAACGGGCCGGAGCGCCGGAACCGAACGTTTCACTTAATACCTGAGCCCGATGAACCTTTGGCTTATGGTGCCGAGCAGAACAACCGGATCATCCGGGCGGGTCCGTTCTGAAGAGACCGCAGCGCTACAGGCCCACCCGTCCCGCCGCCGCCACACCGATCCGCTCCACCTGCAACTCCCCCTTCGCACCCACCCTTCCGCGCTCAACGGCGCCCCCGGCCGGAATCCCTCATAGATGCGGAACCGCACCCGGTTCAGTTCCTCCGGCGGCAGCAGCGTGGCGGCGGCTTCGATCGCCGCGCGCACCTCGCCCAGCCGATCGCTGAACGCCCGCAGTAGATAGCGCCGGACGGCAACCGGATCGGCCGGCTTGCCCTTGTCCTCCGCCAGCAACTCGCCGGCCTCGGTCGCCGCTAGCCGAACGTCACGGCCGTGCAGCCGCACCGGCCTGAATGCCGGCCGAAGTTCCCCGGCGCGCTTCTCCTCTTCCCGGTCCTTGTTGGCCGTAATGCCGATGCTACGGGCATTGGCGCGGGCGCTGGAGCAGGCCACGGCTTGCCCGAGTGTCACTGCCATTTCTGGCGGGTGGCCCAGTCGCTCGGCCACGACGGCGGCCCAAAGCGTCAGCACCGGCGCGCGGGTGACCTTGATGCCGGGCGCGGTCACGGCGCCGCATCCCGGCGGATGTGCAGCACCTGACGCACCGTGCATTCCACCAGCACCGCAAGCCCGTCATACTCCCCTTCGGTCTACGGCATGGCAAGGCCGGGCCCATAAAGCGTCACCCACGGCAGGCTTGCCGGGGCATCGCCGCACCATTCGACGGACACCCAGCCGGCGCCCGCTAGTCCCTCCACCGCGATCCGGACGCGGGCGACGGCTTGGTCCGGGTCCAGGTCATCTGGCTACGGTGTGGACTGTCACGTCGACGCTGGCGTCAAACCGCTGCATGCCGCGAGCGTAGCGCGTTGCCGCGGGATGGTCGCCACGGTCAGGCTGGGCGTGTCTGGCCGCGCAGGGGAGTGCTTGGCGCGAAGATCACCAGCGGATCGCCAACGGAACTCAGGTGCGTGGAGTCATGGGGCTGGCTATGAGGCGCCCACGTCGGTGGACTAGGGCCTGTCGTCAATTCGGGAAGTAGGCCCGCCGTTGCAGGGTGCGTCCATCGTGCAACACCGGCCCCGGATCAGCGGTAGGGCTCGCAATAGGCGATTCCGGCGCGGCGTGTTCTTCGATTTGTAGGCGGTCAGCTTCGGAGGCTGACCAATGCGCCGTTATGGGCTTCGTGACGACCAGTGGGATCGGATCAAACAAATCCTGCCGGGACGAGAAGGCTCGGTTGGGGTCACCGCGGCCGATAACCGCCTGTTCGTGGAAGCTGTGCTCTACCGATACTGGGCAGGCGTCCCCTGGCGCGACCTGCCCGAGCGGTTCGGCGACTGGAAGAACGTGCACCGCCGCCACAGCCGCTGGGCCAAATCCGGCGTTTGGAAGAGGATCTTCGAGCATCTCGCGGCCGATGCCGACAACGAATACGCCATGATCGACAGCACCATCGTGCGCGCGCATCAGCACAGTGCCGGCGCCCAAAAATGCCGGCGAGGACCAGGCGATCGGGCGGTCCCGCGGCGGCTTGAGCACCAAAATCCATACGATGGTGGATGCTCTCGGCAATCCGACCGGCTTCTTCCTCACCGGCGGCCACGCGCACGATCTGCTCGGCGCCGATC
The DNA here is from genome assembly GCA_963697635.1 of uncultured Solirubrobacterales bacterium. GTDB lineage: Bacteria > Pseudomonadota > Alphaproteobacteria > Acetobacterales > Acetobacteraceae > CAJCJG01. The sequence continues at coordinate 54,434 of CAVOOS010000036.1, read as the reverse complement.
ACCTTCTGCCTGACATGAAGGCGGACACCTTGATCGCCGACAAGGCATTCGACGCCGACAAGCGGGTTCGCCAGCCGCTTGCCGACGCAGGGAAAGCCGCAGTGATCCCCTCCAAGGCGAACCGCCGGCAGAAATCCGGCTTCGATCGCCACCTCTACAAGGCGAGGCACTTGATCGAAAACTTCTTCGCCAAGCTCAAGCAGTTCCGCGCCATCGCCACGCGCTATGACAAGACCGCCCGCAACTTTCTCGGCGCCGTCCATCTCGCCGCAGCAGGCCATCTGGCTCAATTGACGACAGGCCCTAGATACAGTGCCGGTTCGTCGGCTAGGGGACATTTCACCCGGATAATCCAATGCCGTCCCGACCCGTCCTGACCGCGCCCGCCCAGGTCAGGGCGCCTGAAACCCGCAGAATTCGGCCATAACCCTGCCGTCCCGACCGAAAACACAGGAGTGTACGGGAGAACGTACGGCCACCGGACCCCGCCGCGGTTGGAGATGATGATTTCTCGCGCGCGAAGGGGAGAAGGGTAATCGGAACACACCCTGCAAAGTCGGGGGCAGCGTTGCTCCGCCGCCTCGCGCCGCCGCCGACCCCCCAGCGTCACCACCTCAGCCGGCAGCCGAGCGCACTGCTCCGCCCAGGCGTCCATCAGCGGGCGGCGCTTCTCCAACAGGTCAGAGCGCGCATAGGAGGCCTCGGCCTTGTCCTTGATGGTGTGCGCCAGAGCCATCTCCACCACCTCCCGGCCCTCGGGGCGGGTCTCGCCGGCCCACATGCGGAAGGACGCGCGGAACCCGTGCGGCACCACCGCCCGGCCCCCGGCGTCGCACCAGCGCGGCCGGGCTCCCGGCTCGCCGCCTTCGTTCATGCGGCGCACCACCTCCGACAGCGTCATGTCGGACAGCGGCACGTTCTTGCGGACGCTTGGGAACACCAGATCGGCGGCACCCTTCGCCAACGGGCGCACCGTCTCCAGCACCTCCAGCGCGGCGGCCGAGAGCGGGACGCGGTGCGTCTTGCCGGCCTTCATCCGCTCGCCCGGCACGGTCCACACCTTCGCGCCAAGGTCCACCTCGCGCCAGCGCATCTTCCGCACCTCACCGGAACGCGCCGCCGTCAGGATGACAAAGCGTAGCGCCAGCGCCGCGATGCCGTCTCGCTCGTCCAGCGCTGCAATGAATTCGCCCATCCGCTCCCAGGGTAGCGCCGGACGGTGCTCGACTCGCTTGACCTTGCCTGGTTGGGGCAACTCGCCGGCAAGGTGGCCCTTCCACCGTGCCGGGTTCTCGCCGATGCGCCAGCCTTTCACACGAGCCGCGTCCAGCACCGCCTCGATGCGCTGGCGCACCCGCGATGCTGTCTCGGGCACCCGCTCCCAGACCGGCCGCAACACACGTAGCACCGCTGCCGTGTCCACCTCCGCCACCGGCGCGTCTCCGATTATCGGGTAGGCGTAAGCCTCAAGTGTGGCCAGCCACAACGCTCCGTGCTTTTGGCTATGCCAGCCCGGTCGCTTGCTCTCCACCAGGGCCGCCGCCGCAGCCTTGAACGTGCGCTCCTTTGCCTCGGCCTCCGCCTGCCGCTGCGCCGCTCGGTCCGCCCGCCGCTCTTCGATCGGATCACGCCCGGCGCGCAGTCGTGCCGCAGCTTCCGCCGCCAGCGCCCGCGCCTTGGCCAGCGGCACGCCCTCGGGCGGCTCGCCCACCGGCCCCAGGCCCATTTCACGCGGCTTGCCGCGAAGCGTGTAGCGGAACAGCCACGACTTCGTGTCGCCTGCCGCGACTTGCAGATAAAGGCCGCCGCCGTCGCCAGACCGCACCGGCCGGCCTGAGTTCGACGGATGCTTCAGGCTCCGAACCGTCGCCGCTGACAGCTTGCCCATGTCTCTACCCCCAAGATTTCTACCCCCATTTCCTTCCCCAAGGGCAGGTGAGATGCAACAAGGTCGGGGTAGACTCCTATAGAGAGTTCTAGTGATACAAACGCCATGTTTGGCAGGGGTCGCGAGGCGCCAGTAGACTGTGGTAGGCGGCCTATTGGCAGATACCGCGGGAGCCATGGACGCCAGACAAGCGCCCGGTTTTCCCCAAGGCTTTAAAGCGGACAAGAACGCCAGCGGTGCATGGCCGTCCGCGCGTTCAACCGGCCAGCGGATGGTGGCACGCATACCCTTGCCCAGCCGCCTCGCGCCATTCCGGATACGTCGTTCTGCACACGTCCGAGGCGTTCGCGCAGCGCGGGTGGAAATGGCAGCCGCGGGGTGGATCCGCAGCCGATGGTATCTCGCCCGTCACCCTCGGCAGGGCGCCGCGCAGCGCCGGGTCGGGGATCGGCGACGCGTCACGCAGCATCCGCGTGTAGGGATGGCGCGGCGCGGAGAACACGTCGGGGGCCGGCCCCTGCTCGATGATGCGGCCGAGATACATGACCGCGACCCTGCCGCAGAACCAGCGGATCACGCCGAGATCGTGGCTGACGAACAGGAATGCCAGCCGTCGCCGGGCCTGCAGACCCTTCAGCAGCAGCAGTACCTGCGCCTGCACCGAAACATCGAGCGCCGATACCGGCTCGTCCGCCACGATCAGCTCGGGCTCCAGCGCCAGCGCGCGGGCGATGCAGATGCGCTGGCGCTGGCCGCCGGAGAACTCATGCGGGTAGCGATCGAGCGAGCCGGGCGGCAGCCCGACTTCGTCGAGCAGGCCGACGACAAGCTGGCGCGCCGCGGCACCGCGCGCCACGCGGTGCACGGCCAGCGGTTCGGTCAGCGTCTGGCCGATCGTCCGACGCGGGTTGAGCGAGGAATACGGGTCCTGGAAGATGATCTGCATGCGCCGGCGCAGCGCGATCAGCGGCGCGGCGCGAGCCGCTCGAACGTCAGTGCCGTTGAACCGGATGCTCCCGGCGTCGGGTTCGATGAGCCGCAGGATGGCGCGCGCGGCGGTGGACTTGCCACACCCGGACTCGCCGACGAGCCCGAATGCTTCACTCTCCTGCACCGCCAGATTGATGCCGTCCACCGCCCGCACCGTCGTCGTGACCGCGCGCGGAAAGCCCTTGGTCAAGCGGAAGTGCTTGATCAGTCCTGCCACCTCAAGAACCGGCGCGCTCATTGGCCGGCCAGCTTCGGGTCGGTGGCGTCGCGCAGCCCGTCGCCCACCATGTTCAGGCCCAGCACCAGCATCAGGATGGCGATGCCCGGAAAGATCGACAGCCACGGCGCATCGAGAATGTTGTCGAACCCGTCGCGCATCATGCCGCCCCAGGTGGCGGTCGGCGGTTTCACGCCAAGCCCGATGAACGACAGCGACGCCTCGGTGCGGACCGCAGTTGCCATCCACAGGCTCGCCATCACCAGCACTTCGCCCAGGATGTTCGGCAGGATGTGCACGAACAAGATGCGGACATGCGAGAACCCGAGCGCACGCCCGGCCTCGACGAAGGCGCGCTCCTTGACGCTGAGCACCGGCGCGCGTGCGATGCGCGCGAACGGAGCCACGGCCGTCAGCGCGATGGCGACGGTGAGATTCTTCATGCTCGGCCCCAGCAGCGCCACCACGATCAAGCCCAGGATGAGGCTGGGGAACGACAGCAGCACGTCCATCACCTGCATCACCGCGAGGTCGATCCGCCCGCCGATGTAGCCGCTGACCATGCCGATGGTGCCGCCGACCAGCAGCGCGACTGAGATCGAGGCAACCGAGATCGCGACCGAGATGCGGGCGCCCCACAGGATGCGCGACAGCACGTCGCGGCCGAACTGGTCGGTGCCCAGCAGGTAGTCGCCGCCGGGCGCCGACAGCCGGTCGACGATGGCCTGCGCGTCCGGATCGTAGGGCGCCAGCCACGGCGCCAGCGCCGCGCCCAGGCCCACCACCACGCACAGCACGATGCCGCACGCCGTCATCGGGTTGGACAGGAAGCGCGACAGCGTCCGGCGCAACGGCGACCGGGTGGCACTGCTCATGCGTGCTTCACGCGCGGGTCGATCACGCCGTAGATCAGATCGGTCATGGTGTTCACCACCACGATCAGGAAGCAGTAGATCACCATCAGGCCCTGCAGCATCGTGTAGTCGCGCTCGTTAAGCGCGCCGAGGATGACCTGCCCGAGGCCCGGCCGGTTGAACACGATCTCGGTCAGCACCGAGTTGCCGATCAGGATGCCGACATACAGCCCGACCACGGTCACCACCGGCAATCCGGCGTTGCGCAGGCCGTGCCGCCAGACCACGCGCCCGCGCGGTACGCCCTTCGCGCGTGCGGTGCGGATGTAGTCCTCGCCCAGCACGTGCAGCATGGCGCTGCGCGTCACCCGGGTGATGTAGGCGGCCATCAGCAGGCCGAGCGTGAACGCCGGCAGAGTAGTTTGTAGAGCCGGTCGATCGGATCGCTGAGGTCGGCCGAGCCGATCACGGGGAAGATCCGCCAGTGCACCGCGAACAGCAGAAGCAGGTAGATGCCCGAGACGAAAATCGGGAACGACAGCCCGATCAGCGACAGCAGCCGGGCAGCGATGTCGATTGCCCGGTTGCGGTGCAGCGCGGCCCAGACGCCCATCGGCACGCCGATCACGATGCCGATGACCATCGAGGCAACCGTCAGGTCGATGGTGTACGGCAGCACGGCAGCGACTTCGGACACCACCGGGCGGTCGGTGATCATGCTGCGGCCGAAATCGCCGCCCAGCGCGGCCGCGAGGAAGCTCGAGGTACTGCTCCATCATCGGCCGGTCGAGGCCGAGCTTGGCATGCAGGGCGGCAACCGCATCCGGGGTGGCGCGGTCGCCGAGGATGGCGATGGCCGGATCGCCCGGCACAATGCGGACGATCACGAACACCAGGGTCAACACCGCCAGCAGCGTCGGGATTGCCGCGAGCAGGCGGCGGACGACGTAGCTGGCGCCGGGACCGGTCATGTGAAGCGGGTCTGCTCCGTGATCACCGGGCCGAGCGTCAGCGATCCCTTGAGCCCGAAGCCGTAGTCGAGCCTGTCGGTTCGCGCCCACACCTGCAAAGTCTCGATCAGCGGCACCGCGCACGCGGCGGCAATGATCTTGCGTTGCGCCGCCGCCCACAGTTCGAGTTGCTTTGCGGCGTCCGGTTCCACCCGCGCCGCCTCGATCTCGGCGTCGGCGACGCTGCAATGGCTGAAATTGGTGGCAGCCGTCGGCGTGCTGACGATGCTGTGGCTGTCGAAGAACTGCGTCAGGTAGATGTCGGCGACCGGAAACCGGGCGGCGTCGTAGAAAACGATCGGGCTCAGATCCTTGCGGATCATCTGATGGTAGGTCGGGTGCTCGACCATCTGCAGGTCGAGCGTGATCCCGGCTTTCTTGCAGTTGCGCCTGCACTACCTGCATGGTCGCCAGCATGTCGGGAAGCTGGGTATGGATCATCCTGATGGTCAGGCCGTTCGGATAACCGGCCTCGCTCAGCAACTGCTTCGCCTTGTCGAGATCGTGCTGCGGCAGGCCGTTGTCGGCGGTGAAGCCCAGGTAGCCGATCGGGATCACGCTTTGCGGCATGCGCGACACGTCGCGGCCCTTCCATCGCGCCAGTTCCGGCCGGTTGACCGCATACGCGATCGCCTGCCGCACACGGATGTCGTCGAGCGGCTTGACGGTGACGTTCAGGTTCAGTTGCGACAGCTCGCCCGGCTCGAACACATCGACGATGACATGCGGCATCCGGTGCATGCGGTTGACCCAGGTCTGGTCCTGCACGCCGCTGGTCAGGTCGAGTCTCGCCGCTCTGGAACGCCAGATCGCGCGAGGCGTCGGACGGCAGGAAACGGTAGACGATCTTCTTCAACTTCGGCGCGCCGCGGAAATAGCCGTCGTGCGCAACCAGATCGAGCGACTGGTTCGGCGCGAGCGCCTGGAACGCGAACGGCCCGGTGCCGATCGGCGCGCGCGTGAAACCATCGCCGCGTTCGGCGACGGCCTTTTCACTCAACAATGTAGCCGCCGGAATAGTTGCTGACGATGCCGAGCAGGCTTGGCACGACGTGCTTCAGCGTGATGCGCACCGTCGCCGGATCGGGCGCGTCGATCGTGTCGAAGGCGGCGAAATCACTGGCGAGAGGCGGAAGTTTTCGGATTGGCCGCGCGCTTCAGGCTGAACGCCACGTCGTCCGCGGTCAGCTCGCCGTAGCCGGCATGGAATGCACGCCGCGGCGCAGGTGGAATGTCCATGTCTTCTTGTCAGGCGAGGCTTCCCAGCTTTCGGCCAGGTCGGGTTCGATCAGCGCCGGGTCGTGCGGTCCCGGGCCGAAAGCGCACCAGTCCGTTGAACATCCAGCCGACCGGCACGCGGTCGGGCGTGCCCACCGCGCGATGCGGGTCGAGCTGGCCCATGTCGTGGGCGCCCATGCCGACGGTCAGCGTGGTCTTGGACGTCCCCTGCGCCCATGCCGCCCGCGCGAGCGCCAGGGTCGAAGGTGCCGCGGCCAGCAGCGCTCGACGTCGGATCATTGTCGCCCCCCGTTTGCCACGATGCTAGGCCGGCCGCGGCGGCGCGGCAATTCAGCGTCACAGCATGTCCTCGAGCCGGCAGTTCACCAGCAGCTCTGCAACCGTGGCAGTGTTCGGCAGCAGAATCATGGTCTCGATCAATTGCGCGAGATCAGCGGGGCTGGTCATTCTCTCGCGCGGCCACACGGTGGTTTCCGCCGTCATGTCGGTGGCGACGAAGCTCGGGCAGATCGCGGTCGCCCGCACCCCGTCGTCCCATCCCGCGCGGCGCACGGCATGGGTCAGCGCGACGACCGCGAACTTGGTCAGCCCGTAGCCAACGTTGATGTTGCGGATCCGCTTGCCCGACATCGACGACAGGTTCACGACCCGGCCCTCGCCGCACGCCGCGAGATGCGGCAAGGCCAGGCGGATCAGCCGCATCGGGCCTTTGACGTTGACCTGCCACATCTTGTCGAGTGCCGTCTCGTCCGCGTCGGTCAGCAGCGCTTTCGGGTTGATCCCCGCCGCATTCACCAGCGCGTGCAGGCGGCCGAAGCGGGCCAGCGTGGCGTCGAGCCACCCCTGCGCGGACGCGAGGCTTTCGGCGTCGTAGCGATGCACCATCATCCGGTCCGTGCCGACCAGCCCGCGCGCGTCGCGCACCCCGGCGGAAACGCTGAAGCCGGACGCGAGCAGCCGTTCCGTTACCGCCCGGCCGATCCCGCGCGAGGCGCCGGACACCATCGCCACACGGCCGTTGGGCTCAAGCATGTGCCAACTCGCCGGTCATCACGTGGCAGCGCGCGCTATGGGCGCCCCCGATGTCGGCCAGCACCTGCGGCCGGCTCGCAGCCCGCACGCGCCATCGGACAGCGCGGCGCGAAGCGGCAGCCCGCCGGCATTGCGTCGAGCGGCGGCACCCGGCCGGCGATCGCCGCCAGGTCCTGCGCGGCCAGATCCATGCGCGGGATCGCGGCGAACAGCGCGCGCGTGTAGGGATGCGCAGGTCGCGCGAAGATCGCATGCGACGGGCGCCTGCTCGACGATCTGCCCGGCGTACATCACCGCCACCCGATCGGCGATCTGCGCCACCACGCCGAGATTGTGCGTGATGAACAGCATCGCCATGCCGTGCCGGTCCTTCAGATCCGCCAGCAGACCGAGCACTTGCGCCTGGATGGTCACGTCCAGCGCGGTGGTCGGTTCGTCGGCGAGCAGCAGTGCCGGCTCGCAGGCGAGCGCGGTCGCGATCATCACCCGCTGGCGCATGCCGCCGCTGAACTGATGCGGATAGTCGTGGAAGCGCGCCGCCGACGGACGGGATCTTCACTTCCTCCAGCACCGCCAGCGCCTTCGCCTCGGCCGCTTGCCGGGACAGCCCGCGATGGATGCGCAGGCCCTCGGCGACCTGCGCGCCGATGGTCATCACCGGGTTGAGGCTGGTCATCGGATCCTGGAAGATCATCGCCACCCGGTCGCCGCGCACCCGCTCCAGCTGCCCCTCCGGCATGCCGACCAATTCGGTGCCGGCCAGCCGGATGCTGCCGCCGCCGATCCGCCCCGCCGGCTTGGGCACCAGGCCAATGATCGAGAGCGCCGTCATCGACTTGCCGCAGCCGGACTCGCCGACCAGCGCCAGCGTCTCGCGCCGCCTCAAGTGTGAGCGAAATCCCGTCCACCGCCGCCCGCCAGTGCCCGCCGATGCGGAACTCGGTGCGCAGGTCGGCGACTGCCAGGATCGGCACCGTCATGCGGCGGCGGCCCGTGGCGCGGCGGCGCGGGCGAATCGTTCCAGCCGATACGTCGTCGGATCGACCGCAGGGGTGGCGCCGGTGACCAGATCGGCCATCAGCCGCCCGGCGCCTGGGCCGATGCCGAAGCCGTGGCCGGAGAAGCCGGTCGGCGATGAAGAACCCCGGAAGACTTGGCACCGCGGAGATCACCGGCACCGCGTCCGGCGTCACGTCGATCACCCCGCCCCAGCTATCGGCCACCGTCATGCTGGCGAACGCCGGAAAGGCACGCGCGAGGTTGGTCCGCGCCTCGGCAAGCAGGCCCGGCGACGGCGCGGGATCGAGCACCCGTACCTGCTCGAACGGCGACCGCGCGTCCAGCGCCCAGCGGCGCGGCACCCGCCAATCCTGCACGAAGCGGCGGCCGATCCGCAGCCGCAACTCCCGCCAGTTGCGGGCGAACGCCGGGGCGAAATCGGCCAGCAGCCGAAAGCTGTCGGGCACGATGTCGGTGATGTTGCCGTTGCGGCGGGCGACCGTATAGCCGCCGTCCAGCCGTTTGCGGAACGAGAAGTTCGATGCACCGACCGCGACCTCCGGCGCGCCCGCGAGCGGCGCGGTGCGCAGCACGGAGCCGAGCACCTTCAACTGCGGCAGATCGATGCCGAGATTGCCGCAGAACAACCGCGACCAGGCGCCGCCGGCCAGCACCACCGCATCGCAGGCGATGCGGCCCTTCTCGGTGACGGCGCCGCTGATCCGCCCGCCTTGCGTCTCGATCCCGCGCACCGCGCAGCCGGTCAGGATGGCGGCACCGTGGCGCCGCGCCCCCTCGGCGATCGCCGGCGCCGCCTTGGCCGGCTCCGCGCGGCCGTCGGTGGCGGTGAACAGGCCGCCGGCGAACGGCCGTGCCGCCCCGGGCAGCACGTCGGCCAGGGCGTCGTTGCGCAGCAGCCGGGCCTCGATCTGGAAGCTCCGGGCGTGCTCCAGCCACTGCTCCTGCTTGGCAAGTTCGCGCTCGGTCTCGCAGAGATAGACGATGCCGGCCTGCCGGAAGCCGGTCTCCCCGCCGACCGCCGCGTTCATCCCGCGCCAGAGCCGCAGGCTATCCAGGCTGAGCGGGATTTCGGCCGGGTCGCGCCCCATGGTGCGGCACCAGCCCCAGTTTCGGCTCGACTGCTCGGCACCGATCTGGCCCTTTTCGCACAGCACCGCCGCGTGCCCCTTCTCGGCGAGGAACAGTGCCGTGCAGACGCCGATGATGCCGCCGCCCACGATGACGACGCCGGTACGCGTCGGCATTTCGCCGTCGCCGGCAACGGGGTCGAGTGGGCGCGCCATCGCTACACCTTCGCCGGTGACGGGATCAGGGCCGACTGTGCATGCTCGCCGCCGCCCGGTCGAGGGCGTGCTGCCTCGTTCCCGCGCGTCAGACGTAGCCGGACTGCTCGGTCAGCAGCGGGCCGCCCGACATCGATCCGACAAGGTCGAAGCCGTAGCTGAAGCTGCTGCGATGCGCCCAGATGTTCAGGCTCTCGATCAGCGGCACCGCGCACACCTCGGCGACGATCTTGCGTTGCGCTTCCGCCCACAGCTCGAGCTGCTTGGCCGGATCGGGTTCCGTGCGCGCGGCGTCGATCTCGGCGTCGGCCACGTTGCAGTGGCTGAAGTTCGCCACCGCCTTCGGCGTGCCGACGATGCTCGTGGACAGGAAGAACTGCGAGAGGTAGACGTCCGCGACCGGAAAGCGCGACGCCGAGTACATCACGATCGGGCTGAGATCCTGGCGGATCATCTTGTGCCACGCGGTGTGCTCGACCATCTGGAAATCCAGCCGGATGCCGGCGCGTTGCAACTGCGCCTGCACCACCTGCATCAGCCCGAGCATGTCGGACAGCTCGGTCTGCACGACCTTGATCGTGAGCCCCTGCGGATAGCCCGCGTCGGCAAGCAGTTGCTTCGACTTCGCCAGATCGAACTGCGGCAGGCCGGTGTCCGCGGTAAAGCCGAGATCGACGCTGGGAATGACGCCCTTGGCCGGGCGGCACACGTCGGGGCCACGCCACCGCGCACACTCCGCCCGGTCGACGGCGTGCGCGATGGCCTGACGCACCCGGATATCGGCCAGCGGCCCGGACGTCACGTTCAAATACATCTGCGAGAAGTCGCCGGGTTCGATGAGATCCACTGTCGTGTTCGCAAGCGCCTTGTAGCGCGTCACCCAGTGCTGGTCCTGCACGCCGTAGACGAGATCGACCGCGTCGCCCTGGTAGGCGAGATCACGCGAGGCGGCGGCGGCCAGGAACCGGTACAGGATCTTTTCCAGCTTCGGCCGGCCGCGAAAGTACGTGGCGTGTCCCGATAGTTCGAGCAGCTCGTTCGGCGCAACGCGCGCGAACGCGAATGGCCCGGTGCCGATTGGCGCGCGCGTGAAACCGTCGCCGAGTTTCTCGGCCGCTTTCTTGCAGACGATGAAGCCGCCGGCATAGTTCGACAGCGTGCCAAGCAGGCTCGGCACCGCGTGGGCGAGCTGGATGCGCACCGTGTAGGGATCGACCGCCTCGATCGTCTCCAGCGCCGCGAAGTCGGACGAGAAGGCGGAACTCGCGGGGCTCGCCGCGCGCTTCAGGCTGAACACGACGTCCTCGGCGGTGAGTTCGCCGTAGCCGCCATGGAACTGCACGCCACGGCGCAGATGGAAGGTCCACAGCCGCTTGTCGGGCGACGCCTCCCAGCTCTCCGCCAGATCGGGTTCGAGCAGCGCCGGGTTGCTGGTGCCGGGCTTGAAGCGGACCAGGCCATTGAACATCCAGCTCACCGCGATCCGGTCGGGCGTGCCGACCGCCCGGTGCGGATCGAGCGGGCCGATGTCCTGCGCCAGCGTGCCGATCGAAACCGTCGTCTTGCCGCTTGCCGCCGCCCTCGCGGCGGCGCCGGTCGCGGCCAGCGCCGCCAGCGCTCCGGGTGCCGCCATCAGCAATGTCCTGCGATCCAACACGAGTGCCGTCCTTGCGCTTGGGGTTGCCGCGTCCGCTACAGGTCCTTGCAGATGCGCAGGGCATCGTAGACCGCCGCGTGAACGTTGCGGCTGGCCACCGCGTCGCCGACCCGGAACAGCAGGAAGCTGCCGTCCGGATTGACCTCCTCCAGTTCCAGCCGTCCTTCGGCGATCGCGTCGACGTCGTATTCGCCGTGGTTGCGCGACTGCGGCACCAGCGCGTGGAACACCTCTTCCGCGGGCGTCGTGCCGCATTCCATGACGATCTGGTCGATCCGCCGCTCCTCGATCGCGCGCGAATAGTCATTGCGCAGGCGCGCAACCAGCTGGTTGCCCTCCCGGGCGATGCCCAGCAGCCGGTTGTCGGGCGTCAGCCGCACCCCGGCCTGATACAGATTGCGCAGGTGCACTGAGTAGTTCAGCCCGCCGACCGCGAGCCCGACCTCCCGCTCGGGGGTCGCGACCTCGACCTCGCGGGCGGTCTGCGCCACGAACTCGGCAACCGAAAACCCGGCCTGGCTGCCGGTCTCGTCATACACCAGCACGCGATCCGCCACCGGTACCTGGCCGCCCATCACGTCCCAGGACGTGCTCGCCAGCTCGCCGCCGCCCTCGGGCAGCGACCGCAGCGGGACGCCGCCGCTCGCGATGACGACGACGTCCGGTGCCTCGGCCAGTATCTCCGTCGGGCCGGCGTAGCTGTCGAGCCGCACCTCGACCGACAAGTGTCGCAGCTCGCTCTCGAACCAGCGCACCGCGCCGGTCAGATCCTTGCGCCAAGGACCGCGCGCGGCGATGGCGAGCTGGCCGCCGACCTGCGCCGCCGCCTCGAACAGCACGACGCGATGGCCGCGCTCGCCGCACACCCGCGCCGCCTCCAGCCCGGCCGGGCCGCCGCCCACCACGACCACCTTGCGCGGCTGCGCCGCCTTCGCGATGACGTGCGGCATCGTCGCCTCGCGCCCGGTCGCCGCGTTGTAGAAGCACAGCGAATCACGGCCGCGATAGGCGCGGTCCATGCAGTAGTTGGCGCCGACGCAGGGGCGGATCCGCCGCTCCTCGCCGCGCGCGAGCTTTGCCAGCATGTGCGGGTCGGCGATGTGCGGGCGCGTCATCCCCACCATGTCGAGGAAGCCGCCGGCAACGGCGTGCTCGGCGGTCGCGAGATCGGGGATGCGCGCCGCCTGGAACACCGGCAGGCCGGACGCCTCGCGCACCTGCCGCGCCAGCATGATGTAAGGGGCGGCGGGCGACTCCATGCCGGGATAGGTCAGCGAATTGCCGACCGTGGTGCCGGCATAGCGGCCGTTGACGTTGAGGAAATCCACCGCGCCGGTCCGGCCCAGCAGCCGGCCGATTTCGATGCCCTCCTCGACGGTCAGCCCGTCCTCGTTGCTCTCGTTGGCGGTGTAGCGCACGCCGACGATGAAATCGCCGCCGACCCGGCTGCGCACCTCGGCGATCGCCTCCAGCATGAACCGCGCCCGGTTCTCCAGGCTGCCGCCGTACGCGTCGGCGCGGCGGTTGGACAGCGGCGAGAGGAACTGGCCGAGCAGATGGGTGGTGGTGAGGATCTCGCAGCCGTCCAGGTCGCCGTCGCGGCAGCGCACCGCGGCGTCGCCGAACGCCTTGACGGTGCGGGCGATGTCGCGCGTGCTCATCGCCCGCGGCACCGAATGATGCGCCGGATCGCGGACGACCGAGGGTGCCTGGGTGGCGAACCAGTCGCCGCCGTCCCACGACGTGCGCCGGCCCATATGCGTGATCTGGCACATCAGCGCCGCGCCGTGCCGATGCACCCGCGCCGCCAGCTCGCGGAAATACGGCACCACGCGGTCCGAGCCGACATAGATCTGGCTGTAGATGGCATTGGAATCGCGCGCGACGGTCGATGAGCCGCCGAACATCGTCAGCGCGATGCCGCCCTTGGCCTTCTCCTCGTGATAGAGCTGGTAGCGTTCGGCGGGCACGCCCTGGTCGGTATAGACCGGCGCGTGGGCGCTGCTCATGACCCGGTTGCGCAGCGTCAGCCGCTTGAGCCGGAACGGCGACAGCAGCGACGGATAGGCGGTGCCGGGGGCCTGCACGATCGGCATCGCCTCGCTGGTCATGGCGGCAAGTATGCGGCCGGGAATCGCGGGCGGATATGCCGCCAAGGACAAACATCAGATATAACCGCGACGATATGCCGCACAGGCGTTCAGCGCCCGTCCATCCACCGGAAGGCGTCCCGGTGCTCGACGATCACCTGCTTGATGATGTCGCAGGCGGCGCGCGCCAGCCGGGTCGTCGCCTGCGCACCCGACGCCAGCAGGACTTTCCGGGTGATGGCGGGCGCCACGATCGGGCGCGCCACGATCAGCTCGCGTTCGACCTCCTCGTAGCAATGGCTGAACGGCATCATCGTCGCGCCCTTGCCGTCGAGCACGAAGGCAAGCTGGGTGTAGCTCAGTTCGAGCTCGTGCTCGACGCGCAGCCGCACCCCCGCCGCCGCCGCCGCGTGCTCGACGAGGCTGCGGAATGGCGTGTGCGGGCTCGGCAGGATCAGCGGCAGGCCTGCGGCCTCGGCGAGCGTGATCGGTTCGCTGCTGGCGCCCAATGTCTGGCGCAGGCCGACCAGGTAGACCCGCTCGGTGGCGACCGGCTCGCTGGTGGCGATGGACTGGCTGGGCGGGCTGTAGAACACGCCGAGCTCCGCGTCGCCGGCCGCGAGCCGCCGTGGCGTGTCGACCGCCGCTCCTTCGAAGATGCGGATCGAGGCGCGCGGGAACCTCGCCGCGAAGCGGTCGATCACCGGCGGCACCAGAATGCGGCCGACATAGAACGGCAGCAGCACCCTGATCTCGCCGATGTCGCCCGCCCCGAGCTGTGCGAGGACCGCGGCCATTTCGTCGTGTTCGTGCACGATGCGCCGTGCGTGCTCGCGCAGGATCTGCCCGGCCTCGGTCAGTTCGACGCCCCGTCCGTTGCGCCGGAATACCGTGAGCGAGGTGACCGCCTCGAACTCGCGGATCGTGCGGCTGACCGCCGGCTGCGAGAGCCCAAGGCGGCGGGCGGCGCCGGAGAGATTGCCCTGCTCGCAGGCCGCCAGGAACACACGCAAGGTCCGCAGATTCCATGCCGGCTGCGGGGCGTTGGCGCGATGGCCAAGATGCGTCATGGCACGCTGCGGCGGAACGCGAACGGCGAGCCTTCCGAAGGTCCGCTCGGGGTCACATCGCGTCCGGCCATCCGAGCCTTCCCGCCACCCGTTCTCGCTTTCTCCGAGCGGCTCGGCCAGCCACATCACGGGCGAGTCCACACCGGTCGAGCCCCAATTGTAGCACAGCCCGGCGGAATCTGTGCCAATCGGGGGCAAGGGCAGCGCGATCGACGGGTGCGGTTTCCGCCGGGGACGACCAGCCCATGCACTTGGTCGGTGCCACGATTGCGTACTATTCTGCCCGGTCTATCGCGTAACCCGCGGCCTGCCGCGGGGCAGCGCCCCTGTGAGCGTTGTTCAGATAAATACGTCAACTGCAACGAAAAGGCCATGAAAGCATGTTGGATGCCCCACCGACCGCGGGCGATCGGCGAGACCGCCGGCCCGGCGACCCGCCGCCGTCCGCCGAACCGCAATCGCCGCGTCGGTAGCGCGCAGCATGTCCTGGGACATTCAAAGCGGGCGGTTCGCGATCGGCGACCTCGCTCTGCAATCCGGCGCAGTGCTGGCTGGCGCGGAGCTGAGCTGGAAAAGCTTCGGCTCGCTCTCGCAGGCGCGTGACAACGTCATCGTCTATCCGACCAGCTATTCGGCGCACCACACCGACCTGGAATGGCTGCTCGGGCCGGACGGCGTGCTCGATCCGACGCGCTGGTGCATCGTGATCCCCGACATGTTCGGCAACGGGCTGTCGACCAGCCCGTCGAACGCTCCGAATTATCCGGCGCTCGTCACCACGGCAGACAACGTACGGGCCCAGCACCGGCTGCTGCGCGACGTGTTCGGCGTCGCGCGCGTCGCCTGCGCCTACGGGTTCTCCATGGGTGCCCAGCAGGCGTACCATTGGGCCGCCCTGTTCCCGGACTTCGTGGAGTCATGCGTCATCGTGTGCGGCAGCGCCCGCACCGCCGTCCACAACCAGGTGTTCCTGCGCTCGCTGCTGGCGACGCTCGAAGCGGCGCCCGAGCATGTCGGCGGCGGCCGTTTCTCCGCGGTGCCGAAGGCCGCGCTGCGCGCCTTCGCGCGCATCTACGCGGGATGGGCGATGAGCCAGGACTGGTATCGGGCCGGCCTGCACCTGAGCAGCACCGGCGCCGCAACGCTCGACGAGTTCCTCGACCAGCACTGGGAACCCGGCTTCACCCGCCGCGCGGCCGCGGATCTGTACGCGCAGGCCTGCACCTGGATGGCGTCGGACATCAGCGCCAACGACCTCTACGGCGGCGACCTCGTGCGGGCGCTGCAGGCGATCCGCGCGCGGGTGCTGCTGCTGCCGGGGCGCACCGACCTGTATTTCCCGGTCGCCGACAATGCGGCCGAGATCGCTCATCTCGCGCATGCCGAGCTGCGGCCGATCCCGAGCATCTGGGGGCATCGCGCGGGCGCGCCGCAGGGCAACCCGCCCGACATCGCGTTCCTGCGCGCCGCCGTGCGCGGCTGGCTGCCGGCCTGAGGGACCGACGCCGCGTAACGTCATGCAGCGGCCGCGAGCGGGCGGATAACCTGCTTGCGCACGCGGCGCTGCTGCCTGAGGGTTCGAGCAACAGCGACGCGCCAGCGTCGCAACCCGGAGGGGAGAAAGCGCCGTGGTCAGTCTCCGCGCGTCGGTTGCCGTCTGTGTGATCGCGGGCGGCCTCGCCGCCACGCCGGCCGAGGCCCGCATCGTGCGGCTAGACGTGCTGCGCACCGAGCAGGCGTTCGGCGGCCAGACGTTCGGGACCGTGGGCGCCTACGAACGCGTCTTCGCCCGCGCCGACGGCGAACTCGACCCGGCCGACCCGGCCAATGCGATCATCCAGGACCTGCATCTCGCGCCACGCAACGCGCGGGGCATGGTCGAGTACTCGACCGAGGTCGAACTGCTGAAGCCCGTGGAGATGGCGCGCGGCAACCGCGTGCTGTTCTTCGAGGTCGAACAACCGCGGCAACAAGCTCGCGGTGAACAATTTTGACGCCGGGGTCGCAGGCTCCATCGCCGACCGCAACGCGCTGACCTCGCCCGGCGACGGCTGCCTGTTCCGCGAAGGTTTTACACGCTCGTCTGGTGGGGCTGGGAGATGGATGTCCGCCCCGGTTGGCACCGCATCCTGATGCCCGAGATCGTCGCCCACGCCGCCGACGGATCGCCGCTGACCGGCGTCGTGCGCAGCGAGATCGTCACGCCGGTCGCGACCCCCACACTGCCGATCAGCCTCAGCCAGCAGATCCAGTCCTACCCGTTCGACAGCTACGACAGCTATCCCACGGCCAGCCTCGACAATCTCACGGCCTTCCGGGACGGGTTCCTGCCGACGCTGACCGTGCGCGCCCGCGAGCAGGACCCGCGCGTGCCGATCCCGAATGCCGACTGGAGTTTTGCGCCATTGCCCGGCCGGCGAGGCCGCCGTGCCGGACGAGAAACATCTATGTTACCCGGTGGGTTTCAAGCCGGGCCACCTGTACGAGCTGATTTATCGGGGCAAAGACCCGCTGGTACTGGGCATCGGCTTCGCGGCGACGCGCGATCTCGGCGCGTTCCTGCGCAATACCGCGCAGGACGCGACCGGCGCGGCCAATCCGGTCTACCGCCCGGGCCAGGTCGCGATCATCGAGGGTTCGTCGCAAAGCGGCCGGATGATCCGCAGCTTTCTGGCACTCGGCTTCAACCAGGACGAGGCCGGCCGCCGTGTTTTCGACGGCGCCTTCCCGCATATCGGCGGCGGCCTGATGCCGCTCAACGTGCGCTTCGGCCAGCCGGTGCGCGCCTGGGGCGAGCAGACCGACCACATCTATCCCGCCTACGACTTCCCGTTCACCTACGCGCGCCAGCTCGACCCGCTGACCGGGCGCAACGCCGGACTGCTCGACCGCTGCACCGCGACCGCCACCTGTCCGCGCATCTTCCACGTCGCGACCGCGCTGGAGATGTGGGAGGGCCGGCAGTCGCTCGGCCTGACCGACCCGCTGGGGCTGAAGGACGTGCCGGACCCGCCCGGCGTGCGCACCTTCATCATGGCGAGCACCCAGCACGGCGCGGCGCCGCTGCCGCTCCCTGCCGCGCCGCCGTTCGGCAACTGCCAGCAGCAGCCGAACCCCAATCCGCAGGTCTGGACGATGCGCGCGCTGCTGCAAAACTTCGTCGGCTGGGTGCGCGACAACGCCGCGCCGCCGCCGAGCACGGTGCCGCGGATCTTCAACCGCACCCTGGTCGCGCCGGACCAGGTCGGCTTCCCGCCAATCCCGGCCAACAGCTACGGCGGCGTGCCGCGCCCGGCGACCTCGACGGCACGGCTCGCGGACACGTTGCACGTGCTGGATTTCGGGCCGCTGTTCCGCGCCGGCGACAGCAGCGGCATCATCACCGTCGAGCCACCGCGCGTCGGCACCGCCGGCTACGGCGTGCTGGTGCCGCAGGTCGACGCCGACGGCAACGATCTCGCCGGCATCCGCTCGGTCTTCCTGCAAGTCCCGATCGGCACGTACACCGGCTGGAATCTGGGTCGGAAGGACCGGTTCGAGAACGGGCTGTGCAACCTGCAAGGCAGTTTTGTGCCGTTCGCGCCGACAAGGGCCGAACGGGAGGCGGCCGGCGACCCGCGGCCCTCGCTAGAGGAACGGTATCCGACCCGCGACGCCTATCTCGCAGCGTTCCGGGCCGCCGCCGACCGGCTGGTCGCCGAGCGCTTCCTGTTGCCGGAGGATGCGCAGACCCTGGTGCAGGAGGCCGAGCGCACCGGCATCCGCGCGGCGCCCTGACACCCGCCAGCAACACCCGGCCGAGCATCGGCGGCATGCGGGCGACCCGCCGCCCGGTGGGGACTTGCCGTGTTCAAGGTTCTCCGCCGGGTCCGCACACCTGGATATTGCGCCCTTCAAGTGATAGCGTTTTTTGGCCTCGCAGCCAAACAATCGAACGAAGATAGGGAAACGTCATGAGGATTTCGCGCCGCGGACTGCTTGCAGCCGCTACCGCCGCTGCCGCTCTGCCGTCTGTCCCGGCGCGCGCGCAACGCCCGAGAATCAGGATCGGGGTGCTGAACGACCAGTCGGGGACCTATCGCGACACGACCGGCCTCACCTCCGTGGTATGCACGCAGCAGGCCGTCGCGGATTTCGGCGACCACGGTTTTGACGTCGAAGTGCTCAGGGCCGACCACCAGAACAAGCCGGACGTCGGTGCGACGATTGCGCGCGGCTGGATCGACAACGACGACGTCGACGTGATCGCGGACGTGCCCCTCACTCATCCCCTCATTTCGCGGCGATGGCGGTCACCGCGAGTAGGCCGACGCTTGAGACTGCCTCTGCGAACTTTTGCATGAGCGGCGCGAGGCGGTGCTCTGGCATGTTGGGGATCAGGTCGTAGAGCATGCAGCCTTGGCGGAACAGCGAATGGGTGCGCGTCTTGCTGGTGTTGGACTTCAACAGCCGGTCCATGCCGAGGCTTTCGCCGACCGCGCCCAGCAGGGTCAGCAGCGCGGTGGCGAAGGCGCTGATCAGCAGCAGGCGGTCGCGGCGCATCGGCTCGCCGATGCGGGTGGAGGACAGCCCCATGCCGAAGCGCAAGTCCTTGGTATCGCGGAACTGCGGTTCGATGGTCCAGCGCTTGGCATAGTGGTTGATCAGCGTCGCCGCCGTGGCCTGCCGCTCGCTGCGCATTACCCAGATTGTCGCGCTACATCTCAGGATGGTCGAGCACCATCAGCAGTTCGGCCATGTTGGCGTGCAGCCGCTGCAGCAGCCGATCGAGGGTGGCGATCCCCGGATCGTGGTCCGGGGAGGTGCGCCGCCGGAAGATGCGGTCGAAACGCGCGCGCAATTCCTAGCGCCGGCGCGGCGTCGGGTCGCGCCGGTAGGCCTTCAGGTCGGCATAGAACCACCAGATCAGGCCGCGGACATGCTGCTGCGCGGCGCGCTGCGCATCGGTGAAGGTGTCGAGCTTGTGCACCAGCCGCTCGGCATGGATCCAACTTGCGTCAGGCGAAGTCCTGGGAAGGAGAACGGCATGACCTGAAACCTTTCATCGCGTTCCAGAGGGTTCAACTCCCTCCCGGCAAAGGCGCAGCCCGCCAGCCGGAAGCGAGCCTTGCGTGGGCGGCGGCGACGCCGCTCGTGAAGCGTAGGCAGCAGGTACCGAAGCCCGGGGTTGAGCCCCGATATCATGTCCATGCTGGAGCCTTCGGCGTGTTGGACCCGGGGGCAGCATCGGCAGGACCGCTTCTGGCGAGGTCCGGCCGGTCCGGCCGGGGTCTGAGAACCGGGCAAAGGTATGGGACGGAGCGCCAGGAAACCTGAGAGATCCCGTGCGTGCCCATGTGCGGATTGCCGGATCGGGGCAGACCGGCTGACCAAGAACCCCGGGCCCGGACGCGGTCCCTGCCGCGCCGGGAGCGCCGCGGCGGACACGAACACAGGGGAGCATGTGGAGCCCGGAACCGAATCAATAAGGGACCGGGAACGCGCGCGCGGGACGTCGTAGCGCCTTCATAGTACCCGCGAAGTTGGGGAACCGGGCTCGCCGGGACCCGGCGGAGGGAAGGGGGGCGCCACGGAGAGAGACCCGTTGACCAGAAACATGGGAGGGGACACTGAACCCCGCGAACCTGTCCACCGAAGGACGACGGATAGCCGACTTGGCGAGACTGCGGCGCGGAGTGGCGCTGTATTCGCTGAACCATGTCATCGACATGGACTGGATGAAGGAGGCCTGAGCCTGTCCGTGATTCTGTGTGCGGGGCATAACCAACGCCAAGGAGGCGCATTATGCCGAGCAGAGCCAGGAAGTTGGACCGCGTCGTTACCGGTCTGCCGTCGATCCCAAAAGAGCTTGTCGCACAGTTCCTGACCGGCCCAATGACTGGCGAGGCGATCAACGCGGCGGGGATCGCGTTCAAGCAGGCGCTGATCGAGGCGTCCCTGAACGCCGAGCTGACGCACCACCTGGGCTACGCGCCGGGCGCGGAGCGGCCGGAGGCCACGACCAACCAGCGCAATGGCGTCACCGCCAAGACGGTGCTGACCGGCGACGGCCGCGTGCGGATCGAGACACCGCGCGACCGCGACGGCAGTTTCGAGCCTTTACTGCTGCCCAAACACGCGCGCCGCTTTACCGCGTTCGACGACAGCATCGTCGCTCTGTACGCGCGTGGTCTGACGGTGCGCGAGATTCAAGGCTATCTGGTTGAAAGCTACGGCACCGAGGTAAGTCCCGAGCTGATCAGCACGGTGACCGACGGCGTGCTGGCGGAGGTCACGGCCTGGCAGGCCCGCCCGCTGGAAGCCGTGTATCCGGTTGTTTTCTTCGACGCATTGCGGGTGAAGGTCCGGGAAGACAACGTGGTGCGCAACAAAGCGGTGTACCTGGCACTGGGCGTCCGCCGCGACGGCTCGCGGGAGATTCTGGGTCTTTGGATCGAGACCACCGAGGGCGCGAAGTTCTGGATGAAGGTGTTCAACGACCTGAAAACGCGCGGCGTCAACGACATTCTGATCGCGGTGACCGACGGACTGACGGGCATGCCGGCGGCGTTGGCGGCGGTGTTCCCGCGGACGACGTTGCAAACTTGCATCGTGCACCTGATCCGTAACAGCCTGGATTATGCCAGTTGGAAGGACCGCAAGACGCTGGCCGCAGCACTTCGTCCGATCTACGCGGCGGCCAGCGCCGAAGCGGCCCTCGCGGCACTGGATGCGTTCGAGGATGGCGAATGGGGCCGCAAGTTCCCGACCGTCGCCGCCGCATGGCGGCGGGCCTGGGACCAGGTGATCCCGTTCTTCACGTTTCCGCCGGAGATCCGGCGGGTGATCTACACCACCAACGCGATCGAGAGCGTCAATGCGCGGGTGCGCAAGATCATCAAAACACGCGGCCATTTCCCGACCGACGACGCGGCGAACAAACTCATATGGCTCGCCTTGCGCAACATCACCGCCGGCTGGAGCAACGCCGCGCACAACTGGAAGGAGGCGATGAACCAGTTCGCGATCCTGTATGACGACCGCTTCAACGCGGCCGGCTGATCCCATTGAGCATCGTTACGTAACGGAGAAAACCATGCCCAGTGGCCGTATGCCCGAAGGTTCCGCCGCGCTGAGCAACGCCGAACGTCAGGCCCGCCATCGCGCCAAACGGCTGGCGGTTCAACCGCCGCTCGCCATCAAACGCGCCGCGGTGGCGAGGCGGCGAAGCCGCAGCAAGCGCTGGAACGATGCGTTGGTCGAGATGATCGCGGTCCAGGCCGAATGCGCCGCGTGGTTCGAAGCCTTACCGGAAAGCCTGCGCGACAGCGCCACGGCGGCGGCGCTTCAGGAGATGATCGATCTTGATCTGGACGCCATCGCCGCGGTTCAGCCGCCCCGCGGATACGGGCGTGACTGAGCGGTGCGCCACGACATCTGCCCGCATGGTGGCGCCGCGCGCGAACCGTGGCAAATCGTGGGTCCTCGCCATGCTCGCCCCAAACTGGGGGCTGCGCGTGGCTCCGGTCCCGCCGAAGCCGGCGGATTTGACACGGCCCCCGCGCGGTCGCCGGGACAATGGCAGGTCGGGACGAAGGAACAGGCGCTTTGATCGAACCAAGGAACAACCGAGCACGTTGTCGCCTTGCCGTCACGATCATCCGTCGATTACAGTTGGTCACCCAATGGTCGGTGAGACTGAACAAGCCTCACACACAGAAATTCGGACACTCCCGGAGGCCTACCGGCTGACCCGCAAGGACGGCGCCCCCGGCATCGACGGCGTCACGGCGGCGACCTATGAGGTGAACTTGGAGGCCAACCTTCGCGACCTCCTCGATCGCATCAAATCCGGTCGCTACCAGGCGCCGCCGGTCCGGCGGGCGTACATCCCCAAGTCGGACGGCACGCAACGGCCTCTGGGCATCCCGACCTTTGAAGACAAGGTCGCTCAGCGGGCGATAGCGATGGTCCTGGAAGCGATCTATGAGCAGGACTTCCTGCCCTGCTCATATGGCTTCCGGCCGGGCCGCTCGGCCCATCAGGCACGCACTGCGCAGCGCCATCTGGGGTCAGCGGCTCCACTGGGTGCTGGACGTCGATATACGAAAGTACTTTGACACAATCCCGCACTCTCACTTGCGCACATTCCTCGACCGACGAGTTCAGGGACGGTGTGATTTGCAGGATGATCGACAAGTGGCCGAAGGCAGGTTGCGCATTCCGGTGATCTTGAACGGTCAATCCGTTCGATCATGAACACCGAATCCGGTGATCATGAACACCTGCTTGCAGTGGCCTGAGCGGGCTCTGGCAAGCGGGCGGCGCGACGATGGGTTGTTGCCACCGACGGTTGTCCCGTCCCATTTTTCCCGGACGGTCGTCAAGCACCTCAATCGCGTCCATAGCCCTGCGGCGGCACGATGGCGGCGAGGTCGGCGAGGTCGAGGTCAACGATCGCCTGCAGAGCCTCGTCGGTAGCGGTGTCGCGGAAGCTGTCGGGCAGCGAGTTGGACCAGGCGACGTATTCGGCCTGCAACGTGAGCAGCTCGGCGACGGCGTCGCGCCAGCGCTGGGGGCGGGTGCGGCGATCGGCAGGTCGCCGATAGCGGACCACCGGCGCCGGCGCCTCGGCCTGGCGGCGGGCACGATGGCGGGCTTGTCGTTCGGCATCGGTGAGCGGGTGGTCGCCTTGGGGATGTCGGCCGCGTGGCATGGCTTGTTCTCCGTGACGTCACGAAATTCAAGTGGCGGGGTTGTCGCTGGCGGTCGCCGCGACCACGGCGAGGCGCTTGCGCAAGCTCGGCCCCTTCAGTTCGAGGCGGTGGGCGCGGTGAACGACACGGTCGAGAGCCTGCCCTCGGGCTTGACCCGAGGGATCGCGTCGCCCATCGTCGGATCGCCGATCAGTTCGTGCCAGCGGCCGACGGCGAGCTGGCTGGTCACCAGCAGCGAGCCCTTCTCGTAGCGGTCATCGACGATCTCCAGCAGGTCGCGGCGCTGCTCGGCGGTCAGCGGCTCGGGGCCCCAGTCATCGATGATCAGCAGCCTGGTGCGCTCGAGCGTCGCCAGCATGCGCGCCAGCCGGCCCTCGCCGCGGGCGGTGGCGAGGTCGGCGAACAGCCGCGGTGCGCGCCGATACAGCACCGAGAAGCCCTCCCGGCAGGCCCTGTGGCCCAACGCGCAGGCCAGCCAGGATTTGCCGACGCCGGTCGGACCGCTGATCACCAGATGCTGGCTCTGCCGGATCCAGTCGCAGCCGGCGAGCTTGTGGAACAGCGCACGGTCCAGGCCGCGCGGCGTGCGGAAGTCGGTGTCCTCGACGACCGCGTTCTGGCGCAGCCGCGCCTGGCTCAGGCGCCGGCCGAGTTGCTTGGTGTCGCGCGCGGCGACTTCGTGGTCGAGCAGCAGGCCGAGCCAGTCCTCGCGCGAAAGCTCGGCGGCCGCGGGCGTGTCCTGCATCTGCAGCAACGCGCCCGCCATGGCGGCCAGGCCGAGGCCGCGCAGGCGCTCGGCCAGGGGGTGGATCAGCATCGTCTGTCCTTTCAATGATAGTAGTCGGGACCACGGATGTTCTCGTGGAACAGGCTCGGCTGCGGCGCCGCCGGCTTGGCGTCCTGGCGGTTCTTCAGAATGGCGGCGACGGAGCTGTAGGAGCGCGTGCCGAGCGCGAGCGCACGGGCGCACGCGGCATCCAGTCGCTCCGCGTCGTAGCGCGTCACCAGCCGCAGGATGCCGATGCAGCAACGGAACCCCTGCTCGGGGTGCGGACGCGAGCGCAGCCCCCGGGCTCTTCGACCCGGGGGTCGACCAGGGCGGCGGTGTCGTCGCCGACGGCCGCGGCCTCGCGCAGGATCCGCTCATGCGTCCAGTCACGGTAGCGCCGGTGCGAACTCGGCATGTGCTCGGGCGTGGTGGTCGGCCGGTACGGCCGCAGGCTGCGCAGATGCGTCGCGACCAGTTTGCCGCAGTGGAAAATCTCCACCGTCCTGGCGGTGATGCGCGCTTCCACCTCTTCCCGAAGCAGCCGGAACGGCACCGAGTAGAAGTGCTTCTCGATCTCGACGTGGTAGTCGAGGTTCACCCGGCACCGCTTCCAGGCGGCATATTCGTACGGCGCCGGCGGCAGCGGCAGCAGCGCCGGCCGGTCGAGCTGTTCGAACAGCGCCCGGCGTGTGGTGCCCCAGCCGCGCATCCGCCGTTCGTTCAGGTCACAGACCAGCTCGCGGATCGCCTGGTTCAACTCGGCCAGCGAGAAGAAGCGTCGGTTGCGCAGCCGCGCCAGGATCCAGCGCTGCACCACCTGCACCCCGACCTCGACCTTTGCCTTGTCGCGCGGCTTGTACGGGCGCGCCGGGATCACCGCGCTGCCGTAATGCGCCGCCATGTCGGCGTAGGTGCGGTTAACCAGCGGCTCGAAGAAGCAGGCCCGGGTGATGCCGGCGCGCAGATTGTCGCTGACGATCTGCCGGGGAACCCCGCCGATGAACGCCAGCATCGCGACGTGGGCGGCAATCCAGTCCGGCAGCGACTGCGTCCAGACCGCCTCCGCAAAGGTGTAGCTGGACCCGCCCAGCACGGCGACGAACACCTCGGCGCGCCGCACCTCCCCGGTCGCCCCGTCGATCACCTCCATGGCGTGGCCGGCGAAGTCGACGAACACCCGCTCGCCCGCCGTGTGCACCTGGCGCAGCGTCGGCTTCAGCCGGCCCACCCAATCGCGGTAGAGATCGCAGAACCAGGAATAGCCGAAGCCGTCCCGACCGCCCGGCCCGTCGCGGTATTCCTCCCACAGCAGTGCCAGCGTCACGTTCGGCCGGCGCAGTTCCCGGTGCACCACCCCCTCCGCTGGCATTCCACCTGCTTCGCAGGCGGAACCTTGGCCAGCTTCGCCCAGTCCGGCACCGGCCGATGCTCGCGCGCCACATCCGGCGGCGGTGGATACAGCAGCGCTTCCAGCTGCGCGTCGTCGAGCCCGTCCGGCAGTGGCCAATCCAGCCCCGCCAGCCGCGCCCGGCTCAGATACGTGTTCACCGCACCGATGCTCAACCGCTGGCTGGCACCGATCGCCCGTTGGCTCAGCCCCTGCGCGAACCGCAGGCGCAGTACCTCGCGTATCTTCCGCATCGACAATCTCTCGCCCGGCATTCCGATCCCCTGCTGCTCGGCAAAGGATCGGCACTACCGATGGTTGAAGACTGTCGGCAGCAGCGGACCAACGTCGCGCCCCGGATCGCGTTCATGATCACCGGAACCGGTGTTCACGATCGACCGGAATTGGCGTTCACGATCAACTGGAACGGGCGTTCATGATCCACCGGATTTGGTGTTCACGATCCACCAGAACGCGCAGGCAGGGGTCATCGAAGATGGCCTCCTGCATCATACGACCGCCGGCTCCCCGCAGGGAGGCGTGATCTCGCCTTGCCTATCGAACATCTATCTGCACTCCGTGCTGGATGAATGGTTCGAGACCGAGGTGCGGCCGCGCTTGAGGGGGAGATGCATCCTGGTCCGGTACGCTGATAACCTGGTCATGGCATTTGAAGACTTCGCTGATGCCGAGCGGGTCCTGGCAGTGCTGGGCAAGCGTCTTGAACGGTATGGGCTGACGCTGCACCCCGACAAGACACGCTTCGTCGACTTCCGTGCAGGACGGCCAGAGCGGACGATCCATCCGAGTGTGGATGGCACCTCGTTCGACTTCCTCGGCTTGACCCATGTCTGGGGCAAATCGCGGAACGGCAAGCGCCTGGTGCGACAGGTAACGGCCAAAAGCCCATACGCCCGTGCCCTGGCATCGGTGACCGAGTGGTGCCGGGATAACCGGCATCAACCGATCCTCGAACAGCATGCCCGTCTGGCCTCGATGATGCGGGGCCACTATGCCTACTACGGCGTGGCTGGCAACCATCGACGATTGCGCTGGCACGCCCGGCAGGTCGTGAGGATCTGGCAGAAGTGGCTCTCGCGGAGGGGGCGCCACGGACATGTTCTGTGGAGCCGCCTCACGGAGTTGCTGAAACGCCATCCTCTCCCGCCACCGAGGATCATTCATCGCTACACCGCCGCGAGCGAAGCTCTCTCGTGAAGAACCGGATGCGGGAAACCTGCTCGTCCGGGTCTGTGAGGGGTGGGGGCGGCAACGTCCCCACCTACTCGGCACAGCGCGTGCCGGCCGATGTCGAACTGCCCGGCATCGTCACTGACCACCACCGCCTCGCACAGGAAGCCGTGTGCGCTGACCGCGCCCCACAGCGCGCCCTCGGTGGCGATGCGCACCGGATCGGGTCGCGAAGCGAACCGATGCCACGTCAAGCGGTTAGCCGGCTCGGGGCCGACCTGCAGATCGGCAATGCCAAGCTGCTCGAGATGACGCGTCCACGCTCTCTGGTCGGCAAACCGCCGCTGCTTGTGTGCGGCCAGTTGCTGGACCACAGGTCCGGCCAGCGCGTGCTCACGCATGTAGTCGAGTGCGGCATCGTTGATCACATAGTCGGTGTGACCGGCGCGCAGCAGGCCGAGGAAGTTCAGCCGGCTCTTGCTGCCCGTGGTGCCGAACCAGGCGAAATGGTCGTTGCCGATCTGCGTGCAGACCGCGTTCGCGCCACGGTGGCGCGCGCCGGTATCGTCCACGGTCACCCACTCCGCCGTTGCCAGCCCGGCGCGCAGCACCTCGCGGCTTTCATCCAGGAACGCATCCTGCCCGTCGATCAGCAGACGCATCACCTGGCGCTTGGAGATGCTGACGCCGATCGCCTGCAACAGCACCACCAGACGCTCGACCGTCACCTGGCTCTGATGGTATTGCATCAGCACGTACCGGCGCAGCTCCGGCCCGAAATGGCCGCGAATGCTGCCCGGCAGCGCGGCCACGATGGTCTCGCCGGTCGGCGTCAACCAGCGCTCGCGGCGATAGCGCACCACGCGGGCGGACAGCACCAGGTCCTGCACCTGGTACGGCTCGTAGCCCTTGAATTGCGATCCCGCCGGCACCGCCGCCGCCCGCAGCACCTTGGTCTCCAGGGTCACCCGTGGCGTCACTTTGCCGCGGCCGCGATGCTTGCCTCGCTTGCCGCCGGACTTCGGCTCCGTCGCTTTCTCCATGCCGCTCGGCTTGATCACCGGGCGGCCCTTCAAACCCTTCAGCCGGGCGATCTCATCGCGCTGTGTCGCCACGACACCCTTCAGATCCGCCAACTCGCCGAGCAGTCGCACCACCAGAGCTTCCAACTCGGCACGCGACAGACCAGACGGATCGGCGGGCGGTGGCATGCCCCGACCGAATTGTCACTCGCCCGCGTCGCGTGAAGCCCAAAATTGCGCGCCGCCCAGGCTTTTGCCCCGATTACTGTTTTTTGTAGTCGGGGCAAAACCCCGGGCGGGGAGCGATTTTTCGATTCCCGCGACGCGGCGGGTTCTGATTCAACCTGGGTGTGGTTGCCCCGGTTGAGATCGATGGTCTGTCGCTGGCCGAGCTGAAGGCTCTGGTCGTGCGTATGTTTGGCGAGGTCGCCGAACTTAGGCGCGTGGTGGCGGAGCAGCGCGAGGAGATCGCGCGGTTGAAGGGACTGAAAGGCCGCCCCGAGATCAAGCCGAGCGGCATGGACGACGCGACGACGCCAAAGCCACCGCGGCGGCAAGGCAAGCATCGCCGGCGCGGCAAGTCGACACCGAAAGTCAGCATCGAGGATCGGGTGGTGAAGGCGGCCCCGCCGCCGGGATCACGCTTCAAGGGCTACGAGACCTTCGTTGTGCAGGATCTGGTGTTGCGTGCCGAGGTGATCCGCTACCGCCGGGAACGCTGGGCGGCGCCGGACGGGCAGACGGTGCTGGCGCCGTTACCGGCTGGCGTGAGTGGACATTTCGGCGCGGAACTGCGCCGCTTCGTGCTCGCCCAGCATCACCAGGGGCAGGTGACCGTGGAGCGGCTGACCACGCAACTGCGCGCCTTCGGTCTCAGCATCTCCAAACGCCAGGTGATGCGGCTGCTGATCGACCGCCAGGACGCCTTTCTCGCCGAAAGCCGTGACGTGCTGCGGGCGGGATTGCAGACCGCGTCCTGGGTGACGGTGGACGACACCGGCGCGCGGCACGCCGGGCGCAACGGCTTCTGCACGCAGATCGGCAACGACGACTTCACCTGGTTCGGCACGCGCGCGAGCAAAAGCCGACTCAACTTTCTTGACCTGCTGCGCGCCGGCCACAGCGATTACGTCGTCAACGACGCGGCACTGGCATACATGCGCTCCCGCTCGCTCGCCGGTCCGGTCATCAGCAGCCTGGCCACCGCGGGTGCCAGCCGCTTCGCCGACCACAGCGCCTGGCAAGCTCATCTCCAGTGTTTGGGCATTGCCGACCTGCAGGTCGCGCCCGACCCCGTGTGCATCGCCACCGAAGGCGCGCTGTGGGGCGCCGTGCATGAACACGGGTTCCTGCGCCGGGCGGTGATCGTCAGCGACGACGCCGGTCAGTTCGACATCGGCCTGCACGCGTTGTGCTGGGTGCATGCCGAGCGGCTGGTGCACAAGCTCGACACCTTCACCGACCTGCACCGCGCCGCACAGGAGCACATGCGCGCGCTGATCTGGTGGTTCTATGCCGATCTCAAGGCATACCGTGCCGATCCCAGTCCGCGCCGCCGCAGCGAGATGCGCGCCCGTTTCGATCGCATCTTCGCCCGCCGCACCGGCTTCGCCATGCTCGACCGCCTGCTGGCGCGGCTGCATGCCAACAAGCCCGAACTGCTGATGGTGCTCGACCGGCCGGAGATACCGCTGCACACCAACGGCTCGGAGCGCGACATCCGCTGCCAGGTGATCAAGCGCAAGATCAGCGGCGGCACCCACAGCGACACCGGACGCGACTGCCGCGACGCGTTCCTCGGCCTGATGCACACCTGCGCCAAGCTCGGCATCGGCTTCTGGGACTATCTCGGCGACCGCCTCGGGGGTGCCGAGCACGCCCTGGTTCCCGAACTCGCCGATCTCATCCGCTGCCGTGGCCAGCCAGCCTGACCCCTCATGCCCGTGGTTTTGCCCCGACTACTGTTTTTTCAGGTAAGTTCTTGTTTTAATTGGCTCCCGAGGTAGGACTCGAACCTACGACCCAGCGGTTAACAGCCGCTTGCTCTACCGACTGAGCTACTCGGGATCGGTGCGGGCGCCCCCTATAGCGGAGCCGCCAGGACGACGCAAACCCGGCGGCGGCGGTTTTCGGCATGGCGCGCATGCGCCGCCTGCCCCCGCCCCTGCCGTCTCGGCCCCGGCTTGACCGGCGGCGGCGGCTGCGCCGATCCTGGGTCGTGGGAGCCAACAGGAGCGCCGCATCATGCAGCCGACCCCGATCCAAATTCCTGCCCGCCGCGGCAAGGCGGCGTGGATGAAACAGGGCCAGACGATCAAGGTCATCAACACCCACGGCGAGCAGGTCGTCGACACCTGGGCATTCTCGGCCGTCGACCTAAAGGAATTCATGTCGATGCAGCACAGCCGCGCCGGCATGCTGCACATCGTGCCGCGCGTCGGCGACACGCTGCTGAGCAACCGCCGCCGGCCGATCCTGACTCTGCTGGAAGACACCGCCGGCAACGTGCACGACACGCTGATGGCCGCTTGCGACCGCTGGCGCTACGAGGGCCTCGGCTGCACCGAATACCACGACAACTGCCAGGACAATCTGTTCCAGGGTTTTGCCGAGCTTGGCCTGACGCCGCCGGAAGTGCCGAGCCCGCTGAACCTTTTCATGAACATCCCGTGGACGCCGGACGGGAAGCTCTCGTTCGACCCTCCGGTGTCGACGCCGGGCAGTTTCGTCGTGCTGCGCGCGGAGATGGACCTGATCATCGCCTTCTCGGCCTGCCCGCAGGATCTGCTGCCGATCAACGGCCGGGCGGGCAAGCCGACCGAGGCACATTTCGTCATCGCCTGAGATCAGGGGGCGGGCGAAACATGATCCGCACCGGGGCCGAGTATCGGGCATCGATCCGCGACGGCCGCTTCGTCTCGATCAACGGCGAGCGGGTGCACGACGTCACGACCCACCCGATGTTCAAGCCGGTCGTCGACATTCGCGCCCGCATCTACGACATGGCGCACGACGCGGCGACGCGCGAGGTGATGAGCTACGAGGCCGACGGCGAAACCCACGCCATCGGCAACAAGCTGCCGTACACGGAAGCCGACTGGTGGGCCAAGCGCCGTGCCACCGACACCGTGCTGGAGGAGATCGGCGGCATCGTCACGCGCGTCGGCGACGAGACCGTCGGCGAGATGTGGTCGCTGTACGACGGCCAGGATGTGCTGAACGAGGTCGATCCACAGTTCTCGCGCAACATCGCGGCGGCGATCGACCGGGTGATCCACCGCGATCCGTTCCACGTCTCCGCCAACACCGACCCGAAGGGCGACCGCTCCAAGCCGCCGCAGCAGCAGGACCCGGACATGCTGCTGCACCTGGTGCGCGAGACCGACGCAGGCATCGTCGTGCGCGGCGCCAAGTTCGAGACCGCGGCGGCCTACGCCAACCAGGCGTTCACCAAGCCGACGATCGCCAACTGGGGCGACGCCGCCTATTCCGACTATGCTTTGGGATTCATCTGCGATCTCGGCTCGCCGGGGCTGAAGTTCATCTGCCGCACCGGCTTCGCCGGGCGCGCGCCGGCCGCCGACTATCCGCTCGCCAACCGGTTCGACGAGGTGGACACGCTGGTGGTGTTCGACGACGTGCTGGTCCCGTGGGACAACGTGCTGTTCTACCGGCACACGAAAGCGGCACAGTTCATCCGCGCGACGCTGCACCGCTATTCCGCCTTTGCCTTTGTGCAGCGCACCCTGAAATTCGCCGACATGATGATCGGCGCGGCGCTGTTCAACGCGCGGCAGACCGGCCTCGACAAGCAGCAGGCGGTGCAGGAGAAGCTCGCGGAACTCGCCGTGTATCGGGAGGGCATCAACGCGCACCTGACCGCCGCGATCACGCTCGCGGAGCGAAGCCCGAGCGGGCTGCTGATGCCGAACCAGTCCCTGCTGTACACGGGCCGCGTGCTCGCCGGTTCGCAACTGCACCACATGATGCACATCGCGCGCGAACTCTGCGGCGGGCAGATCTGCATCACCCCGGACGCGGCCAGTTTTGCCGATCCGGAAAGCGGGCCATGGTTGCAGAAGTATTACACGATCAACGAGGATTGGGTCGCAGAAGACCGACGGAAACTGCTGGCGCTGGCACGCGACATGCTGAACTCCGACTACGCCGGGCACCGGTTGACGTTTCAGTTGTTCGCCCAGGCGCCGCCGTTCGCGCATCTGGCCGCGGTGTATCGCGCCTTCGACTGGGACGGACCGCTCGATTTCGTTCGGAAATCGGCGGGGCTCTCGGACAATGTGATGCTGCATCGTCCGCCCGCGCCGGGCGACCGCGCGGTGCGCCAGTGGTTCGCCAAGTCGGCCGCGACCGGACCGAAGGGCTGAGGGCAGGCCGCGGCGACGCCGCCCGGCAGCGTGGAAGCGACGCGCGGCGGCAAACCAATCGTCAGACAACAGTATGCAGCGATGAACCATTTCTGCCCGGCTTGGTGCGCGGGCGGAGTGAAATCGTGATGCTCAACTCCGTTCCGTGAGCGCGAATGCTATGCTAGGTTAACTATTGTGCTAGCATCGATACGCGTGGTGGCCGGACAACGGCCGCCGGTCCGCGGGCAAACTGGGGAGGGATGCGATGTCGTTCAGTTGGCAAAACGGGAATGGCGGCAACTGGCAGACACCGGCGAACTGGGGCCTGGTCAACACCTACCCGACCACCGACGCCAGCGTGACCATCGCGGCAACTCCGGTGAGCACCGGCTACACGGTCACGCTCGACATCCCGCTGCTGCTCGGCAGCCTCACGATGATCAAGGCGGCCACGCTGCTGGCCGCGGACAGCCTCACACTCGATGCCGGCAGCAGCGCCGGAACGATCGTGGCCAACGGCGGCCTGACGCTCGCCGGCAGCTTCGTCAACATCGGCCTGATCACCTCGACGGCCGGGTTCACGCTCACCGGCTCGACGCTCACGCAGTTCCAGGCCGGCACCGTCGCGGAGGGCACCCTGGAGGCGAGCGGCGGCGCCTCGACGCTGGTGAACACCGACATCCAGGGCGGCGAGGTGCTGAGCACCGGCACCGCGAGCTTCACCACGACGTTCGGCGCCGGCGCCACGCTGGACGGCAGCACCTTCGTCCTTGCCCTTGCCGCCACGCTCGATGTCGCCAACGACAGCAGCGTCACGCTGCTCGGCACGATCAACACCGGCGGCGGCGTGCTGGCGACGCAGGCCACCAACTACGACTCCAACATCACCATCGACGGCAGCGTCGCGCTCACCGGCGGCGGGCAGATCGAGCTCGGCAACGAAGCCAGCAACAACATCACCGGCGAAAACAACACCACGCTGGACACGCTTACCATCGTCAGCGCCACGATCAGCGGCGGCGGCGACATCGGCGGCGGCACGCTGGCGCTCACCAACGAAACGGCGGGCGTGATCAACGGCAACGGCTCGGGCTCGGAGCTGTTGATCGCCGGGCTGACGGGCACCTTCGCCAATCAGGGACTGGTCGAGGCGACCACCACCGCCGGGCTGGAACTGCGTGGCGTTTCGATCGACCAGACCGTCACCACCTCGGGCACCGTCGCCAACGCCGGCACCATCCTCGCCAAGGGCGGCAGCGTGCTGCTGACCGGCGGCACGACGGTGCGCGGCGGCACGCTGGCCAGCGCCGGCGGCAACGCGATCCACGTCACTTTCGGCCAGACGGCGACACTCGACGGCACCGCGACCGGCGCCGCGGCCTCGCACGCCACGTCCAACGTCACCGGCGTGCTCGCCGTCGACAACGACGGAGTTCTGGCGCTCAAGGGCACCATCGCCGGCGGCGGCACGATCAGCCTGAACGCGAGCAACTACGGCTCCTACCTCGTCGTCACCCAGGTCGGCGCGACCGCGGTCACCGTCGGCGGCAAGGAGCAGATCCAGCTTGCCGGCGACAGCAACGACCAGATCTACGGAGCGGTCGGCACCGACCAGCTGGTGCTGCTGAGCGCGACCGTCAGCGGCGTCGGCAGCATCGACAGCCTGACCCTGATCAACAAGCTGGCGGGCGTCATCGATGCCAACAGCGCCGGCGGGGCGCTGACGATCGACACCGGCAGCAACGCCTCCACCAATGCCGGACTGCTCGAAGCAACCGCGGCTGGTGGGCTGTTCATCGTCGGCAGCACCATCACCAACACCGGCACCGTGCTCTCCACCGGCACGGGCGTCGTGCATTTCGACAATTCGGACATCAGGGGCGGCGCCGTCGCCGGCCTGGGCGGCGGCGTGGTGGTGGACTTCGGCTACCAGAACAGCACGCTCGACGGCAGCGCCGCCGCCGTGACAGTGACCGGCGTCGTCACCGTCGCCAACAACGGCGGCCTGACGCTGCTGGGCTCGGTCGTCAACGACGGGACGGTGCTGCTGGCTGCGTCCAACTACGCGACCTTCCTGCTGGTTTCCGGCGCCGCGACGACGCTGACCGGCGGCGGCCAGGTGCAGCTTGCCGACACCGGCAACAACGGCAACCCGGTGATCGAAGGCGCCGCGGCGACCGACGTGCTGGTCAACGTCAACAACACGATCAGCGGCGGCGGCCGGCTCGGCAACGGCCAGATGGGGATCGACAACCAGGCCGGTGGCATCATCGACGCCACCGGCACGGCCAATTCGCTGACCATCTCGACCGGCGCTGCCGGCATGACCAACGAAGGGCTGGTCGAGGCGACCGGGCCGACCGTGCTGGTGATTGCCGCAACCACGATCGGCAACACCGGCACGATCGAGGCGAACGGCATCGGCACGCAGGTCGACCTGACCGGCGGCAGCGACATCAAGGGCGGCGTCATCGCCACCCCGGTTGCGACAGTCGGCAGCGTGACCGGCAACGGCATCGTGCAGGTGTTCACCGGCAACGGCGCGACGCTCGACGGCAGCGCCGGCGGCGTCACCATCACCGGCACGTTCGAGGTCGACAACAACGCCTACGTCAGCCTGCTCGGCGCCATCGTCAACGACGGCTCGATCGTGCTCGCGGCGACGAACTATGCGTCGCAGATGTACGCGGCGAGCCCGAGCGTGACGCTGACCGGCGGCGGGCAGATCGTGCTGTCCGACGACACCAACAACCTGATCCAATCGGACGCGGTGACCGTTGACAGCACGGTCACGGTGTTCGGCTACGTCAACGTCAACAACACGATCTCCGGCGCGGGCGCGCTGGGCGGCGGGACGCTGGGTTTCGACAACCAGAAGGCGGGCGTGATCGACGCGACCGGCGGCAACGCGCTGGTCATCAATGTCGGCGCCGGCAACACGTTCACCAACGAGGGATTGCTCGAAGCGACCAACCCGGGCGGCCTGACCGCGGAAGCTGGGCTGACGATCTACGCCACCACGATCGACAACCTCGGCAGCAGCAACGCCGGCGTGCTGTGGGCGAACGGCAACTCGATTCATCTCCAGAACAACAGCGACATCGAGGGCGGCACGCTGAAGACCGCGCACGGCGGCGTGATCGTGGTCGACTTCAACAACAGCGCGACCGTGGACGGCAGCAGTTCGATCGTCGCCAACACCGGCACGCTGGAGGCGGCGAACAACGCGGCGCTGTATGCGCTCGGCACCATCGCCAACACCGGATCGATCGTGATCGCCGCGAACAACTACCAGAGCTTCCTGGTGGTGGACGCAGCGACGCTGACGTTGATCGGCAGCGGCCAGGTGGTGATGGCCGACACCGTCAACAGCGTGATCGAAGGCGCGGTCGGCGCCGACAGGCTGGTGAACGTCAACAACACGATCAGCGGCAGCGGGCGCATCGGCAACGGCCAGATGGCGCTGGACAACCAGGCCAAGGGCGTGATCGACGCCACCGGCACGGCGGCGCAGTTGACGCTCGACCTCACCAGCTTCACCAACGAGGGGCTGGTCGAGGCGACCGGCCCGGCGGGGCTGGTCATCGCCGGCACGACCGTCACCAATTCCAGCACGATCGAGGCCAACGGCATCGGCACGCAGGTCGACCTGACCGGCGGCACCGACATCAAGGGCGGCGTGCTCGCGACCCCGATGCAGACCATCGGCAGCGTGACCAGCAGCGGCGTCGTGCAGGTCCTGGGCCAGAACGCCGCGACGCTGGACGGCAGCAGCGGCGGGATCACCAATGTGGGTACCGTCGTCGCCGACAACAACAGCGTGCTGAACCTTGTCGGCACGATCACCAACGACGGCACGCTGCTGGTTGCGGCAAACAACTACGGCACGGTGCTGCAGATCGACGCAGCCGCGGTGACGCTGACCGGCGGCGGCCAGGTGCAGATGTACGACAGCGGCAACTCCATCATCACCGGCGCCGCCGCGAAGGACAGACTGATCAACGTCAACAACACGATCAGCGGCAGCGGCCAGTTCGGCGACGGCTCGCTCAGCGTGACCAACGAGGCCGCCGGCGTGATCGACGCGAACGGCGTGAGCGCAGCGCTGACCATCAACACCGCGGGCAACACTTTTACCAACGCCGGGCTGATCGAGGCGACCGCGATCCAGGCGTCCGGCACCGACGAGCTGACCATCTACGCAACCACGATCAGCAACACCGGCAGCATCCTCGCGGCCGGGGCCGGAACGCGTATCGATCTGACCGCCAACGCCGAGATCATCGGCGGTACCGTCGGCGGCACCGGCGGCGGCTACATCGAGGTGGCTTTCGGCAATACCGCCACGCTGGACGCCGTCACCGTCGTCGGCACCGTCGAGGCGGGCAACGACAGCGCGCTCGATCTCGTCGGCGTCATTTCCAACACGGGCCTGGTGTTGGTTGCCGCGAACAACTACAGCACGCTGCTGCAGATCGACAGCGCCACGGTGACGCTGCGCAGCGGCGGCACGGTGCTGCTCGCGGATACCACCAACAGCATCGTCGATGGCGCAACGGCCACCGACAAGCTGGTCAACATCAACAACACCATCAGCGGCAGCGGCCAATTGGGCGGTGGTGCGCTCAGCATCGACAACCAGGCCGCGGGCATCATCGATGCGACCGGCACGAACGCCGGCATGACGATCAATGTCGGCGCCACCGGCACCTTCACCAACGAAGGCAAGATCGAGGACACCGGCCCGGCCGGACTGACCATCGACGCAACCGCGATCAGCAACACCGGCAGCATCCTGGCGGTCGGGGCCGCGGCGTCGATCACGCTCGAAGCCGGCAGCGACATCGCGGGCGGCACG
The DNA here is from genome assembly GCA_963697635.1 of uncultured Solirubrobacterales bacterium. GTDB lineage: Bacteria > Pseudomonadota > Alphaproteobacteria > Acetobacterales > Acetobacteraceae > CAJCJG01. The sequence continues at coordinate 17,794 of CAVOOS010000036.1, read as the reverse complement.
TTTGGCAGCACCGGCGGCGGCGTCGCGACCGTGGCGTTCGGCAACGCCGCCACGCTCGACGGCACCAACACCATCACCCTGGTCGGAACCGTGCAGGACGGCAACGACGGGTCGCTGTTCCTGCTCGGCAGCGTGGTGAACAAGGGCACGCTGGTCGTGGCTTCCAGCAATTACAACTCGATCCTGTATGCCGCGAGCTCGGTTGTCACGCTCAGCGGCGGCGGCTCGGTGGTGCTGGCCGACAGCACCGGCAGCATCATCGAGAGTGCCACAACCGCGGATACGCTGGTCAACGTCAACAACACGATCAGCGGCAGCGGCCAGCTCGGCGGCGGCCAGCTCAACATCGACAACGAGGCCGCCGGCATCATCAATGCCAACGGCAGCGTCGCCGGGATGACCATCAACGTCGGGGCCGGCACGTTCAGCAACCAGGGGCTGATCGAGACCACCGGCACCGAATTGCTGTCGATCTACAGCGCCATCGCCAACGCCGGCGGCACCATCGTCGCGGCCGGCGCCGGGACGGCGATTACCCTCTACTCCGGCGACGACATCGTCGGTGGCACTTTCGGCAGCACCGGCGGCGGCGTGGCGACGGTCGCGTTCGCCAACACCGGCACCCTCGACGGCACCAACACGATCACCACGATCGGCATCGTCGAGGCGGGCAACGACGCGGCGCTCGACCTGATCGGCACGGTGAACAACCTGGGCACGCTGGTGGTCAACGCCGGCAACTACGCCTCGGAAATCATCATCGCGAGCCCGACCGTCACGCTGACCGGCGGCGGCTCGCTTTCGATGAACGACACCAGCAACAGCATCGTCGAGGGCGCGGCGACCTCCGACCTGCTGGTCAACGTCAACAACACGATCTTCGGCGCCGGCCAGCTCGGCAACAACTCGCTCAACATCAGCAACAAGGCCGCCGGCATCATCGACGGCACCGGCAACAACCAACTCGTCATCACAGTCGGCACGATCGGCAACTCCGGCCTGATCGAAGCAACCGGCGCCGGCGGCGTGCTGCTCAGCGAAAGCGAGCTCAGCAACTTCAGCTCCAAGGGCACCGTCGCCACGATCACCGGCGGCAGCTACGCCGGCATCAACAGCACGCTGACCATCAGCGGCGCCGGCTTCGCGACGCTGATCGACAGCGCGAACCTGACGCTGTCCGGCACCGGGCAGATCACCATCGGCGGCACGGCGGTCGACACGATGCTGACGACGATCAGCGGCACCGGCCTGCTCGCGGTGCTCGGCGGCCGCAATTTTGCGGCGACGCACGCGATCAGCATCGCCAGCGGCGGCGTGCTGCGGCTCGGCGGCGGCACGTTCAGCACCAGCGTCGGCGGCATCACCTCGGCCGGTCTCATCATCGGCAACGGCAGCATCGCCACGACCGGCGTCGTCGCGCTGACCAGCACGGGCACGATCGAATTGAACGGCGGGCTGCTCAAGCTCGGTACGTTGTCGGGCGTCGGCGCCTTGCAGGTCGATGGCGGATCGACGTTGGAAGTGCCGAACGCGACCACCGACACGGTCACCTTCAATGGCGTCAACGCGACGCTGCGGCTGGACAAGCCATCGAGCTACACCGGCACGCTCGATGGCGTGGCGCCGGGCAGCCGGCTCGATCTGGTCGGCGTCGACGTCACCAGCGCCAAGTTCTCCGGCGACAGCCTGGTGATCAAGGAAAAGGGCGGGGGCACGCTGACCTACGCGCTCGGCGCCGCCCCCGCCGCGGGCGACCTGATCCAGGTGGTCAACACCGCCTCCGATGGGTTCGTGACCATCTACGGCCTCGCGCAGCCCGGCACGATCGCGCCGAACCCGATCAGCTTCGGCAACGTGCTGGCTGGCGCGACCGTCACGCAGGGCATGACGCTCAGCAACCAGGCGCCCAACGACGGCTATTACGAGAACCTCGACGCCTCGATCAGCGCGACCGGCTCCGGCATCACCACCGCCGGCACGCTGACCGGGCTCGGCGGCCAGCAGAGCAACAGCAGCGACCTCACGGTGACGCTGAACACCAAGACCGACGGCGTGATGACCGGCACCGTGGTGATCACCGAAACCTCCGATGGCACCGGCATCGACGGGCTGCCGGTGACGGTGTTCACGCCGGAGACGATCACGGCGACCGGCACCGTCTATGCCCTTGCGGCGCCGAAGCTCAGCGCGATAGCAGTGAAGTTCACCGCGGAGCGGGTCGGCGGCGCCGGCCAGACGCTGAATGTGCTGCTGAGCAACGGCACCGCCGCCGATCCGTTCCAGGAATTGCTGAAATTCGGGGAGACGTCGCCGACCGGCGTTGTCGGTGCCAGCGGCGCGACCAGCGGCACCATCGTCGCGGGCGGCAGCGTCTCGCTCGGCTTCACGCTGAACGCCTCGACCTCGGGCTCGTTCGTGCAGACGCCGGTGACGGTGGCGCTGACCTCGCTTTCGGGCGGCGCCGGGCTGGGCAACACCGTGCTGACCGCCGGCACGATCAAGGTGACCGGGCAGGTGTTCCAGACCGCGGTCGCGTCGTTCGGCACCGTGGTGAATTTCGGCATCGTGCATGTCGGCGACACGGTCGAGCAGAACCTCGCGGTCAGCAACACGGCGACCGGCGCGCTGGTCGATGCGCTGATCGGCAGCGTCGCGACGATCACCGGCGCGCCGGCGGTGACGGCGTCCGGCTCGCTCGACGTCGCCTCGCTCGGCACCGGCGAACTCGGCTTCACGCTCAACACCGGCACCGCCAAGGCGATTTCCGGCGCGGCGACGGTCGACCTGGCGAGCCACGACGCGGTGCTCTCCGACGTCACGCTGACGCCCGGCACGATCACGCTGGTCGGCACGGTCGACAACTATGCGACGGCCTCGCTCGGCATTGCCGCGGGCTCGGCCGGCGCCTACGCCGCCGCCGGCGCCGACACGGCGACGCTGACGATGGTGACCCTGCAGGGCAACGCCGCGAGCGCGACGCTGGTAGCGGGCAACTCCGCGACAGGCCCCGCCGACCTGCTGGCCGGCAGCTTCGCCGTCGCCGGCCCCGGCACCGGCGGGTTCAACAACACCCTGCCCGGCTTCAGCGGCTTCGTCGCCGGACAGACCGAGACCGCCGACTCGTTCGCGCTGACCGGCGCAGCCGACGGCTACGACATCGAGCAGGTCGTGCTGAACGGCACCGGCAGCAATGCCAGCAGCTACAGCGCCGCGGTCGCCGCGCAGACACTCGACGTGCTCGGCGGCGTCGGCCAGGCGATTGTGACCGGCGGCCAGACCCACACCGTGAGCCTGAGCGGCACCGGCAACACGATCGTGGTGACCGGCGGCATTCTGGGGACCAGCGACAGCATCAGCGGCGGCACCGGCAGCAACACGCTGCTACTGCTCGGCGCCGGCGCCTTCGATCTCGCCACCCCGGCGAGCCTGACCCACATCACCACGGTCACGGCGATGGAGGGGCAAGCGGGCTACACCCCGCCGGGCGGCACGCCGATCCCGAACGAATCGCAGATCGTGACGCTGCGCAGCGGGCTCAACGTGACGCTCAACGTCACCGCGGCGCCCGCGGTGCTACTCAATCCGGCCGACCCGAACCCGGCGACCATCACCATCAATGGCGCCAACGATGCGAGCGTGATCAACCTCGGCGCCGGCGACGACGTCGTGTATCTCGGCGCCGCAACCGAGACGGTGAACGGCGGCACCGGCAGCGGCTCGGTTTTCGGCACGGCCGCGACCGCCGCGGCAAAGGTGGTCGGCGCGGCCGGCGGCGGCCCTGTGACGCTGGAGATCGACGGCGGCGGCACGACCAAGCTCAACGCCGCCGACACCAACCTGACGGTGACGCTGAGCGCCGCGACCAACCTGACGCTGAACGGCATGTCGTTCATCACCGCGGTCGCCGACACGAGCGGCAGCACGATCTCGGCCAAGGCCACCGGCCAGACGCTCGGCGGCCTCGCCGGCGGTGATTTACTGGGCGGCTTCAGCGGCTTCGGCGACACCTTCCTGGGCACCAGCGCCGGCATGACCGGCGACACGATCAGCGGCTTCGGCGGCACCGGCGCGCTGATGGATCAGATCGACCTGACCGACCTCGCGCCCACCGCCTCGCTGACGTATTCGGGCAACGCCAACAAGGGCACGCTGAGCCTGTCCGACGGGGTTCACTCGGCCTCGATCACGATGATCGGCAGCTTCACGCAGGCGAACTTTGTCATTGGCACCGACCACCACAGCGGATCGCTGATCACCTACACCTGAACGACTGCCCAGGCGGCGCGCAGCCCTCGCGCGCCGCCTGGTGCATCGCTGATCGCTGGACACAGCCGGCGCGCCCACCTCAGCTCGGTACTCGCCTATCTGCACGCGCCGGCGGAGATCTGGCGAACGGCGTGTCTGCCGGCAGCCTCAGCCGCCAGCCGTCTTGCCCGCCTCGACCTTGTCCTGCGTCTTGGTGTCGAAGTCGCTCGCGTCATGGCGTTCGTGCAACTGGCCCGACGGCTCGCCCCAGGTGCAGTTGACCTTGCGGCCGCGCAGCACGGCCGGGCGCGCACCGATCGCATCGGCCCAGCGCTGGACATGCGTGTAGTCCTGCACTGACAGAAACTCGCCGGCGCCGTACAGCCGGCCCTTCGCCAGCCCGCCGTACCACGGCCACACCGCGATGTCGGCGATCGTATAGTCGGGGCCTGCGAGATACTCGGACTGCGCCAGCCGCCGGTCGAGCACGTCGAGCTGGCGCTTCGCCTCCATCGCGAAGCGATTGATCGCGTATTCGATCTTGATCGGCGCGTAGGCGTAGAAATGGCCGAATCCGCCGCCGAGATAGGGCGCGCTGCCCATCTGCCAGAACAGCCAGGACAGGCATTCGGCGCGCGTCGCCACGTCGGTCGGCAGGAACGCGCCGAACTTCTCCGCAAGGTGCAGCAGGATCGAACCGGATTCGAACACCCGGATCGGCGTCGGCCCGCTGCGGTCGAGCAGCGCCGGGATCTTCGAGTTCGGGTTGACGGCGACGAAGCCGCTGCCGAACTGATCGCCGTCGGAAATCCGGATCAGCCAGGCGTCGTACTCGGCGCCGGCATGGCCGAGCGCGAGCAGCTCCTCCAGCATCACCGTGACCTTCACGCCGTTCGGCGTGGCGAGCGAATAGAGCTGCAGGGGATGCCGGCCGACCGGCAGCGCCTTGTCGTGCGTCGGCCCCGCGATCGGGCGATTGATGCTGGCGAACTGGCCGCCGCTCGCCTTGTCCCAGGTCCAGACGGCCGGCGGCGTGTAGGTGGGCACGTCGTTCATTTGCAAAGCTCCGGGCGCCTTGTACGACGATGCCGCCGCAGCGTCGGCTGAACGACGCTGCGGCCGGCCGCACAGCGGTCCGCCAAGCGATGCATGTGGGCCGAAACGGCGTTGCTTCCACCCGCCCGCCGACCGCAAATGCCGGGGCCTTCGCCGGGCTGACGGAAATCGAAACCCGGCTCGCGATCAATCCGCGGTCGCGGAGGTGGTGCCGGCGCTCTTGTCCCAGTGGATGTGGACGGTGCTGATCTCGCACAGGTTGACGTCGTGCCACTCGGCCTCGTCCTTGTCCTCATAGACGACTTTCAGGTCGTAGTTGCAGCCGCGTTCGCCCTTCTCGAACGAGATCGCCACCTGCTCGCCGTCGTTCAGTGTGTCGCGGCCGAGGATGTCGTCCTCCCACGATTTCGCGCCGACCGAACTGACATAGACCTTGTCGATCTGATAGCCGGTGTTGTTGACCAGGGTAAAATCCTGCTTGCCGGCGTGGGCGATGGTGGGCGCGGCGGCGCCGGCAAGGCACAGCACGGCTGCGGCGGCGAACGAGGCGAAGGTGGCGCGCATGGGAACTCCTGGCGGTTGGACGGCGGTTGGTGCCGCGTCCGACCGTACCGGGGCGGGCCTAAGCGAAGCTTAAGCCGCCGCGCCGCTACGCCACCGTCTCGACCCGGCCCGCCGGCACGAGCCTGGCCCCGAGCACCCGCGTTGCCTGCTCCAGCACCGCCTGCGGCGTGATCATGCGCATGCACATGTGGTCGTTGGGGCAATCCTCCACCCGCTCCCAGCCGCACGGCGAGCAGGGCACCGGCAGCATCACCGCCCTCGCACGCGGCCCGCGCGGCCCCCATTCGAGCGGCTGGTGGCTGCCCGAATAGATCGCCAGCGTCGGCGCGCCGAGGCCGGCCGCCTGGTGCGCGATGCCGGAGTTGTTGCAGATCACCAGGTCGGCAGCGCGCAGGATCTCCGGCATGTCTGACCACTGCGTTTTGCCGACCAGGTCCAGCACGCGCCCGCCCGCCGCGTGCTCGCCCAACAGCGCCAGCAGCGTCGCCGCCTGCCCGGCCTGGGTCGGCGCGCCAATCACCGCAATGGTGCCGTCGAGCCGCCCCAGCAGCAGCCGGATCAGGGTCGCGTAGTGGCCTGGCGGCCAGTCGCGGACCGTGGAATTGCTGAACGGCGCGACCACGATCCGCAGCGGGCTGCCGGGGGCGCGCGCCGGCGCGGCCGCAGGCCCGACCGTGAGGTCGCCGGTGCGCTGCCGGATCAGGCTGACCAGCAGGGACAGTTTTTCGCCGACATGCAGTTCGCTGGGCCGGAAACGCGCGATGCGGCGGTCGACACGCTGCAGTTTCAGCCCGGAGAAGCGCAGCCGCCCGGCCAGCGCCCGGCCCTCCAGCCGTACCCGGAAATCGTACCAGGCCGGCTCGCCCGCGCTCTCGAACAGCAGCGTCGCCATCGCCGCATCGAGCCGCCGGATGCTGCGCCGGCCGAACACCTTCGCGGCCACCCGGTGCTCGCCGTTGGCGATCACCTCGATGGCGACGCCGACCCCCTGCAAGCCCGGCAGGAACCGCCGCGCCTCCAGCGCGAACACCGCGCTGTAGCGGCCGAGCGGCAGCATTACGTTCTCGCTGCGCAGCAGCCAGGGCTCGCGCCCGATGAAGCGCGTCTCGTGCCAGGCGGACGACTTGCAGTCCATTTCGGACTCGAACGTGTCGGGCGGCAGGCTCATAGCGCCGCCCGGGTCGAGCAGGCCGGGCCGTCCCGCCGGCGCGTTCGGGATCAGCTCGCGCGAGACGTCCGGCAGCGCCACGTCGAGCATCGGAAAGCGCGCCTGCGAGCCGATGCCGCAGCGCACCGCCGCATCCACCCGCGCCAGCAACGGCCGGGTATCCTCGTCCACCCGCAGGTCGATCGCCAGGTCGAACCGCCCCTCGGTCGCGGTGGCGAACTGCACCCAGTCCACATCCGGCGGCGCGCCGTTCCAGTCGACCGCGCGCTCCGGGAAGTAATCGAAGGTGCGCACGTCGTCGACCAGTCCGGAAGCGTTGGCGGCCGCCGCGTTCCAGCGCCCGCACACCAGCCGGATGCGAGCCTGCGGAAACGCCTGCCGCAGGTCGCACAGCGCCGGCAGGCCGATCACGAAATCGCCGTGATGGTCGAGCTTGAACACCAGGATGCGCCGCACCTCCGCCGGCCGGGGCGCGAAGTCCCGCACCAGCAGGCCGCCCTCGGGGCGCATCCCCGGCGCCCGCATCCGGCCCGGCACGGTCGCACCAGCGGAAAAATCCAATTCGACGTCGTTCTGCTGGCCTGCGTTGCTCCCTCGATCGAGCCCATCAAGAAAACGCGTGTCGTCCATTCATACGCTCCAAGACACTCGCGAGTAACGCCGCGTCGCTTGTTCCGACGACATTCGCGGCCGGCACGACGATGCAATTCCGGGTCCAGCGGTAGCAGGCAATCCGGCCGTGCGCAAACCCGTGCCCGCCGGACTGGCTGCAAAGTTGCCCGAGGTGTCGCCGCGACAGCACGCGCACCGCCCGATTGCCCCCGGCGTATCTGGTTGCGTCGTCGAGATGGGGTTACGCTGCCCGTCGGAACGATGCTGGGAGCCGACACGCCATGATGCCACACGCCCGGCCGCTGACGGTCGCGCTGGCCGCGCTGTCCGTGCCGCTGTTGTCCGGCGCGGCCGGGGCCGCGCCGCTGCACACGCTGTTCGCGTTCGACGGCGCCAACGGCTTCGCCTCGCAGAGCCCGCTGGTCAGCGACGCCGACGGCAACCTGTTCGGCACCACGCCGGAGGGCGGTACCGCCGACCGCGGGGTGGTGTTCGAACTGAGCCCACCGGCCACCTCGGGCGCCGCCTGGAGCTACAGCATCGCGCACAGTTTCGGCGGCACCGGCGACGGCGACGATCCGCTCGGCGGCCTCGTGCTCAACGGCGGCAGGCTGTTCGGCACGACCTACATGGGCGGCGCCGCCGACCAGGGCAGCGTGTTCATGCTCACGCCGCCGAAGACGCCCGGCGCGGCCTGGAAAGAGCAGGTTATCTTCAGTTTCGGCCCGACCAACCTCTCCGGCTACTGGCCGACCGCCGGCGTGCTGCTCGGCGCGCACGGCGTGCTTTACGGCACCACATCGTACGGCGGCACCAACGATGCCGGCACCGTGTTCGCGCTCGTGCCGCCGACGCCGCCCGGCAAGACCTGGACGGAAAACGTGCTGTACAACTTCGAGGACTACGGTTCCGGCGACGGCTATTCGCCGCAGACCGGGGTGATCGCCGACACGAACGGCAATCTCTACGGCACCACGGTCACCGGCGGCGCCATCGGCAACAGCAATGGTGCGGTGTTCGAGCTCACGCCCGCTGAAGGCGGCGGCTACACCGAGACCGTGCTCTACCGTTTCGCCGGGCAGCCGGACGACGGCTCGTTGCCGCACGGCCCGCTGCTGCTAGGCGCCGGCGGCGTCCTGTTCGGCACCACCGCGCAGGGCGGCGCCGTCGACGCCGGCACGGTCTTCGAGCTGGTCCCCGGCGCCGGCGGCTGGACCGAGCAGGTGCTCTACAGCTTCGCCAACAACAATGTCGACGGCATCGGCCCGCAGGGGCCGCTCGTGCTGGACGCGCACGGCAACCTGTACGGCGCGACGCCGTTCGGCGGCACCAAGACGTTCGGTACGCTGTTCAAGCTCACCCACCAGCCGTCGCCGCCGTGGACGGAAACGATCCTGCACGATTTCACCGGCAGCACCGACGGCTCGACGCCGTACGGCGGGCTGGCCATGAGCGTCAACGGCACGCTCTACGGCACCACATCGGCCGGCGGCGCGCCCGCCGACGGCCGATGGGGCTGGGGCACGGTCTACCAGGACGTGCCGTAGTCACTCGAGCTTCGGCACCAGCTCCCGCTGCACCCGCCCGGTTTCGGCCAGATCGTCTGGCGAGGGCTGGCGCTGCTCGTCGCCCTGGCGGTCAAAATGCGGCGGCGGCAGTGTGCCCGGCGGCAGATTTTCCCGTCGTCCGGGCATCTGCCGCGGCAGCATGAACCGCGACTGCGGCGTCTGCCATTCGACGCCGGCATAGCCCATGCCGCGCGCCATCTGCTCCACCCACCAGCGCACCTCGGCTTCCGTCGCGCCGATATGCGAATCCGGCAACGCGCGGTCGTCCGGGTGGTCCGGGTTCAGTTCGGCGAGATACTTGGCGCGCCAAACGTCGCCGACCTGGGAGAGCGTTGCGCGCAGCGGGCCGCCGGTGCCGTCCTGTGGCATGTCGCACCATCCGATTCCGATGACGATGCCTGGGCAAACGCCCGACGCCCCGCCGCGTTGCCGCGGCGGACGCACATCCGCGTGAGGAGCCGCCGGCTATGCCGCCGCGCCCGCCACTTCCGCCCGCAGCCGCGCCCGCGCGGCGATCCGGTCGCGCAACGCCGCCGGCACCTGCCGGTGCGACTTGATGCGTGGATACGGCAGCTCCGCCGTCTCGCGCGCCTCCCGCTCGCCGGCATTGTCGAACGCCGTCAGTTCGACCCCGTCGAGGAAACTCTCCGCCGCCGCGCCCTCGGCCAGCAGCAGCGCGTGCGCGTCCAGCTCGACGTGGTAGTAGCGCCACCGCTCCGGCACTTCGGTCACGCGGGCGATCGTGCTGCCGTTGACCAGCGCGCCGGCCTGCACTAGCGCGCCCTCGAGCAGCAGCGCGTGCCCCGGCGACAGCAGCAGGTCGCGGCTCGGCACGTTGTCCGCGAGCGCCCCGGCGCGGAGCCGCACCGGGAACAGCCGCAGCGCATCGGCGAACCGCGTCGCCACCGTCTGCACGCCGAGCCAGCGCACCGGCATCGCCGGCCCGCCCACGGTCGCCACCAGATCGCCCGGCCGCAGCGTCTCCACCGCCACCTCGCCCCCGGGCGTCGCGATCCGCGTGCCCTCCACGAAGCACAGCACGGTGACGTCGATGCCGTTGCCGTCCTGCGCGACCCCGAACGTGTCGCCGGTGTAGTTGAACGCCGGATCGACGTTGAGCACGAAGGTGCTGGCGCCGGAGGTCACGTCGATCTGGTGCAGCCCCGAGTTCAGCGTCGCCGACACGCCGGCACTCGACATGATCGAGGCGAGGTCGATCGTTTCATTCATGCCGAAGCCGCTGATCGTCGCCGCCGGCATGGTGGTGCCGTCGATCACCAACTCGCCGCCCGGCACGGTGAACACGAACCCGCCGGAGAGGTGGCCGCCGGCATCGATCGTCACCGTCGCCGAGCCGACCGTGACGCCGCTCGCGGTGCCGCCGAGTTGCACCTCCATCGAGCCGCCCGAGACGACCGTCGTGAAGCTCGCGACGCCGCCCGACGCGACCAGGAAATACGACGGGTCCTCGACCGTGGTGGAGATCGCGGTGCCGCTGGCGCCGACGTATTCCGAGCCGCCGCCGCTCAACGTGGTCAGCATCGTCGTGCCGCCGGAGAACACGCTGACCGTGCCGCTGGGGCCGACCGTGGTCGAGACCGCGCTGCCGCCCGACTCGACGAACACGGTGCCGCCGGACGACACCGTCGCGCTGAGCAGTTCGGTTTCGCCGGTCACGGTCGAGCCGGAGAAGCTCAGGCCGAGGCTAGTGACGGTCTGCGCCTGCACCGTCGTGGTTGCGCCGGCGCCGCTGACGGTCAGCCCGACCTCGATGAAGGTCGCGCCCGCCGACAGCGTGCCGCTGGTAAACGTGGCACCGGCGGACGCAACCAGCGTGCCGCCGTTGTAGACGACCGTCGCGCTGCCGAAGCCGCCGGACGAGACCGTCTCCGTCGCGCCCGAATTGACCGTGGTGCTGACCGCGTAAGCGGCCGACCCGACGGTCTGCGATGCGCCCGCGCTGAGCAGGGTGTAGAATGCATGGCCGCCCGAACTCGACGAACTGGGAAGCACCGTTGCCGACCGACGTGTGGAAGGCGCTGCCGGCGGACCCCTCGACGTCCAGGGTGGCGCCGGTTCCGCCAAGATAGGTGCTGACGACTGACGCGAACCATTCGACGACCTGCTGGCCGCCGGCGTTGACCACCGTGTCGCTCGCGACCGCCGCCCTGCCGCTGACCTCCTGCAGCCCGCCGCGGCTGACCACCGTCGAGAACGCCGTGCCGCTGGAATCGACATACTGGCGGCCGCCGGAGCCGACCGAGGTCGCGCTTGCCAGCCCGCCCGACGACACCGTCTCGCTGCCGTTATCGCCGACGGAGGTGTAGAGCGCCGAACCGCCGGCCGAAATAACCTGCGAGCCGCCGCCGTAAACCTGCGAACTGGAGACGATGCCGCCGTCGACATACACCACACCGCCGCTGTCGACCTGTGTGTAGTTGGCCGATCCGCCCGACAGCACGCTCATCGCGCCGCCGCTAACCGACGTGTAGTAGGCTGACCCGTTGTCTCCCACGACCACGGTGCCGCCGCTGGCCACGACGGCGGAGTCCAGGTCGCCGAAGCCCTGCACGCTGACGACGCCGCCGCCGCTTGCCGAGGTGTATTGGGCAAAGCCGGAGCTCGCCACGACCTGCGAACCGCTGGCCTCGACCAGCGTATAGAAGGCCGAGCCGCCGGAGCTCACCGTCTGGTACGCGGCCGAACCGCTGACCGTCGTCGAGTAGGCGACCGCACCGGATTCCACCGTCTGCGCTCCGCCGAACACCGAGGTGTAGGCGGCGGACGCGCCGATGCCGCTGAGGAATTCCGATCCGCCGGCCGAGACCACCGAGGAATTCGACGTAGCCGCCGGACACGCCAGACAACACGGCGCCGCTGCTGACCACCGTGTAGTATGCGGCGCCGCTGCTGACGATCTGCTTGGCGCCGGTGCCTTCCAGCACCGTGTGGTAGGCGCTGCCGCCGGACTGGACGTACTGGGCGCCGTCGAACACCGAGGTCGCCGAGGCGTAGCCGCCGCCGCCGCTGAACGTCTGCGACCCGCCGCCGGAGATGATGGTGCCGCTGGCGCCGCCGCCATCGATCACCTGCAGCCCGGAATTGATCAGCGTCGCGGAGGCCGTGCCGCTGCCGTCCACGTATTGGGTGGCCCCCGACTCGACCGTGGTCGAGATCGCGACGCCGCCGCGGCCGACGCTCTCGAACGCCCCGTTGCCGCTCAGATAGGCGTTGACCGTGCTGCCGCCGTCGCTGACGTACAGCGCGCCGCTGAACACCGAGGTGTTGCTCGCGACCGCGCCGCTGCCGGCGACGAATTCATAGGCACCGTAGGAGACGGAGGCGTTCGACGCGTAACCGCCCGCGTCCACGTATTGCGTCGCGCCGGACTGGAGGTTGGCCGAGAGCGCCGAGCCGCCGCTGCCGACGCTTTCGTACCCTCCGCTGCCGCTGAGATACGCGCCGACCGCGCTGCCGCCGGCGCTGACGTACATCCCGCCGCTGAACACCGAGGTGTTGCTCGCGACCGCGCCGCTGCCGCTGACGTATTCGGAGGCAGCGGAGGAGACGTAGGTGTTCGACGCGAAACCGCCAGCGTCGACATATTGCGTGGCGCCGGACTGCAGCGTGGTCGAGATCGCCGAGCCGCCGCTGCCGACGCTCTCGAACGCTCCGGCGCCGCTGAGATACGCGCGGACCGCGCTGCCGCCGGCGCTGACTGTACTGGCCGCCGCTGAACACCGAGGTGTTGCTCGCGACCGCGTCGGTGCCGCTGACGTATTCGCTGCCGCCGGCCGAGACATAAGTCGCCGACGCGAAGCCGCCTGCGCCGACACTTTGCACGCCGTGATCATACACCGTCGCCGAAATCGCCGACCCGCCGGCGCTGACGTCCTGGGTGCCGTAGGCGAACACGCTGGTGGCGCTGGCGAGCGCGCCCGTGCCGCTGACCACCTGGCTGCCGCCGGAGGCGACGTCGGTCGCCGAGACCGAGCCGTACGCGCCGACGCTTTGCACACCGCCGTAATACACCGTCGCCGAGGTCGCATAACCGGCGCTATCGACGTTCTGCACCGCGCCGGAGCCGCTGATGTACGCCTGTTTCGCCTCGCCGCCGGCGCTGACGTCCTGCGTGCCGTAGGCGAACACGCTGGTGGCGCTGGCGAACGCGGCCGCGCCGCTGACGAACTGGCTGCCGCCGGACGAGACGTAGGTCGCCGAGGCCGAGCCGTACGGGCCGACATATTGCGCGCCGCCGCCCTGCACCGTCGTGTAGCCGGCGCTGCCGACGTGGCCGACGCTGACGAACGCGCTGGTGCCGCTGACATAGTCGGAATACGCGCTGCCGCCGGAACTGACGTACAGCGCACCGCTGGCGAACACGCTGGTGGCACTCGCGACCGCGTAGTTGCCGCTGACGGATTGGCTGCCGCCCGCGGAGACTGTGGTGTCCGAGGCGAAGCCTTCCGCGCCGATATACTGCGCCCCGCCGCTTTCGACCGTCGCCGAAACGGCGCTGCCGCCGTACGAGACGCTCTGGTACGCCCCGGCCCCGCTGACCAGCGTGTCGAACGCGGTGCCCCCGGCACTGACGTACTGCGACCCGCCGGACCCGACGGTACCACCGCTGTCCACGGCGCCGGTGCCGCTGACGTATTCGACGCCGCCGGACGAGACATAGGTGTCCGTCGCCGAGCCGGAGCCCTCGACATTCAGCGTGCCGGAGTTGTCGACCGTGGTCGAAAGCGCCGAACCGCCCGAGCCAACTGTTCCGGATCCGTAAGCGCCGATCGTCTCGTTGGTCGCGCTGCCGCCGTCGCTGACGTAGAGCTGGCCGCCGGCGTCGGCCGAACCGCCGAACTCGATGCCGCCGCCGACCACGGTCTCGGTGCCGCCTTCCATGAAGGTGTAGGAGGCGTGGCCCGCAGACACGTATTCCGAGCCGCCGGCATCGACCTCGGCGTTGGTGGCGACGCCGCCGACCAGCACGTTGAGCAGGGATCCGGGGTCGACCACGCTGGCCGAGGTCTCGGTGCCGCCGCTGGCTACCGTCTCGGCGCCGCCGAACAGCTCGGTGTGGGAGGCGTCGGCTGCGGACACGTATTGCGAGCCGCCGGCAAAGACCACGCTGTCTCGCTCGACGCCGCCGTCGATGATGTATTGGATGCCGCCATTGGAGATCAGGGTGCCGGACGCCAGCCCGCCGCTGTAGGCCGACAGCACGTCGCCGTTGAACAGTGTCTGCCCCACGGCCGACGACGTGGCGCCGCTGACCAGATATGTCGTCATCGTGTCGTTCCCTGTCCCAGCGCGTGCGTGACCGATCGTTCGCGCCGGCGAGCGCGATTCGCCGGATCATGGCCGAAATAGTCGACCCAGGTAAGCATCTCGATACGCAGAAAGCGTGATCGCGCCGCGGCTGTGGCTCGTTGCAGGACGTCCACGCAAGCAGCCGACAAGAGACGCGCCGTTGCCGGATGCGCTATGCCTGCGCATACGCGAGTGCGTTGAGCGCCAACGGCTCCAACAACGGCAGCGCCCCAGCTTCCTCCGCCGCCGGCCCCGCCAAAAGCGGGCAATGAGCCGTCCGATCACCGCATGACAATTCCCTAGCGGCCGGCATCTGCCGGTCGGGATCGGACATCGACTTGATCGCGATGAACTGAGCGCGCCATCGGGAGAACGAGATGGGCGAGACGATCAGCTCCGGCCAGGTCTTCGTCGTCGGCAGCGCGCAGCTCGCCTCGGGGCTTGTCGTGCAGAACGGCGGCATGGTCGAGGTCGAGAACGGCGGCATCGCCGAGTTCACGCATATTGCCTCCGGCGGCCTGCTGGTCGTGTCCACTGGCGGGGTGATCAGCGGCACGTTCGTGTTCGGCGGCAGCGTCGAGACCTACGCCGGCGGCTCGGACCTGCTCACCACCGTCTACAGCGGCGGCGACACCGTCTACTCCGGCGGCGTGACCTCGCTCGCGATGCTCAGTGGCGACGGCAACCAGACGGTCTCGGCCGGCGGCACGGCCTACGCGACCGAGGTCGACAGCGGCACGGCGCAGTTCGTCTCCTCGGGCGGCATCGCCAGCGCCACCCTGCTTTTCAGCGGGTCGCAGGACGTCTACGCCGGCGGCTCGTCGATCCGTACGACGGCGAGCGGCGGGCTCGAAGCCGTGGGCTCGGGCGGCGCGGCGCTGGACACGGTGCTGAGCGGCGGCGAGCTTTACGTGAACGCAGGCGCCGTCGCGAGCGGCACCGTGGTGTCGAGCGGCCGGGACGTCGTCTTTGGCAGCGCCGTCGGCACGCTGGTCCGCCTCGGCGTCGAGGAGGTGGTGTCCGGCGGCACGGCCACCGGCACCTCGGTGTTCGCCGGCGGCGCGCAGGAGCTGTACCAGGGCGCGCTGGTCAGCGGCACCGTGCTCAGCGGCGGGAGCCAGTTCCTTTCCGGCGGCAAGGCGTTCGGCACGATCGCCAGCAGCGGCGGCCGCGAACTCGTGCTGCCGAGCGGCACCGCGAGCGGCACCGTGCTGTACGACGGTGCCACGCTGCTGGTCTCCGCCGGCGGCACGGCGCTCGGCACGGTGGTCAATGTCGGCGCCTCGATCGACTTGCCGAACCTCGCCTACAGCGGCGCCCGGATCGCCACGTGGAACCCGCAGACCCAGCTGCTGACGGTCACCGAAGGCAACGGCTTCGTTCAGTTGCCGCTGTCCGGCGACTACGCGGACGACCTGTTCACGGTCGGGCCGGACGGCAACGGCGGCGCGCTGGTCACTGTCGACGACGCCGCCGACGGCATCCCGGTCAGCGCCGGCGAAACCTTCGACGTGACCAGCGGCGAAGTCGTCTCCGGGTTGGCGATGCAGAGCGGCGGGACGGTCGTGGTCGAGAACGGCGGCACCACGGTCGCGGCGCATGTGTCCGCCGGCGGCCGGGAGTTGGTGCAGGGCGGCGGCGTCGCGAGCGGCACCGTCGTGTTCGGTTCCGGCAACCTCGTGTTTTCGGCCGGCGCCCTCGGCACCGGCAGCACCTACGTGTCCGCCGGCGCCTCTATGACGGTGCTGGCCGGCGGGGTCGCGCGCGGCAACATCCAGGTCTCGGGCGGCGAGGTGATCGTCTCCGGCGGCGGCACCGTGTTCGGCGGCAACTTCTTCGGCGTGATCCCGGAGCAGATCCCGGCCGTCGAGCAGGTGCTCGGGGGTGTGGCCAGCGCGGCGGTGCTGTACCAGCTCGCCGATCAGCGGGTCGAGGACGGCAGCGCGGTCGCAACGACGGTCTCCAGCGGCGGCACCCAGTTCGTCGACGGCGGCGTCGCGCTCGACACCACGGTTTCGGCCGGCGGCTCGCAGTTCGTGCACGGCGAGGCCAGCGGAACCACCGTGTTCTCGGGCGGGCTCGCGCTGATCGAAGCGGGCGGCGTCGCGACCGCCGAGACCGTCTCCTCCGGCGGGTCGGCGCTGGCGACGCAGGGCGGCGCGGTCAGCGGCGCGCAGGTGTTCAGCGGCGGCGTGCTCGCACTCTCGGATGCCGGCTTCGCCGGCGGCGCCATCGACGTGTTCGGCGGCGGCACCGTGGAAGTAAACTCCGGCGGCAACCTCGGCGGCAGTGCGCAGGTGTCCGGGGGCTCGGTGTTCGTCGCAAGCGGCGGCAGCGCCTTTGGCGGCAGGTTCGCGGGACTGGCGCTGGCCGGCGGCTCGGGCACCGAAGATGCGACGGAGTACGTCCAGGGTGTCGCCGGCGATGCCGAGGTCGGCCCCCTCGGCGTGCAATCGGTCGAAGCCGGCGGCACGGCGATCGGCACCGCGGTCTCCGGCGGCGAGCTGGCGCTCTCCGCCGGCGGCGTCGCGAGCCGCAGCGTGGTCAGCGCCGGCGGCGACGAATTCGTCAACTCCGGCGCGGTCGCCGGCGATGCCTCCGCCGATGCGGGCGGCACGATCTACATCGGCGGTGGGTCCGGCATCGGGCTCGTGGTCGGCGGCGGCGCCGAAATCGTCTACGGCGGCGGCTCGGTCAGCGGCACCACGGTGTATGCCGGCGACGAGATCGTCTCCGCGCTCGGCACCACGACCGCCACGCAGGTCGGCGGCGGCGACCAGATCGTCAGCTCCGGCGGCGCGGCCTTCGGCACCGTGGTCGGCAACGGCGGCCGGCAGGATGTGCGCGACAGCGGGGTGGCCAGCGGCACCTTGGTCGACGCGGGCGGGTCCGCGGTGGTCTCCTCCGGCGGCCAGGCCGAGGGCGCGTTGGTCAGCGCCGGCGGCGTGCTGTCGGTCTCCGGCGGCATAGCCAGCGCCACCGTGGTCGATGCGAGCGGCTCCGCGGAGGTCGGCTCCGGCGGCCAGGCCGAGGACACGGTGGTCAGTGCCGGCGGCCTGCTGGTCGCGTCAGGCGGCTCGGCCTTCGACACGACCGTGCTGCGTGGCGGGGACATCGCGGTCTCGGCCGGCGGCACCGCCAGCGGCACCTTGCTCGCCGGCGACGAGCTGGTGGACCCGGGCGGCACGGCCTCCGGCACGGTCGTGAGCAGCGGCGCCGCGCTCGACGTCTATCCCGGCGGCCAGGCCGACAACACCTCGGTGCTTGGCCA
>CAVOOS010000035.1:0-20277 GCA_963697635.1 uncultured Solirubrobacterales bacterium | reverse complement strand
TGGCTTTCGAGGTGTGGATCGGCCCATTGTCGAGCACCAGTACCGACCCGGTTTCGCCTTGCGTCGTGGCCTCGGTCCGAAGCGGGCATCGAGGTTTCCCAGCAGAGCGATGAAATGGGTCCTTGGTTTCGTTGCCGAGGTATGCCCACGATGAGTTCGCGGGTCGTCGCGTCGAGCACCCCATCCATCCTGGCCCTACGTGCCTGACCGGGACGCTTCGACGCGCAGGTCGGCCCCTCGTTCGGCCCAGGCGTGGGCGAGGTACGGGATGGGTCAGGGCCTCAAACTCATCAGCATAAAGCAGAACGATGTCGCCGGCCCGGGCCTGCTTGGCGCCGGATTTCTGGTAGACGCAGTCCAATGCGGTCGACTTCGTCCCAGCGTCCTGCCGCCCTTTCAGCGTGTGTCTCGGGCGGCGCCAGCGGAACCCCCTTTTTTCCCCTGAGCAGGGTGCTCAGGCGTGAACGGGGAAATCCGCATGCCGGTTTGGCGTTCAATCTCCGCGCACACAGGGGTCGTGGCAACGTCCAGTTGGTACGGTTCTCCACTGGTTCGCGGAGCAAGGCGCTGGCCACCGCCAGGGCACGTTCGCCTCTCTCCGCCGAGCGGACCAGGCGCCAGAGTGGAGCGCAATGCCTCCGACACCGCCTTCGGCGAACCATTGCCGCCAATGGCGTACAAATCGGCGGTCACACCGAATGCTTCCGCGATCTTGGGACTGCTCCAGCCTGCCAACGTCAGGAGAATGGCGCGGCCTCTGTCGGCTTCGCCGCGCAGTTCGGAGCCGGCCAGTTCAGAAAGGGCCGACTTCTGTTCATCTGTCGCACTCAACGGGGATGCGCTTTCATCGTCACCACCCAAAGCAAATCCAGGATGGCAACGACTCTACCAATGTGCGACAGGTCGCGGAATCTTGCTTAGGACGCGTTAACCCGCACCGCCTAGCAGATCGGTCGACTGCGTTACCCTCATGACGTAAGGTCCACTGTCAGCACTTTCCAGAGAGAACGTTGCATTCTCCTTCGCAAGAACTGTGAGTGCAATGGCAAGTGTACCTCCTTTCTTCGAAGGCCCGCGCATTCTGATCGCTTGGCCTTCCATTCTGCGGCTTCGTCGGTAGCGTTGAAACTCAATTGTCCAGAACAGGATCTGCTCCGGCCAATCCGAGGCGTTCCGCCCTCCCCAGCAGATGCTTGACCGAAGACGGGTGCCAGCGGGTTCCGCCGCGCGGCGTGCGTTCGCGCATCGCCTCGAGTTGGGCGGCGATTTGTTGCAAGCGTGCGATCGGGCGCCGCCGCCTTGATGCCGGCGACCAGCCGGACCAGCCGATCGTCGCCGGTCTGCGGCCGCGCGCGGTCCAGCAGCGTCGCCTCGATGATTCCTTCGGAGACCAGCCGCCGCACGGTGCGGCGAAGCCGCTCAACCGTCCAGGTCGCGCCGTTGCCGCGGTTCAGGACCCGCACGACATCGCCCCAGGGCTGATCCGGCCGCATCCGCCGCACCGTCGGCAGCCAGGAGTCCAGCTGTTCGAGAACGCCCTCGAGATGCGCGGCGGCGCGGCTGGCCCGGACTTTGCGGATCGCATCCGGGTCGCCGGCGCG
This sequence comes from uncultured Solirubrobacterales bacterium, assembly GCA_963697635.1. GTDB lineage: Bacteria > Pseudomonadota > Alphaproteobacteria > Acetobacterales > Acetobacteraceae > CAJCJG01. Next base: position 18,676 of record CAVOOS010000035.1, on the reverse strand, counting down.
CAGGCCGGGATTGCCGCCGATCCGGCCACGAGAACGCGCGGCATTCAGGCCGGCCTTGGTGCGCTCGGCGATCAGCGCCCGTTCGAGCTGCGCGACGGCTCCCAGCACCTGCAGCGAGAACATGCCCTGCGGCGTGGAGGTGTCGATCGGATCGTGCAGGCTGCGGAAATGCGCGCCGCTGGCCTCGAGTTGCTCGATGACGGCGAGCAGATGGCTGACCGAGCGGGCGAGGCGGTCAAGCCGGACCACGACCAGGGTTTCGCCGGGGCGGATCTCGCGGAGCAGGCGCGCCAGCACCGGCCGGGTTCGATCGGCACCGGACGCGTGTTCTTCGAGCACCGTGTCGCAGCCGGCGGCGCGGAGTTCGTCGAGCTGCGGATCGGTGCCCTGTTCCTCGGTGGAGACGCGCGCGTAGCCGACCAGGCGGCCGGGAAGGGCGGTTTTCCGGGGTTTCGCCGGCATTTCGCGAATCGCTCCTCGTTTCGGAGTCGATTTTACAATTCAACAGGTTATCCGTAAACGGCCGTTTGAACAGGTGGCCGCATGGCGGCCGGCAGCCTCATCACGCAACCCCCCGTGGAGGCGAGCGAGGGCTCAAATTGGCGCGATTCCCAGGCTTTCAGCGGCGAATTTGACGTGATTGAGGGGAATGAAACCCGGCCATGGACGGGATCGACGGCTCATTTGGCGCGATTTTGCACGTCCGCCGGCCGGAAACCATCGCGAGACGTTGAGGGTCAGCCGGGCAGGGGAGGGGACAAAATTATTAATGGCTCTATTTAACGTATAGACCGAATTGACGTAATATAACGTTTAACCTATTGATTCGCGGTGGCTTGGGAAACGACATCGCGGGGACGCGATGATGCCCGTCAGAACCCGTTCGGGAGAGGACCATGCTCGATCAGCTAACCCCTCGGCCCGTCACCTCCTGGATCCGTGTCGATCCCACGCTCGCGGGCACCCTTGAACGCACGTCGCGGGCGATCGCTCGACTGGATCAGGCCCTCGACGGGCATCCCCTGCTGCCGGCGTTCCTTTATCGCGTCCGGCTCGAAGCCGTACGCCGTCAAGCCGCGGTTGACGGCCTGCTCATCGATCCCTGGCATCTCGCGGCAGTGCTCGAAGGGTTACGCCTTCGAATGGACCACGCGATGCGCATCATTGATCGCGGCGTGATTTTCGACGCGGCGCGCCATGCACTCACTTTACATCAGTGGCTGACAGTTCCGGACTTCGACCAGGAGGGCGAGGTTCAACGGGCGGAGACCGCGCTCGCGACACCAGAGGCCCGAGTTAGTCCGCTGCTCTCCGCGGCGCTTGGGGTGCATGCCTGGCTCGATCGCGACGGCATGCGACCGCCGATCCGTGCGGCGCTGGTCCGATATTGGACCCGGCACCGCGTCTTCCGCGCACCTGTTCCGCTGACCGGTGCGACAGCACTGCGTGCCGAGACGCCCTGGGCGATCGACGCCTGGGTCCCGGTATTCCTGACCGCGCTTGCCGACGAAGCTGACGACGCACGGCAGATGCTTCTCGACATGGAACGCGCGTGGTTCAGCGCGCGCCGCGCAGTGGCGGGACGACGAAGCAACTCACGCGCCGCCGCGGCCATCGACATGCTGGCTGCCGCCCCATTGATCTCCGCGACATCGCTCGCCACGGGACTCGGGATGGCGGTGAAAAACGCACTGGAACTTTTGACGGGCTTCTGTGCGCGACGGAATCACCATTGAGGTCACGCACCGATCCAAGCGGCGGCTGTTCGGGTTGGCGGGTCTGGCGCCGCTCCGCGACGAGATTTCGCCACCGCGCCGCCCGGAGCCAGGCCGTGGCCGGGGACGACCGCCCGACGATCCGGTTGGAGGTGGAGCCGCTACTTGCGGTTCCGCCATCACCGGAGCGCGCGATGACGCCGCTCGAAAGACGGGCGATCGACTACAGCGAACTTGAGCAGGGGATGGCGCATCTTGAGCAGGTGATCCGCGACACGCGCCGGACCCTCGACGTGCTCGCAAAAGGTGAGGTTGCGGCGGGGACAGTCTTCTCCCAGGATGTTGCTCCGGCCCGCGGCCACTCCTCACCGGAAATGGACGCCCCGCCCGATCCCTTGCCGGAAGATGTTCGTGTGGGTGAAAATGAGTGAATTTGGCAAACTGCGTGAGCGCGGCCAGGGATTTGGGGAAAACTCGCCGAGCGCTTCCGGGAGCAATTTTTTTCGCGTGATATCATGACAACATCGCTTCCCACTCCTCAGGATGATGGATACGCGGCGCTGCTCAGTGAGCTCAAGGCGCGAATTCGTTCCGCTCGGCTACGGGCGGCGATGGCGGTCGATCAGGAGTTGATCCTTCTCTATTGGGACATCGGTCGCGACATCCTCGCTCGCCAATCCGCCGAGGGCTGGGGGCTCGGGTCATCGACAGGCTGGCGGCCGACCTTCGCCGCGACTTCCCGGACATGACCGGCCTGTCAGCTCGCAATCTTAAATATTGCGGGCGTTCGCCGAGGCCTGGCCCGACGAGCCAATCGTGCAACAGGCCGTTGCACGATTGCCGTGGGGTCACAACGTCAGGCTGCTCGAAGCTGTGAAAGGTCCGGACGAGCGTCTTTGGTATGCCCGTCAGGCGGTCGAATACGGATGGAGCCGAAATGTCCTCGTGCACCAGATCGAAAGCGGCCTCTTCGCGCGCCAGGGTAACGCGATCACCAACTTCGCCCGCACCCTGCCGGCTCCACAATCCGACCTCGCGCAGGAGCTTATCAAGGATCCCTACAACTTCGACTTCCTCGCACTTGGTCAGAGATGTCGGAGCGGGAACTCGAGCGCGGACTGCTGGACCATCTTCGCGCACTGATCCTTGAGCTTGGCAAGGGTTTCGCTTTCGTCGGCAGCCAGTACCCTCTCGAAGTGGGTGGTCAGGACTACTATCTCGATCTGCTTTTCTACCATCTCCGATTGCGCTGCTTCGTCGTGGTCGAACTCAAGATCGAGGACTTCAAACCCGAGTTCGCCGGCAAGATGAATTTCTATCTTTCGGCCGTTGACGAACTGGTCCGCCACGAAAGCGACGGACCGACCATCGGTATCATTCTGTGCAAGGGCAAGAATGCCGTGGTGGTCGAGTATGCGCTCCGGGACACCGCGAGACCGATGGGTGTCGCGGAATATCGTATGTCGCCGTTGCTTCCCGCACGGTTGGAGTCTGAGCTTCCCACGGTTCAGGAATTCGCGCGCGAGTTCCCGCTCATGTCGGTCGGTACAGCTTCGCGTGGAGGTCGAACGCGAACTTCGCACTTTGATGGATTCCCGTCGGTGCCGAGACGCGCTGGGCAGGCATCGGACAAATGCTGCGAGAACTTCAGACTTTTGGCGCCCTGCCACCAGGTACAGGCGATTTCGAGGCGGCATTGCGGGTCATGAATGACGCGGCGCACGGCATCGACGTTGACCCAATCGCGGCGGAGGAAGCCGTCCGGATCGGGTCACGCTTTCTCGAAGAGCTTAAACACGGCCGCGATAGCTGATCAAGTTTTACAATTTGCCGGGCAGCGAAATTGCCTCAGATTCAACATGGTCAATCGCGCGCCGGAACATTGCGGGGAACGTCACTTAAACGTGGGTGGGGTGCCGGGGCAGTGCGAAGCGCCGGGGCGGCATAAACACGAAGGGGAGGGGCCTCTGATCCCTCCGGCGGAAGGCGGAACCCCGAACTGGCTCCGCCCCCGCCGTGGCGGTTATGCCGCCATCTCGAAAGCGGCCATCTCGACGGCGGCGGACTTGCGGGCCACGCTGGCGGCGGGTGCCGTGGGAGCCTCGTAGGGCTTCCAGTCGTCGCCGGTGATGTCCGCGTAGGCGGCGATCGCACCCTCGGCGGCGGCCATCAGGGCGAAGGACTGCAGCGCCATCTCGGCGGCGAACAGGCGGGCACGCTCGGCCTTGCTCTCGAACCCGGCCGGACCGTCGCGGTCCTCGTCGCGATCGTCGTTGAGCAGCTTGCTGGTGAGTTCCATCGCGGCCGACTTCTTGGTGCCGTAGAACTGGGCGGCCCCGAAGGCGGAGCCGACGAAGGCGCCGGTGATCCGTTGCAGGTGGATTTGCAGGGCCTTCTCGTTCAGCGCCGTCCCGAAGGCCTTGGCGGCGCGGGCGATGTGCTCCGCGGTCGCATCGCGGATGCTGTCGTAGTCGACGGGTTCGAGGCCGAAGGTGCGGACGAGGTTGTCGGCCAGGCCCTGATGCGGGGCGAGGCGGGCGACCAGTTCGAAGGTGATGGACTGGCGCGCCGGCTGGGAGCGGGGCGTCGTGGTCTTCGCGGCTGTCTGGGTGGATTTCCGGGTCATGATCTCGATCCTTTCTCTCTGCCCGGGAGGTCTCGCCGGCGGTGTGCCGGCGTCCGCCCCCTCGGGTGCGGTTTTCTCTGGCCGGGCACAGACGGCCGGAGAGAAAGGCGCGGTCTTGCGCGGGACCGGAGCCACGCGCAGTTCGCCCTCGCGAGCGAGCATGGCGAGGACCCACCCTTTCGCGGAGGACGGCGTCCGGCCTAAACCGCACGCATCCGAGGGGGTGACGCCGACACAGCACGCTGGCCTCTCCCGTGAGGCAGAGAAAGATCGCAGATCCATGACCGGCCCACGCCAGGGTCGCGCGACCCCACGGTCTCCCCGCCCGGCGCGGTGGATCGTTCATACGATGGACTGGTTGCCTGCCCGGCTTCATGCCGCCGATCCCCAACCGAACCGCTTTGGCCGTTCCCACGTTCAACGTCCGCCGTCCGCGATGACCGGGGAGCCTGCCGCGTTCGCTGAGGCCGGAAGGAGGGGTTGGACGGGGGCTCGCGGGTTCACTGCCCGGTGTCCCGGCGCCGCCGTGCTTCGCCTGTCCGCCCTGTTGGCACCGCACCAGATGGCGGTGAGGAACCTCGCACAGCCAAACAGATGATCACGGCCGCGCCGGGCCGCGTGTCCGCCGCATGGAGCAAGACGCGCCTTGCCTGCCTTGACGTCCGAGGATGGTCTTTGGCCTGTGAGCCTGGACGACCCAGGGGCGTTCACTGCCGGTGCACGGTCATCGGCGGAGCAGGGAAGGGCAGGGGGCCCCGCGCATCCGGTCAGGCGGCGATCGGCAATGTCATCAGCCGTTCGAGTTGGCCGATTTCCTGGCGAAGACGGCGCATGCGGGGGCCGTAGATCAGTCTCCAGCCGCATGGCGGCGGCGAGGTAGCGATGCCAGGTGGCCCGGTCCCAGCGTTCACAATCGAGAGGGCGCGTCCGTTACCGAACGGGTGCGCCAGAGCCGCTGCCTCGCAGGCGGCGATCATCTCCGCTTCAAGCGCGGCCAGTGCCGCGCGGCGGCGGACGATCTGCGGGGTCAACGCCTGGCGGCTGAACGCGATCGATCGACCGGGGCATGACGGCGCCATCGGGTGAGCAGATGGGTCATGACGGTGTCCTCGGGATAAAGCGCACCTGCCCCGGCATGACGGCCAGGGCAGGCGCCTCGATCAGGTCAGGCGGCCTCACGCACCGGCATTTCGTCGTCGAAACCGGCGGCGTCTTCGTCGCCGGTCTCCGGCACGGCGGCCTCGCCGCCTTCGCCCTCCTCGCCGGTCACCGGACTGACCCAACCCGCGCCAGAGCGGGCGTCGCGCTGTCCGGTGCCGCCGCCTGCTCCTCCGCCGTCAGCCGGAAGAGCGCGCCCGGATAGACGAAGGTGCCGTCCTTGAAGCGCGTGACCATGCGCGCCCGCGTGTCCTTCGCGCGGGGTGCGATGTTGACGCCCTCGGCCCTGGCGGCGGTCTCCAGCGCGCCGCGCGACAGGCACGACAGGAAGTCTTCCGTCGCCATGTTCGGCAATGGAGCGACGCGCCGATCGCCTCCCCCGCGATCCGGGCGAAACTCCCGCTTTGTGAACGGTTCTCCCGGCAGGACAGCACACCGGTCAGCATCTCGCGGGCGGCCTGGCGCAACAGATCGCGGTCGGCCGTCAGCACGCCGCCTTCGGTGATCGCGCGGCAGATCGCCCGGCGATCGTCTCCGCGCAGATCGCTGCCGCTGTCGACGGTGACGTTGTCGCCGCCGAAGGCGAGGATCAGCATTCCGAACAGCGTGTCGTCCTCGATCGGCGTATCGGCGAGCGCCTGATGCAACGCGTCGGTGCGCAGGTCGCCGATCATGGCGACGCCCTTCTGCGTCACGTCCGCCCGCGTCTTCGCGGTTGGCGTCTCGCCACCATCGTCCGCCGGCATCACCCGCGTACCGGCGTGGCGCTTGGCGCCATCCGCGGGTTTGCCCGCCTTCTTCGGCTCGGGCAGCCGGTAGGCGACGGTCTGAGCCTCGCCGGTGCGCGCGTCGATGTAGTGCCCGACCAGATCGTGTCTTGCCGGGCTTGCCGTAAGACGCGCTCGGCCTTCTTCGGCAGTTGAACGTGGCCGTATTCGTCAACCGGCACGAGCGTGCCGCGCTCCGGCAGGTTGTTCTGCAGCCACTCCTGCTGGGCGCCGAAGAACCCTTCCACGTTGGTGGTGTAGCGGCTGTCCTCGCCCGCCGGGGCGAACAGGTCGTCCTCCCAAACGATGCCGTACGCCTTCGCCAGATCGTCGCCGAATTTGGCGGCCGAGGCGGGCATGCGGCGTTTCGCGAGGGCGCGGGCGACCTCATGCCAGGCGACGTCGGTCTGGCCCTTCTTCGGCTTGTGCTTCTTCCAGACCTGCGCCTGTTCCTCGCGCGTGGCGGCCGCGATCGTGCGCAGCTGGTCCTCGTTCGGCATGCTGCCGAGCGCCATCACGTCGAGCATCGCCGGATGCAGATGCGCCAGCAGCTTCAGGCGGCGGACGGTGCGGACCGGCAAGGCGAGCGCGTCGCCGATGGCCTGCTCGTTCCAGCCCTGGGCTTCGAGCCGCTCGATCGCGCGCCAGATGTCCACGCTCGACATCGAGGCGCGGATCAGGTTCTCGGCGACCGAGCGCATCGCGGCGACGACCTCGTCGGCGTCGCATACAAGGACCTCGATCGCCGGCAGTTCGGCCTTGATCGCGGCCTTCACCCGGCGATTGCCGATCGCGATCGTCAGCCCGTTGTCCGTCACGGACACGCAAGGCGGCTGGATGATGCCGACGGCCTTGATCGAGGCGAGCAGTTGCTCGTCCATCGCCGGCGGCACCGGCGTGCGGCGGGGATTGTTCGGGTTGGGTTGGAGGGTGCGGGGATCGACGCTGCGAAGTTCGGCCATGGTGGGCTCCTGTGGGTTGGGATTTCATCCTCCCTGTATTTCGGGAAGACCCCTCCCGCGCGGCGCGTCCCGGCGCGGCGGGGCAAGGGCGCGCGCAGCGCGCGAGCGCCATCGGCCGGACCCTTGCGGCGGCGGACGGAGATGCGGCAGCCATTCTGCTTGTATTTCCTCTCGGTCCTCATTCCCGCGTTGTTCATTTCCCTCTGTCTCCAATTCTTTACGACAGGGCGGAAGAGACTGCCAGAACGGCCGCGGCCGTTCAGGCCGCCGCCGCAATGGGCTGTGCCGGACTTGTGTCGGCGGGCACCGTGGCCTCGGGCTGGGCGAGGTCCGCCTCGATGCCGGAAAGCTGCGGTCAGTTTGTCGTCCAGTTCGTCCCGCAAGGGGAACGTTTCGCCCAGACGCGGCTCGTAGCCCGCCAGCCGGGCCTTCGCGTCGATGGCGCGGCGGCGCTGCTCCAGAAGATCGGCGTCCATCCGGTCAAGAACATGCTCCAGCCGGGCGATGAGCCCGGCCTGTGTCGTCTCGGCATCGATGCCGATCGATTGGGAAAAATCCGTCCGTTCCAATGTAAGCGCCGTCTCCAGCCGCCCGTCAGGCCCGCCAGCCTGGATCGCGCAGGTCAGGTCGAAGCCGCCGATGCGGCCAACCGTCCAGGTCCGGCGGGTGCGCTCCCGCGCGGCGAGGCGAATTTTCGTCAGCAAAGAGGCGCCGGCGATTCTGCGTTGCGTGATCGTCCGTCCTTCGACCTCCATGATGAACGCATCGCCTCGGGTCGGCGTCCGGCGGGCCAGATCGGCGGTGATCGCCGCGATCCGCGCCTCGGCGTGCGTCTGGTCGTGCCGCGCGTCGCGGATTTGCCGCCTGATCGCGTGCTGGTCGTCCATATGCGCCGCCTGCTGGCGCCGCAGCCGCGCGATCTCGCTCTCCAGTCCGGCCTTGCGCATCAGCCGGCTGTCACCCGAGGCGATCGCCTTGGCCATCGCGAACTGGTTGGCCTGCCCGCCTTCCTCCTCCAGGCGGCGGATGGTGCGGTCGCCGGACAATGCCGCCTCGATGAACCGCGCCTTGCGCTCGTTGTTCTGCCACATCGTCGCATCCATCGAGCCGAGCGTGGCATAGGCATAAATCTCGATCTCTTCGTGCTGGTTGCCCTGGCGTTCGATGCGGCCCTCGCGCTGCTCGATCTGGCTCGGGAGCCACGGCACATCGAGATGGTGCAGCGCCTTCAACCGCTGCTGCACATTGACGCCGGTGCCCATCGTCTCCGATGAGCCGATCAGCACCCGGACACGCCCGGCGCGGAAATCGGCGAACAGACGCTGCTTGTCCGCCGATTTCTTGTAATCCTGCATGAACGCGATCTCGCCGGCGGGCACACCCAGCACGATCAGTTGCTGTCTGATCCAGCGATAGGCCGAGAAACCCCGCGTGGACTCGACATTGATCGTGCCGAGATCGGAGAAGATCATCTGCCCCGCGCCCGGGTTCGGATACGGCGTGCCGTCGGGCCGGAGATAGGTCTGCTCCGCCGTCTCGCACCAGATGCGATGCACGTTGCGCGATCAGCTTGTTGAGCTTGTTCGCCGGTTCGTCGCCGCTCGTGGACCAGACCAGCCGCATGTCGATCGCGGCGTGCCGCCCGTCGGTGATGACGGCCAGCAGAATGTCGTCGCCTTTCTGGACCCGGCCGGTGCGGGCTTCGATCGCCGCGATCCGCCCCGCGAGGTGCTTCTGATAATCCTTGAAGGCCGGGCTCGCGCCGGACGTGACCAATTGACGCTGCCCTCCGCGAATGTCCGGCAATTTGAGATGTCCGCGTAGGTCGGACTTCCGCACGACATCGGCGACCGATCGAAAAATCATCATCAGGTCGGCGACGTTGACGAAGGCGGCGAAGCGGGTCACCGGCTTGTAGGTGCCGCTGGGCTGCAACTCCAGTTCCGTCAACGTATCGCCGAAGGCCGAGGCCCAGGCGTCGAATTCGTGGATGCCGCGCTCGCGTAGGGCATCTTCGGCCTGGTAGCGCAGCAGGGTGTACATTTCTCCCAGTGTGTTGGTGATCGGTGTCCCGGAGGCCTGGATCAGCGCGCGGCCGGGCCGTTTGCGGTCGAGGTAACGCGCCTTCACGAACAGGTCCCAGGCGCGTTGCGAGCCGTCGGGATCGACGCCTTTCAAATTCACCTGATTGGTGGCGAAGGTGAGTTTGCGGAATTCCTGCGCCTCATCGACGATGATCTGATCGATACCGATCTCTTCCAGGGTCACCATGTCGTCGCGGCGGCCCTTCAGCGCCGCCAGCTTCTCGCCCAGTTTCTCCTTCATCGCCTCAAGCCGCTTGCGGGTGATCCGGTCGCCGTCGTCGGCTCGGATGACGAGGGCCTCGCAGGCGGCGATCTGCTCCGCGATCATCGCGCGTTCAAAGTCCGCCGGCACCGGAATGAAACGGAAGGCGGCATGGGTGATGATCACCGCGTCCCAGTTCGCCGTCGCCGCGCGCGCCAGAAAGCGGGACCGCTTTTCCTTCACGAAATTGGTTTCGTCGGCGACCAGGATGCGGGCGGCCGGATAGAGTTGCAGGAATTCCCGGGAGACCTGCGCGAGGCAGTGGCCGGGCACCACCAGCAAAACCTTGTTGATCAGGCCAAGTCGCTTCTGCTCCATGATCGCGCCGGCGATGGCGTAGGATTTCCCGGCGCCGACGGTGTGGGCGATGTAGGTCGAGCCGGCCGCGACGATCCGCCAGATGACCCGCTTCTGGTGGTCGTAGAGGCGGATGATCGGGCTGGCGCCGGGGAGCGTCAGATGCCGTCCGTCGAAGTGGCGCGGCACGAGGTTGTTGAAGCGGTCGTTGTAGACCCGCGCCAGCCGGTCGGTGCGGTCGGGATCGGTCCAGATCCAGCCGGTGAAGGCCTCCTTGATCCGGGCCAGCTTCTCCTTCGCGGCCTCGGTCGCCTCGCTGTTGAGAATGCGTTTCTCGACGCCGTCTTCGACGATGGTGTCGAAGATCTGCGGCGAGGCGTTGTTCAGCGCGTCGTGCAGCAACCAGCCGGCGTTGCGCCGCGCGGTGCCCCATTCGGAGGTGCCGGCGGCGGTGAATGAGAAGGGCGCGGTCTCCACGGACCACGAGGCGATCTCGACGGTATGCCGCACGCGGGTTTCCGTGCCCATGATTTCCTGAACGAAAGCCTCGATATCGGCGGAGGGAACCCAGGGTGCACCCAGGCGGGCGGTGATGTCCGACGGCGACAGGTCCTCGGGCTGCACGCGCCGTAGCGCGGCGACGTTGCGCGCATAGATCGGGTCGCGCCCGGCCGCCGCCTCGGCGATGGCGAGTTTGGCGCGGACGGAACCGGACAGATAAGCGTCGTCGGTCTCCCAGGCTTCCGTGGACGGGTCGCGGAACACGGTGTCGCCAAGCTGGGCGAGGGCGGTGTCAGGATCGCTGTCGAGCAGCTCGGCGAGATGGTCGATATCGACGCGGCCGGTCTCGTTGAGGGTGACGGCGAGTGCGTCGGCGGCGGTCGCGATGTCAGGCGCGGCCGGAGGCGCGATCACCCGCTCGCGGAAGATTGGTCCCATGCGGGCGAGGCCGCTTTCGAGGTCATGGTCCTCGATGCTGGCGACCAGCCAGCAATCGGGATCGTCGGCGAAGGGCGCGAGGTTCGGGCGCCGATGGGTTTCGCGGTCCTCGCCGGTCTCCGGGTCGGACGTGACCGAGACGACGGTGTGGTTGATCGGACCGAAGCCACGCAGGAACCCGCCATAGGCGATGCGCAGCCGGACCTGGGCCGCTTCCCAGGGCTGACCGGCGGCCTGGGCGCGCAGCACATCGCGCACCGCGTCGCGGATCGGCAGCAGGGCGCGGATGATCTTTCCGTCGCGGGCCAGGATGCCGCCACTCCCTTTACCTTCCCGGATCGCGACGGGACTGACCTCGCCGTCCACGATCTGCATCAACTGGCCAGACTTGCCGACGAGGTAAGACCCCTCCTTGATCGTGGCGCCGTCGGCGGCGGTGCCGACCGGCGCGACCAGTCCGGCTTCGCTGTCAGGATCGAGGTTTTCGCCAGAATCATCCGATGCCGTGAAGATATCGGCGGGCAGGCGGTCGAGGGCGGCGGTGAGCAGGGTTTCCAGTGCCACGCCGTCGTCGCGCGGACGGCAGGTGTAGGTCAGTCCGGGACCGTAAATGCCGCGGCGGAACGCATGCTCGCCCAGCACCATCTCCGGATGATCGGCGAAGTAGCGGTTCACCTGGAGGACGGATGCGGCCGGACTGTCGGGATCACCCACAGAGTCCACGTCATCATCCGCCGCCGCGTTCGCCACGTCGGCGAGATCGATCCAGGCCTCGCCCCCCTGTGCCTCTCCGTCGGCGCGGCGTTGAAACACCAGCACGTCGATCGTGACATCGGTGCCCGCGCTCGCGCGCATGCTGCCCTCGGGCAGACGCACCGCGCCGATCAGATCGGCCAGGCCGGCGATGTGTTCCCGTGCCGCCGGGCTGACCTTGTCCATCGTGCCGGTGCTGGTGACGAACAGCGCGAGACCGCCAGGGCGCAGCCGCACGATCGAACGGGCGATGAAATAGTCGTGCAGCCGGAGGCCGAGGGATCGCGTGACGGGATCGGCCCGGACCATACGATCGGAGAAGGGCGGATTGCCGATCGTGAGGTCGAAGTGTCCGGTCAGATTGCTGCGCGCGTAGTCCTCGCACCGCACCCGTGCCTCGGGATGCACGAGACGCGCGATGCGGGCGGTGACCGGATCATATTCGATGCCGGTTATTGTTCTGCCGTTAAAGCTGCGAAGGGGTTCCGTTGGAAATCATTGACTTGGAATTTGCCATTAAATTGAGAAATTGCCGTTGAAAATGGATAATTCGATTTTAGTTATGCCGCTAACGATGAAAAGTCTGTTGCGCACGTTGCCGCCGACTTCGAAAGGCGCGGTGGACCCGGTAAGCAGCCTGGATAGGGTTTATCCCGCGCTTCCAGCCGTCAGAGCAGATGCAGCGCTGCCATGGCGTGGCGTGAGACTTCTCATGATTAGCAGCAATGTTGTCAATTCGATCCGTATAATTCTCATCTTTTGCGGCAGTGCAAGTACCGCTCATCTGGCTTTCTCGGCATTAACGGCAGAGCGACAGCGGTTGCCCGCCGGCGCATCCGCCCCTCGCGCGCTCGTTCGATGTAATCCGACTGATCCAGTGGATACCGGCCGTCAGGTCAACCAAATCGCAAAGCGCCACTGCGTCATCGTCCGAGGACCTTCCGGTGGGTCCGGCGGAGAGAATTGGGCCATCTCCCTTAACGCGTTTGTAGGCCGACCGGGGATTGCCAGGCGTCTAGGAATCGTATGTTATAACATAACATCACCGGCGATCTCGGCCCAGGGGGAAGCAACATGCCGATAACGAACCGCGCTTTCGCGCTATCGACCGTCCTATGTGCCTTTACCCTCTGGTCCTCTGCCCAGGCTGCGGATCCGACAGCGCCACCGCCGGCCCCTTCAGTTCGGACAACTCCGAACTGAAGATGGATATCGACATCATCGCCGCAGCGGCTCGATCTCGCTCGGCAGCAGATCCAGCCGAGCCTCGGCGCCACGACTTATAATTTTTCACCCGAGGCGCTGCAAAATATCCCCGGGGCGAAAACGCCCCGCTGAATCAAGTGCTGCTGCAGGCCCCCGGCACGGCGCAGGACAGCTTTGGTCAGATCCATCTGCGCGGCGAGCATGCCAATGTCCAATATCGCCTGAACGGTGTGGAGTTGCCGGAAGGGCTGTCGGTATTCGGCCAGGCGCTCACGGAACGTTTCGCCCGGAGCCTGTCACTGATCACCGGCGCGCTGCCGGCACAATATGGCTTCCAGACCGCCGGTGTCGTCGACATCCAGACCAAGACCGGCCTCACCAATCCTGGGCTTTCCGTGTCGATGTATGGGGGGTCACCAGCACGATTTGTTCAAAATCTGCACGCTAAGCCGCCAGGGGCTGGAACGTAGAACGAACATCGCGTAGCGGCCGAAACGGCGCGGCGGGGTTCGCCTCGGTCCAAACGTAGTCGCCGGTCAGAGCCGATGTGCTCCCATCCGAGTGGTGCGACATGGGCCAGCAGATCGTCGGGAACCGTCGCTCCCTGCGCGCGCAACTGCCGGACGGCACGGTCGAGATAGACCGTGTTCCAATGAACAATGGCGGCGGTGATGAGGCTCAGGCCCGACGCGCGGAAGCTTTGGTTTTCGAAAGTGCGGTCTCGAATTTCTCCCTGACGATGAAAGAACACCGCGCGCCGCAGCGCGTTGCTGGCCTCGCCCTTGTTGAGACCGGCATGGCTGCGTTGGCGCAGCGCCGGATCGGATAACCATTGCAGGGTGAACAGCGTCCGTTCGATCCGGCCGAGCGCGCGGAGCGCCCGCGACAGGACGTTACCGGCACCGGCCGACGCCAGCTTGCGCAGGATGACGGACGGAACGACCGCGCCGGTCTCGATCGAGGCCTTGAGCCGCATGAGTTCCGTCCATTGCCCGAGGATCGCCGCCGTCTCGACCGTGTCGCCGATCAGCGGTTCGAGCAGCGGCCAGGTGCCGGGCTTCTCGACCGTGTAGAGCTTGCGGTCCTTCAGATCCTTGATCCGGGGCGCGAACCGGTAGCCCAACAGATGGCAGAGGCCGAACACGTGATCCGTCGCTCCGGCGGTGTCGGTGTAGTGCTCGACGATGCGCAGATCGGTTTGGTGGGCATGATGGTGCAAGCCGTCGAGCACGTAGGGCGCTTCGCTCATCGTCGCCGAAATGACCCGCGTGTGGAACGGTCCGTAATGGCCGGACACGTGCGTGTAGAGCACCGCGCCGGGGTCGATGCCGTATTTGGCGTTGACGGAACCGCCCGCTCCCGCGCGGCCTCCGGCCCGGAAATACTGCCCGTCCGACGACGAGGTTGTCCCGTCGTCCCAGATCGCCGCCATCGGATGCCTGTGGTGCGCGTTGACGATGGCGGCGCGGGCGGCGACGTAGTTGTCGTCGCCGATGTGCCATTGCGCCACGTTGACGAGGTGATGGTAGCCGAGGCCTCGCGACGCGTCGGCCATGCGGGCGAGGCCCAGATTGGTGCCGTCGGCGAGCACCGCCGCCAGCAACGCCGGTTTGTCGGCGGCGGGATTGCCGGTGCGCAGATGCACGAATCGGTCGGCAAATCCGGTCCACCCGTCGACATCGCTCAGAACCTCGGTGATCCGCGCCCGAGGCAGCATCCCGTTCAACCGAAGGGCCAGATCGCGCGCGGCCTCGGGGACGGCGGGCGGGGTGCGGGCGATGTAGAGTTTGCCGTCCTCGATCTCGACCCCGTCGAGTTCTCCGCGCCCGGCGCGCTCGGCCACGAAGGTCAGGCGCTCGTGCAACGCCGCCGTGCGGCTGGCGATGTAACGTCCGGGATCGGTCTCGCCGTCGATGCCGGTGTCCCGCGCGGCTTCGGCGGGCAGCAGGTAGTCCTCGAACGCCCGATAGTCGCGGCTGCCAGCGACCCAGATGTTGCTGCCTCTCAGACGCTCGCGCAGCGTGGCCAGCACCGCCGTTTCGTAAAGACGCCGGTCCGCCGCGCCGTTCGCGAAGATCAGTTTGCGCCACTGCGGCGGCAGGAACGACGACGGCGGCCGTTTGGGCAGCGACGCGGGTGCCGTCGCGATCCATCGCCCGGAGAAGTTCGACGGCGGCGAGCACCGGATCGTTCGGCGTGTTCGACCGGAAGTCGAACGCGGCGAGGAAGCGCGGGCTGAACCGGCGCAGCACCGAGTATCGCTCGGCCGCCGTGACGAGGAGGTCCTGATCCGCCACGTCGGCCACGGCCCCGATGACGGGCAGCACGCCGTCGAGCTGCTTCATGCCGATCTCGCGTTCGACCACGGCGACGCCGTCCTCTCCGGCTTCCTTCGCGTGGCGGAGCGCGGCGATGGTGCGGCGGAACAGGATCAGTGCCCTGGCGACATCGCGCCGCGTGGCCTGGAAACGCCGCTCGTCGCGGTTCCGCGCCCGGCTGAACAAGGTGCCCATGTATTTCTCGAACATGGCGAGCGTCGCGTCGGACAGCCGGGTTTCGAGGCTGGCCGCCTGAACCACGAGGATCGCCGTCCGCCGCGCGGGTTCGAGATCGGCGATGTGCTGGACGGTCATGATCGCCCCTTCGTCGATCAGCCGGGCGAGGCGGGCGGCGTGGATACGTCCGGCGCGCGCGGGGTCGATTCCCAGCCCCCGCGCATATTCGAGGCGATCCAGCAGCGCGACGATGTTGGAGGGCGCGGGCGACTCCGAATAATCCCGCAGCCAGGCGAAGCGGGAGCGGCGCAATTCCGGATCGACCGTCGAGCAATCCCGTGAGCGTGTCCCGCTCCGAATCGGACAGCCCGGCCGCGAGCGTCTCGAAGGTTTTCTTTCGCGCCCGGGCACGGGCGGCCAGCCCGATTCGCTCCAACACCGTCGCCGACGGAAGCAGGACGCCGTTCGCCCGCAGATGGGCGAGCATCGCCTGGACGATGGGCTCGCCGCGATCCGTGGCCCATGCCGCTTCGGCGCCGACCCGGAGACAGGCGCGCCAGTCGGCCAAACCGAAACTCCGCAGGCACAGGTATCTTTGCAGTTCGACGACATGCTCGCGGCGGGTCTGATCCCGTTGCGCATATTCGGCGAAGTCAGCGGGCGGCGACACCGAGCTGATGGGCGACGAAGGCGATCATCGGCTCCGGCGGTTGACTCCGGCGGGTCCCATGCCGAGGCCGGGATACCGGAGGAGGCATAGCTGGACGGCGAAGCCGAGCCGGTTGACCGAGCGTCGCTTCGTGCGGACGAGTGCCAGATCGTCGGCACCGAGCACGTAATGGCGGACCATCTCGGCGGGATCGGTCGGGATCGAGAACAGCCGGGTTCGTTGCTCGGAAGACAGCAGGGTGCGAGCGGGCATGATCGGGCTCCGGTTGGCGGCGGGAGCCCGTTCATAAACTGCTTGCCTTTCGACGCAATTCTGCAACAGGATATTGAAAGCGAAATTCGCGAGGAATTGCCGTGCCCGCCAAATCCATTCGCAAACGGTCGTTTGCGAAAGACCCGGACAGTCCGGCGGCGGCGCGCTGCTCGGCTATGCCCGCGTGTCCGAAGGGAGACGAACAGAACAACGCCCTGCAAACGAAAGCGCTCAAGGCGGCCGGTTGCAGACGCCTGTTCGAGGAGGCCGCATCCGGCGGCCGCTGGGATCGGCCCGAGCTGCATCGCCTGCTCGACCAATCTGCGCGAGGGCGATACCGTCGTCGTCTGGAAGCTCGACCGCCTGTCGCGCTCGCTGAAGGACGTGCTGCACATCATGGAGCGGATCGCCAATGCGGGCGCGGGTTTTCGTTCGATCACCGAGAACATCGACACCACCACCGCCGGCCGGGCGCATGATGATGCAGATGGTCGGAGCCTTCGCCGAGTTCGAGCGCGCGATGATCCGCGAGCGCACATCGGCCGGCCTTGCCGCGGCCAGAGCTGAGGGGCGCGTCGGCGGCCGGCGAAAGAAGCTCGATGCCGCCAAACGACGCGAGATCGCCGAAAGCGTCGTCTCCGGCCGCAAGTCAGGGGCTGACATGGCGCGACTTTATGGGGTCAGCCAGCCCACAGTGTCCCGCATTGTCGCTCACCATCTTGCCGATCAAGCTTAGAGGGCAAATTCACATGCGAATTCTCTGCAAAATGACCGCAAAGCGGATGATCAACGACCTGCGCGGGGCTTCATAATGACAGTGGACAAGTATGCGGCGCGGCAATGGCGGGCAAATCTGCGGAACGTGCTGAATACGGGGTCTGGGTAGCAACGGAACAGGATTACTAGGTGGGGTTCCCTTGCTACTCGAAACCCTACCTAAGCCGACGAAAGGCAACGCCGTGGCGATTTTCAAGGACGAGATGTTCGAGGCGCAGTGGCTGAGGGCGGCGGGGCATGGTAGCTACGAAGCGGCCGAGATCGCCGAATGCCTGGAGGTCGCCCGCCAAATCGGCGGAGCCGATCGGGAGCGCTGGTTCGCGGCGTGGTCGGGTTTCGCCTCGCGGCTGTTCGAAGCGGCTGAACGCAGCGAGCGCGCCGGCCATTCCGTGAGCGCACGAGGCGCTTATCTGCGCGCGTCCAACTACTGGCGCGCGGCTTGGACCTTTCTGTTCCAAGCGCCGATCGAGGCGCGGGCGCTGGACGCCTACCGCCGCCACCGCGAGGCCTTCACCAGAGCCATTAAGCTGATGTTTCCTGCTGGCGAGGTGATCCGAATTCCCTACGAAGGCAAGTTTTTGCATGGCTATTTCTTCAAGGCGGCGGCCGATGTCGCTTCGTGCAAGACCCTGATTGTCAATGGCGGGTATGACAGCACGGCCGAAGAGGCATTCCTGTTCAGCGGCGCGGCGGCAATGGCGCGCGGCTACAATGCGCTCGTGTTCGACGGGCCCGGGCAGGGTGCGGCGCTCTTCGAGGACGGGCTCATGTTCCGCCCCGACTGGGAGAAGGTAATCGGCCCGGTCGTCGACTATCTGTTTACACGCCCCGAGGTGGACCGAAGGCGTATCGCACTGATGGGAGTCAGCTTTGGCGGCTATCTCGCGCCTCGCGCGGCGAGCTTCGAACCACGCTTGGCCGCGCTGATCGCCGATCCCGGCGAACTCTCTTTGTTCGAGGAGATGAAGCGCCGCCTGCCGCCTTTTGTCGCGCGCCGGCTGATGGAACGCGAAGGGCTCGTCGCGCGCATCCTCGAATTCGTCCTCTCCCGCCGCCTCCGCCAGGTCTCGGAGGGCTGGGCGTTGAGGCGCGGCCTGCTCGTGCATGGAGTTAAAACGCCGATCGACTATCTGAGATTGACCGCCGACTATGTGTCGGAGCGTCCGGAAGCGATCGGCTGTCCGACGATCGTCTGCTCGGCCGAAAATGACGAGATCGGCGCGACCGCGCGCGACCTTTACGATCGGCTGACCTGCGACAAGACCTTTTTGGCCTTCAAGGCGTCAGAAGGGGCTGGCGAACATTGCGAGTCCGGCGCGCGCGCCTGGTTTAACCAGCGCGTCCTCGACTGGCTCGACGAAACGCTTGCCGCGGTTGCTTAGTAGGGGTCATCGTGGAATCCGCTCCAAATCCTACGTTAAGGGGGGCTGGCCAAAAACCCTTGCAAATCAGCGATCCACCTCCCTTGATTTCGTTGGCGATTTCTGTGCCGTCTCCTCGCGGCCGGAAACTTTAGTTTTTGGCCAGCCGCGCGGCCTGTTACACAGTGACGACAAAAGCTGTTCTCTTACAAAGGGTTCGTCCGCTACCTAGTAATCCTGTTCCGTTGCTACTCAGACCCCAATCCGCGAGCTCGGATCAATTCCATGAAGGGCCATTTTGATCGAAGCTCCTTAGCGTGCAGTTTTGAACAAATCGGCAGGTGACCCCAAG
>CAVOOS010000034.1:0-607304 GCA_963697635.1 uncultured Solirubrobacterales bacterium | reverse complement strand
CGTGCCGACGTTGAACATTTCGGTCAACTGGCCCAGGGTGCGCTCGAAGGCGTCGCGCGGAAGCGAATAGATTTCGCGATGGAGATTGAAGCTGTCGGCGGCGGGCAGGTCCCACCACAGACTGGTTCTTCTGGCCCATCACCAGGGAAAAACGCCGGCGAAAGGCGTCGGGCCGTTGCCAGGGGATGAACCCCAGCACGGTCGCCGTCCCCGAGGTGGGGTAGATCAGCCCCGAAAGCATCTTCAGCGTGGTTGTCTTGCCGGCCCCGTTGGGGCCGAGGAACGCCACCATCTCGCCGGGCTCGATGGTGAAACTTGACGTCCACGACGGCCTGGACTTCCTTGTAGGTGCGGCGAACCAGCCCGCGAAGGACCCGAACAGGCCGGGCGACTTCTGGACCACGCGGTAAGTTTTCGTCAGCCCCTGCGCCTCGATGATCGGCATCGTCTTCCTCGATCCGGTGTGACGTTGAGCATTGTAGGCCGGGGCGCGGAGGCTGCAAGGACAGCCGCGAAGCAGATACGGCGCGCCGAGACATCCGTCCCGGCTCGCCGTCCGTCTCAGATTCCCAGCATCGCCTTCAGATCGTGCAGGCCAAGGCCCAGACGATCCAGGATGACCACTGCGCCGGCCACGTCGCCGACGCCGACGATGTACGGCAGCACCTTGCCGCGGTAGCTGTACAGCCGGACGCGGAAGCGGCCGACCCGTTCGGAAAACGCCTGCCAGGAAGTGTAGCGATCCTCGATGAGGTCGCGCTTCATCGCCAGATGGGCCAGCTCGAACTGCTGCTTGGCCGACTGGTACGGGTCTGGCCGGCAGTTGCCGCTGCGGTAGTTGCTCTGTTTCAGCAGGGCGTCCGCCTCGGCGGCAACGGCGGTGAAACGACGTTCCAGCCGTGCCGCGCGGCGACGCACCAGCAGTGGACCAGCGCCAGAACGATCAAAACGAACAGGTAAACGATACTCATGAGGTCTCCCCGGGGTAAAGGTGAATCTGCTCCCGGCCAGGGCGAGTTGAACAGACGTCGGGAGTCGAATCACAGGTGTAAAAACGTGAGTAGCGTCGCGATAGGTCGTGAGAAAGACACATGCGTTGGCGGGGTAGGTTCGCGATCATTTCACGAAACAGGTGAATCGCAGAATGCAACATGCGGTAGGAATAACTCGCTCTTCCCTCGGCCCAGCTGCGGCGAGGGGGAGGAATCGACCAACTGCCATGGAGGGTAAAGTCATGAGCACGCGCGCCGTCGTTAACATCGACGACAAGGTTTCCTGCGGTCCCGGCCAGCCGCTGTTGTGGATCCTCGGCCCGTGCGTCATCGAGTCGCACGACCTGACCCTGCGCATCGCCGACACGCTGCGCCGAACTGGCCGAGCGCCTGAAATTGCAACATCGTCTTCAAGGCGTCGTTCGACAAGGCCAACCGCACTTCCGGCAACTCGTTCCGCGGCCCCGGGCTGGCAGGAGGGCCTGCAAGACGCTGGCGGCGGTCAAGCAGACGCACCGGCCTGCCGCTGACCACCGACATCCACGAAACCTGCCAGGTCGAGCCGGTCGGCCGAGGTGTGCGATCTGCTGCAGATCCCGGCGTTCCTGGCCCGGCAGACCGATCTCGTCCAGGCGGCCGGCCGCACCGGGCGGGCCGTCAACGTCAAGAAGGGTCAGTTCATGGCCCCCTGGGACATGAAGCACGTCGTCAACAAGATGGCAGAGGTCGGACAATCGCCAGCTGCTGCTGACCGAGCGCGGCACGCACCTTCGGCTACGGCCAGCTCGTCAACGACATGCGGGCCATCCCGTGGATGCAGGATCTGGGCTGTCCGGTGATCTTTGACGCCACTCACAGCGTACAGATGCCAGGCGGCGCCGGCGACCGGAGCGGCGGCGACCGCCGGATGGTCCCTACCTGGCGCGGGCGGCGGTGGCCGCCGGCTGCGATGGCCTCTTCCTGGAAACGCATCCCGCGCCGGACGAGGCCCTGAGCGACGGGCCGAACATGCTCTCGCTGGACGATCTCCCCGCTCTGATCGAGTGCTGCCTGCGCATCCGCCACGCCGTCGCGCCGCCATGTAAGGATCGAGGCAGAGGGGGTGGGGGGAACGCCCCCCACAACCGACAAGGAGCCGTTGATGAGTCAAGACGTGCAAACGGGGCGGGGCCGGACGCTGGCCATTGTCGCCTGGGTCCTGGTCCCGGTCGCCGTCCTGGGCGTGCTGCTGGTGATGATCCTGCGCAACAGCATCGCGCCGATCAAGGACGGCAACGGGACAGCAGGCCTCGCACCAGGAAAACTACCTGGCCGCGGCCCGCTCCACGCTGGCCAGGCAGACCGACCTCGCCGCCTGCAAGACCGTCATCCCTCAACTCAACGCCCACCTTCAGCAGGCCAAGGACCTTACCCCGGCCGAGCTTTCCAGCGACGTGCAAGAACAGTTGCGCACCCAGATGCGGCTGACAAAGGAAGACCTGGCCGAGGTCGGCCAGCCCGACCTTCACGGCCCTGGACGCGCACCACCTCGAAAGCTGCCTTCTGCTGCGCGACGCGGCCCGATCGCTGGAACTGGCGATGCCGGGCGGACGGGGCGGCAAGGTCAAGCAGACGCCGCTGGACCGCGCCGAACTGGCCTTCGCTTTTGTCATGCGCCAGGTTCGCCTGCAAACGCCGGCCGCCCTGTCCCGGGCGATCCCTGGACGGGGCCGGCCGCCGCCGGCCTTCGTGCTTCGCCGCGGTTGGGGCTCCGACCTGGAGCGGGCGCTGGTGTTCCTGGCCCTTCTCGAGCAGTTCGGCCTGGAGGATGAGGCCGCGTCCGGTTTGCAAGGGGCCCTGGTGTTCTGCCCCGACAAGAGTGGTCCAGGCGGCTGTGGGCGTGCGGCGTCGCCATCGGGGCGAAGCCTGAAGCGCTCCACCTGTTCGATCCGCGCCTTGGATTGCCCTTGCCCGGACCGGGGGGCAAGGGCGTGGCCACGCTGGCGGACGTGCAAAGCGACCCCGCCGTCCTGGATCAGTTGCAAGTGGGCGAGCTCGCTACGACGTGACGGCCGAGCAGGCGAAAAAGGCTGAAGTCTATCTGGTCTGTCCGCTGTCGGCGATGGCGCCGCGCATGGTCTTGCTTCAGGATCGTCTCTTGCGCGAACGGACGTGGAACGGACAGGTGCTGCCGCCGCCGGTCTACGTCCGGCTGGCGGAGGACGTCCAGGCGGCTGCGCAGGTCTGGAGGCGGCGGTGAAGCCCAGCAGCGGCGAAGCGAGCAAGGTTCCGTTGGCGCGAAGACGCCACGATCCTGCGCAGGTTCTTTCCGGTCGATCAAGGCGGTTCGGACGTCCCCCGGCCGTTCCTGCTCAACCTCCTCAAGGGCATCACGCTCGGTGACGACCCCGCCGTCGTGGGGATGCTGCGACAGAAACTGGCGCTGTTGGAGGTCGTGCCGTGGAAGGACTTCCCACGGGTCTTTCGCGATCCGAAGCCGGTTCCGCTGGGATCAGGACACCCTGGGTGCAACCCTTCGCCATATGTTCGCCTCGCCGTTTCAGCGGCCGCTGGTCGATCCGAACTCGCCGCGCGATCTGATCCTGCGCGGCAAGCCGGCCCGGGCGGCCCGGAGCTGGTCCAGGAACAGGATTACTGGCAGCAGATGCGCCAGCGCGCTGTTGGGGCGACGGACTTGCTGCCGGGGGTGAGGGCGTGGGTCGATCAGGCGGTCACGGTCTATGCGGATCGTGAGCGGGAGAAACAAGGCGGCCCCGACACCAACGCCAGGGAACGCATGGCGGTGTTGTGGAAGTGGCGGTCTGACGATCCGATGGCGGTGCTGGTCTTCGGCGAAGCGGCGCGGACGCGAGCGGCGCAGACGACGTATCAGCTCGGGCTGTGCAAACACGAAATAGCAGCGTGCTTGCAGGCGAAGCAGGATCTGGCAGGCCGCGGCGGCGCGGCGGAGGCCGACGCCGAGCACAAGACCTTAGTAGACGATTGGAAGGACGCCGAGGAATACTGGAAGGACTACGTCGAGAGCTATGCCGATCAACCGGGAATCGTTTCGGCGCAACTACTCCGCGCCGAAGCCCGGGCGCTGCAAGGACAGAAGAAGGAAGCGATCAAGATGTTGCAGGAGGCCGCCGCGGCAACGACCGGTCTGGAGAAGCTGGCCTGCTTGTGGCTGGCGAAACAACTGGCCGAGCGATCGTAGATCGCGCGAGCCGAGCGGGAGGTGACGGCTGATCCCGCTCGGCAGTAGGTCCCGCGCGACCCGGCCGCCGGCCTCGTGGCCTCGATCATGTCCGCGAGCGAGGCGCGTGGCCAGCGGGAGAATCAGTCCAGGCACAGCACCACGCGGCAGCCGAAGAGGCCGAGGCGGTAGACGGGCACGCACAAGAAGCGGCAGGCCGAGCGGCAGAGCCCCGGGCCGAAGGACCAGGAACCGCCGCGCAGCACACGGGCTGTACCGCTAATGCTGCCAACAGGGTCTTGTTGATCCTCTTTTTGACAGTCGCCGAACCAGTCCTGGCACCACTCCCAGACGTTGCCGTGCATGTCGTACAGGCCCCAGGCGTTGGCGGGAAACTGCCCACGGGCGTGGTCTTCTGCCGGTACTGGCCCTTCTTGCCGTCGCCGTAGATGTAGTTGCCGTCGTAGTTGGCCTGGTCGGTGCTGAATCGTCTCGCCGAAGTGGAAACGGCGTCGTCGTCCCCGCCCGGCAGGCGTACTCCCATTCCGCCTCGGTCGGCAGGCGATACCGCTTGCCGTCCTCTGGCCCAGCTTCTTGCAGAACTCCTGGCAGTCGTCCCAGGACACCTGTCTCCACGGGCAGTTCGTCGCCCTTGAAGTTGCTGGGATTGTCCGCCCATGACCGCCTGCCACTGGGCCTGCGTCACCGCATAGACGCCCAGGTAGAACCCCTTCGTCAGCGTCACCCGATGCTGCGTCTCGTCGTCCATTCGCTCCGGCTCGCTGGCCGGGCTTCCCATGAGGAAGGTGCCGGGCGGGCACCAGGCAAACTTCATGTCGATGCCGCCGTTGAGCGAAATGGCCGTGATGTCTCCGGGACGGACCTCCTTCGGCTGTTCCCTCTGCCACCGCTCCTTCTCCTCGGCGACGATCTCTCTGGCCCGCTCGGCGGGGACGCCGTGGAGCCGGCACAATTCCTTTGCGGAAGCGGCGTCCTCGGCAGCGGACTTGCCGCTGGTGCGGTCGAGAGCGTCTCGCACGAGCCGGGCCAACTTCTCCTCGCCTTCCTGCCGCCGGGCCTGTTCCAAACGCCGACGCTCCACCTCAGCTTCTGCCCTTTTGAGAGCCTCGATCCTGTCCTCTCGATCTCCTCCACCAACGCCCCAAGTTGCCCGTGGTGGAACGGGGCGAACCCGCCCCGCTCAAGTTCCTGAAGGAAAGCCGTCCATACGGCGTGGTCCCAGCCCTCGGCCGCCAACTGCTTTGCCGCAAGTTGCCTAGTGCTTGAAAGTCCTGCCATTTAGCCATACGTTGCCATCGGGTGTTTCCAGGTGTTGCCGCTGGCGTGTTACCCAGGTGCTACCCAGCCCAAGCGGGGAGAAACAACGATGCGCGATCGAATCACGAAGCGGACGGTGGACACCGTCAAGGTTCCGGCGGCCGGCGAGGCGATGCTGTGGGATGACGCGCTCGCGGGCTTCGGGCTGCGCGTGCGGGCAGGCGGCGCCAAAGCCTACGTGCTGATGTACCGGGCGGGCACGGGGCGCAGCGCCCCGCTCCGCAAGGTGACGATCGGCAAGCACGGCTCGCCGTGGACACCGGACACGGCCCGCGCCGAGGCGAAGCGGCTGCTTGGGCTTGCGGCAGGCGGCGCCGATCCGGCCGCGGTGAAGGCCGAGCGGCGCAAGTCGGAGTTGATGGCCGACCTTGCCGAGCGCTTCATCGCGGAGCACGTCGACGCGAAGCGCAAGGACCGCACGGCGAAGGAATATCGCCGCCTGTTGGACAAGATCATCCTTCCCGCGCTGAGCAAAAAGAAGATCGCGGACGTGACGCGCGCCGACATCGCCCGGCTGCATCATGCCGGCCGTGAGTCGCCGTATCAGGCCAACCGCGTGCTGGCCGTGCTCTCCAAAATGTTCAACCTCGCCGAGGCGTGGGGCTTGCGCCCGGACGGTTCCAACCCTTGCCGGCACGTCGAGCGCAACCCGGAGCTAGGGCGCGAGCGGATGCTGAGTGCGGCGGAACTGGCGCGGCTGGGCGATGCGCTCGCGGCCTATGAAGGCTCGCCGTATGTGCCCGGTGCGGTGAAGCTGTTGCTGTTCACTGGCGCGCGGCTGTCGGAAGTGCTTGGGCTGCGCTGGGACTACGTCGATTTCGAGCGCGGCGAGGCGCGGTTGCCGGACTCCAAGACCGGCGCCAAGACGCTGCACCTGCCGCCGCCAGCGCTGGCCGTGCTGGCGACGCTGCCGCGCGTCGACGGCAACCCGTTCGTCATCGTCGGGCAAGTTGGAGGCGCCGCGCTGGTCAACCTCGAAAAGCCTTGGCGCGCGATCCGCGCTGCGGCTGACCTGCCGGACGTGCGGCTACACGACCTGCGCCACGCCTTCGCCAGTGCGGGGGCTGCCAGCGGCAACAGTCTGCTGATGATTGGCAAGCTGCTTGGCCATGCGCAGGCTGCTACCACTGCGAAATATGCGCACCTTGCCGCCGATCCGGTGAAGGCTGCGGCGGCGTCGATTTCAGGGACGCTCGCCGCCGCACTCGGCGGACGCTCCTCCGCATCGGGCGAGGTGGTGTCCCATGCCCGCCGCCGCTGAGCCGCCCACGCCCGCCGGTGAGGCGGCGCCAGCGCCAAAGGCGTTCATCCGGGTGATGAGTGCTGAGGACGTGGCGCTTGCGTTGACCAAACTTGAAGAGGCAGCCCGCCTTTTTCAGGCAGGGCATGACAACGGCCGCGCGGGGGCTGACATCGCTTTGCAGGTGGCCCTAATTGTCCTGAGACATGCGCTCGGCCTGGAGGTAGGCGATCCTCGTCTAGCGCCCATACATGAAGTCATTGCGGGATTAGTCCGACTAGATGAAGGGGCAACGCCCCAGTTGTTCCAACCGGCCCAGCGCTTGGGCGGCGGTAGTCCCGGTGCCGGACAAGGCGAAAACACGACAAAGGTTATGGCGGTGTTCACAGCGCGCCGCCTTGTCCGATATCTCCCCGATGACGGCAACGCCAAGAAGTCAGCCCGCCGGCTTGTCGCAGAAGCGCTCAACCAGATGGAATTCACGACAGTCCGAGCCAAGCTGATCACGGAACGAACCGTCAGAGAGTGGGATGAGGCGATCTCGGCCGATCCGAAAGGCGAGATGGCCCTGACTCTTGCGGATATTGAAGCGCCATTTGAAGCGCGCGATCCGGAGCAACCCGAGCCAATTGACGCAAAGGACCGACTCATCACGGCCTTGCGTGACACAATCGCGAAAGTCCGAAGCGCAGCGATATTGTAACTAAAACCCAGATAAGGGGGAGAGTTACCCGCGTCGAGAATGCTTTATGTGGCCTGTCGCCTGCCTTGGTTGGCGCGTCCAGCGCTTACCCGGCAGGTGATGGAGCATATCGCATGAGCGACGCCAAGATGCCCCCCCGCCGGATGCGGCGCCCCGAAGCCGCCGCTTATTTGGGCGTGTCACCGGGATTTCTCGAAAAAGCCGCCGTCAGCGGATATGGGCCGCCATACTTGCGACTTTCCGCACGGCTCGTGGTCTATGACGCCGCAGACTTGGACGAATGGATGACTGCGCACCGCGTGCGTAGCACGTCCGAAGCTTCCGCGATCCAGGCCGCCTAAAGCACAACACCCGCGACGCGCTACGCCGAGGGTGCTGGCATTCGAGATAGTCGCAGGGGACGACTGCGATTTAGCGAGTGTAGTGCTTCGGGGCAAGTGGCGCGTCGGCATGGAGGACAACAATGTCCGAACCTGCCGGGCTGGCCGCCGAGATGGCGGCGCTGATTAGTGCCCTGCAAACCGATGCGCTCGCGTTGGTCGCAACCGCCCCGATGGAAGCGCTGCGGCTGGTACTGCTGGCGAGCGAAATGCGGCTTTCCAACGCTGCCCGCTGCCGCGGCGGAAAGGTGCGCGCATGAGCCCCGACACAATCATCATTCTCCGCTCGCGCGGGCGCCGCCTCGCCAAACTGATTCGCGCCGACGGCACGACGCAAAACTATGACGACGCCAAGACGTTCGACCTGTTTGCGCAGCCGTTGCGCGATCTGGACGCGCTCGCGGCCTTGCTTGCCAGACTGCTCCGCCGATTCGACTGCATGGTTGTGCGCGGCGCGATCGTCGATCCCGCCCGCACGAGCGGGGTGCGTCGCATTGTCCACCCCGACCACGAGACGGGCGAGCTGCCAACGCTGTGTGAATTCCCGCGGCGTTGGCTGGCGCTTGACGTGGACGGGCTGCCGATCCCCGCTGGCATCGATGCCCGAGACCTGCCTGCCTGCGCCGCAGCGGCCCGTGCAGCCCTTCCGCCGGCCTTCCACGCCGCGCGCGCGGTGGTGACGGCGAGCGCATCGCACGGGATCAAGCCGGGGCTGCGGCTGCGGTATTGGTGCTGGTGCGACCGGGCGGTGAGCGGCCCCGAGTTGCGGCGATGGCTGCGCGGTGCGCCGGTGGACGAGTTCGGTGTTCCTGCCGGCGCAGCCGATCTACACGGCCGCGCCGGTGTTCGCCGCTGGCGCCACTGATCCGCTGCCGGCCCGGCTGGCGTTGCTTGCGGGCATTGCATCCGAGGTTGCGGTGCCCGCGCCCGCCGCCCTGCAACCGCCGCCTCCACGTCCGCCGGCACCGCTGCCGCGTCCGACCGACACGAAGGCCAGCCGCTATGCTTTCGCCGCGCTGCGGGGCGCGACCGTCCGGGTTGCCACCGCGCCGGTGAGCGGTCGGCACCGCACGATGCTGCGCGAGGCGCGGGGATTGGCCCGCTTCATCGCCGCCGGGTTGCTGACGGAGCGCACCGTCCGCGACGCTCTCGGCGGCGCCGCCGAGCAAGCCGGCAAGACCAAGGATGAGGCCGAGGCAGTCGTTGACTGGGCGCTGCTGCATCCCACGGCGACCGCGTTGCCCGAGGGAGTCGCGTGATGGACGAAGAAACCCCCGGCGGTGCAGCGGCGGACGCCATCGAGATTGCCCGGCTCGCGGCCATGCCGCCGCTCGAATGCGATCGTCAACTAAAGAGGGCTGCGAAACGCTTGAACGTTAGCCGTGCAACGCTCGGCGCCGAGGTGCGCAAAGCGCGGCGCGCGGTCGGTGCAGATGACGGGGACGGCAAGCAAGGCCGCGCGCTCTCCCTTCCGGACGCCGTGCCGTGGCCTGAGCCGGTGGACGACGCCACGCTGCTTGACCGGCTGAGCGGCTTTTTCTTGCGTCATGTGTTCCTGCCGCCGGGCGCGGCCGACGCGATGGCGGCATGGGCCGTCCATTCTCACTGCGCGGCCCTTTCCCGGCACACGCCCCGACTCGCCTTCACGTCGCCCGAAAAGCGATGCGGCAAGACAACCGCCCTCGATGCGGTTGGCCTGGTGGCCTGCCGGCCGCTCGTAACCGCGAACGTGACGGCCGCCGCGATCTTTCGCACGATCGAAGCGGCCGGCCCGACGCTGCTGATAGACGAGGCGGATACCTTCCTCCGCGACAATGAGGACCTGCGCGGCATTCTCAACGCGGGGGCAAAGCGCGGCGGGCAAGTCATCCGCTGCGTTGGCGATGACGCCGAGCCGCGCGCGTTCGCGGTGTACGGCCCGGCCGCCATCGCCGCAATCGGGCGGCTGCCGGGCACAATCGAGGATCGGTCGTTGATGATCCTGATGAAGCGCGCCACGCGCGCCGAACGGCCGGAGCCGTTGCGAACGGCGGCCGAGGCCGAGGGCGCGGAACTCGCCCGGCAGTGCGCCCGATGGGTTGCCGACCATGCCGAGGAACTGCGCGACGCTGAGCCGGCGCTACCGCCGCAGATGTTCAACCGCGTGGCCGATTGCTGGCGCCCGTTGTTCGCCATCGCGGCGACGGCGGGGGGCGACTGGCCGGCGCGGCTCAGTCGGGCGGCGGATGCACTGGCGCCCGTGGATGCCGGCGAGGGGCGCGGGGTGCGGCTGCTGGCGGACGTGCGAGCAATCTTTGATGCGCGTAACCTGCCGGAGGATCGGCTGCCGTCAGCCGCCCTCTGCTCTACCCTCACCAACATCGAAAGCGGCCCTTGGGCCGACTATTCACACGGCCACCCGATCACGCCGAACCAACTCGCCCGCCTGCTCAGGCCGTTTGGAGTGGTGCCCGGCACCAAGCGCGACGGGGCTGACACGTTCAAGGGTTATGAGCGGGCGGACTTCGCCGAAGCCTGGAATCGCTACCTCGATCCCGTCACGCCCCCCGAGGGGGCTTCCGAACCGTCACAACGTCACAACCCGCCGCCGACTGCGTTTTTCTGCCCCCTCAAAGCGTAACACCCTTCGATCATGTGACGGAACAAAAACCCCTGAAACCCGCATCAGAGGCCGGTTGTGACGTTGTGACGGATCAAAACCCCCTTCCCGGCGAGGAAGGGCCGTTTGACGACGATGAGGTGGTGCTTTGACCGCCGCCGCTGCCCTCGCCCGGCTGCATGATCTGGCTGTGACCGCCGAGGCGCGCGGCGATCGGTTGGCGCTGCGCCCCGCCTCCGCGATCCCGCCCGACTTGTTGGCCGAGGTGCGCGCGCGCAAGGCCGAGGTGCTGGCGTTGCTGGCCGCGGACGTTGCCGCGACGGCCCCCCCGGCTCGCGCGCCGCCGATACCCCCGATGCGTGGGGCCTGATCGCCTCCGACCGCGCGAGAGCTATGGCCCGGCCGCGCCCTCCGACGCTCGCGCCCGCCGCGCCGCGAACAAGCCGCCGACGAAGCCGCCGACCGCGACGCCATCGCCGCCGAGCGGCCGTTGCCGGCGCAGGGCACGGTCGAGCGCGAGCGGCTGGACAGCCGCCAGCGCGCGGCCGTGGCCGGGCTGTTGCTGGGCTTTGAGCGGCACCGGGAGCGCGGCACCGCAATGTGGTGAGGCGGACCGCATGACCGTGAGTGCGGCGCGATTGCCGATGGCCGTGAATTGGTCGGACTACCGGCAGACGGCGCAGCGGGCTTGCTCTAAGCCCCCTGTCCACGCTACGGATTAACCGAATTGTGGTTGATACTCACATGATGGCAACGACATTGGCCGCAGAAGGTGGCGCGCGCGCGGACGGTAGCGAAGGCGGAGCCGATGCACCGGGAAACGGCCAAGATTGTGCCCTCCAACTGACGTGCGCCGAAGCAATCGCACGACAAATCGCGATAGAAGACTTTGCTTATTCAGACGCTTTCACAACGCCCCCTTCGCGTTCCTATGTGCAAGTGTCGAAAAGAACCGGTCAACAGCAGACTTCACTCCTTCCAAAGGCACTCTCCAACCCCCTTTCTGCCGCCGACTCGTCCCTCTGATCCAGCCGCCACATCACGCGGTCAGCTAAATTCTTCAAAATCGCTTCGGGATCGTCGGTCGATGTGGCGTAACGCCCTACAAGTTCTTGTAGGATTTCCCATAGCGCGTGGCGCTCTGCGTTTTGTGCGCGCAATGCGCGGTGGTAGGCTTGCGATTCCTCCTCATTCATGAGGTTCGCTCCCTGTCTGGTGTGGCAACCGCAGGATAGCGACGGGCCGGGCGGGAGTTCTCCTGCCCGGCCTACCACCGTCATGCAGGCTGGCGAGCGAAGCCTCCGAGGCGCCCGCCCGCGGTGTCGGAAGGAACCGTTGCCGAACCGGCCATCATGCGCGATGCTATCCGCGCGATGGTCCCGGGAAGGCTCAGCAACCGATGACCGAATTCCGGCTTGCCAGATTGGATGAAGTCCCCGCCAACTCATGGCGGCGTCGGTGACGATACAGTCATATCGCGCCGTGCTCCTGGCGCTCATCCTGCCTGCTTTAGTGGCAGGCGGATGCGCGAGCGGGGTGGGGAATCTGAGCGATGACATGCGCAGCGCTGGCAAAAAGTGCGTAAATCATAACTACGACACAGAACTTGACCTCGTGAAATGCTTTGACTTGTTTCAGCGCGCCGTTGTGGAAAAAAATGCACCGAACCTAGTTCCTGCCTATGACAGATGGAATGAATCCAGAGGGATTGTTGCCGCCGATCGAGACAGAAAGATATTGATAGCCACGCAGAGCGCGAAAGTCGCTCTAGACGTAGTATTCTCTCAGAACAATAGGGAGAATGATTCAAAATTTGCTCAATTTTTACCCCAAAGTGGAGAGGCAATAGCGGCCCTGAGGCGTGAATTTGGCAATGCCGTAGCTTCAGCCTGTCAGAGAGACGGGAAATACAACTCGCCCTCGATGGTGATAAATTATACGTGCGAGAGGGACGCAAAGATGCCTATCATCGAAAGAAACTTTCCCGCCGCTGTAGGCATAGAACGGAATTATTGGGATCGAATGCTTGAAGCGGCGGCGGTTTATGACAAGGCCGCCCTACAGATCATCCAGGATGCAAATCTAGAGATGGCACCGGCATTGCGCCCAGCAACAGCAACGTTTATGTCGTCAGTGCAAGAGGCTATAGACGAAGATGCGGAGAAAACCGCGAGACAAACTGAAGAAGTTGAAAACATACTATCTGCAATCATTCAGGATCGCTTATTGTTGTCGGAACAGCTGCGCAAATACGATCTGGACAGAGCGAAGGGACCCAGACGCATTTTGGACACACCAATTGCGTTGCTCTTGGTAGTTCATTGAGTTGTAATACGACTTCGTATTAGCATTTCCTTGCTAGGAAGCGAGACCTTCCAGCTTCCTGCAGGAATGTTTTAGACAAGCCCGTAAGCGCGCGTTTGAGTGGATCGACGATTACTGCTTGACGTTCCGGAAGCAAGCCCCTAGCTGCGGCGCATGGATGCCATAGGTTCATCTGTCGCCGCCCATACGCGCCACCCGATCTGCGTGCGCGTTTTGTGGACGCACTTACAGAAGCATTTAGTGAATGGCTTGCTGAGAACTATAACATCGTCGACGGCGGCGGGACCGGCAACGTCGTTCAGCTTTTTGCGGCTTTGACCGCCGCTTCCGCGAAAAGCGTGCAACTGGAATGCTGAACGTCTAGTGCCTTCCAAAGCGCCGTTCCTGCGTCGGTAACTGATGCAACATGTGAACCCCATTCATCCAAGGTAAATCTGTGCATGTTACCCTATAGTCGCCTCCTCCCGATCTTTCTACAAAGGTTATGCTGTCAGCGTCGCCAATGAAATATGAGTGTGCAAGCACATTGCGTTTCGCTTCGTTTCTCAATTTATTCAGCGCCCTTTTGATAGTTGATTTATTTTGATGATTGCTGCGACCTACCAGTTCGTAAAGAAGTCTCATTTTTGTGCCCGATAGCATGCCGGAAGTCAAAATCTGCGTATCAGTTGGCGGTAGGTTGAGAAACTTTACCGATGGCGAAGTCTACGGTCAGGTCATAGGTTGCCCACGCACTAAAGAACATCCCGAGCAAGAGGTTAAACTTCGAGTCGGCTACCAGGGTCTTGAGTGGGTCCATGACTGGTCTCCTATGCCAAGACGGAAGAGGGAATCGTTGAGCGAGGGCGTTCCCGCACATCGCGGCGGCGACGTGATCCGCCGCTTTGCTCAACACCCCGCCGCAACCGCACGTGTCAGTCGGCGCTAAGGCTCGGCCTTGACGAAAAGACGAGTCAACCGGCCTGGAGCGGATGTGCGCGATTGACCGCCCCACCGCCCGCCCAGCGAACGGATATTTCATCCCGATTTAAAAAGGAAAATCGGAAAATTTCCGTGGGCGATTTTGCGGGTGCGCGCCGCATCGGTTTGGCCCGCGTCCCGTCGCCTGCTGGCGCGCGGCTAGCGCCGCCGCCAGGGGCCGGCTAGTCGGTGAAGAGGCCAGGCGTAGAAAACCCGCCCGACGGCGCGAGCGCGGGTGCGTAGGAGCGTGCGGGATCAGGCGGGCGGCGGCCGGGATCGCGATGCGATAGAGCGAGGATGGCGTTGGACGGCGTGCTCGTTGACGTCTGACGCAGCTTCTTGCGCGCGCTTGTGCGCTGTCAGGACGTGTCCCTTCTGGACGCGGCGCAGGTGCTTCGCGTGGGCTGCGGTGTCCTCGCGGTCGAGCGCGGCGCGGATGCTCGCAAACGCAGCATAACAACGGGCCTATACCCCCACGCCGACACATGCAGGCCAGTCATACCGGCCAGCGTGGTGTCGTCCTCGGGGATGCCGGCGCAGCCGCCCGCCCAGGTACATCGTTGCCAACATCAGTGTCACGCGGCGCACCCCGCCTGTAGCGCATTTGAGCGCGGTTGCATCGATAATCAGCCGCCAAGGCAGGGGATAGTCATGCATGCGGGCTAGGTGCTCTTGCGGGGCGCTATCTTCAAGCCCCGGTCGATCACGACCTAATGTTTAGAGGAAGCTATGCGTCGTAACACACTGTATAGGTTCTGGTTTCTGGAATAAACCTCCGTGTGCGTCGCCTAGGTCCGCGTCCTCCCGTCCGGTATCCGCGCGATCCCCGCCGCGATCCGGCGCGCTTCGTCGCGGGTGAGCTTGTGCTTGTTCACACTCTCGGGCGTGTCATCCCCATAGACGTAGGCCAGCGTCATCCCCGTCGCGTCCTCCACGCGCCAGCCTGCGGGGATGCCGACAACCCGCCACGGGGCTGGAAAGCGGCGAGGTGACGTGTCCGGGGGCATCGGCCGGAGGCTATCGGGCCGGCGCGAACGAAGCAAGAACTGCCCGGCGCAAGATTGCGACCGCTCCCCCAAATTGCCTCTTGCACAAACTACATATGACCATTAGTGTTTGCTCACTGAGACGGAGCGGGCAGATGCGGCAGGTAGTGAGCTACATCCGGGTATCGACGGCAAGCAAGGCAAGAGCGGCCTGGGCATCGAGGCGCAGCGCGCCGCGCATCGCCCGGTTCATCGAGGCCGAGGGCTGCGAGGTGCTGGCGGAATATCGTCGAGGTGGAGACGGGCAAGGGCGCCGACGCACTGGACCGCCGGCCGCAACTCGCCGCCGCCCTGGCAACGCCCGGAAGGCCAAGGCGGCCGTGGTGGTGGCCAAGCTGGACCGGCTGTCGCCGCGACGTGGCATTTCATATCGGGCCTGATGGCGCACCGCGTGCCCTTCATCGTGGCCGAGTTGGGCGCCGACGCGGACCCGTTCATGCTGCACATTTACGCCGCACTGGCCGAGAAAGAGCGGCACCTGATTTCCGAGCGCACCCGTGCCGCCCTGGCAGCCAAGAAGGCGCAAGGCGTGAAGCTGGGCAACCGCACCAATCTGGCCGACGGCCAGCGCCAAGGGCGTGCGGAGAACCAGCGCGGCGGCCGATGCCTTCGCGGCGAACGTGCTGCCGATCGTGCGGCAGCTACAGGCAGCGGGTGCCAACACGCCGCGCGCTATCGCCGCGGCCCTGAATGAGCGGGGCATCCGCACCGCGCGCGGCGGGGCGTGGCACGACAGCACGGTGCGGAACTTGCTGGCGCGCGAGGGCTGACGACCCTGCCGCCGCTCGCCGCGCAGTGGCGGGCGCGGCACGCGCTGGGGATCATTTTTCGCGCGGTGTTACCCCGGTGCTACCCAGCGGCTCGCGCGGTGGCGGAGGCCGGACCTAACTCATTGAAAACATGGTGCCGACGCGGAGGGTCGAACTCCGGACCTACTGATTACGAATCAGTTGCTCTACCACTGAGCTACGTCGGCTTTTCAACGGGTTGGTGGCATTGTTGCAGGGGTACGCGCACCAAAGGGACAGCCGTTCGGGCGTCCTTCTAGCGGCGAACGTCGGGCCAGTCCAGTGCGCCACCCCGCGACGCTTCGTCCCGTCCGACCCCGCCGGCCGCGCAGATGCGCTGTCCCAATCACGAATGCCGGATACAGGCATGGCAAAGGAACTGCCGGAGCAACAAGGCGTTGGTCGGGTTCGAGTAAAATTGCTCGCATGGAGGCTTTGATGAAAGCGATTTTTGCGGCCGTCGGTTGCGCCGGCCTTTCGTTCGTGCTCGCCGCTCCGACCTACGCGCAGAACACCACGGCGACGACCCCGGCAACTGCCCCGCACGCCACGGTCACCACGATGACAACGCAGGAGCAAACCGCTCCGAACGGCAGCCTGGAGCAGTACCACGGCGAATGGCGCGCCAGCAAACTGGTCGGCTCGAACGTCTACAACCAGCTCGGCGAAGTGATCGGCTCGGTCGACGACCTGATGCTCGGCAGCGACGGCAAGGTCGACCAGGCGGTGCTCTCGGTCGGCGGCTTCCTCGGCATCGGCGGCAAGCTGGTCGCGGTTCCGTTCGACCAGTTCAAGTTCGTCGAAAGCAAGCGCAACGTCGCCGCCAAGGCGCCGGTGGCGGTGCCGGCGGCAACGGTCGCCACCCCCGCGCCGGCGCCTGCCGTCACCACCATGGTGCCCGCCCGACCGATGAACCAGACGGCCGTCGAGCCCAACCCGCCGGGCCAGCCGGTCTACTACAGCCTCGTGCTGCCGGACGCGACCAAGAACTCGCTGACCAGCGCGGCCGGGTTCAAGTACAACGGCTGATCGCCGAGGCGACGATCTCCGGGATCGCGGCGGCAGGCGGGCGATCCGCCGGCCGCGCGGTCCCGGCGCTTTTCGATTGATTGCCGGAGTAAACGGGCCATGCTCGCGCCGGCCAATGCAAACCGGTGCGACGAAACTCGTAGCCATGCCCGACACATCCCTGCGGACCTACCGCGGCAAACGCAATTTCGGGGTGACCGCGGAGCCCGCGGGGGGCCGGTCGGCGGGCGCGGGCGGGATGTTCGTCGTGCAGAAGCACACCGCACGGCGCGCCGGCCTGCACTGGGATTTCCGGCTGGAGCACGGCGGCGTGCTGTGGAGCTGGGCGGTGCCGAAGGGGCCGTCGCTCGATCCCGCCGACCGGCGGCTGGCGATCCACGTGGAGGACCATCCGGTCGAGTACGCCGAATTCCAGGGCACCATCCCGGCGGGCGAATACGGCGGCGGCAGCGTCGAAACCTGGGACCGCGGCAGTTGGCAGCCGCTCGACGATCCGGACGAGGGGATGCGCCGCGGCGAACTCAAGTTCACCCTCGCCGGGCAGCGCCTCAATGGCCGGTTCACTCTGGTGCGGCTGCGCAACAAGGACCCGCGCAAGCAGGAGGCGTGGTTCCTGATCAAGGGCCACGACGACCAGGTGCAGGAGGGCGGCAACGCCCCCGTGCTGGAGCAGGACGTCGCCCTGAAGCAGCCCCGCCTGGCGCGCGCCCGCGCGCGCGAGCAATCCCTTGCCGAGGGCGCCGTGCGGGGCGAGATACCGGCCGATCAGGCGCCGCAACTCTGCGCCTCCGTCGACGACGCGCCCGACGGCGATGCTTGGATCAGCGAGATCAAGTTCGACGGCTACCGCTTGCTGGCCTGGATCGAAGACGGCGGAAAAATCCGGCTGGTGACCCGCAACGGTCATGATTGGGCCGAGCGCCTGCCGGCGGTGGCCAAGGCGTTTTCGCGCCTGAACGTCAAGTCGGCAGTGCTCGACGGCGAACTCGTCGCACTTCGGCAGGACGGCAGCTCCAGCTTCCCGGACCTCCAGGCCGCGCTGTCGGCCGGCAGCGACGGCAAGCTTTTTTTCTATGTGTTCGACCTGCTGGCGTTGGACGGATGGGATTTGCGGCCGTGCCGGCTGCTCGACCGCAAGCGCGTCCTGCAAGGCTTGGACAGGTGGAAGGGCATGTTGCGGTTCAGCGAGCACGTCGCCGGAAACGCGGCGCAGATGCGTCGCAAGGCCTGCCAGATGCACCTCGAAGGCATCGTCTGCAAACGCGCCGATGCCGCCTATCAGGCGGGCCGCGGTCACGGCTGGGTCAAGGTGAAGTGCCTGGGCCGGGAAGAGCTCGTCGTGCTCGGCTGGACGCCGCCCGGCGGCCGCCGCACCGGCATCGGCGCCCTCCATCTCGGCTACTTCGATCCCGAGGGCCGGCTGCACTATGCCGGCGGCGTGGGCACCGGGTTCTCCGATCGCGAACTGGCCGCGCTGCGCCGGCGTCTCGACGCGCTCAAGGCACCGCCGCCCGAGAACATGCTGGTGGCCGGCGATCCGCTCGACGCGTCGATCCAGTGGGTGCGGCCGGAGCTGGTCGCCGAGGTGCAGTACACGGCGTGGTCCGGCGCGGGCCGGGTGCGGCATGCGGTCTATCTCGGCCTGCGCGAGGACAAGGCTGCCCGCGACGTGGTCCGCGACGTCGCCGACGCGGCGGCCGAACGCGCGGTATTCGTCGGGCGCGGCGGCGGGCGCGCGATCGTCAGTGCGCAACGCAGCCGCAAGATCGCCGTTCCGCCCGTGCAACCATCGCTGCCGGCCAAGGCGTCGCCGTCCGCGGCGGCCAGCCGGATCGTCGTTGCGCGCCCGCCGAAGAAGGCCGGCGTGCGCGTGGGCAACGTCGAGCTGAGCCACCCGGACCGGGAACTATGGCCCGGCATCACCAAGCAGGATCTGGCCGAATATTGGCTGCAGATCGCCGCCGTCGCATTGCCCGGTCTGGCGCATCGCCCGCTGTCGATCCTGCGTTGCCCGGACGGGATCGAGGGTGAAAAATTCTTCCAGAAGAACGGCCATGGCCACCTGCCGCCGCAGATCCGCGAAGGTTCGGTATCCGGCTCGCCCTACCTCGCGATCGACGATGCCGACGGCCTCGTCGCGCTGGCGCAGATGTCGGCGATCGAATTGCATCCGTGGGGCGCCGGCGAGGCCGATCCGCTGCACCCGGACCGGCTGGTGTTCGATCTCGACCCGGGCGAGGGCGTGAAGTTCGCCGAGGTCGTGCGGGCGGCGCTCGATGTCCGGGAGCGGCTGGGGCGCCTGGGGCTCGCGTCGTTCTGCCGCACCAGCGGCGGCAAGGGGCTGCACGTGGTGGTGCCGCTGACGCCGGCGGCGGACTGGACGCAAGCGAAGGCGTTCTGCCACGCGTTTGCCGAGACGATGGCGCAGGATGCGCCGGACCGCTATCTCGCGCATGTGAAGATCGCCGACCGGCGCGGCCGGGTGCTGGTCGACTGGCTGCGCAACGGATTGGGCGCGACCGCGGTCGCCTCGTTTTCGCCGCGGGCGCGGCCGGGCGCGGGCGTGGCGACGCCGCTGGCGTGGCGCGAGGTGACAGCGAAGCTCGATCCCGGCGCCTTCACGCTCACCACGGTTCCCGGCCGCCTCGCGAAGCTCAAAAGCGACCCGTGGGGTGGGTTTCCGACGGCCGAACAGAAGCTGCCCGACCTGGAGTTGCCGAAAGCCGCGCAGGCCGCGCCAAAGCCGGCGGCTCCCGGAAAAATCGTCGTGGCGCACAAGCCAAAACCACGGCAGCGGTAACAGGAGCGAAAAAATGGCGGCACAGCGGCCGATCTGGACCGGGCATCTGCGGCTCGCGCTGGTGTCGTGCCCGGTCGCGCTCTACAGCGCCAACCACGATCGCGGATCACTGCATTTCAATCTGATCAACCCGAAGACCGGGCACCGCATCCGCATGGTCGCGCAGGACGCCGAAACCGAGCAGGAAGTTTCCCGTCGCGATCTGGTGAAGGGCTACGAGTTCAAGAAGGACACCTACCTCGTGCTGACCGACGAGGATTTCGAGGGCGTCCGCATCGACAGCTCGTCGACCATCAAAATCGAAAAATTCGTCGATGGCACATCGATCGATCCGATCTACTTCGATGCGAGCTACTACCTCGCGCCGGACGGCGACGCCGGGCTCGACGTCTACGTCGTGCTGCGCGACGCGATCGCCGGCACCGGCAAGATGGCGCTGGCGCGCGTGGTGATCGCGCGGCGGGAACGCGCGATCGGCATCCTGCCGATGGGCAAAGGCCTTGTCGCGCACACGCTGCACGAGGAACGCGACCTCAACAGCCCCGAGGAGCTGTTCCACGACCTGCCGAGCGGCAAGCCGGACGCGGAGATGGTGCAGCTCGCGAAGCAGCTCATCGAGCGCCAGAGCGGCGTCTACGATCCCGCCGACGTCGAGGACCGCTACGAGGCGCGGCTGCGCGCGGTGATCGACGCCAAGCTGAAAGGCGAGGGGATCGAGGACACCGAGGAGGTCGAGCCGGATCGCAGCAACGTCGTCGACCTGATGAGCGCGCTGCGCCGCAGCCTCGGGCAGACCGGCGGCGACAAGCCGGCGAAGCCGAAAAAGAGCGCCGCGAAGCCCGCGGCGAAGCCGACCGCACGCAAACGCGGCTGAGCTTTTTCTCCTCCTCCCCTTGCGGGTTTGAGCTGCGAAGCAGATCAAAGCAGGGAGGAGGGGTCGAGCCGCATCGACTGCAATCGCGCCCGCCTATTTCGGAATGACGTGCGGATCACCCCCCGGCGTGCCGGGTGGGGGCACCACCAGCAAGTTGTCGTGCGTGGGCGTCTTCACCGGGGCCTTGATCCCGGGATCGACGGCGGGCGGCACGATCACCGGCGCGGGCGCCGCGTTGCCGGCGGGTCCGCTCTCGGCCGGCGGTGCGATCTGCTCCGGCACGGTGCGAGGCGAATCCGGCGCGGACGACTGCGCCCAGGCGGCCGGCGATGCGAACACCGCGCATGCGAGCACGGCGACGGCGCCAGCGCCCGCTTGCTTGCCGCCGCCTCTCTCACTCATTCGTGCGATCATCGCTGATCCTCCGTCAACCCTCGTGGAACGTGATCGGCCGTCTGGCGTTCCCGCTTTGACGACCGGGACCGGTCGTCGCCGCACAGGAGAACGCGTCATGGACCAGGAGATTTGCGAGACCCGGCTGGCGGTCGAGGTGCTGCACGAGGTGCGCGCGCGGTTCGAGACCTCCGCGGCACTCGATGCGGCCGTCGGCAAGCTCACGATGGCCGGCTTCGATCGGGCCGATCTGGCGCTGCCCGACGCACCGGCCGCGCCGAACCAGGAACTCGGTGCGGCGCCGGTGGCCGACGAGGCCGACGCGCGCCAGGGCCGCACACTGGCGACCAGCATGGCCGCCGCCACGGGCGCGATGATCGCCGGCGGGGTGGTGGCCGTGGCGACCGGCGGCGCCGCGCTGGTGGGTGCTGCTGCGGCCGCGGTGGTAGCCGGTGGCGGCGCCGGCGCGCTGGCAGGCGCGCTCGCGACCGCGGCGAAGGACTCCGAGCAGGTTGAGCGCAACCACAAGGCGGCGACCGGGGCGCTGGTACTGTCGATCCGCGCGCAAACCCCGGAGAAGCGCGACCTGGCTGAGCGGATTGCTCGCGAGGCCGGGGGCGGGAGATCGTCGCGACCTGAGCCTGCGCGGTCCGGTTCCGCGCGGCGTCGATCATTTCAACGTGCTCTCGGTCTCGAACGGCTTGCCACCTGTGGAACGGCTATCCTAACCTCGTTCGGTAGTTTACGTTCCTGATTGCGCACCGGTGCTGCTGGTTCCACGGCGACCGGGCGGGCTCAAAACAGCAAAGCTGGCCGAGGGGGATACGTTATGGGTTCGATGCATCGTGCCGCGCCGACGAGGCGCACGCTCCTGGCGGCCGGCGGCGGCCTGCTCGCGGGCGCCGCGCTACCGCGCCTTGCCTGCGCGGACGACATGCCGCCGATCGGCACCTGGCCCGAAGGATCGTCGGGTTCCTCCGTCTTTATCGGCATCACCGTGCCGCGCACCGGCACCTATGCCGTGCAGGGCGAGGACGAGCTGAAAGGCTTCCAGCTCGCGGTCGAGCACATCAACAGCGGCAACGAGCTGTTGCGCAAGATTTCGCCGAAGACCACCAAGGGCGTGCTCGGCAAGGAAGTCAAATACGGCGTCGCCGACAGCGAGGCCAAGCCGAACACCGCGGTGCAGGAGCAGTCGCGCTTCATCAGCGAGAACAAGGCGGTGCTGCTGACCGGCTCGACCTCGAGCGCGGTCGCGGTCGCCCTCAACAAGTTCGCGCAGCGCGAGAAGGTTCTTTACGTCGTCGCCATCTCCGGCTCCAACGACACCACCGGCAAGGACTGCGCCCGCTACTCGTTCCGGCAATGCTTCTACGGCCAGACCGCGGCGGCGGCGCTGGCGCCGGTGCTGCTGAAGGCGATGGGCGACAACAAGAAGGCCGCCTATCTGACGCCCGACTACACCTACGGCCACACCGTGCAGAAATCGATGGAGGACTACCTCAAGAAGGGCGGCTGGACGACTGTCACCAACCAGGTCGCCCCGCTCGGCGCGCCCGACTACAGCTCCTACCTGCTCAACATCGCGAATTCCGGCGCCGATGTGTTGCTCAACGTGAACTGGGGGCATGACGCCGTGCTCTCGACGCAGCAGGCGGCGCAGTTCGGCATCCTCGCCAAGACCAAGCTGGCGATCCCCTACCAGATCCCGTTCCTGGCCAAGGAAGTCGGGCCGAAGCTGACGGCCGGCGTGTACGCCGCGACCGATTTCTGGTGGACGCTCGAGGACAAGTATCCGCTGGCGAAAATGTTCGTCGCGGAATTCAGCAAGAAATACGGCTACAAGCCGGAATGGGGCGCCGAGAACGCCTACATGCAGTTCGCCATGTGGGCCGACGCGGTCGAGCGCGCGGGCACGTTCTACCCGCCCGCGGTGATCAAGGCGTACGAGCAGGGCGTCAAACTTCAGTCGATGGTCGGCGAAGTCTACATGCGCGCCGCCGACCACCAGCTCGTGCGGCCCGTCGTCATCGTCCGCGGCAAGCAGCCCGCCGACATGAAGAGCGACGACGACTACTGGGAAGTGGTCGAGATCGTGCCGGGCGAGGGGCTGATGCAGGCGCCGGACGCATTCGGCTGCAAGCTCGGCGACTACACCTGAGCGGACCTCCCGGCGGCCGGGCGGCGTGATCAACTGGGGCAACTTCGTCTCGCAGTTCTCCAACGGGCTCGCGCTGGGGGCGCTGCTGGCGCTGATCAGCTCGGGCCTGACGATCATCTACGGCACGCTCGGCGTGCTGAACCTCGCGCACGGCGCGATGTTCATGCTCGGCGCCTATGCCGGCTACGTCGCGTTCCAGGCGACCGGGTCGTATGTGCTCGCGGTCGCGGCCGGCTCGCTGTTTCTGATCGTGGTCGGCGCGGTCATCGAGGTCGTGGTGATCCGCCGCTTCTACGGCCGCCCGGCCGAGGACCAGATCCTGGTGACCTTCGGCATCGGCATCGTGCTGGTCGAACTGGTGCGGCTCGGCTTCGGCAGCCTGTCGCTGACAGTGCCGCCGCCGACCTGGGCCGCCGGCGTCACCCAGCTCGGCTTCATGATCTACCCGACCTACCGCATCGTCGTGCTGGCGATCGCCGCGGTCGCGCTGGCGGTGCTCTACGTCGTGCTTTATCGAACGCGCCTCGGCATGATCGTGCGGGCGGGCATCGAGGATGCCGGCATGGTCGACATGCTCGGCATCAACGTCTATCGCGTGTTCATGCTGGTGTTCGGCATCGGCGCGATGGCGGCGGGGTTCGCCGGCATCGTCTACGCGCCGGTGGTGTCGCTGACGCCGGACATGGGGGATGCGATCCTGATCTGGACGTTCGTGGTCGTGGTGATCGGCGGTGTCGGCTCGTTTCCCGGCGCGATCCTGGGCGGCCTGATCGCCGGCGAAATCCTCAGCCTGACCGCGATGGTCGATCCCGCCTATGCGCAGGTGATGCTGTTCGCGGTGATGGCGCTGGTGCTGATCCTGCGCCCGCAGGGGCTGCTCGGCCAGCAGGGCCGCGCGTGAGCGTTCGCCACCCGTCATCCCGGCGAAGGCCGGGATCCATCGCCATGCGCCACTGATGCTGCGCCGCCGTCCCCCCGTGATCGAGGCGGTCACCGCGCTCGGGTTGGTCGTCGCCCCGGTTGTGCTGCCGCCGCTCGGCTTCGCGCCCGATACCGTCAACCAGATCCTGATCTGGGGCCTGTTCGGCATCGGCTTCGACATCCTGTTCGGCTACACCGGCCTGCTGTCGTTCGGCCAGGCCGCGTTCTTCGGCACCGGCGGCTTCGTCGCCGCCTACCTGCTGACCAACAACCTGATGACCAGCGTGCTCGGCGCGCTGGTGATCGGCACCGTCGGCGCGGCACTGGCCGGCATCGCCGTGGGCGTGCTCGCGCTGCGCCGCACCGGCATCTACTTCGCGATGATTACGGTTGCGATTGCTGAAATGTTTTTCTTCATGGAGAATTCGCCGCTCTCCGACTGGACCGGCGGCGAGAACGGCTTGCCCGGCGTGCCGACGCCGAAATTCTCCGCCTTCGGGCTTTCCTATTCGGTCGGCCCCGGCTGGCCGATGTACGGCTTCGTCGCGGTGTTCTATTTCATCGGCATCGTGCTGGCGCGTCGCATCGTGCGCTCGCCGGTCGGTGCCATCCTCACCGCGATCCGCGACAACCCGCTGCGCGCGCGCGCGGTCGGCCATTCGATCGGGCTCTACAAGCTCGCGGCGTTCGTGGTCGCGGCGGCCTATGCCGGGTTCGCCGGCGGCCTGCTCGGCGTCGCCCAGGGCTTCATGCCGCCGGACGCCTTCACCTTCGACACCTCCGGCCAGTTGGTGATGCAGACCGCGATCGGCGGCACCGGCACGCTGTTCGGCCCGCTGGTCGGCGCCGTCGTCTGGCTCTATCTGCGCGATTTCCTGCAGGCGGTGGTGGGGCTCGGCAGCGCCTGGAAGCTCGTGCTGGGCGTCGTGTT
This sequence comes from uncultured Solirubrobacterales bacterium, assembly GCA_963697635.1. GTDB lineage: Bacteria > Pseudomonadota > Alphaproteobacteria > Acetobacterales > Acetobacteraceae > CAJCJG01. Next base: position 582,646 of record CAVOOS010000034.1, on the reverse strand, counting down.
CGTGCTGCTGGTCTGCTTCCTGCGGCGCGGGCTGGTCGGCGGCTTTGTCGACCTCGCCGCCCGCTTCGCCGCGCGCCCGCACGCCGCCGCGCCGGAGGAGGCGCCCGCGCTCGCCGCCGCCCCGCCGCCGCCTGCCGCCGTGCCGCCGCCGCGCCGCCACGCCGCCGCCTTCACTGGCCCGGCGCTCCAGGCGCGCGGTTTGACAAAATCGTTCGGCGGCCTGGTCGCCAACCGCAACATCGATTTCTCCGTTGAGCCCGGCGAGTTGCGCGGCGTGATCGGCCCCAACGGCGCCGGCAAGAGCACGTTCTTCAAGATGCTGACCTGCGAGATGCCGCCGACCTCCGGCCGCATCATCTTTCACGGCCGCGACATCACCGGCATGGACGTGTCTGCGGTGTGCCAGATCGGCCTGACCAAGAGCTATCAGGTCAACCAGCTGTTCTCCCGATTGACGCTCCGCGAGAACGTGGTGATCGCGGCGCTGGCCGAGCGGCGCGGCAGTTTTCGCCTGGACATGCTGCGCCGGATCGACCGCGTGCCCGGCCTGATGGCGCGCGTCGAGGGCACGCTCGCGCTGGTCGGGCTGGAGGGTCGCTCCGACGTGCCGGTCTCCGAATTGGCGTATGGCGAAAAGCGTCGGCTGGAGATCGGCCTCGCGCTCGCCGCCTCGCCTTCGCTGCTGCTGCTCGACGAACCGCTCGCCGGCATGAGCCCGCGCGAACGCGCCGAGACCGTGCAACTGCTGAAGAACATCAACCGCGGTTGCACGCTCGTGGTGATCGACCACGACATGGACGCGGTCTTCGAACTCGCCGAGCGCATCACCGTGCTGCACGAAGGCGCGTTGCTGGCGGAGGGCACGCCGGCCGAAATCCAGCGCAACAGCTTCGTCCAGGAAGCCTACCTCGGCGGGGTCGCGGCCGCATGAGCGAGCTTTCTGCTGCATTCCGCTCAGTCGTCATCCCCGGGCTTGACCCGGGGATCCACGCGGCGCCCGCGTCGCGGATTGCCGGGTCGTCCCCGGACTTGATCCGGGGACCGGCAATGACGATGCCGATGCGCCGGGCCGCCAAATGACCACCCTTCTCACCGTCGAGAAACTCAACAGCTACTACGACGACAGCCACATCCTGTTCGACGTTTCTCTCCACGTCGAGAAGAACGAAGTCGTCGCCCTGCTCGGCCGCAACGGCGCCGGCAAGAGCACAACCCTCAAAAGCCTGATCGGCGCGGTGCGCCCGCGCTCCGGCCGGATCGTGCTTGACGGCACCTCGACGGAAACGCTGCCGCCGCACGCGATCGCCGCCCTCGGCCTGCAACTGGTGCCGGAGGAGCGGCGCATTTTCGGCAGCCTCAACGTCGAGGAGAACCTTGTCCTGGCCGGCCTGACCGCGAAAACCCGCTGGCCGCTCCAGCGTATCTACGAAATGTTCCCGCGCTTGCGCGAGCGTCGGCGCAGTCGTGGCACCGACCTGTCGGGCGGCGAGCAGCAGATGCTGGCGATCGCGCGCGCGCTGGTGCGCGACCCGAAGATCATGCTGCTCGACGAGCCGTTCGAGGGCCTCGCGCCGATCATCGTGCGCGACCTGCTGGCGATCTGCCGCCAGCTCGCCGAAGCGGGCCAGACGATCGTCGTCGTCGAGCAGAACATCTCCGCCGCGCTGAGTCTCGCGCACCGGCTCTACATCATCAACAACGGCCACATCGTCGAAGAAATGACCACGGACGCCGTGCGCGCCCAGCCCGGCGTGCTGCATCGGTACCTCGGGGTGTGAACGGCACGTCGCTGCGGGCGGCCTGCGGAGATCGCGAGCTTAGGACAAAAGCAGAATCAATCGAATCGTCTCGCTCCACCATTCCGTCATGGCCGGGTTTGACCCACGGCTGTCCGGCACGGGTTTTGCCTGCTCTTATTGGATCGAAATTGCATCATATCGACACGCCCCGACAGGGCAGGATCGGGGTCTTTGGCGGAGGTCGTTGGAGGTGATCGAGATGCCGCAAATGCATCAGGTTGGCTCTGACAAGGCGGGCGAATTCGAGCGGTCCTTCGATTGCGGTCTGCAGCTTCTGCGCCAAGCGCAGCAGCACGAAGGCGATCAGCGCGGCGGCAGCGAGCCGACGCGGTCGGAGAGGATGGCGCCGCCAGGCACCGGGCGGGTTTCAGTCACCGTCAACGGCGTGTTGCGCTTCAGGCGGGTGACAAACCGGCACTTGGCGGCGTCGAGCTTCGCCCACCACCCGTAGTCATAGTAGCCGAGATCAAAAACATACGTGGCGCCCGGCTGGATCGGCATGGCCTTGGCCGCGGTGATGTCGTTGACCCGGGCGGTGCTGACGACGGCATGGATCGGGCAATCGGCGTCGGCATCGTAGACCACGTGGGTCTTGACGCCGACCGCCATCGCCGAGGCGCGCGCCCAGTCGGCGCTGCGCGCGTTCAGCATGAGGCTGGTGCTGTCGATCAGGTAGGTGGCTCCCTCCATCGTCCGGCGCAGGCCGCGATGCGCCCGCGCGATCAAGGCCGCCAGCAGCTCGCTGAACGGCGCTACCGAATTCCGTGCCGGACAGCCGTGGGTCAAGCCCGGCCATGACGGGATGGTGGAACGAGACGATTCGGTTGTTCTTGCTTTTGTCCTAACGCGCGCGCATGTCAAAATCCCACCCCGTCCCCGCCCGAGCGGTTCGCCGCGATTGCAGTGGCTGACCCCGCACGTCCATTGCAGGACAAGATTGCAACAAATATCGCTGCGGCCGCTCACCCGCCGCCCGCGCACGCTGCACACGTGCCCTCCACCTCCACCGTCGCTCGCGCCGGCCGGAACCCCGTCCGCTCGGCGGCGCGCCCGACCGCGTCGGCGATGCCGGCGTCCTCCAACTCCACGACCGAGCCGCAGCTCCGGCAGATCAGGAACTGCACCGCGTGGTGATGGTGCTCCCCCGCGTCGGTGCAACCAACGAAAGCGTTCAGTCGCTCGACCTTGTGGATCAGCCCGTGCGCCTGCAAAAAGTCGAGCGCGCGGTAGATCGTCGCCGGGGTCGCGTTGGCTTTTTCCGCCTTGAGCCGGTCGAGCAGCGTGTAGGCGCCGATCGGTTCGCCCGAGCGCAGCACCAGCGCCAGCACCTGCCGCCTGATGTCGGTCAGCCGGCCGCCCTCGCGCACGCACGCTTCGGCCGCGCGCTCCAGCCGATGCTCGATCGGGTCCGACAGACTGCCAGCCACGCCCTCGCCTCCGCGGTTGCGTGCCGAGCGTAGCACCTGCGGCGACACGGGGGGATCCGGCAACGGCGCCAGCCGGGAGGGCGGGGGCGCGGCCGCCGCCGCGCGGGTTTCACCGAACCGTCATGGAGTTCGGGACCGCAGGCGCGATCGGGCGCGGTAGGTAGACCGATGCGACCGGAGGGAGGGCTATCCACCCGCCTGCCACGGCCTTACTCTGCCCCCACGCGGGGGCAGGGCTGCGCGGTGAGCAGGGCCACGTCCCCGCGAGTGGGAAGACGGGAACTGAAACAAACCGGAGGCTGAAAACATGCTGCGAGCGTGTCTGCGAGCCGTCGCGTTCGGCGGGCTGTGCGTGGGAATGGTGGGGCTGGTCGCGGCGCCGGCGCGCGCCGACGTGAACAGCCCGACCCTGGATGCCGTGAAGAAGCGCGGCGAACTGGTCTGCGGCATCGACACCGGCATTCCCGGTTATGCGTACCAGGATGCCTCCGGCAAGTGGCAGGGCCTCGACGTCGCCTATTGCCGCGCCATCGCCGACGCCGTGCTCGGCTCCCCCGACAAGGTGAAGTTCATCGGCACCACCTCGAAGGTGCGCTTCTCGGTGCTGAAATCGGGCGAGATCGACGTGTTGATCCGCGACAGCGAGCAGAGCTTCAAGCGCAACACCGACATGGCGATGGACGAGCCGGCGGTGAACTTCTTCACCGGCCAGACCTTCATGGTGCGCAAGAGCCTCGGCGTTGAAGCACCTCAAGGAACTCGATGGCGCGACCATCTGCGTGCTGACCGGCACGACGCTCGAAACCAACATCGCCGACTACAATCGCGCGAACAACATCAAGATCAAGACGCTGCTGTTCGAGAAGCCCGAGGAAGCCTTCGCCGCCGCCGATTCCGGGCGCTGCGACGGCTACACCGACGATGGCGGATCGGTTGCCGCCGCTCGCTCGACGATGAAGAAGCCGGACGACTGGATGTTCATGCCGGAAACCATCGGCGGCCTGGAGCCGCTTGGCCCGCTGACGCGGCAGGGCGACGACGCGTGGACCCGGCTGGTGAAGTGGGTGCACTACTCGATGCTCGAAGCTGAAGTGCTTGGCATCACCCGCGCGAACGCCGCCGAGAAGGCGAAGAACCCGACCGACCCCGACGTGCGGCGCTTCTTCGGCGTCGAAGGCGATTTCGGCAAGCTGCTCGGCGTGGACAACGGCTGGTCCGGCCGCATCGTCGCCGACATCGGCAACTACGGCGAAGTCTACGACGCGACGTTCGGCGACAAGGGCGGCCTCGGGCTGCCGCGCGGCATGAACAACCTGTACGACCACGGCGGCCTGCAGACGCTGCCGACCTGGCACTGACGGACTGAGGGGTTTTCGCTCCGATGGTCCGGCGGCCGTCCCCGCGTGCCCGCGCAGCGCAATGGCTGCTGCTGCTGGCCGTGGTGGCGGCCGCCTGGTACCTCGCCGCCAACGCCGGCCGCAATCTCGCGGCCCGCAACATGAGTGTGGGCTTCGGCTTTCTCGGCGACACCGCGAATTTCGACATCCCGTTCAAGCTGATCTCCTGGAGCGACGAGGACACGTATGCGCGGGCGCTGCTGGTCTGCACGCTCAACACGCTGCTGGTCTCGGCGCTCTCGATCGTCGTGGCGACCCTGCTCGGGCTGCTGGTCGGCATCATGCGGCTGTCCGCCAACTGGCTGGTGCGCAACATCGCGCTCGCGTTCATCGAACTGGTCCGCAACACGCCGCTGCTGGTGCAGATCATCTTCTGGTACATCGCCGTTTTGCAGACGCTGCCGCCGCCGCGCCAGAGCATCCCGCTCGGCGTCGGCCTGCTGCTGAACATCCGCGGGCTGTACCTGCCGAACCTCGACGCCGGCCCGAATTTTGGCGCGCTCGCGCTGGTGGCCGTGCTGCTGCTGGCGGCGACGCCGCTGGTTTGGCGCGTCGCACCGCGCGGCCGTCGGGTCGGCGCCTGGGCGCTGGCGCTGCCGGTGCTCGCTGTCGCCGCGTTCGCCGCCGGCATCAACAACGTCGAGCTTCCGGCGATGCACGGCTTCAACATCGCCGGCGGCACCCAAATCCCGCCCGAGCTGGTGGCGCTGTGGGCGGGCCTGTCGATCTACGGCTCGGCCTTCATCGCCGAGATCGTGCGCGCCGCCATCCTCTCGGTGCATCGGGGCCAGCGCGAGGCGGCGCTGAGCCTCGGCCTGCGCCCCGGCCAGGTGCTGTCGCTCGTGGTGCTGCCGCAGGCGCTGCGGGTGATGGTGCCGCCGATGACCAGCCAGTACCTCAACATCATCAAGAGCAGCTCGCTCGGCGCGGCCGTCGCCTACCCGGAGCTGTTCCAGATCTTCGCCGGCACCGTGCTGAACCAGTCGGGACGGGAGCTGGAGACGATCATGATCCTGATGGCGATCTTCCTGTCGATCAGCCTGCTGACCTCGGCATTCATGAACTGGTACAACCGCCGCGTGGCCTTGGTGGAGCGCTGAATGTCCGGGGACAGCACCGCGATCCGCCGCCTCGGCACGCCCTTCCTGTCGCCGCGCCGCGAGCCCGGCGCGCCGTGGCCGCCGGCCGAATGGGCGAAGCAGAACCTGTTCGGCTCGAAGTTCAACACGCTGCTGACGCTGGTGGTGCTGGCGGCGCTCGCGCTGATCGTGCCGCCGCTGGTGCGCTGGGCCGTCACCAACGCCACGATCTCCGGCATCACCCGCGCCGCCTGCGGGCCGGACGGCGCGTGCTGGACTTTTATCCGTGTCCACCTGCCGTTGTTCTTTTTCGGCCACTACCCCCTGGATCAGCGCTGGCGCCTCGCCGCGGCGCTTTTGGTGGTCGGCGGCTGCGCCGTGCCGGTGCTGCGCGAGCACACCCACCATCGCGGCATCTGGCTGTTGCTGCTGCTCACCGCGGCGCCGGCGCTCGCGGGCGTGCTGCTGGTCGGCGGCGTGCTCGGCCTGCCCTACGAGGATACCAGCATGTGGGGCGGGCTGATGCTCGACGTGGTGATCTCGTTCGTCACCGTCGCCGGCTCGCTGCCGCTCGGCGTGCTGCTGGCGCTCGGTCGGCGTTCGGAACTGCCGGTGGTGCGCGCGCTGAGCGTCGGTTTCATCGAGCTGTGGCGCGGCGTGCCGTTGCTGACGGTGCTGTTCATGTCGGCGGTGATGGTGCCGCTGTTCCTGCCGGGCGGCGTCAGCATCGACCGGCTGGTGCGCGCGATGGCGGCGCTGGTGCTGTTCAACGCCGCCTACATGGCCGAGGTGGTGCGCGGCGGGCTGCAAGGCGTGCCGGCCGGGCAGGAGGAGGCGGCCTATTCGCTCGGGCTGCACTGGGCGCAGGTGCAGGCGAATGTCGTGCTGCCGCAGGCGCTGCGCATCGTGATGCCGGGCATCATCAACACCGTGGTCGACCTGTTCAAGGACACCACGCTGGTGATGATCATCGGCCTGTCCGACCTGCTCGGCGCGATCGGCCAGGCGCTCAAGGACCCGGCCTGGCTCGGCTTCGCGACCGAGGGCTACGTGTTTTCGGCGCTGGTGTTCTTCGTCTGCTGCTTCGCGATGTCCGCCTACGGCCGCAGCTTCGAGCGCCGGGCGGCAGGCTCGAGGTGACGGCGGGGACGGTGGCGGGCTTGCGCGTCCGTCGCGCGCCGCCACGCTGACGCCGCCTGATCGAGATCGGTGACTTCTCCCACCCGGCATCGACGTCCTGGAGACGTGGGGGCGTCACGGCCGCGAGATTGATCTAGTGCAATGCGGTCCGGCGGCGTTCCCGCGCACTCTCGCCCGAGGCCGATGCAGGTCGGGGGATCAAGCCGTGGACGGTGGGCGGGGCGCGCGAACCGAAAGCCCGAGGCCGGCAAGCGGGGCGCCCGCTCCAGGCGCCTCCGAGCTGACATCGCGCCGCGGCGAGGGGCCGAGCTTCCGCATTGTCGATCGCACGTTGCGGGCCGCGCTGGCCCGGTTGACCAGCGGGCTCTCGCCAAGTGCGATCGGCTGGGCGTGGGCCGATTGGGCGGTGCATCTCGCGATGGCCCCCGGCAAGCGCATGGATCTGGCGCAGCATGGCGCCAATGCCGCGCTGCGCTTGGCACTCTGGCTGCCGCGCGCCGCGATCGGCCAGGGCGCCGAGCCGCCGGTCGTCTCGCCGACGGACGATACCCGCTTTGCCGATCCGGCCTGGGCGCGCTTCCCGTTCAACGTCATTGCCCAGTCCACGTTGCTCGCCGAGGCATGGTGGCTGGACGCGGTCGGCGGCGTCCCCGGCCTCACCCACCAGCACGCAGCGCAGGTCGCCTTCATGCTGCAGCAGATGATGGACGTGGTCTCGCCGAGCAACACGCTCTGGCTGAACCCGGTGGCCGCCGAGCGGACCCTGCGCGAGGGCGGGATGAACCTCGTGCGCGGCGCCGGCAACCTCGCGGAAGACGCCGAGCGCGCGCTCGCCGGCAAACCGCCGGTCGGCGCCGAGGCGTACCAGGTCGGCCGCGACGTCGCGGTCACGCCCGGCAAGGTCGTGTTCCGCAATGCGCTGATCGAGCTGATCCAGTATGCGCCCGGCACCGAAAGCGTACACGCCGAGCCGGTGCTGATCGTGCCGGCCTGGATCATGAAGTACTACATCCTCGATCTGAGCCCGGCCAATTCGCTGGTGCGCTGGCTGGTGGCGCAGGGCCACACGGTGTTCATGGTATCCTGGAAGAACCCGAGCGCGAGCGACCGCGAAACCAGTCTCGACGACTATCGCCGCGCCGGCGTGATGGATGCGCTGGCTGCGGTCTCGACGATCGTGCCCGACCGCCGCGTCCATGCCTGCGGCTATTGTCTCGGCGGCACCATCCTGGCGATCGCGGCGGCGACGATGGCGCGCGACCACGATGCGCGGCTCGCGAGCCTCACGCTGCTGGCGGCGCAGACCGATTTCGTCGAGCCCGGGCCGCTGACGCTGTTCCTCGACGAGCAGCAGCTCGCGTTCCTCGAAGACATGATGTGGGACCAGGGCTATCTCGACACCTCGCAGATGGCCGGCGCATTCCAGATGCTGCGCTCGAACGAGCTGATCTGGTCGCGGCTGATGCGCAACTACGTGCTCGGCGACCGTGATGCGATGACCGACCTGATGGCCTGGAACAGCGACCAGACGCGCATGCCCGCGCGCATGCACGGCGAGTATTTGCGCAGCCTGTTCCTGGAGAACCGGCTGACCGCGGGGCGCTTCGCCGTGGACGGCCGGGTGATCGCGCTGCGCGACATCCAGGCGCCGATCTTCGCGGTCGGCACGATGAAGGACCACATCGCGCCGTGGCGCTCGGTCTACAAGGTCGCGCTGTTCTCGGACGTCGACGTCACCTACGTCCTGACGGCCGGTGGCCACAACGCCGGCATCGTCGACGAGCCCGGGCATCACGGGCGCTGGTTCCAGATGATGACGCGCCGGCACGGCGAACGTTACCTCGACCCCGACACCTGGAAGGCGCAGGCGCCGCGCCATGACGGCTCGTGGTGGCCGGCGTGGCAGGCGTGGCTGGTCGCGAGCGGCAGCAGCGAGCGCGCCCCGCCACCGGCCATTGGCGCGCCCGCGTCCGGCCTGCCGCCGCTGGAGGACGCGCCCGGCAGCTTCGTGAGGATGCCGTGAGCGGCGCGACGGGCAAGGTCGTATCGGTCAGAGGCGCGGTCGTGGACGTGAGCTTCGACGACCGCCGTCGCTGCCGCCGATCAATACCGCGCTGATCGTCGAGTGGGACCGGCCCGAGCCGCTGGTCCTGGAAGTGCACAGCCATCTCGATCCGCGACACCGTCCGCGCCATCGCGCTGCAGGCCACCGCGGGTCTCGCCCGCGGCACGGCGGTGCGCGCGACCGGCGCGCCCGATTTCGGTGCCGGTCGGCGATGCGGTTCTGGGCCGCCTGCTCGACGTCATCGGCGACCGTGCGGGACCGCGGGCCCGCCGCTGCCGGCCGACACGCCGCGGCGCGGCATCCACGACGCCGCCGCCGGCGCTCGAGGACGAGACCTCGACGACCGCGGTGTTCGAGACCGGCATCAAGGTGATCGACCTGCTGGCGCCGCTGGCGCAGGGCGGCAAGGCGGCGATGTTCGGCGGCGCCGGCGTCGGCAAGACCGTGCTGGTGATGGAACTGATCCACGCCATGGTCGAGAAATACCAGGGCATCTCGGTGTTCGCCGGCGTCGGCGAGCGGTCCCGCGAAGGCCACGAACTGCTGACCGACATGCAGGGCTCCGGCGTGCTGGCGCGCACGGTGCTGGTCTACGGCCAGATGAACGAGCCGCCCGGCGCGCGCTGGCGGGTGCCGCTGACCGCGCTGACCATCGCCGAATATTTCCGCGACCAGAAGCATCAGAACGTGCTGCTGCTGATGGACAACGTCTTTCGCTTCGTGCAGGCGGGCAGCGAGGTTTCCAGCCTGCTCGGGCCGGCTGCCGTCGCGCGTCGGCTATCAGCCGACGCTGGCCACCGAAGTGGCCGCGCTGCAGGAGCGCATCGCCTCGGTCGCCGGCGCTGCGGTCACCGCGATCCAGGCGGTCTACGTGCCGGCCGACGATTTCACCGATCCGGCGGTGACCGCGATCTCCAGCCACATGGACAGCATCATCATGCTGTCGCGCGCGCTGGCGGCCGAAGGCGTTCTATCCGGCGATCGATCCGCTCGCCTCGTCGTCGGTGCTGCTCGATCCGCTGGTGGTCGGCGAGGAGCATTATCGCCTCGCCGAGCGCGCGCGCGAGGCGCTCGCCCGCTTCAAGGACCTGCAGGACATCATCGCGCTGCTCGGCGTCGAGGAACTCGGCGCGAGCGACCGGCTGATCGTCAAGCGCGCGCGCCGGCTGCAGCGGTTCCTCAGCCAGCCGTTCGTGGTGACCGAGGCGTTCACCGGCACGCCGGGCCGCAGCGTCAGCCGCGCCGACACGCTCGCCGGCTGCCGCGCCATCCTCGACGGCGAGACCGACGACTGGGCGGAAAGCTCGCTCTACATGGTCGGAACGCTGGAGGAGGCGCGGCAGAAGGAGGCCGCGGCGGCCAAGAAGGCGCGCCGTCATGAGGCTGCGCATCATCACGCCGCTGGCGGTCGTCGTCGATGAAGACGACGTGCGTGTCGGTGCGCGCCGAGGATGCCAGCGGCAGTTTCGGCATCCTGCCGCGGCATGCGGATTTCCTGACCAGCCTCGCGATCTCGCGTCGTGAGCTGGCAGGGCGCCGACGGCGACGCGGCACTACTGCGCGGTGCGGCGCGGCGTGCTCTCCGTCACCGGCGGGCAGGACGATCGCCATCGCCACGCGCGAGGCGGTGCCGGGCGACGATCTCGCGACGCTCGACGAGACGGTGCTCGCGCCGCTTCCGCGCCGACATCGAGACCGAACGGACCGAGCGCGTCGAGAGCACGCGGCTGCAACTCAACGCGATCCGCCAGATCATGCGCCATCTGCGTCCGGACGGGCGCGGTGGCGCCGGGACGTTCGCATGACCACGCCGGAGAACCGACCGCGGCGAACAGGATCCGCTGGTCGAGGGCGTCGCGGCTGCGCGGCGAGCGCCAGCGACGCCTGGCAGCGCGAGGGCGAGCCGTCGGTGGCGCGCCGTCTCGCGCAGATCGGCGTGCTCGGCTGGATCATCGTCGTGCCGATGCTGATCGGCGTCTTCGTCGGCCGCTGGCTCGATCGCACGTTCGGCATCGGGATGTTCTGGACCGGCGCCGCTGCTGATGCTCGGCGCTGGCGCTCGGCTGCTGGTCGGCCTGGAAATGGATGCAGAGCGCATGAGCTTCCTCGTTCGACGCCTGCCGCCTGGGCCATGCTGCTCGGCCTCGCCGCGCATCTCGCCGCCGGGTCGGCTCGGCGTGTCTATTTCGCGGCGCTGTGGTGGAACGCGCGCCTGTTCGCCGCAGGCGGCGGCACCGGCTCGACGCATCGCGCTGATGCTCGGCCGCTTCGCGCTGCTGGGCGGCGCTGCTGACGCTGGCCGAGCCTGCGAAGGCGCGCTGCCGCTGCTGCTGATGGCGCTCGGCGTGCTCATCGCGCGGTCCGCTGGTCATGCGCCGGGTGCGGGCGGCCGCGCCATGACCTCGCCGCTCGACCAGCGTCGCGCTGTTCCATCTCGGCCCGGTGCCGATCACCGCGCCGCGTGCTGGTCACCTGGGCGATCATGGCGGTGCTGGTCGCTCGGCGGCATGCTCGTCACGCGCCGCCTGTCGCTCGATCCCGTCGACGACGCAGGCGGTGTTCGAACTGATCGTCGACACCGTGGACAGCCAGATCCGCGACACCATGCAGGCCGAGCCCGCGCCCTATCGCGCCTTCATCGGCACGCTGTTCGCTGTTCATCTTCGTCGCCAACTGGTCGTCGCTGATCCCCGGCGTCGAGCCGCCGACCGCGCATCTGGAGACCGACGCGGCGCTGGCGCTGCTGGTGTTCCTCGCGGTGATCTGGTTCGGCATTCGCGCGCGGCGGCGTGCGCGGCTATCTCGCGCACCTTCGCCGACGCCCAGCCCGATCATGATCCCGCTCAATTTCGTCGAGAGCCTGACGCGCACCTTCTCGCTGCTGGTGCGGCTGTTCGGCAACGTCATGAGCGGCGTGTTCGTGATCGGCATCGTGCTGTCGCTCGCCGGCCTGCTGGTGCCGATCCCGCTGATGGCGCTCGATCTGCTGACCGGCGCCGTGCAGGCCTACATCTTCGCGATCCTGGCGATGGTGTTCATCGCCGGCGCGGTCGGCGAGGGACAGCCCGCCTCGCGACATCGAAAGCCAGAGGACGCCGCCATGAACTGGTTAGCGTTCGCCAGCATCGTCTCGGCCGCCATGGCGGTCTCGTTCGGCGCCATCGGGCCGGCGCTCGGCGAAGGCCGCGCGGTGGCGGCGGCGATGGACGCCATCGCCCGCCAGCCGGAAGCCGCCAACACCATTTCGCGCACGCTGTTCGTCGGCCTGGCGATGATCGAGACCATGGCGATCTACTGCCTGGTCATCGCGCTGCTGCTGCTGTTCGCCAACCCGTTGCTGAAATGACGTCATGACGATCGACTGGTGGACGCTCGGCATCCAGACCGTCAACGTCGCCGTCCTGGTCTGGCTGCTGCAGCGGTTCTTCTGGCGCCCGGTCGCCGCGATGATCGAGCAGCGCCGCGCCGCGGCGCAGCAGCAGCTGGCCGAGGCGCGAGGCCAAGCGCGACGCAGGCGACCGCCGCGCTCGCCGAGATCGAGCGGACGCGCGCCGGCTTCGCCGCAGGAGCGCGAGGCGATCCTGGCCGCCGCGCACGAGGCCGGCCGAAGCGACGCGCGCGCGGCGCTGCTGGCCGAGGCCGCGCAGCAGGCGGCCGCGCTGCGAGGCGGCCGCGAAGGCGGCGATCGAGAAGGAGCAGGACGCGGCCGAGCAAGGCCTGGGCCGAGCGGGCGAGCCGGCTCGCGGTCGACATCGCCGAGCGCCTGGCCGCGCGCCTGGACGGCCCGGCGGTGCGCGCCGCGTTCCTCGACTGGCTGCTCGCAGGAGATCCGGCGCCTGCCGGAGCCGGCGCGGCAGGCCGTGGCGGCGAACGGCGTCGCGCTCGAAGCGGTCAGCGCGACGCCGCTCGATCCGGCCGAGCAGGCGCGCTACCGCGAGCTGATCGGCGAGGCGTTCGGCGGCCCATCCGCAGATCGCCTTCACGGCCGATCCCAGCCTGATCGCCGGCCTGGAACTGCACGGCCCGCATCTCGTCGTGCAGCAACAGTTGGCGCGCCGATCTCGCCCGAATCCTCGCGGACCTCAGCGCATGACGACTGACGCTGACGCCCGGGCCGACGCCTGGCTCGAGCACGCGCGCACGCAAGGCTCGGCGCCGCCGACGCTCGGCGCCGCAGGCCGAACAGATCGGCCGGGTCGAGGAGGTCGGCGACGGCATCGCGCTGGTCTCCGGCCTGCCCGATGTCGCGGCTCGACGAATTGCTGCGCTTCGACAAGGGGCAGTTCGGCTTCGCCCAGGTGCTGGAGCGCGACCGGATCGGCTGCGTGCTGCTGGACGACGTCGACGGCGTCGAGGCCGGCGATACCGTGCGCGGCACCGGCGACGTGGTGCGCGTGCCGGTCGGGCCGGCGCTGCTCGGCCGCGTCGTCGATCCGCTCGGCCGGCCGCTCGACGGCAAGGGGCCGATCGCGGCCGAGACGCACGAGCCGATCGAGCGGCCGGCGCCGGCGATCATCGACCGCGATCTGGTCACCCAGCCGGTGCAGACCGGCCTCGTCGTCGTCGACACGCTGTTCGCGCTCGGCCGCGGCCAGCGCGAGCTGATCATCGGCGACCGCGCCATCGGCAAGACCACGATCGGCATCGACACCATCATCAATCAGAAGACCAGCGACATCATCTGCGTCTATGTCGCGGTCGGGCAGAAGAGCTCGAGCGTGCGGCGCGCGATCGACGCGATCCAGGCCGGCGGCGCGCCCGAGCGCTGCATCGTCGTGGTCGCCGGAGCCGCCGAGTTCGCCGGGCCTGCAATGGATCGCGCCGTTCGCCGGCTTCACCATGGCGGAGTATTTCCGCGACCGCGGCCAGCACGCGCTGGTCGTGATCGACGACCTGACGCAAGCACGCCGCGACGCCATCGCGAGATCGCGCTGCTGACGCGCCAGTCGCCGGGCCGCGAGGCCTATCCCGGCGACGTGTTCTACGTGCATGCGCGGCTGCTGGAGCGCGCCGCGAAACTGTCGCCGGCGAAGGGCGGCGGCTCGCTGACCGCGCTGCCGATCGCCGAGACCGACGCCGGCAATCTCAGCGCCTATATCCCGACCAATCTGATTTCGATCACCGACGGCCAGATCGTGCTCGACGCCAAGCTGTTCCACGAAGGCCAGAAGCCGGCGGTCGATGTCGGCACCAGCGTCAGCCGGGTCGGCGGCAAGACCCAGGCGCGCGCGCTGCGCGAGGCGGCGGAGACGCTGCGGCTCGACTACGCGCAGTTCCTGGAACTGGAGATGTTCACCCGCTTCGGCGGCATGCCGGACGCGCGGGTGCGCGATCAACTGACGCGCGGCGCGCGCATCCGCGCGATCCTCGACGCAGCCGCAGCACGCGCCGCTGCGGCTCGCCGACGAGGTCGCGCTGGTCCTGGCGGTGCAGGCCGGCCTGCTGGACGCGCTGCCGCTGCCGGCCGTGGCCGACGTTCCGGCACGGCCTGCGCGAGGCGCTCGACCGCGGCGCGGCGGACGCGGTGCGCCTGATCCAGGCAGACCGGCACGCTCGACGACGCGCGCAAGACAGGCGCTGCTCGAGACGCTGCGACGCTATGCGCAGACCGTTGCCGCCGGCCGCGCCGCCGATGCCGCGCCGAGCCGGCCATGACCGAGCGGCTCGCCGACATCAGCGCGCGGATCGCCGGCATCCGCCAGCTCGGCGCCGTGGTGAATGCGATGCGCGGCATCGCCGCGGCGCGCGCCCAGCAGGCGCGCAGCCAACTCGTCGCCGTCGATCAGCTACGCCGCGACGATCGCGGCCGCGATCGGCCGCGCCGCTCGCGCTGCTGCCCCCGCCGTCCGGCCCGGCGCCGGCGCGTCGATCGAGCCGGCCCGGCGCTGGTGCTGTTCTGCGCCGAGCAGGGATTTGCCGGCGCCTTCAGCGAGCGCGTGCTCGACGCGGCTCGGCGCCGATCTCGCCGACGTCCGAACTGTTCCTGATCGGCACGCGCGGCGGCGCGATCGCGGCGGAGCGCGGCGTCGCCGCCGGCTGGAACAGCGCGATGCCGTCGCATTCGCCGGGCGTCCCCAAGCTCGCCGACCGCATCGCCGAGGCGCTTTACGCCCGCATCGCCACCGGAGCGATCGACCGGCTCGACGCGGTCTTCAGCCGATGGCAGGCCGGCCATGGCGCGCATGTCGAACGCCGGCGCCTGTTTCCCCTCGACATGACGCGCTTTCCGCGCCCGACCGACGCCAACGCGCCGCTGCTGAACCTGGCGCCGGAGGCGCTGCTGAGCGATCTCACCGCCGACTACATGCATGCGCAGCTTTGCAACGCCGCGCTGCACGCCTTCGCGGCCGAGAACGAGGCGCGCATGGAGGCGATGGCCGCGGCGCGCAACCAGATCGAGCGCCAGCTTGCCGTCACTGCAGGCGACGCAGCGGCAGGTGCGGCAGGAGGAAATCACCGCCGAAATCATCGAACTTGCCGCGGGCGAGACCGCGAGCCGGAAACCGACATCTGCCCATCCTTCCCGGGCAGACCCGACGGTTGCAGGGGCGGCTATCGCATCTTCGACGCGAGCGTGATCGTCTCGCCGTCCACGGCAAACCGGCCGTAGCCCTGGTGATGAAATCATCTTCGGCGCCCTGCCGGCGACGCTTGTCCATGCCTTGACGACTTCGAGCACGAACAGATTGTACATGTTCAGCAGCCGGGTGTTGACGACCCTGCACTCCAGATTGACGAAGCATTCCGCCACCAGCGGCGGCGTCACCGCCTCGGCCGGTACGGCCGTCAGTCCGAATGCGGCGAACTTGTCGACGTCGCGCCCCGAACAGTTGCCGATCTTGACGACCTGTTCGGCCAACTCCACTGCCGGCACGGCGATCACGCATTGGCGCGTCGCGCGCAGGGCGGCAAAGCTGTGATTGGCGCTGCTGACGATGCACGCGATCTGCGGCGGCTCGAACTCGACCATCATGTGCCAGGACATCGTCATCACGTTGGCCCGCCCCTTGCTGGAAGTCACGAGCAGCACCACCGGCCCCGGCTCGATCACGGCGTAGACGTTCGCGAGCGGAAGTCGCTTCGGCATCGGGGCGTCTCCTGGTGCAGGTCGTACCGCCCGGGCGCGGCTGCGCCAATGCACGCGCAATCCGCCTCCGTTTCGTTGATGCAAGTCAATGCGCCTTCAATGCTGGAGCCGCACAAGCTGATGCTGCGGGCACCCGAGTTTGGCTCCGCATCGCGTCTGTTCGTTTGCGTCCCGGGTGCGACCGCGCGTCGGTAACAGTCGAGGACGGTTCGGCGCGTCGCCGGGCCGTGCGAACCAGGAGAGGGAAAGACAGATGTCAGCCAGGGATTTGCTGCAGCCGCTGAGGCGCCTCGGCATGCTGGCCTCGGTGTCGATCGCGTTCGGCCTGCTCGGCGGAGGTGCGTTCGCGCAGAGCAGCGCGCCGGCCTTGACGGCCACATCGTTCACCAGCGATTTTTCCGCCATGGCCCAACTGAAGGCGCTCGCGGCTCAGGGCAAGGGCAAGATCGGCGTGCTGCTGCCGGAGACCACCACGTCCGCCCGCTACGCATCGTTCGACGCGCCCTATCTCCAGAAGGCCCTTGAGGCCGCCGGCCTGACGTCGGCCCAGTTCATCATCACCAACGCGCAGGGCAGCGAATCGACCGAGCTGACCCAGGCGCAGTCGGACATTTCGCAGGGCGCGACGGTGCTGTTGATGGATCCGATCTCCTCGGGCGTCGGCGCATCGATCGAGACCTACGCCAAGTCGCACGGCGTGCCGGTGATCGACTACGACCGCCTGACGCTCGGCGGCGGCCGCGACTACTACGTCAGCTTCAACAACGTCGACGTCGGCAAGCTGATCGGCGAGGGCATGGTCGCCTGCATCGGCGCGTGGAAGGTCAAGGCTCCGCAGATCCTGGTCATGCGCGGCGCGCCGACCGACAACAACGCGACGCTGTTCGCGCAAGGCTATGACGGCGTGCTGCAGCCGTATTTCGACAAGAAGGAATACACCAAAGTCGGCGAGCCCGCGGGCACCTGGGACCCGGCGACCGCGCGCACGACGTTCGAGGAGCAGTTCACCGCGCACCGCAACATCAACGCGGTCGTGGTGCCGAACGACGACAACGCCAACGCCGTGGTCTCCTATCTGAAGACGCTGCGCGTGCCGCCCAAGCGGTTCCCGACGACCGGGCAGGACGCAACGCTGACCGGGCTGCAGAACGTGCTCGCCGGCTACCAGTGCGGCAGCGTCTACAAGCCGATCTATCTCGAGGCGCAGGCGGCGGCGGCGCTGGCGATCTACCTGCGCGCGGTGGTGCCGCCGCCGGCCGGGCTGGTGAACGGCGCGACGATGGACAGCAGCCAGAACAAGCCGGTCCCGTCCGTGCTGCTGACGCCGATCTGGGTGACGCCGGGCAACATGGCGGCAACGGTCGTGAAGGACCAGTTCGTGCCGGCAGCGAAGCTGTGCGCGGGCACTCTTGCAGGCCAGTGCAAGGCTGCCGGCATCAAGCAGTAGTCGCAACGCGCCGGGAAAGAGGGCCTGCCGCCATGAGCGAACCCGAAGCCACCCTGGCCGCGCCGCTGCTGCGGCTCAGAGGCATCGAGAAGCACTTCGGCGCCGTGCAGGCCCTCGACGGCGTCGATCTGGATGTGCCGATGGGGCAGGTGACCGCCCTGGTCGGCGACAACGGCGCCGGCAAATCCGTGCTGATCAAGACCATCGCCGGCATCCACGGGCCGGATGCCGGCGAGATCGTCTGGGAAGGCCGGCCGGTCCGCATCCATAGCCCGCGCGATGCGGCCGCGCTCGGCATCGAGGTCGTCTATCAGGACCTGGCGCTCTGCGACAATCTGGACGTGGTGGAGAACATGTTCCTCGGGCGCGAGCGGCTGCACCACCATCTGCTCGACGAGGACGACATGGAGCGGGCGGCGGCCCGCACGCTCGCCGAGCTCAACGTCACCACCGTGCGCTCGGTCCGGCAGGCGGTCGCCAACCTTTCGGGCGGCCAGCGCCAGTCGGTCGCGGTCGCCAAGGCGGTGATGTGGAACTCCAAGCTGGTCATCCTCGACGAGCCGACGGCGGCACTCGGCGTCGCGCAGACCCGGCAGGTGCTGCAACTAGTGCGCCGGCTGGCCGACCAGGGCCTCGCCGTGATCATGATCTCGCACAACCTGAACGACGTGTTCGCGGTCGCCGACCGGATCGCCGTGCTGCGGCTCGGGCGGATGGTCGGCGCCGGCCCGGCGGCGGAATTCGATCCGCAGCTCGCGGTCGAGCTGATGACGACCGGGCGCGCGACGCGGCGCGTCGATCATGCAAGCCGCGCGGCCGCGGAGGGCGCGTATGCCGTGGCGACGCGGGAGGAACTGGACGCCGGCGCGCCGGCGCATGTCGGCGCGGCCAACGCGCCTGCCGCCGCCGCCGCCGCGCAAAGTTTCGGCGCCTACGGCCGGGGCATGTGGGCGCGGGTGCTGGCCGGCCAGAGCGGGGTGTTGCCGGTCGTGCTCGGCGTGATCCTGATCGGGCTGATCTTCCAGACCCAGAACGCGATGTTCCTGTCGGCCGGCAATCTGGTGAACCTGCTCGTGCAGGGCTCGGTGTTCATGCTGATCGGGATGGGCGCCGTGTTCGTGCTGCTGGTCGGCGAGATGGACCTCTCGCTCGGCTACGTCGCCGGGATCGGCGGCACCGTGGTGACCGAACTGGTGCAGCCGGACTACGCGTGGCCCTGGTGGGGCGCCATACTGGTCGCGCTCGCGGCGACCGCGGCGCTCGGCGCGGTGCAGGGCACGCTGATCACGCGGCTCCGGCTGCCGTCGTTCATCGTCACGCTGGCCGGGCTGCTCGGCTTCGAGGGCGTGATGATCGCGCTGCTCGGCACCGGCGGCACGATCCCGATCGAGGACGACACCATCGACGACCTCGCGAACGGCACGCTGAGCCCGACCACGGGCTGGGTGCTGACGGCGGCGCTGGTGCTCGTCTATGCGGTGCTGACCCTGGTGCGCGACCGGCAGCGGCGCCGCAGCGGCCTGACCACTGCGCCGGCCGGCCTGACCGCGCTCAAGATCGCGGCCGCCGCGATCGCCGGGGCCGCGCTGGTGCTGGTGTGCAACATCGATCGCGGCGTGCCCGCGTACCCGCTGAGCGGCATGCCGTGGGTGGTGCCGATCGTGTTCGGCGTGCTGGTCGCGTGGTCGTTCCTGGTCAAGCGTACCCGCTTCGGCCGCTATCTGTACGCGATCGGCGGCAACGCCGAGGCGGCGCGGCGGGCGGGGATCAACCTCGCGCGCATCCGCACCGCCGCCTTCGTGCTCGGCGCGATGACCGCCGGCATCGGCGGCATCGTCTACGCCTCGCGTCTGCGCTCGATGTCGACCAGCTTCGACGGCGGCACGATCGTCCTGTATGTCGTGGCGACGGCGGTGATCGGCGGCACCAGCCTGTTCGGCGGGCGCGGGCACCCGCTGCATGCCGTGCTCGGCGGCGTGGTGATCGCGGCGATCGTCAACGGCATGGCGCTGCTCGGCCTCAGCGCGGCAATCCAGCTGATGGCCACGGCACTCGTGCTGCTCGCCTCGATCACCGTCGATGTCGTCGTGCGCCGCCGCGGCGAAACCGTGCGCTGACTGCGGGCCCTCGACTGGGCAGCGAGGCAAGATGGCCGGCGTTACGTCGTGCGGGGTGGTCGTCACCGACGGAAGTCGCGTTTTGCTAGGTCACGCGACACGTTCGCCGCGGTGGGACATTCCGAAGGGCATCGCCGAAGCGAACGAGACATTCTCCACCGCGGCGGCACGCGAATTGGCCGAGGAGACCGGGCTGCTCGTGCCGATCGATGCGCTGCATGACCTCGGCGTGCATGCGTATCTGCCCCGCAAGAACCTGGCGCTGTTCCTGTGGGTGCCGGCGCAACTGCCACTGCCCGACACCCTGCTGTGCCGCTCCACCTTTGTGCTGCCCGATGGGACGGCGGCGCCCGAGTTCGACCGGTTCGGCGTGTTCCAATGGAGCGAGGCATTGGCAAAGGTCGGCAGCAACCTGCGGCGCGTGCTCAAGGATTTGCGCCCCCACATCGCCGCCATGGCGACGGACCTCCGTGGCAGTTGATATCGGGACCGTATTGCAGGCAAATGCACCGCAGCCTGCCGACGAGCCGGCAACGCAAGAATAGCTGGCCTGTGCCTGCCTGCGGCGCGGGAGCAGGCATCCTCGTCAGTGCTCGGCGCCGGGACAGCCGTCATGAGCAGGGGAGCGCCGGATGGCGATCAAAGACCTTCTTGTCTATCTGGACGGTTCGCAAAGAAGCGAAACTATCATGGCGGCGGCAGCGTGGATCGCGCAGCGCCATCAGGCCCGGCTGAGCGGTCTTCACGTCATCGGGCTTGCTGTTGCCGACGCTGACGGGGGTCGGCCTGCGCAGCACCGTCAATTCATTCGCGCGGCAGCCAGACACTGGACATGCTTCGGGAGTCCGGACTGGCGGCGGCGCGGCACGCCGAGCAGATTTATACGAAACAACTGCAAACGGCAGGACTTGCCGGCAGTTGGCACATCGCGGAGGGAATGGTTGCGCACACCGTGAGCTTGTACGCGCGCCGGTTCGACATGACGGTCGTCGGGCAGATCGATCCCGCGCATCCGCCGCCAGGCACGCGAGGCCTCGTGCCGGAGGCGCTGTTTCTCGAATCCGGGCGTCCCGGTACTGATCATTCCACACGGCCGGCCGGTCGCGAGCATCGGCACCAGGGTGCTGATCGGCTGGGACGGCAGCCAGGTCGCGGCCCGCGCCATCAACGATGCCATTCCGCTCATCGAGGGCGCGGACATGCTGGTCGTCATGACGGTCGACCACGGCGGAACCGATGCCGACGACGGCGCCGATCCGGCGGACGTCGTCTCCCATCTGGCTCAGCACGGGCTGCAGGCGACCGCACTGAGGCAGGGGCTGCAGGAGGGGACGATTGCCGATGCGCTGCTGGACCACGCGACAACAACCCAGGCGGACCTGCTGGTCATGGGCGGCTATGGCCACTCCCGGCTGCATGAGGTTGTCGTGGGAGGAACTACGCGGGCTGTCCTGCGCGGCATGACGTTGCCGGTGCTCATGTCGCATTGATCGGGACGGCTTGTGCCATCATTTGCGCCGCATCAGCCGGTCTGGGCGGCAACGGAGCGGAAGCGCCGGAAGGCGAGACGAGCACCCCGCCCCGCGAACGCGCCCCCGCCCGCATCGCCATATTCCACCCCCCCCCGACAATCCCCCTTGCCCACCTCCGCCATTTCCACTAACATTCACGGATGCCCAACCCCCCACCCCGCACCCCGGCCGAGTGTCTCGCCACGATCATCATGTGGCTGAGCCGGACCGTCGACAGCCACAGCATGTGGGGAAAACTCGCCCGGCCGCTGGCGGTGCTGATCCTCGACCGCCTCCGAGCCATCAAGCATCGCTTCGACCGTCTCGCCGCCCGCATCGAGGCCGGGCGGTTCGCGTCGCGCCGCGCCCCGGCCACACCCCGCGCACGCACTCCCCGGCCGCCCCGCGCCCCGAATCCACTGCCGCAAAAATTCGCCTGGATGGTCCGTCTGGTGCAAGAAACCGCGGTCTACGGCTCGCAATTGCAGAACCTGCTGCAGCAGCCCGAGATGGTGGCGCTGATGCAGGCCGCGCCCGCCGAGATGCGCCGGGTGCTCCGCCCGCTCTGCCACATGCTGGGGGTCCGCCCGCCGCCGATCCTGGCGCCGCCCCGCCCCGTCCGGCCAAAAACCCCGTCGCCGGCGGCCCTCGCGGAACCAGCGAACCCCCCCGCCCGCAAGCGGCCGAAAAAGCCGGAGAAACCCCGCTACGTCTTCGGCCTGCGCTACCCTCCGCCGTTCCCGGATCCGGCCTGAGCAAAGCCGGCGCCTGGACACGACCATTTTGTTACGAATTCAGAACAATTAGCCACGCGGCGCCCCGGCCTGCCACCGCCGCCGAAAAGCCCGCTCCCCAGCACCATTGGCTGGCTGCTGCCGCCGCTGGTTCCCTGCACCCCCCGCTTCGTCGGCAAGCCGCCTGCAAAAAAACCGGCCCGAGCACCGGCCGCCTTTGCACGCCCATTTAGTTTTTAGATAGCAATGAACGCCGCGCACACTGGAAAAAATTACTCGAACCCGTCGGTCACCCAGCTTTCGGTGCCCTCGCCGGTGAAATGCACGGCGCTGGCGGTCGCTTCCATCCGGTTCAGCGTGCGGATCAGCCGCACCCGGTGCTGCGGCGGCACGATGAACATGAAGAAGCCGCCGCCGCCGGCACCCGACACTTTTCCCGCAATCGCGCCATGCGCCAGCGCCGCCGCGTGCAAATCCTCGATGTGGCTGTTGCTGACGCTGCGCGCGGTGCGCTTCTTCGCCAGCCACGAGCGGTTCAGGATCTCCGCCACGTGCCGGATCTCGCCGCGCAGCAGCGCCTGCTTCATCTCGACCGCGTCGCGCTTGAGCTCGTGCAGGCTGGCGAGCGCGCGGGCGTCGCCCGTGGTGTTGCGCTGCTGCTCCTCGATGATCGCTTCGGAGTCCCGGGAGAGCCCGGTGAAGCAGGTCACCAGCGAGGTTTCCAGCTCGTTCATGAAGCCGCGCGCCACCCGCAGCGGGTTCACGATCACCCGGTCGCCGGCGAGGAACTCGATGAAGTTGGCGCCGCCGAACGCCGCCGCGTACTGGTCCTGCTTGCCGCCCGACAGTTTCAGGTCGATGCGCTCGATCTCGAACGCGAGGTGGGCCACGTCGTAGAGCCCGAGCGGCAGCCCCAGCAGCGTCCGCCACGCCTCCACCATCGCCACCACGAGGGCGGACGAGGAGCCGAGGCCGGAGCCGGGCGGCGCGTCGACATAGGTCGATATTTTCAGGGCAGGAAGTTCGCCGGCGGCGAACTGCGAGGTCATCCGTCGGTAGACCCCGGCGTGCAGGCCGAGCCGCGCGGCGCTCAGCGCAATCGTCCGCCGCGGCAGTTTTTCGTCGATGCCCAGGTCATGGGCGACTAGGTGAATAAAGTCGTCGGCGGCGGGTTCGATGAAGCAGTAGGCGTAGCGGTCGATGGTGCAGTTCAGCACCGCGCCGCCGTGCTCGTCGCAATACGGCGACAGGTCGGTGCCGCCGCCGGCGAGGCCGAGCCGCAGCGGCGCGCGGGCGCGCACGATCTTTCCGGGCCGGATCATCGCCGCCGGTGTATCACACCGAGGCGTGAAGAAGCATGTTGAACGAGCCGAGATAGCCCAGTTCGTTCGACCAGTAGCTGTGCGCCGCGGCATGCCGGAAGCCGGCCTCGCGCAGCCAGTCGAGAAAATCCCAGCCGAGTTCGTGCACGGGGTCGCGGTATTCCATCGGCGGCCGGCCGCGCACCACCGGCAGGTCGCCGCGCGAGAGCGTGCGCAGCGCGCGGTAGCGGAACGGCACCATCGCCACCAGCGAGCCGCCGGGCGCGAGCACCCGGCGGAACTCCGCCAATGCCGCACGCAACGGCGGCACGCGGTGCAGCACGTCGCAGGCGATCGCCAAGTGGAACGCGCCGTCCGCCGCCGGCAGCCGCACGGTCGTCGGGGTCGGGCCAGGCGCGAGCCGCTCGACCCGGGCGACCTCGGCGGCAAGCGCCGCGAGCCGGCGGTCGGCCGGGATCGGCGGGCCGAACAGCAGCAGCCGGGTCCACGGCCGCAGCGCCGCCTCGGCCTGGGCGAAATGCACCAGCGCGCGGAACCGCCCGGTGAGCTGGTCTTCGCAGTCGCACGCCTGGGCGTCGCTCCACGCCGGCACGCGGCGGCCGTCGGGCAGCCGCTCCCAGCCGCCGGTGTCGGTGGTGAACACGGCGCGCCGCAGGCAGGGGCCGCAGGTGCCGGCCTGCACCACCGTGTCCTCGTGCGTGGTCATGCTGGTTTCGTGCAGGTAGCGCGTGTCGAGCCGCGCCTGCGCGAGGCGGCAGTGTTCGCCGAATTCCGGTTGCGAGATGAAGCTCGCCGCGGGAAAGCGGGCGTAGAGATGCGTCTCGGTCATGCGGCCGCCGCGGACGGGGGCTTCCGGTTAGGCAGGTCCGCGCCCCGGGTCAAGCGGTGCCGCGCCCCAGCGCAGGTTGAACGCGGCGAGCGCCGCGCGCGCGTCGGCGGGGGCGACGCGGGCCGCCCGCGCCTGCGCGGGCTCCGCGGCGGCGGCCTCGGCGACCGCGAACACCTGCCGCCCGAGCAGCCGCGCCCGGAACGCGAGGTCGGCGCATTCCAGGCTCGCCCCGTCGTGCAGCGCCAGGTCGAGCGGGCCGAGCTCGCGCCACAGCGAACGGTCGATGCACACGGCGACGCCGAGCCGGCCGCGCAGCCGCACCGCCTCCAGCGGCGCCGGCTGGCCCGCGCCGGCGAGCGCCGCGTTGGCCGCAGGACCCAGCAGCAGCGCCGGGCCGACCCGTGCCGCGGCGCGGGCCAGCGCCAGCAGCGAGGCCGCCGAGGGCTCGGGCGTGGTGTCGCCGAGCAGCAGCAGCCGCGCGCCGCGCGCGAACGGGGCCGCGAGATTGGCGGCCGCGGCGGCCGTCTGCACCGCTGCGTCGCGCAGATAGCGCAGGTTGCGCACCAGCGAGGGCAGGAACGCGGCGTAGGGGTCATGCCCGGGATCGACCACGATGAACTCGGCGCCGGCCAGGTCGGCGGCGGGGGCGAGGGCGGCGAGCCGGCGCAGCGTCGCCCGTGCGCCGCTGGCGCGCAGCACGACGCTGATCGCCGGGGCGGCCGTATCGGGC
Source organism: uncultured Solirubrobacterales bacterium (assembly GCA_963697635.1). Classification (GTDB taxonomy): domain Bacteria; phylum Pseudomonadota; class Alphaproteobacteria; order Acetobacterales; family Acetobacteraceae; genus CAJCJG01. The sequence continues at coordinate 557,962 of CAVOOS010000034.1, read as the reverse complement.
AGCACGATCGGCGCGCCGCGCGGCGCCGTGCCGGGGTCGATGTCGCCGCCGCTGCGGTTGGTGGCCGAGCGCGCGGCAAGCCGGCCGGCCAGCACGCCGAGCGCATCGCGCAGCCGTGCGTCCGCAGCCGGCATCGCGCGGGTGCCGCGGGCGACCTCGAGCCGCTGCCACAGTTCGCCCATCGCCTCGGTCACGCCGTCCAGCCGCTCGCTGCCCGGGATCGCGGCGCCGGCGCCGCGCAGCACCCGGCCGAACACGGCGCCGGAGGCGCGCTCGCGCGCGGTCACGATGTGCTCGCCGGCGGTCTCCGGCAGGTTGGGCGGCAGCCGCAGCGCGAACCCGTGCCGGCCGTCGCCGATGCCGCGCAGCAGCAGGTCGCGCCGGAACGAGGCCGCGACGATCGAGGCGGCGACCGCGTCGTTGACCAGCAGATCGACGACGAGACGCTCCTCCGGCCGGTCCGGTGCCCAGCACCAGCCCTCGAACCCGCCATCGACCCGTTCGCGCAGGTCGCCTCTCAGGGTCTGGTCGGGCACTGTGGCTATCCGACCGGCCGGCACGACGCGCGCCGGCGCGATGTCGTCAAGGCGGCAGCAACCGTGCCGGGGGCGATCACGCCGAAATCTGGCGCAGGCAGATCGAACGGAAGCAGAAGCCGAGTTCGCGCCCGTCCTGGCCGTCGTTCAGGTCCTTCGGGCGAACGCTGTTGGGCAGATAGAACAGCAGCTTCATGACCGCGCGGGTGCCGCGCGTGAACCACCATTCCGGCTCGAGCGGCACCATGAGCTCGGTCTCGATCCGCGCCGACAGGCGCCACGCGGCGATGCGCCAGCCGTTGCCGAACACCGTCAGTTCCTGCACCGGCCGGGCCCGGGTGACGTACGGTTCGCCGATCACGATCAGGCCGAAGCGACCAAGCGGCGGACGTACCGAGATGCAATAGGCGGCCTCCAGCCCGTCGTTCCAGTTGTGGCCTTCCTCCGGCGCGGACCAGCCGCCGATCATGCCGCGGTTGCCGATGTCCGCCGCGCCAAACAGCCGGATGACGCCCGGTTCACAGTCCAACGCCGTTTCACGGTGCAGCATGTCGAGCACGTGCGAAGTTCCCTTCGGCTTCGGGACCGCCCAGCCACGCAGTCGAAACATACTTCCAAGCCAAGCATCGGAGCAACTTCACAATTTTCCGAACGAATTCGACCGGATCCGGCGGCGCGCCTGGGCCAAGCAAGGCGGCGTAAAAGCTTCGCGATGCGTTTGTTCAGAATTGATGATGAATTAACAGTCTATTGACGATTCCGATACAACCGACACCGCGCGCGGGCTATGACTGGCGGCGCAACACGGGCGGACGCGGAACGATGCGCACAACGCTGGTCACCGGGGCGGCCGGCATGGTCGGCTCGCACCTGCTGGAACGGCTGGAGGCGGCGGCGCCCGGCGCGGCCCTCGGCACTTGGTTCCGCCCCACCGTGCGCATGGCCGAGCTGGCCGGCCGGTTCGCGCTCTCGGAACTGGACGTGCGCGACCGCGCGGCGGTGCACGCGATGCTGGCGCGCGAGCGCCCGGCGACGATTTTTCACCTCGCCGCGCAGAGCCTGCCGACCGTGTCGTGGGCTGACCCGTGGGACACGTTTCGCGTGAACGTCGAGGGCACCGTCAACGTGTTCGAGGCGGTGCGGCAGATACGTGTGGACGGCGACCCCGGCTACGACCCGATGGTGGTGGTGGCCTGCTCCTCGGCCCAGTACGGCGCCAGCCTGACGCCCGAGAACGTGCCGATCGCCGAGGACACGCCGCCGCTGCCGCTGCATCCGTACGGCGTCAGCAAGGTCGCGCAGGACCTGCTGGCGTTCCAGGTACTGGCGCAACGACCGCATCCGCTCGATCCGCGCGCGCATCTTCAACACCACCGGGCCGCGCAAGCGCGCCGACGTGGTTTCCGACTTCTGCGCCCGCGTCGCCCGCATCCGCCGCGAGGGCGGCGCGCTGCGGGTCGGCAACCTGGAGACGCGGCGCGCGATCATGGACGTGCGCGACCTGATCTCCGCGCTGATCCTGCTGGCCGATCACGGCGAGCCCGGCGAGGCGTACAACATCTGCGGCGACCGGGCCTTTCGAATTGGCGACCTGATCCCGATCCTGGAAGCGTTGGCTGACGTCACGCTGACGGTCGAGCCCGACCCGGCGCTGTTCCGTCCGTCCGACGAACCGGTCATTCTCGGCCGCAACACCAAGCTGAAGGAGCGGACCGGGTGGCAGCCGACCGTGGGCATCGAGGACACGCTGCGCGCCGTGCTGGAGTACGAGATGGCGCATCCGGAGCCGTAGCGCCGCCGCCCGCGGTCGAGCGGATCGCGGCGCTGCATCGCTACCGCTTCGTGCTGCCGCTGTGCCACGGCCGCACCGTCGTCGATGCCGGCGCCGCCGATGCGGAGGGGCAGGCATTGCTGGCGCCCGAGGTCGCGGCGCTGCATCCGGCCGGCCACGGCGGCCAGGCGGAGGTCGTGCTGTCGCTGGTGCCGCTGCGCGGCCTGGAACTGGCCGGCGCGCTACCGACTCTGCGCCGGCGGCTGCTGCCGGGCGGCGTGCTCGCGGTTGCGATCGCCGATGCCGACGCCGCCGCCCGCGCCGCGCTGGCCGGCGTGTTCCAGCATGTCGAGGCGTTCCGGCAGCGACCGCTGGCCGGCACGCTGGTCACGGGCGAGCGGTTCGCCGGCGGGCGCATGCTGGCGCTCGCCGATGCACTGCCGGCGGGCGTGCGCTGGACCACGCTGCTGCTGGCTTCCGACGCGGCGCTGCCGCCGCTGCCCTCGCTGCTGTTCGAGGTGGATCCTGGGGAGGCGTTCGCCGGCGCGGTGCGGCGACTGCCCGCGCCGCCGGCCGTGGCGCCGCCGCTGCCGGACCTCGCCGACATGCCGCCGGCCGATCCCGACCTGCTGGAACTGCGCCGCCGCGCCGTCTCGCTGGTCGAGCGGCTGATCGAGGTGGACGACCGCGCCTTCGACTTCCAGGCGGAAAACAGCAAGTTGCGGGGCCTGCTCGCGCAGCAGCAGGCGGAGGGCGGCGGCGCCCGCACCGGCGTATTCGACGTGCCGCGCACGCTGCAGTCGTGGCCGGTCGCCGACCATCCGGACCGGCCGCGCGGCGACCTGACGTTCTACGAGCACCGGCCGGACGACGACGCGATCGACGGCGGGCGCGAGGGCGAGGCTTTTTTGCGCCAGTTCGGCCTGCTGACCGGGCAGCCGAACCCGCATGGCGCGCTCGCTGCGCTCAATGCCGCGCCACGCAGGCTGACGCTGGCGACCGAGGCGACGGAGCCCGACGCCAGCATCATCGTGCCGGTGTATGGCCAGATCGCCTACACGCTGAACTGCCTCGAAAGCCTGCTCGCGCATTCCACCCGGTATTCGGCCGAGATCATCGTGATCGACGACGGCTCCGCGGACGAGACCGCGCAGGTGCTGCCGCTGCTCGCCGGCATCCGCTACCTGCGCAACCCCGAGAACCTGGGTTTCGTGCGGAGCTGCAACGCCGCCGCGGCGGCCGCGCGCGGGCGGCTGCTGGTGCTGCTCAACAACGACACCCGCGTGCTGCCCGGCTGGCTCGACGCGCTGCTCGATTCCTTTTCGTTGTTCCCGAACGCGGGGCTGATCGGCTCGAAACTGCTGTATCCGGACGGCACGTTGCAGGAGGCGGGCGGCATCATCTGGCGCGACGGGTCGGCGTGGAACTACGGGCGCAACGATGATCCCAACCGGCCCAACTACACGCATGCTCGGCAGGTGGACTACGTGTCCGGCGCCTCGATCGCGGTGCCGGCCGCGCTGTGGGCCGAGTTCGGCGGCTTCGACGACCTGTTCGCGCCGGCCTACTGCGAGGACGCCGACCTCGCGCTGCGGCTGCGGGCCAGCGGCCGCGAAATATGGTTCCAGCCGCAGTCGCGGGTGATCCACTACGAGGGCCGCACCGCCGGCACCGACACCGGCTCGGGCGCCAAGGCGTACCAGGAGAGCAATTCCAAGAAACTGTTCCTGCGCTGGCGCAAGACGCTGGAGGCGCACCGGCCGAACGGCGACGCGCCGTATTTCGAGCGCGAGCGCGGCGTGCGGGCGCGCGCGCTGGTGGTGGACGCGACCACGCCGACGCCCAAGCAGGATGCCGGCTCGGTCACCACGACGCTGACGCTGAAGCTGTTCCAGCAGCTCGGCTACAAGCCGTACTACGCGCCGCAGGACAACTTCCTGTTCGATCCCGAACACACGCCGGACCTGCTGCGGCTCGGCGTCGAATGTGCCTATTCGCCGTATGATGGCCCATTCGACGCCTATATCCGGCGCTACGGGCCGCTGATGGACGTGGTGCTGGTCTACCGCGTGCCGGTGCTGGAGGCGACGCTGTTCGAACTGCGCCGGCACGCCCCGCAGGCGCCGGTGCTGTTCCACGCGATGGATCTTCATTTCCTGCGGCTGGAGCGGCAGGCCGAGGTCGACGGCACCGAGGAATCGCGGCTGGCGGCGGCGCGGATGAAGGCGAAGGAACTCGACCTGATCGCGCGTGTCGACTGCACGATCACCCACTCGACGTTCGAGCGCGACCTGCTGGCGCGCGAGGTGCCGGGCGCGCCGGTGGTGGTCTGGCCGTTCATGTTCGAGTTCTTCGGCACCGCGGTCGGATTCGAGGAGCGCCGCGATTTCGTGTTCCTGGGCGGCTACAAGCATCCGCCGAACATCGACGCCGCGCAGTTCTTTGCGCGCGAAGTGATGCCGCTGATCCACGGCGAGGCACCGGAGGCGCGGTTCATCATCGCCGGCGCCAATCCGGGGCCGGAACTGCGCTCGCTGGAGACGGAGCACGTGGTCGTCACCGGCCTGATCGACGACCTGCGCGACGTGTTCGATCGGACGCGGGTTTTTGTCTGTCCGCTGCGGTTCGGCGCCGGGACCAAGGGAAAAATATCGACGGCGATGTCGTATGGGCTGCCGGTGGTGTCCACGACCTGCGGCGGGGAGGGCATGGAACTGGTCGAGGGCGAGGAGGTGCTGATCGCCGACGAGCCGGCCGCCCTGGCCGCCACCTGCCTGCGCGTCTATCGCGATTCTGTCTTATGGCGACGGATGTCCGAAGCCGGCCAGAAACTGGTGCGGGAAAACCACTCGCTCGAGATGGGCCGGCGCATGCTGGCCGAGGCGATCGAGGCGGCGCTGCGGCACAAGCTGGCGGTGTGACCGGACTCGCTCAGTTTCCGTCCGGCAACTTTCGCCGCGATTTCAAGCCTATGCCTCCACCCGTCATTCCGGCGAAAGCCGGAATCCAGGCGAACCGCACCGGCTTTCGCGTGGGCCTGGACCCCGGCTTTCGCCGGGGTGACGCGATCCCGTCGGACAACTTGGATCTCGTCCCAGACGGGCACTCAGGGCAAGAAGTTCATCCGCAGATGGCGCAGATGAAAGAGGATCAGAAAACATAGAAGATATGCGACGACCTATCTTCTCCCTCTCCCCTTGCGGGAGAGGGCCGGGGTGAGGGGTGAAACACGGATGAACAAAACGGCAGGTCAATACAGAGCTATTTTCTTATCCTCTTCCATCTGCGTCATCTGCGGATCCCCCCTTTTCTTCTAGCTATCCGTATAGAACGACGTAAAAACGCGCCCGGCCAGCGCGCGATAGACCAGCAGATCAAAGTGTTCCTGGTCGTCCGGCAGCTTGGTCAATTCGCGCGGCACCTGCAGTTGCCGGATGATGTCCACCTCGGTGTCGCCAAGGGCCGCGCGGAATTCCGGTTCGAAGGCGTCGGCGCGGGCGCGGCGGTCGGCGTCGCGCTCGATCGTCGATGACGGAGCGCAGAGGAAGAAGATTTTCGCCGCCGGTTGCGCGGCCTTCAGGTAGCGGGCGATCTCCGCCCAGTTGCGCGCCGATTCCACCGGCTCCAGGCACGGCGCGAATTCGAAGCTCTCCGGGGCCGTCGCATAGCGTTCGCTCCATTGCATCGGGAACGAAAATTCGAAGTCGAGCCGGCCGCTCAGCGAGAGGTATCTTGTCTTCAGGAAGTAGGTGTCGCACTGGTTGTCCAGGAGAAAAACATCGAACCGCTCGTTGCGCAGATTTTCGTCGAGCGGCCGCGTGGTCCGAGGCATGTCGGAGCGGCCGACGCCGTCCCGATACATGCGGTCGATCACCTCCTTCGCGCTGGCCGCATGGTCCGGCCTGGGCGCCAGCGCGGTCTCGACGACTTCGCGCGACGGCATCGGCTCGCCGCGCACGAAATACTTGACGAACACGTCGCTGCGGTCGACCGCGGCGTTGTTGAGGCGGACCCAGCGGTAGTCGCCGACCAGCATCACCGAGGTCATTCCGGCGAGGCAAGACCCCAGGACGCCGATTTTCCCCACTCAGGCCGACCTACACCGCCTTCATGCGGCGCACGATCGAGCTGGTGGAATGCCCGGTTTCCAACGGAATCAGCCGCACCTCGCCACCGTAGCTGCGGACGAACTCGCTGCCGACCACCTGGTCAATCGTGTAGTCGGCGCCCTTGAGCAGCAGGTCCGGGCGCAATGCGTGGATCAGTTCCTCGGGCGTGTCCTCCTCGAACAGCACCACCAGGTCGACCGCGCCGATCGACGCCATCACCGTCGCCCGCGCCATCTCCTGCTGCACCGGCCGCTCCGGCCCTTTTAGCCGCTTCACCGAGGCATCGCTGTTCAGCCCGACGATCAGCCGGTCGCACACCGCCCGCGCCTTGCCCAGCAGCCGGACGTGGCCGGGATGGATCAGATCGAAACAGCCGTTGGTGAAGCCGACGCGCAGTCCTTGGCGTGCCGCCACGCCTCGCGCAGCGCGCGCGCTTCCTCGACCTCGCAGTACCTTGTCGTCGAGCGCCAGCAGTTCGCGGCGGTGCAGCCCTGCCGCCAACTCGCCGTGGCTGACGGTCGCGGTGCCGGGCTTGCCGACCGAAATGCCGGCCGCGATGTTGGCCAGCATCGCCGCATCCGGCAGCTTCGCGCCGCAGGCGAGCGCCGACCGCGAACGCCGCGACCATCGTGTCGCCGGCGCCCGAGACGTCCGCCACCGCCTGCGCCCGCGTCGGCACATGCAACGGCGTGCCGCCACGACGGACGAGGGTCAGGCCCTTGGCCGAGCGCGTCACCAGCACGGCGCCGGCCTCGGCCTGCGCCAGCGCCGCTCGCCTGCGAGCACCGCGCCTTCGTCGTCGTCGCACGCCACGCCGGTGGCGCGCGCCGCCTCCTGCTCGTTCGGCGTCAGCACGTCGACGCCGCGATAGGCGGAGAACTCTGCCCGCTTCGGGTCGGCGATCACCGGCTTGCGGGCGGCCCGCGCCAGCGCGATCACGCGCGCCAGCACCCGGTCGGTCAGCACGCCCTTGGCGTAGTCCGACAGCACCACCACGTCGGCGCGCGCCAGCGCGATCTCGAACTCGGCGATCAGCCGCGCCTCGGTGGTTTCGTCGATTGGCGCGGTCTCCTCCTCGTCGAGCCGCAGCAACTGGTGGCTGCCGCTGACGAACCGGGTTTTGACGGTTGTCGGGCGGATCGGCGTCGCGACCAGGCAGGCGGTGATTCCTGGCGTGGCCGCCAGCGTCCGGCCGATTTCCGCACCCGCTTCGTCCAGTCCCACCACCCCGACAATCGGGCCCGTGCGCCGAGCGCAGAAACGTTCTGGGCGACGTTTGCGGCGCCGCCGAGCACCGAGCGCCGGCCCTGCGCGCGCAGCACCGGGATCGGCGCCTCGGGCGAGATGCGCCGCACCTCGCCGATGCACGTAGCGGTCCAGCATGACGTCGCCGAGCACGAGCACGGTCGCGTTCGCGAACAGCGGCAGCAGCCCGGCGAGCGCGCCGTCGGCGGCGATGTGGGCGGAGGTCTCGGTCACGGCGGCATCCTGCGGTCTGGCGGGGAAGCCCGCTTTATACGGGGACGCCGCCCGGTTCGGTAGCGCGATGCTGCGTTGACTTAAATCAAGGTTTTCGCGCCGGCCGCGGGGCAGTTTCCGGGCATGGACATCGGCGCTTTGCTCGAAAAATACGACGCGCGCGTGCCGCGCTACACCAGCTACCCGACGGCGCCGCAGTTCGGCCCGGCGGTGGACGGCGTGCGGTATGCCGGCTGGCTCGCCGACCTGCCGGCGGAGGCGCCGGTCTCGCTCTATCTGCATGTGCCGTTCTGCGCGCAGCTGTGCTGGTACTGCGCCTGCCACACCGCCGCCGTGACCAGCCGTGCGCCGATGGACAGCTACGCCGATACGCTGCTGCGCGAGATCGACCTCGTCGCGGCGGCGGTCGGGCGGCGGCTGCCGGTCTCGCATGTCCACTGGGGCGGCGGCACGCCGCACGCGCTGCCGCCGGACCGGCTGCTGCAGGTGATGCGACATCTGCGCGAAGCCTTCGGCTTCGCCGACGGGGCAGAAATCGCGGTGGAGATCGACCCGCGCACCGCCGGGCCGGACGCAATCGAGGCGCTGGCGGCGATGGGCGTCACCCGCGCCTCGCTCGGCGTGCAGGATTTCGATCCGGCGGTGCAGCGCGCCGTCAACCGCGAGCAGAGTTTTGCGCGACACCGCCGCATGTGCCGCCCGGCTCCGTGCGGTGGGAATCGATTCGATCAACCTCGACCTGATGTACGGGCTGCCGTTGCAGACGGCGGAGGGTGTTGCCCGGACCGTCGCGCAGGCGATGCGGCTTGAGCCGGACCGCGTCGCGGTGTTCGGCTACGCGCACGTGCCCTGGATGAAGAAGCACCAGGCGCTGATCCGGGACGCCGATCTGCCGGGGCTCGCCGAGCGGTATCGCCAGCTTCTCGGCCGCCGAGGCGGCCATTTTGGCCCACGGCCTGGTCGCGATCGGCCTCGATCACTACGCGCGGCCGGACGACGCGCTCGCGGTCGCGGCGCGCGAGCGGTCGATGCGACGCAATTTCCAGGGCTACACCACGGACGCGGCGGCCGCGCTGATCGGGCTCGGCGCCTCCGCGATCGGCTCGCTGCCGCAGGGCTATGCGCAGAACGCCGCGGCGCTGCCGGATTGGCGCGATCGGGTGCGCGCCGGCCGGCTGCCGACCGCGCGCGGCGTGGCGGTCGGCCCCGAGGACCGGCTGCGCCGCGACGTGATCGAGCAGCTGATGTGCCAGGGCGAGGTCGATCTGCCGGCCACGGCCGCACGGCACGATGCCGACCCGCGCAGCCTGCTCGGCGCCGCGCCGCGGCTCGCCGAACTGGCGACGGACGGGCTGATCGCGTGGGACGGCGCGCGGCTGGCGATGCGGCGCGGCGCGCGGCCGCTGGTGCGCAACGTGGCCGCGGTGTTCGACGCCTACCACCGGCCGCAAGGCGAGGCGCGCCACGCCCGCGCCGTATAAGGGAATGCCGACCATGCTCGCCGATGCGCCAGCAGAGACCACGGTCCTCGACCTGAACGCGCTCGCGCGCACGCCGCTCGAATGCAACCCGTTCGACTACCTCGTGGTCCCCGGCTTCGTGCGCGGCACCGCCGCCATGGCGGCGCGGCTGTGCTTTCCGCTGTCGCCGCACGGCGGCGTCGCGCCCGCCCGCGCGGCGGAACGCGGCGACGGCCTCGATCGGCTGCTGGCCGCGCTGCGCGCACCGGCCTTCACCGCGGCGATGGCGAGAAAATTCGGCGTCCCGCTCGATCCGCGCGCGCTGCTGCTGACGATGCGCAGCCGCTGCCGGCCGCAGGACGGGGCGATCCATGCCGACAGCGTCGACAAGGTGGTCACCGCGCTGATCTACCTCAACGAATCCTGGCCGCACCGCGGCGGCAGGCTGCGCATCCTGCGCAGCGCCACCGACATCGACGACATGGCGGCGGAGGTTCCGCCGCTCGACGGCACGCTGCTGGCGTTCCACCGCACCGACCGCTCGTTCCACGGGCATCTGCCGTTCGACGGGGTGCGCCGGTCGATCATGCTCAACTGGATGGTCGATGTCGGCGCGGCGCGGCGGGAGACGCTGCGGCATTCCATCTCCGCGGTCGCCAAGCGGCTCAAATCGGCAGTGGGCGCATGACCGCGATGGGCTCGAACCTGCTGTGGCACCTGCATGCCACCCTTGCGGCGGCGCATCAGGATGACGTGCCGTTCCGCCACTGGGTGCTGGCCGATGTGCTGCCGCCGGCGATCGGCGGCGCCGTGCGCGCGCTGCCGTTCGCCGTGCCGGACATGGTGGGGATCGCCGGGCGGCGCGAATTGATCAACTCGCAGCGCAGCTTCTTCGGCGCTGGACAGCGGGCGCGCTTCCCCGTGTGCGATGCGCTGGCGCAGGCATTCCAGGCGCCGGCGACGGTCGGGCAGCTGCAACGCCTGTGCGGCACGCCGCTGCCAGGGCGGCTTTCTGCGCCTCGAATACTGCCAGGACACGGACGGGTTCTGGCTGGAGCCGCATACCGACATCGGGGTAAAGAAATTCACCATGCTGGTCTATCTCTGGCAGCCATCCCGACGCGGAGCGCTGGGGCACCGACCTGCTGGACGGGCGGCGCGAACGGGTCGGCAGGGCCTCCGGCGCGTTCAACATCGGCTGATCTTCATCCCCGCCGACGACACCTGGCACGGGTTCGCCCGCCGCCCGATCAGGGGCGTCCGCCGGACGCTGATCGTCAACTATGTCCGGCCCGAATGGCGCGCGCGCGACGAACTCTGCTTTCCCGAGCAGCCGGTGACCGCAGGAGGCTGAGCCGAGCCGCTCAGTCGTCCGCTGGCGCAGGCGCGAGCAGTTTCCACAGCGTGGCGCCTTCGGCGATCAGGCCGGCGTCGCGCAGGCCCGCCTCGATCGCCGCGCTGTGCTCGCGCAGCGTCGCCCGGATGGCGCGACAGCCGAGCCGCCGCGCCAGCGCCTCCATCTCCACCGTCAGCGCGCTGATCACCGGCGCCGGGTCGAGCACGTCGAGCGCCACGACATACTCGGTTGCCAGGGTCGGCCCGTAGGCCAGATCATGCTCGGTCCGGTAGAGGAACAGGCCGCACGGCATCGGCCGAGGGATGCGGCGGACTGCGACGATGCCGGCCTGCGCCGCCCGGCGCGGATTGGTCTGCTTGCGGGCGAAGTTCACCCAGGTCGCCAGGTCGAGTCCCGGTACCGCCTCGCGCACCAGCGGAAAGACGGTGTTCACCTGATCCGGCATGACGATATGCGAGGCGAAGCCCGACATGAAGACCGCGTCCCGCCCTGGGCTCCCGACCCGGTGACTGTGCGCGCGACGCACCGAAGCCGGCGTTGACCCAGATCAAGGCGGACGCCGAGCCGCTGCGAGAGACAGGGTTCACGCAGAGGTGTACCTTGGTTACACTGTGGTCAGCCGGTCCCGCTTGGGGCCGGCGCCACCGCAGGGCGGACCATGTCGACCTTTCGCGTGCGACCCATCGTGGTCGAGACGCAGCACTCGCTGCCGCAACCATGCGCGCTGTGCGAGGCACGCCCGTTCAGCGTGTGCAGCGCCATCGAAGACGCCGATCTGGCGCGGCTTGCGGCGCTGGCGCGGCCGTTTGGCGTGGCGCCGGGCGCCTCGTTCATCGACGAGGGCGATCCGGCCGAGCACTTCTTCAACGTCACCAGCGGCACGGCCAAGCTGTTCAAGATGCTGCCGGACGGCCGGCGGCAGATCACCGGCTTTGCCGGCATGGGGCATTTCCTCGGCCTCGCGGTCTCCACCACCTATGCGTTCGGCGCCGAAGCGGTCGAGCCGATGCGGGTCTGCCGCTTCTCTCGCCCGCGGCTGCGGGCGCTGCTGGAGGATTTTCCGGCGCTTGAGCGCCGCCTGCTCGAAGCCGCCTCCACCGAACTGGTCGCGGCGCAGGAACAGATGCTGCTGCTCGGCCGCAAGACCGCGCGCGAGCGGCTGGCCAGCTTTCTGCTGGCGCGCGCCGATGGGCAGACCTTCGTCCCGCCCGGGTGCTCGCACGTCGTTCGCGCGAGCGTCGTCCATCTGCCGATGACGCGCGTCGATATCGCGGACTATCTGGGGCTGACGATCGAGACGGTCAGCCGCACGCTGACGCGCCTGCGCGGCGAGCGGCTGATCGAGATCCCGACCCCGTCGCAGATCGTGATCCGCGACAATGCGGCGCTCGAAAGCCTGGCGTCCGGATTGAACTGAGGCGTCGCCTCACTCGCCCGGCTTCAGCAGCGCCCCCGCCACTTGGCGCGCGTGCGCGTAGATCGCGGCGATCGCGGCGCTCGCGAGCCGCGCCCGCACCGAATCGGCGCGGCTGGTCAGCATCACCGGCACCCGCGCGCCCAGCACGATGCCGGCGGCGTCGGCGTTGGCCAGGAAGGTCAGTTCCTTGGCCAGCATGTTGCCGGCCTCCAGGTCCGGCACCAGCAGGATGTCCGCATCGCCCGCGACCGGCGAGATGATCCCCTTCATCGCCGCCGCCTCCTTGCTGATGGCGTTGTCGAACGCCAGCGGCCCGTCCAGCAGCCCACCCCGGATCTGGCCGCGGTCGGCCATCTTGCACAGCGCGGCGGCGTCGATCGTCGAGGGGATTTTCGCGTTCACCGTCTCCACCGCCGACAGGATCGCCACCTTCGGCTGCACGACGCCGAGCGCCTGCGCCAGTTCGATCGCGTTGGCGACGATGTCCGCCTTGTCGTCGAGCGTGGGCGAGATGTTCACCGCCGCGTCGGTGATGAACAACGGCTTCGGGTAGGTCGGCACGTCCATCACGAAGACGTGGCTCACCCGCCGGTTGGTGCGGATGCCGGTCTCGCGGTGCACGACCGCCGCCATCAGCTCATCGGTGTGCAGGCTGCCCTTCATCAGGGCCGCGGCCTCGCCCGCGCGCACCAGCGCCACGGCCTTGTCGGCGCTGGCATGGCTGTGCGGCGTGTCGACGATGCGGCAGCCCGAGAGATCGAGCCCCTCCTCGGCGGCAAGCCGGCGAATCCGCGCTTCCGGACCGACCAGGATCGGCACGATCAGGCCGGCGGCCGCCGCTTCCAGCGCGCCGGTCAGCGAGGCGGCGTCGCACGGGTGCACGACGGCCGTTGGCACCGGGGGGAGGTGGGCGCACCGCGCGATCAGCTGGTCGTATTTCGCGTGCAGCGGCGTGGGCAGGGCATCCATGGGCGCGCCTCCGGCGGCATCGGGGACGCTCATTTTAACCGAAGGCCGGTGAACGAGATATTGCATTGCGACGAAGCGGCGGTTTCCGTGCGGCGTGCGGCGTGCGGCGTGCGGCGTGCGGCGTGCGGCGTGCGGGACGCATGGCTGCCGCCGCGCATGGGCGCAGGGCGGCCGACCCGGCGCGCGGCCGGGCGTGCTATGGGAAACGGGTTGTCCCGCCGCCTCCGCCGCGTGTCCTGCATGCCCCCACCCGCCCTGGCGCAGCCCGTCGCGTCCGTCGTTGCCGCTGCACCGGGCCGGCGCGTCGGCGACGATCCGATGCGCGGCATCGTGATGGTGGTCATCGCCTCGGTGTTCTTCTCGATCTCCGACGCGACGGCGAAATACGTCACGCAGACGCTGCCGGTGATCGAGGTCGCCTGGGTGCGCTACCTCGTGTTCACGCTGCTGGCGACGCTGCCGGCGCTGCGCGACCACGGCGCCACGTTCCGCACCCGCCGGCCGATGCTGCAGCTGCTGCGCGGCCTCGGCATCGTCAGTTCGGCGCTGTTCTTCGTCTACGGGCTGCGGCTGCTGCCGATGGCCGACGCGGCGGCGATCAACTTCGTCTCGCCGATGTTCATCACCATCCTCTCGGTGCCGTTCCTCGGCGAGAAGGTCGGTGCGCGGCGCTGGGCGGCGGTCGGCGTCGGCCTGACCGGGGCGGTGATCGCGGCGCAGCCGGGCACCTCGGCGTTCAGTGCCGCGGCGATCTACCCGGTCCTGTCGGCGGCGACCTGGGCGATCGCCATCATTCTGACCCGGCGGATGGCGGCGACCGAGGGCACGTCCACGATCATCGCCTGGACCGCCGGAACCGGCCTCGTGCTGCTGACCGCGCTGCTGCCGTTCGGCGTCGCGGTGCCGACGCCGAGGGAACTGGCGCTGTGCCTGCTGATCGGCGTGGCGGCCTCGCTCGGCCAGGGCATCGTGGTGCTCGGCTACCGCATGGCCCCGGCCTCGATGCTGGCGCCGTTCTCCTACCTGCAACTGCTCTGGTCGACCGCGCTGGGCTACATCGTGTTCGACGGCCGGCCGGGCCTCGCGACCATCATCGGCGCGACGATCATCGCCGGGAGCGGCCTGTACTCGGCGCACCGCGAGCGCCGCACACGGTAAGAGCTACTCGCGCCGCAGCACCCGGTCGGTGAGGAAGCTGGACAGGCCGTGCGCGCGGAACGTTCTTCCAAGTGCCGCCTCGTCGTAATCGTCCCGTACCCAGTCGAGGAATTTCTGTCGGCCCTCGGCAACCGCGGCATAGTGGATGAAGAAGGCGTCCAGCACGCCGGTCGGGCTACGGCGGAAATGGCCGTAGCGCCAGGAGAGCTGGCGCAGCGCCTGGGCCGAGGTGCCGCCTTCGAACAGGATGGCGAGGCCGGCGGCGAGCCCGGCGCGGTCGGCGCCGGATTTGCAGTGCATCAGCGCCGGCGTTTTCATCGTCGTGTAGATGTCGTGAAAACGCAGGATGCGGTCGCGGTGCGGGGCGCCGCGGCTTTCGAACGCCATGTCGACGTGGTCGAGCCCGAGCCGCCGCGCCGCCTCGCGCGACAGCGCATCCGAGCCGCAGCTTCGGTGGCCGCGCAGGTTGACCAGCGTGCGCAGGTGCAGCTTTTCGGCGAGCCGCGCGAGCCGGCCCGGCGTCGGGTGGTTGCAGCGGTACAGCTTGCCGGGGATGACCGGCAGGAAATTGTCCCAGACGGTGCGGAAGATCGCGTGGTCGATGAACAGGCTGTCGATCCAGGCGGCACGCCGGTCGGCCGGGGTGCTGATCGAGCCTTCAAACATTCGCGCCGGCGGCGATCACCCTTGCCGCTCGACCAGCAACTGCTTGATCTCGCCGATCGCCTGGGCCGGGTTCAGGCCCTTCGGGCAGGTCTGGGTGCAGTTCATGATGGTGTGGCAGCGATACAGCTTGAACGGGTCCTGCAGCGCGTCCAGCCGCTCGCCGGTCGGCCTCGTCGCGGCTGTCGGCGATCCAGCGATAGGCCGCGAGCAGCACCGCCGGGCCGAGATAGCGGTCGCCGTTCCACCAGTAGCTCGGGCAGGACGTGGTGCAGCAGAAGCACAGGATGCACTCCCACATCCCGTCGAGTTTCGCGCGTTCCTCTTTGCTTTGCAGCCGCTCGGCGTCGGGCGGCGGCGGGCGTGTCGGCCTTCAGCCACGGCTCGATGCTGCGCAGTTGCGCGTAGGCCTGGGTCAGGTCGGGCACCAGGTCCTTCACCACCGGCATGTGCGGCAGCGGGCTGATGCGCACCGCGCCCTTCACCTCCTCGATCGGCTTGAGGCAGGCCAGCGTGTTGGTGCCGTCGATGTTCATCGCGCAACTGCCGCAGATGCCCTCGCGGCACGAGCGGCGGAAGGTCAGCGTGGATCGACCTCGTTCTTGATCTTGATCAGCGCGTCCAGAACCATCGGCCCGCAGGCGTCGAGGTCGATCTCGAACGTGTCGGTCTGCGGGTTCTGCCCGTCGTCGGGGTTCCAGCGATAGATGCTGAACGCGCGAACGCGCTTGGCGCCGGTGGGCGCCTTGATGGGTCTTGCCCGGCTGACCTTGCTGTTCGTCGGCAGCGTGAATTCGGCCATGTTACTGCTCATTTCATCAAGATGGCCGGCGCCCGAGCCAGTCATCGTTTTCAGCATTCTGCGCGATGGATGCCCTGCTCGGGGGCCGGCCATGACGGGAGAAATGTCTTGGCCACGACCGTTGTACGATGGCCGGCCTCCATGTCGAAGACAATTACAGCGCCACGGCCTGAAGCTCTCTCCGCCCCTTCACGGCGCCGACCTCCAGTACACCCGCTTCTTCGGCGGAAACACGGAAACCTCGTTGGTCAGCGTCTGCATCCGCACCGGGCGATAATCAAGGCGCACGTTGCCGTCGTCGTCGCACCAGGCGAGCGTGTGCTTCATCCAGTTCACATCGTCGCGCTCGGGATAATCGTCGTGCGCCTGCGCGCCGCGGCTTTCTTTTCGCGCCTCCGCGCCGACCATCGTGGTCGCGGCGTTGGCCATCAGGTTCTGCAATTCCAGAGCTTCCATCAGGTCGCTGTTCCAGATCAGCCCGCGATCGGAGACGGACATATCGCCCAGCCCGTCCCACAGCTTTTTCATCTTCTCGACGCCTTGAGACAGACTCTCGCTGTTGCGGAACACCGCCGCGTGCTGCTGCATCGCGCGCTGCATCTGCAGCCGCAACTCGGCGACGCGCGTGCCGCCGCGCGCGTGGCGCGTGCCGTTCAGCCGGTCCAGCGACGCCTCGCCCGCCTTCGGCGGCAGCGTCGGCTGGCTCGCGCCGGGCTTCAACACTTCCGCCGCCCGATGCGCCGCCGCGCGCCCGAACACCACCAGATCAAGCAGCGAATTGGTGCCGAGCCGGTTGGCGCCGTGCACCGAGACGCAGGCCGCCTCGCCCACCGCCATCAGGCCGGGCACGATCGCGTCCGGGTCGTCGCTCGTCGGGCGCAGCACTTCGGTGCGCACGTTGGTCGGGATGCCGCCCATGTTGTAGTGCACCGTCGGCAGCACCGGGATCGGCGATCTTCGTGACGTCCACACCGGCAAACACCCGCGCCGTCTCGGAAATCCCCGGCAGCCGCTCGTGCAGGATGTCCGCCCCCAGATGCTCCAGATGGAGCATGATGTAATCCTTGTCCGGTCCGCAGCCGCGCCCCGCGTTGATTTCAAGCGTCATCGACCGGGACACCACGTCGCGGCTGGCCAGGTCCTTGGCGGTCGGCGCGTAGCGCTCCATGAACCGCTCGCCCTCGCAGTTGGTCAGATAGCCGCCCTCGCCGCGCGCGCCTTCGGTGATCAGGCAGCCGGCCGGGAAAATCCCCGTGGGATGGAACTGCACGAACTCCATGTCCTGGCACGGCAGCCCGGCGCGCAGCACCATCGCGTTGCCGTCGCCGGTGCAGGTGTGCGCGGAGGTGCAGGAAAGAAAAGTGCGCCCGTAGCCGCCGGTCGCCAGCACCGTCGTCTGCGCGCGGAACCGGTGGATCGACCCGTCCTCCAGGCACCACGCGATCACCCCGCGGCAGGCGCCCTCGTCGTCCATGATCAGGTCAAGGGCAAAATACTCGACGAAGAATTCCACCTCGTGCTTCAGGCTCTGCTGATACAGCGTGTGCAGGATGGCGTGCCCGGTGCGGTCGGCGGCGGCGCACGCCCGCATCGCCGGCGTTTTTCCATAGTCCTTCATGTGGCCGCCGAACGGCCGCTGGTAGATTTTTCCATCCTCGGTGCGGCTGAACGGCACGCCGTAATGTTCCAGCTCGTACACCGCCGGAATCGCCTCGCGGCACATGTATTCGATCGCGTCCTGGTCGCCGAGCCAGTCCGACCCCTTCACGGTGTCGTACATGTGCCAGCGCCAGTCGTCCTCGCCCATGTTGCCGAGCGCCGCGCCGATGCCGCCCTGCGCCGCGACCGTATGGCTGCGCGTCGGGAACACTTTCGTCACGCACGCGGTCTTGAGGCCCGCGGCGCCCATGCCGAGCGTCGCCCGCAGCCCCGCGCCGCCCGCGCCCACCACGACCACGTCGTAGGTGTGGTCGACGATCGTGTAGGCGCCGTTGGAGGGCTTGCTGATCGCATTCATGATGTCATTCAACCCGAAAAGGCCAGTTTGAGCGCGGCCAGCACGCCGATCAGCGCCAGCAGCGCGGCCGCCCCGCGCAACAACAACGACAGCGCCGTCTTGGCGCCCTCGGCGTGCACGTAGTCGTCGATCACCGCCTGCAACCCGAGTTGCAGATGCCGGAACGTCACCAGCACCAGCGCCACCAGCAGCGCGGCGTTGATCGGGTCGCCGGCCCAGAGCGCCACCGCCGCGCGCGGCAGCCGGGACAGGTGCAGCGCCGCATAGACGAACCACAGCGTCAGCGGCACCAGCGCGATCGAGGTGACGCGCTCGGCCCACCAGTCCGCGGTGCCCGACTTTGCCGCACCGAGCCCGCGCACCCGGCCAAGCTGGCTGCGCATGACCCGGATTTGCGGGCCCGTTTTCCCGGCGCTATGGCTCATCGGCGCTGCGTCCTCACCAGACCGCGATCGCGATGAGCCAGGTGAGCACCGTCAGAATCGCCGTGCCCGCCAGCACCGCATAGCCGGTTCGGTGCATCGTCGGGAGATCGAACCCGTAGCCCGCGTCCCAGGCGAGATGCCGCAGCCCGGCGCAGAAATGATACCACAGCGCCACCGTCCAGCCGATCAGCAGCAGCACGCCGAACCAGGAGCGCAGGAACCCCGATAGCCCGTCGTACGCCGCATCGCCTGTCGCTGCCGCCACCAGCCAGCACACCAGCAGCAGCGCGCCGACCGACAGCGCGATCCCGGTGATGCGGTGGAAGATCGACAGCCCGGTGGACAACTGCGGCCGGTAGATCTGCAGATGCGGCGACAGCGGCCGCTCGACCAGCCTGCCGTCGCTGGCGCGGCCCAGCATGTTGGGGTTGCGCATGTCGGTCATCCCGCCGCTCTCCTGGCGCATCCGACGCGCCGTTGCGAAGCCACTTAGACACGCGCGGGAGCACGGTCAACGCGGCGCGGCCGCATTTACCGTGGGCAAACCGCGCTCTGGCGGTGTCGGACCTGTGCTGCGCCTCACCACCGGGCCCAGCGATGTGGGACCGCCGAAATCCCAACCCACTCAAACCAACGCGCCGAATCGGCCTGCCCGTTTGACCCCACACCAACTCTCATCGACGAGGGCGGAGGACTTTCTTCCCCTCTCCCCTTGTGGGAGAGCGGGGTGATGAGGGAGGGCAGCGCATCTATAGATTTCAAGGCGTTGCGAGCGTTCGTTTCGGTTCAGCGGGGACGGCTTTACCGGTTATCCCACCGGATCGCACCGGTTATGCGCTTGGCGTAGACCGGTCTTGAGCCGGGCTGATCAGTTGCTCGCCCTCTGCTATCCATCGGCGGATTGTCTGCGCTATCGCGACAAATCCGCCTCTCTCTGCCGCCGCCATTTCCTGCCGCCACCGACCGATGTCGAGCCGCATCGCCGTCACAAACTCATGGAATTGCATCATACGCTCGACTCCGTGATCGCTCGGCAGTAAACATAGCCCCTTACCGCGCCGACTGCGAGGCCGTCATGGCGTTTGTGTCCCATGCCATCCTAGAAAGCGGCCGCACCGAATATCGCGTGTTTAGGAAGCTCGGCGACGCGATGCAACATCTTCAAATCGCCCGAAATGCGTTCGAAAACGGCCGCGACGTAAGGACACGGGATGGAGAAATTGGGCTTGTGACTTACTATGCCGTCTTGCAAGTGATGACCGAAGATGCCAGGGCAGCTGTAGAACAAGTAAAGAATGGTGCGGGCTTCGTCGTCCACGATTTAGAAAAAGATCGACGCGAGCGTGAAGCGGAGCGTAATCGACTTGAAGCTGAGCGCGTCCGGCAAGAAGCAGAGTTTAGAGAGATGCTTGGCTTGTTAGACCCGTAGCCGGCCGTATGGCTAACCATCTCACTATTAGCTGCTCTCCCGACGTCAGGGGCGCGTAGAATGTCGACAGTTTGGTATCTGCTTGCGGTCGGGGTTGTGTGGTGGGTCGGGATGATCCTCACGGTGGTAGCGTTCGGTGGCTTGCCTTTTGTAATCCTTGCGGCAGTCCTGGCAGGCCTAAAACTGGCAGGCGTCATCGCGTGGTCCTGGTGGTGGACAATGCTGCCACTTTGGGGCGGGGCCGGCGGGGCCGTCGCGAAGATGTGGATGGTCACTCGCGATCCGTTTTGGCGGCACCGCACGTAGGGGCAAAGGTGCCAGGATGTCAGGACAAAACGCGGAAGTCGATGAGTTTTGCGTCCTCTGCACGAGAGTCCGGATGGATTATGACCTCTATCAGCGAGCGTAGCCCGGGCCGCGCACCCCTGGTAGGGCGGGTACAACCCGCCGACGCAAGCCGCACGCGGTACCATCGATGGCGCCCGTGCCGTTCCGGCTTGCCGGCGCCGCTCATCACGTTACGCTCAGCCGCCGAACGGTGCGTCGGTGGGGCTGTGCCCACCGTACGAAATTCTGAGTGTCCGTCCGAGATGAAATCCAATTTTTCCAACGGGATAGCGTCACCCCGGCGAAGGCCGGGGTCCAGGCCCACGCGAAAGCCGGTGCGGTTGGCCTGGATTCCGGCCTTCGCCGGAATGACGGGTGGCGGCTTAAGCTTGAAATCGCGGCGAAAGTTGCCGGATGGACACTAAAGCAAAGATTCGCGGGCCGGCCAACGGATCGGGCACGGGCTTACGGCCTGGGTCTTTGACGGCGACATCGATGCCGCCGCCCGTCGGTCGGCCAAACGGGCGGAGTCGCCTCAGCGCCAACATCCACCGAGAACAACGTGTCGGATTGTAACCGCCGCGCAATCCCGCTTGACGCCGTCCGTCATAAATACTAACTTCATCGCGTGAACCCCACCACCCCATCCCCAGAAACCGCCACGGAGCGACTCGCCGAACGATGCGGCGAGTTCTCCCGGGGCCTGGCCGCCAACGGCGGCGGGGATCGGCTGTCCGCGCTGCTGATCCAGCTGATCGAGCGTCTCATCCAGGCGATCCTCTCGATCGCGCGGACCTTTCCGGCGGCCGCCGCCCCGGTCGAGCCGGAAGCAACCGCCTTCCCCCCGAAGCAGCAACACAACCCCCCGGTTCGGCCAGGACCATCGAGGGGCCATTCGCCCGGCCGGCAAGAACCGAGGCGGCAAGACCCGACGCGGCAAGAACGCCCGGCCCCCGAGGCCGGCGAACCGCCGGGGTCGGGTCGGCAAACCCCCGCCGGAACGCTTCCCCCAACCGCCCACCTCGGCACGGTCAGGCGCCACGCCCGACCGTTTCCAGGGCAAGGGGGCGGCAAGCGGCCGAGCGCCACCGCCCCACCGCGGCGACCTCCGAAAAATCGGGTTTTTGGCCCGGCCGCTTCCGCACGCCCTCATCGTTCCATATTCGTAATGAAAGCGGCTGCAGGACGGCTCCGGGGCGTCGGCACCGGCCCGCCGCGCTGACCGTGGGGATATGGCTTTGGCTGGTCGCGATTAATCTGGAGCTGAGCGGGCTGGCGGCCTTGGCACGCCCATTTGGTTACGAAATCGCAACGTAATATAGTTGCACGGAGATGCCCGGGTCAAGCCCGGGCACGACGAATCAGTCGGGATTTCAATGCATTACGTCGTCGCCGGGCTTGACCCGGCGATCCACGCTCAGGTCGCGAAAAACGCGTCGCCCTACGCCGCCCGTTTCGCCAGCAGCCCCTGCGCGATCAGCGTCTCGGCGATCTGCACCGCGTTCAGCGCCGCCCCCTTGCGCAGGTTGTCGGCGACGCACCAGAACGCCAGCCCGTTCTCCACCGTCGGGTCCTTGCGCAGCCGGCTGACATAGGTCGCGTCCTCGCCCTGGCATTCGAGCGGCGTGATGTAGCCGCCGTCCTCGCGCTGGTCGAACACCTGCACCCCCGGCGCATCCCGCAGCACCGCGCGCGCCTCGGCGACCGTGACCGGGCGCTCGAACTCGACGTTGACCGCCTCGGCATGGCCGATGAACACCGGCACGCGCACGCAGGTGGCGACCAGCCTGATGTCGGGGTCGAGGATCTTCTTCGTCTCGACCGCCATCTTCCACTCCTCCTTGGTCGAGCCGTCGTCCATGAAGCGGTCGATGTGCGGGATGCAGTTGAAGGCGATCTGCTTGGTGAAGATTTCCGCCTTCAGCGGGTCGTTCACGAAGCTCGCCTTGGTCTGGCTGAACAGCTCGTCCATGCCCTCCTTTCCGGCGCCCGAGACCGACTGGTAGGTGGCGACGACCACCCGCAGGATCTTGAAGCGGTCGTGCAGCGGCTTCAGCGCCACCACCAGCTGGATGGTCGAGCAGTTCGGGTTGGCGACGATGCCGCGCCGGATTTTTGTCAGCGCATGCGCGTTCACCTCGGGCACCACCAGCGGAACATCCGGCTCCATGCGGAAGTGGCTGGTGTTGTCGATCACGATGCAGCCGGCGTCGGCCGCGCGCGGCGCATGCACCGCCGAGACCGCGGCGCCCGGGCTGAACAGCCCGATGTCCCAGCCGTGAAAATCGAACGTGTCGAGGTTGCGCACCGTCAGCACGTCCTTGTCGCCGAAACTCACCTTGGCGCCGGCGGAGCGGCCCGAGGCGACGGCGGCAACCTCCTTGATCGGGAACTTCCGCTCGTACAGGGTTTTCAGCATCTCGCGCCCGACCGCCCCGGTGGCGCCGACGACCGCGACCCTGTAGCTCATGACCCGTCTCCCGCTGCTGCGGCCCCGATGGCCGGCAAACGTTTTTGCCTAGCGGCGCGGCCGCGCATAGGCAAGCGAGACTCGTGCGGATCAGGGCTGATCAGGCCGCGCCGCCGATCCTGCCCAGCGCCGCCAGGTGCGCGGCGGCCGAGGCGTTGGCGGCGGCCTCCAGCGTGCGGTACTCGGCGACCAGCGTCTGCCCGGCCTCGGTGAGCCGCGCGCCGCCCCCGCCGGCGCCGCCCGCCGCGGTCGAGACGACCGGCGTGCCGAGATGCCGGTTCAGGTCCTCCACCAGTTCCCAGGCGCGCCGGTAGGACATGCGCAGCGCCCGCCCGGCCGCGGAGATCGAGCCGGAGCGGCCGATCTCCTCGAGCAGCGCGACCTTGCCCGGCCCGATGCGGGCGCCGGAGGCGAGGTCGACGCGGATGCTCAGCCGGTCGGCCGGCGCCGGCGCCGCGCGCGATTTGGAGGGCGTGATGGCCATGACGCCGCCACGCTCCCACGGCCGGCGCGCGCAATCAACCGCGCGGCCGGCCGCGCGCGGTCATTGCCAGGGCAGGTAGCGCAGGCTGATCTCGAACAGCTGTTCGTTGGTCGAGGGCGCGCCGCCCTTGCCGTTGTAGAGCTGCCGCTGGGCGTACGAATATTCGGCGCCGGTCATGAAGGTGCCGTAGCCGCCCTGCAGGATCCGATACCAGTAGCCGATCGTGCCATCGACCAGCGAGTGGGTGTTGACGTTGCTGCCTGGGCAGACCGTCGACAGCTCGATGCCGCAGCCGCTGTTGTCGAACAGCGGGCTGCCGTAGCCGTAGCCGGTGGTGCCGGAGGCGAAGTACTCGCGGCCGATCGACTCCGCCCCGGCGTAGCCGAACAGGTCGAGCTTCGGCGTCGGATGGCCGACCAGCCCGACCAGCGCCTCCACCTCCGGCAGCGGCACCGGCTGCCCGTCCTTGCCGACCGTCGCGTCCGGCAACTGCCCGGCGCCGTAGCGGCCGACGCCGTAGCCGGCGAGCGCGTTGGCGGTGAAGTCGATCAGGCCGGGCACCACCGGCACCGTGGTCGCTCCGCCGATGCCGCCGCCCACGGTCGTCTTGTTCGAGCCGCTGCCGACGAACGCCAGCCGGTCGTTGAACGTGCGCACCAGGCCGTAGACTTCGTAGTGGCCGAAGCCCGGGTCCGCCGCCGCCTTGACGATGAAGTCGGGGGTGTGGTCGATGCTGTAGCTCGTGGTCGCGTTCAGCCCGCCGCTGCCGGCGTTGGTGATATCGAGCACGCCGCCCGAGGCCGCGCCGATGCCTGCCGGCATGGTCGTCACTGCCGAGGTGCCCTTGCCGGCGGTGCCGCTGTTGAACGCCCACATGGTCTGCGGCGTTTCCAGCGACGCGCCGATCCAGAACTGGTTGTTGAAATCCTTGGTCAGCCGGATCTGCGGCTGGCGCGTGTAGACGAAGCCGGGCACGTAGCCGCTGTCGATGGTCAGCGGCAGCTGCTCGCGCCGCGGCACCAGGCCGAAGGCGTTCGGCGTCGCCAGGCTGTAGGCCTGGCCGGCGGTCAGGTGCAGGCCGGTGCCGAGGTCGTCCAATTCGGCGAACGCCTGGCGCACGCGCGGCGAATAGCTGTTGGTCTGCACCGTCGTCGAGGTGACGCCCGAGGCGTTGAGGTCGCCCTCGAAATAGGCCGAGAGCAGGCCGCCGTCGTAGGGCCGGCCCTGCAGCAGCATGGTGAACCGCGAGTACTGCGAGGACGCGCGCAGCTCGCCGATGTGGTTGTTCGAGTTGTTGGCGAACGGGATGCCGGCCCAGCTGGTGGTCAGGCCGGCGGTCTCGTTGCGGGTGCGGTAGAACCCGGACAGGTCGACGAAACCGCCGAGGGTGACGCTGACATTGCCGATGCAGAAGGTCGGCGAGGGCTGGTTCGGGTCGGGCTTGGCATATTTGCTGCCGCACGCGCCGTTCTTGACGAAGGCTTCAGGCGGCGGCGCGAATGGCGGCGCGGCCGGCGCGGTGGCCGCGGTCGAGACCGCGGTAGCCGCGGTCTTCTGCGCCTCCGCCGCCTGGGCGCTGGCGGCGGCGGCCTGGTCCTGCGCCTGCCGCAGCGCCGCGTCGCGCGCCGTCGATTCCGCCTGCAGCTTTTTCAGCTGCGCCTGCAACTGCTGCATCTGCTGCCGCTGCTGCGACTGCAGCAGCTGGATTTCCTTCTGCAGCGACTGGATCGAGTCCGCATCCTGGGCGGCCGCCGGGCTTGCGTGCCACAGGCCGCCGATGGCGACGGCGAGCGCCGCGGTCCCCAGGCCGGCTCTTAACTTTGCTTTCATCGCTTGCGTGCTCCGTTCACGAGTTCGCCCCTTTTTCGTTGCGCCGCCGCGGCGGCAGTCGGCACCGCGCACCCCTGCCGAGGGCGGGCCGGAACGGATCAAAGCATATTTTTCTACCGTGAAAATAGGAAATATGCGCAAACCTCGCCGCCGCGGGCGATTTCGCGCGCGGACGCCGAAAACTGCGACGGCCCGGCCCCTCGCGGGGCCGGGCCGTTCGCATCGGGCGCGGGCGGAGAGGCTACCGCTGGCCGGCGGGGCCGTGGCCGGTTGCGTCATGCTGGGCGTTCTGCCCGTCCCGTGGGTCGGTCGTGCTGCCGCCGTTCAGCACGATCAGGTGACCGCCCATCGACAGCACTTCGCAGGTCTCGGCGATGCCGCCCGGTCCGATGCCCGTTGGGCTGAGCGTCGGGTCGGCGCCCAACCAGCCGCGTCCGGTCGAAGCTTCGCCAGGTCCCGGCGGCGTGAAATTGCTCACGACCACCTGCCCGTCGGCGCCGACGCTGGCCTGGCCTTGGCACCACGGGCTCGCCTGCGCCCATGCCTGGCCAGGCAGGATCAGACCTCCAAAGCCGAGGGCAATCAGGGCGCCGGTGAGCAGCGATTTCTTGAGCATTGTCGTACCTCCTCGTGTCATTGCGCCTCACCGCATGAACCTGCGGCATAAGCTGCACATTTTCGGTCGCATTCGAAGTTCAAGTCGTCGTTAGCAGAGGTAATCCCTCCGATATCTGGCACGCCATATTCGTATGGTCATACTTTGTCACAATTTCCATTAAATTCGCTTTCATTGAAAAATTCTATAAACAAACGGAGATTAGGGCACGATTGATCATCACCTTGTGATAACGGCGCTTCCAACCCCGCGTGAATCGCCGTTGTTGCCGCATGGCGGAATGCCCACATGCGAAACAGCGTCGGAATGCGACCAAAGCGCCGCCGCTTCGGGCCGGCACCGGCGAAACGGAGGTCCAGATGCGCCACGGCGTTCATCGATGGCTGGGCGGTGTGGGTGGTCTCGCCGCCGCGGCAATGGTGGCCGTGCCTGCCTATGCGGCCGATGTTCCAACGACTGCCGCGCCGCCCCCCGAGCCGCTGCAGACATTCGCCAACCCGCTGCCCTCGCCGTCGCTGACCCCGCGGCAGCGCATGAACGAACGCGTCGACGCGATGTCGCAACGCATCCAGCAGGACATCGGCGCGATCTTTCCCGGGGAGGACGCGCCGGGCATCGGAACCTCGATCACGCACTGACGGCCACGCAGTGCCGGCGCGCTCGTTGATCCCTTATCTGAAACCCTTTTTAGTCGACCGACACCCGGAGCCACTCTATCTAACGGCCGGCACGCGGCACGACTGGGCGTGACCGGTCGTGGCTGCCACGCCGAAAAAACAACATCGTGAACCGGTCGTGCTGCACACGAATTGCACTATGATCGGTTTCGCGCAGACCCCAGGAGTGCGGCCTGCACCATGAGTTCGGCGACACCACCGCATGACGCGCACCCGGCCGCGGACCCGCGGCGCCGTATTCTGCTGGTCGAAGACGATCTCGAAATGGCCAACGAGATCCGCCACGACCTCAGCGACCAGGGCTACGACGTGCGCCACGCCGCGACCGGCCGCGACGGCGAGACACAGGCAATGGACGGCTCCCTCGACCTGGTGATCGTCGATCGGATGCTGCCGGAACTGGACGGGCTCAGCATCATCGAACGTCTGCGCCAAGCCAACCGGCAGACCCCCGTGCTGGTGCTGAGCGCGCTCGGCGAGGTCAGCGAGCGCGTGCGCGGGCTGAAGGCTGGCGGCGACGACTACCTGACGAAGCCGTTCGCGCTGAGCGAGCTGGCCGCCCGCGTCGAGGCCCTGTTGCGACGCCCAAACGACAGCCGGGTCACGGTGCTGCACGTCGGCTCGCTGTCGCTCGACCTGATCGAGCGTTCCGCCGCGCGCAACGGGCGGCCGATCGAGCTGCTCGGCAAGGAATTCAAGCTGCTGGAATATTTCATGCGCCGCCCGGGGCAGTTGGTGACGCGGACGATGCTGCTGGAACACATCTGGAAGTGCCATTTCCTGCCGCAAAGCAACCCGATCGACGTCCACATCGGCAAGCTCCGCCGCAAGATCGACGGGCCCGGCGAGGCCGGGCTGATCCACAGCGTCCGCGGCCAGGGCTTCATCTTCTCCCCGGATGCTTAGCATCCTGCGATCCTCGGCGTTCCGCCGCGTGGCGGCGGCCGCGGCGGCGTTCTGCGTCGTCGCATTCCTGCTGTTCGCCTTCATCTATTGGCAAACCGCGGTGATCTACACCCGGCACGTGAACGACCTGATCACCTCCCAGGCCGCCACCATCGCCCGTGCGCCCACGGAACAGATGCTCTGGACCGTGGAGAACGGCATTTCCAGCAGCCTGCACCGCGTCACGTTGGGCGCCTTGTTCGACCGCTCGGGCAAGCGGGTCGTCGGCAATCTCCGGCAGGTTCCGCCTGGCCTGCCGCTCGACGGGAGGCCGCATCCGGTAAGCCCGGCGGCGCTCGGCGTCGTCGAGCCGGACGACCGGCCGCTGAGCGTGGTCGGCCTGCGCCTCGCCGACGGCGGCGTGCTGGTGATCGGCCGCAACGTCGAGCAACTCGACGAACTGCGGGTCGTGGTCACGCGGGCGCTGGAGCTCGGCATCATCCCGGCGCTGCTGCTGGCGCTCGGCTTCGGCATCCTGCTCGGCCACCGCACCAACCAGCGGATCCGCGCGGCGCAGCAGGTGCTGAACCGGGTCCGCGACGGCAGCCTCGCGGAGCGGCTGCCGGTGCGGCACAGCGGCGAAGACTTCGACCAGCTCTCGATCGGCGTGAACCACATGCTCGGCGAGGTCGAACGGCTGTTGGGCGAACTGCAAAACGTCGGCAACAATATCGCCCACGACCTGCGCACGCCGCTGTCGCGCGTGCGCACGATGCTGGAGCGCGCGCGGCGCACCGGCAGCACGCGCGAGGAGCTGGCGCAGGCGATCGACCGCGCCGTGCTCGGGCTCGACCAGGCCGCCGGCATCATCACCGCGCTGCTGCGGATCGCCGAGATCGAGCACCGCCAGCCCGGCACCGCGATGCTGCCGGTGGACCTCGCCGCGGTCGCGCAGGAGGCGGTGGAGCTCTACGGGCCGATCGCCGAGGCCAAGCACATCGAGCTCGGGCTGACGGTGGCCGAGGCGCCGGCGATCCAGGGCGACCACGACCTGCTGTTCGAGGCGCTCGCCAACCTGCTCGACAACGCGATCAAGTTCACGCCGGAGGATGGGCGGGTGCGGCTTTCGGTCAAGGCGACGCCGCCCGGGCCGGTGGTCGAAGTCGCCGATACCGGCCCGGGCATCCCGGCGGACCGGCGGTCTCAGGTGTTCGCGCGGTTCCATCGCCTCGACAAGAGCCGGCACGTCGCCGGCGCCGGGCTAGGCCTGAGCCTCGTGCAGGCGATCGCCCGCATGCATGGATTTTCGATCGCGGTCGGCGACGAAGCCGGTGCAGGATGCGTGGTGCGGCTGATGTGCTTCGGGGCCGACGCGCCGATCGCCGCCATGCCGCTCTGAGACGCGCCACGTTATGCCCCGCTTGACCCGCGCCGCAATCACCCGATGAGTGCGCCATGATCGCCATCGTCCGCATTGCGCTGAGCCGGCCCTACACGTTCATCGTGCTGGCGATCCTGATCGCGCTGTTCGGGACGCTGTCGTGGCTGCGCACGCCGACCGACATCTTTCCCAATATCGGCATTCCGGTGATCAGCGCGGTCTGGACAGTACAACGGCCTGCCGCCGGACGACATGTCGGGGCGCATCGTCTATTACTACGAGCGCACGCTGACGCTCGCAGGTCAACGACATCGAGCATATCGAATCGCAGTCGCTGCCTGGCTACGGCGTGGTGAAGATCTTCTTCCAGCCCGGCGTGAACATCAACCAGGCGATCGCCCAGGTCACCGCCGCCTCGCAGACGGTGCTGAAGCTGCTGCCGCCCGGCATCACGCCGCCGTACGTGCTGACTGTTCAACGCCTCCAGCGTGCCGATCCTGCAGCTCGCGCTCTCCAGCAAGTCGCTTTCGCAGTCGGCGCTGTTCGATCTCGGGCAGAACTTCATCCGCCCGCAACTCGCGACCGTCGCGGGCGCCGCGATCCCGTCGCCGTACGGCGGCAAGGTGCGGCAGGTCCAGGTCGATCTCGACCAGCACAAGCTGCAGTCCTACGGGCTGTCGGCGCAGGACGTGGTCGAGCGCGCTGGCCGCGCAGAACCTGATCACCCCGGTCGGCACCGAAAAGATCGGCAAGTTCGAGTATATCGTCGATCTGAACGACGCGCCGAAGGCGATCGCCGAGCTCAACGACCTGCCGATCAAGAGGGCCAACGGCACGATCGTCTACATCCGCGACGTCGCCTTCGTGCACGACGGCAACCCGCCGCAGACCAACGTCGTGCGCGTCGACGGCAGCCATGCGGTGCTGATGACGATCCTGAAAGTCGGGTCAGCGCTCGACGCTCGACATCATCAACGGCGTCAAGGCGCTGCTGCCGAAGATCAAGGAGTCGCTGCCGAAAAGCCTGCAACTGAACGCCGTCGGCGACCAGTCGGTGTTCGTCAACGAGCGCGGTCTCGGGCGTGATCCGCGAAGGCGCGATCGCCGCCGCGCTGACCGGGCTGATGATCCTGCTGTTCCTCGGCAGCTGGCGATCGACGCTGATCATCACGATCTCGATCCCGCTGGCGATCCTGGCCTCGATCACCGCGCTGTCGGTGCTGGGCGAGACGATCAACGTCATGACGCTCGGCGGCCTGGCGCTCGCGGTCGGCATCCTGGTGGACGACGC
The DNA here is from genome assembly GCA_963697635.1 of uncultured Solirubrobacterales bacterium. Classification (GTDB taxonomy): domain Bacteria; phylum Pseudomonadota; class Alphaproteobacteria; order Acetobacterales; family Acetobacteraceae; genus CAJCJG01. The sequence goes on along the minus strand of CAVOOS010000034.1, from coordinate 528,409 downwards.
GACGGTGACCATCGAGAACATCAACTACCATCTGGAACAGGGGAAGGAGATCGAGCCGGCGATCATGGACGGCGCTCGCCAGATCGTGGTGCCGGCGACCGTGTCGCTGCTGTGCATCTGCATCGTGTTCGTGCCGATGTTCGGGCTCGGCGGCGTCGCCGGCTTCCTGTTCCGGCCGCTCGCCGAGGCGGTCGTGTTCGCGATGATCGGCTCCTACGTGCTGTCGCGCACGCTGGTGCCGACGCTTGCGAACTACCTGCTGGCTGCACAGGCGCATCACCAGGACGAGTACGCCGACCATGAGACGCAGGAGCCGAGCCGCAACCCGCTGGTGCGGTTTCAGCGCGGCTTCGAGCATCGCTTCGAGCAGGTGCGCGACGGCTACCGGGGCCTGCTGGACATGGCGCTCGGGCTGCGCTGGCTGTTCGTGATCGGCTTTCTGGCCGTGGTCGCTGGTCTCGTTCGGGCTGGCGCCGTTCCTGGGCCAGAATTTCTTCCCCGACCGTCGACGGCGGCCAGATCAAGCTGCACATCCGCGCCCAGGTCGGCACCCGCATCGAGGACACGGCGGCGCTGTGCGACCATATCGAGGACGCTGTCCGCCAGGTGATCCCGCCGGCGCAGCTCGACACCATCGTCGACAACATCGGCCTGCCGATCAGCGGCATCAACATGGCGTACGGCAACTCCGGCACGATCGGCGTCAGCGACGCGCGACATCCTGATTTCGCTGAAGCCCGACCACGCTCCCACCGACGGCTACGTCAAGACGCTGCGGGAGCGGCTGCCGCGGCAATTCCCCGGCACGACCTTCGCCTTCCTGCCGGCCGACATCGTCACCCAGATCCTGAATTTCGGCCTGCCGGCGCCGATCGACGTGCAGGTGATCGGCACCAAGATCGAGGCCAACCGCGCCTACGCCGACAAGATGCTTCAAGCGCATCCGCGAGGTCACCGGGATGGCGGACGCGCGCATCCAGCAGGCGTTCAACGACCCCGACCCTCGAGTGTGAAATGTCAACCGCACGTTCGCCGCGCGAAGTGGGCCTCAACGAGCGGGACGCGGCGACCGCGATGCTGGACACGCTCGCCGGCAGCATCCAGACGGCGCCGACCTTCTGGCTCAACCCGAAGAACGGCGTGTCCTATCCGATCGTCGTGCAGATGCCGCAGTATCGACGTCGACACGATGGGCGACCTGAACAACATGCCCATCACCGCCGACGGCCGCACCCAGTTGCTGGGCGGCATGGCCACGATCACCCGCGCGCAGAGTGACGCGGTCGTCTCGCACTACAACGTGCAGCCGGTGATCGACATCTTCGGCACCACCCACGGCCGCGACCTCGGCGCGGTCGCGGCCGACATCCGGCAGATCCTGCACGACACGACAGGCGAGGTGCCGCCGGGCTCGACGGTCGTGCTGCGCGGCCAGGTCACGACGATGACCAGCCGCCTACGCGCAGCTGTTCGACGGCCTCGGCGATGGCCGTCGTGCTGATCTACCTTGCTGATCGTGGTCAATTTCCAGTCGTGGCTCGACCCGTTCGTGATCATCACCGCGCTGCCGGCGGCGCTGGCCGGCATCGTCTGGATGCTGTTCGCCACCGGCACGACGCTGTCGGTGCCGGCGCTGACCGGCGCGATCATGTGCATGGGGGTCGCGACCGCCAACAGCATCCTGGTGGTCAGCTTCGCGCGCGAGGCGCTGGCGGGCGGCATGGACGCGGTCGCGGCGGCGATCGAGGCCGGCGCGACGCGGTTCCGCCCGGTGCTGATGACGGCGCTGGCGATGATCATCGGCATGGCGCCGATGGCGCTGAGCGCCGAACAGAACGCGCCGCTCGGGCGCGCCGTGATCGGCGGCCTGCTCTTCGCGACGGTGGCCACGCTGTTGTTCGTGCCCGTGGTGTTCAGTATTGTGCATGCCCGGGCGCACCAGGATGCCAGGGACACCAGCGACGTGGAGCAGGCCCATTCCCATGCCTAAGGACGTCGACGCCCCGCGGCACCAGGGCAAGGGCGCCGAGCCGCCGCGGCCGCGGCGGCGCGTGATCGGGCTTGTCCTGGTGGCGCTGTTGATCGGCGCGGCGGCGGTCGCGGTGTCCGGCGTGCTGCAGCGCCAGCAGAGCGACGCCGACCTGACCAAGTGGACCCAGGCGCAGGCCGTGCCGACGGTCGCGGTGATCGCGCCCAAGCCCGCGACCGGCAACCGCGAACTGGTGCTGCCCGGTGACATCGAGGCGTTCTACGAAGCGCCGATCTACGCCCGCGTGAGCGGCTACGTGAAGATGTGGTACAAGGATATCGGCGCGCGGGTGAAGGCGGGCGAGCTGCTGGCCCTGATCGACACGCCGGATCTCGACCAGCAACTGGAGCAGGCGAAGAGCGACCTCGCCAGCGTCAAGGCCGCCGCCGCGCTCGCCGATCTGACCTCCAAGCGCTGGCAGCACCTGCTTTCGTCGAACGCGGTGTCGCAGCAGACCGCCGACGAGAAGGCGGGCGAAGCGCTCGAGAAGAAATCGCAGGTCGCGGCGGCCGAGGCCAAGGTGCAGCGACTGGACGCGATGGAAGCGTTCAAGCGCATCGTCGCGCCGTTCGACGGCGTGGTGACGGCCCGGCAGACCGACATCGGCGCGCTGATCAACGCCGGCAGCGGCAACGGCGCGGAACTGTTCAAGGTGGCCGACATCCACCAGATGCGCGTCTATGTACGGGTGCCGCAGGCCTATTCCGCCGACATGCAGCGCGGCATGATCGTGACGCTGCGGCTGCCGCAGTATCCGCATCACCCGTTCAACGGCAAGCTCGACACGACGTCGAACGCGATTTCCAAGGATTCGCGGACCGTGCTCGTGGAACTGCTGGCCGACAACGATGACGGCAAGCTGTGGCCGGGGACGTTCGCGGAGGCGCATTTCGAGCTGCCGCCGGCGCCCGATTTGTACCAGGTGCCGACCAGCGCGCTGCTGTTCCGCAGCCATGGGCTGGAAGTCGCGACCGTCGGCCCGGACGACAAGGTGGTGATGAAGCCGCTCACCGTCGCCCGCGACCTTGGCACCGCCGTCGAGGTCAGCCGCGGCATCGGGCCGGACGACCGGGTGATCGACAGCCCCCCGGACTCGCTGGCCCAGGGCGACGTGGTCAAGCTCGCCAACCCCACCAAGGCGGCGGAGCTTCCGGCGGCGCTGGCCGAGAGCGGGAAGCCGCGGGCCGGAAACGACGAATGACGTGCCGGCTGGCGGCGGCGCTCGGCGGTCTGTTGGCGCTGGGCGGCTGCAACCTCGCGCCCCCCTACAAGCCGCCGACGATCGTGATCCCCGCCAGCTACAAGGAAGCCGGCCCGTGGCAGCCGGCCCGGCCGGCCGACGAGTTGCCGCGCGGGCCGTGGTGGGAGCTGTACGGCGATCCCGAGCTGAACCGGCTGGAGGCGCAGGTCGACCCGGCCAACCCGACGCTGGCCGCCGCCGTCGCCACCTACGACCAGGCGCGCGCCTTCGCGGGCGAAGCGGAAGCCGGCCTGTTCCCACAGATCGGCGTCGGCGGCTCGATCACGAACAACAAGCAGTCGGCGCATCGCCCTTTGCGTTCGTCCAATCAGCCGACCTACTACGGTGCCAACACGATCCAGGGATCGGCGAGCTTCGAGCTCGATTTCTGGGGGCGCGTGCGCAACCTCGCCGCCTCGGGACGCGCCAAGGCGCAGGCCAGCGCTGCTGACCTCGAAACGGTGCGGCTGAGCCTGCACGCCGAACTGGCCAACGACTACGTGACGATCCGCGGCCTCGACGAGCAGATCAAGCTGCTGCAGGACACGATCGCCGCCTACCGGCAGGCACAGGCGCTGGTGCAGGCGCGCTTCCAGGGCGACATCGCCTCCGGCGTCGACGTCGCGCAGGCCGAAACCCAGACCGACACGGCGATGGCGCAACTGTCCGACACGCAGAGCCGGCGGGCGCTGCTGGAGCATGCCATCGCGACGCTGATCGGCCAGCCGCCCATGGCATTCTCGCTGACGCCTTCGGCGGCCAAGATCGTGGTGCCGGAGGTTCCGGTCGGCCTGCCCTCGACGCTGCTGGAGCGCCGGCCCGACATCGCCGCGGCCGAACGCCAGGCGCTCGCGGCCAACCGGCTGATCGGCGTTGCCGAGGCCGCGTTCTATCCGACCATTTCACTGAGCGGCGTCGGCGGGTTCCAGGACACCGGGTTCAACCTGCTCAGCCTGCCGGAAAGCTTCTGGTCGATCGGCCCCGCGATCTCGCTGCCGATCTTCGAGGGCGGGCTGCGCAGCGCCGAACTGGCCGGCACCAAGGCGGCGTTCGACCAGGCCGCCGCGAATTATCGCGCGACCGTGCTGGGCGCCTTCCAGGACGTCGAGGACAATCTTGCGCTGCTGCATTGGCTCGGCGAGGCGCAAAAGGAAGAAGACGCCGCCACCGCCGCCGCCCAGCGCACGGTCGACCTCGCGATGACGCTGTACAAGGACGGGGCGGAAAACTACCTGCAGGTGGTCACCGCGCAGACCGCCGCCTTGACGGCTGCGAACACCGCGTTGCAGTTCCGCACCCGGCGCCTGCAGGCGACGGTCGCGCTGATCCGCGCGATCGGCGGCGGCTGGACGCGGCAGGAATTGCCGAGCGACGACAAGCTGTAAGACGTCGCCGGCGCTATGCCGGCTGCTCGAACGCCCATTCTTCCGCCGTCGCGCCGGCCAGCGCCTTGATCCGCGGCTCGTCGGCGCGCAATTCCGCGGCGGTCCCGGCGAACTCGATCTGGCCGTTCTCCAGGACAAAAGCGTCGTCGGCGATTTCCAGGCTCATGCGCACGTTCTGCTCCACCAGCAGCACGCTCATGCCTTCCGCGCGCATGCCGGCGACGATGCGGAACACGTCGCGGACGATCAGTGGCGCGAGCCCCTGCGACGGTTCGTCGAGGATCAGAAGGCGCGGGTTCAGCAGCAGCGCGCGGCCGATCGCCAGCATCTCCTGCTCGCCGCCGGAGAGTTGGCGGCCGCGATTCTGCCGGCGCTCTCCGAGGCGCGGAAACGTCTGGAAAACGCGATCGACGGTCCAGCTGCCGGGCCGTTCCAGCGGCACCGCGCAAATTTTCCTCGACCGTCAAATTCGGGAAAATTCTTCTCCCTTCCGGCACGTAGCCGACGCCAAGCGCGGCAATGCGGAACGGCGCGAGCCTTGTGCAATCCTGGCCGAAGATCGTCACGCGGCCGCTGCGCGGCGGCGTCAGGCCGGCGAGGCTGCGCAAGGTCGTGGTCTTGCCGGCGCCGTTGCGGCCGAGCAGCGCGGTGATGCGGCCCTCCGCCACGGTCAGCGAAACCCCGTGCAGGATGTGGCTCTTGCCGTAATAGGTGTTGAGCCCTTCGGCGGTCAGCGCGCTCATGCGCCGTCCCCGAGATAGGCGGCCTGCACCGCCGGATCGTCGGCGATCTGCTGCGGCGTGCCGTCGGCGAGCAGGCGGCCCTGATCAAGCACGCTGATCCGGTCGGCGAGATTGAACACCACGCGCATGTCGTGCTCGATCAGCACGATGGTCAGCGCGTTGCTCGCGGTGCAGTTTGCGCACCAGCGAGGCGACCTGGAACGTCTCCTGCTCGCCCATGCCGGCGGTGGGCTCGTCGAGCAGCAGCAGCCGCGGCTGCAACGCGAGCGCGGTCGCGATCTCGACGGCGCGCTGGTCGCCGTGCGCCAGTTCGCCGACGGGCCGGTCGGCCTTGTCGGTCAGCGCGGCGAGCTCCAGGCCGGCGTCGATCGCCGCCCGCACGCGCGCGCGCGCGGCGCGGCCGATCCACGGGCGCAGGCGCAGCCCCTGCTGCACTTCGACCGCGATGCGCAGGTTTTCCCGGACGGTCAACTCGGGGAAGACCTCGGTGATCTGGAACGTGCGCGCCATGCCGCGCGCGACGCGCGCCCGGATCGGCAATTGCGTGATCTGCTCTCCGGCGAACTCGATGCTGCCGGTGGTTGGGGGAAAGTAGCCGGTGATCATGTTGAAGAACGTCGTCTTGCCGGCGCCGTTCGGCCCGATGATTGCCCGGAGTTCGCCCGCCGCGACGGCCATCGACACGCCATCGACCGCCACCAGGCTGCCGAACTGTTTTCTCAGGTCGCGGATCTGCAGCAGGCTCATGCGGCGCCGCGCCGCAGGAAAATCCCCAGAATGCCGCGGGGGAAAAAAAGCACGACGGCGACGAAGATCAGCCCGACCACCCACATCCAGTTCTGCGTCATGCTGGACAGGTAGTCCTGCAGCACGACGAACACCGCGGCGCCGAGCACCGGCCCCCAGAACGTGCGGAAGCCGCCGAGCACCGCCATGATCACGATGGTGCCGGACATGTTGTAGTTGAACAGCGTCGGGTCGGCGAAGTTGTTGAGGCACGCATACAGCGCGCCGGCGCAGGCGACGAACACGCAGCTCAGCACGAAGGCGATCCAGATATGCAGGTCGACGGGAATGCCGAGGAAGCTGGCGCGCCGCTGGTTCTCGCGAATCGCCACCAGCGAGTGGCCGAACGGCGATTGCAGCAGCAGCCCCATCAGCGCGGTGACGACGGCGAAGGCGGCAAGGGCAAAATAATAGAACAGCACGTCGTTGTGCTGGATGTCGATCAGCCAGCCGTCGATGCCGATCGGCTGGCGGGAGAAGCCGCGCAGCCCGTCGTCCCCGCCGGTCACCGTGTTCCAGCGGAACGCGATGAAATAGAAGATCTGGCCAAAGGCGATCGTGACCATCGCGAAATACACGCCGCGCCGCCGCACCACCAGCGCGCCGAGCAGCGCGCCGGCGACGCCGCCGAGCAGCATGCCGGCGAGCACCGCGACCGTCGTGCTGTCGGCCGCGTATTTCAGGAAGAAGCCGGCGCCGTATGCGCCGAGGCCAAAGAACGCGGCGTGGCCGAAGCTCATCACCCCGGTGAAGCCGAGCAGCAGGTTGAACGCCATCGCCGCCATGCCGAGGATCACGACGCGGGTGCACAGCGCCGTGTAGCCGCCGATCGCCGGCGCCCAGAACGGCGCGGCCAGCAGCACGATCCATATCAGCGCAGTTTGGCGAGGCGTGCCCGCGCGTCGGGCGCCATCAGGTCAGCATCCCTTCCTCGCCGAGCAGTCCGCGCGGGCGCAGCAGCAGCACGATCGCCATGATCACGTAGATCACCGCATCGGCCGCCGACGGCCAGAACACGGTCACAAGGCCGGAGGCGAGGCCGATCAGCAGCCCGCCCAACAGCGTGCCCGGCAGGCTGCCGACGCCGCCGACGATGATCGCGACGAAGCTCGGCATCAGCAGCGAATCGCCCATGTTGGGACGAGGCTGAGCTGCCCGCTCGCCAAAACGCCGGCGAGTCCCGCGAGGAAAATGCCAAGGGCAAAGTTGAAGGCGCGCAGCGCCCGCACGTTGACGCCAAGGACGGAAACCGTCTCGAGGTCCAGCGTGCCGGCGCGGATGCGCACGCCGGTGCGGGTGTAGCGCAGGAACAGGAACAGTCCGCCCACCGCAATCGTAACGACGGCAACCATGAACAGCCGGTACCAGGTGATGAAGAACAGCTCGTCGCTGACCGGGGCGGAAAGGAAGTCGGGCACCGAGAACGGCAGCCCGTTGGCGCCCCAGACGTAGCGGCAGAAGTCCTGGAAGATGTAGGCGAGGCCGAACGTCAGCAGCAGGCTATACAGCGGGTCGCGACCGTACAGCCGCCGGATCATCGTGCGCTCGATCACGAGCCCGAGCAGCGCGACCGCGATCGGCGCCAGCAGCAGCGCGCCCCAGAACCCGATGAACGGCATCATCGAATAGGCGACGTAGCCGCCGAGCGCCAGGAACCCGCCATGCGCGAAATTGATCACGCCGGAGAGGTTCAGGATCAGCGACAGGCCGAGCGCCATCAGCACGTAGAAGGCGCCGATGATCAGGCCGTTGGTGACGTTGAACAGCAGCAGTTCCGTCATGCGGCCGCACCTTGCAGAGATGGCCGGGACAAGCCCGGCCATGACGTGAATTTAAGGATGATCAGCAAGGTTCGTCATCGCCGGGCCTGGCCCGGCGATCCCGACCGCTTTCGTCGGCACACTCCACCGCTCAGGCCGGGTAGTGCAGCGTGCAGCCGGTTTCGTCGACCGGCAGCGCCGCCTTCTCGCCCGGCACCAGCGCGGACACCTTGAACAGGTCGTCCTTGTTGCCGCCGGGCGGCGGGTTGCCGGCCTCGCCCACCATGATCCCGCTCATCAACTGGTGGTCGCCGGCGCGGTAGCCGAACTTGCCCGGCATCAGCGCGACGTCCGGCGGCAGCTCCATGCCTTCCATCGCGTGCGCCATCTTCACGCCGTCGGTGCTTTTCGCGAGTGAAGCGGCAAGCTGCACGCTGCGCATCGCGGTGTAGCCGAACCAGTGCCGCGCGGTCGCGATCTTGCCGGTCGCCTTCTGCACGTCGGCGACGAACTCCGCGACATGCGGCACGCCGGGCTGGTTCCAGTACCACTCCATCGTCCACCAGCCGGTGCGTGCCTCCGGCGGCAGCGCCATGATCGATTCGAGCTCGAACAGCGCGCCGCCGAGTTCCATCTGCTTGTTGAGCCCGAACTGCACGAACTGCTTGAGGCTGACCACCTGGTCGCCGCCGCCCATCAGGTCGATCAGCACCTTCGCGCCGGACGCGCGCGCCTTGATCAGGTAGGCGGAAAAATCGTTGGTGCCGACCGGCGCGAGTGCTGCCTGGTAGGTGCCGTTGTATTTCGCCAGCAGCTTGACGAAGGCGGCCTGCAGCGAATGCCCGTAGGCGTAGTCGGGCGTGAGGAAGAACCAGTTCTTGCCGAGCTTTTCCACCAGCACCTGGGTCACCGCGTCGGCGTCCATGTAGGTGGTGTTGCAGACCCGGAACACGTTCCAGTGGCAGTCCTTGCCGGTGATGCCGTCGGTGTGGCCGCCGGTGACGATGTGCAGCTTGCCGGCGGCGGAAGAAACCTGCGCGAGTGCCAGCGCGATCGCGGAATTGACGTCACCGAACAACACATCGACGTTATCGCGCTCGAACAGCTTGTGCGCCTTCTGCACGCCGGTGCCGACGTCGTTGGCGGAGTCCTCGACCAGCAGCTGAACCTGCCGCCCGAGCACGCCGCCGGAGGCGTTCACCGCGGCCATGCCGAGTTGCGCGCCTTCCACTTCGCTGCGCGCGACCGCGGCGTAGGTCCCGGTCAGCGGGTCGATCATGCCGATCTTGATCGGCACCTCACCTCGCGCGGAGATGATGTATGGTGATGCCAGCTGCAACGTGCCGATGGCGCCGCCCGCGGCGATGCCCTGCACGATCGAGCGGCGAGTGATGCCCTGCGTCCGGTTGCTCATGCGCATTCCTCCCAGTTCGGGCCATTCCGACGGCCCAGTGCGTTCTTTGTGGTCCAGACGTCCCGGCCGGAAGTCTAGCCGCTGCCGCGGGGCGCGGCAATGCAGGCAACGTTGCGAAATCATCTCCACCCCGGCCTCCGTAACGCTCGGTCGCCGGCCGCTGGACGCCGTCGTGGCGATGTGTATCAATTGTAACCGCATGTACGTGTGTCGGGGCCCGATCGTTGGCGGATGTACGAACGGCCCGAGGCGGCGCGACGCGCGGCAGGGTCGGCGCTGTGGCTGACCTGGATTTCCCGCAGACCGAGCTGTACGTGAAGGTCGTCGCGATGCTCGACCGGCTGGCCGGCGTCGGTGCGGGGACCGTGTTGATGCGCCGGCTGATGACGGCGGAGGCGACGCCGCACGACGTCGCCGCAACCATCGCCGCCACGCCCGCCCTGGCCGCCATCTACAAGCAGGCGCACACGTTCGATACGGGGCAGGGTGGGCCAAAGGCTGCCGATGCAGCGTATGTCGGCCTGCCCGACATGCCTCCCGGGCTGCCGTTCGAACTGCAGTTCGAGCAGTATTTCCGGCCGCGTCTGGGCAAACGCGCGGCCGGATTCGCCGCGATTTTCGCCGCCCTGCCGGCACCGCGCCGCGGACTGGTCGTGGTGGAGACCGGTTGCATGCGCATCGCGCGCAACTGGGACGGCGACGGGGTGAGCACTTTCATTTTCGACGCCCTGGCGCGCGACTGTGCCGGGTTGGTGTTCTCGATCGACATCGCACTGGAGTCGATCGACACCGCGCGCCGCGCCTGCAGTTCGGCGACCACCCTGTTGCTCGGCGACTCGGTCGCGACGCTGAATGCGCTGAGCCGGATCGTGCCGGTCCGCGCGGGGCTGGTGTACCTGGACAGCTACGACCTCGATCCGGCCAATCCCGCGCCGAGCGCCATCCACCACGCGATGGAACTGGCCGCCGCGCGCACGCTGATCGGGCCGGGCACCATCGTCTGCGTGGACGACTACGGCGTCGGCAACGGCGGCAAGGGCCAGATCCTCGACGCATATTTTGCCACGATCCGCGCCGAGGTGATCTACTCGGGCTACCAGAAGGCTTGGCGGGTGCCCTGAGCGGGCCGTGCGCCACGGGCGACCGTCCAGACGCGGGAAGAACCGATGCCATTGCAATACAGGATTCCGGGATACGTCGGCAATGCGCTGCTCCTCGGCCTCAGTCTCATCATGCTGGGCAGCAGCGCCATCGTCGGCATTCTGCTGGGGGCGCTGGCCGCGCTGAACCTGTTCCTCATCTACAAGCTGGATCAGTTCTCGCGCCCGGAAGCCTGGCTCGCACACCAGCTCGAAATGACCAAGATGCGCGAACAGCTCCTGGTCGCGCAGACCCGGATCGGCGAGCTCGAGGCCGGCGGCGGCCACGCCGCGGCCCCGCCCCAGGCGCCGCCGTAGCCCTCCGCGAGCCGGCTTGCCCTCGCCCCGGAAAGCGGCGACCTTTGCCGGCGCGCCGTCCCCGCAGCCGCGAGCCCGCCGATGGATCACGCGCCCGAGACCAACGCCAATGCGATCGACTTTTTTCTCGACCGGCACGTCCGCGAGGGACGCGGCGAGCGGCCGGCGTTCCGCGACGGACGCCGCACGCTGACCTACCAGGGCTTGCAGGCCGCGACGCACGGCTTCACCGGCGCCCTGGCCGCGGCCGGCATCGGGCGGGAGCGGCGGGCCGGACTGCTGCTGCTGGACACGGTGGAGTTTCCGGTCGCGTTCTGGGGCTGCCTGCGCGCCGGCGTCGTGCCGGTGCCGATCAACACGCTGCTGCCGCACGAACTGATCGGCTACATCCTGGCCGACAGCCGCGCCGAGGCGCTGTTCATCGCGGCGCCGCTGTATCCGGCGCTGGCCCCGGTGCTGCGCGGCCTGCGCACGCTGCGCCATATCGTGCTGGTCGGCGCCGGTGCCGCCGAGCCTGGCACGCGCACGATTTCGGACTTCCTGGCCGGCGGAGCGCCAAGCGCCGAAACTGCCGACGCGAAGCCCGACGAAGTGGCGTTCTGGGTCTATTCCTCGGGCTCGACCGGCGCGCCGAAGGGCGTGCGGCACGTCCACGCCAGCCTGCGCGCGACCGCCGACACCTACGCGAAACAGGTGCTCGGCATCCGCCCGGACGACGTCGTGTTCTCGGCCGCAAAGCTGTTCTTCGCCTACGGCCTCGGCAACAGCATGACGTTCCCGATGTCGGTCGGCGCCGCCGCCGTGCTGCTGCCGGAGCGGCCGACCGCCGACGCGGTGCTGGAGGTGCTGCGGCGCGAACGCCCAACCATCTTCTGCGGCGTGCCGACGCTGTACGCGGCGCTGCTGGCGCACCCTAAAATCGGCCCTGGCGCCGGCTCCGACCGGCTGCGGCGCTGCGTCTCGGCTGGCGAGGCGCTGCCGGAGGCGGTCGGCCGGCGCTGGCGCGAACGCGTCGGCGTCGACATCCTGGATGGCATCGGCTCGACCGAGATGCTGCACATTTTTCTGTCCAATCGCCCGGACGACATCCGCTACGGCACCACTGGCCGGGCCGTGCCGGGTTATGAACTGCGCATCGTCGACGCCGCCGGTCACGACGTGCCGGCCGGCGAAAGCGGCGAACTGCTGGTGCGCGGCCCGAGTGCCGCCGAGGGCTACTGGAACCAGCTCGCGAAATCGCGAAGCACGTTCCGCGGCGAGTGGACGCATACCGGCGACACCTATTCGCGCGACGCCGACGGCTACTACCGCTACGGCGGCCGCAGCGACGACATGCTGAAGGTCGGCGGCATCTGGGTCTCGCCGTTCGAAGTGGAAGAGGCGCTGGTCGGCCATCCGGCGGTGCTCGAAGCCGCCGTGGTCGGCCACGCCGACGCCGACGGACTGACCAAGCCGCGTGCCTTCGTGGTGCTGCAGGAAAGCGCCGCCGGCCTGGACCCGGAGACGCTCCGGGAGCTGCTGAAACAGCACGTGAAGGACAAGATCGGCGCGTGGAAATACCCGCGCTGGATCGAATTTTCCGACGCACTGCCGAAAACCGCGACGGGAAAAGTGCAGCGATACAAGCTGCGCGAGGGTTGATGCGCCGCGGCATTCTGACCGTCGGCGACCGCCGGCTGGAAACCGCGTCGTGGGGGCAGGAGACGGGGCAAAAAATGGTACTGCTGCACGAGGGGCTCGGCAGCATCTCGATGTGGCGCGACTTCCCGGAAAAGCTAGCGAATGCGACCGGCTGCGGCGTGTTCGCCTGGTCGCGCGCCGGCTATGGCGCCTCCGACCCGATCAACCCGCCGCGCCCTTTGACCTACATGCAGGACGAGGCGGCGCATTGGGTCCGCCCGGTCCTCGACGCCGCCGGCATTTTTGCGTGCATCCTACTCGGGCACTCAGACGGTGGCTCGATCGCGGCGATCTACGCCGGCACGCAGCACGATCCGCGCGTGCAGGGGCTGGCGTTGCTGGCGCCGCATTTCTTCGTGGAAGAAATCGCCGTCGCCGGCATCGAGGACGCGCGCACCCGCTATCTGGCCGGCGACCTGCGCGCCCGGCTGGCGCGCCACCACGCCGACGTCGACGGAGCGTTCTGGGGCTGGAACCGCGCCTGGCTCGATCCGGCCTTCCGCGCCTGGGACATTTCCGCGGAGTGCGCCGGCATCGACGTGCCGACTTTGGTCGTGCAGGGCCTCGCCGACCCGTACGGCACCGCGGCGCAGGTCGCGGCGCTGCAGGCGGTCGCGGGCGATCACGTTCGGCCGCTGCTGCTGGAAGGCGTCGGCCACGCGCCGCATCTGGAGGCGCCTGAGGCCACGACGGCCGCCGTCGCGGCGCTCGCGGCCGAGGTCCTGCGGGTGTGATGGCGCGCGGGGGAGAATCCGCCGTAGTCTGCGCGCCGGGGAGGACCGCTGCCGATGGCCCGCATCGATTTCCAGACCGAGCCCGCACGCTACCGCCACTGGCGGCTGGCGTTCGACGGCGCGGTCGCCAGCCTCATCATGGATGTCGACCCGGCGGCCGGACTGTTCGACGGCTATGAGCTGAAACTCAACTCCTACGACCTCGGCGTCGACATCGAACTGCACGACGCGGTGCAGCGGCTGCGCTTCGAGCACCCGGAAATCCGCGCGGTGGTGCTGCGGTCAGCGAAAGAAAGCGTGTTCTGCGCCGGCGCCAACATCCGCATGCTGGCGAAGTCGACGCACGCCCACAAGGTCAACTTCTGCAAGTTCACCAACGAAACTCGCTGCGCGATCGAGGACGCCGAGCAAAACTCCGGCCAGCGCTACCTCGCCGCCGTCTCGGGCGCCTGCGCCGGCGGCGGCTACGAGATCGCGATGACCGCGGGCCGCATCATGCTGGTCGACGACCGCCGCAGCGCCGTCTCGCTGCCGGAAATGCCGCTGCTGGCCGTGCTTCCCGGCACCGGCGGCTTGACCCGTCTCACCGACAAGCGCCGCGTGCGTCGCGACCTCGCCGACGTGTTCTGCTCGTTGGAGGAAGGCGTGCGCGGCCGGCGCGCGGTGGAGTGGCGGCTGGTCGACGAGGTCGTGCCGCCCTCGCGCTGGGAAGACGCGGTGCGCACCCGCGCGCTCGAATTGTCTGCGTTGTCCGACCGACCGACCGACGCCGCCGGTGTGGCGCTGACGCCGCTGCGTCGCGAGTTCTCCGACGATGCAGTCGCCTACGAGCACGTGCATGTCGTGCTCGACCGGCCGGCCCGCCGGGCGACGATTACGGTGCGCGGGCCGGACGTGCTGCCGTCCGACCTGCCGGGAGTCCTTGCGCAGGGTGCGGCATTCTGGCCGCTGGCGATGGCCCGCGAGCTCGACGACGCCATTCTTCATTTGCGCCTGAACGAACCCGAACTCGGCTTGCTGCTGCTGCGTACCCAGGGCAATCCTGAGAAGGTTCTTGCCGCCGATCATCTGCTGGAGGCGTTTGAAAAGAATTGGCTGGTGCGGGAAATCCGACTGCTGCTGAAGCGCGTCTTCAAACGGCTCGACCTGACCTCGCGCAGCCTGATCGCGCTGATCGAGCCTGCAAGCTGCCTTGCCGGAACGCTTGCCGAACTTGCATTTGCCGCCGATCGCGCGATCATGTTCTCGGGTGCGCGCGACAATTTATCGGCAACCTTCTCGCTCAGCCCGCTGAATTTTGGCGCTTACAGAATGTCCAATGGGCTGACGCGGCTGGAGACACGGTTTCTCGGCGAACCCGAAAGCGTCATGCGCGCGCAGGCGGCGATCGGCGAGACGCTCGATGCGGAGCGCGCGATTGAACTGGGCCTTGTCACGGCCGTACACGACGACGTCGACTGGGACGACGAACTGCGCATCCTGCTGCAGGAGCGGGCAAGTTTCTCCGCCGACGCACTGACGGCGATGGAAGCCAACCTGCGCTTTGCCGGCCCGGAGACGATGGAGACGCGCATCTTCGGCCGGCTGACGGCATGGCAGAACTGGGTGTTCCAACGGCCGAGCGCGGTCGGCGAGGCGGGTGCGTTGAAGCGCTATGGCACCGGCCTGCAACCGGACTACGACCCGGCGCGCGTCTGAGCGCCCGGGGAAGGGAGAGAAGAATGCCGGACGGCATGAGCGTCGACTACGACGGCCTGATCCCGAACAACGTCGGGCTCAACGCCGATCTGCGCGTGCGCAAGGCGCTGGAGACGTGGCACCCCGGCTACCTCGACTGGTGGAAGGACATGGGGCCGGAGGGATTTCAGGAGGCGCTGGTCTATCTGCGCACCGCCGTCAGCGTCGACCCCAAGGGCTGGGCGAAGTTCGATTACGTGCGAATGCCTGACTACAAATGGGGCATTTTGCTGGCGCCACCGGTGGACGGCAGGAAGATTCCGTTCGGGCAGCACATCGGCGAACCGGCGTGGCAGGACGTACCCGGCGAGTACCGCGCGATGCTGCGGCGGCTGCTGGTGATACAAGGCGACACCGAACCCGCGAGCGTCGAGCAGCAGCGCCATCTCGGAAAAACCGCGCCCAGCCTCTACGATCTGCGCAACCTGTTCCAGGTGAACGTGGAGGAAGGCCGGCACCTCTGGGCGATGGTCTACCTGCTGCAGAAATACTTTGGCGCGGACGGGCGCGAGGAAGCTGCCGAACTGCTGCGCCGCCGCTCCGGCGATGCCGACACGCCGCGCATGCTCGGCGCGTTCAACGAGGCGACGCCCGATTGGCTCAGCTTCTTCATGTTCACGACGTTCACCGACCGCGACGGCAAGATGCAGCTCGCGGCCCTCGCGCAATCCGGATTCGACCCGCTGAGCCGCACCTGCCGGTTCATGCTGACCGAGGAAGCGCACCACATGTTCGTCGGCGAGACCGGGCTGATGCGGATCATCGAGCGAACGTGCCAGGCGATGAAGCAGGCCGGCATCGACGATGCGACTGATGTGGAGGCGGTGCGCGCGCTCGGCGTGATCGACCTGCCGATGATCCAGCGCAAGATCAACCTGCACTACTCGCTCACGCTCGACCTGTTCGGCAACGAGATCAGCACCAATGCCGCGAACGCGTTCAACGCCAGTGTCAAGGGTCGCTATCGCGAGGACAAGTTGTCGGACGATCACCGGCTGCTCAGCGACACGTATCCCGTGCTGCGCTTCATTGACGGAAACGTGGTGCGGCAGGACGTGCCGGCGCTGTCGGCGCTGAACATGCGGCTGCGCGACGATTTCACCGACGATTGCACCGGCGGGCTGCACCGCTGGAACAAGGTGATCGAGACCGCCGGCGTTGATTTCTCGCTCAAGTTGCCGCATGTGGCCTTCAATCGTCGCATCGGCGAGTTCTCCAAGGCGCATGTCGATCCGAACGGCGCGATCATGCCGGCCGAAACCTGGGCGCAAAGCCGGGAAAAATTCCTGCCGGCGGCGGGCGATGCCGTGTATCTCGAATCGCTGATGCGGCCGGTGCGCGATCCCGGGCAGTTCGCCGGCTGGATCGCGCCGCCGAAGACCGGCATCGACAGCAAGCCTGGCCACTTCGAATACGTGAAGATCGCCGAATGAAGGACGATTTGCTCCTGGACGAGCGCCGCGGCGCGGTCGCGCTGCTGACACTGAACGTGCCGGCGCGTCGCAACGCCGTGTCGATGGCGCTGCGGCACATGCTGATGGACCGCCTGCACGCGATCGCGACGGACGCCGACATTCGCGCCATCGTGCTGACCGGCGCGGGGGGCATGTTCTGCAGCGGCGGCGACCTCACCGACATGGCGACGACCGATTTCTCCACCGCGCGGCAGCGGATGGAGCAAACTCATGCCCTTGTCCGCACGCTGACAAAGTTTCCCAAGCCGGTCGTGGCGGCGGTGGAGGGATGGGCTGCCGGCGCCGGCCTGAGCATCGCGCTGTGCTGCGATCTCGTGATTGCCGCGGCGGACGCGCGTTTTGTCGCGAGCTTCGGCAATGTCGGCCTGATGGGCGATCTCGGGCTGCTGCACACGCTGCCGCGCCGCGTCGGCGAGGCCTGGGCGCGCCGCATCCTGCTGCTCGGCGAAACCATCGACGCGGCGACGGCCGAGCGCATCGGCATCGCCCACGCCGTCGTGCCGACCGGAACGGTGCTGGATGCATCGATGGAGTGGGCGAACCGGCTGGCGGCGCGCGCGCCGCTGCCGATCGCCATGACCAAGGCGCTGCTGGCCGAAGGGCTCGATGCGCTGCTCGATCGCGAGCGCGACATCCAGGCGGCGCTGTTCATGACGGCCGACCACGCCGAGGGCAAGGCGGCGTTCATGGCCAAGCGCGCGCCACGTTTCACCGGGCGTTGAGGGACGCAGCGTGGCGTTCGACCCGATCGAGACTGCATCCCGCGACGAAATCACCGCGCTGCAGTTGCAACGCCTGCGCTGGTCGCTGCGGCACGCCTATGCGCATGTGCCGCATTACCGCCGCAGTTTTGACGATGCCGGTGTACACCCGGACGATCTGCACGACCTTGCCGACCTCGCGAGGTTTCCGTTCACCCACAAGCAGGACCTGCGCAGCGCCTTCCCGTTCGGCATGTTCGCCGTGCCGCGCGAGCAAATCCGGCGCGTGCACGTCTCCTCCGGCACCACCGGCGCGGCGACGCTGGTCGGCTACACGGCCGAGGATCTGCGCATGTGGGCCGACGTGATGGCGCGCACCATCTACGCCGCCGGCGGGCGGCCGCGCATGCTGATGCACAACGCCTACGGCTACGGCCTGTTCACCGGCGGCCTCGGCATGCACTACGGCGCCGAGCGGCTCGGCTGCGCCGTCGTCCCCGCCTCCGGCGGCATGACCGAGCGGCAGGCCCAACTTATCGTCGATCTGCGCCCGGACATGCTGATGGCGACACCGACCTATGCCCTCGTGATCATGGACGAGCTGCGTGCGCGCGGCTGCGAGCCGGCGGACATTTCTCTCCGTCTCGGGCTGTTCGGCGCCGAACCGTGGACCGCGCAGATGCGTGCCGAGTTGGAACAGGGTTTCGGCATCGATGCGCTCGACAACTACGGATTGTCCGAAGTGATCGGCCCGGGCGTATCCGGCGAGTGCATCGAGAGCAAGGACGGGCTGCACATCTGGGAAGACCACTTCTTTCCGGAGATCATCGATCCGGACACCGGCAACGTGCTGCCCGAAGGAGAATTCGGCGAACTGGTGTTCACCTCGCTCACCAAGCACGCGATGCCGGTGATCCGCTACCGCACGCGCGACCTGTCGCGGCTGCTGCCGGGCACGGCGCGCACGATGCGCCGCATGGAAAAGGTCACGGGCCGCTCCGACGACATGATCGTGCTGCGCGGCGTCAACATCTTTCCGAGCCAGATCGAGGCGCTGATCTTGCAGGACAGCCGATTCTCGCCGCACTACATCCTGGAGCTGCGCCGCGAGACACGGCTCGACAGCATGACGGTGCGTGTCGAACTGCGCGACGGCGGCGGCGATCACGATGGCGGCGCAAGCCTCGCGCATCGCATCAAGACGGTGCTCGGGGTGAGCGTGCATGTGGAACTCGTGCCGACCGGCGGCGTTGAGCGGTCCGCGGGCAAGGCCAAGCGGATTCTCGATCTTCGAGGGACGGCCAGATGACTTCTGCGATGGTGCCGGAGCTTTCCGGCGAATTCGAAAGCGACGTCGCGGCGTGCTCGCGCGTATGGGCGGCAATCGCCGCCGATCTGGTGCGGCTGCCGGCAAATCCGCAGCGCAGCTCCGCCGAAGCGGCGTCCGCGGCTGACTGGCAAGCTCAGGGCCGCGCCCTGCGCGAGCAGTTTCTGCGCGTCCACGTCATCGATCTCTACGACCGGCTGACACTGGCAAGAGCCCGGTCGCTGCGCGTCGATGCGCTCGCGTACGCGGCAGCGGAGCTGGTGCCCGGGCTGGTGCCCACGCGCGCGCAGGTGCAGGCCGAATGCGCGTTGCCGCAAAAGGAGAAAGACGGCGCGGAAATCGACCAGGGCATACTGCTCGCACATGTCCTGGCCGCACCCGAACCCGGCCGCCATCTCTGCCATGCGATGCTGCTGCCGCGCCAGGAACTCCGCCGAGCATCTGCCGCGCCTGCAGCGCGATGGCCGCGTCGAACTCGCAACCGCCACCATCCAGCGCCAGGGCCGCGCGACCGTCGTCGAGATGCGCAACCCGCGCTTCCTCAACGCCGAGGACGACGGCATGCTCGATGACTTCGAGATCGCCGTCGACCTCGCGATCATGGACGACGCAACGCAGGTCGCGGTGCTGCGCGGCGGCCACGTGGCGCATCCGAAATACGCCGGCAGGCGCATCTTCTGCGCCGGCATCAACCTGACGCATCTCTATCATGGCCGCATTCCGTTCCTGTGGTTTGCGCGCCGCGATCTCGGCCCGGTGAACAAGATTTTCCGCGGCCTCGCGACACCGGGAATTGCGGCCGAGGATCCGTCCGCCGCCACGCGCGAGAAACCGTGGATCGCGGCGGTCGATGGGTTCGCGATCGGCGGCGGCTGCCAGCTTCTGCTCGTCATGGACTACGTGCTTGCCGCGCGCGATGCCTACCTGACGCTGCCGGCGCGCAAGGAGGGCATCATCCCCGGCGCCGCCAATCTGCGCCTGCCACGCTTCACCGGCGACCGCATCGCACGCCAGTTGATCTGCAACGGCCGCGGCCTGGACTGCGATTCGCCCGAGGGAAGGCTGATCTGCGACGAGATCGCCGCCCCCGAGGCGATGGACGCGGCACTCGCCCGCGTGGTCGAGGACCTCACGGCATCGGGCGCCGTCAGCCTCATCGGCAACCGCCGCGCGCTGCGCGTCGGTGCCGAGCCGCTCGACACCTTCCGCGAATACATGGCCGTCTATCTGCGCGAGCAGGCACTCTGCCTGTTCAGCCCGCAGCTGATCGCCAACCTGGAGCAGCACTGGCGCGCCGACCGGCGGCGCGCCTGACCACCGTCAGATCGTGATCGCCGCGCCGTTGTGCCCGTCCGCGGCGACGTGGAAGCTCGCACTCGTGTAGCTGCCGGCCATGTGCAGCAGGTAGCTCGTGCCGCCGGCGACGTCGATTGTCAGCGTGTGCGCGCCGAACGTCAGATCGGTGACCGTGGATGCCGGCGTGTTCAACAGGTCGATCGTGTCGCCCGCGACCATGCCGGCAATGGTGGCCGCAAATCCCGCGGGGTTCGCCAACGCAAGCGTGCCGGTAGCATCGAGGAACGCGACCGTCGCGCCGGCGGCGGCGCTGCCGTTGATCTGCGCGAGCCCGTGCGACGCCAGGTCGATCCTGCCGGCGCCGGAGAGCGTGCCGCCGGTGAACAGCGTCGCGCCGGTATCGACGATCGTGCCGGACACGCTGAGCCCGCCTGCAAAGTTCGGACTGCCGCCGCTGACCGCAAGGCTGCTGATGGTCGCAAACGCATTGACCAGCAGCGATCCCGCGCCCTCCACCGTGCCCGCGAACGCGGCGCTGCCGGTCACGATCTCGATCTGCCCGGTGGCGACATCGATCGTCGCGCCGGCCGCGTTGCTGAAGTTCGCCTCGATGTAGCTCACCGCGGTGCCGGCGGTCTTTTCCAGCAAGCCGGAATTGGCGAAGCTGCCCTCGATGCTGCCGCCGGTGTACATGCCGCCGTCGCCGATGAAGTTCCAGGTAGCGGCTGCGGCGTTCACCACCGTACCCGGTCCCGTGGCGTCGCCCAGCGTCACGTTGCCGGTCTCGGCGAGCAGGCCCGCGTTGTCCAGCGTCGCGCCGCCGTCGAGCGTCAGGTACCCGACCGCCGTCGTCCCCGTCGTGTCCAGCTGGCCGGGGCCGGTCAGCGTCCCGTCGGCGAGGTTGGCGATCCCGGTCAAGGTCAGCGTGTCGCCGTGCAGGTTTTCCGTCGCACCGTTCAGCGTGTAGTCGCCCGCATAGGTCAGGCTCAGGTTCAACACGTTGGTGTCGCCGCCGACCAGCGAGAAAGCCCCGACCGTGAGCGCGACGCCCGGCGCCAGCGTGCTGCTGCCGCCCTGCAGCACGAACGCGCCGGCGCCCTCGACCGTGCCGCCGATGCTGCTGGCGACCGGGGTCTGCACCTGCAGCGTGCCCTCGCTCACCAGGATCGTGCCGGTGTTGGTCAGCGAGGCGTCCATCGAACTCGTCCCGGTGAGGCCGGTCTTCTCGATCAGCCCCGCATTCGTCAGCACCGGTGCGCCGGAATAGCCGCTGTAGTTGTCGTAGTTGAGGTTGAGCACGCCGGTCGCGGCGATGTCGAGCGTGGTGGCGTCGGATGTGCCTGTGCCAAACGTCATCCCGCCGTCGCTGACCAGCGTGCCGGCAAGGTTCAGCACTGTTGCGCCGGCGAGCGTAAGCCCGTTGGTGGCGGCTGTCGTCTTGTGCAAGATCGTCAGCGTGCCGCCGCCGTCCACGGTGCCGTTGAGCGTGTCCGGCCCGAACAGCGTGACCGTGTGTGCGTTGAGGTCGAGCGTGCCGCCGCCGAAGTCGAAGCTGTTCCCGTAGCTGACATTGCCGTCGAACAGGATGTTGCCGTACAGCCCAAGATTGGCGACGGTCAGCTTCGTGCCGGCGTCGATCGTGTAGTTGCCGCCGCTGACCAGCCAGATCGTCCCGGCGCCGCTCACCGTGCCGCCGATGGTGCTGTTGGCGGCATCCTGGAACTCGATCATCCCGGTCGCGGCATTGATCGTGCCGGTGCTGGTCAGGTTGCCCTGGATATAGCTGGTCCCGGTGCCGGCGGTCTTCTCGATCAGGCCGGCATTGGTGACGGTGCTGGCATTGGTTTCGGCATCGCCGTCGTCGAGCATGTCGAACACGCCGGTCTTGCCGATCTCCAGCGCGGCCGTGTTGGCCATGTAGAGGTTCCCGGTCGAAATCGGCCGTACCGGTCACGTCCACCACCGCACCGCTGGCGCCCTCACCCTCGATCGTCGCCATGCCGGCAAGCCCAAGCGTGCCGGCGCCGTTGAGCTGGCCGTTCCACAGCGAGGCGCCGGTGAACGTGGCGTTGAAGCCGTTCAGGTCGAGATACGTCGCGTTGCCGCTGTAGTCGTAGGATTCGAAGCTGCCGCCGTAGGTGAAATTCTCGTCCAGCACCAGGCTCGCGCCGAACCCGTCGCCGTTCAGCAGCAGCGCGGTGTTCGCAACGGTGATTTTCGCGCCGGGGTCGAGCGTGGAGATGCCGACCAGCAAGCCGAGATTGCCGGCCCCGGTGATGGTGCCGCCAAGGTTGTTGGTGCCGCCGAAATCGATCCAGCCGGTGGCGATCACCACGGTGCCGGTGTTGGTGAACGTGCCGCCGTAATAGAGGTCGGACACGCCGGTTCCCCCGGTCTTCTCGAACAGGCCGGCATTGTCGATCGTCGTGTTGCCGTAGACGTTCATGCCGGCGTCGTCGAGAATGTCGTAGGTGCCGCCGGCCACGATATTGATCGCCGTCGCGTCCGGGCTGTTGCCGGTGCCAAGCTCCAGCAGTCCGTCCTGGGTCATCGTGCCGGTGACGTTGACGGTCGCGGAGTTGTTGATCGTCTGCCCGGCGATGTCGGCCGTGCCGGTGATGTCGAGCACGCCTGTGCCGGAGAGATAGCCATTCAGGTACGACGAACCCGCGAGCGTCAGCGTCTGCCCGTTGAGGAAGAAGTTCGCGGAGTTGCCGCTGTAGTCGGCGAGGATGAAGTTTCCGCCATAGCTCAGCGAAGTATCGAGGGTGGTGTTGGAGCCGTATCCGTCACTGTTGAGGCCGAGTTCCCATTGCGCGGTGGTGATCGCGGCACCCTGGCCGATGAAGAAGGCAATGGTTGGGCCGCCATCGAAATACAGGTCGCCGGGGCCGCCGATCGCACCCTCGATCGTGTTGCTGTTGGCGCCGATGCTGATCTGGCCGGCGTCGACAGCGATCGTGCCGGTGTCGATGAACACGCTGCCGCCGATGTCGGAGTCGCCGGTGCCGCCGGTCTTTTCGAGCAGGCCGGCGTTGTCGACGGTGGTCGCGCCGTATCCCAGGATGCTGCTGTTATTGACGAAATCCCACGTGCCGGTCTTGCTGATGTTGACCGTGGTCGCGTCCGGGCTGATCGTGCCGGCGTTGCCGGTCTCCAGGAACCCGTCCTGCACGACAGTGCCGTTCACGGTGATGACGGCCGAGTTGTTCACGGTCAGGCTGCCGACTTCCGCAGTGCCGTTCAGCGTCAGCCCGCCCCTTCCGGACACGTAGCCGTTCAGATCCGCGGTGCTGCCGGTCAGCGTCAGGGTTTTGCCGTTCAGGTACAGGTTGGCCGAATTGCCGGTGTAGTCGGTCAGGATGAAGGTGCCGGCGTATTTGAGGTTGGCGTCGAGCGTGGTGTTGGAGCCGAAACCGTCGCCGTCCACGCCGAGATCGAAGGCGCCCGAGGTGATGGTGAAGCCGGGGTCGATGGTGAAGTTATTGCCGCCTTCCAGATAGAATTGGCCCTGGCCATCGACGGTGCCGGCCAGCGTGCCGCTGCCGATCCCGAACGTGCCGGCGTCGACTTCGTCGGTTGCGCCCGCGCCGAGGTTGCTCGGGCCGTAGACGCTCCAGCCGGTGACGGCATCGAGCGTGCCGGCGGTGATGTTGAACCCGCCGGTCCAGCCGCCACCTGCGTTGATCGTCAGCGTGCCGCCGGTCACGTCGAGGGTGGCGTAGCCGTCGGCGTCGAGCCGGTTGACGGTGTCGGTTTCGTCGTAGGTGATCACGGCGTCGCTGGTGCCGTTGAGGTCGAACTCCGCGTCGTTGCCGGCATTGGCCGGAATGTCGACGGTCTCCAGCGGCACGAGCTGGACCACCCGGTACCAGCCGTCGCCATTCCAGTTGGCGTTGGCATCGAGCGTCCAGTAGTCCGCAGTGATCGTGCCGGACGGATTGGTGAAGTCCGGGCCGGCATGGTTGAGCACGATCGCGGTGCCGTAGTCGTTGTCGTACACCAGTGCGAGCGAGCCGGGGTTGGCGATGCCCGGCGCCGACAGCGTGTAGGTCGCGTCCAGCGTCCCGTTGACGGTCTCGGTCACGATCAGGTCGCCGTTCGAGTAGCTCAGCCCGTTCGCCTGGATGTTGCCGAGGTCGATCGTGTCGCCGCTGGCAAAGCCGGTGATGCTGCCGGCGAACGCCGAGGGATCATAGATCCGCAACGTGCCGTTCGTGCCGGTGAACGCGAAGGTCTGCGAGGCATCGACGCCGACCGTGCCGCCGATCACGACACTTCCATTCTTGCCGATGTCGAACACGCCCTTGCCGCCGGCTCCGGTCAGCGCATCGTTGACCAGAACGCTCGCGCCGGTCGCAGTGACGGTGCCGTCGTTGGTCAGCGTGCCATCGAACGCGATCGTGCCGAGATTGGCGGCGATCAGCTTGGTGTTGACCACGGCCGCAGCCACCGTGCTGGTGCCGTCCGTCTGCGTCTTCTCGAAGGTGCCGGCGTTGGTGATCGTCGCCGTGCCCGCGGCGTTGATCGCGTCGTCGCTGATCAGGTCGTATGTGCCGCCGGCGGCAACCGCGATGGTGGCGCTGTCGGCGGTGCTGGTCCCAAGCGTGATGTACCGGTCCTGGGTCAGCGTGCCGGTCACCTCCAGGGTGGCGCCGGCGGTCAGCAGCACGTACTGCGCGTCCGATGATCCACTGACGATGAACTCGCCGGGGCCGTCGATCCCGCCTTGCAGCAGCCCGGTGCCGCTTTCGGTGAAATGGTGGCCGTTCAGCAGCAGGGTTGCGTAGCTGCCGAGCGTGAACGCGCCCTTGTACAGCACGTTGCCGGCAAGCGACACCTCGGTGTTCTGGTCAAGGATGTCGAGCGTGCCGACGGTCAGCGAGAGGCCGGCGGCGAGCGTCGTCGCGCTGCCGTCGCGCAGGTTCAGCTGGCCGCTGCCGGTCACGCTGCCGCCCAGCGTGTTCGCGGAATCGCTTAGCGACAGCGTGCCCTCGTTCACCGCCAGCGTGCCGGTGCTGTCCATGTCGGCATAGATCGTGCTGGTGCCGGTGAAGCCGGTCTTCTCGAACAGCCCTAGATTGTCGATCACCGCGGTGCCGTTCGCGTTGATGCTGTTGTCGGTGCGGATGTCGTAGGTCGCCCCGGCGCCGACCAGCAAAGTTGCGACGTCGGCGGTCGCGGTGCCGATCGTGACGTTGGCGTTGTCCAGGACCGCGACGCTCGCGTCGTCCAACGTCGCGCCGCCGGTCAGCACGAGGCCGCCGGTTTCCGCGGACGTCTCCACCAGCACGGTGCCGCCGACGACGTTGCCGTCGAGTGATGCCGTGTCCAGCGTCATGGTCGCGCCGTTCAGGTCGAGCGTCGCGCCGCCGCCGAGAGTGAAAATGCCGGTGTAGGATTCGTTGGCCGAAAAACCGACCGTGGTGGCGTTATCGAAGATGCCGAGCGTGGCGACGCCGAGCGAGACGCCGGCGCCGATCGCGAACGTGCCGCCGCCGCGCAGGTCGATCTCGCCCGCGCCCTGCAACCCGCCGCCGCCGATCGTGTCGGAAGCGCCCTCCAGCGCCAGCGTGCCGATCGTATCGACGACCGTGCCGGTGCTGTCGATGTCCGCCTGCACGATGCTGGTGCCGGTCGCCGCGGTCTTCTCGAACAGGCCAACATTGCCGATCAGCGCCGTGCCGCGCGCAAGGATCGTGCCGTCGGAGGCAATGTCGAAAGTTGCGCCCGCCTTCACCTGCAGCGTGGCCTGGTCGGCGGTGCCGGTGCCGAGCGTGGCGTTGCCGTTGAGCGTTGCGGACACGGCGTCGATCAGCGTCGCGCCGCCCGTCAGCACCAGCCCGCCGGTCTGCGCGCCGCCCTTGGCCGTCACCACCACCGGCCCCGCGAGCGTGCCGCCCAGATCGGCCCAGCCGGTCAGTGTCAGCGCCCCGGACGCGGCGTAGTCGATCGTGCCGCCGCCCATCAGAAGCGTCCCGGCATATGTCGCGGTGCCGGCCATTTGCACCGTGGTGTCGTTGCCATAGACGCCGAGCGTCGCAACGCCCAGCGTCGTGCCCGCGGCGATGCCGAACGTGCCGCCGTTCAGCAGGTCGATCTCGCCGCTGCCCAGCAGCGAGCCGCTCAGCGCGTTGCTGGCGCCGCCGAGTTGCAGCGTGTTGCCGGCGATCGCCTCCAGCTTGCCGGTGCTGGTCATGTCGGCGTACACGGTGGTGACGCCGCCGGCGCCGGTCATTTCGAACAGCCCGGCATTGCCGATCGCAGCGGTGCCGTTCGCGCCGATGTTGGAATTCGAACTGTAGAGCAGGTCGAACGTGGCGCCGGCGTCGATCGTCAGCCGCGCGCTGTCGGCGGTGCCGGTGCCGAGCGTGAGCGGATCGTCCGTCGTCACCAGCTTCGCGTCCGCCAGCACCGCCCCACCGCTCAGGGTGAGGTAGCCGAGATCGGCCGAGCCCGACACGATCACGCTGCCCGGCCCCTCGATCAGCCCGCGCAGATAGTCGCCGCCCTTGAGCGTGAGCTTCTTGCCGTCCAGATCGAGCGTCGCGCCGTCGAGCACGAAGCTGCCGGCGAGCGTCGGGCTCGCGCCCAGTTCGAGCACGGTCGCGTAGTCGTACGCGCCGAACCCGCCGAGCGCGACCGAGGCGGTGGTCAGGTCGAGCGTGCCCACCAGCACCTCGAGCGTGCCGGCACCGCTGAGCGAGCCGCCGATCGTGTCGCTCGTGCCCTCCAGGCCGACCGTGCCCTGGGCGACGACGATCTTGCCGGTGCTGTCGAGGTCGGCGGCGATAAAGCTGTTGCCGGCGCCGCCGGACTTTTCGAACACGCCCGCGTTGACGATGCTCGCGGTGCCGTCCGCGCCGATGCCCACGTCGTTGACGATGTCGTAGGTCGCGCCGGCGGCGATGTTCAGCGTCGCGCTGTCGGCGGTGCCGGAGCCGAGTTGCAGGTCGCCGCTTTCCAGCAGCGTGCTGCTGTCGGACAGCGTCGCGCCGTCGTTGACGGTCAGGTAGCCGATCGTCGCCGGCGCGGTCACCGCAACCTCGCCCGGCCCGCTCAGCGCGCCGTCGAGATACGCGCCGCCCGCCAGCGTCAGCGTGTTGCCGCCGAGCGCCACGTCGCCGGAGTACAGCAGGAAGCTGCCGCCGACCGTGGCCGCGGCGCCGAGCGTGACCGTGCCGCCGTTGTCGGAGATCTCCACCGTACCCGCGCCGAGCGCCTTGGCGCTGCCGACCGTGTAGTTCTCGCCGCCGCCCAGCAGCAGCGTGCCGGCGCCGGTTACGCTGCCGTTCAGCGTGCCGCCGCCGGCGAGGCTCAGCGTCGCGCCGCCGGTGATCGCGGCCGTGCCGGCGGGCCGCTCGGTGAAGCTGCCGCTCAAGGTCAATACATCGGCATTCAGCGTCAGCGTGCCGCCGGCGAGCAGCACGCTGCCGGTCCAGCCGCCGCCGGTCCCGATGGTCAGCGCGCCCGAGGTGATGTCCAGCGTCGCCGCGGCGTCGCTGCCGGCGATGCCGTCGATCGCCGCGGTGGTCGCAAACGTGATGGTCTCGGCCAGCGTGCCGCCGAAGCCCGCCAGCGAGCCGGCGTTCGGCAGGCCGTTTTGCCAGTTGTTGTGCGTGCTCCAGCTGCCGCTGGTGCCGATCCAACTGTCGAGCGTCCCTGACATCGCACATCCCTGCCGTTGAACGGGCGAGCGGCCCCGCCTCCGGCCAAGCAATGCCGGCGACGACTTCGCTCACCCCATTAAGCAACAAAGCATAACCATTCGGAACATACCGAACCGCACTGGCGGGGTAAAGCGCCAATACTGCCGAAGTCGAGGTTGGTCGTTCACAAGTCTTGTTTGTTATTGGCAAGCTCGGACCCGGTCGCGAAAAATTCCCCAGAAGCTTCCATACGCGTCACAAGCCTCGCGAGCTTGCCGATAATCAATTACACCATCGCGGGGTGCCGGCGGCATCGGCCAGAAGTCTTAGGACCAAGGTTGACACGGGGTCGTGATCTAGGAAGATTCTGCGTGAGGCGGGACAGGAGCGAATATGCGTCTGCTGCTGGTTGACGATCACGCGGTTGTACGCGAGGGCGTCTCCGCGCTGCTCCACCAGGGCCGCGCGGGCGTCGAGGTGCTGCATGCGCGCGACGGCGAGGAGGCCCTGGCGCTTGCCCGCGTCACGCCTGGGCTCGATGCGGTGCTGCTCGACCTGGTGCTGCCCGGCATGGACGGCGTGCGCGCGATCGAGGCATTCGGCCGCGAGCACCCGGACCTGCCGGTGATCGTGCTGGCGGGTTCGGAGGATCCGCGCGACGTCCGCCGCGCGCTCGCCGCCGGCGCGCTCGGCTACGTGCCGAAATCCGCCGACCCGCCGACACTGCTCTCGGCCATCGATTTCGTGCTCGGCGGCAACGTCTACGTGCCGCCGCTCTTGCTCTGGGAAGACCGCTCCACCGCGCCACGCGCCGCGCCGCAGCCCACCGAGTCGCGGCTCGAGCTGACCGGCCGCCAGGTCGACGTGCTGCGCCTGCTGGCGCAGGGCCTGCCCAACAAGTCGATCGCGCTGGCGCTCGGCCTGTCCGACAAAACCGTGAAAGTCCACGTGACCGCGATCTTCCGCTCGCTCAACGTCGTCAACCGCACGCAGGCGGCGCAGGCGGCGCGGGAGGCGAGGTTGGTCTGATGGCGCACGGAACCGGACGCTCGATGCAACCACGGAGGCGCAATAGTTCGGCAGCGGCTTCTGCGCCCGCATCCGGGGCGACCTACCGGGTCGCTGGCGCGGGATCGCCACCGGACACCTGCACCGCGGCCATTGCGCCGGCGCGGGCGTAGCGCTTCGCCAGTGCGGCGCAGACCATCAGCTGGATCTGGTGGAACAGCATCAGCGGCAGCACGATCAGGCCGACCGACTGGCCCGCCAGCAGCA
Source organism: uncultured Solirubrobacterales bacterium (assembly GCA_963697635.1). Taxonomy (GTDB): domain Bacteria; phylum Pseudomonadota; class Alphaproteobacteria; order Acetobacterales; family Acetobacteraceae; genus CAJCJG01. The sequence continues at coordinate 499,721 of CAVOOS010000034.1, read as the reverse complement.
CCGTCGCCATCGGCAGGCCGCTCGCCAGGCTCTTCTTGGAGCCGCAGAAGACGATCGTCACCTCGTCGGCGCGGGAGAAGCCCAAGCAGCCGGCTGCCATACGTGGTGATCGCCAGCACCGCCGCCAGCAACGCGGCATCCACCGCCAGCAGCCGCCCCAGATCGGCCAGGCCGAGCTGATGCCAGATGCCCTGCGTGACGCCCTCGCTGAAGGCGGCATAGACCACCAGCAGGATCGAGCCGCGATCGACCAGACCGAGCAGCGTCTTGTGCCGCAGCGCCCATTCGCCGATCCACGGCCGCGCCAGTTGGCCGGCGGCGAAGGGCAGCAGAAGCTGCAGCACGATGCCGACGGCGCCGTGCGCGGACAGGCCGCCCTGCGCGCTGAGCAGCAGCCCGACCAGCAACGGCGTCAACCCCATGCCGAGCAGGTTGGACGCCGTCGCGGCGCACAGCGCGGCCGGCACGTTGCCGCGCGCGATCGAGGTGAACGCGATCGACGATTGGACGGTCGAGGGCAGTGCGCACAGCAGGATCACGCCGGTCCACAGCGGCGGCTGTCAGCAGGCCCGGAAACAGCGCCCTCGCGCCGAGGCCCAGCGCCGGAAACAGCAGGAACGTCGAGGCCATCACCACGACGTGCAGCCGCCAGTGCCGCGCGCCCGCCAACGCCGCCTGCGGCGACAGCCGCGCGCCGTGCAGGAAGAACAGCAGCGCGATGGCGGCATCGGTGGCGTAGTCCGGCGACGACCGCTCCGCTGCCGTGCGCCGGCAACACCGAGGCCAGAGCGACCATGCCGACGATTGCCGCGATATATGGGTCGACCGGGAGCCGGGAGAGCAGCGCCTTCACGTTCATCGGCTCAATCCTGTTTCGCGGAAGCAAGGTGTGCCGAGCTCCCGCGCTGAGATGAGCCGGAGCGTGGTGATTGAGAACCACCCGGCACGGCGTTACTGTCATCGCGAACCGCGATAACCGGGCACATCATGTTCGACCCGACGCAACTGGAAAGCTGTCTCGCTGCCGCCCGGGCCAGAAACCGCAGCAAGCCCGGCCGCATGCGCGTCGCTGTTCCGCCCTATGCCTGCTCCACCTTCGCCCGCAAAACATTCCCGATCGCCGCGCGCAGCCGCCCGTACGCGACCGGCTTGTGCAACAGCAGAATGCCGCTGTCCTGTGCCTCGCGCAGCCGGTCCGGCGCGGTGTCGCCGGTGATCAGCAGCGCCGGAATGTCCTCGTTGAATTCGCCGCGCAGCACCTGCACCGCGCGCAGGCCGTCGATCTCGCCGGGCAATCGATAGTCGCAGATCAGCAGGTCGGGCACCGCGCGCAGCGTCGCCGCACGCTCCAGCATTTCGGTCGGCGTCGCGGCCGTCACCACCTCGTGGCCCCATTGCCGCAGCGCCACCGAGATCGCGGTCAGCGCCGCGGCATCGTCGTCCACAACCAGAACAAGTGCGCCGCGCACCACGCGCGTCGCCTCCTCGATCGTCACCGGTGCCGGCACCGAAGCCGCCAGCGGCACCGTGACGGAGAAGACGGAGCCGCGTCCCGGCACCGAGCGCAGCGTCACCGCGCACCCCAGCAACGCGCCCATGCGCCGCACGATCGCGAGTCCCAGTCCCAGTCCTTTCGCGCGGTCGCGCTCGGGGTTGGCGAGCTGATAGAATTCTTCGAACACCCGCTCCTGCTCGGCCGGCGGAATGCCGCGGCCGGTGTCGACCACCTGCACGAGCAGACGCGCGCCGCGCCGCCGCGCCCCCACCAGCACGCCGCCGCGTTCGGTGTAGCGCAGCGCGTTGTTGAGCAGGTTGCGCAGCATCCGCTCCAGCAGCACCGGGTCGGTATGCACGAACGCCCCGCTCGCCCGCACGATCAGCCGCAGGCCGCGCGCCTCGGCGTCCGGCATGTGCTCGCGCCGCAGCCGCTCCAGCATCGGCCCGATCGCAAACCCGCACGGATGCACCTGCACGACGCCGGCATCGAGCCGCGACACGTCGAGCAGCGCGCCGAGCAGCGCATCCATCACGCCGATCGAGGCGTCGATGTGCTCGCCGAGGCGCCTGATGTCGTCGAGCTCGACCGCTTCGCGCAGCGCGCCGGAGAACATCGACAGCGCGTGCAGCGGCTGGCGCAGGTCGTGGCTCGCCGCCGCCAGAAACCGTGTTTTCGCTTGGCTCGCCTGTTCGGCGACATCCTTCTGCCGGCGCAGGCTTTCGGCCAGGTCGAGATTGGCGAAGCGCACCCGCAGCGTCTCGACCAGGTCGGCGTTCAGCCGCTGCGCCAGGGCCGCGAACGCGACGATGTAGATCAGCGTCAGCACCGCGAGCGTGCCGTGCAGCAGATCCGGCTGCAACGCGCACCAGATCAGGAACGGCAGGATCGCCGGCAGGAAGATCGCGAAGAACGCCGACAGCACGGAGCCGAACGCCGCGACTGCGCCGGAGGCGACCGCGGAGGTCACCAGCATCACCAGCAACTGTTCGTCGAGCGTCGCGCGCCCGCTCAAGCCGACCGAGATCGTGCCCCAGAACAGCCCCTCCGCGAGGCTCGCGACCGCGAACCATCGCGCCCAGGGCTGCCACCGCTCCGGCGGCGGCGCGCGTTGGCGGTAGCGATAGCAGAGCGCCAGATGCGTGCCGGCGATCGCCGCGATCGCGGCGTCGTAGCCGAGCGCCTGGCCGATGCCGATCGCGCCAAGCTGCGCCAGCACCGCGGTCAGGATCGCGCCGGCGATCAGCGCGCCGGTGATGCCGAGCGGAGCGGTGCGATACAGCCCGGCGACCTGCTCGCCGCGCACCCGGTCGAGCGGCCCCGGCGGCGCGGAGCGCAGTTCCGCGAGCGCCCCGCGCACGCCTTGCCGCAGGTCGATCCGCCAGAACGGATCGCTCACCACGCCGTCACCACGGCACGTCCTGGCCTTGATAATTGACGAACGCGGATCCCGATTGCCCGCGCCGCGCGGCGATGGCATCGGCGATGCCGCGCACGCTGGTCTCCACGTCGAGCGATGCGCCCGGCCCGCCCATGTCGGTGCGCACCCAGCCCGGCGTGATCGCCAGCACCGCTCGCTCGCCGCCACGCCGCACCGCGAAGCTGCGCAGCATCGTGTTCAGCGCCGCCTTGCTCGCGCGATAGATTTCCCAGCCCGCGCGCGTGTTGTTGGCGACGCTGCCGAGACCGGACGACATCGCCGCGATCACGCCGCCCGCGGGAACCAGATCGGCAAACGCTTCGATGAACTGCATCGGGCTGAGCGCGTTGGTCACCATCAGCGTCGTGAACGCCTCCCGCGTCGTCGCGGGAATCGTCTCCCCCGAGCCGTTGGAGATACCGGCGTTGACGAACAGCACATCGATCCGCTCGCCCGCCAGACGCTGCCGCAGCGCCGCCACCTGATCGGGCAGATTGATGTCGACCATCTCGACGCGCACTTTTCCGCTTCCCTCCGCCGCGAGCGAGTGCAATCCGCCCGTCGAGGTCGCGGAACGGATCGTGCCGATCACGTTCCAGCCGCGATTTGCGTACTCCCGGGCCAGCCCGAGTCCCAGCCCGCGCGAAGCCCCCACGATCAGCACCATATTTCCGTCAGCCATTGGCCGCACTCCGTTTTCATGGAAGTTACACGATTTTCCCCTGGTTGGCGCCGCCCTCGATATGCCTCGGCGGGGGCGGGTGACGCACGCGCGCCGGTGTGCTTGAGTAGCGTACCAACGGGCACGCGCGGCGTGACCCAAAACGCGGGGGAAACGGATCATGCGGATCGCTGAGCGCAGCTTTGTCCATTGGCCGGCGCGCGCCTTGCTGGCGGGCGCCATTGCCATGTTCGCATTCGCGGCGCTGCCCGCGCGCGCCGACGATGCGCTGGCCGAGGCGAAGGCCGCGATGCAGGTGGCGACCGGCCCGCAGAACCAGTGGACCGGCCCGACCAGCGGGCCCATGGCGCCCACCGGCAAGCACATCGTGTTCATCTCCTGCGGCGCGTTCAACCAGATCTGCGTGAGCGTCGGCAAGTCGGTGGTCGCTGCGGCCGAGCCGATCGGCTGGAAGATCACGGTCATCGACGGCAAGGGCAGCGCCAGCGGCTGGCTCTCGGCCTGGAACCAGGCGCTGGCGCTGAAGCCTGACGGCATCATCGGCTTCACCAGCGCGGACGCCGTGCAGGCGCCGATCCAGCAGGCCAAGTCGATGGGCATCCCGGTCGTTGGCGTGCTCTCGGCCGCCAAGCCCGGCCCCGACGAAAGCGAAGGCCTGTTCACCAACGTCTCGCAGGATCCGGCCTCGATCGGCAAGGCGGAGGCGCAGTACGCCATCGCCAAGTCGAACGGCACCGCGCGCGCGGTGATCGTGTATGACGCGCTATACGCGATCGCCCGCTACAAGGCCGAAGCCATGAAGGCGGCGATCGGCGCGTGCAGCGGCTGCAAGGTGCTCGAATACGTCAACACGCCGGCGGCGCAGATCCAGCAGAACGCCGGCCAGCTCATTTCGAGCTGGGTCACCAAGTACGGCTCCGAGCCGATCTGGATTCTTACGGTCGGCGACGTGTTCGCCGATTTCATGGTGAGCCCGCTGCGCTCCGGCGGCATCGCGCCGGACAAGGTGATGATCGTCGCGGCGGACGGCTTCCCGTCGGCCTACAGCCGCGTCCGCAAGGGCGACTACCAGGTGGTGACGGCGCCGCAGCCGCAGGCGGAGCTCGGCTACCAGGCGGTCGACGAGATGGTGCGCGCATTGAGCCACGCGCCGGCCAGCGGCTATGCGCCTGACGTCTACATCGTCGACAAGTCGAACGTGCATCTCTACGGCGGCGACCAGGACCAGTTCACGCCCGACAACGATTTTGCAGCCCGCTACACGAAGATCTGGACCGGGAAGTGACGGAGTGAGCCTTGGCGCGGTGGCCGGGCCGAGCCCGGCCACGACGTCAGTTGTGATTTCTGCCGAACTTCCGTCGTCGCCGGGCCTGACCCGGCGATCTCGACGGTACGACGCGCGAGGCCGGCGCTGGTGATGTCCTCCCGCCTCGCGCAATTCCTCTCGCGCAACGCGCTGTTCGTCGTGCTGGTGCTGCTGGTCGTGACGTTCGCGGCGCTGCTGCCGAACACGTTTCCCACCGCGTTCAACTTCCGCACCATCCTCAGCGAGAAATCGGTGGTCGCGCTGCTGGCGCTCGCGGTGCTGGTGCCGCTGTCGGCGGGGCACTACGACCTCTCGGTCGGGTCGCAGCTCGGCCTCGTGCACATTCTCGTGATCGGGCTTCAGGTGAAGAACGGCCTGCCCTGGGGCGCCGCGGTGCCGCTCGCCGCCGTCGCCGCCGCGGCGATCGGCGCGATCAACGGCCTGCTGGTCACGCGGTTTCGCGTCGGCTCGTTCATCGCCACTCTCGGCGTCGGCACCGTCGTCTACGGCATCGGGCTCTGGTACACCGGCGGCGAGCAGGTCAACGGCGACCTGCCGGACGGCTTCCTGGCGATTGCCTCGACGCCGTTCGGCGTGCCGTTCCCGGCATTCGTGACGCTGCTCATTGCGGTGCTGATGTGGCTGGTGTTCGGCTACCTGCCGGCCGGCCGCAGCCTGTACGTGATCGGCGACAACGCGCGCGCCGCCGAACTGGTCGGCATTCCGGTCAGGCAGTACACGTTTTTCGCGTTTGTCGCCTCCGCCCTGCTGACCGCGTGCAGCGGCATCATCCTGGCTGCCGAATTGCGCGTGGGCCAGAGTGCGGTCGGTCCCGAATACCTGCTGCCGGCGTTCGCGGCCGTGCTGTTCGGCGCAACCTCGATCGAGCCTGGGCGGGTCAATGTCTGGGGCACCGTGCTCGCCGTGCTGGTGCTCGCGGTCGCCGTCTCGGGGCTGCAGCAGGAGGGGGCCGAGGCGTATGTCGAGCCAATGTTCAACGGCGGCATGCTGATCGCGGCGGTCGCGATCTCCGCCCATGTCGCGGCGCGGCGGCAGGCCAATGCGGACGGGTCCGGGTGAACCCGTCCGCTCCGGATCAGCAGCCCTTCTTGCAGACGTGCGGCGCGGACTGATGCACGCTCGGCATTGCGTGGAACTGCGGGCTCGGGCGCAGGCTGGGCATCGTCGCCCGGGTCTGCTGGACGGGCATCCGGGTCTGCATGTGCTGCTGCGGCGCCGTCGCGTCCCGGCGCGGCGTCTCGCTCGGGCGCTGGCGGTCGGTTTCGGTCGGGCGCTGGCGGTCGCTTGCAGTCGGGCGCTGCCGTTCGGCGTCGCTGTGCGCCCCGCGGTCGATCAGCGGCTCGGCGGCCCGGCTGCCGTTGCCCGCGGCGTGCTCGCTGAGCACGTGCGGCCGGGCGCTCTGCGGCACCGCCGGCGCGTGGCCAAGCCTTTCGGCGAGCGCGTGATGCTGGCCGATCGAACTCTGCCGCGCTTCGGCCTGATGCACCGCCACCTGCCGCTGCGGCCCCTGCTTCAGGTCGTGCGCGCGCGCCGAAGCGTCGCGCAGCCCCTTGCCGTTCGGATAGACGTTGTTGAGGTGGCGGCTCCAGCGGCCCGGTGCGGCGTTCCACTGCTGGTCCGGTCCCCAGTAGCCCCAGCCGCCCATGTCGGCGTCGAACACCACCGCCACCGGCTCGCCGTCGACGATCACGTACGGTTCCAGGTCGACGAAATACAGCCCCTCGTCGGCATCGTCGGTGAAGGCGACGGTGGCGACCGCATCGGTGATGGTCCAGGCGGCGCAGCTGTCCTGGATCGCCCAGATGCCCTTGTGCGCATCGACCGCGGCGTCCTGCTGCGGCGTGTAGTCGTCCGGCGCGCCGGCGGCGATGCGGGCGAAGCCGTTCACCAGCAGCAGCTTCGCGAGATCGGTGTGCGTCTGGTCGTCGAGATGGCAGGTGTAGTAGCCGGGCATGTCCGCCTGCGGCAGGCAGGACACGTGGTCGCCGAGCGTGTCGATGTAGTCCTGGATCTTGCTCGCGGGGTCGCCGACCACGCCTTCGATGCCGGCCAGCAGCACGGCGTGGCCGTCGATCACCAGCGTCGCGGTGTCGCGCACCAGCGGGCGGCCGTCGATCTCGGCGGGCGGCGCCAGCTCGGCGGGGACCGGGATGTTGGGCCGCACTTCGGTCGCCTGCGGGTTCGGCGCCGGCGTGTCGGTGGCCTGCGGGGCGGGCGCCGGCTCGGCCGGCTGCGGCGCGGCCGCCTGCGGGGCGGGTGCATCGGCTGCCGGTGCCCCGGCGGCCGGTGCCGGTGCTGCCGGCGTCTGCGGCGCCGAAGCGTCCGACGTGGCAGTCGGCGCGACCGGCGCGACCGGCGCGAGCGCGATGGCGGTCGCCTTCACGTAGCCGATGGTGTCGTCGGGCAGCCGCACCTGAACCCAGCCGCCGCCGGCCAATGTCGCGACGACCTTGATCTCGCGGCCCGGCGCCAGCTTGCCATGCGTGTCCGCCGCCTCGTCGGGCGCGAGATACACGCTGGCCGACGCGCGCACCGGCAGGCTCTGGTTGATCCATTGCTCCACCTGCGGTCCCGGCGCCGCGCCCGCGGCAGGCGTCTGCGCCCGGACCAGCGTGGGCGCTGCCGCCAATGCCACCAGCGAGGTCGCCATCAGCAAGAAACGACGCATCTTCGCCTCCCGAAAAAGTCCGGACCCTGTGCGCCTGGGACAGCGGGATGCGTGGGGGCGATCGCCGCCGGCACTGCCGGATGCCTTGCGAATGGAAGCGGCTGAGCCGAATTCCGCATCGCGCGGCCGGCGAATCTTTGCCACGCGGCGTCGGGTATAGGATACAATGCGTATCCAATCTGACTGTGGAATGGAATCGGGCTGATCATGGCGCGCCAGACGATTGCGGCTTTCGTGGCCTCGATGAAGCAGGAGATGCGCGTCGGGCGCGTCACCCCGCAGACCGAACACCATCTGCGACGCGAATTCTCCGAGATCGGCTGGGATCGCGACGACGCACTGCACGCGAGCAAGGTGGACGAGGAGATCCGCCGCCTGGAAACCCAGGCACGGGTGCTGCGCACGCTGCGCGAGGCGGCATTCGGCGCGATGCCGGCGCCGAGCTCGACTATGCCCACCTGAGCAAAATCCGCCTGATTGGCCAACGCCTGGGGCACACGCTGACGGCCTGGGTCTGTGACGGCGACATCGATGCCGCCGCGCGTCGATCGGCCAAACAGGCGGAGTTTGCCTCAGCGCCAACACGCTTCGAGAACACCGTGTCGGATTGTAACCGCCGCGCAATCCCCCTTGACGCCGAACGTCAGACATACTAACTACGTCGCGTGAACCCCCCCACCCCATCCCCCCAAGCCGCCACCGAGCGGTTCGCCGAACGATGCGGCGAGATCTCCCAAGGCCTGGCCGCCAACGGCGGCGGGGATCGGCTGTCCGCGCTGCTGATCCACCTGATCGAGCGTCTCATCCAGGCGATCCTCTCGATCGCGCGGAACCTTCCGGCGCGCCGCCCCGGTCGAGCCGGACGCAACCGCCTTCCCCCCGAAGCAGCAACAAAACCCCCCGGTTCGGCCAGGACCATCGAGCGGCCATTCGCCCCGCCGGCCAGAACCGACGCGGCCAGAACCGACGCGGCACAGAACGCCCGGCCCGCGAGGCCGGTGAGCCGCCGGGGTCGGGTCGGCAACCCCCCGCCGGAACGCTTCCCCCAACCGCCCACCCCGGCGCGGTCAGGCGCCGCGCCCGCCCGTTTTCAGGGGCAGGGGGCGGCCAGCGGCCAGGCGCCACCGCCCCACCGCGGCGACCTCCGAAAAATCGGGTTTTTGGCCCGGCCGCTTCTGCACGCCCATTTCGTTACATATACGCAATGAAAGCGGTTGTGGGACGGCCCCGGCGGGCCGGTGGATACCGGCCGTCGGTAAGGGTTTGAGGCGAAATAACTCATCCGTTTCACGTCATTGCCGGGCTTGACCCGGCAATCCAGCGCGCGGGCGCGGCATGGATCCCCGGGTCGAGCCTGGGGATGACGTCAGAGAGGAATGCAGCGGTTGTTTCGTCTCGAACCTAAGCCGAGGCGTCGATTTCCGAACCCTGCCAGTGGGTGGGCCACAAGCTGATCGCCCGAGCCTTTGACGGGTGCCTGAACGCCGGCGCCGATCCGTTGGCCGACCAGGCGGATTTTGCTCGGCGCCCGCCCGCTCGCCCCGCGGCCGCCGGTGGCGCCGCTCTGGGCCGCCGGCGTGATCGGTGCGATCATGGTCCGGCTGGCGCGGGAGGCGGGACGACGGCGATGGGCCCTCCATCAACCCTCGGGGCGTACCAGGTTCGCGGCAGCGTCGGCCGCGGCGCCGCCGGCACCGTCTACGACGGCTGGGACCCGGCGCGGGGCCGCCGCGTCGCCATCAAGGCGATGCCGTTGCCGGATCGGGCGGCGGCGCGCGAAGCATTTCGGCGTGCAACCGAGGCGGCGCGACGGCTCGCTCACCCGAACATCGTCGCCGTGCTCGATGCCCGCGAGGCCGGTGGCGTCGGCTACGTGGTCATGGAGTTCGTCGAGGGCGCGACTCTGCAGACGCTGTTCGACAAGCAGCAGCGGTTCACCGCGGAGCGGGTCGCGCGGATCATGGCCGACGTGCTGGCCGGGCTGCAGCACGGCCACGAGCGCGGCGTGGTGCATCGCGACCTCACGCCTGCCAACGTCCTGCTGACCATCGAGGGGCGGCCGCTGATCGCCGATTTCGGCATCGACCCGACCGCGATGGCGGCCGCACCACCGGCCCTGTCCGCCTACATGGCGCCCGAACAGGTGCTCGGCGAGCCGGCGGATTCGCGCACCAACATCTATGCCGCGGGCGTGCTGCTGTACCAGCTGCTCACGGGCGAGCGCCCGTTCGCCGGCGCGCCGATCCCGACCATGCACGACGTGCTGCACGCCGAACCGGCGGCGCCGTCCGAGCTGCCGGTCGGCGTGCCGCGCGCGTTCGACGCGGTGGTGCAGAAGGCGATGGCCAAGCGTCCGCAAGACCGTTTCGCCACTGCCGGCGAGTTTGCCAAGGCACTGCGCACCGCAGTCGCGGTGGCCGCCGTCGAGGCGAAGCACAAGCTGCCCGCGCCCACGCCGGCGCCGCAGCCGATGGCGCCGCGACGATCGCGGCTGGCGCTGTTGGTCCTGGCGACCGTCATGGGTCTGGTCGTGCTGGCCGACGCCGGCTGGTATGTCACCCGCCCCGCCGCGCCGCCGTCGCAAGCCGAGGTGGTACCGCCGACGACCGCCGAGGTGCAACCAGCGCCGCCACTGCCGCCACAGAAGGCGCAACCCGCCGTGTCGCCGGTTCCGCTTTCCCCGCCGCCGCCCGTTTCGGAGGCCGGAGTCGCGCCAGCGAGGTCCGAGCCGGCGGCCGATCCTGAGGCATCGCCGCCGGCCTCGCTGGTCGCGCAGCCCGCGCCTTCACCGACTCCGGTGGTCGCGCAAACCCTACCTGAAGCCCCCGCCGCGCCTTCGCCGCCGCAACCTGCCCCTGTGAACGCGCAGGCTGCGCCCGTGCCGCAAGCCGAGCCTCCGCCCGCCGCCGTCGCCCAGGCGGCCGCCGAGCCCATGGCCGCGCGGGCCGAGCCGCAACCGGCACTCGCGCCTGTGTCGGCCGCACCGACGCCCCCGGCCGCCATCGCCCATCCGGTGGCCGAGCCGGCGGCCGCGCCAACGCAGGCGCCGCCCGCGGCACCGCCGCCCGGCGTGCAACCCGGCAGCTTCTCCCAGGCCGAACTCGGCCTGCCGATACCGGCGCCGCCGGAGACGCAGGCTGCCACGACCGAACATGTGGCGGCGGCGATGCCGGCGGCGCTGGTGAAGCAGATCGAAGATGCGCTGCGCGGCGCGCCCTGTGCGCTGGCCGACGCGGCGGTCGGAGACGGCGGCGGCGCCTCGGTGCACGGGGTCGCCGACGCCGCCACCGTGGCCACGCTGCGTCGGCAGGTCGAGGCGGTCGCCGGCGCGCAGTCGGTCGGCTGGCATCTGCAGAGGGTGGATCCGGTGTTCTGCCCGCTGCTCGCGCTGCTGCGTCCGATCAGCGTACTGGCCGGCGCCGCCGGCCCCGCCGTCGGCCTGGCGCTCGAAGGCGATCGCACCACGTTGCCGGACGGTGAGCCGATCCTGCCGCGCGTCATCATGCCCGACTTCGCCGGCACGCTCCGGGTGGACTATTTTGCGCACGACGGCACGCTCGCGCATCTGTATCCGACGCTCGCGGAGCCGGCGGTGAAGCTCGCGGCGCAGCCGGCGCGGCGGTTCGCGGCCGGCGAGCGGCTCGCGCTCGGCGATCCGGCGCCGGGCAAGCCGCAATGGGACAGCGGCGCTCCCTACGGCACCGACATCATCGTCGCCATCGCCGCCTCCGTGCCGCTGCGCGTCGCGGCACCACGCAACACCGAGGATACGGCTGTCGCCTACGTCGGGGCACTCGGCCGGGCGATCGAGCAGGCGAGGGCTGCCGGCGCCCGTGTCAGCGGCGCGCTGCTGCTCGTCGATATCGAGCCGAAGCCGCCGTGATCTCGTGACGCACCGGCACATGTTTCGGTAGAGTGCGGCGCGGCTCTGCCACCGCATGCCGCGGCCGACTTGCGGGAGGACGACATGGGCACCGTTGCCAGCACCGGCGTCGCCGGCCGCACGGGCAAGACCGGCGCGAACGGCGTTCCTCCCGGTGACGGCACCGCCGGCACCGCGGGGCAGTCCGCGACCGCCGACAATTCGCGGCTGTTTCCGTCCGATCCCACCAACGCCGCGACCGCGATCGGTGGCGCCGGCGGCGCCGGCGGCAGCGGCGGCATCGGCATCTCCGGCGGCAACCCGGTCTACGGCACCGGCGCCGCGGGCGAGGCCGGCGGGGCGGCATCGGCGACTGTCAAGATGCGAGGCGCATTCACCGTCGCCGTCGGCGCCACTGCGACGGCAACCGGGGGCAGTGGCGGCGCCGGCGGCGAGGGCGGCGGCGCGAACCCCGGCGGCAACGGCGCGGCCGGCGGCAACGCGGTCGCCGCCGCCACCGACACGGCATCCTCCAGTTTCACCGGCAGCACCGCCGCCGGCGCCGCCGTCGCGACCGCGCAAGGCGGCAGCGGCGGCCTCGGCGGCGGCCCGGGCGGCGAGGGCGGGGCGGCGGGCAGCGCCCGCGCCACCGCCTCGGACACCAACACGCTCGGCAGTTCGAGCGCCACGGCAACCGCGACGGCGGGCAGCGCGGGCGTCGCCTCCGACATCGCCGGGCTGGTCGGCGGCGCCGCGACCGGAGTTTCCGCCACCGCCAGCGGCCGGAGCGCGATCGCGTCGGCCGACGCGATCGGCGGGCAGGGCGGCGGCGAGATCGGCTCGGCCGCGGTCGCCTGCGGCAAGGGCGGGGTTGCCGGCGGCACCACGGCGTCGGCGGTCGGCGTGACCTATGCCTCCGCGCTGGCGCAACAGACCGGCGGCGCCGGCGGCGGCTGGGACGGCAGCAGCTACAGCAGCGGCCAGGGCGGCGCCGGCGCCGCCAGCGACCTGACCAACGCGGTCGGCGGCTCGACCCGGCATGGCGCGCTCTATCTGGAGCAGGTCGCCGATGGCGGCGCCGGCGGCACCAGCTACGCCGCCGCCGGCGGCGCTGCCGGCAACGCCGTCTCCATGCTGACCATCGACGATGCCGCCAATGCGGCGCCGCGCCAGAGCGCGTCCGTCACTGCGACCTCGATCGCCACCGGCGGCAGCGGCGGCAGCGGCGCGACCTTCGCCGGCGCGGCCGGAGCCGGCACAGCCAAGGCGTCCGTCACCGGCACTGCCACCGAAGCAGTCAGCGCGAACGCGACAAGCTATGGCGGCGACGGCGGCGGCGCCTATTCCGGCTCGATCGGCGGCGCGCCCGGCGGGGCCGCAAGCGTCTCGGCCACCGCGACCGGCGGCGAGGCGGCGGCGACCGCGGAGGCCAGCGGCGGCGCCGGCGGCGCCGGGCACGGCGACGGCAACCAGGGCGGTGACGGCCATTCCGCGACGGCACAGGCCGATGCGATCGGCAAAGCCTCGGCGACGGCGACCGCGAACGCCACCGGCGGCGACGGCGGCCGCGGCAGCGACGGCGCGGCCGGCGGCGCGGGCGGCGCGGCCGTTCTGACCAACGCGGTGAAAGGCCTCACCGACCGCGGCGCGCTGGTGCTGGCGCAGACCGCCGCCGGGGGCAGCGGCGGCGGCAGCGACACCGGTCTCGGCGGCAACGGTGGCGCGGCGACCTCGAACCTGACGTTCGACGACGCCGCCAACCCGACCGCCAGCGCGAGCATCGCCGCGACCATCGCCGCCTATGGCGGTGCCGGCGGCGAGACCGCGCAAGTCGGCGGCGACGGCGCGGGCGGCGCGGCCACCGCGGTCGGCACCATCGCCGGCACCGGCAGCGTAACCCTCGGCGCCACGGCGGTCGGCGGCTGGAGCCATTCCGCCGGCGGCGCCGCCACCACGTCGGCGGATGCGACCGGCGGCCGCGTGGCCGTGGCTGCGGCCGCCACCGCCGGCGGCAGCGACACCGCGGGGGCGGCGTGCCTCGCGACCGCGCTCGGCGACGCCGCCGCCGGCACCGTGCTGGCGAGTGCCGCCAGCGCCCCGCAGTCGCAAGCGGCGCGGCCGGCCACGCTGATCGACGCGATCACCGCGGCATCGACGGCAAGTGTCACCGGCTCGGCCACGGGCGTTGCCGAGACGCAGTATGGCGGCAGCGTGCCCGTGCTCGGCACCGCCGACGCGGCGCTCGCGGCCGGCGTGGCCGCGCCGACGCTGGCGGAGACCCACCCGGTGCTGGCCGCCAACCACGCGATCCGTGCGGCATTCGGCGCCGCCGCGACGTTCTTCGCGCTCGGCGAACTCGGCGGCGGCCACGCGACCGCGGGCACCGCTGCGGCAGTCTCCACCGGCAGCGTGACGGTCGCGATCGACCTCGCCGACCTGACCACGCCGGGCAACCTGGTGCTCGGGCTTTACGCCGGGGAGGCGGTCGGCGGCGCCGGCGTGACCGGGGTGACGCTGGATGCGACCGGCCCGGGAGTGAGCTTCGCTCCCCAGACGTTCTCGAGCCACAACGCCGCGCTCGCCGGCTTTTCCGACCAGGTTTTTGACGTGGGCGCGCTCGGCGCGACCGGCGTGCTCGACCTGACCGTCAGGCTGACGGTGGCGACCGATGCGCCCGGCGCCGGGTTCTTCGGCGATGTCATCATCGGCGACGCGCCAGCCGGCGGCGCAAGCCCGGCCGACGCCCCGGCGCCCGCGCCGTCACCGTGGGCGATCGGCGGGCACACGGGGTAGTCGCGCTGCATTCGCAAAAGAGTTTCGCACATGACAACGTTGCCGCCAACACCGTGTCGCCCATGAAAGATTACGCGGGCAGAGTCGCCGAAAATTCACGCGGGAGGGGCGACGTCTCGCCGAAATCGTCGTGTTGCTGTGACTATGCTCACACTTGGGCGTGCCGGAAATCGCCCAGTCTGTCGCATATGCATCGCATGGCGAGGGACAACGACGATGAACGCTCTGAAGCACATCCTGATTGTTGACGGCAACGCCGCGGCCCGCACCGAACTGGGCCGCGACATCGCGCGCCACGGCTACAGCGTCGGCTACGTCCCCACGGCCGAGGCGGCGCTGCTGGTGCTCGCGCGGGCCGGCCGGGCCGACCTGGTGCTGGTCGAGACCGACCTGCCGGACTGCGACGGCAGCGACCTGGTCGGGCGGCTGCGCCGGCGCGGCGTGATGCTGCCGGTGATCCTGCTGGCCGACAGCGCGACCGAGGACGACATCGTCCGCGGCCTCGACGCCGGCGCCGACGACGTCGTGGTGCGGCCGCTGCGCATGCGCGAGCTCGTCGCCCGCATTCGCGCGCAGTTGCGCGCCACCGCTTGCCATGAGGAGGGCGACCTGAAGGTCGGCGTGCTGACCTTCCGCCCGGCCACCCGGATCGCGGTGCATCCGTTCCTGCCGCGCCCGGTGCGGCTGACCGAGAAGGAGGCGGCGCTGCTCGGGCGCCTCTGCCGCGCCGAGGGCCGGCCGGTGTCGCGCCAGACGCTGCTGCGCGAGGTGTGGGGCTACAGCCCGAACGTCTCCTCGCACACCGTCGAGACGCACATCTACCGGCTGCGCCGCAAGATCGAGGACGGCGTCGGCACGCCGCCGATCGTGCTCAGCGACGAGGGCGGCTATCGGCTCGCGACCGGCGAGGCGATGGCACCCGAGCCGATCGTGCGCGTCGCCTCCGCGTGGCCGGCGCTGGCGATGCTGGTAGCGGGCGAGTGATCGCGGCGGCGGCGTCCGTGGGCAAGCGGCGCGTCTGCCTGTAGCATGCAGCGCCCGCACCGGAGCGCCCCGCATGCCGACACTCGCCGACTACGCCCCGCCGCCGCACGTCGCGCAGACGTTCCGCATCGAGAAACCGGCGGCGCGCGGGCGGCGCGGCATCGTCGCCTCGCAGGCGCGCGCGGCGGCCGAGGTCGGCGTCGCGGTGCTGGAGGCGGGCGGCAACGCGGTCGATGCCGCGGTCGCCGCGGCATTCGCGCTGGCGACCGTCGAGCCGTGGAATTCCGGCCTTGGCGGCATCGGGTTTGCGCTGGTCCATCCCGCCGGCGCGGCGCGCGCGGAGATGGTGGATTTCGGCCCCGTTGCACCGGCCGGCCTTGACGCAAGCAGATTTCGGCTGACGGGGAAAAATACCGACGACGGCTTCGGCTGGCCGGAGGTGGAGGGCGACCTCAATCTGCAGGGCGCGCTCTCGGTCGCGGTGCCGAGCGCGGTCGAGGGCTATCGCGCGATGCACGCGCGCTGGGGCCGGTTGCCGCTGCGCGAGTTGCTGGCGCCGGCGATCGCCCTGGCGCGCCGTGGACTGCCCTGCGACTGGTTCTGCACGATCGTGATCGCCGCTGCTGCCTCGGGCCTGCGACAACATCCGGAAAGCGCCCGGATTTATCTGCCCGACGGGTTGCCGCCGGTGCCGCCGTATCGCGGCGACCCGGCGTTTATCGTGCAGGGCGCGCTGCCGGCGACGCTGGAGCGGCTGCAACTGGCGGGGTTGCGCGACTTCTACGAGGGCGAGATCGCGGCCGCGCTGGTCGCCGACATCGCGGACGCCGGCGGCGTGCTGTCGCTCGACGACCTGCGCGGCTGCCGCGCGCGGATCTCTCCTGCGGCGGAGATGGCGTGGCGCGGCCGGGCGCTGCAATACGCCGGCGGCCTCACCGCCGGCCCGACGTTCTGCCGGGTGCTGGCCGCACTGCCGGAGCCGGGTTCCGCGACGCCCGATGCCGCATGGTTCGCGACGGTCGCAAAAGAGCTGCGGGCGGCCTACGCCGAGCGGCTGGCGCAAGCGGGCGAGGGCTGCACCACGCACCTCACGGTCTGCGACGCCGAGGGCGGCGTGGTGGCGCTGACCAGCACGCTGCTCTCCAGCATGGGCAGCGACCTCGTGCTGCCGCAGACGGGCGTGCTGATGAACAACGGCGTCATGTGGTTCGACCCGCGCCCCGGCCAGCCCAACTCGATCGCGCCGGGCCGCCGGCCGCTCACCAACATGTGCCCGGTGATCCTGCGCGAGGGCGACTCGCCGATCCTCGCGGCGGGCGCATCGGGCGGCCGGCGCATCCTCGCGTCGGTGCTGCAAATGCTGGCCTTTGTCGCCGATTTCGGCATGGACCCGGAGACAGCGGCGCAGCATCCGCGCATCGATGTCTCCGACCCGGACATGATCATGGCGGACCGGCGGCTCGGCGCCGACGTGCTGGCGGCGTTGCGCGAGGCCGGACCGACCGTGACCGCCGAGCACGCCGTGCGGCCGGCGAATTTCGCCTGTCCGAACCTTGTTCTCCTGCGCCCGGACGGCGAGCGGGTCGGCGTGAGCGATGCGATGTCGCCCTGGGCCGCGGCGCTGGCGCAGGCGGAGTGAGCTTGCCCGTCTGTATCCTTTCGGATACAAAGGCGGCAGATGAACACATTTGTTCGTTCATCCGTTTTCGATGCATGGCTGAGCGGACTTGCCGACCAACAGGCGAAGGCAAGAGTTCTGGCACGGCTGCGAAGCGCAACGCTGGGAAACTTTGGCGACTGCGAACCTGTCGGCGACGGTGTCTCCGAGATGCGGATTTATGCCGGGCCCGGTTATCGGATTTACTTTGTGCGAAGAGGGGCCACAGTTTTCTTTTTGCTTAGCGGGGGTGACAAATCCTCGCAAAAGCGGGACGTTGCGCGCGCAAAGAAAATGGCCAGAGAGTTGAAGGACAAGGATCTGTGACGACCACATATGCCCCATTCGAAGTCGCGGACTACCTGGGCAACGACGAACTGATTGCCGCTTATCTTTCGGCCGCAGTCGAAGATCCGAATCCTGACGTATTTCTTGCCGCTCTTGGCGACGTGGCCAAGGCGCGGGGCGTGGCGCAGATCGCCAAGGATGCGGGACTGGGTCGGGAAAGCCTGTACAAGGCCCTGAGCGTCGGTGCCCATCCTCGCTATGACACCGTGAATGCTGTCTTGCGCGCACTCGGAGTCAGATTCGCAATCGTTATCGATCCTACTTCGACATAAAATACGTTCCTAGCGGGCTGTCTTGGCGGCGCCGTCCGGCTCGGCGGAATAGACCCCGAAGCTTCCCCGTCTGTTGCAGGAGCCCGTCGGGCAGGCAGTGGCCTGCGCAGGGGCGGCCCGCAAACCGGAGATCCAGAATGGCTATCCATGACACCGACCTCGCCGGCAACGCCGGCGAGAAAGCCCTCGCTGCGCTTGCGCCCTCGCACGATCTTCGCGCGCCCCGCCGCCGATCCCTGCTGCAGGGCATCGGCATGGCGGGGGCCGCCTTCTCCGCCGGCCTGCTGCCGCGCGGCGCGCGCGCGGAAGCCGTCGTGCGCACCAAGCGACCCACCGCCGGCGACATCGCGCTTCTGCGCTTCGTCGCGTTCGCCGAGCTGATCGAGGCGGACCTCTGGTCGCAATACGCGGAGCTGGGCGGCCTCGCGACCGAGCAGCCGAACCCGTACCAACTGGCGTTCGCCAACCTCGACGGCGACGGCAACCAATACATCACCAGCAACACGCTCGACGAGCAGAGCCACGCGGCGTTTCTCAACGCCTACCTGGCGTCGATCGGCGCCAATCCGGTCGATCTCGACAAGTTCCGCACGCTGCCGAGCAGCACGGCCACGGGCGCGCAGCAGATCGGGCGGCTGACCAACCTGATGCAGCTCAGCGTCGATACGTCCTGGTTCACCCGCTATCGCAGCAGCAGCAGCCCGGATTTCGGGGCGACCTATCCGCAGGCCTTGCCGCAACTTGCGGCCGGGCAGTTCCCGGCGATCCCGCGCAGCGACGCCGATTTCGAGTCCAAGAAGCACATCCAGGCGATCGCCAACACCGCCGCGTGGCATTTCGGCTCGATCGAACAGGGCGGCACCAGCCTCTACGCCTCGTTCAGCCAGCATGCCTCCAGCGCCCAGGTGCTGGAAATCCTGCTCGGCATCGGCGGAGACGAGATCTGCCACTTTCTCGAATGGGTGGATTTCGCCGGCAATTCCGTGCAGCCCCCGGTGGCGCCGCTCAAGGATCCGACCAACGGCCTCGAATTCCCGAACTTCATCGCCGAGCACCTCGGCACGCAGCAGCAGATCCTTCAGCCCAACCTGATCTTTCCGGTGCCGGCCGCCTTCATCGATCCGAATCTGCCGCTCGTCTCGGTGATCCGGCCGATCAGCACCAGCGCCTTCACCGCGGTCGGGGTCGTGAACTTTCTGTCGGGCGAAGGGTTGTTCATCGGGCAGAGCCCGGACTTCCTGCAATTCGCGATGACGCTCGCGACGGCCGCGGACAGGGCGCGCCGAACCTGATCGATCGAATTCACCGCTTGCGCAACAACGACGTCGGGCGGGCGGTACGCCGCCCGCCCGGCAGCTAGGGGCCGCCCGCGCCGGCACTCCTCTCGCGGGCCAGGAGAGCCTCGATCTTTCGCAGCACCGATGCGAAATCGTACGGCTTCAGCATCATGTCCAGCCCCTCGAACAGATCGAGCTTGGCGGCCGCGTTGATCGACCCCGAGGTGAGCAGAAGCGCGATGCCCGGGTGGTTGCCGCGGACCCAGTCGACGAGGACGAACCCGTCGTCCTCGCCAGGCATGTTGATGTCGGTGAACACGAGATCGACCGCCGCGTTTGCGCCCAGCAGCGCCTTGCCTTCCTCCGCGCTCGCCGCCTCGAGCACGCGGTAGCCGGCGTCGCGCAGGTATTCCGCCAGCGGCATCCGCAGCAGCACCTCGTCTTCCGCCACCAGAATGGTGAGGCGGGCATCGTCGGACGAACCGAGGTCGGGTGCGGGTGCCGACATCGCAGCGAATCCTCCGTCGTGATGCATATAGCGCACGCCTCACGATTTGGTGAGGCCGTGGCATCTACGATCATAGTCTGGATATCGAGCGGGGCAAAAACAAATCCGGTCACGCCGATCCTTTCCCGGGCGGCGGTGGCTTGCCTGCACGGCGAAGCAGATCCTGAATCCGACGCAGCACGGTCGCGTGTTCGTAGGGTCGCTGCAGTAGATCGGCGCACAACTCGCCGGCTTTCGCTGTTGCATCGGGCACCCCGGAGGTGAGCAGCACCAGAACTCCGGGGTGATGCTGTCGCACCCAGGTCGCGAGGGCAAAACCGTTGTTCGCGCCGGGCGCGTTGGCGTCAGCGAACACGAGGTCGACCGGCATGTCGGAGCCGAGCACCGCGCGGGCTTCCGCGCCGTTCGCCGCCTCGATCGCGCGGTAGCCGCAATCGCGCAGGTACTCGGCGAGCGGCATGCGGATCAGCACCTTCCGTTCGACGAGAAGAATTGTATGCGTGCGGCGGTTCGCGGAACCGCCCGGGCCGCCTGAAATGGTGTGGGTCATGCCAAAAAAATTAGCAACGACCCGCATGGTTGCAGGTGCGCCGTCAAATGTGCTGCAACTATCGGGCAGGCGCGGCTCTCGCATGCAGTCAATGCAACGGTGCGGTACGGTCGAACCGCAATTCTGCGCTGCTCTCGTTGCTCTGCATGAACCCCTAGTACGGCGCTCCGTCCTTGTGGAAAAAAATGTAGCGCCCGTCTGGCCCCATGCGCAGGTGCATGTCGACCTCCGCGTAGCTCACCTCGTCGCCCGCGGTGCGGTCGCCGACGACGAGCAGCAGGACATCGCGGTCGCCGCGGTTGACGAACCGGTGCGCGTTGCCGCTGCCGGCCGGAAAGCCGGCGCACATGCCGGCGCGCAGCACTTCGACGCCGGCGTCGGTTTCCAGATCGACGTCGCCCTCCAGCACATAAATGAACTCGTCCTGCCGCGAGTGCGCGTGCCGGTGCGAGGACTGCCCTCCCGGGACGATCCGCGTCAGATTCACGCCGAAATTCGTGAGCCCGGCATGGTTGCCCAGCCGTCGGTTCCAGCGCTTCTGGTTGTCGGCGCGATAGGGTTCCGGGTAGCCGGTCGCATCGCTTTCCGGCAATGCCCGCGGATCAAAGCCCGATTTTTCCACCATTTTTTCCGCCCTCGCGAGTGCGAGCGGATCATATGGCGCTGCGCGCGGATCGCAAGATTCGCCCGGCGGTCAGGGATCGATCAGCACGCCCGGGTTCAGGATCGCGTGAGGATCCAGCGTCCGCTTGGCGGCCCGCAGCGCGTCGGCAAACAGCTTCGGGCGTTCGCGGTCGTACCATGGGCGGTGCTCGCGGCCGACCGCATGGTGATGCGTGATCGTGCCGCCGCCCGCGATCAGCGCGTCGCTCGCGGCGGTCTTGATCGCCCGCCATTGCGGCAGCAGCGCGCCGTGCCGGCCGAGCGCGTGAAAGGTGAAATACGGCGCCGGCCCATCGGGATAGATGTGCGTGAACCGGCACGTCACCTGCCCCGGCCGGCCGGTGGCGTCGCGGATCGCCTGTTCCGTTGCGTGCGTCACGGCTGCGTGAAACTCCTCGAACCGGTCCCAGGTGATCGCCGTTTCGAACGTGTCGGTGATGATCGCGCGCGGCACCATTTTTTCGCGCGCGTACGGCATGCGCACGAACGCCTGGCGCCAGCGCGCGGCCGGCGAATTGCGTTCGTCCGCGTCGGCGGCTTCCGGCACGCCGCCGTGATCGGCGCAGCACTGCAGCGCACGGTCGATCCAGGCGTCGAGCGGATGGTCCGCCGATTCGAACGCCAGCACCATCAGTGCGGTCGTGCCGTCGCCCGCGCCGGTGTTGTGCGCCTCGTTCGGATCGAGGATGCGGCAGTTGGACGGGTAGAGCCCGGACTGGCTGATCGCGCGCACGGCGCGCGCGGCCGCGTGGAAATTCTTGAACAGCACGGATCGCCCGGCGCGGAACTTCGGGCGATCCTGCAGCCGCATCCAGGCTTCGGTGATGACGCCGAGAATGCCTTCCGAGCCGACGAACATCCGCTCCGGCGCCGGCCCGGCGCCGGAGCCGGGCAGGCGGCGCGTCTCCAGCACGCCCGCGGGCGTGACCACGCGCACGTTCTCGACGAAATCGTCGATATGCGTGTAGAGGCTGGCGAAATGCCCGCCCGAGCGCGTGGCGATCCAGCCGCCGAGCGTCGAAAACTCGAAACTCTGCGGAAAATGTCGCAGCGTCAGGCCGTGCGGCTTGAGCTGCGCCTCCAGCGCCGGCCCGAACACGCCGCCCTCGATGCGCGCCGCGCGCGAGGCGCGGTCGACTTCGCGCACCCGGTCCATCGCCCGCAAGTCGAGCGTCACCAGTGGCGTGTCGCGCGCCTGCGGCACGGTGACGCCGCCGACCACGGAACTGCCGCCGCCGAACGGCACCACCATCGCGCCCGCCGAGGCGGCCCAGTCCATGACCGCCGTCACCTCGGCTTCGTTGCGCGGGTAAGCGACAACATCCGGCGCACTGGAGAAATCGTTCAGCAGACCCAGCACCGTGTCCTGATAGGATTTGCCGAACGCATGCGCGGCGCGGTCGTAGTTTTCCGCCGAACAGATTTCTGCCAGCGATGCCGGCGGCGCGATCCGCGGCGCCCGCAGCGTCAGCGCATCGAGCGGCGGCACCGGAATGGCGTCGAAATCAGTGACGGAGAACAGCCGCCGGTAGGTGCGCAGGGCAAAGAACTCCTCGTCGGGCGTCATCGCCTCGCCCTCGCGACCCCAGCCGAAATGCTTGAGCCTGCGCTCGGTCATCGTTCCCTCCATCCCCGGCGACCGGAGTGGAGGGCGAAGCCGGGCCGGGGTCAACCGGGCGGCGTCACTCCGCCGGCTGCGGCCCGAGCTTCGTTGCCAGCCGCGGCATCCGTGCGGGCTTGCCCGGCGACAGCCAATGCTGCACGCGATCGAGATACAGATAGATCACCGGCGTCGTGTACAGCGTCAGCACCTGGCTCAGCGCGAGCCCGCCGACCATCACCAGGCCGAGCGGCTGGCGCAGTTCGGAGCCGGCCCCCGATGCGCAGCATCAGCGGCAGGCCGCTGAGCAGCGCCGCCATCGTCGTCATCAGGATCGGCCGGAACCGCAGCAGGCACGCCTGCTCGATCGCCTCCACCGGCTCCTTGCCCTCGTTGCGCTCCGCGTTGATCGCGAAGTCGACCAGCATGATGCCGTTCTTCTTGACGATGCCGATCAGCAGGATGATGCCGATCATCGCGATCACCGAAAGATCGGTGTGCGCGACCAGCAGCATCAGCAGCGCGCCGACGCCGGCCGAGGGCAGCGTGGAGAGGATGGTCAGCGGCAGGATGTAGCTCTCATAGAGCATGCCGAGGATGATGTAGACAGCGATCAGCGCCGCCGCGATCAGCGCCGGCTCGCTGCGACAGCGACGATTGGAACGCCTGCGCGGTGCCCTGGAACGAGCCCTGCAACGCAAGCGGCAGGCCGAGCTGCTTGCGGATGGTCTCGATCGCGGTGACCGCGTCGCCGAGCGCCGCGCCCGGGGCCAGGTTGAACGAGATCGTCACTGCCGGGAACTGGCTCTGGTGGTTCACCGCAAGCGGCGCCACGGGCGCGCTGTCGGCCTTCACCACCGCCGACATCGGCACGACGCTGCCATTGCTGCCGCTGCACGTAGAGCTTGTCGAGGGTGTCCAGCTTGCCCTCGATGTTCGGCGGCACCTCCAGGATGACGAAGTAGGAATTGAGCTGGGTGAAATACTGCGTGCACCTCGCGCTGGCCGAACGCGTCGTACAGCATGTCGTCGATCTGCTGCGGCTGGATGCCGAGCCGCTGCGCCGCCTCGCGGTCGATCTTCAGCGTCAGCGTGGTGCCGGCGATCTGCTGGTCGGTGGCGACATCGCGCACCATCTGGCAGCGCCTTGATCCGGTCCAGCACCTTCGGCGCCCAGTGGTTCAGCTCGGCCGCGTCCGGCGTCCTGCAAGCGTGTATTGGTACATCGTGCGCGACAGCCGGCCGCCGACATTGATGTCCTGCGCCGGCTGCATGTAGAGCGCGACGCCCGGTCAGCGTCTGCGCCTTCTGCGGCCAGCCGCGCGATCACCTTCATCACGCCGTCGTTCGGCCGTTCGCTCCACGGCTTGAGGTTGATGTAGAAGCGTCCGTCGTTGCCCTGCTGCCCGGCGGTGCCGGCGCCGACCTGCGAGGCGAACGACGCGACCGCGGGGTCGTGGATGATGATGTCGTTGAGCTGCTCCTGCAGCTGCAGCATCTGGTGCGAACGATGCGTCCTGCGGCCCTTCGGATGCCGCGACGATCAGGCCGATGTCCTGCGTCGGGAAGAAGCCTTTCGGGATGATGATGTACAGCGCGACGGTCAGCCCGACGCGTCGCCAGGAACACCAGCAGCGTGATGAACCGGAAGCGCAGCGCGATCTCCAGCGTGCGGCGATAGAACGCGAGGATGTCGTCGAAGCCGGCCTCGACGATGCGGTACAGCCAGCCGTGCTGGTCGCTCTGCCGCTTGAGGAAGCGCGAGCACATCATCGGCGTCAAGGTCAGCGAGACGAACGCCGAGAGCAGCACGGCGACCGAGACCGTCATCGCGAACTCGCGGAACAGCCGGCCGACGATGCCGCCCATCAGCAGCAGCGGAATGAACACCGCGATCAGCGAAAGACTGATCGACACGATGGTGAAGCCGATCTCGCCCGCGCCCTTCATCGCCGCCTCGCATCGGCTACATGCCTTCCTCGACGTGGCGATAGATGTTCTCCAGCATCACGATCGCGTCGTCGACGACGAAGCCGACCGCGATCGTCAGGCCCATCAGCGACAGGTTGTCCAGGCTGAAGCCGAGCACGTACATCGCGGCGAGCGTGCCGACCAGCGCGAGCGGCACGGTGACGCAGGAGATGATGCGTCGCCCAGACGCTGCGCAGGAACAGGAAGATCACCATCACGACCAGGCCGATCGACAGCGCGCAGCGTGAACTCCACGTCGTTGACCGAGGCGCGGATCGTCTGCGTGCGATCGACGATGGTGCTGCACATGGATGCGCGGGCGGGATCGCTGGCCTCCAGCGGCGGCAGCTCCGCCTGCACCCGCTCCGACCGTGCCGATCACGTTGGCGCCGGGCTGCTTGAAGATCACCAGCAGCACGCCGCGCTTGGCGTTCTGCCAGGCCGCGAGCTCGCGGTTCTGCGGGCCGCGCACCGCGTGGCCGATGTCGCCGATGCGCACCGGCGCGCCGTTGCGCTAGGCGACAACGATGTTGTTGTACGGCGCGGCGTCGGTGAGCTGGTCGTCGGCCATCACGGTGTAGGACTGGTTCGGCGCCGTCGATGCTGCCCTTCGGCTCGTTCACCGTGGCGTTGGTCAGAACCGTGCGCACGTCCTCCAGCGTCAGGCCCATCGAGGCGAGCTTGGCCGGGTCGATCTGCACGCGGATCGCCGGCTTCTGCTGGCCGCCGACCAGCACCTGCGACACGCCCGGCGATCTGCGACAGCCGCTGCGCCAGGATGTTCTCCGCGTAGTCGTCCACCGTGGTCAGCGGCACGTCGTCCGACTGCACCGCCAGGATCATGATCGGCGCGTCGGCCGGGTTGATCTTGCGGATCGTCGGCTGGCTCGGCAGGTCCTTCGGCAACTGGCCCTGCGCCGCGTTGATCGCCTCCAGCACGTCGGCGGAGGCGGCGTCGATGTTGCGGCTGAGGTCGAACTGCAGCGTGATCGTGCTGGTGCCGAGCACGTTCATCGAGGTCATCTGCGCCAGCGCCGGAGATCTGCGCGAACTGCGTCTCCAGCGGCTCGGCGACCGCTCGCGGCCATCGTCTCGGGGCTGGCGCCGGGGTACTGCGCCGGTGACGGTGAGCGTGGGAAAGTCCACCTGCGGCAGCGGCGCCACCGGCAGCAGCGGGAACGCCGCCAGCCCGACCAGAAAGATCGCCGCCATCAGCAGCGACGTGCCGATCGGGCGCTGGATGAACGGGCGTCGAAATGCTCATGCGGCATCCAACGCGTCGGGCGAGGGCCGGGTTGCCACTGTCACCGACCTGCTCAGCCCGCCGTCGCCGCGTTCCTGGCCGCGACCTTCACGCCCGCCTGCAGCCGCGACTGGCCGTCCACCACCACGCTCTCGCCGCCGTCCAGACCCTTGGTGATCTCGGCGAGTTTGCTGTCCTGGTAGCCCACCTGCACCGTCTGCTCGGCGACCGTGCTGTCCGGCTTGACCACGAACACGTACAGATTCGTCCGGCCCGTGCTGCACCGCCGCCACCGGCACCGTGACCGCACCCTTGTCGACCCGCAGCCGCAGATGCGCATTGACGAACTGGCCAGGCCACAGCTTGCGATCGTCGTTCGGGAATACCGCCTTCAGCGAGATCGTGCCGGTGCTGGTGTCGATCGTGTTGTTCGGCGTCAGCAGCGTGCCGGCGCTCAGTTGCGTCGCGTCGTCGGCGGAGAACGCCAGCACCTCCGGCTTGCCCGCGGCAAGCGCGGCGCGCACCGCCGGCAAGTCCTGCTGCGCCAGCGTGAACACCACCGCGACGGGCCGCACCTGCATCAGCGTCACGATCGCTTGCGTTCCGTTGGCCTGCACGAGATTGCCGATGTCGACCAGCCGGAACCCGACCACGCCGTCGATCGGCGCAGTGATGCGGCAGAAGTCGAGATTGAGCTGGGCCGCGGTGATCGCGGCATCATCGGCCTGCACGTTGGCTTGCGACATCCGCACCGCCGCATTCTGGTTTTCCACCTGCTGGCGCGAGGCGAAATCCGATTTCGCCAGCGTCGAATAGCGCTGCAGGTTCACTTGCGCATTGGCCAGCGTCGCCTGATCGCCGGCCTTCTTTGCCTGCGCTTGCGCCAGCGCCGCGGCGTACGGGCGCGGGTCGATCATCGCCAGAAGCGTCGCCGGCCTTGACCTCCTGGCCCTCGGTGAAGTTGATCGATTGCAGATAGCCCGTGACCTCGGAGCGGACGTCCACCGAGCGCCACGCCTGCACCGTGCCGATGCCGCGCACATAGATCGGCAGATCCTGCTTGGCCGCCGGCGTCACCGTCACCGGCACGCCGGCGGCGGGCGGGTGCGCCGCCGGCTGCTGCTGCGCCTGCGCCTGCCACCACGCCAGCACCGCCAGCAGAAACCCGACCGTGACAATCAGTAGACCGTGGCGGCTTCGCCGCATCCGCAAGCTCCCATGCTCGCCTCGCGGCGGGCTGCACTGGACTGCCGATGTGGGAACGCCGTCGCGCCGCGACGGTCACGAACGCGTCAGTCAGGCTAAAGCTTTATTCAACATCGCGGAAGCCGGCAGCGAAGATGGCGAGCGGGACGCTCAGTGCCGCACGTCGATCCACTCGTCGGTGAACGGCCGGTGCATGAACGTCGCCCAGAAGAAGTTCATCGAGTAGCGCACCCCGATGCGCACCAGCCCTTCCTCGTTCAACCGCCGCCCCGACGACAGCGCGGGCAGCCGGAAGCTGAATTTCACAGCACCCACCGCGTTCAGCCGGCATGCAAGATCGGTGTCCTCGCCGTAGAAGCTGTACAACGGATTGTACCCGCCGATCTGCTCCAGCGCCTCGCGCCGCACTACGAAGTTGCCGCCTTGCAGCATCGAGCCGTTGCGCAGCACGAAGCGGTTCAGCATGTAGAAGCCGTAACCCATGACGTAGAACGCCCGCACCGCCGCGCGCGCCTTTTTCGACACGTCGTAGTAGATATATGGGCCGCTCAGCGCGACCAGCCCCGGGTGGCGGCCGAATTCATGCAGCACCCGGTCGAGCCAGCCTTCGGTGACGATCGTGTCCGCGTCCACATTGGCGATCAGGTCGCCGGTCGCGCGCAGGAAGCCGGCGCGCCGCGCCTGCACCAGCCCCTTGTTCGGCTCGTCGACCACGATCACGCCGGGGAACGAGGCGGCAAGCTCCCCGGTCCGATCGGTGCTGGCGTTGTTGACGACGATCACCTCCGCCGCGCAGCCGGTGCGCCGGATCTCCGACAGCACCGCCGTCAGCGTCTCGGCGAGATGCTTTTCCTCGTTGAAGGCCGGCACGACAAAACTGACCGTTACCTGCTCGTTCACTCAGTTGCGCTCCCCCTTGAGCACCGATTGGTACAGCGATTCCCACCTATCGGTGATCGTGCTGACGTCGTACTTTTCGGCCGAATTCCGGCCGCCGCATCCCAGTTCCCGCCGGCGCTCCGGCGCGGCCAGCAGGTCCGCGAGCGCCCGCGCCACCGCGGCCGGCTCGTTCGGGTCCGCCAACACCCCGTTGGCCGGGCCGACGAACTCCGGCAGCGCCCGGCTGGCGGCCGCAACCACGGGAATCCCGGACGCCATTGCCTGCAGCAGCACCATGCTTTGCGTCTCACTGGTGCTCATGATCGCGAATATGTCGCTGATCCGCAGCAATCGCGCCAACTCATCCTGTGCCAGGGTGCCGAGGAACGTCACGCGGCCGTCGATTCGCAATTGCACGGTCAGCGCCCGCAGTACCGTCTCGTGCGAGCCGTGTCCAGCGATCGCCAGTTCGGCGTCGACCCCATCGTCACGCAGCGCGGCGACTGCGCGCAGCAGCACGTCGACATTCTTCTCCGGCCCAAGCCGGCCGGCGTAGGTGATCACCGGCCCGGCGAGCCCGAACCGCGCACGCAGCGCATCGCCCTCGCCGGCGCCGAGCGGCGCGAACAGCTCGGTGTCGATCGGGTTGGAGACGACGCAATGCGGCCGGCGCAGCCGGGCCATGCCCAGTTCCTCGAACACCGAGCGCGACGGCGCGGTGACGAAGTCGCAGCGGTTGTAGAACCACATGACATAGGCCGCCGCCCAGTCGGCGCGCATCGGCAGATGCGGCGCGAAGCCGGCGATCGTCGTGTGGTTGGTGCCGACCACCGGGATGCCGAGGC
Source organism: uncultured Solirubrobacterales bacterium (assembly GCA_963697635.1). Classification (GTDB taxonomy): domain Bacteria; phylum Pseudomonadota; class Alphaproteobacteria; order Acetobacterales; family Acetobacteraceae; genus CAJCJG01. Next base: position 471,471 of record CAVOOS010000034.1, on the reverse strand, counting down.
AGGCGCCGCCCAGCAGCGCCTCGAGGCCGATGCCGAAGAACGAATGCACGTGCACCACGTCCGGCCGCGCCTGCCGCAGCCAGGCCAGCGGCGACGGCAGGGCGGCGCGGGACTGCCGGGTGGAACTCGGCACCGGCAGCGACGGCCGCCGCCGCACGCGCACGTTGGCGCCGAGGTCGCGCTCCCGTACCGTCGCGCCGATCCGGCGATAGTCCTTCTTCCCGTAGCGCGGCGCGTGGATGTCGATCTGGTGCCCGCGCCGGGCGAGGGAGCGGCAGATCGTCGCGACCGAATCCTGGATGCCGCCCAGTTCGGGGAAAAAATAGTCGGTGAACATCGCGATCTTCATTGGCCGGCGCCGTCCGCGACGACCCCGCCGGCCCGCCACAGCACGACCCCGATCGCCGTCCCGCCGAGGGCACACAGTGCAGCGGTTCCGACGATCCAGTGCTGCTGGAAGTAAGGCCAGTAGCGGCTGGCGTAGTAGCCGAACGCGAGCAGCACCGCGCTCTTCGGCACGGTCGCGAGCAGGTTGACCAGGATGAACCGCGGCAGCGGCACCCGCAGCATGCCGCTGCCGACCAATATGACGCAGCCGAGCGAATGCGTCCATTTGCCGATCAGCAGCATTTTCGTGGCGTTCTGCCGCAGATCGCGATGCAGCCCGGGCGAGAAGGCGCGGCCCAGGCCGAGGGTGCGGCCGATCCGGCCGAGCGGCGCATGGCCGGTGCGGCCGACCCAGTAGTAGATCAGGTCGCCGATCAGGTCGCCGCAGACCAGCAGGCCGAGCGCCCAGTACCAATGGAAAAAACCCTGTGCCGACAGCGCGCCGGCCAGGATGGAGACGATCGGGCCTTCGATGACGGAAAGCGGCAGCAGCAGGGCGCTGCCATGGTCGATCAGGAACCCGGCCAGCGTCACCGGCTCAGAGCCGCTCGTAGTGAACGCTCGACCCGTCCGCGACGCCAAAGGCGAAGCCGGCCCAGGTGCCGGCGCGGTCGTACCACACGTCGGCCGAGAACGCGCCGCTCAGGCTGTAATGGTCCGCCGGGATCGACGCGCCCGAGGCCAGTCGCACGCTCTCCGGCTGCCGCGGCAGCACCTTGGGCGCCAGCAGCACCCCGTCCTCCAGGCTGATCATCGGGCCGTCCAGCATACGCCGGTTCCAGTAACTGGTGCCGATCGCCTCCGCCGGCGCGACGTAGCGCTTCGTCTTGCTGCCGAGCACGACCAGCCCTTCGCCGGTGCGGCTGGCCTTGGTCCATTCGTGCTGGCCGTTCTTGTCGGTGTCGGCAACTAACCCGACCAGGGTGTCGCCCTGCCAGGTCTCGACCGCATGGTGGGTGTAGCGGACAAACGGGATGGACAGCACGGTGACCAGCGCCTGCACGTCGATGGCGACCGTCAGCGTGTCGCCCTGGCGGTCGAAGCGCAGCGTGTGCCGACCGATCTGGCTGCCGTGTCGGATCAGCACGAACGCAAGTGAATCGCCGGACGGGACCGGCAGGGCAGCCACGGCGACCGCCGGGCGCACGGCCAGCGCCGCCCCCGCGAGCACGACCGCACGTCGCCCGATCATTCCCGACTCCATCTCGTCGCCTGCCTGGACATACGCTGCACCTAATGCGGCCGATCCCGCCCGGCAACCGCAAACCCCGCCGGCCCGGCGATCGTCGTGGGCATGTGATGGATCGGACTCGTGGCGGGACGGGTGTCGCCGCCCCGCTCACGGGGTCAGCACGGCGGCGCCCTCGAAGCGGCCGGCCCGCAGATCGGCCAGCGCCTGATTGGCTTCCCGGAGCGGGTAGACGGTCGTGCTGGTGACGATGCCGACCTTCGGCGCCAGTCGCAGGAAGTCGATGCCGTCCTGGCGCGTCAGATTGGCGACCGAGAGGAGCTGTCGCTCCTCCCACAGGATCGCGTAGGGGAAGCTCGGGATATCGCTCATGTGGATGCCCGCGCAGACCACCCGGCCGCCCTTGCGGACCGCCTTCAGCGCCTGCGGGACCAGTGCGCCGACGGTCGCGAAGATGATCGCCGCATCCAGCGGCTCCGGCGGTGCCTCGTCCGAGCCGCCCGCCCACACCGCGCCGAGGCTGCGGGCGAATTCCTGGCCCTCGGTATCGCCGGGCCGGGTGAAGGCGAACACCGATCGCCCCTGCCAACGCGCGACCTGGGCGAGGATGTGGGCCGCGGCGCCGAAGCCGTAGAGCCCGAGCTTCGTGCCGTCGCCGGCGATCACCAGCGAACGCCAGCCGATCAGCCCGGCGCAGAGCAGCGGCGCGATCGCCACGTCGCTGCCCGCCTCGCCGAGTGGAAAGGCGAACCGGGCGTCGGCGATCGTCGCCGTGGCAAAGCCGCCGTCCCGGGTGAAGCCGGTGAACAGCGGCCGGTCGCACAGGTTCTCCCGCTGCATCGTGCAATAGGCGCAGACCCCGCAGGTGTGGCCGAGCCATGGGATGCCGACGCGCTCGTGCAGCCGCAGCCCCTCGACGCCCGGGCCGATCGCGTCGACGCGGCCGACGATCTCATGGCCGGGGATGATCGGCAGCACCGGATGCGGCAGCTCGCCGTCGACGACGTGCAGGTCGGTGCGGCAGACCCCGCAGGCGCCCACCGTCACGCGGATCTCGCCCGGCCCGGGCGCCCGGTCGGCAAGCTCCGTCCATTCCAGCGCGGACCCGGGCTGCTTCAGCACCATGGCCTGCATGTCCGCCTCCTGCACCGCGGGGAGTCACACTTGCCGTCGAGCTCTGGCCAGCCTTGCGCCGGACGCGGATGGGAACGTGGGCCGACCGAAAGCCACGGGGAAAGACTGTATCGTGTGGATAGGGACTTCGCACCCCTTCGCCTGCTTTCGTTCCCCCTCGGGGCCGCGAACAGGGGAAAAATCAGGGCGAGAGAAACGTCTTGACGAGCGATGCTGAAATGACCCAGCACACGCGGGCTACCAAAAGCGGCGAAGCAGGAAGAACCTTGTGTGGATTGTCATACCTCTCGATGCCAATGCCGGTCCTGCTGCACCAGCGTTTCCATGAGGGAGGGCCAACTGACCGTTACGCGCTGGCGTTCACGATCGTCCAGACGGTCTACGGGGTGTTCATGACGATCCGTGGTAGCCCGAGCAAGCGCAAACCCGTCGACGCCAACTATGCCGTGCATCTGCCGATGATCGACCGGCTGTTCGGCACCTGCGGCGTCGTCGGCGACGGATTGCCAAAAGGCATGGTCCGGCAGTTCGTGTATCCGTTCCGATTGCACACGGTCTAGGTCGAACAGCGGAATGGACGACTTCATCGGGCCCGTGGTGCTGGTGGTGCTGACCGGTCTGGTCGGCTGGGTGCTGGGCGTCGCGGGGTTCTTTTCGGCACGGCGGGCGCTCCGCGAGGTCCGGGAGCTGCAACGGCGATTGCAGGCCGTGCCCGCGCAGGCATCCGTCGCGGCACTGCCGGAACCGGTCAGCGAGCCGGACCCGCTTGCCGCGTCCCGGCCCTGGACCGCGCCGATCGACGAGCCTGTCCACGCGGAACCCGCGCATGTGGAGCCTGCGCGCGTGGAGCCCGTGCGCGTCGAGACTGTGCGCGTGGAAGCTGCGATCGGGCCGGGCCAACGGGACCAGGCCGGCGCGGGATGGGATATCGAGGCGCTGCTGACGTTGCGCTGGGGCGTCTGGCTGGGCGCGGCGGCACTGCTGTTCGCGGGCGTGTTCCTGGTGCGTTATGCGGTCGACGAAGGGCTGCTCGGCCCGGCGACGCGCTGCGTGCTGGCGGCGCTGTTGGGCGTGGCGCTGATCGCCGGCGCCGAGTGGCTGAAACGCCGCGAGGCACCGGCGTCGGCCGCCTGGGCGGCCGACCAGGCGCCGCCGGCGCTGGCCGCGGGTGGCGTGGCGGTCCTGTTCGGCGCGGCCTATGCGCTCGGCGTGCTCTACATGCTGGTGCCGCCGGCGGTCGCGTTCGCGCTGATGGCGGCGGCCGCGCTCGCGGGGCTCGTGGTCTCGCTGCGGCACGGGCAACTGGTCGCAGCGGTCGGCATCGCCGGCGCGTTCGCCACGCCCGCGCTGGTGCAGACCGAGGCCCCCTCGATGCCGGGGCTGTTCCTGTATCTGCTGTTCGTGAGCGCCGCGGCGCTGGCGGTGGTGCGCTACACCGCCTGGGCATGGCTCGGCTGGGCCACGACAATCGCGGGCGCGGCCTGGGTGTTCATCGTCACGGTCGGCGGCAGCGGCCCGGACGCCTGGGCGCCGGCGCTGTTCGTGCCGGCGGCCGCACTGCTCAACCTGGCGCTGCTGCCGCCGGCCGCGCTCGAGCACACAGTCGGGCGGCGGCTGGCCTGGATCCCGTTCGCGACGCTCGGTGCCGCCGGCCTGTTGCTGGTCATGATCGATCCCGGTTGGGCCGCCCGCGCCGGCGTGCTGCTGCTGTCGCCGGTGGCGGTCTGGAAGGCCGCCGCGGAGCCACGGCTCGACCGGCTGCCGTGGCTGTCCGCGCTGCTGGTCCTGCTGTCGCTGCTGACCTGGGCGCTGCCGGAGTGGCAGCCGACCGGCGAGCCGATCACCAACGCGGGGGTCGTGCTGGCGGTGCTGCCGGGCGCCTGGGCGCCGCAGGTGATCCAGCCGCTGTTGTCCGTGGCCGCCCTGATGGCGGCGTTCTACGCCGTGGCCGGCCTGTGGTTCGAGCGCCGGGCGGCGCATCCGCGGCGTTGGGCGGCGCTGGTGGCGGCGGTGCCGGTGCTGACGCTTGGCCGTGACCTATGCGCAGGTCGCGCTGTTCCAGCCGCGGCTGGCATGGGCGGCGGTGGCGCTGGCGCTCGCCGCCTGCCTGATCGGCGTCGCCGCCGCCGCGCTGCGCGCCGGGCCGGAGCGCCGCCAGCGCGCCGGGATGCACGCCGCGGGCGCGGTCGCCGCGCTGGCGCTGGGCTGCGCCATGCTGCTCTCGGACCAGTGGCTGACGCTCGCCATCGCGCTGTTGCTGCCGCCGCTGGCGTGGATCGAGGACCGCACCGACCTGCCCGAACTGCGCCGCGTCGCGCTGGCCGTTGTGGCCGTGGTCGCGGTGCGGCTGCTCGGCAACTGGTACCTGCCCGAATATGATTTCGGGACGATGCCGATGCTGAACGGCCTGCTGGTCGCGTACGGCGCGCCGGCGCTCGCGTTCGCCTGGGCTGCCGCACGGTTCCGCCGCCGCGCCGACGACTTTACGGTCGCCGTGCTGGAGTCGGCCGGCATGGCGTTCGCGACCGTGCTGGTGATGCTGGAGATCCGCCATTGGGCCACCGGCGGCCATCTCGATGCCGGGCTCGCCGAGCCGGCACCGTTCGATCCGTCCAGGCCGAGCGCGGCGTTCCTGCAGGCGGGCCTGCAAGTCAGCGCGCTCGCGCTGATGGCGACCGCGACCATGCGGCGCAACGAGCACGCCAAACGGCCGGTGCTGGCGTGGTCCTGGCGCATCCAGGGCGGTCTCGCGCTGTTGCTCGGCCTGGGCCTGCTGGCCGCGAATCCGGGCGTGACCGGAAGCCCGGTCGGCACGCAGCCGGTGCTGGACGCGCTGCTGCCGGCGTATGCCGTGCCGGCATTGCTGGCGGCGCTGGCCATGATCCATCCGGCGACCGCGGAGCCGCAGCCGATGCGGCGCGTGCTGGGCGGTTACGCCCTGATCGCCTGTTTCGCGTGGATCACGCTCGAAATACGGCACCTGTTCCACCCCACCGCGATCGGCTTCGACGCCGCACCGGTCGAGGAGGCCGAACTGTGGGCGTGGTCCGGGGCGTGGCTGGCGTTCGGGGCGGCGCTCATGGTCGCCGGCATCCGTTTTGGCCTGCGTGCGCTCCGCCTGGCCGCGATCGCGATCGTCGGGCTGACCGCCGCAAAAGTGTTTCTGGTGGACACGGCGGGGCTGGTCGGGCTGTGGCGCGTGCTCTCGTTCCTGGGGCTGGGCCTCACATTGATCGGTCTCGGCACCGTGTATCGGCGCTTCGTTCAACAGCCCCCCGCAGTGACCGAACGCTGAACCGCGTGTAGCCGGCCAAAGCATGCTTTCAACATCGGCTAACTTGCGCGGCGCCTGAACGACGATCGTGCGAGGTCCAAGCGGTTGACAGCCCGACCGGGCGGGGCAACGCTCGACGCAAAGATGATCAGGGGGAGGGGCGCCGCATGGCCGCCTTCGAGATCGTGCTGCCCGCGGCCTCGTGGCTGGGCGAGGGCGCGCTGTGGGACGTGGCAGCGCAGGCGTTGTGGTGGCTGGATATCAAAGGCCGCCTGATCCACCGCTTCGATCCCGCATCAGGGGCGAACACGTCCTGGGCGGCGCCGCACGACGTCGGCTCGCTGGCATTGCGGGCAAGCGGCGGCCTGGTCGTTGCAATGGCGCACGGGTTTTATGGCTTCGGCACGACGGGCGGCGGCTTCGCCCTGCTCGCCGAGCCCGAGGCGGATATGCCGGAGAACCGCTTCAACGACGGCAAGCCGGACCGCCAGGGCCGGTTCTGGGCGGGCAGCCTGCACGACCCGGAAACTCGGCCCTCCGGCAGCCTGTACCGGCTGGATGCCGACCTCTCCTGCAATCGGCTGGTCGAGGGCATCACCGCGTCGAACGCGCTCGCGTTCGCGCCGGACGGGCGCACGCTCTATTACGGCGACAGCCCGCAGCGGACGGTGTGGGCGTGGGATCTCGACCCCGATGACGGCAGCATCCGCAACCGCCGCGTGTTCATCGCGCTCGGACCCGGCGAAGGCGCGCCGGACGGGGCCGCGGTCGATGCGGAGGGCTGCTACTGGCTGACACGGCCGGGCGCCTGGACGGTCGCGCGCTACGACCCGCGCGGGCGCTGTGATCGGGTGATCGAACTGCCGGTGCAGAACCCGACCTGCGTTGCCTTCGGCGGCGCCGACCTGCGGACGCTGTACTGCACGACGGCGAAATGGGGGCTGAGCGAGGCGCAGTTGCAGGCGCAACCGATGGCCGGCCATCTGTTCGCGCTGCGCGTGGATGTGCCCGGCTTGCCGGACGCGGAGTTCGCGGGATGACGACGGCCGAGGTGCCCGGCGTCCGGCTCGCGCGCGGTCCGCTGGCGGAGCTGGGCGAACGTCTGCTGCGCCATGCCGGCGCGCCGGAAGCGGCGGCGCGGACCGTGGTCGGCCATCTGATCGAGGCGGACGCGATGGGGTTGCGCTCGCACGGCATGATGCGCATTCCGCAATATCTCGGCGACGTCGCGCGTGGCGAGACCGACCCGGCGGCGGCGCCGAGCATCGTGCGGCTGGCGCCCGGCCGCGGGCTGGTCGAGGGCAACCGCGGCTTCGGCCAGGTGGTCGGGCTCGCGATGGCGAACGAGGCGGTCGCACTGGCGCGGGCGACGGGAATTGCCTTCGTCGCCGGCCGGCACATGGGCCACACCGGGCGGATCGGCGCCTATGCCGAGGCCATTGCCGGTGCCGGCATGGTCGGCATCGCCGTGTGCAGCGGGCCGCGCTCCGGCCATTTCGTGGCGCCGTTCGGCGGCGCCGAGGGGCGGCTGGCGACCAACCCGATCGCCTACGCCATTCCGAGCGCGGATGGCGCGCCGATCGTTGCGGATTTCTCGACCAGCGTCGCGCCGGAGGGCGTGATCCGCAGCCTGCTGCACCGCGGCCTGCCGGCACCAGTGGGCGCGCTGCGCGACGCAGAGGGCCGGCCGACCGACGATCCGGCGGCGCTGTATGCCACCTCGCGCGGCACCATCCAGCCGCTCGGCGGCGCGCAGGGCTACCGCGGCACCGCGCTGGCGCTGCTGGTCGAAGTGTTCGCGGCGCTGCTGGCCGAGGACGACACCGACGACCTGTCGCGCACCGGCTCAAACCTCGCGATGCTGGCAATTGCGGCCGACGCGGCGTTTGCCGACCGCGCCGCGCGGATGGGGCGCTACGTGGCCTCGGCTCGGCCGAGCGACCCGGCGCGCCCGGTGCTGCTGCCGGGCGAGCGCGAGCAGCGCGCCGCGGCGGCGGCCGTGGACATCGCCGTGGACGGCCCGACCTTGGCGGCGCTGGCGGATGCCGCTGCTGCGGCCGGGATCGCGCTGCCTGCCGTCGTTCCGGCCTGACGACCGATTGCTCGGCAATCCGGCTTCCCGCCGACCGGCGCAGCATGCATACTTGGCGATGGCGCCCGGGACCTGCTCCCGGAGAATGACCGGTTTGCAACGAGGGAGGACCACCATGATCGCACGCGCAGCCATTGCGTCGTTCGCCACTGCCTGTCTGTTCGCCACGGCTGCGCACGCCGCCGACAAGCAGCTGTATATCATCGGCGTGTTTCATGCCGACGTCTCCAACAGCTTCTCCTCGGTCGTGAAGCGCGGCGTGGAGCAGGCCGGCAAGGATCTCGGCATCAAGGTCGACTTCGTCGGTCCCGACAAGTTCGACGTCGTCGCCGAGGGCGAATTAATCGACGCCGCGATTGCCAAACATCCGGACGGGCTGTTCGTCTCGATCGCCGACTGCGACGCGATCAAGCCGCATGTGCAGGCGGCGCGCGCGGCCGGCATCCCGGTGGTGTCGTTCAACGCCGGCGCCAAGTGCTTCAAGGACGCGGGCTCGCTGGTCCACATCGCCGAGGACGGCTACGCGGCCGGCATGGGCGCCGGCGAGCGGCTGGCCAAGCTCGGCGCCAAGAATGTGATCTGCCTCGACCACGAAGTCGGCAACCAGATCCTGGAGGATCGCTGCAACGGCATCGCGGCGGCAATCAAGGCGGCGGGCGGCAAGACCAGCGTGGTGCCGACCAGCCTCGCCGACCCGACGATCACCCGCGGTGCGATCGAGGCGGCGTTCCTGAAAGACCCGACGATCGACGGCATCGGCGGCGAATGGGGCGGCGGGCCGAGCCCCGCAGTGATCGACGACACGCTGACCGCGCTGAAGCTGCAAGGCAAGGTGGTGGTCTCCTACTTCGACCCGGGCCTCGACACGCTGCCGATGATCAAAGAAGGAAAAATCGCGTTCGAGACGTCGCAGGTGCCGTTCAACCAGGGCTATCTGTGCGTGTCCTTCCTGTATGAATACATCAAGTACGGCGTGCTGCCCGGCGGGCCGGCCGCGATCGTCAACAACGGCGGCTTCTTCATCACCAAGGACAACGCCGACCAGATCCTGAAGCTGGTGAAGGAAGGCATCTACTGACGCCGGGACGGCGATGGCCTCCGATATCCCTCGCGTAGGCACAGGGCCGGACGACGCCGGTCCTGTCGCCGCGGCGTCCGGCCGGGTGCGGCACGTCAGCCTGTCGCGTCGCTTCGTCGACCGGCCGGAGGTCGGCGCGGCGATCGGGCTCGCGGCGGTGTGGCTGCTGTTCGCGGTGTTCGGCGGCGGCAGCGGCTTCCTGACCGAGCGCGGCACCGCAAGCTATCTCGATGTCGCGACCCAGGTCGGCATCATCGGCACGACGGTGACGCTGCTGCTGATCGGCGGCGAGTTCGACCTTTCCATCGGCTCGATGGTCGGGTTCGCCGGCATGATCATCGCGCTCGGCGTCACGCAGGCGGGGTGGCCGCTATGGCTGTCGCTGCTGTGCGCGCTCGCCTTCGCGCTGGCCTACGGGTTTGCGATCGGCCTGCTGGTGGTGCGCACCGGCATCGCCTCGTTCATCGTCACGCTCGGCGGCTTGTTCCTGTTGCGCGGCGCGACCATCGGGTTTTCGCGCACCATCGCGCACCAGCCGTATATCGGCGGCGTGCGCAAGGCGGTCGGCGACGATCCGCTGGGCAAGCTGTTCACCGGCGAGCTGATCCCGGGGTTGAACGCCGGCTTCGCGTGGTGGATGGCGATCATGGCGGTCGGCGCCTTCGTGCTGACGAAAACCCGGTTCGGCAACTGGATCTTTGCGGTCGGCGGCTCGGCGGCGGCGGCCCGCGCCTCGGGCGTGCCGGTGGCGCGCGTGAAGATCATCCTGTTCATGGCGGTGGCCGCATCGGGCGCGCTGCTGGCGGCGGTGCAGGTGCTGACCATCGGCTCCGCCAATTCCTTCCGCGGCCAGGGCAAGGAGTTCGAGGCGGCGATCACCGCGGTGATCGGCGGCACGTCGCTGTCGGGCGGCGCGGGTTCGATCGTCGGCACCGCGATCGGCGCGCTCACGCTCGGCGTCGTGCGGCAGGGGCTGTTCTTCGCGGGCGTCGATTTCGACTGGTATCAGGCGGTGCTGGGCCTGATGCTGCTGGCCGCGGTGCTGATCAACCAGCACGCGCGCCACAGGGCGCGGAAGCGCTGACCGATGCCTGACGGTTCCGCTCCACCGCTGATCGAGGCCCGCGGCGTCTCGAAATTCTTCGGCGGCGTCGTCGCGCTGTCCGACGTGTCGATCAGCGTGCGCGCCGGCGAGGTGGTGTGCCTGCTGGGCGACAACGGCGCCGGCAAATCGACATTGATAAAAATGCTGTCCGGATTGGAGCGGCCGGACATCGGCACCATTGCAGTTGACGGCGAGCCCGTCGCGTTCGCCTCGCCGCGCGACGCCTTTGCGCGCGGCATCGCCACGGTCTACCAGGATCTCGCGATCCTTCCGGAGATGAGCATCTCCCGCAATTTCATGCTGGGCATGGAGCCGATCCGCAAACTCGGCCCGCTGCGCATGTTCGACGAAGTGAAAGCGGGAAAAATCGCGCGCGCGGAACTGGCGAAGATCGGCATCGCCGTTAATCATTTGAACCAGAAGGTCGGCACGATGTCCGGCGGCGAGCGCCAGTCGCTCGCCATCGCACGCGCCGAATATCGCGGGGCGCGGCTGCTGATCCTCGACGAGCCGACCTCGGCGCTGGGCGTCAACGAAGCGGCGATCGTGCTGCGCCACATCATCCGGGCGCGCGCGCGCGGCCGCGGCGTCGTGTTCATCACCCACAACGTCCGCCACGCGCTGCCGATCGGCGACCGCTTCGTGATCCTGCGCGGCGGCCGCGTCGCCGGCGAGTTCGCGCGCGCGGCACTCGACGAGATCGCGTTGAACAGGCTGATGGGCGGCGGCGCGGAGTTCGACCTGCTGCAGCAGGAACTGGCGGAACTCGATGATCGGCTGAAACAGGGCGCTGAGGGGATTTCGTGATGGCAGACCTGACAACGGTGCGTCTCGGCGGCTGGCTCGCGCTGCCGGAGCCGCTGGTGGTCGAGGTGGCGGGGCGTGCCGGCTACGATTGGGTCGGCCTCGACCTGCAGCACGGCGGCTGGGATCTCGGCACGGCGTTCCGCGGCATCCAGTTGCTCGACGCGCTCGGCGTGCCGGTGCTGGTGCGGGTCAGCGAGGACGAGCTGGCGCTGATCCCGCGCGTGCTCGACCAGGGCGCGTCGGGCGTGGTCGTGGCGATGGCGTCGAGCCCCGAACTGGTCGCGGATGCGATTTCCCGCGCCCGCTACCAACCGCACGGCCGACGCAGCTACGGCGGCCAGCGCTTCGGCATGCGGCCCGAGCCGGCGGATGTCGCTGACGTGCGGCCGGCGATCTACGCGATGCTGGAGGACCGGCGCGGCGTCGCCGCGGCGCACGAGATCGCGGCCGTCGACGGCTTGGCCGGGCTGCATGTCGGGCCGGTCGATCTCGGGCTCGGGCTCGGGCTTGGCATGGACCGCTCGGCGCCGGCGTTCGCCGCGGCGCTGGAGGCGATCGTCGCAGCCGGCCGTGCCGCCGGCATTCCCGCCGTGATGCACGCGGTCAAGGCGGCCGACGCGGGACGCTGGATCGCGATGGGTTTTTCCGAGCTCGTGCTGACCGCCGACATCGAGGTGCTGCGTGTCGGCCTGCGCGACCAGTTGGCAACGGCACGCGGCCTCATCGCGTCGCGGCCTCGCGCCTAGCCGGCACAGACACACCCGTAGACCGGAACCCGCGCGTCTTCTTGCAGGCGCGCGCGAAGCCGCTAACGTCCTGCCGGCTGGCCCAACGCAGATTGGGCGACAACGCCACAAGGTGGGATGCCCATGCAGATTACCCGTCGCCGCGCCGTCATATCCGCGGCCGCCGCCATCGGCACGTTTGCGATCGCCCGGCGCCCGCGCGCCGAGGAGACCCTCAAGATCGGCGTCGTCTCGCCGCTGACCGGCCCGGTTGCCGAGCCCGGCCGCATCCAGCTCAACAGCCTGCGCATCGCCGTCGACCAGGTCAACGACGCCGGCGGGATCCTGGGCCGCAAGGTCGAACTGATCGTCGAGGACGACCAGAGCAGCAATCCCGGCGCCGTGCTGGCGTTCAGCCGGCTCGCCGAGCACGCCGACATCGTCGCGTTCATCGGCTCGATCCGCTCGACGCAGATGAACGCGATGGCGCCCGACATGCTGAAGGTCGGCAAGCCGGTGATGTTCGGCGGCACCGACCCGACGCTGACCCACAACGGCAACCCGTGGCTGTTCCGCTGCCGGCCGAACGATAGTTTTTCCGCCCGCGTGATGGCGAATTTCTGCCTGAACTCGCTGAAGCTCGGCAAGGTCGCGCTGGTCCACTCGACCGACGCCTTCGGCACCGGCGGCGAGCGGCAGTTGCTGGCCAATCTGACGAAAGCCGGCGTCACGCCGGTGCTGGACCAGGGCTACACCAACAACCAGGCGGATTTCACGCCGGTCGTGCTGGCGGTGAAATCCTCGGGCGCCGAGGTGCTGACCAGCTATTTCACCAACGAGCCGGACAATGCCGTGTTCGCGCGGCAGTTGCGCCAGCTTGGCGTGCGCATCCCGTGGGTCGGCTCGCAGTCGATCACTTCGCCGGTCACGCGCGGCCTCGCCAAGAACGCGCTGTACGGCACGTTCGGCATTTCCGACTTCGTCGAGGACAGCAACCCGACGGCGAAGGCGCTCGGCGACGCCTATCGCGCGCGCTTCAAGGCGAGCCCGGACAGCGGCTGGACGTTCGATGCGATGCACATCCTGGCGCGCGCGATCGGCGACGCCAAGAGCACCGAGCCGGCGAAGATCCGCGAGGCGATCCTGGCGATCAGGAAATTCCCCGGCGCGGAGGGCGAATACAACTTCGACCAGAACGGCGATGGGCTGCACGGCTACAACATCGTCGTGAACAACGCGGGCAAGCTCGAATTCAAGGAGCACATCGAGTTCACCGACTGACGCGGTCGGCGCGAAGCCGCCCGTGGACGTCCTGCTGCAACTGCTGTTCACCGGCCTCGGCATCGGCGCGATCTATGCGCTGGTCTCGCTCGGTTTCGTGCTGCTGATCCGCGCCGCCGGCGTGGTGAATTTCGGCCAGGGCGAGTTCTCCATGCTCGGCGCCTATCTTCTCGTCGTGTTCTTCAACATTCTTGGCCTGCCGTACCTGCTCGGCATGTTTTTGGCCGTCGTCATCATGGCGGGCTTCGGCGTGGTGTTCGCCTACGCGACCTACTGGCCGCTGCGCTTCCGCGGCGGGCTGCCGGTGATCATCAGCACGATCGGCGCCTCGATCTTCCTCGAGAACATGGTGCTGGTGATCTACGGCCCGAGTTCGGTGCAGATCGACGGTCTGTTCGACGCGCCGGGCATCCAGGTCGGCCCCGTCTTCATGGACAGCCAGTATCTCTCCATCCTCGTGATCGCGACGCTGCTGGTCCTGCTGCAATACCTGATCTTCGAGAAGACGCTGCTCGGCAAGAAGCTGCAGGCGACCAGCCAGGACAAGGAGATGGCGAGCCTGCTCGGCATTCCGGTCGTTTCGATGATCATGATCACCTTCGCCTACAGCGCGGCAATGGGCGGACTTGCCGGCATGCTGGTGGCGCCGATCCTGTTCGTCTCGGTGAACATGGCCGGCGCCATCGCGCTGAAGGCGTTCGCGGCCAACATCATCGGCGGCTATGGCTCGCATCCCCGGTGCCATCCTCGGCGGCCTTGCGCTCGGCGTCGTCGAGACGCTCGGCGCCGCCTACATCTCGGTGCCTTACAAGGACGCGTTCGCCTTCCTGATGCTGCTGCTGTTCCTGCTGGTGCGCCCGCAGGGCCTGTTCGGCGAACGCATCTCGGAGAAGGCGTGACCGCGCCGGACGTCGCCCGCGATGTGCTCGCGGCCCGGCCGTGGCGCGGCATCCCGGCCGCCTGCGCGGCCCTCGTCGCCGCGCTCGTCGTCGCCTGGCTCGCGCCCGAGCAGGGCTATTACCTCAACATCCTGATGCAGGCCGTGACCTACGCGATCGCGGTGGTCGGGCTCGTGGTCGTGCTCGGCTATTGCGGGCAGATTTCGATTGCGCAGGCCGCGTTCTTCGGCCTCGGCGCCTACGTGGTCGCGATCGGCACGGTCGATTACGGGCTGAACTTCTTCGCGGCGCTCGCGCTCGGCATCGTGCTCGCCGGCGTGTTCGGCCTGATCCTCGGCCTCGGCAGCCTGCGGCTCGGCGGCCACTACCTCGCGATGGTCACGATCAGCTTCCAGCAGATTCTGACTCTGGTGCTGACCAACTGGATCGGGCTGACGCACGGGCCCGACGGCGTCCGCAATATCCCGCGGCCGACGCTGTTCGGGATCAGCTTCGCCGGCGGCAATGCTTTTCTCGCACTGTGCCTCGTGGCGCTGGTGCTGGTGACGCTCGCGGTCTGGCGGCTGAAGTCGCATCGGCTCGGCCGCGCCATGCAGGCGGTGCGCGACAACGAGATCGCCGCCGGCACCTGCGGCATCGGCGTATTCGGCACCAAGGTGGTCAGCTTCGGCATCTCCGCCGTGCTCGGGGGCCTCGGCGGCGGCTTCTTCGCCGGCGGCTTCCACTACATCAGCCCGGACCAGTTCGGCTTCGCCGAATCGATCGTGCTGCTGACCATGGCGCTGCTCGGTGGCGTGCAGTCGCCGTTCGGTGCGCTGATCGGCACCGGCCTGCTGATCGTGCTGCCGGAGTGGCTGCGCTTCCTGCGGCAGGTCTATCTCGCGGTCTACGGCGCCGCCGTCATCCTGATCATGGTCTTTTTGCCTGACGGCCTCTGGGGCTTTCTGAACGCGCGCTTCTCGCGCGGCCCGCGTGCCCTCGTCGGCGCGGTGCCGCCGCTGCCGCTGCTGCTGCGCACCGGCGGCGAAAGTCGCGACCTCGAATTGTCGGTCGAGGGCCTGGCAAAGCATTTCGGCGGGCTGCGCGCGCTGGACGGCGTCGACCTCGCGGTCCGGCGCGGCACGGTGCATGCGCTGATCGGCCCGAACGGCTCGGGCAAAACGACGTTCATCAACGTCATCACCGGGCTGTACCGCCCGACCGCCGGGCGCATCCGCTTCGCCGGCGCCGACGTGACGGCACTGCCGCCGCACCGGCGCAACCGCGCGGGCCTCGCCCGCACGTTTCAGAACATCCGTGTGTTCCGCGGCATGACGGTGCTGGAGAACGTCATGGTCGGCGCCGAGCGCGCCGGCAACGACGTGGCCGGCGACCCGGCCGCCGTGGTGCGCCGGGCGCTGGCGGCACTCGATTTCGTCGATCTGCGCGGCGACGCGGGCCGGCCGGTCGCGGCGCTCTCGTACGGCCATCAGCGTTATGTCGAGATCGCCCGCGCGCTCGCCGGCAGCCCCGCGATGCTGCTGCTGGACGAGCCCGCGGCCGGGCTGAACCTGACCGAGAAACACGCGCTCGGCCTGCTGCTGCGCCGCCTGAAGGGCCACGGCCTGACCATCCTGATCGTCGATCACGACATGAACCTGGTCGAGCAGGTGGCCGACCACATCACCGTGCTGAACTTCGGCCGCCGGATCGCCGACGGCCTGCCCGGCGACGTGCTGGCGCACCCGGATGTGATCGCCGCCTATCTCGGGGAGCCGCGGCGCAATGAAGCTGCTTGAACTGGACAGCCTCGCCGTCCGCTACGGCGCCGGCGACGTGCTGAAGAGCATCGACCTCGCCGTCGAGGAGGGCGAGATCGTTACTCTCCTGGGCGCCAATGGGGCCGGCAAAAGCACGACCCTCCGAGCGATCTCCGGACTGGTCGCGCCGGCGCGGGGAGACATCCGCTTCGCCGGGCGGCCGATCGGGGGCCGCGGCCCGGAGGCGATCGTTCGCCTCGGCATTTCCCATGTGCCGGAGGGCCGCCGCGTTTTCCCGGGCCTTACGGTGCGCGAGAACATCCTGCTGGGCGCCTCGAACCGCAGCGGCGTGCGGCGGCGCACGCTCGAAACTGAGGTCGACGGAATGCTGGCCTTCTTCGCCGATCTCAAACGGCTGGAGCACGCGCTGGGCTGGACGCTTTCGGGCGGCCAGTTGCAGATGGTCGCGGTGGCGCGCGGCCTGATGGCGCAGCCGCGCCTGCTCCTGCTCGACGAACCCTCGCTGGGCTTGGCCCCGCTGATCGTGCAGCAGGTGTTTCGCATCATCGCCGACATCCGGTCGCGCGGGACCACGGTGCTGCTGGTGGAGCAGAACGCCCACATGGCGCTCTCGATCGCCGATCGCGGCTATGTGCTGGAGAGCGGGCAACTGCTGCTGCAGGGCAGGCCGGATGAACTGTGGAGCAATTCCGGCGTGAGGGCCGCCTATCTGGGCGGTGCCGCGTGACCAGTCGAGGCTCATGCCGCGGCCTGTGAAGCGGAAGCCGGATTCCGGCCGCGGCCGTATTGCCGCGGCGAACAGTCCATCACCCGCTTGAAGGCGGTGCTGAAGGCGCTTTCCGATTCGTAGCCGAGCGACAGCGCAATGACGGAAACGGGATCGCTCGAATTCGCCAGCCTGTCCCCGGCCAGCAGCATGCGCCAGCGCGTCAGGTAGTCCAGCGGCGACGCCCCGACCGTCACCTTGAATTTCAGCGCGAAGGTCGACCGCGACATGCCGGCGCGTTCCGCCAGTTCCTGTAATGTCCAACGATGCGCCGGATCGTCGTGCATGGCGTTGAGCGCGGCGCCCATCTGCTTGTCGGCGAGGGCAAACAACCACCCGACACCGCCTGCGAGCCCGTCCGCCAGGTGCAGCCGCAGCGCCTGCACCAGCATCATGTAGGCGAGATGCTGCGCGACCAGGAAACCCCCGGGCTGCCGCTCGCGCAGTTCCTGCCGCATGCGCTCCATGCACCAGCGCAGCGCTGCCTTGTCCGCGTCCTTCCGGACATGCGCGATCGGCGGCAGCATCGACAGCAGGACGCCGGCATGATTGCCGGCCAGGGCAAAGTGCCCGCCGACGACCGAGAAGTCGCCGCCGCCGTTGAGCACGGCGATGCCGCCATTGCGCGGCTCGGGAAAGATCGTGCGGGCGTCGACGGGCGGCAGGGCCAGATCGCTGGCAATGCTGAAAGGCCACCCGCGCGGCAGCAGGAAGCAGTCCCCGGTGTTCAGGCGCAACGCGTCGGCAACGCCCTCCACGGCCAGCCAGCATTGGCCGCGAACCACGGCGTAGCACTTGATGCCTTCATGCGGGCCGAACCGGATCGACCATTCTCCGCCCGCGTCGAAGCCGCCGAACATGTAGCTGCGCGGCTTCAGCAGAGACAGCACGTCGGACAGGGGGTCCATGGCGGTTCCGGACGATCGCGAAGATAATGCGGACTTTACCGCATGGATCGTATCACCTCAACCACCTACCTTGAACATCACGGGCCGCGAATGCGGCCGTGAAACGACGCGAGGGAAAAGTCGATGCGTGTCTTCGTCACCGGTGCGACCGGGTTTATCGGGTCTGCCATTGTTCAGGAACTCATCAGCGCGGGCCACCAGGTGGTCGGCCTTGCCCGCTCGGATGCCGGCGCCGGGTCGCTTGCCGCCACGGGTGCCCAGGTGCATCGGGGCGACCTCGAAGACCTGGAAAGCCTGCGCAGCGCGGCCGCGATGTCGGAAGGCGTGATCCATACCGCCTTCATCCACGACTTCTCGAAGTTCGCGGCCAACTGCGAGATCGACCGGCGCGCCATCGAGGCGCTCGGCGCCGGGCTGGCCGGGTCCGACCGACCGTTGATCGTGACGTCCGGGGTCGCCCTGCTGACGCCGGGCCACCTCGCGACCGAAGACACGATGCCGCCTGCCGACGCCGCGATCCCCCGCGTTTCGGAACAGGCCGCATTCGCGTTGGCGCTCGCGCGGCGTGCGCGCGCTGGCGGTGCGGCTTTCGCCGTCGGTGCATGGCGACGGCGATCACGGCTTCGTTCCGATCCTGATCGGCATCGCCCGTGCGAAGGGCGTTTCGGCCTATGTCGGCGATGGGCGCAACCGGTGGCCCGCCGTGCACCGGCTCGATGCCGCGCATCTCTACAGGCTCGTGCTCGAAAACGGCGCCGCCGGCGCCCGCTATCACGGGGTCGCCGAACAGGGCGTGCCGTTCAGGGACATCGCCGAAGTGATCGGCCGCCGCCTGAACCTGCCGGTCGTCGCCAAGTCCGCCGAGGAGGCCGCCGAGCATTTCGGCTGGTTTGCCCGGTTCGCCGCGATCGACTGCCCGGCCTCGAGCGAGCGCACCCGGGACCAGTTGGGGTGGCAGCCGCAGCAGCCCGGGCTGATCGCCGATCTCGATCGGCCGGCCTATTTCGCAGCCTGAAGGCAGCTACTCCGCCGCCATCGCCAGATCGGCGGCGGCCGCCTCGACCCATACGGCGGTGTCGTGGAACACGGCGCCGCCAGCGGGCAGCGCGGGCTCGTCGCTGACCAAAGCGTTGACGCCGATGCCGCCTTCGAAATCGGCGTTCGGCCAGATGCTCTCGACGATCACCACGCCCGCCTGCAACCCGTCGAACAGCCGCGCCCGCACCACGATCTCGCCGCGCTCGTTACCGAGCCGGACGCGCCCGCCGTCCACGACGCCGAGACGCATCGCGTCATCAGGATGCAGCAGCGCCGTGGGACGGCCCTCGCGCTTGCGCCCGGTCGGGCATTCGGTGAACGAGGTGTTCAGGAACGAGCGGGCCGGTGCGGCGACCAGCCGGAACGGCCGCTCCTTGGTCGCGCCGTCGGTGGCCGCGAAGTGGTCCGGCAGCGCCGGCAGCCCGGCATGGTGCTTGCCGGCCGCCGCCCAGTCCGGCGCGAACCGGAAGCGCTTGTCCGGAAAACCAAAGCCGTCGAGGAAATGCGAGGCGCGAAAACTGCCCTGTGCGTCGATCCAGCGCCGTTCCCGGACCTCCTCCACGCCGGGCCAGCCGGAGGCGCGCAGCGTCGCGTCGACGATCTCCAGCGCTGTCATGCCGAAGCCCGGGTGCTGCCCACCCAGCCGCGTGGCGAGCCCCTGCAGGACCTCGTGGTTCGAGCGGCACTCGCCGGGCGGCTCGACCAGCTTCGGGCCGAGCTGAATGTGGCTGTGCCCGCCGGCCTGATAGATGTCGTCATGTTCAGTGAACATCGTCGCCGGCAGCACGACGTCGGCGAAGCGGGCGGTGTCGGTCATGAACTGCTCGTGGACGCACACGAACAGGTCGTCGCGCAGGAAGCCGCGGCGCACCTTGTTGCTGTCGGGCGCGACGACGATGGGATTGGTGTTCTGGATCAGCATCGCCGTCACCGGCGGCCCGTCGCCAAGCTCGCTGCGGTCGCCGGTCAGCACCGCGCCGATGCGGCTCATGTCCATGATCCGGGTCGACGGGTCGCGCACGTCCAGACCTTCGATCAGCGTCTTGTCCCAGTGGTAGATGCTGCGGTTGTTCCAGAACGCGCCGCCGCCTTCGTGCAGCCAGGCGCCGGTGACCGTGGGCAGGCAGGTGACCGCGTGCAGGTTGACGCTGCCGTTGCGCATCCGCGAGAAACCGTAGCCGATGCGGATGTAGCTGCGCGGGGTCGTCGTGTAGAGGCGCGCGAACGCCTCGATCTCCGCCACCGACAGCCCTGTGATATCGGCCGCCCAGTCGGGGCCACGGGTCGCCAGATGCGCCTCCAGCGCGTCGGGACAGTCGGCGTATTGCGCCATGTAGGCGCGGTCGGCGCGGCCGTCGCGGAAGGCGACGTGCATCACCGCGCAGGCCAGCGCGCCGTCGGTGCCGGGGCGCAGCGCCAGATGCTGGTCCGCCTGCTGCGCGGTGCCGGTGCGATACGGATCGACGACGACCAGCTTCGCCCCGCGCTCCTTCCGGGCGCGGGCGATGTGCGTCATCACGTTGACTTGGGTGTTCACGGGGTTGCCGCCCCAGACCACGATCAGGTCCGACTTCGCCATCTCCCGCGGATCGGGGCCGGTGAACGTGCCGACCGCGGCCTTCCATCCGGTCTCGGCGGCCATCGTGCAGATCGTGGTGTATTGGCGCGAATAGCGCATCGCGTGGCGCAGCCGGTTGATGCCGTCACGCTGCACCAGCCCCATCGTACCGGCATAGTAGTACGGCCACACCGCCTCCGGCCCATGCTTGGCCGCGGCCTCGGCGAACGCCGCGGCGACGCGGTCGAGCGCATCGTCCCAGCCGATCTCACGGAACTGGCCCGCGCCCTTCGGGCCGGTGCGCAGCAGCGGCCGGGTCAGCCGGTCCGGATGGTTGGCCCGCTCGGCGTAGCGCGCGACCTTCGCGCAGATCACGCCCGACGTGTAACTGTTCGCCTCCGCCCCCCGCACCGCGCCGATGCGCGCCCGCTCGCCGCTGCCGCCCTCGATCACCTCGATTTCGAGCGCGCAGGTGGAAGGGCAGTCGTGCGGGCAGACCGACGAGCGTGTCAGTGATGGCATAGCGCCACCCTGGCAAATCCGGCCGGCGCGCGCAACGCCCGGCGATGGCTCGACCAACGTCTTCTGGAGCGGCATCATCGTGACGGGTTGGGCGACGAGGGCGGAGGAAACGCGGACATGGCAGGCCTGATGCGGCGGATCCTGGCGCTTGAGGATTTCGAGGCCGCCGCCCGGCGGCATTTGCCGCGCCCGCTGTTCGGCTTCGTGGCCGGCGCCGCGGAAACGGACGCCGCGCTGCGCGGCAGCCGCGCCGCCTTCGCCGAGCACGCCTTCATCCCGCGCATGCTGGTGGACACGTCCGCGCGCACAGCCGCCGCGACGCTGTTCGGCGAGCCGTTCGCCGCACCCTTCGGCATCGCGCCGATGGGGGCCTCGGCCCTGATCGCGTATCGCGCCGACCTCGTGATGGCCCGCGCGGCGGCGGCGGCGCGCGTGCCGTTCATCCTGTCCGGGTCGTCGCTGATCCGGCTCGAGGAGGTGCAGGGCGTCGGCGGTGCGCCGTGGTTCCAGGCCTACCTGCCCGGCGATCCGGCGCGCATCGAGCCGCTGGTCGATCGCGTGGCCGCGGCCGGCTTCGGCACGTTCGTGCTGACCGTGGACGTGCCGGTGCTCGCCAACCGCGAGAACAACGTACGCAACGGCTTTACCCAGCCGCTGCGGCCCAGCGTCCGGCTCGCCCTGGACGGGCTGCTGCACCCCGGCTGGCTGTGGCACACCGCCGCCCGCACGCTGCACCGCCACGGCATGCCGCATTTCGAGAACATGGGCGCCACGCGCGGGCCGCCGATTCTTTCGCGCAGCCTGACACGCCAGATCGGCGTGCGCGAATCGCTCGCGTGGCCGCATCTGGAGGCGATTCGCAAACGCTGGCGCGGGCGGCTGGTGGTCAAGGGCATCCTCGCCGCCGACGACGCGCGGCGCGCGCGCGAGGCCGGCGCGGACGGCGTGATCGTCTCCAACCACGGCGGCAGGCAACTGGATTATGCCGTGGCACCATTGCGGGCGCTGCCCGCGGTGCGGGCGGTCGCCGGCGACATGACGGTGATGCTGGACGGCAGCGTGCGGCGCGGCACCGACGTGCTGAAGGCGCTGGCGCTGGGTGCCGATTTCGTGTTCATCGGCCGCCCGATGCTGTTCGCCGCCGCGATCGGGGGCGAACCCGGCGTCGCCCACGCGATCCGGCTGCTGCGCGAGGAAATCGGCCGCGACATGGCGCTGCTCGGCATCACCTCGCTTGCCGAGATGACGCCGGCGCTGCTGGCGCCGGCGTCCGGCCCGCTGGCCTAGAGCGCCGCGGACACCCAGGCGCCGCCGCGTTGCGACGACGCCATCGCGGCCTCGATGAATTTCACGCCGCGCGCGCCGTCCAGCACGGTGGGGAATTGCAGCGCCAGCGGATCGGGCTCGCGGTGCAGCAGCCGCGCCGCGATCACGTCGGCGATGTCGGAATAGATGTTTGCCCAAGCGTCGAAGTAGCCGCCGGCGTGGCCGGCGCCGACGCGCTGCCGGTTCAGCGATGCCGGCGACAGGCCGCGCGTGTCGCGCGCGATCACGGTCGGACGGCCGACGCGCGGCAGCAGCAGCAACTCGTCCGGGTGCGTCTGCCGCCACTCCAGCCCGGCCTTGTCGCCGAACACGCGGATGCGGTGGCCATGGATCACGCCGGCGGCGACGCCGCTCGCCCACAGCGTGCCCTTGGCGCCGCCGTCGAAGCGCAGCATCACGTGCGCGTTGTCGTCGAGCGTGCGCCCGGGGACGAAGCTGTGCAGGTCGGCCGCCACCTCGCTCGCCTGCTGGCCGATGATGTAGGTCGCGAGGAACAGCGCGTGCGTGCCGATGTCGCCGAGCGCGAAGGACGGCCCCTGGATCTTCGGGTCGAGCCGCCAGGTCGGCGGCGCATCGCCGGTCGCGGTCGCGACGGTGTAGCCGCCGTGCGCGAACTCGGTGTGGACGACGCGGATCTCGCCGAGTTCGCCGGCCGCCACCATCGCCCGCGCCTCGCGCACGAGCGGGAAGCCGGTGTAGCCGTACATCACCGCGAACACCACGCCGCGCGCCTGCACGGCGGCGACCAGGGCTTTCGCATCTTCGAGGCGCGTGGTCAGCGGCTTCTCGCAGACGACGTTGAAGCCGGCTTCGACGAACGCGCGCGCGATCTCGAAATGCGTGCTGTTCGGCGTCGTCACCGCGACGAGATCGCAGCGGTCGCTCCGGCTGCTCTCGCCGGCGAGCATGTCCTGATACGTGTCGTAGGCCCGATCCGGCGCCACGCCCGACTCAGCCGCGAACGTCCGCCCGCGCTCCGCGTCGATGTCGAACGCGCCGGCCGCGAGTTCGTAGCGGTTGTCCATGCGGCTGGCGATGCGGTGGCTGTCGCCGATCAGGCTGGTCGCCCCGCCGCCGACCATGCCCAGCCGCAGCCGGCGCCCCAGCCCCAGTGACGGAATCATGCTTGCGTCCCCTTAAAGATTTCTCGAGCGCATCCTGCGACAGATGCTCGGTGAGGTCGGCCATTTCTCGGCCCCCCGCCATCATTTCCTCGAGCTCGTCGCGGGTCTTCTCGGCGCGCGTGAACGTGCCGGGCGTGCGGCCGCGGTTGAGCACGGTGAACCGGTCGCCGATCGCGTAGGCGTGGCGCACGTTGTGGGTGATGAAGATGATGCCGATGCCCTGCTTGCGCAGCCGCGCCACGTAGCGCAGCACCATCGAGGTCTGCCGCACCCCGAGCGCCGAGGTCGGCTCGTCGAGGATCAGCACCCGCGCCCCGAAATAGACCGCCCGCGCGATCGCCAGCGACTGCCGCTCGCCGCCGGACATGGTGCCGATCGGCTGCTCGACGTCGCGCACGTCGATGCCGATCTTCATCATCTCGTCGTGCGCCAGTCGGCGCGCCTCGGCCTTGCGGAACCATTTGAACAGGCCGTAGTTGCTGACCGGCTCGCGCCCCATGAAGAAGTTGCGCATCACCGACATCAGCGGCACCAGGCCCAGGTCCTGGTAGACGGTCGCGATGCCCAGATCGAGCGCGTCGGCCGGCGAGCGGAACGCGACCTGCTTGCCTTCGAACAGGATCTCGCCCGCGGTCGGGATGTAGTTGCCGGAGAGCGTGCGGATCAGCGTCGATTTGCCGGCGCCGTTGTCGCCGAGCAAGCAATGCACCTCGCCCGACAGCAGCGTCATCGAGACGTCCTGGAGCGCGATGATGTTGCCGAAATGCTTGGTCAGGCCGCGGACTTCGATGACCGGCGTCGCCATCAATAGACCCCCGTCACGCGCCGGCGCACCTGCGTGTTGAACATCACCGCGCCCAGCAGCACGCAGCCGAGGAAGATGCGGAACCAGTCGCCGTCGACGCCGGTGTAGAAGAACCCCTGCGAGACCACGCCGTAGATCAGCGCGCCGACCAGCGCGCCGACCACGCTGCCGTAGCCGCCGGTGAGCAACGCGCCGCCGATCACCGCCGCGATGATGCTCTCGAATTCCTTGAGTTCGCCACGCGACGCGTCCGCGGAGCCGTACTCGAACACCTGCGCCGCGCCGAACACGGACGCGCAGAACGCGCTGTAGATGAACAGCCGCACCTTCACCGCATCCACCGGCACGCCCACCGAGCGCGCCGCGCGCGGGTCGCCGCCGGCCGAGAAGATCCAGTTGCCGAACCGCGTGTTGGCCAGCACGAAGGCCGAGCCGGCACCCAGCACGAGGCACCAGACGATGATCATCGGCAGGCCGGTCACGGTCGGGTTGCCGTTGGGCAGCTTCCCCAGCACGCCGATATCAGCCAGCCAGCTGAACACCCCGCGGCCGGCCTGGCCGCCGAACAGCGCCGCGAGCCAGTCGGTGTCCTTGGCCTCGCGCATCCCGCCGACCATGGTCGAGCCGTTGAGCATGCGCGCCGAGACGATCGTGGCGCCACGCAGGATGAACAGGAACGCCAGCGTGACGATGAACGAGGGCAGGCCGGAGCGCACCCGGATCGTGCCGATCAGCCAGCCGATGCAGGTGCAGACCCCTATTCCCACCAGGATGGCGGCCCAGGCCGGCAGGCCGGCGAAGCGGAAGGTCAGCGCCATGATCATGCCGGAAAACCCGATCATCGAGCCGACCGAAAGATCGAACTCGCCGGCGATCATCAGCAGGCACTGGCTCACGGCAATGACGCCGAGCTGCCCGGTCACGGTGAGCCAGTTCACCACCCCACGCGCCGAGAACATCGTCGGGCTGGCGGCGGCGAGGAACAGCAGGAACACCAGCAGCGCGCCGGCGACCGCGCCCATCTCCGGCCGCCGCAGCAGCCCGCCGACGAACGAGACCCGGGCGATGCGTTCGTCCTTCGTGGTGACGCTCATTCAGGATCCCCCGACGTCCGATCGCGCCGCTAGCGGAGGGACGCCGAAGCGCCCCTCCGTCCGCTGCCGATCGTTCAGCGCACCGTGCCGGCGAGCTTGCCGACCTGGTCGGCGTTCTCCTTGGTCACGAAGCCGGGGCCGGACAGCACGTCGTTGGCCTGCAGCAACCCATAGCGCTTGTACAGGTCGAGGTAGATCACCGGCAGATAGCCCTGCAGGTACTGCTGCTGGTCGACCGCGAAGGCGACGCGGCCGTCCTTGATGGCGGTGATGATCTCGGGTGCCAGGTCGAAGCAGGCGAGATATATCTTCCGCTCCAGGCCGAGGTCGTGCAGCGCGGCGAGTGCCGGGATGCAGACGTGCGGGCCGGTCGCCAGGATCGTGTCGATCGACTTGTCGGCCATCAGCGCCGCGGTTGCGCGCGACTTGATCTCGGCCGGGTCGTTGGTGGAGTTGATCAGGTTGAGCTTCTGGCCCATGCCGTCGGCGAAGCCCTGGCAGCGCTCGCGCAGCGCGATGTTTTCCGCTTCCTGATCCAGGCACACGTATTTCTTCTGGCCGGCGGCCTTGGCCTTCTCGCCGGCGATCTTGCCCGCCGGGTATTCGGGCTGCCCGACATGCAGCAGCACGCCGTATTTGCGCGCTTCCTCGGCGCCCGAGTTGATCGAGACCACCGGGATGCCGGCGTCGACCGCCGCCTTGATCGCCGGGCCGATCACCGTCGGATCGAGGATCGAAATGATCATCCCGTCGGGCTTCTGCGCGGTCTCCGCCTCGATGATCTGCGCTTCCTCGACCGCGTCCACTTTGTTCGGATGCCGGAACACCAGTTCCGCCCCGACCTTCTTGGCCGCTTCCTGCGCGCCGTTCAGCACCACCGGCCAGAACGGATCGGTGCCGTCGGTGTGATCGATCAGCACGAATTTTTCGCCTGCCATCGCCGAACCGGCGACGGACATGAACGCCATCCCAAACAGGGCCGCCGTTGTCTTCCGCATCTTTTGCTCCTCCCTTTTGCTTCGTCTCGCCGGTCGATTGCCGCCGGCAGACCGCCACTCGTCGCGAATTGCTTCGCTTAGCAGCGCACTATAGCCATGCCCCGTCGATGACGGCAACGTGATGTTGATGCAACGCGTTGCCGGGCGTTGCGGGCTCCCCGGGTCGCGCCTAGGCTCGGGGCCAGGGCGGGACGGAGCGGTCAGATGAAAGTCGGCGAAGCCGTAGCGGAGATCATGAAGCGCGAGGGCATCGAGATCCTCGCGGGGTATCCGGTCAACCACCTGATCGAGTTCGCGGCCGCCGCGGACATCCGCCCGATCATGGTGCGGCAGGAGCGCATCGGCCTGCACATGGCCGACGCCATCTCGCGCCTGAGCTCCGGCCGCAGCATCGGCGCGTTCTGCATGCAGCACGGCCCGGGCACCGAGAACGCCTATGGCGGGGTGGCCCAGGCGTTCGGCGAATCGGTGCCGATCCTGGTGGTGCCGATGGGCTACGCGCGGCGGCTCGCGCAGATCCCCGGCAACTACAACCCGATCGCCAGCATGCGCTCGGTCACCAAATCCGCCGAGACCATCATGCTTCCGGCCGAGGTGCCGAACATCCTGCGGCGCGCCTTCTCGAAGCTGCGCAACGGCCGCGGTGGGCCGTGCCTGGTCGAAATTCCGATCGACATGTTCAACGAGGAGCTGCCCGGCCCGCTCAATTACACGCCGGTCCTCGCCACCCGCTACGGTCCCGATCCGGACCACGTGCGCGAGGCAGCCCGCATGCTGTTGAAGGCCGAGCGGCCGGTGATCTATGCCGGCACCGGCATCCACTGGTCGCGCGCCTGGCCGGACCTGCGCAAGCTGGTCGAGCTGACCGGCATCCCCGTGCTCACCAGCCTCGGCGGCAAGAGCAGTTTTCCCGAGAACCATCCGCTCGCGCTCGGCTCCGGCGGCGTCGCCTACCCGAAGACCGCGCATCACTTCTTGCAGCAGTCCGACCTGATCCTCGGCATCGGCTGCAGCTTCACCGAGACCTCGTTCGCGATCCCGATCCCGAAGGGCAAAACGATCATCCACGCGACGCTCGATCCCGATCATTTGAACAAGGACGTGCCGGCGGCGCTCGGCCTGGTCGGCGACGCGGCGTTGACCTTGCAGGCGCTGACTGCCGAACTGGAACGCACGCTGCGCGCGCCGCGCGAGTCGGCCGGCACCGCGCGCGAAATCGAAAAAATCCGCGCCGGATGGCTCGCCGAGTGGATGCCGAAGCTGACCTCCGACGCGACGCCGATGACGCCGTATCGGGTGATCTGGGACCTGCTGCACACGGTCGATCCGGCCGAGACCATCATCACCCACGACGCCGGCAGCCCGCGCGACCAGTTGTCGCCGTTCTGGATCTCGACCGAGCCGCTGTCCTACATCGGCTGGGGCAAGACGACGCAACTGGGCTACGGGCTCGGCCTCGCGATGGGCGCCAAGCTCGCGCAGCCGGACAAGCTCTGCATCAACGTCTGGGGCGACGCGGCGATCGGCTTCACCGGCATGGACTTCGAGACCGCAGTGCGCGAGCGCATCCCGATCCTCTCCATCCTGTTCAACAACTTCTCGATGGCGATCGAGCTCGAAGGTCATGCCGGTCTCGACCGAGAAATATCGCGCGACCGACATCTCCGGCAACTACGCCGAGATGGCGCGCGCGTTCGGCGGCTATGGCGAGCGCGTCACCGATCCCGCGCGACATCGTCGCCGCGATCCGCCGCGGCATCGAGCAGACGAAGGCAGGGCAAGCCGGCGCTGCTGGAGTTCATCACCTCCAAGGAGACGCAGATCTCCAAGTTCTGACCATTGCCATGCGCCTTCGTTGCCTTGCGATCTGCATGTTGTGGCTGTTCGTTGTCCCGGCCGCCGCGCAGACGCCGACCGGATTGGACGCCATCCTCGCGCGCGGCGTGCTGCGGGTCGGGCTGACCGGCGACTACAAGCCGTTCTCGTTCCGCGACCCCGCCACCGGCACGTTTTTCCGGCCTCGACGTCGACATGGCGCAGTCGCTGGCCGACGGCATGGGCGTGCGGCTCGAAATCGTGCCGACCGCTTGGCGCCAGCCTGTCCGCCGACCTCGCGGCGCAGAAATTCGACGTGGCGATGGGCGGCGTCACCATCACGCTCGCCCGTCTGAAGACCGCGTTCTTCTCCGACCCGGTGATGCGCGCCGGCAAAACGCCGATCGCGCGCTGCGTCGACAAGGACAAGTACCAGACGCTCGCGCAAATCGACCGGCCCGAGGTGACCGTGATCACCAACCCTGGCGGCACCAACGAAAGCTTCGATCGCGCCACGCTGCACAGCGCGCGGATAGAAGTGTTCCCTGACAACGCCACGATCTTCGAGCAGCTCGTGCAGGGCCACGCCGACCTGATGATCACCGACGGCGTGGAGGCGCGGCTGCAGCAGAAGCTGCACCCGGAACTGTGCGCGATCCACCCCGACACGCCGTTCACCGTCGCCGAACTCGGCTACATGCTGCCGCGCGACCTGCCGCTGAAACTGTTCGTGGACGCGTGGCTGCATGGGCTCGACATCAGCGGAGCCCACGCGCGCCTTGTCGCCAAATGGCTCGAGTAGCCGCGCGTCAGCGGCGCGGATAGTTCTTCGCGATCTCCGGGCTGATGTTGTCGGCGCCCTTTTCCGCCATGTGCTGCTCGATCCGCGTCGTCACCGCCGCGCGCGACCGGCCCATGAATTCGTCGTGGTTCGACCTCGCCCATTCCAGCGAGGTCTCGCGCCGGACGTTGAGGTCCTGGAATTTCGGCATCACGTAGCGCGCGAACAGCTCCCACGAGTGCTTGGTGTTCTCCCAATTCGCCCAGTTGTGCGCGAGCTGCATGAAGCAGCCGAAGCCGCCGGTCGCCTTCCACAGCCGGTCGATCTGCGCGATCGCGTCGTCGGGCGTGCCGACCACGGCGAAGCCCGACTCCACCAGCGAGTTGATCGGGTCCGGCACGTCGGCCGGCGCGATCGGCAGCGCCACCACCTTGGTGAAATAGAACAAAAAGTCCTCGAACCCGAAGCGCAGGTTTTCGCGGGCTTTTTCCCGCGTCTCGGCGATGTGCACCGGCCCGACCAGCCGCCAGCGCGAGCGGTCCATGCTGGTGCCGTTGTCGCGCGCCATCTGCTCGGCAATCGCCCAGTTGGAGCCGAGCGCATTGAACCCGCCGGCCGTGGTCGCGCCGAGCGACAGCATGCCGACGCCGTGCCGCCCCGCCGCCCGCGCGCCGGTCGGCGAGACCTGGCTCGCGACCGCGATCTCGACCGAGGGCCGCGAATACGGCGTCATCTGCAACCGCGCCTGGTCCAGCGTGAACCAGTCGGTCTTCTTGGTGACGGTCTCGCCGCGCAGCAGCGGCACCAGCACATCGAGCGCCTCGTCCATCATGTCGCGCTGCTTGGCGACGTCGATGCCCATCATGACCGCGTCGGACGGCAGCGCGCCGGGCCCGACGCCGAACATCACGCGGCCGCGGGTGACGTGGTCGAGCTGGTTGATCCGGTCGGCCAGCATCAGCGGGTGATGGTACGGCAGCGACGACACCCCGGTGCCGAGCTTGATGTGGCTTGGTCCGCTCCGCCGCGGTCGCGATGAACAGTTCCGGCGAGGCGACGATCTCGAAGCCGGCCGAGTGATGTTCGCCGATCCACGCCTCGTCGTAGCCCAGGCGGTCCATCCACTGCACCAGCTCGAAGTCGCGCTCGATGGCGAGCGTCGGGTTCTCGCGCACCGGATGGAACGGGGCGATGAAGGCGCCAAACCGCATTCTGCCGTACATGGACAAAGTCCTCCTATCTCGACCGGATATGTTGCCGGCATTCTTGCACGCGATGCCGTGCGATTGATACGGCGGCTGCGGTCATGCCGGGTCTTCGCGGAGCGGGCCGCTGGCAAGCTCGCCCCAGTCGGTCGCGCGGGCGACGCGCAGCGCGATCACCGGCAGGTCGGCGATCCGCATCGCCGCGAGCTGCGGATAGCGCGCGCGCAGCAGCGCCTGCGCCGCGTCGTGCTCGTCGCCATCGGCCAGAATTTCGGCGGCGCCGCGCAGCATCACCCAGCCGAGCCGCGCCCAGTCCTCGTCGTAGTGGTCGGCGACGAAGCAGGCGGCGGGGTTTTCCAGGATGTTGGCGATGCGCCGGAGCGGGCGGCCGGCGCGCTTGGGTTTTTGGTCGACGGTGATGTAAAGCGTCGTCCCGGAGACCGCGAAGCACACGGGCACGACGTGCGGCATCGCATCGCGGCAAGCGGTCGCGAGATGGCCGACCCGACTTGCGGCCAGAAAGCGGCGCTGGCGGTCGGTCAACATGGCGCGCATGCTGCCGCAACGCGCGCGACAAGGCGAGGAGGGTTGTGATGCAGTTCGGGGCCTCGATGTTCTTCACCGACTATTCGATGACGGCGGCGGCGCTCGGGCAGGCGCTCGAGCAGCGCGGCTTCGATTTCGTGTGGGCGCCGGAGCACTCGAACATTCCGGTTTCGCGGAAAACCCCGTTCCCGGGCGGCGGCGACCTGCCGAAGCGCTACTACGACACGATGGACCCGTTCGTGACGCTGACCGCCGCCGCGATGGCAACGAAGACGCTCAAGGTCGCGACCGGCGTGTGCCTGGTGAACCAGCGCGATCCGATCCAGACCGCGAAGCTCGTGGCCTCGATCGACCAGGTGTCCGGCGGGCGGTTCCTGTTCGGCGTCGGCGTCGGCTGGAACCAGGACGAGATGGAGAACCACGGCACCGTGTTCGCGACCCGCGCCAAGCTCACGCGCGAGCGCATCGAGGCGATGAAGGAAATCTGGACCAAGTCGAAGGCCGAGTACCACGGCGAGTTCGTCAACTTCGATCCGCTGATGACCTGGCCGAAGCCGGTGCAGAAGCCGCACCCGCCGGTGATCGTGGGCGGGGCGTTCCCGCAGGGCGCGCGCCGGGCATTGCGCTACGGCGACGGCTGGATGCCGGTGATCGGCCGCCAGCCCGGCGACCTCGCCGAGTTGCTGCAGAAATTCAAGCAACTGGCCGAGGAAGTCGGGCGCGACCCGGCGGAGGTGCCGTTCTCGACGTTCGGCGCGGCGGAGGATCTCGACAGCCTCAAGCGCCAGCGCGATCTCGGCGTGGTGCGCGCGATCGTTGCGCTCGATTCCGAGAAAGAGGAAAAAATCCTGCCGAAGCTCGACCGCTGGGCCGAGATCATCCGGCGCGTCGCGGCCTAGCCATGACGCAGCAGATCCGGGTGGCGACGTTCGACGGGCCGGGCGCGCCGCCGGTGATCCGCACGGTCGCCCGCCCGAACGTGCCCGCGAAGGCGGCGCTGTTCACGGTTGCCGCGTGCGGCGTATGCGGCACCGACCTGCACATCCTGGCCGGACACTGGCCGAAGCCGCTGCCGTGGCCGTTCACGCTCGGGCACGAGGTCGCCGGCATCATCGACGAAATCGGCCCGGAGCTGACCCACGACTACATGGGCAACCGGCTGCGCGTCGGCGACAAGATCATGATCCCGCCGCTGATGCCGTGCGGCCGGTGCGACTGGTGCCGCCACTACCCCAAGCACGCCAACAAGTGCCTGACGCCGGTGTATTACGGACGCTATCTCGGGTTCGACAAACCGCCGCATCTGTGGGGCGGCTGGGCCGAGATGGAATATCTTGACCTCGAGGAGCTGCCCGGCACCAAGGTGTACCGGCTGCCCGACGACATGCCGCTGTGGCTCGGCACCTTGGCGGAGCCGTTCACCTCGTGCATCCGCGGCTTCAAGCGGGCGCAGCAGATGGACCAGTTCGGGCCGGGCGCGACCGTGGTGATCCAGGGCTCCGGCCCGATCGGTCTTCTTGCTGTCGTGGCGGCGCTGGAGATGGGGGCGGGCAAGGTGGTGGTCGCAGGCGCGCCGGAGCAACCGCGGCTTGCGCTGTGCCGGCGGTTCGGCGCGGCGGGCACGGTCGACATCACGCAGCACCTGCCGGGCGCCGAGCGCATCGCGGCGGTGCGCGGGCTGGTCGGCGGCTACGGCGCCGACGTGGTGATGGATTGCAGCGGCCACCCCTCGGCCGGACCCGAGGGGATCGAAATGCTGCGCGACGGCGGCACCTATATCGAGATGGGGCAGTTCACCGATGCCGGCGCGATCTCCACGAGCTGGCACCGCATCTGCACCAAGGACATCACCATCATCGGCAGCTGGGCGTTCACCGCCGACGACATCTGGACCGGGATCGTGATGCTGCACCGCGCGCGGGACAAATATCCGTTCCGCGAGATGCAGACGCATTTCCCGTTCACCGAGGCCGGGATTGCCGAAGCGGTCGCGAGCGCCCAGGCGATGCGCTGCGTGAAGGCGACGGTGGTGCCGCGGCCGGACTTGGCGGAAATGTGATATGGTTTCGAAATCGTAACGAAATGGGCGTGCTGAGGCGCATGCGGCTTCCGGTCGATTTTTTGGAGGCTTTTCCGGCGGGGCGCGGGGCCGCTCGGCCGGGTGGGGCTGGCGCCTGGGAGTGAGGGAGTTCCGGGGAACCGGCGCGGACCCCTCACCCTTCCCGTTGCTGCGCAACGGGCCCCTTCCCTCCCCCACAAGGGGGGAGGGAGATTCTGCTGTTTCTCGCTTGGGTTTCCGCGGGGCGGGGTGGGATCGGCGGGAGCGGACCAAGGAGGTTGCTTCCGACCGGGGCTGCGCCTCGGACGCCTGAAGCGGGGTGGCGGGGATCGGGCTTGCCTCGGCGGCGAAGGGAATGTCCTGGACTTGCGCCGCGATGGAGCGAAGTGCGGCGAGGAGCAGATTGATCAGACCGATCAGGAGCGCGGCCAGCCCTTCCCCGCCGCCGTTGGCGGCCAAGCCCTGCGAGATCTCGCCGAGTTTCGTGGCGAGGCGCTCCTCCGCAGGCTGGGGAAAGGGGACGGTTGGGTTCATACGCGGTGTTTAGAACATATAGGGAACATCGTCAAGCGGAATGTGAGGGTATAAGGGCGATTGACGCGACGCGGCTGCTCGCGGTCCTTGGCATTGGGCAGCGGAGGTACGCCTCATAGCGCCTTCGGCCGGCTTGCGCCCTCGGCGGTCATTCGGCCCGCAAGGGCCTCAGCCTGAAAGTGGACATTGCCGCCGGCCAGCGGTTGGCCGAGACGGGGGTTAGCCGATGTCGCCTTGCCGGCCGAGATGCTATCGATGGAAACACTGCTAGCAGATCTCATCGAGTTCCCCTGTGCGGGGTCGAACGGCCTGTTGGACCGCCGCACTCTGAAGGCAAACGAGAAAATCTTGCTGACAAAGTTCCCGTCTTGTTCTAGTTTATGCCATGGCCGACTCTACGCAGATCGAATGGACCGATTCGACTTGGAACCCAGTCACGGGCTGCTCCAAGATCACCGTTGGCTGCGATTTCTGCTACGCAGAGCGGTTTTCCGAGCGCTTCCGGGGCGTCGATGGGCATCCGTTTGAAAGCGGTTTCGACCTGACCCTCCGTCCGGCGCGGCTGACCCAGCCGCTGCAATGGCGGCAACCTCGCCGCATCTTTGTCAATTCGATGAGCGATCTGTTCCACAAGGAGGTCCCGTTCAGTTTCACCGACGCCGTGTTTGATGCGATGGAGCAAGCAGACTGGCACACTTACCAAGTCTTGACAAAACGCAGTTCTCTGCTCGTCCGGTATCTACGGCGGCGGTATGGGGAAGGGTTTGCACCACCCCACATCTGGCTCGGCGTGTCCGTTGAAAACGAAGACAACACTGTGCGCCTGAGGCACCTGAAGTCAGCGCAGGCTTCTGTGAAATTTGTGTCGTTTGAACCGCTGATCGGCCGCGTCGGCCCCGTTGACCTAAAGGGGATTGATTGGGCCATTGTCGGCGGCGAAAGCGGACCACGTGCGCGTCCTATGGCCGAAGAGTGGGCGTTGGAGATCCGCGATCACTGCAAGAAGGACGGCGTGGCCTTCTTCTTCAAACAGTGGGGCGGTATCCGGCCAAAGTCGGGTGGGCGGAAGCTGAAGGGGCGTGAGTGGAACGAATACCCCCGGATCGAATGCCAGCCCGAACCCACCGCCGCGTAGGCGATCCTGGATTTCATGAGCGCCTATATCGATCGCGAGCAAACCCAGGCTAAGCATTTCATCCTGCGGGGGTACCTACAGGAGCTGGCCTACAAAGTCCTGCGTGGCTGGGACATTGCGTATGTCGATGGCTTCTCGGGACCATGGGAATCCAAGACCGCCGATTTCTCTGACACCTCGTTCATGATTGCGCTCGGGGTCCTCAAGGAGGCCCAGCGCATCATCCACGAGCAAACCGGCGTCAGACGCAAAATCCGCTGCTTCTTCTCGGAGAAGGGCGCCACCGCCTACCACCATATGGTCGCAGCCGTCGCGCCGTTCCACCGGCCGGACGAGGGTCTCGAGGTAAAGACGTTCCATGGTGAGTTCGTGGACGCAATCGGCGAAATCTGCGCCTTCATCGGGAACGCTTTCCCGCTGATTTTCATCGACCCAACAGGCTGGACCGAATACCCGTTCACCAAAATCGCGCCACTGTTCGCCTATGCTAAATGCGAGGTGCTGATTAACTTCATGTATGGCCATATCAGCCGATTCCTGACCCATCCTGACGAGAAGATCATTGCCTCCCTAGACCCTATCCTTGGCGGGCCTGGCTGGCAGGGCCGACTCGATCTGACGATGAAGAAAGGGCCTGCGGTAGAGAAGCTGTTCCGCGAGACGCTAAAGGCGGCGGGCAAGTTCGGCTACGTCGTCTCGACCAGAATTGATAGAAGCACTCAGGAGCGCCCCCACTTCTTTCTGGCTTACGGAACGAAGGATCGGGCGGGCCTCAAGGCGTTTCGTGAGACCGAGGACAGGGCACTGCGCGAACACGCCAAGAACCGGTCCGCCGCTATGACCCGCAAGCGTGACGAACGGGCGAATACAACCTCTCTTTTTGCCGATTTCGATGCCACGCAGAAAGAAGCTTCGATCGACGATCTCGTGGACGAGCAGAAAGCCCTCGCAAAGGAAATGTTGCTTGAAATGCTGTCTACCGCTCCCGGTGGCATCGCTTTCGTTAGTATCCTCGACACCATGCTTCAGGCCTTCATGCTTCGCGAGACCAACGTCAAAGATGTGTGCGTGGAACTGGCCAAAGAAGGCAAGGTCAAGACCACGTGGGGCAGCGGCATACGTAAGCCCACTGACGGCACCGTAATCAAGCTGGCGTCGTCCATCTAACTTACGCGGTAACAACGAACGGCAGATTCGAATGCGAAGCTGCCGCTGAACGCGCATACGAAGGTCCGCTTTCCGGGCATGCTGGAATGCGTTTCTGACGGCTGCTCCGGGTCGAGAGCAGCCCTCAGACCAGGCATTCCGGGGAATCGCGCGACCCTCTACGCCTCCTCCGTCGCCCCGCCCGTCACCCGGCCGAGCACCAGCGCCACCAGGATGATCGCGCCGTACACGGCATCGATCCAGAACGCCGGGATTTCCGCCAGCGTCAGCACGTTCTGCAGAATGCCCAGCAGCAGCACGCCGGTCAGCGCGCCGAGCAGCCGCCCCTTGCCGCCGTTGAGGCTGATGCCGCCGATCACCGCCGCCGCGAACACATAGAAGATCATGTTCTGGCCCTGGCTGGCACGACCGAGGCGATGCGGCCGGTCAGCATCAGGCCGGCGAGTGCGGCCAGCATGCCGCCGACGATGAAGGTGCCCCACATCACCCGCTCGACCCGCATGCCGGCGACGCGCGCGGCTTCGGCGTTGCCGCCGATGGCATACAGCGCGCGGCCGAGCCGATGGTAGCGCAGGAACAGCCCGAAGACGAGGTAGAGAATGCCGGCGATCCAGATCGACACCGGAATGCCGGCCCACTTGCCGGAGCCGAGATAAAGATAGCCGTCCGGCAGATCGAACAGCGTCTTGCCGTTGGTG
Source organism: uncultured Solirubrobacterales bacterium (assembly GCA_963697635.1). Lineage (GTDB taxonomy): Bacteria > Pseudomonadota > Alphaproteobacteria > Acetobacterales > Acetobacteraceae > CAJCJG01. Next base: position 435,661 of record CAVOOS010000034.1, on the reverse strand, counting down.
GTGCCGAGTTGCACGCCGCGCAGCAGGATCAGCATCGCCAGCGTGACGATGAAGGCGTTGAGCCGCAGCCTGACGATCATGAAACCGTTGATCAGCGCCGACCACCGCGCCGGTCGCCAGCACGACGACGATCGCGAGCCACCAGTCGAGCCCGACGCCCGAACCGCCGATCTCGACGTTCTTGATGATCAGCCACGCACCCAGCATCGGCGCCGAGACCGACGACCGATTCCAGCGACAGGTCGAATTTCCCGGCCAGCAGCACCAGCGTCTCGGCGATCACGACGACCGAAAGCTCGGAGGATTGCTGCAGGATGTTGAGGAAATTGTCGGCGGTCAGAAAAGCGTCGGAGGCGAACGCGCCGACCACGATCACCAGCGCGATCACCGGCACCAGCGTGAGTTCGCGCAAGCCGCAGCAGCCCGCCGCGCCGCCGCGTCGCGACCGGCGCCGTGCTGCACGGCGTCAACCTGCTCGCTCGCCATGTCCGATCCCCTCGATCGCCGCGACCAGTTTTTCACTTTCCCAGCCGGCGGCGAATTCCCGCGTCAGGCGCCCCTTGAACACCACCAGCACGCGGTCACAGACAGAAAGTTCGTCGAGCTCGTCGGAGACGATCAGCACCGCGGTGCCGCCGGCGCGGGCGCGCTCGACGATCGCGAACAGCGCCTCCTTCGAGGCGATGTCGACGCCCTGCGTCGGATACAGCAGCACCAGCACGCGCGGGTCGGAGGCGAGCGCGCGCGCCATCACCGCCTTCTGCTGGTTGCCGCCGCTGAGTTCGCGGATCGGCTGGTCGGTCGAGGCCGCGACGATCTGCAACGAGCCGACCATGCGCGCAGCCGCGTCGTCCTGCCGCGCCGGCAGCACGATGCCGGCCGGGCCAAGCCGCTCGACGATCGTCATCGTCATGTTCTCGCCGATCGAGAGCAGCGGGATGATGCCGCGCGCGTGGCGGTCGCGCGGCACGTAGCCGACGCCCTTGCTGCGCGCCTCGGTCACGTCGCCGCCGCGCAGTTCGCTGCCGTTCACCATGATCGCGCCGCCGCTTGGCGCGAGCAGGCCGGCGATGGCGTCGCCGATCTCGCTCTTGCCGGAGCCCGCGAGCCCGGCGAGCCCGACGCATTCGCCCGCGGCGACGCGCAGGCTGACGCCGGAAACCGCGCCACCGATGTGCAGGTCGCGCAGCTCCAGCGCCGCAGCGTCCCGCGCCACCGGCGCGCCGGTGCCGCCGACGCTGGCCCGCGGCGTGCGCCGCGTCGCCCACCATCGCGGCGACCACGCGCTCCTTCGGCATTTCCTCCAACGGCGCCTCGGCGACCACGCGGCCGTCGCGCAGCACGGTCACGCTGCGGCAGACCTCGTAGATCTCCTCAAGGTAGTGCGAAATGTACAGGAAGGTGACACCGGTCGACTGCAGGTGAGAAATGCGGTCGAACAGCCGCCGCACTTCGCGTCCCTCCAGTTCGGCGGTGGGTTCGTCGAGGATGATGAAGCGCGTGCCCTGGATCAGCGCGCGCGCGATTTCGACGATCTGCCGCTGCTCGACCGAAAGGCGTGAACATTCCTGCTCGACGTCGAGTTCCATGCCCCAGCCGGCCAGCACGCGCTCCGCCTCGCGCCGCACGGCGCCCCAGCGGATCCAGCCGAGGCCGCCGGTCGGCTGCGCGTTCAGCAGCAGGTTTTCTGCCACTGTCAGCGTCGGGACGAGGGTCGACTTCTGGTAGACGCAGGCGACGCGGTCGCGCCATTTCTGCCGTTCGCCGCGCCCCGGCGCATCCGCGCCGGCGAATGTGACGCGGCCTGCGTCGGGAGAAAGAATGCCGGTCAGCACGCCGACCAGCGTCGATTTGCCGGCGCCGTTGCGGCCGACCAGCGCGCGCGAATCGCCGGCCTGCACGCGCATCGACACGTTGCTCAGCGCCTGGCTCATGCCGAAGCGCTTGGACACCCCGAGCACCTCGACCACGGCCGGCCCGGATGCCTCCCGGACCGGCTGCGCGCCCGTCATCGCCGTGCCGCCAACCGGCGACCGGATCCGCTCAGTGCTTGACCCCGTTGGCCCACAGGCTCGGGTCGTCGACGTTGGCCTTGGTCACGGTCGGCGCCGGCAGCATGTCCATCGGGTTGCCGTTGAACATCGCGATGCGTGCTGTCGTGGTCGGTCGGGCCGGCGCTGAAGGTTTTTCCGGCGACCGCGCCTTCCAGATAGTACAGGCCCCACTTCACGTACAGCGCCATCGGCTGCGAGATCGCGGCGTCCAGCAGATCCTCGCGGATCTTCTCGTGCGCGAACGGCGTGCCGTCGATGCTGACCAGGAAGATGTGGCCGGGCTCGCCGACCTTCTTCAGCTTGCCGGCGGTCTTCAGCACGTTCAGCACGCCCGGCAGCATCACCGCGTCGCTCTGCATGTAGATCGCGCCGAGATCGGGCGTGGAGGTCACGATGGTTTGCGCGATCGCGGTCGCCTTCTCGGCCTGCCAGTAGGTCGGCTGCGCGATCACCTTGATGCCGGGGAAATCCTTCTTCATGCAGTCGGCAAAACCGTTGGTGCGATCGCGACCGTTCAGCGTCGCCTGGTCGCCCATCAGCGACAGCACGGTGCCCTTGCCGCCGAGCGCCTTGCCGACCAGCCCGCAGGCGTCGGCGCCCATGCGGATGTTGTCGGCGCGCACCACCATCGCCGCCTTGCCGCCGGCCGGCCCCATGTCGATCGCCACGACCGGCACCTTCTTGCTCTCGGCGAAGTTCAGCGCCGGCACGATCGCGTCGCTGTCGCGCGCCACCAGCAGGATGCCCTGCGCGCCCTCGGAGATCAGGTTGTGGAAGTCGACGATCTGCTTGCCGGCGTCGTTGGCGGCGTTGGCGACCGGCAGCGTCTTGAGCCCGGCGGCCTTGCCGGCGGCGATCGCCTTGTCGGCCTGGATCACCTGGAACGGGTCCTGCAGGAACCCGGTCGAGTAGCCGAGCGTGAATTTCTGCTGCGCCTGCGCGCCGGCGGCGAGCGTCAACGCGACGCCGAATGCAGCGGCGGCCAAGCACCTTGCGGTGTCTTTCATGGTCGTCTCCCTCTGTTGGGTTGTCGTTACGAAGTTTCTTGATCGTCCGACTGGAATCTGGGCTTGGCGGCGGAGCGGAGTCGAAGCTCAGGTGCCGCTGGGACAATTGGTGCGGTGGCTGGCGAGCCAGAGCGGTCCTTCGCGGCTGCGGACCCACCCCCGGCGGCAATTGGCCGGGAGGGGAATGGCGGCTTCAGGCCACGAAACCGGCAAAGCGGACGCCGATCATGTAGGGTGGGCTTCAGCCCACCAACGCAGCCCCACGCCAGGGGTGTAACCGCTCATTGGACTATCGAGGGTCCCGGACTGGCCGACACCGGCGAGCGGTTGTAACTTGCGACGGTGGGCTGAAGCCCACCCTACGGCTGGCTTGGGCGGGGCGAACTCATCACGGTGCCCGATCTCGTCAAGCTGAAGTCGGTGGCCGCAAAGCTTCCGGACGCAGTTGTCGTAATTTCGGTCTTGCGCGACCACTTCACGCGCTCCGAAAAAAAGCTTCTCGAAAAATTTGTGAACTGGGGCCGTCGCGTGAATGTCCATGGCGAGCCGACGAACCCGGTGCTGCTGCTTACCGCGCACGAACTTACGATGGAGCATCTTCTATCCGCGACATGGAAGGACATCGGTGGCGTACACGCCCGTTTCGCTGACTATCAATCTACCCGCACATTGCTGGACATCGCCGATGCGACCCAGCAAATCTATTTGGGCTTGCCCGCTTTCCACCAGGTTTTCATGCAGTACCGGGACGGGCGTCTTGCACGGCGGAAGGCGGCACAAAAAGGCGAGAATTGATTCGCACGCCCACTTCGGAGTTGTCGAGCGCCGGATGCCGGCCGGCTGCCGCCGTCAGCAAGGTGTAGGGTGGGGTGCGCTTCTGCACCCCACCGCTTGATGCCACACCCGAGTGCGGCGAAGAAATCGCGCCCGCTTCAGCTTGAGTCTCCGGACGTCTCCAGCTCGCCGAAGTCGCCCGCGTCCTCGCCCCGGTGCGCCCAACCGGCCGGATAAAGCCCGCGCGCGACCGCCTGCCGGAACGATGACTACGGCCAATCGCCCGCGCCGACCGCCACTCCGTGCTTGACCGGATTGAAATGGATATAGTCGACGTGCCGGGAGAAATCCTCGGCATCGCGCACCGTATGTTCCCAGAAGCGGCGCTGCCAAAGCCCGCGCTCTCCCTTGGCTGCACGCGAGGCCGACCGGTCCTCGCCCGGCGGCACCGCCGCCGAGAACCATCGCTTGATCAGCGCCCATCGCACGGAATACGCAACGTCGCCCTCGGGCAGCGTCCACACCGCGTGCATGTGTTCCGGCAGCACCACCCACGCGTCGATCCGGAACGGATACTGGCGTTTTGTGCGCGCGACTGCGGCGCGCAGCGCATTGATCTCGCGCACCAGCAGATCGCTGCGGCGGTCCGCCAGGGCGAGGGTGAAGAAATACGTGCCGCCCGGGACGCGGTTACGACGATATTCGGGCATGGCTCAGGCCGCGGCGTCGGTCATCACGGCGTTCAGCATCGCATCGCGATGGTGGGGTGCGGAAGGGCACCCCACCCTACGCCGGGATGTCTCGTGTCGAGCGCGATCGACCCAAAGCCGCCCGTCCGCTCTCCACCATTGCAGCCCTTCAAAGTAGAAATCTTCCCTCACCCCGGCAGCGCCCGGTACGTCACCGGCTCGCGCTTGCCGGAGCGCCACGAGCGGACCATCGCCTCGCACACTTCGGCGGCGCGATAGCCGTCCTCGAACGTCGCCGCCAGCGGGGCCACGCTCGCCTCGCCGGCGATCGCGCTCAGCAGATGATGCGCCTGATGCGAAAAACATTCGGTCCAGCCGATCGGGTGGCTGCCCTGGATGCCGCCGTCGAACCAGAAATCGGCGAACGGATGGCCGGCGCGGATCGCCTGGATGGTGCGGAACCCCGAGGCGATGCCGTCGGCGATCTCCAGCTCGTTCAGCCGCTCGACGTCGAACCTGATCGAGCCCCTGGTGCCGTCCACCTGGATGCGCCCGGTGTGGCCGTAGCCGCAGGCGATGCGCGAGCCCTCGATCGTGCCGATGGCGCCGTTGGCGAATTGCGCGATGGCGACAAAGGCGTCGTCCACCTCGACGCGGTGGCCGTCGCGCGCCGGCACCTGCGTCTTGCCGAGGGCAGCAACCTCGGCGATCTCGCCGACCAGGCAGCGCGCCTGGTCGATGTGGTGCGCGCCGAGATCGCCGATCGCGCCGGAGCCGGCGACCGCGCGGTCGAACCGCCAGCTCATCGGCTGGCCGGGTTCCAGCGCCGTCGACATCAGGTAGCTGGAGCGGAAGTGCAGCACCTCGCCGATCTGGCCGCTCTGCACGATCTCGCGGAACAGCCGCAGGGCCGGGATGAAGCGGAAGATGAAGGCGCACTGGTGCACGACGCCGGTTTGCGCGGTTTCGGACCATAGCCGGAACGCGGTGTCGGCGTCCTGCGCGAGCGGCTTCTCGCAGAACACGTGCTTGCCCAGGCGCGCCGCCGCGAGCGTCGGTTCCAGGTGCAGGTGGTTGGGCGCCGCGTTGACGAACAGGCCGATCCGCGAGGGGTCCACGGCGTCGTGCCAGTCGTCGCTCGCGTCCTCCCAGCCGAACCGCTCCTGGCAGCGGCCGCGCGCCTGTTCGTTGAGGTCGGCCAGCGCGACCAGGAGCGGCAGCAGCGGCGGGCGGGTCCGCACCAGAGCCTGCTGGCGCAGCGCGTAGGAATGGATCATGCCGATGAACCCGGCCCCCAGCATGCCCACGCCGATGCTTCCGGCCATGACCGCCTCCCTGCTTGTTCGTTGGCGCCGAGCCTACGCAAAATCTCATCAGGCGTCACACGGAAGCTCCCTCTCCCCTTGCGGGAAAGGCTACGGCATTCACACATGCCGTATTGGCCGGTTGCGTCCCCTCTCCGCCCGCTCTTCGCGGGGGGAGAGGGACAGGGTGAGGTGGGTGCCGACGCCGGGTACAGCGTCGTCAGCGAGCCTCGAAGCCGCTTGCCGGCGCCACGACCCCACCTCACCCCGACCCTCTCCCCCCCAAAGAGGGGCGGAGAGGGAGACCGAAACTCGTCCCGGCAGGAGATGTGTGAATGCCGAAGGCGGGAGAGGGCCGGGGTGAGGGGGCGAGCCGCACCAGCCTCCGGGCGCCGCCACCGCTCCCCCAACCCAATCCCGCAAGGGGAGGGGGCTCTCTCCGCTCCGACGCATCCGTGTGACTGCCTGCTGATCTTTGCTTGGCAGATTTTCCCCGCGGTCCCATCGGCCTGCGGTCCTCCAGCTCCACGCCCGCGAGCAGGGCGAGCAGCAGGGCGATCCCCGCGATGATCCATACCATCGTAACCTCCTCGCGCTAGCCCCAGCCCTTGCCGACCGGGGCGAGGATTCCTTCCCAACCGGGTGGGTGTGCCGTGCCTGACGGCGATGCTGGCGCCGCGATCGGCGCCGGTGTGGGACGGGCGATCGACCGCAGCTCCCGCATTTGCAGCGAGCCCAGGATCGTGCCGGCCGCGACGGCCACCTGCGCCACGGCGATGCAGGCGCCGATCGTGAGAGGGGTTTTCAGGAACGTGAACATGGTGCCGCCTCCGGGTCTCCTGCCCCGACCGGACGCTCCGGCCGGCGCGGGCAGACGGTGGCAGGGGCGCGGCGGCCGGACGATTACGCGCGAGGTAAGCGAACGCCGGCCGCGCGCAACGGCGCGTGGACAGGACGCGCAGCGCCTCAGCCCAGCACGATGAAATTGTAGACCATGTGTACCGCCACCGCGGGCGCGAGCCGCCCGGTCGCCTTGAACAGCAGCGCATTGGCGAAACCGACCGCGAACACCGGCACCCAGGCGAAGAACGGGTGGTAGATCGCGAAGAACGCGGCGCTGCCCGCGGCCGCGCGCCAGCCGCCCCACTCCCGGTCGAGCGCGCGGAACAGCAGGCCGCGGAACAGGAATTCCTCGGCGAACGGCGCGACCAACGTGCCCATCGCCAGCAGCGACACGCGCAGATAGGGGATCGCGGCGAGTTCGGCCTGGGTCCGGTCGATGCTTTCCGCCACGTCCGGGATGTGGTGCAGCGCCACGACGTAGCCGCGCCCGAGCAGCCCCATTGCAAGCCCAAGCACGATGCCCGCCAGAATCGCCGCCGGCAGCGAAACTTCGCCGCGCGGCCAGGCATGCCGGTGCGCCGAGCCGGCGGCGGCCTGTACCGCCGCGCGCGGCCAGTTCCAGATCGACGCCAGCGACACGCCGCGCCGGCGCAGGAATTCGGCAACTCCCGCCGAAACCACCGCGGCACTGATGGCGTAGATCATGGCCCGCGCCACCGCCATCCGCTCCGGCCCGAACACCGCGGCGATGCCAGTCACGATGGCGCCGCTCTCGACCAGCACGCTGATCGCGATCATCGCGTGCATCAGCGTCGGCGGCTGCGGCAGCGTCTCCGACCACGGATCGTAGAAATACGGCAGCCGGGCGCGGAAATTCTGCCACATCGCCGCGGCGGTCACGAACGAATAGACGATGCCGGTGACCGCGAGCGCCCACTGCCCGGTCAGCACGCCGATCGCGAATGTCAGCGTGCCGAGCTGCACCGCCGCGCGCCGGCCGAACGGCGCGCGCCGCGTCTCGCCTGAGTCGGAGGTGACGGTCGCGAGCGTCACCGCCTTCTCCGCCATGCTGCGCGCGAACAGCACCCAGCCGGCGCCGACCAGCGCGACCTTCCAGACATTCGCCGGGAACAGGTAGACCGAAAAGCACAGCACCACGCCGACGATCGCGGAGGACAGCAGGGTCCAGAGCTGCGCCTTGGCCTTCAGCAGGCTTTCGAGACCGCGCGGCCAGGTCAGCGCGATCCACAGCGCCGCACCTTCCGAGGCCAGCGATCGCGGCCCGAGCACGCTCAGGAAATAGGTGCCGAACAGGATCGCCACGCCGCACAGCGCATTCCAGGAGCCGTGCGCATGCGTCACCAGGCCGCGGAAATTGAACAGCTGGATGCTGGCGAGCGTGAGCGGCATCAGGATCGCCTGCACGATCGCGCTGCGGTCGCGCGCGAACCACAGCAGTTCCTTGCGGTACAGCGGGTGTTTGCCGAACCGGGTGCTGCGGCCCGGCGCCGCCAGCCGCGTCGGGTTCGCGCGCCCGGAGGCGCCGGCGAGCCCGCGCTGCGCGCCCCAGACGCTGAACCCGACCGAGCCGACGATCGCGACGGCGGCAAAGCCCAGGCACGCCGCGACGCCCAGCGGAAACGAGAACGCACCCTCGCCGGTGCGCCCGAGGAACACGCCGAGCCACGGCCACGGCAGGGCGGTCAGCGGCGCCAGCACGCGCGCGAGCATCGGCACCGCCTGGTCGACGAACAGGAAGGCGAAGAACAGCAGCATCATCGAGCAGTAGCTGACCCAGCTGATCAGCCCGAACATCGCGCCCCGGGAGCGTGGCGGGAACCGCAGCGTCACCGCGATCTCGATCGCCTTGCCGATGCAGGCCGCGGCGACGGTGAGCGGCACGCCGACCAGCAGTCCGGCCGCGATGCCGCCGCCCGTGCCGTAGACGGAGCCGTAGAGGATGCCCGGCAGCACCGGCGCGCTGTAGTAGATCGGGTTGGCGGCGATCGGCGACAGCATCTCGGCCAGGAACACGGCGCTTGGCGGCACCGGATGGCTGAACAGCCACTCCCAGATCGGGTGCCGCTGCCGCAGCGTGTCGAGTTCCAGCCCCTCGCCCTGGAACGCCAGCATCACGCCCCACCACAGCAGCGCGATCGAGCCGAGCATGGCCGCAACCGTGCGGGCATCGGGCAGCGATGCCAGACCGTGGCCCGCGGCGTCCTCCCGGATCAAGGTGTCGGTGCGGTGCAGTGCCACCGCGTCGCGCAGCCGCCGCTCGATCGCGTCCGCGCTGCCGCCGGAGACGTGCGCGAGCCGCGCGGCTTCCTGCCGGTACCTGGGCGCCAGGATCTGCTCGACCCGGCGGTCCGGGTCGGCGGCGTAACGGGATTTCTCTTGCGCGTAGGTCACCCATTCCATGAACCAGGGCTCGACCACGATCATGCCGCGGCGCCCGGCGTCGATCCGCTCGGATGCGGCGACCGTGCGCAGCACCAGGAACGCCGCGGCCACGTTCAGCCCGAACATCAGCGCGCCGACGACCAGCAGCGGCAGCACCGACCACGTGGTCGACGTGCGGCCCGTGCGCTGGCGCAGCAACGCCCGCTGCCGCCGCATCCGCCCGACCGTGCGCCGGACCGAGGCCGCGAGCAGCAGCCGCACCACGCGCCAGAACCCGGGCGGCGAGGGCGCGGCCAGGCTCATCGTTGCGGCAGGCGGGCGGTGAGGTGCAGGAACACGTCCTCGAGGCTCGCCTGCCCGTGCATCGCGCGCAGTTCGTCGAGCGAGCCTTTGGCCACCACCGCGCCCTCGCTGATGATCACGGCATGCGAGCACAGCCGGGCGACGTGGTCCATCAGGTGGGTCGAGAACAGGATCGTGGTGCCGCGCTGCGCCTCGGCGAGAATGAGGTCGTAGAACAGGTGCGTCGCTTCGACGTCGAGCCCGTTGGTCGGCTCGTCGAGCACCAGCAGCCGCGGCGCGTGCAGCAGCGCCAGCAGCAGGCCGAGCTTCTTCTTCATGCCGCGCGAATACTCCTCGGCGAACGCCCCGAGATCGTCGGCGAGCCGCAGTTGCGCGACCACCGGCGCGATCCGCTCCATCGTCGCGCGCACGTCTAGCCCGTGCATGGCGGCGCTGAGCTCCAGCGTCTCGCGCCCCGAGAGATACGAGTAGAACACCGGCTCGTCGGGCAGAAAGCCGATCAGGCGCTTGACCTCGACGCGGTCCTCGAACGCGTCGCGGCCGGCGACGCGCAGGTAGCCCTCGGTCGCCTTGAGGATGCCCATCAGCAGCCGGAACAATGTCGTTTTGCCGGCGCCGTTGGGGCCGAGCAGGCCGCAGATCTGGCCGGCGGGAATCGCGAACGAAATTCGCCGCAGCGCGGTCTTCTCGCCGAACGTTTTGCTCACCTCGTGGATCTCGACGAGATCTGTGTCGAAGTCAGGCATCGGTTTGCTCAAGATGGCAGGCAACGATATGGCCGGGCGCGAGTTGCCGCGGTATCGGTTCCTCGACCGCACAACGGGAAAATGCGGCGGGGCAGCGCGGGTGGAAGCGGCAGCCCGATGGCGGCGCCAGCGCGCTCGGCACGTCGCCGCGCAGCACCGTGCGCTCGCGCCGCGCCGCCGGGTCCGGCACCGGCACCGCCGACAGCAGCGCGCGCGTGTACGGATGGTGCGCCGCCGCGAACAGCGTGCGCCGGTCTGCCAGTTCGACGATGCGGCCGAGATACATCACCGCCACGCGATGCGTCAGGTGCTCGACGATCGCGAGGTCGTGGCTGATGAACAGCAGCGCGAGGCCGAGCCGTTCCTGCAGGCCGAGCAGCAGGTTGACGATCTGCGCCTTCACCGAGACGTCGAGCGCGGAGACCGCCTCGTCGCAGACCAGCAGATCGGGGCCGGGCGCGAGCGCGCGGGCGATGCCGATGCGCTGCCGCTGGCCGCCGGAGAACTCGTGCGGAAACCGCTGCATCGCGCTCGCCGGCAGCCCGACCTGATCGAGCAGTTCTTCCACCTGCGCCGCGCCGGACGGCAGGGAAAAATTGCGCAGCGGCTCGGCGACGATGTCGCGCACGCGCTGGCGCGGGTCGAGGCTGCTGAACGGGTCCTGGAACACCACCTGCATGAGCCGCCGCAACGGTCGCAGCCGCCGCTCGGGCAGGTCGTCGATGCGCTGCCCGTTCAGCGCAATTTTTCCCGCGGTCGGCTGCACCAGCCGCAGGATGCAGCGCCCGACCGTCGATTTGCCGCAGCCGCTCTCGCCGACAAGGGCAAGCGTCTCGCCGCGCGCGAGCGTGAACGACACGCCATCGACCGCCCGCACCGCGCCGCCGCGCACCGGATAGTGCTTGACCAGTCCCGCAACTTCGAGCAGCGGCGGGGTCACGCCGACGACTTCCGGCATGGTGGCACGCCACGCGATGCGCCGACTGCGGCTCGGTCAGCGGCGGCGTCTGCCGATGGCATATCTCGGTCACGATCGGGCATCTTCCGGCAAGAACTGCAGCCTGCCATTGCGCCGATCAGGCTCGGCACCTGCCCGGGGATTTCCGCGAGCCGCGCGCGCGGCGCGCCATCGAGCGACGAACCGAGCCGCGGCACCGCGCCGAGCAGGCCGCGCGTGTACGGATGCAGCGGCGCCGCGAATAATTTTTCCACCGGCGCTTCTTCCACTTTTCGCCCAGCGTACATCACGATCACGCGCTGCGCCATCTCGGCGACCACGCCGAGGTCGTGCGTGATCAGCATGATCGCCGCGTGCACGCGCGATTTGAGGTCGCGCATCAGGTCGAGAATCTGCGCCTGGATGGTGACGTCGAGCGCGGTGGTCGGCTCGTCGGCGATCAGCAGCCGCGGCGTGCAGGCGAGCGCCATCGCGATCATCACGCGCTGCCGCATGCCGCCGGACAACTGGTGCGGATATTCGCGCACGCGCCGCTCCGGGTCGGCGATGCCGACCAGCGCAAGCAGCTCGGTCGCGCGCCGCGTCGCGTCGCCGCGGAGAGTCCCTCGTGCAGTCGCACCGTCTCGGCGATCTGCGCGCCGACCGTCAGCACCGGATTGAGGCTGGTCATCGGCTCCTGGAAGATCATGCCGACGTCCTTGCCGCGCAGCATGCGCAGCTCGCGCGCGCGCATCGCGAACACGTCGCGCCCGTCGAAGCGGATCGCCGCCGCGCACGCGGCCCGGCGGCTCCGGCACCAGCCGCAGCACCGACATCGCCGTGACCGACTTGCCGCAGCCGCTTTCGCCGACGATCGCCAGGGTTTCGCCCGCTTCGACCTCGAAGCTCAGCCCATGCACCGCCGCGAGCACGCCGCGCGGCGTGGCGAAACGCACGTCGAGGTCGCGGACTTCGAGCAGCGCCATCGGCTACAGCCGCCGCGCCATGCGCGGGTCGAGCGCGTCGCGCAGCCCGTCGCCGAGCAGGTTCACCGCGAGCACGGTGATGCTGAGCGCCGCCGCGGGGAAGAACACGATGAACGGCTTGACCTGCCACAGCGCGCGGCCTTCGGCCATGATGTTGCCCCAGCTCGGCACGATCGGCGGCGTGCCGGCGCCGATGAAGCTCAGGATCGCCTCGGTGATCATGGCGGAGGCGCAGATGTAGCTCGCCTGCACCGTCAGCGGCGCCAGCGTGTTCGGCAGGATGTGCCGCCAGATCAGCTTTGGCGTGCGCGTGCCCGCTGCAATCGCCGCCTCGACATACGGCAGTTCGCGCAGGGAAAGCACAACGCCGCGCACCAGCCGGCTCACGCGCGGCACTTCGGCGATGGTGATCGCGATGATCACGTTCTGCACGCTGCCGCGCGTCAACGCCATCAGCGCGATCGCCAGCAGGATCGGCGGGATCGACATCAGCCCGTCCATCATGCGCATGATCACGCCGTCGAGCCAGCGCACGAACCCGGCGGCGACGCCGATCGCCAGCCCGATCGCGGAGGCCAGCAGCGCCACCGCGAACCCGACGATCAGCGACACGCGCGCGCCGTAGACGACGCGCGAATAGACGTCGCGGCCCAGCATGTCGGTGCCGAACCAGTGTTCCGCCGACGGCGCGCGGGTGCGCCGCGCCGGCGCCAGCGCGGTCGGGTCGGTCGTGAACAGCAGCGGCGCCAGCACCGCCGCCAGCACGATCAGCACCAGCAGAAAACCGCCCGCGGCGATGCCGGGATGCCGCCGCACCCAGCGCATCACTGGCGGATCCGCGGGTCGAGCAGCGTGTACAGCAGATCGACGACCAGGTTGACCAGCACATAGACGAAGCTGAACAGCAATACGACGCCCTGGATCACCGGATAGTCGCGGCGCAGGATCGCGTCCACCACCAGGCGGCCGATGCCGGGGATCGCGAACACGCTTTCGGTGACGACGGCGCCGCCGATCAGCAGCGCGACGCCGAGCCCGATCACCGTCACGATCGGCACCGCCGCGTTCTTCAGCGCATGCACGAACAGCAGCGGCGCAAGCCCCAAGCCCTTCGCGCGCGCCGTGCGCATGTAGTCCTGGCCGAGCACTTCCAGCATCGCCGCGCGCGTCACCCGCGCGATCAGCGCGATGTAGATCGAGCCGAGCGCGAGCACCGGCAGCACCAGGTTGCGCAGCCACGGCAGCACGCCGTTGGCGATCGGCGTGTAGCCCTGCACCGGCAGCCACTCGAGCTTCAGCGCAAACACGAAGGCCAGCACGTAGCCCAGCACGAACACCGGCACCGAGAACCCGAGCACCGCGAGCAGCATCACCAGCCGGTCGAGCCAGCCGCCGGCGCGCGCGGCCGCCAGCACGCCGAGCGGCACCGCGACCGCGACCGAGAACACCAAGGTCAGCACCATCAGCGACAGCGTCGGCTCCACGCGCTGCGCGATCATGTGCGCGACCGGCAGGTTGGCAAAAATAGAAGTGCCGAGATCGCCGTGCAGCACCTGCCACACCCATTCGCCGAACCGCACCAGGAACGGCCGGTCGAGCCCGAGCGAGACGCGGATGCGCGCGATGTCCTCGGCACTCGCCTGATCGCCGGCGATGATCGCGGCGGGGTCGCCCGGCGCGATATACAGCAGCGAGAACACGAACAGTGCGACCACCGCCATCACCGGAAGCACCGCCAGCGCGCGCCTGCCGGCGTAGCGCCACATCAGGCTTTCTGGACGCCCCAGAACAGCGGCAGCGGCGCTTTGGCAATCCCCGTCACGTTGCGCCGCCACGCCTGGTACTGCTTGAAGAACCCGGTCGGGACGAACACCACGTCGTCGAACGCGGCGCGGTTGATGGCGATGGCGGCGGCTTTCTCGGCGGCGGCGTCGGGCGCGTCGTACCACGCGACGATGCCGTCCTGCACCGCCTGGCTGCTCGGCCAGCCGAACCACGCCTTCTGGCCGCCCGCGTCGAGCGCCGTGTACGGCGCCGGATTGATGCAGTCCGCACCTGCATGCCACGTGTGGAAGATATTCCAGCCGCCCTTGCCCGGCGGGTCCTTCTTCGCCCGCCGCGCGCCGACCGTGCCCCAGTCGAGTGCCTGGTAATCGACGTTCATCCCGATCTTGCCGAGCATGTCAGCGGTGACGTCGCCTTGCGCCTTGGTGATGGCGATGTCGGTCGCCACCAGCAGGATTACCTTTTCACCGTTGTAGCCCGCTTCCGCGAGCAGCTTCTTGGCGGTGTCGTAGTTGCGCGGGCCTTTGAGCAGGTCGCCGCCGTCCTCGGTGAACAATGCGGTGCCGGGAGTAAAATAGCTTGCCGTGGTCTGCCACAGTGAGGTGTCGTCGCCGCACACCGCGGCCATGTAGTCGGGCTGCGAGGTCGCCATCAGCAGCGCGTGCCGCGCCCGCGCGTCGTTGAACGGCGGATGCAGGTGGTTCATGCGCAGGCTGCCGATATTGCCGAGCGGATCGACAATCTGCACCACGACGTCGGCAGTGCCCTTCAGCATCGGCACGAGGTCGGGCAACGGCGTCTCCCACCAGTCGATCTCGCCGTTCTGCAACGCGGCGCCGGCGGTCGCGGGATCGGGCAGGATCTGCCACTCGATCCGATCGAAATTTATTCGCCGGCCGCCTGCCAGCCAGTCGCTTTTTTCAGGCCGCGGCTGATAAGCGGAAAACGTCTCGAACACTGCGCGCGAGCCCGGCACCCATTCGTCGGTGCGGAACTTCATCGGCCCGGAGCCGATGTATTCCTTGATCAGTTGGAAAGGATCGGTGCGCGCGAGGCGCTCCGGCATGATGAACGCCATCGGCGAGTTGCCCTTGCCGAGCGCGAACAGCATTTTGCTGAACGGCTTGTTCAGCCGGAAGCGGAAGCTGCGGTCGTCGATCGCCTCCAGCGCATCGAGGCGGGCGTGGATCACCTGCCCCATCGTGTCGCGCACCATCCAGCGTTGCAGGCTCGCGAGCACGTCGCGCGTCGTCACCGCCTCGCCGTCGTGGAATTTTTGTCCCTGGCGCAGCTTGAACGTCCAGGTCTTGAGGTCGGCGCTGGCCTCGTGCCCCTCGCACATCTGCGGCTGCGGGACAAAATTGCTGTCGACGCCGTACAGCGTGTCCCACACCATCGCGGCCGCGTTGCGCACCACGTATTGGGTGCCCGCGACCGCATCGAGGCTGGAGAGGTTGGCCTGCGGCACGAAGCGCAGCACGCGTGCCGCATCCGCGCGCGCAATCGCCGGCGCCGCGAGCGTAGCTGCCGCGAGTTTCAGCACATCGCGCCGTGTGACGGAAAGGCTGCTCATGTACGGCGCACGTTCCAGAACATCGCGAACCCGTCGAGGATTCCCTGCAACTGCGCGCTGTGCGCGGTGGCCTGCAGATAGGAGCCGAGCGGCACGTACGGCACGCTCACGAACGCTTCGCGCTGGATGTCGGCGCAGATTTTCTGCTGCGCCGGCAGGTCGGGGGCGGCGAACCAGGCATCGCGCAACTCCTCCAGCTTCGGGTCGTCGGGCCAGCCGAACCACGCCTTCGCGCCGTTGCCGCGCAACGGCAGGTGCCCGGCCGGGTTCAGCAGGTCGCTGCTGTTGAAGCCTGTGCAAAACGCGTTCCAGCCGCCCTTGTCGATCGGGTCGCGCTTGGCGCGCCGCTGCACCACCGTGCCCCAGTCGGTCGCCTGGTAGTCGACGTTGATGCCGAGCTTGTGGAACAGGTCGGCGCTCACGTCCGACAGCGCCTTCAGCGACGGAAAATCGGTCGGCACCATCAGCGCCACGCGCTCATCGTTGTAGCCGGCGGCGGCAAGCTCGCGCTTCGATCGGTCGAGGTCGCGCTTGCCGGTGATCGCCTCCATGCCGGCATCGCTCGCCATCGCGGTGTTCGGGCAGAAGAAGCCGACGCCGTCGTGCCACATCGTGGCGTCGTCGCCTGCCAGCGCCTGCATGAAATCGGACTGCTCGACCGCGCCGAGCAGCGCCCGCCGCACCGCCGCGTTGTCGAACGGCGAAAGCAGCTGGTTGAACCGGATCACCATCGTGGTGCCGTATTTGTCGAGCACGCGCACCGTCAGCGCCTTGTTCTGGCGCAGCAGCGGCAGCAGGTCGACGGTCGCGTATTCCCACCAGTCCTGCTCGCCGCTCTGCACCGCCGCCGAGGCGGTGGCGGCATCGGGGATCGTGGTCCATTCCACGCGCTCGAAATTCACCCGCTTCGGCCCGGCCGTCCATTCCGGGCGTGCCGTCCGCGCGCGGCACGTAGCGGTCGAACTTCGCGTAGGCGACGTGGGCGCCGGGCACGCGCTCGTCGGCGAGGAAGCGGAACGGCCCGCTGCCGACGATCTCGGTGAGCTGTGTCATCGCATCGGTGTTCGCCAGCCGCTCCGGCATCATCGCCGCCATCGGCGACGCGCTCTTGCCGAGCGCGTTCGGCAGCAGCGGAAACGGGCGCTTCAGCCGGAACACGATGCGTTTGTCGTCGGCGGCAGCAAGTTCGTCGGTCGCCGCCATCAGCGCCTGCCCGAACGCGTCCCGCGTCGCCCAGCGGCGGATGCTGGCGACGCAGTCGCGCGCAAGCACTTTCTCGCCGTCGTGCCACAGCAGCCCGTCGCGCAACGTGAGTGTCCAGCGCTTGCCGTCGTCCTCGATCGCGTGGCCCGCGACCATCTGCGGCGACGGCTGGAACGCGGCGTTGCTGCCGTACAGCGTGTCGAACACGAGATAGCTGTGGTTGCGCGTGACGTAGGCGGTGGTCCAGAGCGGATCGAGCGTCGCCGAGATCCGCCTGCGGGATGAAGCGCAGCGGCCGCGCCGCCTCGGCCCGCGCGATGTGTGGCGCCGCCAGCGCCGCGGTCGCCGTCGCCAGGAATTCGCGTCGTCGCATCGGCCCGCCCCCCGTTGCGTTGCTGCGGCGCCACTGTGCCGGCCCGCCGCCCCGCCGGGAAGCGAAAATGGCGGGCCGGTGCGCCCCGTGCTACCAACGGACGCGATGGTTGGAGAACACGGCATGCGCGAACGGTCGTTTCTGGTCGGCCTGATCGGGTCGGGCATCCAGGGCTCGCGCACGCCGGCGATGCACGAGCGCGAGGGCGACGAGCAGGGGTTCCGCATCCTGTATCGCAAGATCGACCTGGAACAGCTCGGCCTCGGGCACCGCGGCGCTGCCGGAGCTGCTGCTTGCCGCCGAGCGCATGGGGTTTGCCGGGCTGAACGTCACGCATCCCTGCAAGCAGGCGGTGATCCCGCTGCTCGATGCGCTGTCGCCCGACGCGGAGGCGCTTGGCGCGGTCAACACGGTGGTGCTGCGCGACGGCCGCCGGCGCGGCGAGAACACCGACTGGTGGGGGTTTGCCGAAGCGTTCCGGCGCCGGATGGCGGGGGCCGCGCTGGGCCGGGTGGTGCAGCTCGGCGCCGGCGGCGCCGGGGCGGCGGTGGCGCACGCGCTGTTCGTATTGGGCGTGCAGCGGCTGACCATCCAGGACGTCGACCCCGCGCGCGCCGCAGCGCTGGCGGAGAGTTTGTGCAAGCGCGTCGGCGCCGGGCGCGCGGTTGCCTGCGCCGACCTGCCGGCGGCGATGGCGGAGGCGGACGGGCTGGTGCATTGCACGCCGACCGGCATGGCGGCGCATCCGGGCCTGCCGCTGCCGGCCGCGCTGCTGCGCCCGGCCTTGTGGGTGGCGGAGATCGTGTATTTCCCGCTTGAGACCGAGTTGCTGCGTGTCGCGCGCGGGCTGGGCTGCCGGACGCTCGACGGCGGCGGCATGGCGGTGTTCCAGGCGGTCGAGGCGTTCCGGCTGTTCACCGGCACCACTCCCGACGCGGAGCGGATGCTGCGGCATTTTGCCTCGATGTAGCGCCGACCCGCCGCCGGGAATTTCCTAGCTGCACGGTCTGAATTACGTCGCTGTTCAGTTGAAATCGGCCGCCAGCGGCCAATCCGCGCGACTGCCATTTGGAATTCGCGGGGCATTTGATTCAAACCACCTTTTCAAATCGGGAATAGTCCCCATAATCCCGTGCCATGACGCACATCGCTTCCGTCCCCGGCGCCGACCTGCCGCTTCTCACCGCCGAGGACGAGGGGGTCGCGCTGCTGCGCCGTGCCATCACCGAGAGTTTTCGCGGCCGCATCGCCGTGGTGTCCTCGTTCGGCGCCGATTCCGCGATGCTGCTGGCGCTGGTGGCGGAGACCGACCCGGCGACGCCGGTGCTGTTCCTAGACACCCACAAGCATTTCCTGGAGACGCTGGCGTACCGCGACACGCTGGCGCGGCGGCTCGGGCTGACCGACGTGCGGGATATCCGCCCTGATCCCGTGGAATTGGCGCAGGGCGATCCGGACGGCGAATTGCACCGCTGGATCCCGGACGATTGCTGCGCGCTGCGCAAGGTGGCGCCGCTGGAAAAGGCGCTGGTCGGGTTCGACGCCTGGGTGACCGGCCGCCGTCGCGCCCAGGCGCTGACCCGCGAGGCGTTGCCGTTCATCGAAATCGTGGATGGACGCACCAAGATCAATCCGCTGGCGGACTGGAGCGCCGCGCGGATCGTCGACGAACTGGCGCGCCGCGGGTTGCCGCGGCATGCGCTGGTGGCGCGCGGCTACCTCTCGATCGGCTGCGCGCCCTGCACCCGCCCGGTCCGGCCGGGCGAGGACCCGCGCGCCGGCCGCTGGGCCGGCCAGGGCAAGCTGGAATGCGGCATCCACCGGCCGATCTTCGCCGGCGAGGGGATTCAGGCAGAATCTCTTCGAGCGTCACACGGAAGCTCCCTCTCCCCTTGCGGGAGAGGGCCGGCGTGAGGGGTCGAGCCGCCGCATAGGCGTCCGCGCGCCGCCACCCCTCCCCCAACCCCCTCCCGCAAGGGGAGGGGGCTCACTTCGCGGCGACGCATCCATGTGACTGCCTACGAATCTTTGCTTAGACGCCGCGCTGCATCGCCTGCAGCCGCTCGGCGAGTTCGGCTCGCCTGCCGCATCACATGCCGGCGAGCAGAGCGGCGCACATTTCCCAATAAAACCACGAGTGAATCGAAAGCAGCGCGCGTCCATTCGCGGTCCATGTTTCGGATAGGAAGTTCACGAAGCCGATACTCGCCTCACGGTTTGGCGAGTTCCATAGAACACCGGCTTGTGTAATTGCATTCATGTGAACAGGAGATCGTCGCGCCCTCACATTATCTTTATGTTTCCATTTTCGATTGGATTTGACTTAGCGCGTCCGCGTGAGTTTCATGCCCCCCGTTCACCGTCTGCAACCGCAGGCCAATCGTTCAATCGGTACAGCAAGCTTGATCTGCCCCACAGGAGGGCAAGGAATGCGTAGATTTACACGACAGGGCTTCGGCGCCGCCGCCGTTGGATTGGTGGCCTTGGCCGCGCTGGCGGTTGGCGCGCGCGGGGCGCCGGATCCGTCGGCCTGCGGTCCATTCGCCGCCGCGCTGTTGAGCCTGAGCATCCTCTTCGTCGCGCGTCGCAAGGCCCGCTGATCAGACTCTCATCGAGCGTCGCACGGAAGCTCCCTCTCCCCTGCGGGAGAGGGCCGGGGTGAGGGGTCGAGCCGCATAAGCCTCCGGGCGCCGCCACCCCTCCCCCAACCCCCTCCCGCAAGGGGAGGGGGGCTTTATCAGTGCCGACGCATCCCTGTGACGACCTCCTGGTCTTGGCTTCGCCCGGGCCGGTGGCGGCGCGCCGGCCGCGCGGCTAGACTGGCCCGCCCCAGCCGCCGGACCACGCCGTGCCCGAACCGATTGCACCGCTGATGGCGGGCGCCGCATTGCGCGCCCGCATCGACGAACTCGCGGCCATCAGCGCCGAACCCGGGCGGCTGACCCGCGTGTTCGCCTCGCCCGAGCAGCGCCGCGCCAACGATTCTGTCCTGCGCTGGATGCGGTCGGCCGGGATGGCCGCGCAGGAGGACGCGATCGGCAATGTCGTGGGCCGGTACGACGGCACCCAGCCGGGCAGTCCGGCGCTGCTACTGGGCTCGCATCTCGACAGCGTGCGCGACGCCGGGCGCTGGGACGGCCCGCTCGGCGTGGTCACCGCGATCGCGGTGGTCGATGCGCTGCACCGCGCCGGCGCGCGGATGCCGTTCCCGATCGAGGTGGTGGGGTTTGCCGACGAGGAGGGCACGCGGTTCGGCGCCACCATGCTCGGCAGCCGCGCGCTGACCGGCCGCTTTGATTTTTCCAGCCTCGACCTGCACGACGCGCAGGGCGTGACGATGGCCGAGGCGATGCGGGCGTACGGCCTGGACCCGGCGCGAATCCCCGATGCGGCGCGGCGGCCGGGCGACTTTTTCGCATATGTAGAACTGCACATCGAGCAGGGGCCGGTGCTGGAGCGGCTCGGCATCCCGGTCGGCTGCGTCACCGCGATCGCCGGCGCGACCCGGCTGCGGGTGACCATCGAGGGGCAGGCGGGGCACGCCGGCACGGTGCCGATGCAGGGCCGGCACGACGCGCTCGCCGCCGCCGCGGCCGCGGTGCTGGCAGTCGAGGGCCGCGCCGTCATCGAGGACGGCATCGTCGCGACCGTCGGCCGGCTCGACGTTTCGCCCGGCTCGGTCAATGTGATCCCGGGCCGCGTCGTGTTCACGGTGGACCTGCGCGCGGCAGACGACGAAAAACGGCTGCGCATGGTTGCCGACATCCGCGAAGCCATTTTACGGCTGTGCAAGCGGCGCGACGTTGTTGCCCGCATCGAGCAGACGCACGAGTTGGCTGCCGCGCCATGCGCACCGGCCTTGCAGCGCGCCATCGCCGCCGCGATCGATGCGGAAAGATTCCGGTGCGGCTGCTGCCGAGCGGCGCCGGCCACGACGCGATGGCGATCGCCGCCATCGCCCCGATCGGCATGATTTTTGTCCGTTGCCGGGGCGGCGTCAGCCACCACCCGAGCGAGCACGCCGACGAGGCCGATATCGAAGCCGGCGCGCGGGTGCTGTATCGCGTGCTCACCCATTTGCCGGAGACCGTGCCATGACCCCGACCGACCGGCCCGCGCTGCGGGCTTTCCTCGCCGGACGACGCGAGGCGATGCAGTCGTTCCTGGCGGACCTGGTGCGCACGCCGTCGGACAACCCGCCGGGCGACTGCGCGCCGCACGCGCGACGGACGGCGGAGCTGCTGGAGGAGCTCGGCTTCGTGGTCGAGCGCCATCCGGTGCCGGCGGAAATGGCGCACGCGCACGGCATGCGCTCCATGATTAACTTGGTGGTGCGGCGGCGCTTCGGGGACGGTCCGGTGGTGGCGCTGAATTCGCACGGCGACGTGGTGCCGCCCGGCGACGGCTGGACCGCCGACCCGTACGGCGCCGAAGTGCGCGACGGCTGGATGTATGGCCGCGGCGTCGCCGTCTCCAAGTCCGACATCGTGACCTATGCTTTTTCCCTTGCCGCGCTGGAGCACGCCGGCGTTCCGCTGCGCGGCGGCGTGGAACTGCACATTACCTACGACGAGGAGACCGGCGGCGAACTCGGGCCGAAATGGCTGCTGGATCAGGGCATCAGCAAGCCGGACCTGGCGATCGGCGCCGGGTTCTCCTACGCGGTGGTGAACGCGCACAACGGCGTGCTGCACCTGGAGGTCGAGGTCACCGGCCGCTCCGCGCACGCGGCGAAGCCGTACACCGGGATCGACGCGCTGGAGGCGGCGACCGGGATTCTTTCCTGTCTGTACAAATGGCGCGGTGGGCTGGCGGCGCGAACCTCGAAGATCCCGGGGATCGGCGCGCCGCAGCTCACGGTCGGGCTGATCAGCGGCGGCATCAACACCAACGTCGTGCCGGACAAGGTGACATTCCGGCTGGATCGCCGGATCGTGCCCGAGGAGAACGTTTTTGAGGTCGAGCGCGAGCTGACCGAAGTGATCGAGGCGGGCGCCGGGGTGCCCGGCGCACAGATAGCAATCCGGCGGATCATGCTGGCGACGCCGCTGACGCCGCTGCCGGGCGGGGAGGCGCTGACCGAGCTGTTGTGCGCGCACGCGACCCGGGTGATGGGCGAGCCGATTTCGCCGAGTGGCGTGCCGTTGTACACGGATGCCCGGCATTACGCTGCCGCCGGCGTGCCGATCGTGCTGTACGGCGCCGGGCCGCGCACCATCGAGGAGGCGAACGCGCACCGCGCCGACGAACGGTTGCCGCTGGTTGAGTTGCACCGCGCGACCGAGGTGATCGCGCTGACGCTGGCGGATTTGCTGGCGTAGGGCCGGGCGAAAAGAGCGAAACCCAGGTCCCAATCGATCCGGCATTCCGGAATCCACCATCTGGTATTCGAACGCCCATGCTCAAAGATACCCTCGGAACTCGGAAGGCCATTCGCAAGTTACCTAGGGACAGTCAGTGCGGTTATAGGAGTTTGTGATGACCAGGACATTTGCGTTGATGCTGGCATTCGCCGCTTTGAGCTTCCTGTCGGCGTGCGCCGCCCATGTCGGGCCGGTCGGCGGCCATATCGGCTGATCGACCGATTTTTTTCATATGATCGGCGCCCCCGTTCGATCCGGCCGGGCACTCCGGCCGGACCGGGGGACGCCGGCGTAAGCGCCGCCCGCATCGACGGTGCGCGCCGAACGTCAGATCAGGCGCATCGCTTGCGGAAGCTGGGCCTTGTCCTCCCAGACGGCGTCACGCTCGAACTTCGCGAACAGGTCGGGCGGCAGAACCGTCGCCCGCCGCTCCGCCCGGACGGCGGAGCGGACGTGATGCCTTCGTGTCTGACGAGCGAAAGCAGGTGCTCGTCTCCGGTCACGATGATGTCCGCCCGAGCGGCGACGGCGGCGGCGACCACGTGATCGTCATCGGCGTCCTGCGGCACGACACGCGGCGTCGCATTCGGCCGGACCTCGACAGCAAGCGCGGCATACAGTCCCACGGCCTCCGCAACGGTCGATCGCTGCGTCGTCAGTCGACCGGCGAGATGCGGGCGCTCAAGCACCTCTCGCAGTTCCGTCATCAACGCTGGTGAGGTGAACAGGACGAGCAACCCTTCGCTCGCCGCGCGGAGCAATCCAAACGGCGTGCCGCCCCAGATCAGACCAGAGACGACGACGTTCGTGTCAAGAACCGCGCGCATCCGCGATCGTGGTGTCGCCGCGCCGCCGCTCCGCCCGAGTCGCGGCAACCTCGGCAGCGATCTCCGCGTCGGTCATCGGCGGAATGGCCGCTGCATGGATCTGGGCCGCCACCTCAAGGAGACGGCGCCCAGCCCGGCGGCGCATCGCGTCCTCGAGCAATGCCTGAATGGCGCCGTCGGACAGCAGGCCGGCGTCGCTGGCGCGCGCCGCCAACTCGTCGGGCAAGGTCACTGTCACTTCGGTCATCGTCGGTCACTGCGGTTTCGAGGACTATGAGTAGGTTGGCCGGGTCGTGCGGGCAAGCTGGACCTGCGTGCCTGTCCGCCCCCCTTGAGCCAATCCTGCTCCGGCGTCACACATGCGGGATGCTGCCGATCAATGAAAAGATCCCCCGCGCGGCGCTGGTTACCGGCGGCGCCAGGCGCATCGGGCGGGCGATCGCGCTGGCGCTCGCCGATGCGGGCTTTTCCGTCGCGGTCCACGCCAACACCAGCGTCGCGGAGGCCGAACGCACCGCCGACGACATTCGTGCGCGCAGCCAAAGGGCGGTCGTGCTCCGGGCCGATCTGGGCGTGGAAGCGCAGGTAGAAAGGCTGGTGCCGGACGCGACCGCGGCGCTCGGGCCGCTCGGCGTGCTGGTCAACAACGCGTCCACCTTCGAGCTCGACGAGTGGCACGACGCGACCCGGGCAAGCTGGGACGCGCACATGGAACCGAACCTGCGCGCGCCGTTCGTGCTGATCCAGCAATTCGCGAAAACGCTGCCGGCGACGGCGGAGGGGGCGGTCGTCAACATGCTGGACCAGCGGGTGTGGTCGCTGACCGGCAATTTCGTCTCGTACACCGTCACCAAGGCGGGGCTGTGGGCGCTGACCCAGACGATGGCGCTGGCGCTGGCGCCGCGCATCCGCGTGAACGGCATCGGCCCGGGGCCGGCCGTGCCCAGCCCGCGACAAACGGAAGCGCAATTCGCGCGGCAGGCGGCGCTGGTGCCGCTCGGGCGTGGCACGAGCCCCGAGGAAGTGGCACAACTGGCGCTGGCGCTGATCGCGCTGCCCTCGGTCACCGGGCAGATGGTCGCGCCGGACGGCGGGCAGCATCTGCAATGGTGGCCGCGGCGCTCGGGCAATACGCCGGAGGAGTAGCGCCGGAGGAGGAGCGATGGAGACCAGCCGCATCGCCGACGCCGCCCACGGCATGCGCCACGTGTTCCTGCACGACCTGCTGCTCGACGCGGCGATCGGCGTCTACACGCAGGAGCACGGCCGCACCCAGCGCATCCGCATCAACGTCGATCTCGGCGTCACCGACGACGGGGCGCGCGCGCTGTCGCGGGTGCCGGTCGGGCGCGACGAGCTGGCGCGCGTGGTGGACTATGCGGTGGTCGCGCAGCGGGTGCGGGAGATCGTGGCCGCGGGCCATGTGCGGCTGGTCGAGACGCTCGCCGAGCGCATCGCCGAGGCATGCCTTGAAGACATACGTGTGCAGCTCGCACGGGTGCGGGTGGAGAAGCTGGACGTGCTGCCGGACGGCGCCAGCGCCGGCGTCGAGGTGGAGCGGCGGCGGCGCGCGTGACTTGTCCACGCGCCCGCGGAAGGTGCTTTAGTTACAGGGGCATGGCAGGCCTAACCTCACGAATGACGGAACCGTCATAATCGAAGCAAGCGATTTCAATGGGTTAGCCTGACTGCTTTCAAAACGAGCAAACCGATGGAGCGCAGGAATCCCGCCGGGTGCGCCCGGTTGCTCCGGTCCATACTCACAGAGTTATCCACAGGATCTGGGGATGAACGCGCCCGCTCCGCAGGCACCCCGAACGGCCCTCCGGGCTGGCGCTTGAGCGGGCGTCGCGGCGCGCCTAATCACTCGCCATGAGCGAACAGGACGGCGCGCCGCGCGGGGTTGCGGTGATCGAGGCGGCGCTGGCGACGATGCCGCTCGCGCCGGGCGTCTATCGGATGCTCGATGGCGCCGGCGATGCCCTGTACGTGGGCAAGGCGCGCTCGCTGAAGAAGCGGGTCGTTGCCTACACGCAGCCGGCGCGGCTGCCGGAGCGGCTGCGGCGGATGGTGATGGAGACGGTGGCGATGGAAATCGTCACCACCCACACCGAGGCCGAGGCGCTGCTGCTCGAAGCCAACCTGATCAAGCGGCTGAAGCCGCGCTTCAACATCGTGCTGCGGGACGACAAGAGCTACCCGTGGCTGCTGCTCACGGAAGACCATCCGTTCCCGCAGATAGCAAAACATCGCGGCGCGCGGGTGCGCCGCGGCAGCTACTACGGCCCGTTCGCCTCGGCCTGGGCGGTGAACCAGACGGTCACGGCCATGCAGCGGGTTTTTCTGCTGCGCTCCTGCGCCGACACCGTGTTCGCGGCGCGGACACGGCCGTGCCTGCTGTTCCAGATCAAGCGGTGTTCCGCGCCGTGCGTGGGGCGGATCGACGAAGCGGCGTACGGCGAGCTGGTGGCGCAGGCCAAGGCGTTCCTGTCGGGCAAGGGGGCCGCGGTGCAGCAGGCGCTGGCGAAGGAGATGGAGGCGGCGGCGGAGGTGATGGAATTCGAGCGCGCGGCGTTCATCCGCGACCGGATCCGGGCGCTGACGCACGTGCAGGGCACCGACCTGATCAACCCCGAGAGCATCGAGGACGCCGACGTGATCGCGGCGTGGCAGATCGCCGGCCAGACCTGCGTGCAAGTCTTCTTCTTTCGCGGCAGCCGCAACAACGGCAACCGCGCGTTCTTCCCCGTTCACACGAAGGGAGAAGAGACGGCGGAGGTGCTGTCGGCGTTCCTCGGCCAGTTCTACGACGACAAGCCGCCACCGGCCTGCGTGCTGCTGAACCACGAAGTCGCCGAGCGGGAGCTGATCGCCGAGGCGCTGAGCCTGAAGGCGCAGACGTTCGGCACCGGCCGGCGCGTGGAGATCGCGGTGCCGAAGCGCGGCGAGAAATTTGCCGTCGTGCAGCACGCTGAAACCAATGCGCGGGAAGCCTTGGAACGAAAGCTGGCGGAGAGCGCGGGGCAGGCGAAGCTGCTGGCGGCGACGGCGGAGCTGTTCGGGCTGGATGCGCCACCGGAGAGAATAGAAGTCTACGACAACAGCCACATCATGGGCGCGAACGCGTACGGCGTGATGATCGTCGCGGGCGCCGAGGGGTTTCTGAAGTCGGCCTACCGAAAATTCTCCATTCGCGGGCCGGTGACGCCGGGCGACGACTTCGCGATGATGCGCGAGGTGCTGGAGCGGCGGTTCGGCCGCGCGCTCAAGGAAAACCCGAACCCCGACGCGCCGCCGCCGGATTTCCCCGACCTCGTGCTGATCGACGGCGGCGCAGGGCAGCTGTCGGCGGCGCGGACGGTGTTTTCCGATCTCGGCGTGACCGAGGTGAAACTGGTGGCGATCGCCAAAGGGCCCGGACCGTGACGCCGGCCGCGAATGGTTCCACATGGACGGAAGAGAAGCGTTCCAGTTGCCGCCGCGCGATCCGGTTTTGTACTTTTTGCAGCGGCTGCGCGACGAGGCGCATCGGTTCGCGATCACCACGCACCGCGCCGGCCGCAGCAAGACGCTGGTGACCAGCGAACTGGACGAGATCGCGGGCGTCGGGCCTTCGCGCAAGCGGGCGCTGCTGAACCATTTCGGCAGTGCGCGCGGCGTGAAGCAGGCGGGCCTGGCCGACCTGGAGGCGGCGCCGGGCATCAACCGGTCGACCGCGCGGCTGGTCTACGCGCATTTCCACCCGGGCGCGCGGCTGGACGGGGCGGCGTAGCGCTTTACCTTCCATTCACCGACACACCCCAGTCTGCCGCCACACTGGACACGGAGCCGGCGATGTCGGCCGAAGCAGCCGCGCCGTCGACCTCGCCGCTGCTGCGGGTCGCGCACGGCTACGAACTGCTCGGCAAGGGCCAGCATGGCGCCGCGCTGATGTCGGCCGAGGCGGCGCTGGCGACGGCGCCGGAGCTGGTCGATGCGCTGCTGCTGCGCGGCGCGGCCCAAAAAGCGCTGGGGCGGTTCGCCGCGGCGATCGCCGCGTTCTCGGCGGCATTGGCGCGCGAGCCAAATCGGGTCGCCGCGATCGTGAGCCTCGCCAACGCCCACGCCGAGCTTGGACAACTGGCGGCGGCCGAGGCGTGGCTGCGGCGGGCGCTGGCGCTGGCGCCGGGGCTCAAGGCAGCGCACGCGAGCCTCGTCTCGGTCTGCGCGCTGCAGCACCGCGACGACGCGACCGAGACGGCGTGCCGGGCGGCGCTCGCGGTCGATCCCGCCGGCGTCAACGCGCACCAGCACCTGGCCGCGGTGCTGGCGCGGCGCGGGCAGGCGGCGGCGGCGGCTGCACACCGCGAGGCCGCGTATCGCCGACAGAATCTTTTCGTTGAGCCGGCGCTGCGCCCGGCGCCAACCGCGCTGGTGCTGCTGACCGCCGAGGACGGCAACATCCCGATCCGCTTTCTGCTCGGGCGCGACCGCTACACGGTGCTGAAATGGATGATCGAATACGCGGCACCGGGACAGCCCGCGTCGCTGCCGCGCCACGACGTCGTGCTCAACGCGGTCGGCGAGCCGGAGGCGCCGGGGGCGACGCACGCGGCGGTGGAGCGGTTCCGGCAGACCTGCGGCGCAAAATTCCTGAACCGGCCGGACCGGGTGGCGCGCACGTCGCGCACGGCGCTGCCCGGCCTGCTCGGCGACCTGCCGGACGTGGTAGTTCCTCCGGTTGCGCGCTGGCGCGCCGGCGAGCCGCCGCCCGAAATGGCGTTCCCTCTGTTGGTCCGCCCGGTCGGCGCGCATGGCGGCACCGGGCTGGTTCGCGTGGCGAGTTCCACGCAGTTCGCCGAGGCGGTGCGGGGGCTTGCCGCGTGCGACGTGACCGCGTTCGTCGAGTTCGCCTCGGCGGACGGGCTGTTCCGCAAATACAGAACAATCTTCATCGATCGCCGGCCGCTACCCTACCATCTGGCGATCGGCGCGGACTGGCTGGTTCACTACTTCAGCGCCGACATGCTGGACCACGCCGACCGCCAGGCGGAGGAACTGCGTTTCCTGAACGATCCTGCCACCGCGCTGGGCGCGCGCGGGATGGCGGCGCTGTCCGCGATCGGCGCGCGGCTGGATCTCGACTACGGCGGCATCGATTTCTCGCTGCTGCCGGACGGCCGCGTGCTGGTGTTCGAGGCGAACGCGACGATGGTGGTCCACCCCGAAACCCCGGGCGGCCCGCTCGACTACAAGAACCCGGCCGTCGCGGCGATCTTCGCGGCATTCGATCGGATGGCGGTCAAGCGGTAGCGAGGCGAGGGCGCCGCCCCCGGCCTTCGCTCGGGGCAGGCTCTCGACCCGCTGGGGCCGGCGGCCCCAGACCCCCACGCCAAACCGGCCTGGAGAGACAACGCCTCGCGCGGAGATGCCCGGGTCAAGCCCGGGCATGACAAATCGTTGATATTTCAGCCAGTTACGTCATCGCCGGGCTTGACCCGGCGATCCCATGCGCCGGTCGGTGGCCGGTCAGCGCCTTGCGCCGGCGAACATCGCGACGAGCAGCGCGATCCCGACGTTGACGAAGTCGCGGAACGACCGGACGCGCGTGAGCCGGCCGATGATCGCCGTGAGCGCGATCGTCTCGATCGCCTGGTCGACGGCGATCCGACGCACGCGCAGCGCCTCGCGCTCGGCGCGGCCCGGCACGTTACGGGCGGCGAACAGGCCGAGCACGATTGCGACCACGACGTCGGCGGCGGCGACGATCAGCGCCGCATTCAACGGGGCAAGATGCTCGGCGAGCGCCAGCGCGGCGGCGACGTGCAGCGCCACCAGCGCCGCCAGCAGGAACACGACGGCACCGGCGCCGAGCACCGCCCGGACGATCTGGCGGCGGAGCAGCAGGCGTAGCCGCAGCCGCTCCGCCTCGGCGGCGATCCGTGCAAGCCGGAAGCCGCGCACCTAGCGCGTGATCCGGCCGATCAGGAACCCGGTGACGACGGCGATCACGATCGCGGTAAGCGGCTTTTCGCGCACGTGCGCGGCCAGCGCGTCGGTCCGGTCGGTGACCGAATCGCTGACCTGCCGGACGGTTTCGCCGGCGCGACCGACGGCGTCCGCAACGACCGGCGTCACGCGGTCGCGCATCAGCGCCTCCACCTGTTCGCGCAGCTCGCGGATCTGCTGCTCGGCGTCCGCCTTGCGGGCGTCGTGGTTGTCTGCGGCATCCATCGGAGTGCTCCCTTGCTGCCATGCGCGGGAGACCGACCCAACGGGCCACGGTCTCCATCGCCGTTTCAAGCGTCAACACGGGGGCGGAGTTCCCCCGGGGAACAACATGGACTTGCTCGACGCGGCCGACCAGGGATGACGTCCGACGGGAATGAACCGGCTTCGCAGCCTCAGGCGCAGACCGCCAGCACCGCGGCATCCGCCTCGGAGGGGTTCAGCCAGCAGGGCAAGCGCAGGTCGGCCGTGACGATCTCCAATCGTCGCGCGCCATCGGTGCGCAGGGTTGCGGCGCCGCTGGTCCAGCGCAGGCCGGGCTCGGGCGGGAGCCAGCCGTCGCCGAGCGCCGGGCCGTCCAGCGGGACAGGCACGCCATCCAGCCGCAGCCGGGCGATGGCGACGCCAAGTACGCGCGTGTCGGCATTGTCCGGGAGCAGGTGGGCCGGCACCGCGCTGCGCGAACGGAGGCGGATTTCTGCGACGTCGGCCGGCAGATCGAACACCAGGGCGCCATCCCGCGTCGCTGGCCGGATGCTGCGGCCGCCGGCAACCACGTGCAGATCCGGCTCGTCGGTCAGCGCCCAGCCGAGCAGCCAGGCGCGGGCGGCGAGGCGGGCGCGCACCACGGCGAGCGCCGAGCCTTGCCAGACCAGCTTGGCGCAGGCGTTGCGGTCGCGAACGGCGCGGGCAAAATCCGGGTGCGCCATCACGGTGGCGCCGCCGTTCTCGAACGCGGCGCGGTTGCCGGTGTCGAGAAAGCTCTCGGCCGGCGCGCCCTCGGCGAACAGCGCGTCGTGGCGGTCGAGTTCGACGTGGAAATACATGACCTTTTCCGCCGCTTCCTGCACCACGGTCGCACCGTTCAGCAGGTCGCGGGCACGGATCAGCACGCCGTCGAGCAGCAGCGCGTGGTCGGGCGACAGGAACAGGTCGCGGCTGGGTTGGCCGGGGGCGAGCGCGCCGGCACGGATGCGGATCGGGTTGGCGTCCCACGGCCGCGGATGGCGGGCGGGCGACAGGCGGCGATGGCCGATCCAGCGCACCGGGGCGAGCCGGCCACGCGCAGTCACCACTTCGTCGCCCTCGTGCAGGTGTTCCACCGGCACCTCGCCGCGCGCCGTGCGGATGCGCGTGCCGGCGGCGAAGCAGGCCGGGCTCGTCGAGACCGACAGGAGATAGGTCTCGGTGTTGTCCCCGCCTTGTACGATTCCGCCGCCGCCATTGGGCTCCTCGCCGCCCCCGCCGTCGGGGGTGATGATGCCGTTCGAGATCCGCATACTCGCTCGCCACCCCGGTTCCGTCGGCGGACTCGGTGCCGCCCCAGTTCATGTTGTCGGTCGAAGCGGTCAGCTGGATCCAGTAGCGCGTGTCCGCGTCGAGCGTCGGCGCGCCGCTCACCGGCAAATCGACCGTTTGATAGCTGGCGGGCAACGCCGCGTCGGCGATCGTGCCGAGCGTCGCAATTGGAGCATCGGGGCTGATGTCGTCGTCGGACCAGAGCGTGACGGTGACCTCGCCGCCGTCGGTCAGATACGAAGAGAAACCATGCACGAACACCTCGACGTCGGTCACGGTGGCGGCGCCGGCGCCGGTCGAGAAGGATTGCGCGGTCGTTTCGTCGTGCGGATTGAAGGACTGCTCCCGCGGGTCGTCGAGGCTGTCGAAGACCACGGTGGCGACGGCGCCGTTGCTTGGGAGGCCGGGGGCGTCCGGCGCGACCGGTTCGGCCAGCATGATCGGCGCGATGGCATCAGCCGTGCCGTCGGTCGTGCTGTCGCCGACATAGGCGTGGCCGTGCTTCGGCGTGTCCGAGGACGACATGGTTGCGGGCTCCTTGCGATGCTGCGCTGCCCGTTGGTGAGGCGCGAGCCGCAAACAGCTTCCTAACAGCGTGCCCTGCGCGATTGCCGTTCACCGCTTCGTGACGAGGCGGCCGGCTACAGCAGCCCTTCCCGCCGGAAACTGAGCCATTGGCCGTTGCCGATGATGACGTGGTCGTGCACCACAACCCCAAGGGCCGCCGCGGCGTGCTTGATCTCCTGCGTCATCTCGATGTCGTCGCGCGACGGCGTCGGGTCGCCGCTCGGGTGGTTGTGCACCAGGATGATCGCGGTCGCGTGCACCTCCAGCGCGCGCTTGACCACCTCGCGCGGGTAGACCGGCGCGTGGTTGACGGTGCCGCGCGCCTGCGCCTCGTCGGCCAGCAGGCGGTTGCGGTTGTCGAGGAACAGCACCCGGAAATGTTCGATCCGTTCGCGCGCAAGGACGGCGTTGAGGTAGCCCATCAGCCGGTCCCAGTTGTTCAGCACCGGCTGGCCCATGACCTCGGCGCGGCCGAAGCGCAGCGCCGCGGCATGCACGGTCTTGATCGCGGCGGCGCCGGCGCGGCCGACGTTCTCGACGCCCTCCAGTTCCTGGCGCGGGGCGGCGATGACGTTGGCAAAACTGCCGAAACGGGCGATCAGCGCGCGCGCGATCGGCTTGGTGTCGCGCCGCAGAATCGCAAGCGTCAACAGCAGTTCCAGCAGTTCATGGTCGGCGAGCGCGTCCGGCCCGGCGGTCAGCAGCCGCTCGCGCAGCCGGTCGCGATGCCCCTCGGCGCCGGGCGGCGCCGTCGGCTGGGGAGCGGGCTCGTCCAGCAGCCCGAGCTGCTCGGCCATCCCCTTTTGGGAGCGCGCCATGCCGGCGATGCTGCCACGGCATCGGGCGGGAGGAAAGACAATTACGGAGCGGCATCGTCCGCCACGTGCCACTGCGCCAGCACAGCGCGCCACGCGTCGGAAATCGGCACGGCGCGGCGGGTGGCGACGTCGATGACCGCGAGCACCGAACGGCTGCGCGCCGTCTCCTCGCCATCGACCAGCAGGCGCTGGCGGACATGCACCGATTTCTGGCCGACCCGGGCGATCGCGGTCTCGATCCGCACCGTCGCCGGGCCAGTTCATCTCGGCCAGAAAATCGATCTCCAGGCGCGCGATCACCACCGCGTGCGGGCCGGACAGCAGGCCGAGCGGGGCCAGCATCTCGACCCGCCCGGCCTCGAACATCTCCGCATAGACCGCGTTGTTGACGTGGCCGAGCTGGTCGGTGTCGCAGAAGCGCAAAATCTGCGTGGTGACGAGCGGCTCGCCCATGCGCGGCCGGTCAGGCCGGGTACGGCGGCTTGTCGAGCCCGGCCGGGGAATAGGTAAAAACCTCGACCCCGGTCTCGGTGACGCCGATCATGTGCTCGAACTGGGCCGAGAGGCTGCGGTCGCGCGTGACCGCGGTCCAGCCGTCGTCGAGCACCTTCACCTCCGGGCGGCCGGCGTTGACCATCGGCTCGATGGTGAAGAACATGCCGGGCCTGAGTTCCGGTCCGTCGCCGGCGCGGCCGAAATGCAGCACGTTCGGCGCCTCGTGGAAGCGCCGGCCGATGCCGTGGCCGCAGAAGTCGCGCACCACCGAGAAGCGGTTCGCACTCCACGAACGTCTGGATCGCGTGGCCGATGTCGCCGAGCGTGGCGCCCGGGCGGACCGCGCGCACCCCGCGCAGCAGCGCCTCGTAGGTCACGTCGATCAGGTGGCGCGCCTTGGTCGAAGGCGGGCCGGCGCAGAACATCCGGCTGGAATCGCCGTGCCAGCCGTCCAGCACCACGGTGATGTCGATGTTCAGCATGTCGCCCGTCCTCGAGCCGCCGGTCGCCCGGGATGCCGTGGCAGACGACGTGGTTGATCGAGGTGCAGATCGATTTCGGGAAGCCGCGGTAGTTCAGCGGCGCCGGCACCGCGCCGTGGGCGAGGATGAAGTCGTGGCACAGCCGGTCGAGCGTCGCGGTGGCGACGCCGGGGCGGACATGCGGCGCGATCATGTCGAGCGTCTCGGCGGCCAGCCGCCCCGCCACGCGCATGCCGGCGAAATCCTCCGGCCGGTGAATGGTGATCTTTCGCGCGTCCAGTCCGGCGTCCATCCAACCGCTCCGTCAATGACCCATGGCGCGCGGCGAGGCCCGTCGGCTCCATGTCATGCGAAGCGGTAAGATGCGCAAGCCGCCTGTCCGGCGCAAGGGAAGCGGGGAACCGCGGCGCGGGGTGCAGACCCGCGCCCGGGCGATCACGGCGCGTCAGCGGCTGGCGATCTGGCCGCTTTCCGGCCGCACCGGGGTGCAGGGCAGCTTGTGGCGCACGACCGCGGCGCAGGCCTGGCGGGCATCGCTCTGGCTCAGGCCGGTCAACACGGCGCGCCAGGTGGTGCGGTGGTGCACGGTCGACGGCTCGACCCGGATCTCGCCGGCATCGGCGGCGCGGCGTGCGAGGGCGGCGGTGTTGCGCGCCGCGGCTTCGCTGGCGAGCCCGACGATCCACACGCTCCAGCGTGGCGCCAGCAGGCGTGTCCGGGCGGCCGGCACGGCCTCGACGGTCGCGGCCTGCGCCGGCTCGATCAGCCCGAGCCGGCTGCCGCCGCCGTCGCGCCGCGGCGGATCGGGCGGGACGTTGAGCTGCTCGAAGCCCTGGTCGAGCAGCGCCTCCATGTGCTGGTCGCGCTCGCCGGGCCTGGCTTCGCCGAGCACCACGCCGATCAGCCGCACGTCGCCGCGCACCGCCGAGGTGACGAGGTTGAAGCCGGCGGCCTCGGTGTAGCCGGTCTTGATACCGTCCGCGCCCGGGTAGCTTTGCAGCAGGTGGTCGTGGTTCAGGATCGTGCGGCCGTGGAACCGGAACGACGGGATGCTGAAGTAGCGATACTCGGCCGGGAAATCCTGCACGATGTGGCGCGCCAGCAGCGCCAGGTCGCGCGCGGTGGTGACCTGGTCCGGGTCGGGCAGGCCGGAAGCGTTGCGGAACACGGTGTGCACCATGCCGAGCGAGCGGGCGCGCAGCGTCATCATCTGCGCGAAGCGGTCCTCGTCGCCGCCCAGCAGCTCGCCGAGCGCCGCGGCGGCGTCGTTGGCCGACTTGGTGACCAGGCCGAGGATCGCCTGCTCGACCGTGATCCGCGTCGCCGGCACCAGACCGAGCTTGGACGGCGACATCGCCGCCGCGTGCGCCGAGACCGGGACGTACTGGCCGAGCGCGATGCGATGGTCGCGCAGCGCCTCGAACACCATGTACAGAGTCATCATCTTGGTCAGGCTGGCCGGGTAGCGCGGTTCGTCGGGGTTGGCGGCGATCAGCACGTTGCCGGTCGCCGCATCGGTGACGATGGCGCTGGTGCGGTCGGCGGCGACCTGCGCGACCGCGGGGGCGGCGAGCGCCAGCAGCAGTGCCGCCAGCACGGCTTGGCCCGTGCGCATGCGCCATCGTGAAGTCACGCATGCGCGAGCATCGCGGCACGCCATTTCCATCTGGCCAACCTCTTTCGCGTTCCGTTGCGACTCTCTTAGCCGGGGCGGGACCGCGCTGTCCAGCACGCGGTGTGACGAAAGGTCACTTTTTGAACGGGTTAAGAGGCTGTCTTCCGACGCGAGACGGGAATGTCCTGGGATCGGTGCGGATTGCCGAGGGGGCAACGAAACGGCTGCGCGTTTTATTGTGCAGTGCACAAAAACCCGCTTGACCACGCGCGATGGCGTGCTTATGTTCCGATTGTGCGGTGCAGCAAGTGCATCGGTCGATCAAATCAACAAGACCGGCGGAGCGCGCCAGAGACCAGCCGGGTCGCCGCGCGGGGCTGTCGTTCTTCGAAACAAGGAGTGCATGAAATGGCAAGCAAGAAGGGCTTCGAAGCTGTCGAGACGGCAGCCGTTCAGGCCGTCGAGGCTGCGACCACCAGCGCCGAGCATGCCGAGACCACGGTTGAGCATGCGACGAAAAAGCTGGCTCCCCCCGCCTTCGTGGCCGGCACCGAGAAGATGCAGGCTGAAGTTACTGCCACAATGGAGAAGACAATGAAAACCGCAGAAGACCTGGTGTCGTTCGGCCAGGGCAACATGGAAGCCTTCGTGAAGGCCGGGCAGATCTGGGCCGCCGGCGTGCAGGACCTGGGCAAGCAGGTCGCCGCCACCGCGCAGGCGCAGATGGACCAGACGGTCGCCACGTTCAAGGCGCTGGCGGGCGTGAAGTCGTTCAAGGACGCGGTGGACCTGCAGTCCACGCTGGCCCGCTCGACGCTGGAGAAGGCGGTGGCCGAGACCGGCAAGCTGACCGACGCCTCGCTGAAGCTCGCCGAGCAGACGTTGGCGCCGATCACCGCGCGCGTGACGCTCGCGGTCGAGAAGTTCGGCCGCCCGGTCGCCTGATCGCCGCGACCGACTGAACGCGCGCCCGCGCCTGCGGGTGCGCCGAGATCGAGCCGGCCCGGGCGCACGCCCGGGCCGGCTTTCGTTGTGCGGTGATTTTGCCCGGCCGGCGCCGCCCCGCGGCCCTTGCGGCGGCGTCGGGCGTGCCCAACATGCGAACTTCTTTCGCCGGGGCCGCGCGAGCCCTTCCCCCGGCGGCCCGCTTTTCGATATCGTGGAGACCGGGCGGTGCCAGCGGCGCCGCCGTCGGTCGCGGTGCGGCGCCGGGGCGCCGGTCGCGGCCACGGGAACAAACGGCCCGGCTGGTTGGTGACTCCGGTTTGGCGGCGGCACGGGGCACACGGGTGGCAAGGATCACGGACGCTGGGACAAGCGGTTGCGACGATGAGTGACAAGCGTGGGGACGACGGGCGGACCGACGGGACCGAGGGTCCGAACACCGGCGTGGTGGTCAAGACCCGCCCGAAGACCCGCAAGCCCGCGATGTACAAGGTGCTGATGCTCAATGACGACTACACGCCGATGGAGTTCGTCGTGCACGTCCTGGAGCGGTTCTTCCAGAAGTCGCGGGAGGAGGCGACACGGATCATGCTGCACGTGCACCGGCGCGGCGTCGGGGTGTGCGGCGTGTTCACCTACGAGGTCGCCGAGACCAAGGTGACGCAGGTGATGGACCTGGCGCGGCAGAACCAGCACCCGCTGCAATGCACGATCGAGAAGGAATAGGGCACGTCGGTCGAACTTTGCCGGCTGCCGGCGGCGCGGCGGCCTGCCCCGCTTGGTGCGTGCCGGCACGGGTGGCGTAGCGGGTGAGCGAAGGGGCGTCGCAGCATGCTGTCCCGCGAGCTTGAACGGACGCTGCACCGGGCCCTCTCGCTGGCCGGCGAGCGCCGGCACGAGTATGCGACGCTGGAACACCTGTTGCTCGGCCTGATCGACGATGTGGATGCGGCAACGCTGCTGCGTGCCTGTGCCGTCGATCTCGACAAGCTGCGCGCGGACCTGGCCGCGTTTCTCGACAAGGACCTCGCGGGCCTTGCGACCGAGCGGCCGGGCGATCCGAAGCCGACCGCAGGGTTCCAGCGCGTGGTGCAGCGCGCGGCGATCCACGTGCAGTCTTCCGGCCGCGACGAGGTGACCGGCGCCAACGTGCTGCAGGCGGTGTTCAGCGAGCGCGAGAGCCATGCCGTGTTCTTCCTGCAATCGCACGACATGACGCGACTCGATGCGGTCAATTTCATCAGCCACGGCCTTGCCAAGGCGCCCGGCCGCAGTTCGTCCCCCGAGAGGCGAACGGCGCAGCACGGCGGCGGTTTGCCGCAGACGATCGACCGAGCGCTCGCCAAGGCCCGCGAGCACCGCCACGAATACGCGACGCTGGAACATCTGTTGTTCGCGTTGACCGACGATGCGGACGCGGCGCCGGTGCTGCGCGCCGGTGGCGTGGACCTCGACCGGCTGCGCGCGGACCTTGCGGCATTTTTCGACAAGGACCTGGCCGGGCTGGTCGTGGACGGGTCGGACGACCCCCAGCAAACCGCGGGCTTTCAGCGCGTGGTGCAGCGCGCCGAGATTCATGTGCGGTCCTCCGGCCGTGACGAAGTGACCGGCGCGAACGTGCTGATCGCGCTGTTCTCCGAGCGCGAGAGCCATGCCGTCTATTTCCTGCAATCGCAGGACATGACGCGGCTCGATGCGGTGAATTTCATCAGCCACGGCATCGCGAAGTCGCCCGGCCGCATTGGCGAGCGCCCGGTGCAAGTGCCACGGGAGACCGCCCCTCAGCCGCAGTCCGACGCCATGGCGGAGACCGAGGCGGATCGGCGCGGAACGGTCAAGGTGCTGCTGTTCAACGACGATTTCACCCCGATGGAGTTCGTGGTCGACGTGCTGACGCGGGTGTTCGGCAACACCCGCGAGCAGGCCAAGGCGGTGATGCTGGATGTGCATCGCAACGGCAGCGGGGTCTGCGGCGTGTTCGGGTACGAGCTTGCGGAAGCAAAAGTCGGGTGGGCGATGGACCTGGCCCGGCTTGCCGGCCATCCGATGCGATGTGCGATCGAAAAAGCCTAGCCACGTGGCTGTCCGGGCCGGCCGGCGGCCTGTCAGCCCAGCCAATCGCCCAGGCTGGCCCGGCCGTGTCGGAATTTTAAGTAACTGCGCGTGAGAATCCACGTGCGCACGGGGCGCGATCGGGAAAGAATGCGGGTGCGCCGCATTACTGCTGGCAGGGGTGCGCCACATATGTGGTGTCGGACC
The DNA here is from genome assembly GCA_963697635.1 of uncultured Solirubrobacterales bacterium. GTDB lineage: Bacteria > Pseudomonadota > Alphaproteobacteria > Acetobacterales > Acetobacteraceae > CAJCJG01. Next base: position 397,804 of record CAVOOS010000034.1, on the reverse strand, counting down.
CTCGCCGCGTCGGATGGGACCACGCCTTGGCTCTGCCTTCGGACCTGAGTGTAAGGAGCGTCGGACTATGCTCTCCCGCAATCTCGAACAGACGCTCCATCGCGCCCTTTCGTTCGCCAGCGAACGCAAGCACGAGTATGCGACCCTGGAACATCTGCTGCTCGGCCTGACCGACGACACCGACGCGGCGACGGTGCTGCGCGCCTGCGGCGTCGACCTCGACAAGCTGCGCACCGACCTGACCGAGTTTCTCGACAAGGACCTAGCGGGGCTCGCCACGGATCGGCCGGGGGACCCGAAGCCGACCGCCGGGTTCCAGCGCGTCGTGCAGCGCGCCGCGATCCACGTGCAGTCCTCCGGCCGCGACGAGGTGACGGGCGCGAACGTGCTGGTGGCGCTGTTCAGCGAGCGCGAGAGCCACGCCGTGTATTTCCTGCAATCGCAGGACATGACGCGGCTCGACGCGGTGAACTTCATCAGCCACGGCATCGCCAAGGCGCCCGGCCGCAGCACGTCGCGCCCGGTGCAGGGCACGCAGGAGAATGCGCACCCCGAGCAGGAGCGCGACGAGAAACCGGCGCGGCGCGGCCAGGACGCGCTGTCGAACTACTGCGTCAACCTCAACAAGAAGGCGCTGGCCGGCAAGATCGACCCGCTGATCGGGCGCGAGAGCGAGATCGAGCGGACCATCCAAATTCTCTGCCGCCGCACCAAGAACAACCCGCTGTACGTGGGCGATCCCGGCGTGGGCAAGACGGCGATCGCCGAGGGGCTGGCCAAGCGCATCGTCGAGGGCGACGTGCCGGAAGTGCTGGCTAAGTCGACGATCTTCGCGCTCGACATGGGCGCGCTGCTGGCCGGCACGCGCTACCGCGGCGATTTCGAGGAGCGGCTCAAGGCGGTGGTGACCGAACTGGAGGCGCAGCCGCACGCGGTGCTGTTCATCGACGAGATCCATACGGTGATCGGCGCCGGCGCCACCAGCGGCGGCGCGATGGACGCGTCCAACCTGCTGAAGCCGGCGCTGGCGTCGGGCACGCTGCGCTGCATCGGCAGCACGACCTACAAGGAGTTCCGCAACTACTTCGAGAAGGACCGCGCGCTGGTCCGCCGCTTCCAGAAGATCGACGTCAACGAGCCGACCACCGAGGACGCGGTGAAGATCCTGCGCGGCCTGAAGGTGAACTACGAGAAGCACCACAAGGTCCGCTACACCGACGAGGCGATCCGCGCCGCGGTCGAGCTGTCCGCCAAATACATCCACGACCGCAAGCTGCCGGACAAGGCGATCGACGTGATCGACGAGGTCGGCGCCTCCCGGATGCTGCAACCGGAGCACAAACGGCGGAAAACCGTGACCTTGCGCGACGTCGAGGAGATCGTGGCGAAGATCGCCCGCATCCCGCCGAAGAGCGTCTGCGCCGACGACAAGGAGACGCTGCGCAACCTGGAGCGCGACCTGAAGTCGATGGTGTTCGGCCAGGACAAGGCCATCGAGGCGCTGTCGGCGGCGATCAAGTTGTCCCGCGCCGGCCTGCGCGATCCGGAGAAGCCGATCGGCAATTATCTGTTCAGCGGCCCGACCGGCGTCGGCAAGACCGAGGTCGCGAAGCAGTTGGCGTCGACGCTCGGGATCGAGCTGACCCGGTTCGACATGTCCGAGTACATGGAGCGGCACTCGGTTTCTCGGCTGATAGGCGCGCCGCCGGGGTATGTCGGGTTCGACCAGGGGGGCCTGCTCACCGACGCGATCGACCAGCATCCGCACACGGTGCTGCTGCTCGACGAGATCGAGAAGGCGCACCCGGACCTGTTCAACATCCTGCTGCAGGTGATGGACCACGGGAAGCTGACCGACCACAACGGCAAGACCGTCGATTTCCGCAACGTGATCCTGATCATGACCACCAATGCCGGCGCCTCCGACCTTGCCCGCGAGTCGATCGGCTTCGCGCGGGACGTGCGCACCGGCGACGACGACGACGCGATCAAGCGGATGTTCACGCCGGAATTCCGGAACCGGCTGGACGCCGTGATCACGTTCGCCGGCCTGACGCAGGAGATCGTCGGGCGGGTGGTGGAGAAGTTCGTCATGCAGCTGGAGGCGCAGCTGGCCGACCGCAACGTGACGATCGAGCTGTCGTCGGCGGCGAAGGAGTGGCTGGCGGAGCGCGGCTACGACCGGCTGTACGGCGCGCGGCCGCTGGCGCGGGTGATCCAGGAGCACATCAAGAAGCCGCTCGCCGAGGAACTGCTGTTCGGCCGGCTGACCAAGGGCGGCGCCGTCAAGGTGACGATGAAGGAGAAGAAACTCGACTTCGAGTTCATCGAGGCGAGCGTGCCGGCGCTGCCGAAGCCGGAGGGCGACGGCGACGAGGGCGCCGCCGAGCGCGAGCCGGAAGTGGCGGAGTAGCTGCTTCGTAGGGTGGGTTGCCATTTGCAACCCACCGCTTCGAGGGACGGTGCCCAAGGTGGTGGGTTGCAAGGGCAACCCACCCTACGGACCGAGCGGATCGAGGGCGACACCCTCGCCTTGCCTTCGGCTGCTCGTCACCACGAACGCGAGCGCCATCGCCACCAGCATGACCACCGCCGCCAGGAAGTAGGGGGCGCCGGGCACTTCTCCGGCGCGCACCGCTGCCGCGAACACGCCGGTGAACAACGACGGCCCGACCAGTCCGGCCAGACTCATCACCGAACTGCCCGCGCCCTGCAGCCGGCCTTGCTCGCTGGGCGGCACGAGCCTGGTCATGATCGCCTGCGCCGCCGGGCTCGCGAGCCCCATCAGCGAGAGCAGCGGCAACCCGGCCCAGAAGATCGGTCCCGTGGGGGCAAGACCAAAGACCGAAAAGCCGGCCACGCCGAACAGCAGCCCCGCCAGCAGGGCGCGCCGCTCGCCGAACAGCGGCACCACGCGGCGCACCAGCACGCCGCCGACCAGCGCCGAGAACACGCCAACCGCCGCCAGCGTCAGCCCGACCGTGCGCGAGTCCCAGCCGTAGCGGTAGGCGCCGTACAGCACGAACACCGATTGCAGCGACTGGTGCGCCAGCGAATACAGGAAGTTGACGCCGGCGACCCCGATCAGCTGCCGGTGCCGCAGCAGCAGTTTCAGCGCGCCGATCGGATTGGCTCGGCGCCAGGAGAATGCCGAACGCTTTTCCGGCGGCAGCGACTCGGGCAGCACGATCGCGCCGTAGCAGCCGTTCCCCAGGCTCAGCGCCGCGGCGACCCAGAACGGCAGCCGCGGATCGAAGCCGCCGAGCAGGCCGCCGACGGCCGGGCCGAGCACAAAGCCGATGCCGAACGCGACGCTGATCAGGCCGAACCCGGCGGCCCGCCGCTCCGGCGGCGAGACGTCGGCGATGTAAGCGCCGGCGGTCGAGAAGCTGGCGGCGGTGATGCCGGAGATGATGCGGCCGACGAACAGCAGCGCGATCCCGGGGGCCAGCGCCATCAGGATGTAGTCGAGCCCGAGCCCGAAATTGGACAGCAGGATGATCGGCCGCCGCCCGAACCGGTCGGAGAGCGCGCCGATCACGGGCGAGGCGATGAACTGCATCGAGGTTCCAGGCGGTGCCGAACACGCCAAGCACGCCGGACGCGACGGCGGTGTCGCCGTGCGAAAAATCGAGCACGAGGCGCGGCAGCACCGGGATGATGATGGCCATCGCCAGCATGTCCAGCACCACCGTCACCATCACGAAGGCCACGGCGGCGCGGCGCGGGGCGAGCGGAGGGAAAACGTCGGTCATGCGTCCGGGTCCGGCAAAGGGGCGCGACCCTAGCCGCGCCGCGAGCGGCAGGCCAGACCGGCGAACGCCCGGTGTCAGCCCAGCAGCTCCAGCGCGGTCGCCAGAACCAGCCCGGCTGCCATCGCCACGTTGGCGATGCGCGAGCGGACCGGGTCCTGCAGCAGGTGGGACAGCGTCGCGCCGGCCGAGAGCCAGACCATGTGGATCAGCACGATCATCGCGGCCAGCACCACGATTTTCGCGCCGGCGCCGAGCGCCGGGCTGCCCGCGAACACCGCGGCGATCGCGAGATAGGCCTTCGGATTGGCGGCGGCGAGGAAGAAGCCGGCGGGCAGCGCGGGGGCGGCCAGACGGTCGCCGGCGGCGGCGAGCGGCGGGGCGGTTGCGATCCGGACCGCCAGGTACAGAATGTAGAGTGCGGAGATCGCCAACAGCACCGGGGCCGCATGAGGGATCGACCACACGACCGCCACCACCCCGACCGCGACCGCGAGCAGCACCGCGGTCGTGCCGAGCACGAGCCCGCCGACATAGCCCAGCGACCGGCGCAGACCGAACGCGGCGCCGACCGCGGTCGCGCTCATCGTGGACGGCCCCGGGCTGCCCATGATCACGGCGGCGCTCAGAACGAGGCTTGCGAGGGACTGCCACATGCCGCGAGGACGGTGGCTGCGCTGCACGGCGATGGTCTTGAAGGGTTGTGCAAGGGCCGCACCGACCGGATCAGGATCGCGGGCGGTGCCGACGGGATCGAACGGATCGAGGCGCATCTGCATGGCGCGGCCTTCGCCCCGCATCGCCACGACACCTACGCGATCGGCATCACACTGGCCGGCGTGCAACGCTTCGGCTTCCGCGGCGAGCGGTGGCAGTGCCTGCCGGGCGAATGCCACGTCCTGCATCCCGACGAACTGCACGACGGCGGTGCCGGGACGGACGACGGATTCCGCTACCGGATGGTCTACCTCGACCCGGCGCTGGTGCAGCAGGCGCTCGGCGGCCGGCCTTTGCCGTTCGTCGCCGATCCCATCGTGAGGGCGCCGGCCGGGTCCGCCGCCGAGTTGTGGGATTTCTGCGGTCCGGTCGACGACCTCGCCCGGATCGGGCTCGTCGAGGCGGCGGCGGCGTTGCTGGTCGCCGCTGCCGGGGATGCGGGGCCGCGGCCGTCGCCGCTCGCGCTTGCAAGGATCGGGCGCGTGCGCGACAGGATCGCGGCGTCGCCCGCCGTCCGGCCCACCGCCGCGGAGTTGGAGCTTCTGTCGGGCCTCGACCGATGGACTCTCGCCCGCCAGTTCCGCGCCGCCTACGGCACGAGCCCTAGCCGGTTTCGGACGATGCGCCAACTGGACGCCGTGCGCCGGCAGCTGCGTCGGGGCACGGCACAGGCACAGGCGGCAGTCGCGGCCGGATTTGCCGACCAGAGTCACATGTCCAGACAGTTTCGCCGGGCGTACGGCCTGACCCCCGGCGCCTGGGTGGCCGCGATTTCGTAGCGTCTACAGCGACCGCAGGAACCCGAGCATCGCGGCGTTGACCTCCTCGACGCGCTCCTGCTGGGTCCAATGGCCGCAGCCGGGCAGGATCAGCGGCGGGCGGATTTGCGGCACGAAGGTGGGCAGGGCCGGCAGCAGTTGGTCCATGCCGCGGAAGCGCATCACCAAATCCCTGTCGCCCGCGACGAACAGCGCGGGGACGCTCACCTTGGCGCCGGCGAACGGGGCCAGCAGTTCCCAGTTGCGGTCGACGTTGCGGTACCAGTTGAGCCCGCCGCGGAAGCCCGTGCGCGCGAACTCGGCCGCGTAGAAGGCGATGTCGGCGTCGGAGATCCAGGCTGGCAGGGACGGCGGGTCAGGCATCCCGGTCAGGAAGCCGCCGGTGCGCGGCAGCATCGCGATCTGTGCGTCGCCCGCGTCGCCGGAGGCGGCGAACAGCACGCGACGCAGCGTCTGCACCGGGTCGCGGCCCAGTTCCGCCTCGGCGACGCCGGGCGCCTGGAAATAGAGCTGGTAGAACCAGCTCTGGTCGGTTTGCGGCATCACGCTGGTCGGCGGCACCGCGCCGCGCGGGCGGAACGGCACGCTGAGCCCGATCACCGCGCGAAACCGGTCCGGCCGCAGCAGCGCCGCGTGCCACGCCACCGGGGCGCCCCAGTCGTGGCCCGCGATCACCGCCTGCGCGACGCCGAGCGCATCGAGCAGGCCCACCATGTCGCCGACCAGGTGCAGCAGCGTGTACTGCGCGATGTCGGGCGGGGCGTCGGTGCCGCCGTAGCCGCGCATGTCCGGCGCGACCGCGTGGTAGCCGGCATCGGCCAGCGCCCGGAGCTGGTGGCGCCACGAATACCAGGATTCCGGGAAGCCGTGGCACAGCAGCACGGTCGGGCCGGCGCCGCATTCGGCGATGCGCATGCCGAGCGCGCCGGCCTGGACGCTGCGGTGGGTGATTTCGGACATGGTCGGCCCCCCGGCTTCTATGCGGCCGCCATCACGGCGCGGACGCGCGCCGCCAGCATCGGCTCGGCGAGCGCCGAGCGCGGCTGGAGCAGATGCTGCACCTCCAGCATCAGCCGGTGCACGTCCGCGTCCTGCGCCGCGAGCCGGCGCAGCGCAGCGCCGTATTGCAGGATCGTGGCGAATTCGGGCGGCCGGTCGCCGGTGGTCTCGGGATACACGAGGTCCGGCAGCGCCGCGTTCCACCAGGGCGTGTCGGTCAGCGGCTGCGCCTCGGCGAAGAAGGCATGCGCGAGCCCGCCCAGCGGGTCCGTCGATTCGCGGTTCAGCCGGCCAAGCAGCGTGCGCAGCAGCAGGCCTTCCTGCGCGCGCACGCTCATGCCCTGGCCGTAGAGCGGGTTGAACAGCGAGATCGCATCGCCGGTCGCGAGCAGGCCGCGCGGGAACGACGGCAGGCGCTCGAAATGGCGGCGCACGCTGGCCTCCAGCGCATAACGTACGATCGGGCCGATCGGCTGGAGGTGCTGGACCGCGTCGGCGATGGTGCGGGTCGCGAGCGTGGCGGCAAAGGCGCGAAATCCGTCCCAGTCGTCCGGCGGCGTGTCGCCGTGCACGCCGCCGAGGATCATCATCCAGCGGTCGCCTTCGATCGGCATCAGCAATGCGCCGCGCCGGCCGCCGCGCGGATCGAACTGGGTGAGCACGCCCTTCCAATCGCGCGGCGGGCCGGCGGGGATCGCGAGCACGGCGGTCGCGTAGCGGATGCCGATGCCGATGGTGGTTTCTTCGGGCGCCGGCAGGCCGTGCGCCTGCAGCAGCGCGAGCGTCAGCCCACCTCGGCCGGACGCATCGACGACGAGGTCGGCGGCGACCGACTCGGGTCCGGCCGACGTCTCGACGCGAACGCCGCGCACAGTTGTGCCATCCGGCGTGGCCAGCAGCTCCAGCACGCGGCTGCGCGGTCGGATTCTCGACGTTGGCCAGCCTCTGCAACGCCCGCCGCACCAGCAGTTCCAGCGACGGCCGGGTCAGCGAATGGCTGATCCAGCCGAGGTCGCGCTGCGGGAACGAGTGCAGGTCCGGGAACTCGTAGCGGATGTCGATCCCGGCCCGCAGTGGCACCGCGCCCGCCGCGACGATGTCGTGCTCGATGCCGTGGAACAGCTCGACGAGGGCGCGCATGCCGGCCAGCAGCAGCACGTGCAGATGCCGGCCCTGCGGCACCCCGGCGCGGGTTACCGGCTTGTCCGGCAGGTCGTCGCGGTCGAACACGATGACGTTGTCGAAGAACTCGGCCAGCGCCGCCGCCGCGGCGAGGCCGCCGATGCCGGCGCCGATCACGATGGCCCGGTTGCCGACGGGACGGTTCGGCATCAGACGCCTCCTTGGTTGCACCTGCGAAGCCGCGGCGGGGATCATGCCGGTGGCGGCCAGCCTCGTGCAACGAATTACGGCGTTTAGTCCCCCGGTTCCTGCTCCAATTTCTTGCGCGCTTCCGCCAGCCGCGCCCGGTCCTCGGAGCTCATCTCCGGCATTTTCAGGTCGAGGTCTTCGAGCGCCGCGATGATCGCTTCCACCACGACCAGGCGGGCGAACCATTTGTGGTCGGCCGGCACCACGAACCACGGCGCCTCCGGCGTCGCGGTCGCCGCGATCGCTTCCTCGTAGGCGTCCTGGTAGTCGTCCCAGAAGCCGCGCTCGGCGATGTCGGACGCGGAGAATTTCCAGTTCTTGTCGGGCGTGTCGAGCCGCGCCAGGAAGCGGCGCTTCTGCTCCTCCTTCGAGAGGTGCAGGAAGAATTTGCGGACGACGGTGCCCTGGCGCCCGAGGTAGTGTTCGATCGCGGCGATGTCCTCCAGCCGGTGCTTCCAGATCTTCTTGCCGTCAAGAACGGCGGGGAGGTGCTGCTTCGCCAGCAGCTCCGGGTGGATGCGCACCGTCAGCACTTCCTCGTAGTGGCTGCGGTTGAAGATGCCGATCTGGCCGCGCGCCGGCAGGTGGCGCAGCACCCGCCACATGAAGTCGTGCGCGAGGTCCTCGGTGCCGGGCGCCTTGAAGCCGGTCACGCTGACGCCTTGCGGGTTCACCCCGGACATCACGTGGCCGATCGTGCCGTCCTTGCCGGCGGCGTCCATCGCCTGGAACGCGCACAGCAGCGCCCATTCGCCCTGCGCATAGAGCACGCGCTGCATCGCGGCGAGCCGCTGCACCCCGTCGGCCAGCAGCGCCTCGCTCTGCTGCCGGTCGACGAGGTCGTCGGCGATGTCGCCCGGGTCGAAATGCTTCAGCCGGAAGCCTTTGCCGTCGGTGACGCAGTAGCGTTCGATCAGCTTGCGGAGCTCTTTGCGCTTCATTTGGCGGCACCGTAGTTCGCGGCGAGGTACGACTGGATCGCGGCGGCGTCGGCGGCGTCGATCGGCGCGCCGAAGGCCGCGCGCATCTTCGCCACCTCGGCCTTCCAGGCGTCGGCGCTCAGGAACGGCGAATTCATGCGGATGTAGTCAAGGCTGTGGCAGCCGCCGCAATTGGCGTTGACCGCATCGAGGCCGGCGCCGGGCTTGAGGTCGACCGGCTCCTCGGCGGCGAACGCGGGGCTCGCCAGCAGGGCGGCCAGCAGGATCGCGCGTCGCATGGCTTCTCCCTTCAGGCCGCGGTGACGGTCACGGACGAGATCACGTTGTCGTGGTAGCCGGCCGGGTTGTAGAGCAGTTTTCCGGGTTGGGTCGCGCCGGCGGCATTGGTGGCGCGGGCCAGCAGCTTCAGCGCCCCCGCCGCGACCGGCGGTACCGCGAACGTCCAGGGGCGGAACGCGAACCGCCCGAGATCCGTTCCCAGCGTCGCCGCCGCCCAGGTGGCACCCGAGTCGGTCGACACTTCGACCTTGGCGATGCCGTGGCCGCCGTCCCAGGCAAGGCCGCGCAGCGTGAAGCCGCCGGCCGGCACGCTCGCGCCGTCGGCGGGCGCGGTGATCAGCGAGTTGACCACGATCTCGGTGATCGGGACGGTCTTGGCGTTGTCCTGCGTGGTGAACGGGCGATCGACCGGAAACATGCCGGCCGGCACCCGGTAGGCCTTCTGCATCCAGAAATTGTCGAGCGGCCTGGCCAGCACCTCGATGCGGGCGACGTGCTTGAGCCAGTAGGTGCCGGTCCAGCCGGGCACGATCAGGCGAAGGGGAAAACCGTTCCAGATCGGGATGTTCTCGCCGTTCATCTCCCAGGCGAGCAGCACGGTCTCGTCCATCGCGCGGTCGATGGGCAGGCTTTTGCGGAACGGCGGCGTCGCGTCGAGCACCGGGCCGTCGGCGCCGCGGACCGCGACCTCGACCGCGCCGGGCTTCACGCCGACGAGGGAAAGAACGTCGCGCAGCCGCGCGCCGCGCCAGACCGCGTTGCCCATCGCGCCGACGCCCCATTGCACGCCCGGCACGTGCGGGACGAACAGGCCGCGCCGGTTGCCGGAGCACTGGCAGACCGCGGTGATTTCCGTTTGCGGCAGGGCTTTGAGGTCATCGAGCTTGAGCGTCTTTTCGCCGTTGGCCGCTTCGCCGCCGACGCTGAGCGACCAGCCGGCGAGTTCCGCTTCCGTGGGCACGACGGCGAGGTGGTAGCGCACGAAGAACTGGTCGTTGCGGGTGATCGGCTGGGCGAAGGCCGCGAGCGGCGACTCGTAGTTCGGCGGCCGCCAGGCGAGCTTGATCAACGGCTGCTTGCCGGGCAGCGCCTCCAGGATTGCCTCCTCTCGCGTGCCGGCGGGCAGGCCGCGGTTCAGTTCCATCGCCGTGGCGCCGCGGCCCAGCAGCGCCGCCGCGCCGGCCCCCAGCACGATCGCCCTGCGATTCACTCCGCCGTGCATCGCTGTCCTCCCCGTTTCATCAGGACGTAACCTGCCGCAGGGGAGGGGTCTATTTCCATATCTTTTTAGTGGGATTCTTCGGAAAGAAGCACCTGGTTGAACCGTTCAGGCCCGATCCGCCTTTCGCCGCGCGTGCTGCCCTTTGACAAGTGATAAGTGACGGGTGACAGGAGAAAATGGAAATGCACGATCCGGCCCATCCCGGCGAGGTCATCCGGGAAGCATGCCTCAAGCCGCTCGGGCTGACGGTGACGGAGGCGGCCGCCGGGTTGGGGGTGACGCGCAAGGCGCTCTCCGACCTGTTGAACGGCCACAGCGGCGTATCGCCGGAAATGGCGATCCGGCTGGAGAAAGCGGGCTGGAGCACCGCCGATGCGTGGCTGCGCATGCAGATGCAGCGCAGCCTGTGGGAAGCCCGCCGGCACGCCGACGCGATCATCGTGCGCCGGTTCTCGGAGCCGGCGCCGGCGTGACCCGGCGCCGGCGCCAGGCGTCACACCACTTCGAGCGTGACCTCGACGTTGTTCCGGGTCGCCTTGGAATACGGGCAGATGTCGTTGTGCGCCTTGTGTACCAGCTTCTCGACCGTCGCCTTGTCGACGCCGTCGACATGCGTCTTGAGATGCACCGAGAGATAGAATCCGGCGTCGCTTGCGTGCAGCGTCACGTCGGCGGTGACGGTGACCGGGCCGGCATGCACCTTTTCGAGCTTCGCCGCGTAGTCCACCGCGCCGCCGAAGCACGCCGAATAGCCGGCGGCGAAGAACTGCTCGGGGTTCGTGGCGCCGGCGCGGCCGGGGCCGCCGATGTCCTTCGGCACCGACAGTTCGGCCTTCAGCAGCCCGTCGCTGCTCTCGACATGGCCGTTGCGGCCGCCGGTGGTGGTGGCGTGGGCGGTGTAGGTCGGCATTGGTCGCTCCCCTGGTTGCGGACGGCGGGGATATGGGGTGGCGCGGCCGTCCCGCCATTGCATGGCATCGCGGCTCTTGACCGACGCCGGCGAAAGCGGTCGGGTGCGCGCCCCTGCATCACCCGACGCGAGCCCATGTCCGGCGTCCTCGTTCTGCATCGCCGCACATCGCGGGCCGCGATCACCGCGCTGTTCATCGGCAACGGGCTGCTGCTCGGCGCCTGGGCGGCGAACATCCCGCGCGTGCGGGAAGCGCACGCGCTGACCGACTCGGCGCTTGGGACGCTGCTGCTGGCATTCGGCATCGGCGCGGTGGTCGCGATGGCGCTGACCGGCGCCCTGGCGGCGCGGGTGGGCGCGGGGCGCGTTGCCACGGCCACCGGCGTGCTGCTGCCGCTGCTGTTTCCGCTCGTGGCGATCGTCTCCGGCTGGCCGGCGCTGCTGGCGGTGGTGATCGCGCTCGGGGCGGTCAGCGGGACGATGGACGTGGCGATGAACGCCTACGGGTCGCTGCTGGAGCAGCGCTGGGGCGGCGCGATCATGTCGTCGCTGCATGCCGGCTGGAGCCTCGGGGGCTCGCCGGCGCGGTGCTGTCGGGCGCGCTCGCGGGGCTTGGCTATGGGCTGCTGCCGACGCTCGCGGCCGCGTCCGCGATCGTGGCGCTGCTGGACATCGGCGGCGTGGCGCTGCCGCCGCTGCATGCGCCGGGGCCGACCGGCGCCGCGTTCCGGCTGCCCTCGCGCGCGCTCGCGGCGGCGAGCCTGATGGCGGCGCTGTGCTTCGCCTCCGAGGGCGCGGTCGCCGACTGGTCGGGCGTCTATCTCAACACCGTGATCGGCACCGACGCGGCCTGGGCGACGACCGGCTACACCGCGTTCGCGCTGACGATGGTGGCCGGGCGGATCACCGGGGATGCGGTGGTCGGCCGGCTCGGGCCGATGCGGGTGGTGCGGCTGGGCGGCCTGCTTGCGCTGCTCGGCCTCGGGTTTGCGCTGGCGGTGCCGAACCGCTGGGCGGTCGACGCGGGAATGATCGTGGTCGGCGCGGGGCTTGCCAACGTCGTGCCGATCGTGTTCAGCGCAGGCGGCCGACTGGGCGGCACCCACGGGGTCGCGATGATTTCCGGCATGGGGTTTGCTGGATTGCTGGTGGCGCCGCCGCTGATCGGCAACGCCGCCGATGCGTTCGGGCTGCGGCCGGCGCTGCTGCTGGTGCTGGCGGCGATGACCGGGTTGGTCGTGCTGGCGGCGGCGGTGCGCGGGCGAGGGGCGGGGCGAGTTTGAAGGTGGCTAAAGTTTCACCCATCCACGAATGGCAGCCATCGCCCAGGCTTATGGCTGTTCCCGGCGCGGCGGTGGCTTTGGCATACTACACTCCGTAAAACCCGCGGGCTGAACCGGGCAGGCTCGCCCGGCCTAGGGAAGGACCATCCGTTGCAGTCCACTGACGTTGCCGATCCGCAGTATTTCCACAAGGTCGTGGACTGCCAGTTTGCGTGTCCCGCCCACACCCCGGTTCCCGAGTACATCCGCCTGATCGCCGAAGGGCGCTACGCGGATGCCTACATGATCAACTGGAAATCGAACGTTTTCCCGGGGATCCTCGGGCGGACCTGCGACCGGCCGTGCGAGCCGGCCTGCCGGCGCGGACGCGTGGAAGAGGAGCCGGTGGCGATCTGCCGGCTCAAGCGCGTCGCCGCAGATTACAAGGGCGACATCTTCGACCGATTGCCGACGCCGCCGAAGCTGCGACGAGGCAAGCGCATCGCCTGCGTCGGCGCCGGGCCGGCGTCGCTCGCGGTCGCCCGCGACCTCGCCGCCGGCGGCTACGACGTGACGATCTATGACGGCGAGGCCCGCGGCGGTGGCTTCATCCGCTCGCAAATCCCCAAATTCCGGCTGCCCGAAAGCGTGATCGACGAGGAGGTCGGCTACATCCTCGGCCTCGGCGTGGAGACGCGGTTCGGCGAGCGCATCGACAGCATGAACGCGCTGCTCGGCGCCGGTTACGATGCGATCTTCGTCGGCTGCGGCGCGCCGCGCGGGCGCGACCTGCCGATCCCAGGCCGCGAGGAAGCGGCGGCCAACATCCATATCGGCATCGACTGGCTGGCGTCCGTCTCGTTCGGCCACATCACCGCGATCGGCCGGCGCGTGATCGTGCTCGGCGGCGGCAACACGGCGATGGATTGCTGCCGCTCGGCGCGCCGGCTCGGCGGCGCCGACGTGAAGGTGGTGGTGCGCAGCGGCTTCGAGGAGATGAAGGCGTCGCCCTGGGAAAAGCAGGACGCGATGCGCGAGGATATCCCGATCCTCAACTTCATGGTGCCGGTCGCGTTCGTGCATGAAGGCGGACGATTGACCGGCATGACATTTGAGAAAGTGCGGGCGGAATACGACGCGAAGGGCCGGCGCAACCTGGTGCCGACCGGCGAGCCGCACGAGTTCCTGCCGGCCGACGACGTGCTGGTGGCGGTCGGGCAGGAGAACGCGTTCCCGTGGATCGAGCGCGATTCGGGCATCGCGTTCGACCGCTGGGGTCTTCCCGTGCTCAACGACGCCACGCTGCAATCGACGCGCAAAGAAGTGTTTTTTGGTGGCGACGCGGCGTTTGGCCCGAAGAATATCATCTGGGCGGTCGCCCACGCGCACCAGGCGGCGATCTCGATCGACCTTTTCCTGCACGGCGAGGACGTGGCGGCGCGCCCGCCGCCGGACGTGACGCTCGTCTCGCAGAAGATGGGCATCCACGAGTGGAGCTACGACAACGCGGTGTCGATCGACCTGCGCTACAAGGTGCCGCATGTCGAGAAGGCGCGGGCGCTGGCCGACATCAAGGCGGAAGTCGAACTCGGCTTCGACCCCGAACTCGCGTTCCAGGAAGCGCAGCGCTGCCTGAACTGCGACGTGCAGACGGTGTTCGAGCCGAAGCTGTGCATCGAATGCGATGCCTGCGTCGACATCTGCCCGGTCGACTGCATCAACTTCACCGAGGACGGCGCCGAGGTCGAGTTGCGCACGCGGCTGATGGCGCCGGCGCATGAGCTGACGCAGGACATCTACGTATCGCATGGGCTGAAAACCGGACGGATCATGGCCAAGGACGAAAACGTCTGCCTGCATTGCGGGCTGTGTGCCGAGCGCTGCCCGACCGGCGCCTGGGACATGCAGAAATTCCTGCTCGACATGGCCCAGTTCGGCGCCGGCGGCGCGACGCGGCATGCCGGGCGCGAGGTGGTACACGCATGATCGGCTTGCAGCACGTCAACGACTTCGTCGTCCGCTTCGCCAACGTCAACGGCTCGGGCTCGGCGAGCGCCAACCGGCTGTTCGCGCAGTCGATCCTGCGCATGGGCGTGCCGGCCACGCCGCGCAACATCTTTCCCTCCAACATCCAGGGCCTGCCGACCTGGTACGAGGTGCGGATCAGCGAAGCCGGGCATCTCGGCGCGCGCGGCGGCACCGACCTGATGGTGGCGATGAACCCGCAGACGTTCGACAAGGACGTCGAGGGGATCGAGCCGGGCGGTTATCTGTTCTATGACAACACCAAGCCGGCGCGCGGATTACGGCACGACATCACTGTCCTCGGCGTGCCGCTCACGGAGATCTGCAACCGCGAATACGCCGACGCGCGGCAGCGCCAGCTGTTCAAGAATATCATCTATGTCGGCGCGCTGTCGGCGCTGCTCGACATCGACATGGACGGTGCTGGAAACGCTGATCGCCGAGCAGTTCAAATCCAAGGAAAAACTGATCCCGGCCGAACGTTCACGCGCTGCGGCTCGGGCGCGACTGGGCGATGGCGAACCTGGCCTGCCCGATCGGGCTGCGGGTGCAGCGCTCGGACAAGGTCGGCGACAAAATCTTCATCGAGGGCAACGCGGCGGCGGCGCTTGGCGCGGTGTACGGCGGGGCGACGGTGTGCGCGTGGTATCCGATCACGCCGTCGACGTCGCTCGCCGAGGCGTTTTCTCGCTATGCCGGCCGCTACCGGCGCGAGCCCGAGACAGGCAACTTGCGTGCGGCGGTGGTGCAGGCCGAGGACGAGCTGGCCTCGATCGGCATGGTGATCGGCGCCGGCTGGAACGGCGCGCGCGCGTTCACCACCACGTCCGGCCCCGGCATCTCGCTGATGCAGGAATTTTTGGGATTGGCCTACTTCGCCGAAATTCCGGCGGTGTTGTTCGACGTGCAGCGCGCCGGCCCGTCGACCGGCATGCCGACGCGCACGCAGCAATGCGACGTGATGACCTGCGCCTATGCCTCGCACGGCGACACCAAGCACGTGCTGCTGTTCCCGCAGGATCCGCACGAATGCTTCACTTTCGGCGCGCAGGCGTTCGACCTCGCGGATCGGCTGCAGACGCCGGTGTTCGTGCTGCTCGACCTCGACATCGGCATGAACGACCGGCTGTGCGTGCCGTTCACCTGGGACGACAGCCGCCGCATGGATCGCGGCAAGGTGATGACGGCGGCCGACCTCGATGCGGCGCGCGAGTTCGGCCGCTACCTCGACGTCGACGGCGACGGCATCACGTACCGCACGTATCCCGGCACGCATCCAGACCAAGGGGGCGTTCTTCACCCGCGGCACCAGCCGCGACGAGTACGCCAAGTACACCGAGGAAGGCGGCGCGTACCAGCGCAACATGGAACGCCTGCTCAGGAAGTTCGAGACCGCGAAGCAGTACGTGCCGCGCCCGGTGCGGCGCGACGCGGCCGAGGGCGCGCGCTACGGTGTGATCTACTACGGCTCCACGGCGCCGGCGATGGACGAGGCGGCGGAGACGCTGGCGGCCGAGGGCATTCCGCTCGACCTGCTGCGCATCCGCGCCTTTCCGTTCCACGACGACGTGCTGCAGTTCGTCGCCGAGCACGAGCGCGTGTTCGTGGTCGAGCAGAACCGCGACGCGCAGTTGCGCACGCTGCTGATCACCGAAGGCGAGATCGATCCGGCGCGGTTGATCCGCGTGCTGCACTACGACGGCACGCCGATCACCGCCCGCTTCATCGCCGCATCGATCGCCGATGCCGCCGCCGCCGCGAAAGTGGTGCCGCTGCGCAAGGCAACGCCGAAGGTCGCATCATGACGTTCCTGCCGAAACCCAAGCTGCACCATCCGGAGCTGCCGACCAATGCGCTCGGCCTGACGCGGCGCGACTATGAGGGCACGGTCTCGACGCTCTGCGCCGGCTGCGGCCATGATTCGATCAGCGCCGCGATCGTGCGCGCGGTGTTCGAACTCGATACTCCGCCGCACCGCGTTGCGAAGCTGTCCGGCATCGGCTGCTCGTCGAAGACGCCGACCTATTTCCTCGGCACCGCGCACGGCTTCAATTCGGTGCATGGCCGCATGCCGAGCGTCGCCACCGGCGCCAATCTCGCCAACCGCGACCTGATCTATCTCGGCGTCTCCGGCGACGGCGACAGCGCCTCGATCGGGCTCGGCCAATTCGCGCACGCGATGCGGCGCGGCGTGAACATGGTCTACATCGTCGAGAACAACGGCGTGTACGGGCTCACCAAGGGCCAGTTCTCGGCGACCTCGGACAAGGGCGCCAAGAGCAAGAAGGGTGTCGCCAACACCGATTCCGCGATCGACCTCGTGGGGATGGCGCTGCAACTCGGCGCCGGCTTCGTCGGGCGCAGCTTCTCGGGCGACAAGACGCAGCTGGTGCCGCTGATCAAGGCGGCGCTACGGCACAAGGGCGCCGCGTTCATCGACGTGATTTCGCCCTGCGTGCAGTTCAACAACCACCTCGGCAGCACCAAGAGCTTCGACTACGTGCGCGACCACAACGAGGCGGTGAACATGCTCGACTTCATCACCGGCCGCGACGAGATCACCACCGAATACGAGCCCGGCACGGTGGAAATCGTGGCGCAGCACGACGGCTCGCTGCTGAAGCTCCGGAAACTCGCGGCCGACTACGATCCGCACGACCGCGTCTCGGCGCTCGGCTACCTGCAGAGCCGCAGTGCCGCCGGCGAGATCGTCACCGGGCTGCTGTACGTCGATCCCGAACTCGGTCGATCTGCACGACCATCTGCAGACCGTGGCGACGCCGCTAAACGCGCTGACCGAAGCGGAGCTGTGCCCCGGCTCGGCCGCGCTCGCCAAGTTGAACGCGTCCCTCCGTTAGAGGGGTCCGGGGCCGTCGGCCCCGGCGGGTCGAGGGCGGAGCACCGGCCTTTCTCTGCCCTCAGTGCGACGTGAACAGGATCCCGGCCGCGCCAAGCGGACCGGGGCTGGAATATAACGTGCCACTGCGCTCGAGCGAAATCGCGACCGAGGTTGCGCTGCCGGGCGTGCGCACGTTGGCGCTGCCGGTCGTGCTGCTCGACCCGGAGAAGTAGCTCAGCCCATAAGTCGGCAGCGTTGCCAGGTCGCCGCCCACGGTCGGCGATTCGATGATCCACTCGGCCGAGTTGCCCAGCAGCTGGGTGCCGGAAGGGGCCGAGAAGTTCAGCGACACGGACTGGTTGGCGTTGAGGTTTTCGAGATAGGCGTGTCCGGCGGTCGCGCCGGTCGCCCAGACATGCACGTAGAACACTTGTCCGGCCGCCGCCGTCAGATTGGTGATGCGGGTTTCGTCGTTGGGGTACCACTCGTACCAAGGCGAAAAGTAGGTCGTCGGAGTCCCGGAGGCGCACTCCGCGTCCAATTCGATGCCGGCCTGCAGCACGTCGTCGGAATCGTATCCGTCGATGCCGACCCAGGACGACGAGAATTCCCAGGCGGCATTGCAACTCCGGGCGACGACCGCGGGCACGACGAAGTCGGCGGCGACCGAGGCGAACGACTTCTTGGTGAAACTGACGGCGGCGACCGTGGAAGCGTAGCCGCTCCAGTTGCTGGAGGTGGTGGCGGCCGTGGTGGCTTGCAGCAGCCGGCCCGGGATGTTCGGGCCGTGCCGGATGGTGGTCTGCTGCAGTTGCGGCACCAGCCGCTCCGGTGCGGAGCCGACTGCCGCGCTCCAGCGCGCGTAGGCGGTCGGGTTGCGCAGCGGGTCCGGCCGGGGCGGGAAGCCGTAGGCGCCCAGTTCGGCATCGCTGGCGTTCAGCGCGTCGAAGTGCGCAGGCGGCGCGGCCGAGGTGGTGACGCCCGGGAGATTGGTGGGGCGCGGTGGCGGCAGCGGCTGGGCGGCGGCGCCCCCTGCCGACAAAGCCGCGGCAACACCGGCGGCGAGCACCGCCATGCGGCCGAAATCAGACTGTTGCATCCGAGGATCCTTAGGAAAGCGCGACCCGGCGCGGTCTCAGGCGGAAAGCCGTTCCGCCGACAGCCATACAACATTCCATGACAAAAAGTTGACTTATTTTTGAGAAAATCAGCCCTGCGCTGAGATCCCGGCTCGGCGGAATGTCAAGGTGGCCGCGATGCCCATCCCCAGAATGGTGAGGCAGACGAGTGCCACGCAGCCGGGCCAGCCGAACCGGTGCCACAGCCCGCCCGGCAGCACGCCGCCGAGCGCGCCGCCGATATAGTAGGTGGTGACATAGAGGCCGACCGCGCTGGAGCGGTTGCGCGGCACGGCGACACCGATGAAGCCGAGCCCCAGCGCCTGCGCCACGAACAGCCCGGCGCTGGCGAGCGCGAGCCCGAGGATCACCGCGGGCAATGCCGGCAGCAGCGTGCAGAGCGCGCCCGCGATTGCGACCGCGGTCGCCAGCGCCGCCGTGCGCGACCGGCCGATCGCGACGGCGATCCGGGTCGCGATCGGCGTCGTCACCACGCCGACCAGGTAGACCGCGAACACCGACGCGAGCGCGCCGGGCGAGAGGTTGAACGGCGGCCCGCTCAGCCGGAAATTCACGTAGGTGAAGGTCGCGACCACGCTGAACAGCATGGCGAAGCCGACCGCGCAGGTGCCGAGCAGGCGCGGGTTGCCGATGTGCTCGCGCCAGCCGCGCAGCATCGCCCGCGCGCCGCCCGTCATCGGCCGGAACTTTTTTTCCGTGGGCAACAGGATGGCGACGGCGATGGCGGCGATCCCGGTCAGCGCGGCCGCGGCGAGGAACCCCGAGCGCCAGCCGCCCAGCTCCGCCGCGATGCCGGCCACGAACCGGCCGGAAAAGCCGCCGAGGATCGCGCCCGAGGAATAGACGCCGGAGGCGCGGATCGCCGCCGGCCCTTCGCACTCCTCGCCGATATAGGCGATGGTGACGGTGAAGATGAACGGCAGCAGCAGGCCCTGCACGAAGCGCCACAGCAGCATCGCCTCCAGCGTCGGCGACAGCCCGACCAGCACGGTCGGCACCGTGACCGCCGCGGCGGCGCCGACGATCAGCCGCTTGCGCCCGACCGCATCGGAAATCGCGCCGGCGAACGGTGCGACCAGCGCGACCGCGAGCAACGGCGCGGTGATGGTCAGGCCGGTGCGCGCCAGCGGCACCCCGAAAGTCTCGGCCAGCGACGGCAGCACCGCCTGCGGCGTGTAGAGGTTGAGGAAGGTCGAAATTCCGGCGGCGGCGGCGGCGAGCGAGACGCGGTCGAGCGTCATCCCCCGTCGCCATCCAGGATGGCGCGGCAGGCGGCGGGCGGGGTCGGCGGTTTCGCGGGCGGGCCGGCCGATTTCGGCGGCTGGTCGAGCTGGTCGAACCACCATTGCAGGCTGGCGTCGCAGCCGTCGCCGGGCGGCGGCGGCGGCGGGCGCGGCGGGCACAGCGGCTGGTCGGCGGGGCAGCGGAAATTGACGTGCATGTGGCCCGCGTGCCCCCACCACGGCCGGATCCAGCGCAGCCACGCCGGGTCGCCGGTGACCTGCTCGCACAGCGCGCGCTTGATCGCCGGGTTGACCAGGATGCGGTCGACGCCGTGCATCTCGGTCGCGAGGTGCAGCAGCGTGATCTGCGCCGCGCCGAATTTCGTCGGGTCGATGCCGCGCCCGTCGGGGCGCACCATGCTCGGCGGCTCCAGCGTGTCGCGTTGCTCGGGGGTCAGCGCCGGGCGGGGGCCGAGGTCGAGATAGATGTCGGCGTCGATGCCCATCTGGTGGCTCATGTGGCCGCCCGGCATCGGGCCGCCGCGGGGGCGGGAGATGTCGCCCATGTAGAGATCCGGCAGTCCCGCCGCATGGGCGCGCCGGCCGAGGTCGAGCAAGGCCGCGATCGTGTCGGGATGGCCCCAGAAGGCGCTGCGCGAGAGCCGGATGGCTTGCAGGCCGGGTGCGGTCTCGGGCAGCGCCACCGCGCCGGCGATGCAGCCCGCGGAGCCGTGGCCGATGATGCGCACCGGGCCGGGCGCCGGCGTGGTCGGCGGGTTCCCGGCCCGCGCCGGCAGGGCGGCGCAGAGAAGCAGCAGCAACAGGGCGGACGGTCGGCGCACATTCCTGCCTCGCCCGCCCGGCCGGCGGCGTCAAGCCCGGCGACGCCCGCAACCGTTGCCGGCTGCCGACGGGGGCGGATAGCATTCAACAGGCCGTGCCAGGCGCACGGCGCGCGGGGGACAGCGCATGGCAACCGACCTGGAGGCCGCGACCCAAGCCGCCTGGGCCGCGCATGACCGCGGCGACTGGCCGGACGCGATCCGCCACTGGCAGACCTGCATCGGGCTCGATCCGGCGATGTCCGCGGCCTACTGGATGGGCGGCACGCTGCTGCTCCGCGCCGGCCGGCTCGACGAGGCGGAGGCGATGCTGTCCGAGGGCGTGCGGCGCGATCCGCTCAACGCGAGAATGGCGGTCGAGTACGCCAAGGTCGCGACCGCGGTGCAGAACTGGCCGGTGGCGATCCGGCGCTGGAACACGGTTGCCAAGCTGGCGCCCGGCCTGCCCGAAGTGATCGAGGGCCGATCGGATTTCGCAATGCAACTGCGCAGCCACCAGATCGATGGATCGATCGGCGACACGGCGGCGGACATCGACTGGGGCAGCTTCGGTTCGACCGAGAAAACCGCGACCGACACCGAGCTGCTCATGCAGTTCGAGAGCCTCGGCGACAATTGCGAGTTCGGGTTCGTGCAGCGGCATTTCGGCGCGGAACCGCTGAGCCTGCTGCGCTGGACCTCGATCGGCATCGGCACGCTGATCAGGTGCATCGAGGAGGAGTTCGGGGCCATCGGCGACCCGGCGCATTGCGAGCTCAAGGTCGAGCTGGCCGACGAGTTGATCCTGCACGATCATCGCCACGGCATGCGCATGCACACGTTCCTCCGCGCGGCCCACATCCCGATCGGGGAACGCGCGGCGCTGCACGGGAAGATGTGTCGCCGGCTCAGCTTTCTCGGCAACAAGCTGATGCAGGACCTGCGCAATCCGGTGAAGACATTCGTCCTGAAGGCGCGCGACGGCGTGCCGCTGCAGGAGGTTCGGCGGCTGCATCAGGTCATGCAGCGGCATGCGCCGAATCGGCTGCTCCACGTCGTCGAGGCGAGCGCAGAGCGGCCGCCGGGGGTGGTGCGGGAAATCTCGCCGATGCTCTACGTGGGCGCCATCGAGAGGTTCGTCCACGAGGGGCAGGGATGGGGCACCGTCGACGTCGACGGATGGCACGAAATCTGCCGCGGGGTGCAGGAGTTCAGCCGTTCGGCGGCACCGCCGCTGGGGCTGGTCAGTGATTTCTCGGCGTTGCCGCCGCCGCCGCCGCCCAACCCGCCGGCCGTGGCCGCTGCGCCGTTGCCGGCGAGCGTACCGCCGTTGCCGGCAACCGCGCCGCCGATGCCGGCAACCACGCCGCCGTTGCCGCCGGCCGCGCGGGCACAAGCAGCGAAACGCCCGTCCGGAACCGCCTGGGACGCGCTGACAAGGCCGGACGCGCCGGCTTTGCCTCCGTCTCCGGCGCCGCGCGGCCTGTTTTCCCGCGTGCTTGGCCGGCTCGGCGGGCGGTAGCGCCGCGCAGCGACGCAAGGATTTGTCGATTTCGAACACGGATGAGCGGGCGGACGATAGAGCCCCCTCTCCTTGGATGGGAATCGCATATGGACCGATCCCTCCCGGTACTCCCCGTCTTGGCCGGGCTTGACCCGGCCATCCACGCGGTGCAACCGCCGCAGTGCCCGGCGGGGCATGGGTCTTTGAATACCCACACCCGTCGGGCGCCGCCCCGCGGATGGCCGGGTCAAGCCAGGCCATGACGATACTGCAATGTTATCGCCATATTCGATCGCCCTGCCTCCCATTGTGGGTCCTTTGTGGGAGGGGGTTGGGGGAGGGGTGGCGGCGCCCAGAAGCTTGCGGGGCTCGACCCCTCACCCCAGCCCTCTCCCGCAAGGGGCAGGGGAATCGCATATGGACCAAGCTGCTCTACGCACTCCTCGTCTTGGCCGGGCTTGACCCGGCCATCCACGCAGTGGAACCGCAGCAGTGCCCGGCGGGCCTGGGAAACCTTGAACGGCCGCACCTCGCGGGCACCGCCCCGTGGACGGCCGGGTCAAGCCCGGCCATGACGATATCGAAATATTATTGCCATGTGCGATCGCCCCGCGCAAGGGGTGAGGGAGCTTCCGTTCGACGCCCGATGAGAGTCCGCTTAGCGGCTGCTCAGCGGAACACCACGCGGCGGGACAGCGAAAAATTCGCGAACAGTCCGACCAGCGTGCCGGCGAACAGCGGGATCACCGGGTTGGCGGCACAGAGCGGGCTCAGCGCCACCAGCGTCCAGTAGACGCTCGCGTTCAGCGCCATGCCGATCGCGTTGGCGGCCAGGAACATCCACCATTCCTTGAGCGCGCTGCGGCTGCCGCGGCCGCGGAACGTCCACAGCCGGTTGAGCGCCCAGTTGCACGACGCGGCGACCAGGAACGCCGGGATCGCCGCCAGATAATTGCCGATCCACGGCCGCGTCGCGTAGACCACGGCGGTCGTGACGACGAAGCCGATGCCGCCGACCACGCCGAAGCGAAAGAACTGCATCGCCAGGTCGACCCGATGGGCCGGCAGCGCGCGGGCAAGAATGGCTTCCATGTTGCGTTGCCATAGCCAAAACGGGTTGCCAATGGAAGCACGATGCGCGGTGCCAGGTTCCCGTCCGCTGCGCCAACGCCGCCCGCCCATCGAAGCGCTATATCCGAAGACTCATAACGCATTGAGTCGCCACGGTTTTTCCCCGCTCTGCCTTGACCGGCGGGAGGCGGGATGCCAACACTCCGCGCCTGCGCCGCCGCACGGATCGGACGGGATTTCAGGGAGAGAACAATGCCCCACGTGACCCTCACGGTGAACGGGAAGGCCGCGTCGGTCGAGATCGAGGGCCGAACGCTGCTGGTCGAACTGCTGCGCGAGAAACTTGGCCTCACCGGCACGCATGTCGGCTGCGACACGAGCCAGTGCGGCGCCTGCGTGGTGCACGTGGACGGCCGCGCGATCAAGTCCTGCACGACGCTCGCGTTGCAATGCGACGGCAGCACGGTCACCACCATCGAAGGCCTCGCGGCGGCGGACGGCACGCTGCACCCGATGCAGGAAATGTTCCGCGAGCATCACGCGCTGCAATGCGGCTTCTGCACGCCCGGCATGGTGATGAGCGCGGTCGATCTGGTGGCGACGCACCCGGAGGGGCTGACCGAGCAGCAGATCCGCGAGGGGCTCGAAGGCAATCTGTGCCGCTGCACCGGCTACCACAACATCGTCAAGGCGATCGCCGCCGCATGGCCGCTGATGCACGGCAAGGCGATGGCGACCGCCGCCGAATAACCGCTCGCGCACAAGAACACGCGCGCGGCGGAGCACGCCCGGCGCCGCGCGGCAGGGGAGGGGCACAATGAACGCACCGTTCGAAGGCATCGGCGCATCGGTCAGGCGCAAGGAAGACCTGCGCTTCACCACCGGGCACGGCCACTACGTCGACGACATCAACCGCCCCGGCCAACTGCACGCGGTGATCAAGCGCAGCGACCGGCCGCACGCGAAAATCGTTTCCATCGATGCGACGGCCGCAAAAGCCGCGCCCGGCGTGGTCGCGGTGTACACCGGCGCCGACTTCGTCCCGATCGGCGGGCTGCCGTGCGGTTGGCAGATCCACAACAAGGACGGCAGCCCGATGGCCGAGCCCAAGCACCCCGTGCTTGCGGACGGCAAGGTGCGCCATGTCGGCGACCCGATCGCGGTGGTGATCGCCGAAACCAAGCAGCAGGCGCGCGACGCGGCCGAACTGCTGGCGATCGAACTCGAAGACCTGCCCTCGGTCTCGACCGTGACCGCGGCGACCGCGCCCGGCGCGCCGCTGGTACACGACGGCATCGCCGGCAACATCTGCTACGACTGGCATCTCGGCGACAAGGCCGCGCTCGATGCGGCATTCGCCTCCGCCGCGAAAATCGTGAAGCTGGAGCTGGAGAACAACCGGCTGATCCCGAACGCGATGGAGCCGCGCGCCGCGATCGGCGATTTCGATCCAACGACCAGCGACTACACGCTGTACACGACAAGCCAGAACCCGCACGTGATCCGGCTGCTGATGGGCGCTTTTGTCCTTGGCTTGCCCGAGCACAAATTGCGCGTGGTGGCGCCTGATGTCGGCGGCGGCTTCGGCAGCAAGATCTATCACTATGCCGAGGAGGCGATCGTCACCTGGGCCGCCGGCAAGCTGCACAAGCCGATCAAGTGGACCGCCGACCGCACCGAGAGTTTTATCAGCGATGCGCATGGGCGCGACCATGTCAGCACCGCCGAACTCGCGCTCGACGCCGAGCGGCAAATTCCTCGGGCTGAAGGTGCACACGCTCGCCAACATGGGCGCGTATCTCTCGACCTTCGCGACGGCGGTGCCGACCTACCTGTACGCGACGCTGCTGGCGGGCACCTACACGACGCCGGTGATCTACGTCGAGGTGAAGGCGGTGTTCACCAACACCGTGCCGGTCGATGCCTACCGCGGCGCCGGCCGCCCGGAGGCGACGTTTCTGCTCGAACGGCTCGTCGATGCCGCGGCCAAGGACACCGGCATGGACCGCGTGGAAATCCGCCGCAAGAACTTCATCCCGCGCGATGCGTTCCCGTACCAGACGCCGGTCGCGCTGCAATACGACAGCGGCGACTATTTTGCGACGCTGGACGCCGCGTTGAAACACGCCGATTGGGCCGGCTTCGAATCGCGCCGGGGCGCCGCGAAGGCACGGGGAAAACTGCGCGGCATCGGCATTTCGACCTACCTCGAAGCCTGCGGCATCGCGCCTTCGAAAGTGGTGGGCTCGCTCGGCGCCCGCGCCGGGCTCTACGAAGTCGCCAACGTGCGCGTGCATCCGACCGGCAGCGTCTCCGTGTTCACCGGCACGCACAGCCACGGCCAGGGACACGAAACCACTCTCGCCCAGCTCGTCACCGACCAGCTCGGCGTGCCGTTCGCCAATGTCGATGTCGTGCATGGGGACACGGCAAAGATCCCGTTCGGGATGGGCACCTACGGCAGCCGTAGCCTCGCGGTCGGCGGCTCGGCGATGGTCAAGGCGATGGACAAGATCATCGCGAAGGGAAAAAAGATCGCGGCGCACCTGATGGAAGCCGACGTCCACGACATCGAGTTCAAGGACGGCAACTTCACTGTCGCCGGCACCGACAAAGTCAAAACGCTCGGCGAGATCGCGCTCACCGCCTACGTCCCGCACAACTACCCGATCGAGGAACTGGAGCCGGGGCTCGACGAAACCGCGTTCTACGACCCGAAGAACTTCACCTTTCCCGGCGGCTGCCACATCTGCGAGGTCGAGCTCGACCCCGACACCGGAATCACGACAGTGATCAACTTTACCGCGGTGGACGACGTCGGCCGCGTGGTCAACCCGATGATCGTCGAAGGCCAGGTGCAGGGCGGCATCGCCCAGGGCATCGGCCAGGCGCTGCTCGAGCACGCGGTCTACGACGCCAGCGGGCAACTGCTGTCGGGCTCCTACATGGACTACACGATGCCGCGCGCCGACAACGTGCCGAACATCAAGGTCGCGACCGAGAACACGCTGTGCACGCACAACCCGCTCGGCTCCAAGGGCTGCGGCGAGGTCGGCGCGATCGGCTCGCCGCCTGCGGTGATCGGCGCGATCGTCGATGCGCTCAAGGACTATGGCGTACGCCACATCAACATGCCGGCCAGCCCGGAGAAGATCTGGTCGATCATCAATGCCGGCCGCCCCGCGATGGCTGCGGAATAACGAAGGACCACACTGATGTACGATTTCGCGTACCAGAAGCCCGCCAGCGTCGCCGACGCGGTCAAGCTGCTCGCCGATCCCGACGCCAAGGCGCTGGCCGGCGGCATGACGCTGATCCCGGTGCTCAAGCAGCGGCTCAACAAGCCGACCGACAGTGGTCGACCTTGTCGAAGCTCGGCCTGTCCGGCATCACCGTGAGCGCCACCGCCGTGACGATCGGGGCAACAACCACGCACGTGACAGTCGCGACCTCCGCTGATGTGAAAAAGGCGATCCCGGCGCTGGCCTCGCTCGCCAGCCACATCGGCGACCGCGCGGTGCGCTACCGCGGCACGATCGGCGGCTCGATCGCCAACAACGACCCGACCGCCGACTACCCGGCGGCGGCGCTGGCGCTGGGCGCGACGATCAAGACCGATCGCCGCTCGATCCCAGCCGACGAGTTCTTCCAGGGCATGTTCACGACGGCGCTGCAGCCGGGCGAGATCATCACCGGCGTCGAATTCCCGGTCCCGACCAAGGCGGCCTACGTCAAATTCCCGAACCCGGCCTCGCGCTACGCGATGGTCGGCGTGTTCGTCGCCAACGGCCCCAAGGGCGTGCGCGTGGCAGTGACGGGCGCCGGCCAGAACGGCGTGTTCCGCCACGCGGCGTTCGAGAAGGCGCTGGCCGCCAATTTTTCCCCGGCGGCGCTGGCCGGCATCGCGACGCCGGCCGACGGCATGAACAGCGACATCCACGGCAGCGCGGCGTATCGCGCGCATCTGGTGGACGTGATGGCCAGGCGGGCGGTGGCCGCGGCCGGGTAGAAGGCGAGGGGCGCCGCCCCTCGACCCCGGCAAAGGCGGAGCCTTTGCAATCCTGCTCGCCCGCCGCATCGGCCCGGGATATTGCCTCCGTTTTCGTCGGTGTGTATGGTGCGCACCGTGAAGAGCGCCGATCTTATCCGGGAGCTGGTTGCGGCCGGATGGGTGCTGGATCGCGTTCGCGGATCGCATCATGTGTTCCGGCATCCGCACCGCCAGGGGCATGTCGTGGTGCCGCATCCGAAGAAGGATTTGGGTGTCGGCCTGATCCGGGCGATCCGCCGGCAGGCTGGTCTTGAGAGGAGCAAATGACCCGTTATCCGATCGTAATCGAGCCCGGGACCGACAGCACCGCTTTCGGCGTCGTGGTGCCCGACCTGCCCGGCTGCTTCTCGGCCGGCGACAGCCTCGACGAGGCGATCGCCGGCGCCGAAGAAGCCGCGGCGGCCTGGATCGACGCCGCGCTCGACGCAGGCGCGGTGATCCCGGCGCCGAGCAGCCTCGACGCGGTGCGCCACAATCCCGACTTCGTGGGCTGGGCGTTCGGTGTCATCGCCCTCGACCCGGCGCTGCTCGACGACAAGATCGAACGTGTGAACATCACCCTGCCGCGGCGCATCCTGAGGCGGCTGGACGCGCTCGCGCGGGCCGCAGGCGAGAGCCGGTCCGGCTACATCGCCCATCTCACGCTCGAAGGACCCCGCCAGCCTGCCGGGGTCGGCAAGGCTCCGCTCTGAACGGGCGACGTGCCGTTGCCCGCCACGGCTGCGTTGCACGCGCTTGGCGGCCCGCGTAGCGTGCGCCCGCAAAGACCTCCCGGGGGATGCCAGATGTCGAACCGCCTCGCCGTCGCTGCCGTTGCCGTTTGCGCGATCCTCGCCGCGGGGTCGGCGCGGGCGGCGGAGCCGGTCTACTCGGAAGCCTGCATGAAGCCGATGCCGCCGGGCGGCCCCGATCCGGCGGTGCGCGACGTGCATTTCCACACCACCGGCAGCGGCGGGCTGATCACCATCTCGGCCTGCATCGTCTCGGGCCGGCCGAACGTGCTGCAGGGGGTCGCCGCCAACGTCGGCATCTTCAGCAAGGACGGCGTGCTGATCAACTACGCCGGCCAGAGCTACACCAACGTCGCGCCGCTCGCGAACCCCTCGGCGGACGGGCCGAAGCTCGTGCTGCTGTACGGCGTCTCGATCCAGATCGACGACAAGTACGGCCAGAATTTCGCGCCCGACACCGTGGTGGCGCTGACCAGCGTCAGTTGCGCCAAACCGCTGCCCGACTGCGCCGCCGCAGCCCCCGTTTCCACGACGCTCTTGCTGCCGGTGCAGGTGGACCAGGACCTGGGAGGGGCGAAGCCGGCGAAGTAGCGGTGAAACACAACCATGCATATATCGGGAGCAATCCTGAGGCATTGAGGTTCGGCATGCGGATTACCGTCGACATCGACCCGGAGGTGTGGACCGAAGCAATGGAGGCCACGGGCCAGACCACCAAGCGGGGAACCGTCGAGGAGGCGCTACGACGGATTGTGGAGTATCATCGCCAAACCCAGGCGCTGCGATCCCTGCGCGGGATGGGCTGGGAGGGCGACCTCGACGCTATGCGCGAAGGCCGCCAGCCCTGAAGCAGGCAGCGCGTGCTCGGTTTGGGGCCAATGAGTGGCGCGCCGATCAGTTCGCTGCCGTCGCCCCATCGACCACAGGTAATGGTGGATAGTTCGGTTTGGGTGGCCTGGCTTCGTGGTACGGCCTCGGAACCCGTCGCGAAACTTGCCGGACTGGCACAGGTCGCATCTCTTCTGCTTGGCGATCTCGTGCTTCTTGAACTGCTGCAGGGAGCGCGTGACGATCGGCATGCCGGAGCTATCGAGGGCCGACTGATCCGGTTTCGTCGCGTAGACATGGTCCGTGGGGAACTCGCCATTGCAGCGGCTCGGAACTATCGGCTGTTGCGAAGCCGAGGCATCACGATTCGAAAAACCATCGACTTGCTGATTGGCACTTGGTGCATCGCAAACGCCGTGGCGCTGCTGCACGACGATCGGGATTTCGAGCCGATGCGCCAGCACCTGGGATTGCTGGTCGCCTGAGACGGCGGGTCGGCCGCCGCCGGCCCGGCAATGGCGTCCGCGGCTTCGTGCTCGGCCGGTAGGCACGGAACCCGAATGCGCGTTGGGCCGGCTCGGCACCAGTCGGAGAAGGGTGCGGAAGATGCGCATGAATTCGACCGCCGGCCCCCCCGGCACGACGGAGAAAGCCGAAACAGTGGAGCAGCCCGAAGCCATCGGCGCCCGGCCGAAATGGGCCGCCCATCCGCTGTGCCTGCTGCTGCTGACCGTCTACCTCGCCTGCATCGTCATCGACACCGGCCAGCTCGGTTTCGACACCAGCAAGCGGCTGCAAGTCACGCATTGGCTCTGGACGTCCGCCGACAGCATCCTCGACGAGGACCGGCCGGACATCGAGGCCGGCTACCGCCTGAACATCGCGGTCGGCGCCAACGGCCACGCCCATTACGGCTACGGGATCGGCCAGAGCCTGCTGATGCTGCCCGGGGACATCGTCGGCACCGTGCTCGCGCGCGAGGTGTCCAGGCGGGCCGACCTGGAACCGCGCATCCGCAGGGTCGTCGTCGCCTACCTGGTCTTTCCGCTGCTCGGGGCGCTGACGGCGCTTGTCTTGCGGCAATTCTTCGTCGCACTCGGCCTCGACGCATGGACGTCGATCGCGGCCGTGCTGCTCTCGTTCGTCGCGACAAGCTGGTTCGACGCGTCGCAGACCTACCAGGAGACCGGCTTGCTGTTCTTCTGCCTGCTGGCCGGCGTGCTGTGCCTGCTGCATTGGCGCCGGACCGGGCAGGACCGCTATCTCTGGGGCGCGGGCGCGGGCTTCTTCATGATGACGATCACGCGGATCGTCTCGCTGATCGACATCGCCGTGGTGTGCGGCGGCTTCTCCATCCTGGTGCTGTCGGAGCAGGCGGCGCGAAGCTGGCGCCGGCTGCTGTTCGCCTGCGCGATAGCTCCTCGGCTGCGTCGGCGGCGGGCTGCTGGTCGACCGGATTTATCACGTGATCCGCTTCGGCGAATGGACCGGCACCTATGCCGGCCTGTATTTCCGGCGGGTTGCCGAGATCCGGCAGCACAGTGCCGCGCCGCTCGGCGGCGCGTTCAACGACCCGCGCTTTCCCTGGACCACGCCGCCCTGGGATGGCGTGCTCGGCGCCTTCGTCTCGCCGCGATGGGGGCTGGTGTGGTTCGACGGCATGCTGGTGCTGGCCGCCTATCTGTTCGTGCGCTTCTACCGGGTCTGGAATCCGACGTTCCGAATGCTTGTCCTGGCGTCCGCCGCGCATCTGGGCGTGTACGCGCTGTTCTACGGCCGCTATTACGAGCCGGCGGGCTGGCCCGGCTGGGGCGATCGCTACCTCGAAGTCCCGGCGCTGTTTCTGTCGGTCTACGGCGTCTTCATGCTGTTCCGGTCGTGGCGCCTGCAGAACCGGCTCGACCGCGCGGTCTCCGTGCTGATCTGCGCCGCCGCCTGCATCGTCCAGCTCGCGTCCGGCGTCTTTCTCCCGGCGCTCGAGGAGGTGCAGCTCGATCGCGGCTGCGGCGACCGCTGGGTGATTTTGCAGCGGTTCCGCAACATCGGCGCGTTGTGGCACGGCGTGGCGCCGGGCAGCGACTGCGTGCCGGCGGACTCGCGCTGGTATTGGGATCCCTATGTCTTCCCCGGAGCGCTGGCGCGCGTGGCGACCAGGACGGACGGCCAGCGGTATCTGTTGTGGTCGGCGTGGGCGTGCGGCGTGGTGGTCGTGCTGCTGCTGGCCGGCCGGCTCGTGCTGCAGTGGCGGCAGCAAGCCGTAGGGTGCAATTCCACTCGGAACTGCACCTCTTGATCGGCAGCAAGGTGGCGCAGTGCCGAGGGGCACTGCACCCTACAGGGCCGCGCCTTGTTGCCCCCCGCTACCGCGCGCCGGTAGCAGCACGCCATTGCACGCTGTGGGATGGGCTTCAGCAAGCCGTAGGGTGCAGTTCCACTCGGAACTGCACCTCTTGATCGGCAGCAAGGTGGCGCAGTGCCGAGGCGCCCGGCACTGCCGCTCAACGCCCGGCATCGGAAACCGATCCTATGCCAGGCATTTTTTCCTTGACACGGATACGTCATTCTAACTAACATCGCGCCAATGCACAACCCCTCCACCCTGGCACAAGGCGTCGCCACCCTCATCCACCTGATGATCCGGGCCATTCTCGCCCAGGGTTTTCGGGGGCTGCGCGCCATTCCGGCGCTGCTCCAGCTTCGCGCCGCCCTGCGGGAGTTCGAAAGCCTGGTCGCCAGCCTCCAGGCCGGTCTCCTCACCGCAGCCCAGGCGCCCTCAGCCCCCAGCCCACCGCCGAGCCGCCCGGACCCGGCAACATCCCAAAGCGGACCCGGCGGGCCAAACCCCCACGACGATCCCAACTCCCAAGGCTCCGGCAACGACCGCCCGCGCCCCAGGCGCGAAAGCCCGGGCGGCGCGCCGGCCCCGGCCGGCGCCGCCCACCGGGCAACATGGCGGCCACGTTCTGGGCACGCCCGGAACCACCCGTCCCACCACCTCGCGCAAAAAAACCCGAAGCCGGGCCGGCGGCTTGGCGCGCCCTAAACGTTCCGTTATCGGAATAAAATCAGCCGGCCGGCAGCAATTGCTCCGCCAGCGTCGCCCAGTAGCTCGCGCCGACCGGCAGGATGTCGTCATTAAAATCGTATTTCGGGTGATGCACCATCGCGTCGCCCTCGCCGCGGCCGCCGCCGAGCATGATGTAGCTGCCCTGCTTGGCCGCCAGCATGAACGAGAAATCCTCGCCGCCCATCGTCGGCTTGGGCATCGGCATGACGCGCGCCTCGCCCGCCACCGCGCGCGCCGCCGCGACCGTGAGGTCGGTCGCCTCGGCGTCGTTGACGGTCGCGATGTAGGTGCGCCGGTAGTCGACCTCGGCGTGCGCGCCAAAACCCTCCGCGACGCCGGTGGCGACACGGCGCACGCCGGCCTCCAGCACGTCGCCGACGGCGGGAGAGAACCAGCGTGTCGTGCCTTTCAGGCGCACCGTCTCCGGGATCACGTTGTGGGCGTGGCCGCCGTTGATCGCGCCGACCGTGACGACGCCCGACTCCGCCGGGTCGACGCCGCGGGCGACGATGCTCTGCAGGCCGGTGACGATGTGCGCCGCGACCAGGATCGAGTCGATGCCCATGTGCGGCTGCGCGGCGTGGGCGCCGCGGCCGGTCACGGCGATGTCGAAGGCGGAGCAGGCGGCCATGATCGGCCCGGTGCGCCACGGCGAACACGCCGGCCGGCATCAGCGGCCAGTTGTGCATGCCGAACACCATCTTCATCGGGAACCGCTCGAACAGCCCTTCCTCCACCATCACCTTGCCGCCGCCCCCGCCTTCCTCGGCAGGTTGAAAAATCACGTAGACGGTGCCGGCGAAATTGCGGGTCTCGGCCAGGTAGCGGGCGGCGCCGAGCAGCATCGTGGTGTGCCCGTCATGGCCGCAGGCGTGCATTTTTCCCGGTGTCCTGCTGGCATGGGGCAGGCCGGTCTCCTCGAAGATCGGCAGCGCGTCCATGTCGGCGCGCAGGCCGACCGCCTCGCCCGCCGCGCGGCCGCGGATCACGCCGACGACGCCGGTCTTGGCGAGGCCCGGTGACCACCTCGTCCACGCCGAACTGCCGCAGCCGATCCGCGACGATGCCGCTGGTGCGGTGCTCCTCGAAGCCGAGTTCCGGATGCGTGTGGAAGTCGCGGCGCCACGCCGTCATGTCGTCGTGGAAGTCGGCGATGCGGTTGATGATCGGCATGGCGGTTCCTTGGCGAAGGTGCGGGCGAGCCCGGCTTCCAGCGATATCGGGTGGACGCCCAGTGTGGCCAGCATCGGGGCGATGTCAAACGCCTTGTCTTCCTGCAACCGCCGCACTTCGTCGGCGGAGACCCGGCGCAGGCCGGGCAGCCGCGAGGCCAGCGGCGCGAGTGCCGTCAGCAGGCCCGCCGGCACCGGCACGATGCGCGGGCGCGGCAGTCCTGCCGCCGCGGCGACGGCGCGCACGAATTCCTCGTAGCGCACCGGCTCAGGCCCAGCGACCACGAGCGTCGCCGGCCCGGCCCACGCGACGTCCAGCGCCGCCAGGATCGCGGACGAAAGATCGTCCTGGTGGATCGGCTGCACCAGCGCCCGCCCGCCGCCGGGCAGCGGCACCAGCGGCAGCCGGCGCAGCAGTGCCGGCGAGCCGCTGCACGTTGTCCTCGCCCGCGGCGCCGTAGATCATCGTCGGGTGCAGCATCACGCCGGGCCGGCCCGAGCCGAGGAGGGCCGTTTCGCCCCGCAGCACCCCCTCGCCGTGCGCATCGAGCCAGCGCGTGTAGCGGCGGGTGCTGCCGAGCAGCACCAGGCGCGCCTCGGCCGGCGCCTCCGCCAGCAGCCATTCCGTCGTTCGGGCATGGGCGGTGGAAACGATGCGGGTCGCGCCGGCCAGCGCCCGGCGGAGCGAGAAGCCATCGGTCAGGTCGGCGAGCAGCGGCGGCCCGAGCAGCTTCTGCGCCGGCGGCGCCACCGCCTGCCAGCGCCGCAGGTCACGCACCACCGGATGCACCGCAATGCCGCGCGCGAGCAGCGCACGGACGAGCGAACTGCCGGAACGGCCGCTCGCGCCGATGACATGGACGGCGTGGTGGTATGATGCTACCACCCGAAACTCCCTTGACGCGCATTGGCAATCCAAGCATAAGCCGGCGCCTGTTTCACGCCATCCTCCCGGTAGGACGCATGTTGAAGACCACGCTCTCGCTGAAGCCCGCGGAGGTGACCAAGTCGTGGGTGCTGATCGACGCCGAGGGCGTCGTGCTCGGCCGGCTCGCGGCCTTGATCGCCCAGCGCCTGCGCGGCAAGCACAAGCCGCAGTTCACCCCGCACGTCGACTGCGGCGACAACGTCGTCGTCGTCAACGCCGAGAAGGTCAAGGTGACCGGCAAGAAGGCCGAGAACGAGATCTTCTACTGGCACACCGGCTACCCGGGCGGCATCAAGGGCCGCTCGCTCGGCCAGCGCCTCGCCAGCGCGCACCCGGAGCGGGTGCTGCAGAAGGCGGTCGAGCGCATGATCACGCGCGGGCCGTTGCAGCGCCAGCAGATGAAGCACCTGTACGTCTACGCCGGCCCGGCCCACAAGCACGAGGGCCAGCAGCCGGTGCCGCTCGACGTCGGCGCCCTCAACCCGAAGAACCGGAGGGGCTGAGCCCATGTCGGCCACCCAGACACGCACGCTCGCCGACCTCAAGGACCTCGCGGTCGCGACCGCCGCCGTCGCCGATAAGCCCAAGCACGAGCCGAAGCGCGACGCGCTCGGCCGCTCCTACGCCACCGGCCGGCGCAAGAACGCGGTCGCGCGCGTGTGGATCAAGCCCGGCAAGGGCGAGATCAGCGTCAACGGCAAGCGCGTCGGCCAGTATTTCGCGCGCCCCGTGCTGCGCATGCTGATCACCCAGCCGTTCCTGGTGGCGGACCGCTACAACCAGTTCGACGTCTACTGCACCGTGGTCGGCGGCGGGTTGTCGGGTCAGGCCGGCGCGGTGCGGCATGGCATCAGCCGGGCGCTGACGCATTACGAGCCCGACCTGCGCGGCATCCTGAAGGTGGCCGGCTTCCTCACCCGCGACCCGCGCGTGGTCGAGCGCAAGAAATACGGCCGCGCCAAGGCCCGCCGCAGCTTCCAGTTCAGCAAGCGCTAGCTTTCTCGGTGCGACGGAAGGGGGATCGGGGCAGCCCGGTCCCCTTTTTCATGGCGGCAGGCCGAGCAGGTTGCGCGCGGCCGGACCGATCGCGCCGGACGCATCGAAGGCGGCAACAATCTGGGCGCCATCCAGTTGCGACCCCGGGTGCATGTCCTCGCTGATCACGGCCGTACAACCCGCAGTGGCCGCCGTTGCGACGAGCAGCGCGTCGTAGAACTGGAACGCGCCGGAGTTGCTTGCGGCAAGCGCGGACAATAACTCGGCCGGGCCGGCGCCCACGATCGGAAAGGCTGCGCACCAACGACCGACGTAGCGCGCAGCAAGCAGCCGGGGCACGATCCGCTTGCGCGTCGTCACTTGGAAGAACTCGGCAAGCGACTGCGTCGTCAGCACGCAGTCGAGCCCGATAGCCTGTGCCACTATTTGCAAGGCGGATTGGTATCGCGCTCCCGCCGTGGTATCGGTAAAATAGACAAGAATGTTGGAATCGAGGCTGAACCGGCTCATGCCTGCCGAAATCGCGCCATTCGCTGGCTCAGGACCTCATCGTATAGTTGCTCCCGGCTGATGTGCTCGATCGGCCCCCAGTCCGCATTGCGCGACAGCTCGAGCAGGTCCGCCAGCGCCGCCTGCTGCTCCGCCGTCAGCTTCCGGGTCCCATCCGGCAGAATATCGTTCCGTACTTCCGGCACGATCCGCGCCACCGGGACGCCGTCGCGGGTCACGACGAACTCCTTGCCGCCGGCCACTTCCCGCAACACCTCGGCGAACCGGTGTTCGGCGTCGTCCGCCGTGATCGTATCGGGCATAAGTGCCTCCATCGCGCACCCGCACCAGACGTAGGCAGTTGCCGGCCCCGCGGCAACGCCGCTTGCGCCGATGCCTCCGCCGCGCGACATGTTCCGTCGCAGGAGGGGCGACATGGGCGAGCAGATGCGCGTGTTCATCGACGGCGAAGCGGGCACCACCGGCCTCGGCATCCGCGAGCGTTTGCGCGGCGTGCCGGAGCTCGGCCGCGTCACCATCCCCGACGAGCGGCGCAAGGACCCGGCGGCGCGGCAGGAGGCCTACGCGTCCGCCGACCTCGTCGTGCTGTGCCTGCCGGACGAGGCGGCGCGCGAGGCGGCCGGCATGGTCGCCGCGCTCGGCAACGCCGCGCCGAAACTGCTGGACGCCAGCACCGCGCACCGGGTCGCGCCCGACTGGGTGTACGGGTTCGCCGAACTGGAGGCCGGGCAGGCCGAGCGCATCGCCGCGGCCCACCGAGTCGCCAACCCCGGCTGCTACCCGACCGGCGCGATCGCGCTGCTGCGGCCGCTGATCGAGGCCGGGCTGCTGCCGCCCGACTACCCGGTGACAATCAACGCCGTCAGCGGCTATTCCGGCGGCGGCCGGGCGATGGTCGAGGCGCACGAGCGCACCGGCGGACCGGCCTTCGAGCTCTATGGCCTCGGCCTCGCGCACAAGCACCTGCCCGAGATCCGCGTCTACTCGAAGCTCGCGCGCCGGCCGCTGTTCGTGCCCGCGGTCGGGCATTTCCGGCAGGGCATGCTGGTCTCGGTGCCGCTGCACCTGGAACTGCTCAACGGCCGCCCGAATGGCGCCGATCTGCACGCCGTGCTCGCCGACTACTACGAGGGCGCGGACCAGGTGCAGGTGCTGCCGCCGGAGCCCGGGCTGAAGCTCGAGCCGGAGGCGCTGAACGACACCGACCTGATGGAATTGCGCGTCTACGCCAACGACGGCGCGCAGCAGGCGGTGTTGGTGGCGCGGCTCGACAATCTCGGCAAGGGCGCCTCCGGCGCGGCGGTACGCAACATCCGGCTGATGCTGGGGCTGACCGAGCCGGCCGACCTGGCGCACACCGATGCATGACCGCTCCGTGCTGCGCGGCACCGGGCCGCTGTTCGCACTTGACGGCGTGGTGCCGAAGATCGCCCCGGACGCGTTCGTCGCGCCGACCGCGGCGGTGATCGGCGACGTGGAGATCGGCGCCCGCAGCAGCGTGTGGTTCCACTGCGTGCTGCGCGGCGACACCAACCGCATCCGCGTCGGCGCCCGCACCAACATCCAGGACGGCAGCATCGTGCACGTGAACGGCGATGGCTGGCCGACGCTGATCGGCGATGACGTGACGATCGGCCATGCCGCGATCGTGCATGCCTGCACGCTGCACGACCATGCGTTCGTGGCGATGGGCGCGACGGTGCTGGACGGCGCGGTGATCGAGGAGGGCGGCGTGCTGGCCGCCGGCGCGCTGCTGACCCCCGGCAAGCGGATCGGCCGGTTTGAACTTTGGCAGGGATCGCCCGCCAGGTTCGTGCGGGTATTGCCGCCGGAGGAGCGTGCGCAGAAATTCGACCCGACGGCGCCGCACTACGCCGGACTCGCCGCCCGGTTTCTGCGCGGGCTGCAGCCGCTGTAGCCGCGGCGGCGGCTCAGTCCCCGTCCGCCTGCTGCACGCCGATCAGGTCGCCGCCGGGGACGCGGCCGCCGCCGGCGGGCACCGCAACGCGAAACATCGAGGGGTCCGGGATCACATAGCCCTGCCGCCGCGCCGACAGGATCGTGCGCTCGGCGGCACCGCTCGCCGCCAGCTTGCGACGCAGCTTCAATACCAGTTGATCGACGCTGCGGTCGTCCGCATGCAGCGGCCGCTTCAGTGCCACCCGGCCAAGCCAATCCCGGGAAACCGGCGCGCCGTCGGCATCGAGCAGCGTTTCCAGCGCGGTGTACTCGGCCTCGCTCAGCGGCGTCTGCTCGCCGCTGAGCGCGATCAGGCAGCGATGCGCCTGGTCGAGCACGATCTGGGTCGTCGCCGGCACTGCCGGACGGAATTCGCTGCGGGTCAGCCGGCGATAGAGCGCGCGGATCCGCGCCGCCAGTTCGCGCATCGGCACGGGCTTCACCAGGTAGTCGTCGGCACCGCGGTCGAGCCCGTCCACCCGCGACGCCTCGTCGCCGTTCGCGGTCACCACGATCAGCCCGCAATCGCCGTCGCGTGCGAACCGCTCGACCAGTTCCAGCCCGTTCATGTCCGGCAGTTGCAGGTCGAGCAGCACGATGTCCGGGCGGAAGGCCGCCTTCCGCTCCACCGCCTCGCGGCCGGTCGCGGCCAGTTCGACGGCCATGCCGGCCGCGCGCAAGGCTGCCGCCACCGCCGCCGCCACCGGCGCGATGTCCTCGACGATCAGCACCCTCGGCTGCACTTGGCTGTCGGTGGTGTGATACAGGCCGGTCGTGTCCATACCCCCTCAACGATGCCGCTATTGCGCGGCGGATTCAATCGCCCAAGTGAAAGAGAGCCCGATTGTATCCCACAGATCGGTCGGAATTATCGACTAGAAAGTAGGCCGGGCTGTTCTGTCGGGCTCACAGGCCTGCCATTTCGCGCCACTCCGCCTCGGTCAACGTGCGAACCCCCAGTTCCGCGGCCTTTT
This sequence comes from uncultured Solirubrobacterales bacterium, assembly GCA_963697635.1. Classification (GTDB taxonomy): domain Bacteria; phylum Pseudomonadota; class Alphaproteobacteria; order Acetobacterales; family Acetobacteraceae; genus CAJCJG01. The sequence continues at coordinate 359,734 of CAVOOS010000034.1, read as the reverse complement.
TCGCTTTCGATCCTGCATCTTCGCCGACGACCACCACATCGGTACGTTTGGAGACGCTGTCAACGACTCGGGCGCCCAGACGTTCGGCCAGCGCCTTCGCCTCCGGCCGCGTCATCGTCGCCAGCGTGCCGGTGAACACGATCAGTTTTCCGGCCAGCGCGCCTTCCGACACGGTCGATGGCGCCGCATCCTCGATGGTGAGCAGTTCAGCCAGCGCGTCGAGCGTGGCGACGTTGCGCGGCTCGGCAAAGAACTCGGCCAATTCCTCGGCGATCGCCGGGCCGATGCCGAGGATGCTCGCGAGGTCGCTGCGGGCTTCGCTGCCGATTTCCACCGCCGCCAGCATCTGCGCGCGCCACCGCTCGAAATTTCCGTAGTTGCGCGCCAGCAGCTTCGCATTTGCCTCGCCGATCCGCCGGATCCCGAGCGCATAGATGAAGCGTGCCAACGGGATCTTCCGGCGCGACTCGACCGCGCGGGTGAGGTTGCGGGCGGAGAGCTCGCCCCAGCCTTCGCGGGCCGCGATCTCGGCCTCATGCGCGGGCAGCGAAAATATGTCGGCGGGGCCGCGCAGCAGGCCGGCCGCGATGAACTCGCGCACCGTCTTCTCGCCGAGGCCGTCGATGTCGAAGGCGGCGCGGGAGACGAAATGCACCAGCCGCTCCTCCGCCTGCGCGGCACAGGTCAGGCCGCCGGTGCAGCGCTTCACCACCTCGCCCGGCGGCCGCACGGCGGCGCTGCCGCAGACCGGGCATTTGTCGGGGAATATGTAACTCGCAGTAACGTTCGGTCGACGCGCAAGCACAACGGAAACAATTTGCGGGATCACGTCGCCGGCGCGCTGCAACACCACGGTATCGCCGATGCGCACGTCCTTGCGGGCGATCTCGTCCTCGTTGTGCAGCGTCGCCCGGGTCACCAGCACGCCGCCGACGTTCACCGGCTGCAACTGCGCAACAGGCGTCAGCGCGCCGGTGCGGCCGACCTGGATCAGGATGTCCTGCAACACGGTCGTCGCCTGCTCGGCCGGGAACTTCCAGGCGATCGCCCAGCGCGGCTCGCGCCCCACGTAGCCGAGCCGCTCCTGCAGGCCGAGGTCGTCGATCTTGTAGACGACGCCGTCGATGTCGTAGGCGAGCGCCGCGCGCGCGGCGCCGATCTCGGCCTGGAACGCGGCCGCGTCGGCCTCGCTGGCGAGCGGGCGGGAGAGCGGGTTGACCGCGAAACCCCACGCTTCGAGCTGCTTCAAATAGTGCCAGTGCGTGTCGGCGACCCGCTCGCTGACGTGGCCCATCGAGTAGGCGAACAGCGAAAGTCGGCGCCCCGCGGTGATGCGGGCATCCAGTTGCCGCAGGCTGCCGGCGGCGGCGTTGCGGGGGTTGGCGAATATTTTCGCCCCGGCCGCCTCCTGGGCCGCGTTCAGCGACAGGAAATCGGCCTTGGTCATGAACACCTCGCCGCGGATTTCGATCCGGGCGGGCGCCTTGCCCTTCAGGCGGGCTGGGACGGCGTCCATCGTCCGCAGATTTGCAGACACGTCCTCGCCCTCGGTGCCGTCGCCGCGCGTGGCGCCGCGCACGAATTTTCCCGCCTCATAGGTCAGGCTGATCGACAGCCCGTCGATCTTCGGCTCGCCGACGAACGCCAGCGCGGTGTCCCTCAAGCCGAGGAACCGGCGCGCGCGTTCGCAGAACTCGGCGAAATCCTCGGCGCCGAACGCGTTGCCGAGCGAGAGCATCGGCACGAGATGGCGAACTTTCGCGAACCCACCGGCCGGCGCGCCGCCGACGCGCCGGCTCGGCGAATTGGCGCGGATCAGGTCCGGGAACACCGCCTCGATCTCGGCGTTGCGGCGGCGCAGCGCGTCGTACTCGGCGTCGGTTATTTCTGGTGCGTCCCGTTCGTGATAAGCGCGGTCGGCGGCGGCGATCCGTTCGGCCAATTCGGCGAGTTCGGTGGCGGCGTCCGCCTCCGACAGTTCGGCTGCGGGCTTCATGCGCGCGAACCTTGCTTCCCCCTCTCCCCTTGCGGGAGAGGGCCGGGGTGAGGGGTGCCGCGCGCTCCGGAGTCCAGGCGGCTCGACCCCTCCTCCCGGCTTTGGTCCGCTTCGCGGCCCAAACCCACAAGGGGAGGAGGAGAAGCGGGCTGTGCGGCTTGCCTTGCTCGTCTCACGCCGCCCCCAGCAGACTCGTCGGCCGCGGCGCGGGCGGCTTCGGTGACGGTCTCGCCGGCCAGCATGCGGGCGATCTCTTCCCGACGTGCGCGGCCTTCCAGCGGGTCGACGCGGCGTCGTCGGCGCGCCCGCGGCCGGCGGCCTTCAGCACCCGCAGATGCGCCGCGCCGCGTGCCGCGACCTGCGGGCTGTGCGTGACCACCAGCACCTGCACGCGCTCGGCCACCCGCGCCAGCCGTTCGCCCACCGCCGCGGCGGTGGCGCCGCCGATGCCGGAATCGACCTCGTCGAACACCATCGTCGGCACCGGCGATCCGGCCGACAGCACCACCTTCAGCGCCAGCATCAGCCGGGACAGCTCGCCGCCGGAGGCGATGCGCGCCGAGCGGGCCCGGCTCCTGGCCGGGGTTGGTGGCGATCAGGAAGCGCACCGGCGTCGGCGCCCTGCGGTCCCCAAGCGGTTTCCGGCAGCGGTGCCACGTCGGCGACGAAGCGGGCGCTTGTCCAGCTCGCAGCGGCGGCAGTTCGCGGGCGATCGCGCGGTCGCCAGCCGGGCGGCGGCGGCGCGGCGCGCCTCAGACAACGTGGCGCAGGCGGCGGCGTAGGCGATCGCGGGCGTATCCCGCCGCGGCGCGGTCAGCGTGGCGATCTCGGCCTCGCCGGATTCCAGCGCGGCCAGCCGGCCGCGCAGGCTGGCCAGCAGGTCCGGCAAGTCGGCGACCGCCGACGCCGTGCTTGCGGGCGGCGGCGCGCAGCGCAAACAGTCGTTCCTCGGTGTGCTCCAGCAGCCGCGGGTCGGCCTCGCGCGGCGTCGGCGAGGCGGGCGAGCAGCGTTTCCGCCTCGGCCAGCGCCGTTTCCGCCTGTTCCAGCAGCGCGAGCACCGGCGCGGCCGGGCCGTCGCCGGCGTCCTCGTCCTTCGGGCCGATCAGCCGCTGCAACGCACGGCCGGCGGCGCGCAGGGCGGCGGCCGGATTGCCGGAGCCGGCGGTCGCGCGGCGCCAGTTCCGAGAGCGCGGCGGCAAACGCTTCCGCGCGTTTCTCGTCGTGCTGCAATCGCTGGCGTTCCTGCGCCAGCGGGTCCTCCTCGCCCGGCTGCGGGCGCCAGGGCGGACAGTTCGTCGACGGCGTGGCGCAAGACATTCCTGGTCGCGCTGCGCCGCCTCGATGGCGGCCCTGGCGTCGGCGAGCGCCCGCGCCGCCTCGCGCCAGGCGTGCCGTGGCCGGCGGCGACCGCCTCGCGCAGCGCCGGCGGCACATCGTAGGCGTCGAGCAGAGCCGGCATGGCCGCCCGCATCCGCAAGGCCCATCTGGTCGTGCTGGCCCTGCACCTCCACCAGCAGCCCGGCGATCCGGCGCAGCAGCGCCGACGCCCACCGGCGGGTCGTTGACGAACGCGCGGGAGCGGCCGTCTGCGCGCCAGCACGCGGCGCAGCACGATCTCGTCCTCGGCCTCTATCCCTTGCTCGGCGAGCAGCGCGAAGGCGGGGTGGTCCGGCGGCGGGGCGAACACCGCGGCGACGGTTGCCTGCTCGGCGCCGGCGCGCACCAGCCCGGCTTCGGCGCGCGCGCCGAGTGCGAGGCCCAGGCTGTCGAGCAGGATCGACTTGCCGGCCCCGGTCTCGCCGGTCAGCACCGTCAGGCCCGGACCGAACGACAGGTCGAGCCGCTCGATCAACACCACGTCGCGGATCGACAGCGCGGTCAGCATGGGCGGGGCGGCGGCGCGGCCGTCAGAAGATCGCAGCCACGTGCGGCTGAAGAAGCCTGGCTGCACCGGGCCGCCGGTCGGGCTGACCTGGGTGCCCTTCACCTGGCCGTCGGCGATCAACTGGTTGTAGCTGTCCACATACCACTCGCTGCCCGGATAGTTGTGCCCGAGCACCGCCGCGGTCTTGCGCGCCTGGTCGGTGAGCCCGAGGATCAGGTAGATCTCGGTCAGCCGGTGCAGCGCCTCGGGCACGTGATTGGTGGTCTGGTAGTCGTCCACGACCTTCTGGAACCGGCCGATCGCGGCGGCGTAGAGGTGCTGCTTCTCGTAGTAGCGGCCGATGTCCATCTCCTTGCCGGCGAGATGGTCGCGCGCGAGGTCGATCTTCAGGCGCGCGTCGCGGCCATAGGCGCTGTCGGGGAAGCGGTTGACCACTTCCTGCAGCGCGGTCATCGCCTGCTCGCGTGCCGCGCTGATCGCGCGCGATATCGGCGATCTGCTCGTAATAGCATAGCGCGCGCAGATAGATAGACGTAGGCGATGTCGCGGTGCGCCGGGTGGAGCTGGATAAAGCGGTCGAGCGTGCCGATGGCATCCGTGTATTTGTTTTCGCAGGTACTGGGAGTAGCCTTGCATCAGCTCGGCGTTGGTGGCCCAGGACGAATACGGATAATACTGCTCGACGGTATCGAACTCCTTGACCGCCACGCTGTAGCGTCGTGCGGTCAGGGCATCGACGCCGCGGTTGTACAGGTCTTCCACCGGCACGGTGGCCGGGTCCTCCTTGGCGTCTTCGTCGCCGCCGAACCAGGAGCCGATCGTCGAACATCCGCCGAGGGCGAGCAGGGCGGCAAGCGCGAGCAGGCGAAGCGTGTGCAATTCGGTCACCCAGCGATGGAATTGCCGGTTTATAGCACGCCGCGGCGGGGCGACGAAGCCCGGGGGCGTCGGTGGGGCGAGGCGGATCACGACCTGACCGTCAACCGAAAACTATCATACTCGCGGCCAACGATCCTCGCGGGTATGCCACAAATCGAGAACGATGATGATGTCTCCGGCAATCTCGTATCGCAATTCGTAGTCCCCGACGATCAGCCGCCTCACCTCGCGGGGCGCGAATTCGACCAAACGTGGGCCGAGCCGTGGATGGTCGCACAGCCGCGTTGGTGCCGCTCGCAGAGACTGCACGACCTTGGCTGCGGCTTTGCGGTTTGTCGGGGCAAGGAACTCGTACAGTCGAACAAGATCAGACCGAGCTTCGCCGGTCCAGCGAACCCGCATCAGCGGGGTTGCGGGATCGGCAATTCGCGCTCGGTCCCAAGGCTGTCGGCCCAGGCCTGCATTGCATCGTCATCGATCAGGCGGCCGGAATCGACATCGGCGAGAGCATTGAGCGTCCGCAGTCGGCGCTGCTCCGCAACATCCGGATCGCACGCGTCGGCCTCCCCGGCAAGGCGGGACTGCTCTTCCGCCTCCGCTTCGCGACGCGACCGCAGGCTCGCTTGAATGTTCGCGTTGGTCATGCGAGCAAGATACGCCGAGCGAGGACCGGATCAAGACCGATCGGAGACAGCTACTGTCTTCAGGCGGCAGCGCGCTCCCGCAGCCGGGCAACCGCCGGCAGCGCCGGGATCGCGCCCGGGTCGGGGCGGGAGATCGCTTCGGCGGAGGGCAGCAGGCGCCAGTTGGCGGCGTCGGCGAACACCGCCCGCAGCAGCCGGTTGTTCAGCGTGTGGCCGGTGCGGTGGCCGACAAAGCGGCCGCGCAGCGGCGCGCCGGCGAGTGCCAGATCGCCGACCGCGTCCAGCAGCTTGTGGCGCACGAACTCGTCGCGCATGCGCAGGCCCGCCGGGTTCAGCACGCGCGCGCCGTCCACGACCACGGCATTGTCCAGCGTGCCGCCCAGCGCCAACCCGGCGGCGCGCAACTGCGCGACTTCGCTGGCGAGGGTGAAGGTGCGGGCGCGGGCGAGTTCGGCGCGGAACGCATCGGGCGAGAGCCGCAGCGTCAGCGCCTGGCGGCCGATCGCCGCCGCCTCGAACGCGATCGACATCGCGAGGTCGAGGGCATAGGGGAATGGCCGCAATTCGGCGAACGCCTCGCCCTGCTCGACGCGGACCGGCCGCAGCACCTCGATCGCGGCGACCAGTTCCGGCTGCGGCTCGGTGCCGGCGCAATCGATCAGGAACAGCACGTCGGCCGAGGAGCCGTCGTGGATCGGCACTTCCGGGCCGTCCACCGCGACGATCGCGTTGTGCACGCCGGCGCCGGCGAGCGCCGCCATCACGTGCTCGACGGTCGCCACCCGCACATCCGGCCGGCCGGGTAGGCCGAGCACGGTGCACAGGCGCGTGTCGACGACGTGATCGAAGCGGGCCGGGATTTCGACGCCGAGATCGGTGCGGCGGAACACGATGCCGCTGCCGACCGGGGCCGGCAGCAGATCGAGCCGCACCCGGCGACCGGTGTGCAGCCCCACGCCGACGCATCCGATGGCCGCCTTCAGCGTCCGCTGGATGCCCGGCGCGATCTGCAGCGGAATGGTGTGCGGCAGTCCGTCCATGAGCGTTGTTCTGCCCCGAAATCCCTCATGCCGACTGTCGGCACGAGCCTAGGAGTGCAGCGCAACGAGGCCGTTGGGAAGTCAATCATTATTACTGAGTATTACCGCGCATCGCTTTGATTTTGCGGCAATTTGCGTTCCCAGCAAAGCAGCTTGGCGGTTTCGCGCGGGGACACGCGCGAATCGCCTGCATGCAAACGCCCCCTTCCGTTGCCGGAAGGGGGCGCGGAGTGGCGATGGCTCAGGACGACTGGCGGCGCAGGAAAGCGGGAATATCGATGGCGTTCTCCTCGCCCGAGGTCTGCCGCACATGGGCCCGGGCGGACTCGCCGCGCAGTTCGTGCTGCGTCGGCTCGGTACGCTGCGGCGGCGGCGGCTCGGCAGGCTGGCCGCGGATCGCGCCGGTGACGATGCCGAACAGGCTCTTGCGCGGCGCCGGCGCGGCGGCCGGCGGCTCGGCGAACAGGCTGGCGCTGCGGCCGGGAATGCGCGGTTCGGTCGGGCGCACCGCGCCCCGCTGCGCCGGCGGCTGCGGCGGACGCGCCTGCGGCCGCGCGGCCGGCGGCTCGCCGTAGTTGCCCTGCTCGTAGCCGGTGGGCGGTTCGCCGTCCGGCGCCTGCGCCGGCTGATAGGCCGGCGGCGCACCGGGCGCGGGCGGCGGCTGGCGCGGTGCGGCCGGCTGCAGCGTGTACGGCGCCTGCACGCGCACGCCCGGCTGCGGCGCGCGGGCCGGCGGAGGCGGCGGCGCCGGCGGAGCCCGCAACACCGCCGGCTGCGCGCCCACCTGCTGCGGATAGCTCTGCGGATGCTGGGCGACCGCGAGATTGCCGATCGTCGCCGGCGCGCCGCCCATCGCCGCGACCTGCGGCGCCGTGTGCTGGCCGACCGCCGAGGCCGGCTCGCTGCCGCCGCCATTGCCGCCGACCGCCACCAGATGCGGCCGCTCGTTGGGCCGCGAGGCCGGCGTGTCGATGCCGGTCGCGACGACCGAAACCCGGACTTTCCCGGTCAGCGACTTCGTCGATCGCCGAGCCGAAGATGATGTTGGCTTCCTCGTCCACTTCCTCGCGGATGCGGTTGGCGGCCTGATCCACCTCGAACAGCGTCATGTCCTCGCCGCCGGTGATGTTGATCAGCAGGCCGCGCGCACCGGCCATGTTGTTGTCTTCGAGCAGCGGGTTGCTGATCGCGAGCTCGGCCGCGCGGATCGCCCGGTTCTCGCCCTCCGCTTCGCCCGTGCCCATCATTGCCTTGCCCATCTCCGCCATCACGGTGCGGATGTCGGCGAAGTCGAGGTTCACGAGGCCCGGCGCCATCATCAGGTCGGTGACGCCGCGGACGCCCATGTAGAGCACCTCGTCCGCCATCTTGAACGCCTCTTTCCAGCCGGTGCGCTCGTTGGCACGGCGGAACAGGTTCTGGTTCGGGATCACGATCAGCGTGTCGACGTACTGCTGCAGCTCCTCGATGCCGACCTCGGCGGAGCGGGCGCGGCGCGTGCCCTCGAAGGTGAACGGCTTGGTCACGACGCCAACAGTCAAAATGTTCTTCTCGCGCGCCATGCGGGCGATCACCGGGGCCGCGCCGGTGCCGGTGCCGCCGCCCATGCCGGCGGTGATGAACACCATGTGCGCGCCTTCGAGGTGGCGGTACAATCTCGTCGGCCGCCTCTTCTGCCGCCGCGCGGCCGACCTCGGGCTTGGCGCCGGCGCCGAGGCCCTGGGTGATGTGCGGGCCGAGCTGCACGCGCCGGTCCGCGCGGCTGTGCATCAGCTGCTGCGCATCGGTGTTCGCCACCACGAACTCCACGCCCTGCAGGTTCATCGCGATCATGTTGTCGACCGCATTGGTCCCGCCGCCGCCGACACCGATCACGGTGATGCGCGGAGTGAAATCGGTGTGGTGGGTCTGCGGGATCGTCAAGTTCAGTGTCATGGGTTTACTCCCGTGAGAACGCTCAGTGTACGCATGCGCGCCGATTCGCGTCCCGCTACACGCGGTCGCGAAGAAAATTGACGATGCGGCGGATCAGTCCGCCGGGCCGGTCGGCGTCGAGGTCGATGTCGGGAAAGGCGCGCCCGGCGCCGGAGGCCCACGCGAGCAGGCCGACGGCGGTGGCGAAGGCAGGGCCGGAGGCGCTGTCCGGCAGTCCGCGCAGCGCGGCCGGGCGGCCATGCCGCACCTGCCGGCCGAGAATCCGGGTCGCCATCTCGCGCGCTCCGGACAACTGGGAAGCGCCGCCGGTCAGCACGACGCGGGAACCGGCGGCGCGGCCGAGCCCGGAGCCGTCAAGCCGGCCCTTCACGAGTTCGAAGGTCTCCTCGAGCCGCGGCTTGATGATGTTCACCACCATGCTGCGCGGCACCTTGAGCAGCTGGTGCTCCTCCTCGCCGACCAGCGGCACGGGCAGCATTTCCTTCTCGTCGTCCGGGCTCGACTGCGCGCTGCCGTAGAGCGTCTTGAGCCGCTCGGCGTGGCTGACCGGCGTGGTCAGCACGCGGGCGATGTCGTTGGTGACGTGGGTGCCGCCGATCGGCAGTTGCGCGGTGTGCAGCAGTTCGCCCTCGGAGAACACCGCCATGCCGGTGGTGCCGCCGCCCATGTCGATCACCGTCGCGCCGAGCTGGCGCTCATCCTCGACCAATGTGGCCAGGCCCGCCGCCATCGGCGCCGAGACCATTTCCGCGACCTCCAGGTCGCAGCGGTTGAGGCAGCCGCCGAGGTTGCAGCAGCGCGGTGCGCAGCGCATCGACCACGTGCACGCGCGCGGTCAGCGTCTCGCAGTAGAGGCCGCGCGGGTCCTCGACGCCCTGCGCGTCGTCGGCGGCGAAGGCGAGCGGCAGCGAGTGGATGATGTCGCGGCCCTCGGTGGTCGCGCGGGCGCGGCCTTCGCAGCAGCACGCGGCGCAGATCGGCCTCGGTCACCGCGCGGCCGCCGACCGGCCATTGCACGTTGAACAGCCGGCTCTCCGGCTGGCCGCAGGAGAGGTTGACGGTGATCGCCTTGAGCCGCTGGTCGGCGTCGTTCTCGGCCTGGCCGACCGCGGCGCGGATCGCCCGCTCGGCGTCGTCGAGATCGACGATGCCGCCGTTGCGCACGCCCCGCCCGCGCTGCCAGCCGAACCCGAGCACGCGGCTCGATCCGTCCGATTCGATGCGGCCGATGATGCAGACGACCTTGGTGGTGCCGATGTCGAGCACGCCGATCGGCCCGGTCGGGCGCAGCCGCGCGGCGCGGCTCCGCGTCCTCGGCGGGCGGCAGGAAGCGGCGCGCCATCTCGTTCATGTCGGCTTCCTCGGCGGCGTCGCGTCCTTGGCGTCGCCGGCGCGGCGCCGGCGGCGGGCGGAACTCCAGCCGGTCGGGCAGCCGCAGGTCGAGCGTCTGCAACGGCCGGTCGAGCATCGCGTGGCCGGATTGCAGCTCCGCCAGCCGCGCCAGCGCCTGGGCCTCGGCGCCCTCCGGCAGCAGCACGTCCATGCCGTTGTTGAGCCGCAGGTTCCAACGCCGCTCGCCGACGCGCACCGCCGCGGCGACGCGGGACTGCACAGCCGGCTGCGCGGCCAGCGCGTCGATCAGGGCCGCCGCCGCCGCCGGCGCGCCGACGCCGACGACGAGAGGAAGCTGGCTGGCGAAGCTCGCGACGTCGGAATCGGTGACGATCTGGCCGGCGCGGTCGATCAGCACGAATTTGCCGTCGTGCTGCCAGACCGCGAACGGCCGGCGCTCGACCAGCTTCACGACGATGGTGTCGGGCAGTCGCCGGCTCACGCTCGCGCTCTGCACCCACTGGATGGTCTCGATGCGCGCGCGTGCTTCGGTGATCGAGTAGGAGAGAATCGGGTCGCCGGCGCCGATGCCGAGGGCGGCGCGCAGCAGCGGTTCGGGCGTCTTCTGCCGCCCCTCGATCACCACGTCGCGCACCTTCAGGCCGAGCGGGGCGGTGGCGTGGCCGACGCGCTCGCGAAAGCTCTCGCCGGTGCCGAACACGCGGACCAGTCCGGCGCCCGCCCCCACGATCGCGACCAGCACGAAGATGATGGCGACCGGCGCGAGCGTGCGGCGCATGCGGCGGCGCAGCACCTGCCAGCGGCTCGGCCGGTCCTGCACGAATGCGGTCGGGCGCGGCCGTTTCACCCGCGGCATGTCGCGTGCTCCACCATCCAGGCGCAGAGCGCCGGGAACGACATGCCGAGATGCGCCGCCTGCTCCGGCAGCAGCGAGGTGGGCGTCAGGCCGGGCTGGGTGTTGACCTCCAGCAGCACGAGCCGCCCGGGTTCGCCGGCGTGTCGTCGTAGCGGAAATCCGCCCGCGTCGCGCCGCGGCAGCCGAGCGCGCGATGCGCCGCCAGCGCGACGTCGAGCGCCTGCGCCGTGGCGTCGGGATGGATCGGCGCCGGCACGATGTGCCGCGATCCGCCTTCCGCGTATTTGGCCTCGTAATCATAAAAACCCTGGCGCGGCGCGATTTCGGTGACCGCCAGCGCGCGCTCGCCCATCACGGCGACCGTCAGCTCCCGGCCGGGCACGTACTCTTCCACTATGGCGGTCGGCCCGAAGCGCCAGTTCTCCGCGACCGCCGCGCGCCGGTTGTCGCCGTTGCGGATGATCGAGACGCCGACCGACGAGCCCTCGTTCAGCGGCTTGATGACATAGGGCCGCGGCATCGGGTCGGCGCTCGACAACCTCGGCGATGTCGATGGTGCGGCCGCGCGCCACCGGCAAGTCCCGCGGCGGCGAACACGGCCTTTGCCGCGCCCTTGTCCATCGCGAGCGCCGACGCACGCACGCCGGAATGAGTGTACGGGATGCCGAGCCAGTCGAGCACGCCCTGGATCGCGCCGTCCTCGCCGAAGCGCCCGTGCAGCGCGTTGAACACCACGTCCGGCGGCGGATCGAGCGCCGCGAGGGTTGCGCGCAGGTCCGCGCCGACCTCGATCGGCGTCACGGCGAACCCGGCTTGGCGCAACGCGGAGACAACCTGTCGGCCGGACGAAAGAGAAACCTCGCGCTCCGCCGAAATGCCGCCGTAGAGGACCGCGACGCGGGTCATTTCACCGCCTCCGGCTTGCCGCCCGGAACGCCGATGCGCTTGATCTCCCATTCCAGCGTCACGCCGCTGGCCGCATGCACGCGGCGGCGCACTTCCTCGCCCAATCCCTCGATGTCGGCGGCCGTCGCGCCGCCGGTGTTGATCAGGAAGTTGCAGTGCTTTTCGGAGACCTGCGCGCCGCCGCGCACCAGCCCGCGGCAGCCGGCGGCGTCGATCAGCTCCCACGCCTTGTGCGAGCTTTCCGCCGGCAGCGGATTGCGGAACGTCGAGCCGCCGGTGCGCGCCCGCACCGGCTGCGTCGCTTCGCGGGCCGCGCGGATTTCCGCCATGCGGGCGGCGATGTCCGCTGCGTTGCCCGGCCGCACACGGAACCGCGCGCGCACGACGATGCCGCCCGGCGGCAGCGCCGAACGGCGATACCCGAGGCCGAGCCGGCCGGCTTCGATGCGCAGCAGCTCGCCGTCGCGCGTGACCACCTCGGCGAAATCGAGGCAGGCGGCGACGTCGCTGCCGTAGGCGCCGGCGTTCATCGCGACCGCCCCGCCGATCGTGCCGGGAATGCCGGACAGGAACTCCAGTCCGGCAAAACCCGCCGCGGCGGCGTGCTCCGCCACCGTCAGGTCGAGCGCGCCCGCGCCCGCCAGCACGCCATCCGCGTCGGCCTCGATCGTCGAAAACCCGCGCGCCAGCCGCACCACCACGCCGTGGACGCCGCCATCGCGCACGATCAGGTTGGAGGCGGCGCCGATCGGCAGCACCGGAATTTCCCTCGGCAGCGCTGCAAGGAACGCGCGCAGATCATCCACGTCCGCAGGTCGAAAAAACACTTCCGCCGGGCCGCCGACGCGGAACCATGTAGTGGGACCGAGGGAAAAGTCCGCCTGCAGCCGTCCGCGCACGGTCGGCAGCGCGTCGAGCAGATGCGTGCGTTGTTCCGCGGCCATCATCGCCCGCCCCCGGGGCGCGGCACCGCGGCCTGCAATTCGGCGAGTTGCGCCGGCAGCGCCGCCGCCCATTGCGTGATGTTGCCGGCGCCGAGGCACACGACGTAGTCGCCGGGCCGAGCGATGGCGTTCACCATCTCGGCCAGGTGCTCCGGCGCGTTCAGCGCGACCACGCTGCGATGGCCGCGCTCGCGCAAGCCTTCGACCAGCGCATCGCGATCGACGCCGGCGATCGGCGCTTCGCCGGCGGCGTAGACGTCGGCGACGATCACGGTCCCGGCGTCGTTCATGCACGTGCAGAACTCGGCAAACAGCGAGGCCAGCCGGGAGAAGCGGTGCGGCTGCACCACCGCGACCACGTCGCGCGCGCCCGCCTGCCGCGCCGCCTTCAGCACCGCCGCAATCTCCACGGGATGGTGGCCGTAGTCGTCGATCACGGTGATGCCGCCGGCCTCGCCGGTTTTGGTGAAGCGGCGCTTGACGCCTTTGAAGGCGAGCAGCGCCGCGTGCATCGTCTCGGTCTCGATCTCCATCTCGGTGCCGATCGCGATCGCCGCCAGCGCGTTCTGCACGTTGTGGCTGCCGAGCATCGGCATTTCGAACCGGCCCAGCATGCGCGGCCGGTTGCGCGCGCGGTCGGTGACGGTGACATCGAATTTCGAGCCGGTGCGGCTCGGCACCATGCGTTCCGCGCGCACGTCGGCCTGCGGCGAGAAGCCGTAGGTGATGATGCGGCGATCGGAGAGACGCGAAATCATCTGCTGCACCGCCGGGTGGTCGATGCACAGCACGGCGAAGCCATAGAAGGGAATATTCTGCACGAAATGCTCGTAGCCCGCGGTCATCGCCTCCGCGGTGCCCCAATGATCCAGGTGCTCCGCATCCATGTTGGTGACGACGGCAATCGTCGCAGGCAGGCGCAGGAACGAACCGTCGCTCTCGTCCGCCTCCACCACCATCCAGTCGCCGGCGCCGAGCCGCGTGTTGGTGCCATAGGCGTTGATGATGCCGCCGTTGATTACGGTGGGGTCGAGATGCGCCTCCTCCAGCACCGCGGCGACGAGACTCGTGGTGGTGGTCTTGCCGTGCGTGCCGCCGACCGCGATCGCCCAGCGCAGCCGCATCAGCTCCGCGAGCATCTCGGCGCGGCGGACCACGGGGATCAGCCGCGACCGCGCCGCCCGCACCTCGGGGTTGTCCGGCTTCACCGCGGTCGAGGTGACCACCACCTGTGCGGCGCCGAGATTCGCGGCGTCGTGGCCGATCGCCACGGGAATGCCTTCCTCGCGCAGCCGGCGGACGTTGGCACCATCGGAAATGTCGCTGCCCTGCACGGAATAGCCGAGCGTATGCAGCACTTCGGCGATGCCCGACATGCCGATGCCGCCGATGCCGACGAAATGGATCGTGCCGATGGACAGCGGCAAGGCCCTCATGCGGCGCGCTCCCGAACCAAGGCCTTTTCCACGAGGTCGGCGAGGCACGCGGCGGCATCGGCGCGGCCCAGCGTTTGCGCGTGCGCGGCGGCGTCGCTGAGCAGCGACGGAGATTGCAGCAAGCTGGTCAGTTGCTCGGAGAGTTCGGCAGGAGTGAACTTGGGTTGCGGCATCAGCCACGCGCCGCCCGCGGATTGCAGCGCGCGGGCATTCGCCGTCTGATGGTCGTCGATCGCGATCGGCAGCGGCACAAGGACGGAAGGCCGCCCGACCGCCGCGAGTTCGGCAACGGTCGAAGCGCCGGCGCGTGCGATCACCAGATGCGCCTTGGTAAGAAGCGCAGGCATGTCGGAGAAGAACGGTGCCAGCTCTGCCCCGATGTTTTGCTCCGCGTACGCGGCGCGCACGCGCTCGACGTCTTCGGTCCGGCATTGCTGCGTCACGAGCAGCCGTGTGCGAAATGCTTCGGGCAGCGCCGCAAGTGCCGCCGGCACGACATCGGAAAACACGCGCGCGCCGAGCGACCCGCCGAGGACCAGCAGTTCTATTTTTTCCGCTGGCGGCGCGTATGTGGCGCCTGCCACGCCGGCAATGCCCGGTCGCACCGGATTTCCGGTGATGGCGGTGCGCACGCCCGCGGGAACACGCGAGGTTTCGGAAAAACTCAGCGCCAGCGTGTCGGCATACCAGGAGAGCAGACGATTGGCGCGGCCGAGCACGGCGTTCTGTTCATGCAGCAGCACGCGCGGTCGGTTGCGCAACAGACGTGTCGCCAGCACCGGGGCAACCGATGGATACCCGCCGAACCCGACCAGCGCGGCCGCGTTCAACCGCGCCAGGATCATGCGCGCCTGGACGGTTCCCGCCGCCAGCGACAGCACCGCCGAGCCGGCGCGCAACAGGCCGCGTCCGGCAATGCCGGCGCCGCGCAGCACGAATTTCTCGCACGCCGCGAAAGTCGGCGAGGCCAGCCTATGCGAGCGCGTATCGGCCATCAACACCACGCGATGCCCGCGCTTCAGCAACTCCGCAGCCAGCGCCTCGGCCGGAAAGAAATGCCCGCCGGTGCCGCCGGCGGCGATCACGATTGGATGCACCTCCGGTCCCCTCATGCGGGATCGCCTGCGATCCGCCGCCGCGTCAGCGCGAGCAGCAGGCCGATGCCGAACGCGACCGCGATCGCCGAGGATCCGCCGTAGGAAATGAACGGCAGCGTCATGCCCTTGGTCGGGATCAGGTTGAGCGCCGACGCCATGTTGACGAATGCTTGCAACCCGAAACTGGTGACCAGCCCCGTCGCGCCCAACAGCACGAACATGTCGTTCTCGCCGAGCAGCCGGACTAGCCCGCGGAGCACGACGAAGGCGAACACGCCGAGAATGACAAGGCACACGACGAAGCCGAACTCCTCGCCCGCAACGGCGAACACGAAGTCGGCGTGCGCATCCGGCAGCACGTCCTTGACGTGGCCCTCGCCGGGGCCGCGCCCGAGCATGCCGCCGCTGCCAAACGCTTCCATCGCGCGATCGACCTGGTAGCTGTTAGCGACATCGGGATGCAGAAACCGCTGCACCCGGCTCTGCACGTGCGGGAACAGCAGGTAGGCGCCGACGCCGGCCGCGCCCATCATCGCCGCGAGCATGCCGGTGATCACGACGTTGAGCCCGCCGATGAACAACTGCATGAAGAACACGCCGGTAATCACCGCGAGCATGCCGATGTCCGGCTGCGACTTCAGCAGCAGCGCGATCAGCACGTAGACGCCGCTCGCGATCAGCATGCCGGGGAATTTTCCGCGCTTGCCCTCCGCGATCAGCCACGCCGCGACAACGGCGAAACACGGTTTCAGAAACTCGCTCGGCTGCAGCGACATGCCCGGCAATGCGATCCAGCGCTGCGCGCCCTTGATCTGCACGCCGGCCACCAGCGTGATCGCGGTCAACACGAGCGCAATCGCGCAGCCGCCGAGTGCGACGCGCCGGACGCCGCTCGGCGACAGCAGGCTCACGCCGACCACGACCAGCCCGGCGAGTGCCAGGAACAGCACCTGCTTGAGGATGAACATGTCGCGCGCCTGGCCGATCCGCTCGGCGACGGCGGGTGAGGCGGCGAGCATCATCACGTAGCCGAAGCCGATCAGCATGGCGATCGCCAGCAGCGTCCAGCGATCGACGGTCCACCACCAGCGGCCGAGGACGGAGGTGTCGGCGCGCGAGAGCACGGGCATCAGGCGGCTCCCTGCAGGTTTGCCGACGCGGCGAGTTGCTGCACCAAGGTGCGAAACCGGTCGCCGCGCTGGTCGAAGCCGGTGAACTGGTCCCAGCTCGCGCACGCGGGCGACAGCAGTACCGACGGGGGCGGCCCCGGCGCGCGCCGCGGCGTATGCCCCGCTTGTCGCGTTCTCGAGCGTGCCGACTTCGCTGAACGGGATTCTGTTCTGCGCCAATGTGGCGGCAAGGACG
Organism: uncultured Solirubrobacterales bacterium; assembly: GCA_963697635.1. Lineage (GTDB taxonomy): Bacteria > Pseudomonadota > Alphaproteobacteria > Acetobacterales > Acetobacteraceae > CAJCJG01. The sequence continues at coordinate 343,397 of CAVOOS010000034.1, read as the reverse complement.
GGAGAATCGCGGCCGATCAGGAACGCCTTCGCGACATGGGAAAAAAGCGGTGCCAGCGGCTCGATGCCGCCGGCCTTGGCCATGCCGCCGGCGATCCAGACGACGCGCGGATAGCAGACCAGCGCGCGGGCGGTAGAATCGGCGTTTGTAGCCTTGCTGTCGTTGACGAAGGAAATGCCGTCGACGGTGCCGACATTCTCCTGGCGGTGCGGCAGCCCGGGATAGGTCGCGATGCCGCGCGCAATCGCCTCGCGCGAGATGCCGAGGCCGAGCGCCATCGCCGCCGCCGCCGCCGCGTTCTGCGCGTTGTGTGCGCCCGGCAACGCCCTCGCCGTCGCAAGGTCGCAGATCACTCCGGCAGAATCCCGCAGCACGCCACCGGGCGCGCATACGTCGGCCGTATCGGACGAAATCGTCACCAGCCGTGCCGGACCGCCACGCAGCCGCCCGGCCATCGCGCGCGACAGCGCATCGTCCACGCCGACGACGGCGATGTCCTCCGGACGCTGCCGGGAAAAAACCAGAAACTTGGCGGCGGCGTAGCCGGCCATGTCGCCGTGGCGGTCGATGTGGTCGGCGCTCAGGTTCAGCATCGCCGCGGCGTCGAAGCGCAGCGTCGCCAGCCGTTCCAGCATGTACGACGACATCTCCAGCACGTAGATGCCGTCGTCCGGCAGCAGCGGCAGTGCGAGTGCCGCAATGCCGAGATTGCCGCCCGCCGCCACCGGCTTTTTTTCCGCGGCCACAATATGCGCAAGCAGCGCGGTGGTCGTGGATTTGCCGTTGGTGCCGGTGACGCCGGCGAAGCGCGCGCGCGATCCGTTGCTGCGCACGGCTTGAAACAGCAGCTCCGCGTCGCTGAGGATCGGCACGCCGGCGGCGCGCGCCGCGGCCGCCAGAGGATGCGGTTTCGGCAGCACGTGCGGAATGCCCGGCGACAATACCAGCGCCGCCAGCCGCGCCATGTCCGGTTCGGCCACATGCAAGCCAGCCGCTTCCGCCTGGGCGCGTGCGCTCGCAGAATCATCCCAGGCGACGACGTCGGCGCCCATCGCGCGCAGCGCCTGCGCCGCCGGCAGCCCGTTGCGGCCGAGGCCGACGACGGCAAAGCGCCCGCCCGCGAAGGTGTCCGGAGAAAAGATCATCGGATCTTCAACGTCGCCAGGCCGACCAAAGCAAGAATCATCGAGATGATCCAGAACCGGATCACGATCGTCGGTTCCTTCCAGCCCTTCTTCTCGAAATGGTGGTGCAGCGGCGCCATCAGGAACACGCGGCGGCCGGTGCGCTTGTACCAGAACACCTGGATGATCACGCTGACTGTCTCGACTACGAACAGCCCGCCGACGATCGCCAGCACGATCTCGTGCTTCACGGCCACCGCAATCGCGCCCAATGCGCCGCCGAGTGCGAGGCTGCCGGTGTCGCCCATGAACACCGCGGCCGGCGGCGCGTTGAACCACAGGAAGCCCATGCCCGCGCCGATCAGCGCCGAGCACACGACCGCCAACTCGCCGACGCCGGGCACATGCGTCAGTTGCAGGTAGTCGGCAAACAGCCTGTTGCCGACAAGATAGGCGATCAGTGCGAACACCGCGGCGCAGATGATGGTCGGCACGATCGCCAACCCGTCGAGCCCGTCGGTCAGGTTGACGGCGTTGGAACTGCCGAGCATCACCAGCATGCCGAAGATCGGAAAACCGAAGCCGAGCGGGATCACCACGTCCTTGAACACCGGCACGGTCAGTTCGGTGCCGAGCGGGCCATGCGTCAGCCACACGATCCACACCGCCGCCATCAGGCCGAGTGAGGCCTGCACCAGCAGTTTGCCGCGCCCCGACAGGCCGCGAAAACTCGCCTTCGACAGCTTGATGTAGTCGTCGACGAAGCCCAGCGCGCCGTAGCTCAGCGTCAGCAGCAGCACCGCCCAGACGTAGCCGCTGCGCAAATCCGCCCACAACAGCGTCGAGACGGCGAACGCACTCAGAATAAGCACGCCGCCCATCGTCGGCGTGCCCTTCTTCTCGATCAGGTGCCGCTCCGGCCCGTCCGGGCGGATCGGCTGGCCGCCACGCTGCACGCGCTTGAGCCAGCGAATGAACATCGGCCCGAACAGCAGGCTCAGCACGAGCGCCGTCAGGCACGCGGCGCCGCTGCGGAACGTCAGATAGCGGAACAGGTTGAACAGGATGAATTCGTCGGCGAGCGGGCGCGAGAGGTTGAACAGCATTATCCGACCCTCGCCGCACCGTCGAGCGCCTGCACGACGGACTTCATGCGGCTGCCGAGACTGCCCTTGACCAGCACGGCATCGCTCGGCCGCACCGCGTCCGCGACCACGGGTGCGAGTGCCACGGAGTTCTGTTCGTGGGCACCGCGGATGCTCTGCGGCACGGCATCGAATAATTCGCGCATCAACGGGCCGCAGGTGAACAGCACGTCGGCGGCTGCGGCAACGTCGGGTGCCAGCGCTGCGTGTTCGGCCGGTCCCGCATCGCCCAGTTCCAGCATGTCGCCGAGAACGGCGATGCGTCGCTTTGCCGGCTGCAAAGCCAGCACGGACAACGCCGCGCGCACGGCGGCGGGCGAGGCATTATAGCTTTCGTCCAGCAGCAGCGCTTCGCCGCCACGGACAAGAATGCGCCGCCGCGCGCCGCGCCCGCCGATCGGGGCAAACCCCGTGAGTGAGGCTGCGCTTTTCTGCACATCAAGCCCGAGCGCGGCAGCCGTCGCGAGCACCGCCATTGCGTTTTCCGCCATGTGGCGGCCGGGTGCGGCCATCGTGATCCGGACCCGCTCGTCGCCGACCAGCGCGGCAATGTCGTTCGCGTCCGCCGTGCTGACGCTGTCCAGCAATCGCACAGCCGCCGACGCGCCGGACCCGAACAACAGCACCGTGTTGCGGCCCATTTGCGCCATCAAGCGCGAGAGGAGAGAAGAGTCGGCCGGCAGCACGGCGACGCCGCGCGGCTCCAGGGCCTGCAGGATCGCGGCTTTTTCGTCGGCGATTGCCTCGATCGAGCCGAGATGCCCGACATGTGCGGCCGTGATCGCCGTGATCACTGCGACATGCGGTTTCGCCAGCCGGGCAAGGGGAAAAATCTCGCCGGCGTGGTTCATGCCGATTTCGATCACCGCAAACGCCGCGTCCGGCGGCATGCGCGCGAGCGTCAGCGGCACGCCCCAATGGTTGTTGTAGGACGCGACGGCGGCGTGCGTCGGGCCGAACGTGCTCAGCACCGTGCGCAGCATTTCCTTGGTCGTGGTTTTTCCCACGCTGCCGGTGATGGCAATCACGCGACCCCTGAAGCGGGCGCGGGCGAACGCGCCGAGTGCGGTCAATCCGGCCAGCGTGTCGGCCACGCGCAGCAGTCGCGCCGGATCGACCCCGGGAACGTCGGCATGCACGAGCGCCCCGGACGCGCCGCGCGAGAGGGCGTCGGCAACATGTGCGTGCCCGTCGCCGGTTTCGCCGACCAGTGCGACGAACAAGTCTCCGGGTGCGATCGTGCGGCTGTCGATCGAAACGCCGGTTGCGGCAAACGACGCGGACGAGCCGGTTGCTGCGGCAAGATCGGCGGCGGTCCAGAGCGGCGCGGTCATGCAACCCCCGCCAGCCGTCGCACCACGGAAACGTCGTCGAACGGCAGCGTCGCGCCGGCGATCGTCTGGCCCTGCTCGTGGCCCTTGCCGGCGACCGCCAGCACGTCGCCGGGCGCCAGCCCCGACAGCGCCGCGGCAATCGCCGCCTCGCGGCCGCCGATGTCGATGCCGCCTGCGCAACCTTCGAGCACGGCCGCGCGGATTTTCGCCGGGTCCTCGCTGCGCGGATTGTCGTCGGTGACGATGGCGACGTCGGCGAAGCGTGCGGCCGCCGCGCCCATCAGCGGCCGCTTGCCGGGGTCGCGGTCGCCGCCGGCGCCGAACACCACGTGCAGCCGCCCGTGCGTGTGCGGACGCAGCGCGGTCAACAGTCGTTCCAGCGCATCGGGCGTGTGCGCGTAGTCGACGTACACCGCGGCGCCGTTCGGCAGCCGCGCCGCCAGCTCCATGCGGCCGCGCACGCCGGTCAGCGACGGCAGCAGGTCGAGCGCGTTGGCGACGCCCGTGGCCATCGCGAGCGCCGCCGCGGTCAGCACGTTGTCGGCCTGGAACCGTCCGGGCAGCGCCACTTCCAGACGATGCCGATGCCCGGCGCAGGCGATCTGCAACACCTGTCCCTGCGGCAGCGGTTTTGCCGAGACCAGCCGCAGAAACGCGCCGTCCTCGCCGACCGTGCGCACATCCAGCCGCCGCCGCCCGGCAATCTCCTGCAACCCGGAAAAGCTCTCGGCGTCGAGCGTCGTGCTCGCGACAACCGATCCGCCTTCCGGCAGCAACTCGGAGAACAGCCGCAGTTTCGCCGCGCGATACGCTGCCATCGAGCCGTGATAGTCGAGGTGGTCGCGCGTCAGGTTGGTGAACGCCGCCGCCGCCAGCCGCAGCCCGTCCAGCCGGAACTGGTCGAGCCCGTGCGACGAGGCCTCCAGCGCCGCGTGCTGCACGCCCGCCCGCGCCAGTTCGGCCAACGTGCCGGACAGCGCCACCGGGTCGGGCGTGGTCAGCCCGGGGCCGGCGGCGAACCCCGGCGCGGTCACGCCGAGCGTGCCGAGGCTCGCCGCGGGATGGCCCGACAACGTCCAGAGCTGACGCAGGAACTCGACCGTCGACGTCTTGCCGTTGGTGCCGGTCACCGCAACAAGGGTCTTCGGCTGCAGCCCCGCCAGCAGCGCCGCGATCTGCGCCAGCCGGCGGCGGGGTTCGGAATCCTCGATCAACGGCCGCGGCGGCACGCCGGGCGGCCATTCGGTGCCGGGCGGCGCGATCACCGCGACCGCGCCGCGGCTGACCGCGTCGGCGATGAATGCCCGCCCGTCCGCGCGCGCGCCCGGGATCGCCACGAACAGCGCACCCGCCTGCGCCTGCCGGCTGTCGGCGGTGACGCCCAGCACCTCGACGTTGCCGGCGGCGCGCCATGCCGGGGCAAACGAGGGCAGGGCGCGCGCGGCCTGCAGGCGGGCGATCATCTCAACGCCCCGCATCTTCGACGTCCGCATCGGCGGGCACGCGAAACGTCGCCTCGTGCCGCAGGTCGCGTGCGAGCGGCACCGCCTGCAACGGCGTGGCCGGCAGGGCGGCCGGGGTCGCGGGGCGGAGCGGGGCCGCGTGCGCCATCGGCGTTCCCGTCGGCACCTTCTCTGCGGGTTTCTCCGGCAGCGCCGCCTTGGCGCCCGGCGGCCGGCCCGGCTGCAGCGGGATGTAGAGGGCCTGGTTGATCGCCGGCGCGTCGTCGATGTCCGGCAGCAGCCCCAGCATCGGCGCCGCCCGCGCGATCACCCGCCCGGCTGCCGGCGCCGCCACCCAGCCCGGCCGTCGCGTAGCCGTGCGTCGAGGCGTCCGCCTGCGGCTCGTCGAGCATCATGTACACGGCGTAGCGCGGCGCGTGCATCGGGAACACGCTCATGAATGCCGAGACGCGGCGAATGGTGGTTGTAGCCGTGCCCGGAGATCTTTTCCGCCGTGCCGGTCTTGCCGCCGACGTAGTAGCCGGGCACCTCGGCGGCCTTGCCGAACCCTTCGGTCACGACAAGGCGCATCAGCTTGCGCATGATGTCGGAGGTCGCCGCCTGCATCACCCGCACGCCGGTGCGCGGCGGCGCGTTGTCCTCGGGCAGCAGCAGCGTCGGACGCATCAGGATGCCGCCGTTGGCAACCGCCGCCGTGCCGACGACGACATGCAGCGGCGTCACCGCGATGCCGTGGCCGAACCCGATCGTCAGCGTCGCCGCTTCCTTCCAGTTCTTCTCCGGCGGGAACAGCGGCACCGTCGCTTCCGGCAGCTCGATCGGGATGCGGCTGAGCATGCCCATCTTCTGCATCCACGCCCGCTGCCGCTCCGGCCCGATCGTCTCGGCCATTTTCGCGGCGCCGATGTTCGACGAGTAGGCGATCACCTCAGGCACGAACAGGAAGCGGTGCTTGCCCTCGAAGTCGCTGATCGTGAACCGCCCGATCCGGATCGGCGCACTCGCGTCGAACCCGTTCCAGATGTTGACGATGCCGCTGTCGAGCGCCATCGACGCCGTTTGCAGCTTGAACGTGCTGCCCGGCTCGTAGACGCGGCCGACCGCGCGGTCGGTCTGCTCGTCCGGGCTCGCGTGGCCGTAGTCGTTGGCGTCGTAGTCGGGCAGGCTGACCATCGCGATCACCTCGCCCGTGCGCACGTCCATGCACGATGCCGCAGGCGCCGATCGCGCGGAACTCGGTCATCGCCGCCAGCAGTTCCTCGCGCACCACCGCCTGCACGCGCACATCGAGCGTCAGCCGCAGCGGCGCCGCATCCTCGCGCAGCCGCTGGTCGAAGAATTTCTCCACGCCGGCGACGCCGTGGCCGTCCACGTCGACGCCGCCGAGCACCTGCGCCGCGACCCGACCGAGCGGATAGTGCCGCCGCTCGATCGGCTGGAACTCCAGCCCGACGATGCCGAGCCCGTTGATCGCCAGTTCTTCCTTCGGCGTGATCTGGCGTTCCAGGTAGACGAACTGCTTCGTGCTTTCGGAGAGGCGCGCGCGGACAGCAGCTTCGTCGAGCCGCGGCAGCACGGCGACCAGCCGGTGCGCCGCGTCGGCCGGGTCGATGATCTGGCTGGGGTTGGCGTACAGGCCCGCAGTCGGCAGCGACACCGCGAGAATTTCGCCGTTGCGGTCCATCACCATCGCCCGGGCGGCGTGCGGGCTCAGGTCGAGCGAGGCCGGCAGCAGCTTGGCCCCGCCCTCGCCGGGCGGCAGCGCCGGCGGCTGGGTGCGCCACGGTGCCGCGACAAGCTTCGGCTGCACGGGGTCGACCACGGTCGCATCGGCGAGCTTGATCGCGACTGCGCCGAACAGCACGGCGAAGCCGGCGGCCGCCAGCACCAGCCGGGCGCGCGATTTTTCCAGCGCCGCGCGCCGCGCGAGGTCGGGCGCGGTGACGCGCACGTGCTCCATGCGCGGCACCGAGGCGTCGCGCGGCGCGCCGGTGCGGCGGGCCGGCGACTGCGGGTCGGGGGCCGGGCGCACGTGCTGCACCAGCGGCTCGGGCTCGCGCGCCGGCTTCGGCCGCGGCGGGTCGTCGGGCGCGCTCATCGCGGCGTCGACTGCGGATACAGCGTGCCGGCAACGGCCGGGCTCACCGGCGTCACCGACAGCATCGTCCGCGCCATGCCGAGCGCGGAGGCGACCACCGGCACCGTCGGATCGACTTTTTCGCCGCGCGCGATGCGGGCGATCGCCTCGGCGGTGGTCGCGGGCGGCGGCACGTAGGCGACCGGCTGCGGCGCCGGCCGCGCGGCCATCCCCAGCAGGGACCCGCCGCCGAGCGGCGAGACGCGCGGCAGGAAGCTCGCCACCGCGCGCGGCGGCGGTGCGGTGCCGACCAGCACCGCCGGTGTTGCGGCCGGCGGCACGAACGGCGCGGCACGGGCGAGATTGAGCGGCGTCGGCGGCGGGCTGCGCAGTACCTGCGCGACCACGATGGTCGGCGCGTGCGCCGGTGGTGCCATCCGCGGCATCGGCTTCACCGCCACCACCGTCACCGATCGCGCCGGCGCCGAGTTCTCCGTGGCCGGCGCGGCGGCCGCCGCTTGCGCAAAGTGCAAGGCCGGACGTGGCGGTTCGGCCCGGGCCACGCTGCTGCGGGGCGGCTCGCTGCGCGCCGCCATCGGCACCGGACTGGGTTTCGCGTCGGGCTCCAGCGGCGCCGGCTCGGCCGCCTTGCCGCCGACCGGCGGCAGCCGACGGTCGATCTCGGCCATCGAGGTCCACTGGCCGGGCTGCGTCGGCTTGAGGTTGGACACGTATTCGGCGGCCAGTTCCGCCAGCCGGTCCGGGTCGTTGAGCAGCGCGTATTCAGCGCGCAGCACGTCCGCCCGCGCCCGCGCCGCCTCGGTCGCTTCGTGGATCCTGCGGATCTGCCGGTCGACCAGCTGCGCCTGGTGCTTGACCTGATAGAGGTACAGCCCCGAGCCGATGAACGCGAGGAACGTGACCAGCGTGACCGGGCGGATCATGCCGCTGCCTCCGTCGTGACGAGCCGTTCCATCGCGCGCAACCGGGCGCTGCGGGCGCGTGGGTTTGCTTGCTCCTCGGCCGCGGTTGGGCGCAGCGGCTTCGCGGTCAGCAGCCGCCATCCGGCGGTGTCCCGGCCCAGCAACCCGGCGGGGTCGTGCCGCGACGGCGCCGGCGCGCGGCCGGCCGCCTCCGCCATGAACCGCTTGACGAGCCGGTCTTCCAGCGAATGGAACGCCACCACCACGAGCCGCCCGCCCGGCGCCAGCAGTTGCGCCGCCTGTGCCAGCCCGCGCTCGATTTCCCCGAGTTCGTCGTTCACCCGGATGCGCAGCGCCTGGAACGAGCGCGTCGCCGGGTCGATGCCGGAGCGGTCCGGCGGCACCACGGCGCGGATGATGCGCGCCAGCTGCGACGTCGTCGTGATCGGCGCGGTTGCGCGCTCGGCCACGATTGCCTTGGCGATGCGCCGGGACAGTCGTTCTTCGCCGAGTTCGAAGAGCGTGTCGGCGAGGTCGCGTTCCGGCAGCGCGTTCACCAGGTCGGCCGCGGTCGGCCCATGCCGGCCCATGCGCATGTCGAGCGGGCCGTCGGCGCGAAAGCTGAAGCCGCGCGCTGCATCGTTGAGCTGGAAGGACGAAACTCCGAGATCGAGCACCACTCCGTCAAGCCGCTCCACGCCGAAGTCGCGCAAGAGCAATAACATTGCGCCAAAACTGCCTTCGATGAGGTGCAGCCGGCCGGGGTATTGCGCGGCGAGCACGGCGCCGCGCGCGATCGCCTCGGCGTCGCGGTCGATCGCGTAAAGCGTGCAGTTGGCGGCTGCAAGGATCGCCGACGCATAGCCGCCGCCCCCGAACGTGCCGTCGAGGTAGTTTCCTCCGTCCCGAGGGGCGAGGTATTCGAGTACCTCCGCCAGCATCACGGGAATGTGCCCGCTCATGCGCGGCCTCCCGCGGTTGCGCCGGGCAGCGTTAGGGTGCGGGCGCGGGCGCGGGCCTCGGCGCGGAACCGCTCGCCGGCGGCCGGCTCCCAGATCTGGAACGTTTTTCCGAGCCCCAGGAACACCACGCTGTCGCCGAGATTGGCGTGCGCGATCAGTTCGGCGGGCAGCACGATGCGGCCCTCCTTGTCGGGTTCGCTCGGGTGCGCGTCGGCGTAGAGCGCGGCGGCGAGGTCGTCATGCGCCTCGCCGAACATGTCAAGCGTGTCGAGCGGCGCCGCCAGCGCGTGGAACGCGGCGGCCGGCCAGCCCTCGATGCAGGGGTGCTTGTGGGACGGCCGCAGCACCAGCGAGGCGTCATCGCTGCCGCGCAGCACGCTGCGAAACGCGGCCGGGATCGAGACGCGGCCCTTGGCGTCGAGCTTGTTGGTATGCGTTCCAAGGAACTGGCTCATCCGGCCCGGCCCGCCCCCTTTCCCGCGTTCGCTCGCCTGCCCCGTGATCGATTGCAACGGCGCCCGGCTGGAATGGCCCGAACGAGGCCGCACGCGCCCGTTCCGCCATGGCATGGGTTACCATGGGAAATCATGGGAGTCAAAGGGAGCGTATGGTTACTTCATGGAGTGTGGCCGAAAAATCCCACCCTGTCATGAGGTTAACAGGATATCTTCAGGTCCCCGCACAGTACGGCGCAGAAACGGCAGGGTTCTGCCAATATTCGTGTTTTGTTCCACGTTCTCCTTCCCGCTCTCGCCTGGGCGGAGAGGGGCGGGCTGGGGTGAAAGCCCGACGGGAAATGCCCTCGCCGGCATGGGAAAACGCGCCAGACGGCCTGTAAGCCGGGTTCTGTCCGCACCTTGCGGCGCGGGGCGACCATTCCTCTGGGACGCGCATTGCTGCGCGCCTCGCGCGACCTACCCGGGCGACGGGGCGGGAATGCCCCTGCGTCACACGGCGGATCGCTCCGCCCTGCCGCCGGCCGCCCCTATTCGGTCTTGCTCCCGGTGGGGTTTACCCTGCCGCCGCCGTTGCCGGTGGCGCGGTGCGCTCTTGCCGCCCCGTTTCACCCTTGCCCGCGAGCGGCCGAGGCTGCGCACGGGCGGTTTGTTTTCTGTGGCACTGTCCCTGGGGTCGCCCCCGCCGGCCGTTAGCCGGCACCGCATTCCCGTGGAGCCCGGACTTTCCTCCATCGGGGTTGCCCCCGACAGCGGCCGCCCGGCCGTCTGGCGCCTCGCAGGTGCGCCGGACGGGGCGCGATGTCAACCGGGCGTCATGGTTCGCCCGGGCCGAACACGGCGAGCAGTCACGCGACCGGCCACCTCGGGTATTCAAGCAGTCCTGTCGGCGGGCGGATGACGCGGAACCGGCACAGGTGTCGGAGCTTCGCTCGCATCATAGAGACCGAGCCAACGATCCAGTTCTTCACCCTCGAGGAACTGTCCGGAGTCGAACTGCCGACGTGCGCGCTCGATCTTGTCCCGCTCCCGTCGCACGCGGTCGGTCTCGCTGGGTGGTGTCGTGCGCAGCGGAGTATCCATCATTCGATCCTACCGCAGTGGCGCCGGGCACGCCGGTTTCGCGGTTGCGGGACGCCGCCGGGGGCCCGACGCGACGGGCTGGCGCCCGGCAGGTGGGCCGCGTCTGTCAACCAGCGGCCGGTCCGCCCGCTTCGCATAGCCGCGCCACCGCCAGCAGCCGGGCCAGCGTGCCGGCGTCGGCCTGCCCGGTCACCGCCTCCGGCCGCCAGTGCCGCTGGAACGCCCGCAGCACGGCCGCCAGCGCCGGATCGAGCGGTCCCTCCGGCGCCACCCGGTAGCCGATGTCGGCCAACGCCGCGCGGACATCCCGCAACGACGCCGCATCGCGCACCGCGCCCCCGGTGCCGAGATCGGGCACCTGCCACGGCCACAGCCCGACCCCCTCGCGCGCGAGCCCCGGCCAGTCGAACCGCTCGCCCGGATCCTCCTTGCGGTCCGGCGCGACGTCGCTGTGCGCGACGACGTTGCGTGCGGGCATCGGATGCCGCGAAAATATCTCCAGGCACAAGTCGCACACGGCGGCCATCTGCAGCACCGGAAAATCGCGATAGCCGCATTCGTGGCCGGGATTGACGATCTCGATGCCGATCGAGACATCGTTCAGCCCGCTGCGGCCGCGCCAGTACGATACGCCGGCGTGCCACGCGCGCCGCGCCTCCGGCACGAGTCGCACGACGCGCCCGTCCTCGTCCACCACATAATGCGAGGACACGCGGGCCGACGGATCGCGCAGGCGGTCGATCGCCTCGGCGGCGGTCTTCATGCCGGTGTAGTGCAGCACGACCATGTCCACGGTCGCGCCGGCCGCGCGATCGTCCTGGTTCGGGCTCGGTGCCGAAAAACCCTCACAGCCCCCGCTCGCGCTTGATCCGGTCCCAGGCCGCGTTGATCCGCGCCACCTTCGCGGTCGCGCGCGCGATGAACTCCTCGGGCACGCCGCGGCTCGCCAGGCTGTCCGGGTGGTTCTCCCGCATCAGCCGCTTCCATGCCGCGCGGAGTTCCTCGCCGGTGGTGGTCTTCGGGACGCCGAGTATCTCGTACGGGTCTTCGCCGTCCGGCGCCGCCGGTCGCCGCGACGTGGCGCCGCTCGCCCGCTCCCACGCCGCCTGCCCGAGCCCGAGCCGGTGGCACACCGAGAGCAGGAACTGCTGCTCGATCACAGTCAGCGGCTTGTCCGACCGCGCGATCGTGAACAACGCCGCCAGCACGTCCTCCAGCACGCCCGGCGCGTCCGCGAACGCCTCGCCGAGCTGGGTCGCGTACTGCTCGAACCCCTCGGTGCTGTCGCGCGCCTGGTCGAACAGCCGGCCGATATCGTGCGCCGACTTCGGCGGGATGCGGAAGGAGCGCTTGAACGCGTCGATCTCGTGCCGGTTCACCGGCCCGTCGCATTTCGCGAGCTTCGCCGCCAGGACGACGACGCAGACGGCAAACACCTGTTCCTTGCGGCCGAGCGTCGCCGTCAGCCGGGCCGGGCTGAACGCCGACATGCCCGGCAGCCGGAAATTCCTGCCGATGTCGCTGAACCCGCCGGTGTCCGCGGCATGGCCGAGCGCCGCCCCGACGACCGCGCCGAACGGGCCGCCCATCGCGAAGCCAGCCACGCCACCGATGATCTTGCCCCACACGCCGGCCGGTCCCGATCCGTTCTCGCTCGCCTGTATCACGCCAGGCTTACCAACCGCAAAGCATCGGCCCATCCCCGGCGTTGCCGCGCGGCCGCGCAACGATCGCGGAATAACCGTTGCCGAGCATCGGAAGCGTCCGCATTGTGCTTGCGGGACAAGAGGTTGGGAGACGATGGCGGGCTGGCAGTTCTGGATCGACCGCGGCGGCACGTTCACCGACATCGTGGCCCGCGATCCGTCCGGCAGGCTCACGACCCGCAAACTGCTCAGCGAGAATCCCGGCCGCTACAGCGATGCCGCGGTCGCGGGCATCCGCGCGATTCTGGGGCTCGCCGCCGATGCACCGATCCCCGCGGGCGCGGTCGATGCCGTCAAGATGGGCACCACCGTCGCCACCAACGCGCTGCTCGAGCGCAAGGGCGAGCGCGTGCTGCTGCTGGTCAACCGCGGTTTTGCCGATGCGCTGCGCATCGGCACGCAGGCGAGGCCGCGGCTGTTCGACCTCGCCATCACGCTGCCCACGATGCTGTATGCGCGCGTCGCCGAGATCGGCGGCCGCATTGCTGCTGATGGCACCGAAATAGAACCGCTCGACGAGATTGCTGCCAGCGCCGCTTTCGCCGATGCCCGGGCCGACGGCATCGCCTCCGTCGCCATCGTGCTCATGCACGCCTGGAAATATTCCGAGCACGAACGCCGCCTGGCCGAGTTGGCGCGGGCGTCGGGTTTTTCGCAGGTCAGTGCCAGCCACGCCGTCAGCCCGCTGCTGCGCCTCGTGCCGCGCGGCGATACGACGGTTGCGGACGCCTATCTTTCCCCAATTCTCCGCCGCTACGTCGACCAGGTCGCAGGCGAGTTGGACGACGTGAAGCTGTATTTCATGCAATCCAACGGCGGCCTCGCCGAGGCCCGCCACTTCCAGGGCAAGGACGCGATCCTGTCCGGCCCGGCCGGCGGCATCGTCGGCGCCGCGCGCACCGCTGCGATGGCCGGGCTCGACCGCATCATCGGCTTCGATATGGGCGGCACCTCCACCGACGTGGCACTCTACGCCGGCGAGTTCGAACGCGCGTTCGAGACCGAAGTCGCTGGCGTGCGGCTGCGCGCGCCGATGATGGCGATCAACACCGTCGCGGCCGGCGGCGGTTCCATCCTGCATTTCGACGGTTCCCGGTTTCGCGTCGGCCCGGACAGCGCCGGCGCCGATCCCGGCCCCGCCTGCTACCGTCGCGGTGGGCCGCTGACCGTCACCGACGCCAATGTCTGCGTCGGCAAGATCCAACCCACGCATTTCCCCGCGATCTTCGGCCGAGGCGGCGACCAGCCGCTCGATGCCGACACGGTGGCGCGGAAGTTTGCCGCGCTCGCCAACGACATCGCCGAAGCGACCGGCACACGGCAAGAACCGCGCGACGTCGCTGAAGGCTTTCTGCGCATTGCCGTCGCCAACATGGCCAACGCGATCAAGCAGGTGTCGGTTGCGAAGGGCCACGACCCGGCGACGTTTGCATTGCAGTGTTTCGGTGGCGCCGGCGGGCAACATGCGTGCCTGGTCGCCGACGAACTCGGCATGGAGCGCGTGTTCATCCATCCGTTCGCCGGCGTTCTGTCCGCCTACGGCATGGGGCTCGCCGACCAGACGGTGATGCGCGAGCAGGCGGTGGAAGTGCCGCTTACCGAGGCCGCGGTCGCCGACCTGCATGCGCTCGCCGACACGCTCGCTGCGCGTGCGACTGACGAGTTGCGCGCGCAGGGCGGCGATCTCACCCGCCTCACGGTGCGTCGCCGCGTGCATCTGCACTATGCCGGGACCGAGGCGGCGCTTCCCGTCGACCTCGCCGACTTTGCCACGCTGCAGGCCGCATTCACCGAAGCGCACCGCACCCGCTTCGGCTTTGCCACGCCGGGACGCGCGCTGATCGCCGAGGCCGTCGCGGTCGAGGCAACTGCCGCCGGCGAGCCGATCGAGGAACACGCGCCGCCGCCGCGCGACCACGGAGCGCCGGAACCCGTCGACCGGGTCGAGATGTTCACCAACGGCGCTGCGGAAGCAACGCCAGTATTCGAGCGCACCACGCTGCAACCGGGCGACCGCATCGCCGGCCCGGCGCTGATCCGCGAGGCCAACGCGACCACCGTCGTCGAACCCGGCTGGACCGCCGAGGTGACGCGGCTCGACCATCTGCTGCTGGTGCGCACGTCGCCGCGCGCCGGCCGCGTCGCCGCGGCATCGGGAAAGCCCGATCCGGTGCTGTTGGAACTGTTCAACAACCTGTTCATGAACGTCGCCGAGCAGACCGGCGCGGTGCTGCGCAACACCGCGCAGAGCGTGAACATCAAGGAGCGGCTCGATTTCTCCTGCGCGATCTTCGATGCGACCGGGGCGCTGGTCGCCAACGCGCCGCACGTTCCCGTGCATCTCGGCGCGATGGGCGAGAGCGTCCGTACCGTGCTGCTCCGACGCGGCGACACCTTGCGTCCCGGCGATGTCGTCGCGCTGAACAACCCGTTCAACGGCGGCACGCATCTGCCCGATATCACCGTGATCACCCCCGTGTTCGACGCGACGGGCCGGGACATTCTGTTCTTTGTCGGCAGCCGGGGCCATCACGCCGACGTCGGCGGCACCGTCCCCGGTTCGACGCCGCCCGACTCGCACACGCTGGAAGAAGAAGGCGTCGTCATCGACGATTTTCTGCTGGTTGCGAAAGGCCAGTTCCGGGAAACGGAATTCCGCGCCCTGCTGATGGGGGCAAAATATCCGGCGCGCAGCCCGGACGTGAACGTCGCCGACATCAAGGCGCAGATCGCCGCCAACGAGAAAGGCGTGCAGGAACTGCGCCGCGTGGTCGCGCAATTCGGCTGGCCCGTCGTCGCCGCCTACATGCGCCACGTGATGGACAACGCCGAGGAAAGCGTGCGGCGCGTGCTGGATCGGCTGCTGCCGCGCGACCCTCACCCTCCCGCGCCAAGCGGCGCGGGCCCCTCCCTCTCCCGCGATGCGGGAGAGGGGCAAGTCGGTGCCACGGAACAGCCCCTCTCCCGCTTGCGGGAGAGGGGAGGGGCCCGTTGCGCAGCAACGGGAGGGTGAGGGTTTCTTCGCCTACACGATGGATGACGGCGCGCCGCTGCACGTCCGTGTCACCGTGAACCGCGCCGAACGCAAGGCCGTCGTCGACTTCACCGGCACAGGACAACAGAGAAAAAACAACTTCAACGCGCCGCCCGCGGTCGCGCGCGCCGTCGGTACTCTACGTGTTCCGCTGCCTGGTCGGCACCGATATCCCGCTCAACGACGGCTGCCTCAAGCCGATCGAAATAAGAATCCCGCCGGGCACGTTCCTGTCGCCCGCGCCGGGCGCCGCCGTGGTCGCCGGCAACACCGAAGTGTCGCAGGCCGCCTGCAACGCGCTGTTCGGCGCGCTCGGCGCCATCGCCTGCTCGCAGGCCACGATGAACAATTTCCTGTTCGGCGATGCGAGGCGCCAGTACTACGAGACCATCTGCGGCGGCACCGGCGCCGGCCCGGGTTTTTCCGGGACCTCGGCCGTGCAGACGCACATGACCAACACGCGCATGACCGATCCCGAAGTGCTGGAATTGCGCTATCCCGTTCGGCTGGAGGAGTTTTCAATTCGGAAAAACTCCGGCGGCGCCGGGCGCTGGCGCGGCGGCGACGGCGCGCGCCGACGTATCCGCTTCCTCGAACCCATGACCGCGGTGATCGTCGCCTCCCGCCGCGCCGTCGCGCCGTTCGGCCTCGCCGGCGGCGCCGACGGCCTGCCCGGCCGCCAATGGGTCGAACGCGCCGACGGCACAAGGGAAAACCTCACCGGCACCGACCGCGCCGAACTGCGCCCCGGCGACGCCTTCGTCATCGAGACGCCCGGCGGCGGAGGGTATGGCAGTGCCGGCTAGCGCCCGCCGCCTTGCTCAACCCCCTCCCGCGGGAGGGAGCTCGTAGTGTTCTTCCTCCGCGTCCTGTTCACCCTCTGCGTCGTCCTGGTCATGGGCGCGCTCGCGGCGGCGTGGCTGGTGGTGCCGCGGCTCAACCCCGACCTGTTCCGCAACGAACTCACCGAGGTCGCCAGCGCCCGCCTCGGTCGCGACGTGCGCATCGACGGGCCGATCCACCTCGAACTGCTGCCCGAGCCGGTGCTGACCGCCGCCAACGTGCGGCTCGGCTCCGACAAGGGCATCTCGATCACTGCCGCCGAGATGCGCCTGCGGGTCGCCCTGGGTCCGCTCGCCGAAGGCCGCATCGATGCCCGCGAACTGGTGCTGCGCGGCGCCGACATGCGCGTGCCGTGGCCGTTCTCGCCCTCGGTCGTGATGCTGCGCACGCCGCGCTGGCTCAGCTCCGTCACCGCTCGCGTCGAGGACGGCAAGCTCACGATCGGCGGCCTCACCCTCTCCAGCATCGACGCGACCTTCACCACCGGCGCCTACACCGGCAGCTACGCCGCCAGCGGCACCGCCAAGCTGTCCGGCCAGCCGTGGCGGTTCACCGCGAAGATGACCCAGCCCGGGCTCGATGGTTCGGCCGGGCTCGACGTCACGCTGGACGGACAGGGTCCGGCGCAGGGCATCGGCGGCACGCTGACCGGCCAGATCGGGCCGGACGGCACGCTGGCCGGCCGCATCAGCGGTCGCGGCCCCGACCTGTCGCACATCCTCCCCGCGCCCGCCGTGGCGTTCAAGGCCGAGGGCCGCGTCACCATCGCTGGCGGCCTCGCCGCGGCCGACGACCTCGCGATGGAGATCGGCGGTTCGCCCGCGCGCGGCGCGGTCGCGCTGCGGGTCGCGCCGGCGCCGCGGCTCGACCTCGCGCTCACCACGAGCCGGCTCGACCTCGACGCCTGGCTGCCGGTGCTGGTGCGCTCGACCGCGCTCGACCTGCCGACCGGGATCGATCTCTCGGCCGAGGCAGCGACGTTCTACGGTGGCACGCTGCGCGGCCTGCGCGCGGCGGTCGACCTCTCCAACGCCGGCGCCGAGGTGCGGGAGGTACGTGCGATCCTGCCCGGCGACGCGCCGCTGCGCCTCTCCGGCCGGATCGCGCCCGCGGACGGCGCCGGCCCGCGCCACCCGCGCTTCGAGGGCGACGTCGCCGTCACCGCGCCCGCCTTGCGCACCACCCTCGCCTGGGTGCAGCGGGCCGGGGTCGCGCCGATCGCGGCGCTGCCCGAGGCGGTGCTGCGCAGCGCCGACCTGTCCGGCCACGTCATTGCCGAACCGACCCAGGTGGCGGTCGCTTCGCTCGACGGCACGCTGGACGGCAGCCACGTCTCCGGCAGCCTGACCTTGCGCGGCGGCAAGCGCTTCGTGCTCGGCGCCGGGCTCACCGTCGACCGGCTGGAACTCGACGGCTGGCTGCCGGCACAGATGCCCTCGCTGCCTGCGCTACCACGAGACTTCGCGGCGTTCGACGTCAACCTGCGGCTCGACGCCAAGCAGGCGTTGCTGCACGGCATGACCATCTCGCCGTTGTCGCTCGATGCGGGGGCCGAGGCCGGGCGGCTGACGCTGCGCAAGCTCGACATGCAGCTCGGCGGCATGCACGCGACCGCCTCGGCGACCGTGGGCGAGGGCGGACGCGTCTCCGAAGGGCGGCTCGACGTGCAGGCGCCGCAGGCGGAAGCGCTGGCGGCGCTGCTGCCGGACAACCTCGCCTTCCTCGCGCGCGAGGCGCCGCATCTGTGGCAGACTGCGGCCAACGTGCAGGTGCTGGGCTCCGGCGCGCCCGACAAGCTGGCGCTCAAGATCACCGCCGACCTCGCCGATCTGCGGCTCGAGAGCACGCCGGTGCTCGACCTCACCCATCACACCTGGATCGCCACCGCGACGCTGCGCCACCCCGGCGCGCCGCGGCTCGCGCAGGCGTTCGGGGTGGCCGACGCCGCGAGCTGGCTCGGCGACGGCTCGCTCGGGCTGATCGCGCAGCTTTCCGGGGCGCCGGGCAAGCTCTCCGCCGACAGTTTCGATCTGACCGCCGGGGGCCTGCGCGCCAGCGGCGCGCTGCTGCTCGACCGCGGCGGGCCGGTGCCGATGCTGACCGGCCACATCGCCGCCGAGACGCTGCCGCTGCCGCTGGTGTCGCCGCGCTCGGCCGAGCCGCTGGCGGTCGGGCTGCTGCACGGGCTCGGCGTCGCGGTGCAACTGCGCGCGGACCGCGTGCTGGTGGGGCTGATGCCCGTGCTGGACCATGCCGAGGCGACGCTTTCGCTGCAGGACGGGCTGCTAAGGCTCGATCTGGCGAAAGCCGGGCTTGCCGGCGGCGGCGTCGCCGGGGTGGCGACGCTGGACGCGCGGGCCGACCTGCCGGCGCTCAACGTTGCGTTCGGCATCACCGGCGCGGCCATCGAGGGGCCCGTCACGTTCCTGCCGCTCGACCTGACTGCCGGCACGCTGCAGGCCAATGTCGGCGTCACCGCGACCGGGCACGCGCCCGCGGCACTGCTGGCGACGCT
This sequence comes from uncultured Solirubrobacterales bacterium, assembly GCA_963697635.1. GTDB lineage: Bacteria > Pseudomonadota > Alphaproteobacteria > Acetobacterales > Acetobacteraceae > CAJCJG01. Next base: position 324,733 of record CAVOOS010000034.1, on the reverse strand, counting down.
GGCCGGCGAACTGACGCTCAACGTGCGCAACGGCGTGCTCGCGGGCGTCGACCTCGCGCGCGCCGGCCCCGCGCTGACCGACGAGGCGCTGCACGCGATGCTGACCGGCGGCACGACGCCGTTCGAGACGGCTGGCGCTGTCCGCCAAGGCCGAGCGCGGCGTGCTGCGGCTGTCCGACGCCGGGCTGGTCGGGCCGACCGGCACGATCACCGCCGAGGGCACGATCGACCTGCCGGGCCGCAATGTCGACCTGCACCTGGCGCTGCGGCCGCCGGTGCCGGACCCGCCGACGATCGGCCTGCGGCTGTCCGGCCCGTGGGATGGGCTGCTGCGCGTGCCCGAACTCGGCGACGTCGCGCATTGGCGGGAGGCGCACGCCACCGACCCGCCGCCGCCTAGCCCCGCTCCCGCAACGCAAACACCCTGAGCGCCGAGGCCAACGGCCGCTCCGGCGCGCGGGTGGCGTCGATGGTTGCGATCAGCGCGGCGAGCGTCGTGCCACGCGCCGCCGCGAGTACGGCCAACGCGTCCCAGAACTCCGGCTCCAGCGCGATGCTGGTGCGATGCCCGGCGAGCGAAATGCTGCGCTTGACCAGCATTTTTCCAGGCCCGGTCTAACCGCCCGCAAGCGTTCCGCCAGGAGCCGTCATCTCGGCCGGCCGGACCCACCGATCGAAATCCTCGGGCGTCACGAAGCCGAGTTTCGCCGCCGCGTCGCGCAGCGTGATGTCCTCGGCCAGCGCCAGCTTGGAGATCCTGACCGCGCGATCGTAGCCGATATGCGGGTTCAGCGCCGTTACCAGCATCAGCGAGCGCGCGAGATTGTCGGCGATGCGGTCCCGGTTCGGCTCCAGCCGGTCCACCATGTTCGCGGCAAAGCTCTGCGCCGCGTCCGCGAGCAGGCCGGCCGAGTGCAGCACGTTGTGGATGATCAGCGGCTTGAACACGTTGAGCTCGAGAAAACTCTGCGCCGCGCCGATCGTCACCGCGACATGGTTGCCCATCACCTGGGCGCACACCATCGTCAGCGCCTCGCTCTGCGTCGGATTGGTCTTGCCCGGCATGATCGACGACGACAGGCCGTCGGCCGGGATGATCAATTCGGAAAACCCCGCACGCGGGCCGGACCCCAACAGTCGGATGTCGTTGCCCAGCTTGGTCAGCGACACCGCGATCGTGTTCAGCACCCCGGAGAATTCGACGAACGCGTCATGCGCGCCCATGCCCTCGAACTTGTTCGGGTTCGGCGTGAATTTTCGTCCTGTCAGCGCCGCCAGTTTTTCGCAGAACACGCGGTCGAAGTCCGGGTGGCGGTTGAGCCCGGTGCCGACCGCCGTGCCGCCCTGCGGCACCGACAGCAATCGCGGCAGCGCGCCCTGCAGCCGTTCGATCCCCAGTTCCACCTGCCGCGCCCACGCCGAGAACTCCTGGCCGAGCGTCACCGGCACCGCGTCCATCATGTGCGTCCGGCCGATCTTGACGAGGCCCGCCCATTCCTGCGCCCGCCGCGCCAGCGAGGTATGCAGGGTGCCAAGGGAAAGAATCAGCCGATGCGCCGCCTCGACGGCGGCGATGTGCATCATCGTCGGAAAGCTGTCGTTGGAGGACTGGCCGCGGTTGACGTGGTCGTTCGGATGCACGCGCGCCCGGCTGCCGCGCTTTTCTCCCAGCGCCTCGTTGGCGATCGTCGCGATCACCTCGTTGGCGTTCATGTTGGTCTGGGTGCCCGACCCCGTCTGCCACACCGGCAGCGGGAACTGATCGTCGTGCCGGCCGTCGGCGATCTGCCGCGCCGCGTCCATGATCGGCCGCGCCAGCGCCTCGCGGCAGTTCGCCCAGCGCGAGATTGGCTTCGGCGGCGGCCAGCTTCTGCAATCCGACCGCGCGGATCAGCACCGGAAAGAACCGGTCCGAGCCGATCCGGAACAGCCGGCGCGCGCGCTCGGTCTGCGGCCCCCAGAGGTGCTCGTCGGCGATCTCGATGCTGCCGAGGCTGTCGGTCTCGATCCGGCTCATGGCGCCCTCGCCGCGTCCAGCCGCGCCAGCGCCCAGCGCGCCGCCTCCGCCACGACCGGATTCTTGTCCATCGTCAGATGGGCGGCGGCGGGGCGCAGCGACAGGTCGGCCGAGTTGCCGATCGCGATCAGGACATTGCGAACGAAGCGGTCGCGGCCGATCCGCTTCACCGGCGATCCCGCGAATCTTTCGCCGGAAGCCCGCATCGTCCAGCGCGGCCAACTCGGCAAGGTCCGGCGCCACCAGGTCGGGGCGCGCCTGCAACTTGCGTGTCGCGTCGCCTCGGCGAAGCGGTTCCACGGGCACACCGCCAGGCAGTCGTCGCAGCCGAAGATCCGGTTGCCGATCGCCGGCCGCAGCGCTTCCGGGATCGGGCCGGCATGCTCGATCGTGAGGTAGGCGATGCAGCGCGTCGCATCGAGCCGGTACGGGGCCGGGAACGCATCCGTCGGGCAGACGTCCAGGCAGCGCGAGCAGGTGCCGCAGCGGTCCGCGTGCGGCGGATCGGCCGGCAGATCGAGCGTCGTGTAGATCTCGCCGAGGAACAGCCAGGAGCCGTGCGTGCGCGACACCAGATTCGTATGCTTGCCCTGCCAGCCGAGGCCGGCGAGCGCGGCCAGCGGTTTTTCCATCACCGGCGCGGTGTCGACGAACACCTTCACGTCCGCGTCGAGCCGCGAAGCGACGAACTGGCCGAGGTGCTTCAGCATGCCCTTGGCGATGTCGTGGTAGTCGCGGTTGCGGGCATAGACGGCGACGTTGCCGCGCGAAGGATGCGCGAGCGTTGCCAGCGGCGGCTCGACGGGTGCGTAGCTGAGGCCGACGCAGATCACGCTTTTGGCGCCCGGCCACAGCGCCGTGGGTTGGCTGCGCTGCTCGGTGCGTTCGGCGAGCCAGTCCATCGTGCCGTGCTGCCCGGCAAGCAGGAATTCCTTCAATCGCTCGCGGGCGTTCGGCCCGAGCGCCGCCGGCGCGAACCCGACCGCGTCGAACCCGAGCGCGTGGGCCTTGGCGCGGATGGCGTCTTTGGCGCGGAGCGGATCGGGCGAGGGGTTCGACTGGGGCGGCACGGCGGGAGTTCTACCAGACCGGCCAGAAGGCTGCGCCGTCGCCGATTATGTTGCGATATCGTAACAAAATGGGCATGCGAAGGCGGCGCGCACGGAAGCCCGATTTTTTGGGGGCTCGCGCGGTGGGGCGGTGGCGCAGTGCCATTTGGCTCGGGCGGTGTGCCCGGGAGCGCCGGGGCGGGCGGTTCGGGGGAGCGTGGGGGCCGCGGCCCCGGGATGGCACCCGGGCGCCGCGCCGGCCTTGGGAGCGGTGCGCCGGTCCCGTGGCGGTTTGTCCGGGCGGGGCGAGGAGCTTCTTGCCGTGGGTGTTCCGGGGCGGACCGGGGTTTTGGGTTGCTGCTGCGGGGTGGCGGGGGAGGGGCCCGGCGCCGTCTCGCCCGGGGCGGTGGCTGCCGGGAGGTTCCTGGCGATGGAGCGGAGCGCCTCGATGATCAGGGCGATCAGGCGGATCAGCAGGGCGGACAGCCCACCCCCGCCGCCGTTTGCGGACAGGCCCTGGGAGAGTTCGCCGAGTTGCTCGGCGAGCCGATCCTGGGCAGCTTGAGGGGGTGGGGCGGCGGGGTTCATGTGGCGATGTTAGATTTAGTGACGTTACCTGTCAAGAGAGAATTTGCTGGTGGTTACAATCTGACACGCGGTACGCGCTGGACACGGCTGCTCCCGGGACTGCGGTGACCTTCTCGGGTCGGGGCTGAATGTCCGGAGTTGGCCGGGCGGAAGAATCCGGTTTGGGCGAACCGCTGGAGCAAAGGAGTCCTGTAGGGTGCAGCGCCCCTTGGCACTGCACCACCTTGCTGCCGGTCAAGAGGTGCAGTTCCCAGCGGAACTGCACCCTACAGCTTGCTCATGACGGTTATCAATCCGACGACGACCCGGCCATCCAGGCAGGGCACCGCACGCACCCGGCTGCCGGATCAAAGACGCACCTGCAGCTCCGCACGTGGAACTGGGTCAAGCTCGGCCTGACGGTATGCAATTTTCGCCGTCTGCGATCGCCCTCCACTGCGGGGTAGCTCGAGGTCAGGGACGACAGGCGATTCGCGGCTCGATCAGCTTGCGCCGCCATCCCACGACGTGTCTGATCGCGCAACGTTTCCGCGGAGCCGGCATGGTTTTCCTGCAACTGCTGAACCTCGTCGGCGCCGGCATCGCGCTCGGGCTCGGCGTGAAGGCGCTGACCCTCCCGCTGCCGCTGTCCTGGCGGCTGGTGATGGCGCTGCCGCTGCTGCTGCCGCTCAGCGGCGCGCTGCTGTTCGTGCTGGCCCCGCCGCGCCGAGACGAAGGGACGGACGCGCTGTGGCGCTTCCGCGCGACGGGCATCAAGCTGAATCCGGCGCATCCGACGGCCAAAAAACTGTTCTGGCTGTGGGGCGCCGTGGGCGTGGTCTGGCTCGCGGTGCTGGCCGTGGCTCTGCGCCACCACTTCGGCGCGTCGCCCGGCATCTGACCGTGCCTCGACACGCTCGGCGCAGAACGCCGGCACCCAGCGCCGCGGGTGCCAGCGTCCAAGTTGATCAGCCCTGCGTCGGGGTGATCTCCAGCTCGTCGAGGCGCGCGTAGCGGTAGATGACCAGCGATGCCACCCAGGCGAAAATGAACACGCCGACGATGGCGAAGCCGATGCCGTTGAAGTTGTCGTTCAGGGAGCCGATGCCCGCCCAGAACCAGCCGTCCAGCCCGAGTTGGTCGCCGATCAGGCCCAGCCCCTCGATGCCGCCGATCAGCACCGCCACGACCACCGACACGGCGGTGATGACCAGGTTGTAGTAGAGCTTGCGCATCGGCTTGACGAACGCCCAGTTGTAGGCGCCGAGCATCAGCACGCCGTCGGTCGTGTCGACCAGCGACATGCCCGCCGCGAACAGCGCCGGGAACACCATGATCGACCAGATCGACATGCCTTGCCCGGCCTGGGTCGCCGAAATGCCGAGCAGGGCCACCTCGGTCGCAGTATCGAAGCCGAGGCCGAACATGAAGCCGAGCGGCAGCATCTGCCAGCTTTGCGTGATCAGGCGGAACAACGGCCGGAACAACCGCGCGAGCATGCCCCGGCTGTTGAGCAGAATGTCGAAATCCTGATCGGCGAACGCGCCGCCGCGCCGCACGTGCCGGAAGGTTTTCCAGACGCCGGCCAGGATCACGATGTTCATCGCCGCGACGGCGAACAGGAACAGCGTCGAGACGGACGTGCTGACGATGCCGCCGACGTCCTTCCACGCGTCGAAGCGCGATTCGAGTTCGGCCGTCGTCGCCGCAATCGCGAGCGCGACCAGGACGACGACGATGGAGTGGCCGACCGAAAACCAGAAGCCGACGCTGATCGGGCGCTTGCCCTCCTGCATCAGCTTGCGGGTGACGTTGTCGATGGCGGCGATATGGTCGGCGTCGACGGCGTGGCGCAGGCCGAAGCTGTAGGCCAGTAGCGCGGTGCCGAGCATGATCGGCTGATGGCGGAAGGTGTAGAGCGCCCACGCCCAGACCCCGACATTGGCGACGATCAGCAGCGAATAAAGCCCGGCCAGCCGGCCGCGCGTATTTTCGGCGCGGTCGTCGAAAGTCTGCCTGACAAGACCTAGCACATACGTTCCCCTGCCCCCGGCGCATCCCGCCCGGCGGCGGCTGGTGCGACGATGGCAGGTCTCCTGGCTCGCGGGTCAAAGCGTCCGGCCCTGCCTTCCCGAACCCTTGGGTTCAGTGGCCCACCTTGCGGTGGACGGGCCGGCGGCTCGCCGCTGACAGTTGCGGGAGCAGCCGCCGACTTGCCCCCGGACCAGCGGGTCCAGCCGGGACGCACGGCGTTCCCTATTCACCCGCTCGCGCGGGACCATCGACGGATCACGGTAGCGGTCTGCAATCGCGATTGGCAATCGCGGCGCTGTCGCCGGTCAGCCCCGCCCGCGATACGGCGCCACCCCCTGGTCCGGGATCCACGCCCCGTCCGGCGGCGTGCCGGTCTGCCAGAACACGTCGATCGGGATGCCGCCGCGCGGATACCAGTAGGCGCCGATGCGCAGCCATGTCGGGGCGAGCAGATCCACCAGCCGCCGCGCCACCAGCATCGTGCAGGCCTCGTGGAACGCGCCGTGGTTGCGGAAACTGTAGCCGAACATTTTTAATGACTTGCTCTCCACCAGCCAGGCGGCGGGGATGTAGTCGATGACGATGTGCGCAAAATCCGGCTGGCCGGTGATCGGGCACAATGACGTGAATTCCGGGCAGCGTGAAGCGCACGACGTAGGCCGCGTCCGCACGCGGATTGGGCACCCGCTCCAGCACCGCCTCGTCCGGGCTGCCGGGAATTTTTGTCGGGCGGCCGAGCTGCGTCAGGCCGGCATAGGATTCTCGTCATTTTTCCTCCGGTTCGGCCCAGCGGGCGCGCACGGCGGCGCTGTGGGAAGCGAGCCGGCCGGCCGCGATGGCTGCCCGGATATCCCGGAGAAGATCCTGATAATACTGCACGTTGTGCCAGGTCAGCAGCATCGGGCCGAGCATCTCCTCGCAGCGGAACAGGTGGTGCAGATAGGCGCGGCTGTGGCGCGTGCATAGCGGGCAGCCGCATGCCTCGGTCGAGCGGCCGGTCGTCGTCGGCGAAGCGGGCGTTGCGCAGGTTGAACACGCCGGCGCGCGTGTAACCCCGCGCCGTGCGCCCGGCGCGGGTCGGGATCACGCAGTCGAACATGTCGATGCCGCGCGCGACCGCGCCGAGAATGTCGTCCGGCGTGCCGACGCCCATCAGGTAGCGCGGGCGGTCCTCCGGCAGCAGCGGCGCCGCGCCGTCCAGCACCTCGAACATTGTCGCCTGGCCTTCGCCGACCGCGAGGCCGCCGATCGCGTAGCCGTCGAAGCCGATTTTCTGCAGCGCCTCGGCGGAGCGGGCGCGAAGGTCGGGAAAAATGCTGCCCTGGTTGATGCCGAACAGGCCGTAGCCGGCGCGTGGCCCGAACGCGTCGCGGCAGCGCGCGGCCCAGCGCATGGACAGCTCCATGCTCTCGCGCGCCTGCTCCTGCGTGGCCGGGAATGGCGTGCACTCGTCGAACGCCATGGTGATCGTCGCAGTCGAGCCGTGCTGGATCTCGATGCGCGCTCCGGCGTCAGGCGGTGCGCGAGCCGTCGATATGCGAGCTGGAAGGTCACCCCGTCCTCGTCGAGCTTGCGCAGCGCGGCCAGCGACATGACCTGGAAGCCGCCGGAATCGGTCAGGATCGGGCCGGGCCAGTCCATGAAGCGGTGCAGGCCGCCGAGCCGCGCCACGCGGTCGGCGCCGGGACGCAGCATCAGGTGATAGGTGTTGCCGAGGACGATGCTGGCGCCGGTCGCAGCGCACCGCATCCGCGGTCATCGCCTTGACGGTGCCGGCGGTGCCGACCGGCATGAACACCGGCGTTTCGACGTCGCCGTGCGCCGTATCAGCAGCCCGGCCGCGCCGCGCCGTCGGTCGCGAAGCAGGTCCAGGCGAGGGTCACGCTGGCAATTCCCGGGTCGGCTTGCGTGTAAGGCGTGGCGCGTGGCGACACGGTTGCCAAGCGCGCCTGCCGTAAGACCGCGCAGTGGGGCCGCCACCTGGGGTTCCCTGGAGGCCTCACCGGCGCGACCAGCACTGCTCTTCTCCGTCGTCATGCGCGCTCCAGCAGAGCAGGCATCGCCGTACGAGTAGAACCGGTATTTCGCGGCGATGGCGTGCGCGTAGGCGGCGCGCATGCGCTGGTGCCCCGGCAAATGCGCAGACCAGCATGAACAGCGTCGAGCGCGGCAGATGGAAATTGGTCAGCAGCAGGTCGGCGGCGCGGAAGCGTGGCCGGGCGGATGAAGAGCTCGGTCTCGCCAGCAAACGGCGCGACCAGGCCGTCGGTCGGCCGCCGCCTCCAGCAGCCGCAGGCTGGTCGTGCCGACCGCCACGATCCGGCCGCCGGCGGCGCGGGCCGCATTGATCGCTGCGGCGGCGGCGGCGGAGATCTCGCCGCGTTCGGCGTGCATGCGTGTGGGCGTCGACGTCCTCGCCGCGCACCGGCAGAAACGTGCCGGCGCCGACATGCAGCGTGAGCGTGGTCCGGCAGCACGCCGCGCGCGGCCAGCGCGTCCAGCAGCGCCGGCGTGAAGTGCAGCCCGGCGGTGGGCGCGGCGACCGCGCCCTCGTCGCGGGCGAACACGGTCTGGTAGTCGGCGGCATCCTGCGCGGTCGGGCCGGCCGGGCGCTCGATGTAGGGCGGCAGCGCGAGCGCGCCGGCCTGTCGCAAGCGCGTCGGCGAAGGCGTCGCCGTGCCGGTTGAACGCGCAGCGCCACGCCGCCGTCGGGGTCGCGGTCGGCACTTCGGCCCGGTAAGCCTCCGCGCCGTCGATGTCAGGCGACTCGCCGGCATGCAGGCGGCGGGTGTTGCGGGCCAGCGCGTGCCAGGTGCCGTCCGGCAGCGGCCGGTCCAGCGTGATGCCGATCGCGCGCCTCGCCGCGCCGGGCGGCGAGCTGCGCCGGGATCACGCGCGTGTCGTTGGCCACCAGCAGGTCGCCCGGCCGCAGCATCCCCGGCAGGTCCCGCACGATGCGGTCGGCCAGCGCATTGCCGACATGCAGCAGGCGCGCGGCATCCCGCGGCCGCGCCGGATGCTGCGCGATGCGCTCGGGCGGCAGATGGAAGTCGAAGTCGGACAGGTTCATCCGTCGAGATACGTGGAAATCTCGATCAGGTTGCCGTCCGGGTCGCGGCAGTAGACCGAATTCATCGCGCCGAGCGCGCCGATGCGCTCGACCGGACCCTGCTCGATCCTGACGCCGCAGCCTCTCAGGTGCGCGACGACGTCCTCCGGCCCGACCGCGGTGACGAAGCACAGATCGGCGGCGCCGGCGCGCGGCTCGCGCGCGGTCGACCAGTCCTTGATGTCGGCGCTGTCCGGCCGCAGGTTCAATTTCTGGCCGCCGAACTTCAGGCAGGTGCGCTGCTGCCGCCCGAACTCCTCGCGGTCCATGCCGAGCACGCGCTGATACCAGGAGGCGGTGACCTCCAGTCGCGGCAGTTCAAGGTGATATGGTCGAGGCGGTCGACGGCGAAGCGCATGGCAATCCCTCCGGCGCGCCGCCTCATGCCGTGGAAGCGGGCGGCGCGCAATCTCCATCGCACGGGTGAACGGGGCGTGAGGGCGGCCGACGCCTTACGCTTTGTCATGCCGCCGCGCTTGCCGCGTCGTCGGCGCCGCAGGAATAGTCGATGCGCTCGCAACGTCTCTGGCGTAAGGCTGAGACAGGTGGAGATCCCTGGCATGAAATTATTGTGGGTGCTGCCGCTGCTGTGCATCGCCGCGCGCGCGGACGCGGCCGAACTGCCGGCCTGGCAGGGCTATGCGGGCAATGCGCAGCATACGGCGCAAGCACCGGCACCGGCGCAGGCGCTGGCCGCGATCCGCTGGCAGACGCCGATCGACCTGAAGCCGCAGATCACCGGCGGCGAACTGCTGATCCACTACGCCTCGCCGATGATCACGGGCGCGAACACGGTGCTGCTGCCGGTGAAAACCAGCGCCACCGGCAACTTCGAGATCGAGGCGTTGTCCGGCGCGACCGGAGCCGAGATTCTGGCATGTGAAGACCGCCTACGCGCTGCCGCCGCACGACTGGACGCCGAGCTTTCCGGCGCAGCTTACGCCGCAGAACGTGCTGTACTATGCTGGCCCGGGCGGCACGGTGCTCGCGCGCGAGACGCCGGATTCGGCTGCGGGCGCGACCAGGCAATATGCGTTCTACGGGCTCGCCAAGTTCACCGCGGCGAAGCCGGCATATACCGCGACCGTGATGATCGACACGCCGATCACCTCCGATGCAGCGGGAGACATCTATTTCGGCTTCTTCGCGGGTGCCACGAACCCGGGCGGGCTGACCAGCGGCATCGCGCGCATCGGCGCGGACGGCACCGGCACCTGGATCAGCGCGAGCGATGCGGCTGGTGATCCGACGATGACGGGGGTTGCGACCAATTGCGCGCCCGCGGTCTCGGCCGACCAGTCGACGATCTACATCGCCGTCACCAACGGTTTCGGCGGCGACCTGGTGGGACTGAATGCCACAACGCTGCACCCGCTGTACAACGCTCCGCTGATCGACCCGAGCTCGGGCGATGCGGCCTGGATCAGCGAGAACTCCTCCGCCGCGCCGACCGTCGGCCCCGACGGCGACGTTTTTTATGGTGTGCTGGAGGAGCCATTTCCCGACCACAACGACCGTGGCTGGCTGCTGCATTTCGATGCAACGCTGGCGACAGTGAAGACGCCGGGCTCGTTCGGCTGGGACGATACGGTCTCGGTGGTGCCGGCCGGCGCCGTGCCGTCCTACAAGGGCACGTCCACGTATCTGCTGATGAGCAAGTACAACAACTATCTCGACATCGGCAGCGGCAACGGCCGCAACCGGATCGCGATCCTCGATCCCACCGCCGGCGGACCCGATCCGATCCTCAAGGACGTGACGGTGATGCAGGCGGTGATGACGGAGCTCGGCCCGACGCCGTTCCCGGGCGCGCCGAAAGGCGCGGTCTACGAATGGTGCATCAATTCGGCGGCGGTCGACGCCGCGACCAACTCGGTGTTCGCCAACAGCGAGGACGGGCACTTGTATCGCTGGGATTCTGAAGACCCGGAAGATCTCGCAAAGCCTGCTGCTGAACGCGCCGCGGCCGGAGGCGTACACGCCGACCGTGGTCGGGCCGGACGGGACGGTGTATGCGATCAACAACGCGACGTTCTATGCGATCGGCGCGGCGGGGCCGTGATGACGGGGTGCTGTTTGTCGTCGCGAGATGTCGGCACGTGCTGACCTGCGCCATGCCAAGGAGGGCGAGATGAGCGATGTGCTGGTGACTCTCCCCGTGACCGCGGAAGCGGCGGAACTCCTGCGGGATACGGAGCGGGCTCGGCGGATGGGCAGGCTGGTCAGCGACATGTTGCGGCCGTCCGATCCGGAGACCGACCCGTTGGCTGCCCTCATCGCCGCGGTGAAAGCGGAGGCGCGGGCGAGCGGACTGACCGACGAGGACATCGACGCCGAGTTGGCGGCCTACAATGCCGAGCGTCGTCTTTGAGGCAAGTTCGCTGGTCGGCGCGCTGCTGAAACCGGGCTCCGTGCCGGAGCGAGCCATCCTGCTGGCCCGCTCGACCTCTTTCGTGTGCCTGTCGAGCGCCGTCGAGCGGGAAATCCGGCAGGTTTTCGCCCGACCGAAATTTCGCCGGCACCTTCTTGCCGGCCGCATCGAGTACATCCTGGATCTGATTGGGAGCGGCGCGCTCGTTGTGGAACCGACGACTGCCGTCGCGGACTGCCGTGACGCCAAGGACAACAAGTATCTTGAACTCGCGCTTGCCGCCGACGCCGGCATCATCGTCGCGAGCGATGACGATTTGCTGGTCCTCAACCCCTGGCGCGGGATCGCGATCCTGACCCCAGCCGCCTACGTGCGTCGGGTCGAGGCGATGCGGATCATTCCCGGCGGGGCGCCGCGCTGACGGGACGTTGCGTCGGCGGGTTGCACCCGCCCTACGACGTTCCGGCATCCGGGCTACGCTCGCTGCGTCATTTCTGACTCATTTCGTCATCCCGGCCTTCGCCGGGATGACGAGCTTGGTGCAGTCACTCCAGCCCATCATAGAAATCGTTGCCCTTGTCGTCGATGACGATGAACGCCGGGAAATTTTCTACGTCGATGCGCCAGACCGCTTCCATGCCCAACTCGGGAAATTCCAGCAGCTCGACCTTGCGGATGCAGTCCTGCGCGAGCCGGGCGGCGGGGCCGCCGACGCTGCCGAGGTAGAAGCCGCCGTACTGCCGGCATGCGTCGCGCACCGCGCGCGAACGGTTGCCCTTTGCCAGCATCACGAAACTGCCGCCGGCCGCCTGGAACTCCGCCACGTAGCTGTCCATGCGGCCGGCCGTGGTGGGGCCGAAACTGCCGGTCGGCAAGCCCACCGGCGTCTTCGCGGGGCCGGCGTAATAGACCGGATGGTCCTTGATGTACTCAGGCAGGCCCAGGCCGGCGTCGAGAAGCTGCTTCAACTTCGCGTGCGCGATGTCGCGCGCGACCACCATCGTGCCGCTCAGCGACAGCCGTGTCCGCACCGGGAATTTGCTGAGCTGCGCACGGATTTCTGACATCGGGCGGTTCAGGTCGACCGGCACGACGTCGCCGCCGAGACTGTCGTCGGTGGTCTCGGGCAGATATTTGTGCGGGTCGGTTTCGAGCTGTTCGAGGAACACGCCCTCCGCCGTGATCTTCGCCAGAACCTGCCGGTCGGCGCTGCAGGAGACGCCGATGCCGATCGGCAGGCTGGCGCCGTGGCGCGGCAGCCGGATCACCCGCACGTCATGGCAAAAATACTTGCCGCCGAACTGCGCGCCGATGCCGTTGTTGCGGGAAATCTCCAGCACCTGCTGCTCGAACTCCAGATCGCGGAACGCGTGGCCCGCCTTGCTGCCGCGCGTCGGCAGCGTGTCGAGATACCGGCACGACGCGAGCTTTACCGTCTTCAGCGTCATTTCCGCACTCGTGCCGCCGATCACGATCGACAGGTGGTAGGGCGGGCACGCCGACGTGCCGAGCGTTTTTATCTTTGTCCCGATGAACGCCGCGAGTTTCTCGGGCGTCAGGACGGCGCGGGTTTCCTGGAACAGAAAAGACTTGTTGGCGGAACCGCCGCCCTTGGCGACGAACATGAACGAGAACTCCTCGGCGTGGTGCTCGCCGGGGGCCGCCAGCAGGTCGAACTGCACGGGCAGGTTGTTGCCGGTGTTCACCTCCTCGAACATCGACAGCGGCGCGTTCTGCGAATAGCGCAGGTTGGTCTCGGTGTAGGTGCGATGCACGCCGTACGACAGCGCCTCCTCCTCGTCGCCGTCGACCCAGACGCGCTGGCCCTTCTTGCCGAACACGATGGCGGTGCCGGTGTCCTGGCACATCGGCAGCACGCCGCCGGCGGCGATGTTGGCATTCTTCAGCAGGTCGAGCGCGACGAACCGATCGTTGGCCGACGCCTCCGGATCGTCGAGGATTTTTCGCAGTTGCGCGAGATGGCCGGGCCGCAACAGGTGGGAAACGTCGCGGAACGCCTGGAAGGCGAGTTCGGACAAGGCTTCGGGCGCGATTTTCAGGATGGGGCGGCCGTCGCAGGTGGCGGTGGCGACGCCCGCGATGTCGAGCTTGCGATACGGCGTCGTGTCCGGGCCGAGCGGGAACATCGTCGAGAACTGGAAGCCGGAGGGGCGCGGCGGCATGGCGTTCATCGGGTCATTCCTTCGTCGGCGGGCGGCGGCGGAACGCGTCGAGGCTGACGACCTGCGGTTTTTCGGCCTCCGCCGGAGGTTCGGCTGCGGGTTCGGGCGCCGGTTCCGGCGCGGCCGCCTCGGGCATCTCCGGCTTGAAGCGGAGGCCAAAACGCACTTCCGGGTCGGCGAAGCCGGTGATCGCGGCGAACGGCACGTGGATGGTCGAGGAAACGCCGCCGAACGACAGCACGACGCTGAACTCGCCGGCGTCCTTGTCGAGCTTGAGGTCCCAGAACTGGTGCTGCAGGACGATGGTGATTTCCTGCGGGTATTGGGCGCGCAGCCGCGGGGGCAGCACCGAACGCGGATGGTCGGTGCGGAAGGTGATGTAGAAATGGTGCGCGCCCGGCAGCCCGTGCGCGATCACGTGCTCGATGGCGCTGACCACGACGTGGCGCAGCGCCTGCTCGGTCCATTCCTCGTAGGGCAGCAGGCTTTCGGGCCGTTTGTCCGGGGTGTCGTCCATCGCGCGCCTCTTCGGTCCGCCATCCCATTAGCGCCCTCCGCGCGGGCGCGCAAAGTCCGGTCAGGCGTGCATCCAGGGCGGCGACAGGGTGGCGATGCGGGCCGCCACCGGGCAGTCGGCGGCGTGCGCGCCGGGCAGGTAGGCGAGGCTGAGCAGGAATTCGTTGACGATCTCGCCGCCAGTGAACCGAAACGTCGATTTGAACAGTTTGATCCAGGCGGCCTTGTCGCGCGGGTGGTGCGCGTCGAGCCAGCCGGCGAAACCGTCGTGGGTTTTCCGAAATGTCTGCACGACGCCAGCGTTGTGGGCGATGGCGTCGACCTTCAGGCGGTTGCGGATGATCCGCGGATCGGCAAGCAGGCGAGTCTTGTCCGCGTCGTCGAGGGCGGCGATGCGGTCGACGTCCCAGCCGGCGAAGGCGTCCGCCATGCCCTGGCGCCGCTTCAGCACGATTTCCCAGGACAGGCCGGCCTGCATGATTTCGAGGCAGAGCCGTTCGAACAGCACGTGCTCGTCGCGCTGGGGAAAGCCGTACTCGGTCGCGTGGTAGGCGGCGTGCACCGGGTGGTCCGGGGCGAAGCTGCAATAGGTGCTCATGGACCCGGCCGGGCGGAGAGAGTGGGGGGCATTCTGTTGCCCGGGGCCCCCCGAACCGCGCTTACCGCTTATGCAGCGGCAGCGAGCGCCATGTTGTCGTTGGCACTTGTGAATTGGCCCGATGACGGCGGAACCATGCCGGGCAAAAGATGGGTCTTTACCACGCGTGTCGAGCCTGTTTCGCCCCCATGGGCCCCGACAACCGGGCCATTGGTGGAGGCGCCGGGCACTGCCCCCGGGTCCACAACGCTTATTCCACGCACCGTTTATCGCCATAGCCGGCAAGCCGGCAGCGGGAATATAGGCGTGTCCCCCGGCGGATGAAAGGACCCGATTCGTGATCACCGACGAGCAGCGTGCCGAGATCGAGGCCGCGCGGGCCGCCACGGCGGAGACGAGGCGTGCCACCGTGCCGGCGCTGGAGGCGCTGCTGTTCCAGCCGCTGCCGGTGCTGGACCACGGGTTTGTCCGGGTGATCGACTACATGGGCGACGACGCGGCCGTGGTGCAGGCGGCGCGGGTCTCCTACGGCCGCGGCACGCGAAAAGTGTCCGAGGATGCCGGCCTGATCCGCTACCTGATGCGGCACCGGCACTCGACGCCGTTCGAGATGGCCGAGATCAAATACCACGTGAAGCTGCCGATCTTCGTGGCGCGGCAGTGGATCCGGCACCGGACGGCCAACGTGAACGAGTACTCCGCGCGGTATTCCATCCTGGACCGCGAATTCTACATCCCGGCGCCGGAGCATCTGGCGGCACAGTCCGAAAAAAACCGGCAGGGGCGCGGCGACGTGCTGGCCGGCGCCGAGGCGGCGGAGGTGCTCGACCTGCTGCGGGCGGACGCGGCGCGCTGCTACGACGATTATGCGGCGATGCTCAACGAGGGGCCGGACGGGGCAGCGCTCGATCCGGGGCGTCAGGGGCTGGCGCGCGAACTGGCGCGGATGAACCTGACGCTGAACACGTACACGCAGTGGTACTGGAAGTGCGACCTGCACAACCTGCTGAACTTTCTGTCGCTGCGCACCGACGCGCACGCTCAGTACGAAATCCGCGCGTTTGCCGAGGCGATGTTGGCCACGGTTGAAGCCTGGGTGCCGCTGACGTTCGCCGCGTTTCGCGATTATCGGCTCGGGGCGGCAACGTTTTCCGCCGGGATGCTGGCCGTGCTGAAGCGGATGCTGGCGGGGGAGGCGGTGGAGTTGAAGGGCAGCGGACTGTCGAAGCGGGAGTGGGGGGAGATGATGGGGGTGCTGGGGAGGGGAGAATGACAGATAAGGACCCGAGAGAGCGTCGTGCCGACGGTGCGGATTGAGGCTCAGTATGATAGGTAGCTGTCATTGCAGACGCGGAGGGCGGAGGTGTGAGTGACGGACCGGACAACCTTGTGCTGCGAGGACTTGCGTCGATCCGGCAGCAACTCGACCGCATTGAGACCAAGCAGGACGAAATCATCATGCGCCTCGGCTCATTGGAGCGTGATGTCGCGGCCCTGAAGGTGGATTTCGCGGGTATGCAGGTTCGCCTCGACACAATGGATCGCCGCATCACTCGCGTGGAGCGCCGGCTCGAGCTGCTCCCGGCTGAGGCCGGCTAGTCAGCGGCTGGAGTCGATGAACTCCGAATTGAGGGCTACACTCGGACGACTGGGGCCAATCCGGGACGCCTCCCAAGACCACTTCTCTTATTCAGACACGGTCGAGCCGGTGATACTTCGCCGGGTCGGTAAGTTTCAGTGGCGGATCAAGGTGTTGCACCGCTTGCGCGCTTCCGGTCTTGGCCTCAAGGCGGCGCACACGGCGATCAGCGAGCTTGCCGAGCAGGATTGGGCTGTCGCCGAAATTCCCGTCGATGGCGGCATAGACGATCTTGCTCGCGACTTGCTGCCGTTGGACGTCCAGTTGCTGCGTCGGCACAAGGTGGAAGATCCTGGCACCTTCATCGCCGACGTTCGCGGCCGTCACGGCCTGTCGCAACGCGACTTCGCGGCGGCGCTCGGGCTCGACGTGCGCACGCTGCAGAACTGGGAGCAGGGGCGGAACCGGCCGGATGCGGCCGTGCTGACCCTTGTCCGCGCTGTTCGACAGCCATCCGGAACTTGTGCGCGAGGCGGTGTTCGAGCCGGTGGGCTGAGACCCGTTAACGCTTGCTAACCGCCCGGCCGACTAGCATCGTCGGCGCCGGCGCCAGAAGGGCCTGCCGGGACCGGGAGGCACGTTGAATGCTCGGACTGTTTCTGCAGCCGGACGCGATCACCCAGGTCGCGGCAATGGACATCGACCCGCTGGTCAAGGGCCACGCGCTCGAGGTGATCGCCAAGGGCTACACGGTCGTGCGCGGCGCGATCCCGGCCGAGACGTGCCGCGAGACGATCGCCGCGTTCCGCCGGTTCGAGCACGCCAACGAGGCCATCTTCGCGGCCAACCGAAACGCCAACGGGCATTATCAGCGCATCCAGAACCTGCACAGCGTGCTGCCGGAACTCGAACTGCTGTTCACCCGCAACCCGGTCTGGCTCGCGGTGCAGGACCTGCTGTTCGGCGCGCCGACCGCGCTCTACACGTCGCTGTTCTACGAGGTCGGCTCGCAGCAGCCGCTGCACCGCGACAGCCCGGTGTTCGCGACCCGGCCGGAATACCTGTATTTCGGCTCGACTGTTTACCTTGAGCCGGCCGGCGACGACAACGGCTGCCTGGAAGTGATGCAGGGCGGCCATCTGATCCCGGAGGTCGACCGCGAGGCGCTGGCGCTGCGGCGCTACGGGGCGCTCGACAAGATCCCCAACATGGATGGCGAAACCTGGATGGAATACCAGAACGCCGTCGTCGAAGCCGGGCGGGCGCGCCGGCTGACGGTCAAGAAGCTGCACGTGCAGGCCGGCGACAGCCTGATCTGGCATCCGCAGTTGCCGCACGGCGGCACCCCGATCCGCGATGCCGCGCGCACCCGGTTCAGCCTGGTGATGCACACGACGCCGGTGGGCGTGCCGGTGTATCACCAGGACGTGTTCTTCGCACCGAGCCGCCCATTCCCGGACAAGGCCGGCTGGAGCTATCGCGAGGTCGAAGGGCGGCAGATCGCCGACTTCCGCCACGGCGTCGGCTTCGGCGACGATCGGGCCTACCAGCTCGCGGAGTTCCGGCAGGCCGAACTGGTGGGGTGACGCGGTTGCGCGGCCGGGGCGGTTGCGCCAGTGTCCCGCCGGTCGCGGGAGGCAGGGAAGGCCCGCCCGCCAAGCGGAGGCAACATGTTGAAGTTCTATTACAATACCGGCCCCAACCCGGCGAAGGTGGCGTTGTTCCTGGAGGAGTCCGGGCTGCCGTACGAGCCGGTGCCGGTCGATACCCGCAAGGGCGAGCAGTTCACGCCGGAATTCCTGGCGATCAATCCGAACTCCAAGGCGCCGGCGATCGTCGATGGCGACGTGACGGTGTTCGACAGCAACGCGATCCTGCTGTACCTCGCCGAAAAGACCGGGAAATTTTTGCCCGAGAACACGCCGGCGAAGCGCGGGGAACTGCTGTCGTGGCTGATGTTCGTCGCAACCGGCGTGGGGCCGTATTCCGGGCAGGCGGTGCATTTCACTCACCACGCGCCGGAGAAGCTGCACTACGCGTTCAACCGCTACCAGTTCGAGGCGCGGCGCCACTACGGCATTCTCGACGAACGGCTGGCGACGCATCGGTATATTCTCGGCGATACCTACACCATCGTCGACATGGCGGCGTGGGGCTGGACCCGGCTGGTGCCGTTCATCATGGGCGCCGACGCGTGGGCGAAGATGCCGCATCTGAAGCGGCTGCTCGACGAGATCAACGCCCGGCCGGCGGCGCAGCGGGCCGAGGCGCTGAAGACCCGGCACGCCTTCAAGCCCGAGCTGGATGACGCAGCCCGGAAGATCATGTTCCGGCATACCGTGACCGAGGCGGCCTGACACGGCGGCGTTTTCGGATCGCTGGACAGGGCACCGCGCGGCTCCTTAGAACCGCGCGATGTCCGCTCCCCCCGCGCCCGAAACCTCCGCGCCCGTCGTTCCGGTCATCCTCTCGGGCGGTTCCGGCACCCGGCTGTGGCCGGTGTCGCGGGAAAGCTTTCCGAAGCAGTTCTGGCCGCTGGTGTCCGAGCGGTCGATGATCGAGGAGACGGCGCGGCGGGCGGTCGGGCCCGGCTTCGCGCCGCCGATCGTGGTGTGCAACCACGACCACCGGTTCCTGGTCGCCGAGCAGATGCGGCTCGCCGGCATCGTCGGGCCGCGCATCGTGCTGGAGCCGGTCGGGCGCAATTCCGCGCCGGCAGTGGCGGCTGCCGCACTGCTCGCGGCGGAAGATGACCCGAACGCGGTGCTGTGGATGATGGCGGCCGACGCCGCGATCACGGATCTGGCGAAACTGCACGAACTGCTGGCGGAGGCGGTCGCGGCGGCGCGGGCCGGGCGGATCGTGATGTTCGGCATGCGGCCGACCGGGCCGGAGACCGGCTACGGCTACATCGAGGTCGGCGAGCCGATGCCCGGGCTGCCGGGCGTTCACACGCTCGTTCGCTTCGTCGAGAAGCCGGATGCCGCCACGGCGGCAAAACTGGTCGCAGGTGGAAAACATCTGTGGAACTCCGGCATGTTCGTGTTCACTGCCGGCACGATGCTGGCGGAACTCGCGCGCCATGCGCCGGAGGTGCTGGCGGCGGTGCAGGAGGCGCTGGCGGCGCGGCGGCAGGACCTGGAGTTCATCCGGCTCGGCGCCGCCGAGTTTGCCGCCAGCCCCTCGATCAGCCTCGACTATGCGGTCGCCGAGCGCACCGACCGGGCCGCGGTGGTACCCGCCGATCTCGGCTGGTCGGACGTGGGCAGCTGGGGCGCGCTGTGGGAGCTGGGCGCCAAGGACGATGCCGGCAACGTCGCCGTCGGCGACGTGCTGCTGGAGGGAGCGTCCGATTGCTACGTGCGCTCGGACGGCATCGTGACCGCAGTGGTCGGGCTCGAGGATGCGGTCGTGGTGGTGACCGAGGACGCGGTGCTGGCGATGCATCGCGACCGGGCGCAGGACGTCAAGCGCGTGGTGGACCGGCTGCGCGCGTCGGGGCGGCACGAGGCGGTGGCGCACAACCGCGCCTATCGCCCGTGGGGGTTCCACGAGACGCTGATCGCGGCCGAGCGGTTCCGGGTCGAGCGGGTGGTGGTGCAGCCGGGGCAGCAACTGTCGCTGCAGAAGCATTTTCATCGTGCCGAGCACTGGACGGTGGTGCAGGGCAGCGCGCTGGTGACGCGCGACGGCGAGACCATGCTGGTGCGCGAGAACGAGAGCGTCGACCTGCCGATCGGCTGCGTGCATCGCGTGGAGAACCCGGGCCGGATTCCGCTGACGCTGATCGAGGTGCAGACGGGCAGCTATCTCGGCGGCGACGACGTGGTGCGGCTGGACGATTTGTACGGCGGCGCCGACGCGGTCTGATGCCAAGGCAACGCACAAGATAAATCGCTACGACCTCAATTACGTCATGGCCGGGCTTGACCCGGCCATCCACGAAGTGGAACTGCCGCCGTGCCCGGCTATCTGCATGAACATCACGAGCGAACCAAGCTGGGCCGATCACGGGATTTGCGGACTTGAATGGCGAACGTCCACGTCTATTCGGCGCGACGCCGTGGATGGCCGGGTCAGGGCCCGGCCATGACGGATTGGTGGAGCGAGACGATTCGATTGTTTCTGCTTTTGTCCTAACGAGCGAAAGCGCTGACTCGTTTCATCGTACCGGCGAAAGCCGGTATCCAGGCGTTCAAGAATGAGCTTCCGAGCGCGGACGCCCCCGCCTTCGCTGGGGGCAGGCTCCGGATCCCGGCTTTGGCCGGGATGACGGGTAAGCGGTCAGAACGTCGACACTCCGGTATGACGCCCGCGCGCCAATCCGCTTTCCCGAGTTTCGCCCCCTGCGCCAGAAGGCTATCTCGCCGGAAACGGCCAGCTTTTGACCAGGTCGGTCGTGCCGTCGTGGTGCGAAACCAGATAACTCGCGCCGGGCTCCAGCTCGAGGCCGGCCATCTGGCTCGCCGCCTGGCCGCCGTCGCGGAACCAGACGAACGGAACCGCAAGCTGATTGGACATGTCCTGGGCGCGGAATTCCGGCGGGTGCCGGCGCGCGGCGTCCTGCGGCATGATGCCCTTGGCAATCAGATGCACGGGCGGCGAGCCGGCGATGAAGTTGACCTCCGGCACCGGGTCGCCCTTCTGCAACCGCGGCCGCCGGTTCGGGGCGATCTCCAGTTCGTAGCGGATCACCATGAGGCTATCGAGGTTGCCGTCCGGATCGTCGGGATCGACCAGCGTGATCTGCGGCGCCGGGCCGATCAGCCCGGCGATGTCGTGCGCCACGCCCACCAGGTACGGCGTGTGCGACACCCGCGGCTGGTCGACGCGCAGGTAGCGCACCGAGACGAGCGGCAGCACCAGCATCAGCACCGGCGCCGCCGCGCACAGCAGGCGCCCGGCCGGCTGCATCGCCCACAGCCGCGGCGGGATCAGCGGGATCGCCGCGACCACCAGCGCCGGCCCGATCTGCACGAGGTAGCG
Source organism: uncultured Solirubrobacterales bacterium (assembly GCA_963697635.1). Taxonomy (GTDB): domain Bacteria; phylum Pseudomonadota; class Alphaproteobacteria; order Acetobacterales; family Acetobacteraceae; genus CAJCJG01. Next base: position 303,724 of record CAVOOS010000034.1, on the reverse strand, counting down.
CCAGAAATCCGCCGCCGCCGCGGCCTGCTCGGCGGTGTAGTCGCCGACCAGGTACAACACGACGAGCGTCGCCAGCTTCGCGACCCCCAGCACCGCCCCCATCACCACGCCAGTGCGCTGGAACGGGGTGAACATCTCGGGCGCATCGGCGATCGCCAGGGCGAAGCCGATCAGCAGCACCATCAGGCCCGTGTAGCCGATCTTGCCGAGCGCCACCCACAGCATGCTCCATGCCGTCGCCGGCAGCTCCTTCCAGTGCCAATCTACCGGGTTCAGCACGGCCAGCGCTTCGTCGGGGATCTGGAACACCTGGTATTCGCGCCACACCAGCGCCGCCAGCAGCGGCGGCGGCAGCATCAGCAGCAGCATCATCGGGCTGACCCGCCGGCCGACCAGCCGCTCCAGCGGCGTCGCGGCGACGGCTGCGATGAACACCAGCGCGAACAGCGTCAGCCCGTCCTGCCGCAGCTGCACCATCGCGGCACAGCAGAAGCCGACCGCCGCCACCAGCATCAGCCGCTCGTCGCGGGTCTTGCGGGTCTCGGCGGACAGCCAGAGCATCACCGCCGCGACCGCGACCGCGGTGACCGAGCCGACCGCGCCGTCGACGTCGTTGCTCAGGAAGAACCGCGGCACGAAGGACGGGTTGAACATGGTCGCGGCCAGCAGGCCGATGCCGGCGACCCCCCATTCCTCGGCCGGCTCCAGCTCGCGGTCCAGCTTCTCGTTCTGGCGCCGCCGGATTTGCGAGGCGACGATGTCGGCGCACAGCGTGCCGACCGCCACCAGCAAGAGTGCGTTCCAGACGATGCCGGCCGTGTCGGCCACGTGTCCGATCACCAGCGAGACCGCGTAGCCGATATACGCCATCGCATACGGCACGCCCGGCCGCTCGGAGCCGTAGCTCGGCACGGCGGTCGACGGGAAATGGTCGTGGCGGTAGAGGTAGTCGATGTTCGGCAGCCAGGTGGAGAACCCCTCCGGGCTGCTCGGGGCGTTGGCCGCGGCGATCAGCAGGAACGGCACGGCGAGCGCCAGCACGCGGAACGTCGACCGCCACGAGTCTTCCTCGAACGAGCCCTGCGCGATCAGCGCGAGACCCGCCAGGCCGACCATCCCGAGGGCCGCCGCGGTGATGCTGAGCGAGGCGCCGAACAGCGCGCCGGCGACCACGAAGCCGATGCAGGCGAGGCCCCAGCCCGCCACCAGCGCGATCGCGGGGCGGCGCGCGCCGACGAACTGGCCGAGGCCGATGCACACCGCGGCGACGCCGAGGGTCAGCAGCAGCGCGATCAGGCGGCTGAGCGACGGCACGAACAGCGACACGGCAACCACACCCCATGCGGCGCGCCCCGCGCCGGCAGCCTGCGTACCCCGGTGCAGGCCCGCAATCAACCGACACCTGCGGCCGGCGAGGTCGGGCGCGGGCTCGCCGGCGCCACGTAACGTCTGCGTTATCGCGCAAGGAACCCGAACCGGCTCCCTGGCGCATCCGGCGGCAAGCGACGCAGTGTCGCCGGCAGGCGAGGAGCGGAATACCTCCCATGACCGATCGACGGTGGGCCTGGAATTGACCAGGGCTCGCCGTTAAGTCACCCCCTGCCATTCCCCGCCTGGATCCAAGCGATGAGCCCGCACCCATGAACGATGAGACGCCGCTCCCCGCCGCTGCCGCCGCCGGGACCGAAAGCCAATCGGTCGTCGCCAGCGGCGACCGCTCGATCGAGGCGGAGCGGGAGCCGAGGGCGCTCGGCCTGTGGCCGCTCTGCGGGCTGGCGCTGGTGATGGGCGTGGTCACCGGCTTCGGCGCGGTGCTGTTCCGCGCGCTGATCGGCATCATCCACAACGTGCTGTTTCTCGGACAGGCGTCGTTCGTCTACGAGGCCAACCTGTTCACCCCGCCGCCGCCGTGGGGCGCCTGGGTCATCCTCGTGCCGGTGATCGGCTCGGTCGTCGTCACCTTCATCGTCGACACGTTCGCGCCGGAAGCGAAGGGCCACGGCGTGCCGGAGGTGATGGACGCGATCTACTACAAGCGCGGCGTGATCCGCCCGGTGGTCGCGGTCGCCAAGTCGCTGGCCTCGGCGATGGCGATCGGCAGCGGCGCGGCGGTCGGCCGCGAGGGGCCGATCATCCAGATCGGCTCGGCGCTCGGCTCGACGCTCGGGCAGTACGTCAGGATGCCGGCGGCGCAGCGCATCACCCTGGTCGCGGCCGGTGCCGGCGCCGGGATCGCGGCCACCTTCAACACGCCGATCGGCGGCGTGCTGTTCGCGACCGAACTGCTGCTGCCGGAAGTCAGCGCCAACACCTTCCTGCCGGTCGCGCTGGCCACCGGCAGCGCCACCTTCCTCGGCCGCCTGTTTTTCGGCGGCCAGCCCGCCTTCACGGTCCCGGCCGACCTCGCGACCCTGCCCAACGAGGCCGCCAGCGCGCTGACCCTGGTGCTCTACGCGGTGCTCGGCGCCATCGTCGGCGCCGCGGCGGCGCTGTTCGTGCGCGCGCTGCACTGGGCCGAGGACGGGTTCGAGAAGATCCCCAATTCCTACCTGCGGCACGCGATCGGCATGCTGCTGGTCGGCGTGCTGATCTACGTGCTGCTGATCACCCGCGGCCACTACTTCGTCGAGGGCGTGGGCTACTCGACGATCCAGGCGACGCTGAACGGCGGGCTCGCAGCCGGCGGGCTGCTGCTGCTGCTGTTCGTCTGCAAGCTCGCCGCCACCTGCATCAGCCTCGGCTCCGGCTCGTCGGGCGGCATTTTTTCGCCGTCGCTGTTCATGGGCGCGACCCTGGGCGCCGCGTTCGCGAGCCTGGTCGGCACGCTGGTGCCCGGTGCCGAGATCAGCCTGCCGGCGTTCGCGATGGTCGGCATGGGCGCGATGGTCGGCAGCGGCACCGGCGCCGCGATGACCGCGGTGACGATGATCTTCGAGATGACGCCGCGACTACAACATCGTGCTGCCGATGATCCTGGCGGTGGCGATGAGCCTCGGCGTGCGCCGCCTGCTGTCGCGGCAGAACATCTACACGATGAAGCTGGTGCGCCGCGGCCACCCCGTGCCGCGCGGGCTGCACGCCAACCTGTTTCTCGTCCGCAGCGCCCGCGACGTGATGCTGCCGGACGTCGCGATCCTCGACGAAGCCACGACCTTCGCGGCGTTCCTGCAGATGTCGGCAAGCGTCGGCGGGCTGCGCCACGTCGTCGTCACGCGCCGCTCGCACATCGTCGGCGTGCTCCGCGTCAACACCGACCTGCGCCGCGCCGTCGGCGCGAGCGACGCCAAGGTGACGCTCGGCGAACTGGCGAGCCGCAAGTTCACCGTCGTGCGGGAGGATGCGGCGGTGTTCGACGTGATCCGGCGGATGCGCCGCAAGAGCGCGGGCACGGCGCTGGTGATCCCGCGCGCCGGCTTCCCCGAGCCCAACCGGATCCTCGGCGTGATCACCCGCGAGCACATCGCCGACAGCGTGGCGAACAGCATCGGGCTGTTTCCGCAGTGAGCGCCCGATGCGGAACAACCGATCCGTTTCCGCGGTCATTGCCGGTCCCCGGATCAAGCCCGTGGATGACCCGGCAATCCAGCGCGTGGGCGCGGCATGGATCCCCGGGTCAAGCCCGGGGATGACGTCGGAGGGGAATGATTGTTCCGCCTCGGGCCCTAAATAACTTCGATCCCAAGTTCGACCAGCCAACGTTTGCGACGCTCAGTCTCGAAGGCCGGGAGAGTCATTCCTGCCATCTCGCTGCGGAACAGCTCAATTGCCTCGATGATATCGGTCAACCGCGCGACTGGAGAAGGCTTGGCCATCAGAACACTTGCAGCGCCAATTCCTCGATCCGAGCCCGCAGCACCGGGTGCAGGCTGCGCCGCGTCATGATGTCGGCCTTGCGCCCGAGGATACGCGCGGCGGCATCCTTCACGTCCATCAATTCATACAGTCCGAGCGACCCTTCCGGGTGATCGAAGAACAGATCCACGTCGGAATCCGCTCGGGCCTCGGCCCGCGCGGTGGACCCGAACAGGTACAGGTGCTCAATGCCGAGCCGCTTCAACTCGGCTTCGTGCTCCCTGAGCAAGGCTAAGGCGGCGCTGCGATCCATCCGCGAAGCGTAGCACGAATTCGGAGCGTCCCGCGCGGCCCCAACGCTCCCCCTACGCGTGCCCCGTCACCGCGTGCGGCACGTAGGGCGCTTCGAGCGACGCGATCTCCTCCGCCGACAGCCTCAGCGAAACCGCGGCCACCGCGTCGTCGAGATGCTGCAGCTTGGTCGCGCCGACGATCGGCGCGGTGATCACGGGCTTCGCGAGCAGCCACGCCAGCGCCACCTGCGCCCGCGGCACCCCGCGCGCCAGCGCGACCTTTGCCACCTGCTCCACGACTTTCTTGTCGTTGTCGGCGGATTTCGCGTACAGAGAGCGGCCGAACTCGTCGGTCTCCGAGCGCGCGCTGTGGTCGTCCCAGTTGCGCGTGAGCCGGCCGCGCGCGAGCGGGCTCCAGGGGATCACGCCAATCCCCTCGGCCGCGCACAGCGGCAGCATCTCGCGCTCCTCTTCGCGATACAGCAGGTTGACGTAGTTCTGCATGCTGACGAAGCGGGTCCAGCCGTGCCGCTCGGCCACCGCCAGCATCTGCGCGAACTGCCACGCATACATCGACGACGCCCCGATGTAGCGCGCCTTGCCCGCGCGGACCACGTCGTGCAGTGCCTCCAGCGTCTCCTCGATCGGCGTCTTATAGTCGAAGCGATGGATCTGGTAGAGGTCGACATGATCGACGCCGAGACGGCGCAGGCTGGCGTCGATCTCCGCCATGATCGCGCGCCGCGAAAGGCCCGCGCCGTTCGGGCCGGGCCGCATTCGCCCATTGACCTTGGTCGCGATCACCACCGCGTCGCGGCTGGCAAAATCCTTCAGCGCCCGGCCGACGATTTCCTCGCTGGTGCCGTCGGAATAGACGTTCGCGGTGTCGAAGAAGTTGATGCCGCTCTCGAGCGCCTTCCTGATGAACGGCCGGCTCGCTTCCTCGTTGAGCGTCCACAGGTGGTTGCCGCGCTCGGCAATGCCGTAGCTCATGCAGCCGAGGCAGATGCGGGAAACTTCCAGGCCGGTGCGGCCAAGTCTGACGTATTCCATCATGTCGCTCCGAGGTTTTGCCGCCGAACAGCCACGCTTCACGTGATGCGTCTCGATCCGACGGCAAGGCCCGCTCGGCGCTCATTCACTCGCCATAACTCCGCCGGTGCAACTCGGAAAACACCTCGGCCAGGACGCGGCCCTCGCGGTAGGGAACAAGATCGTCGCCCGGCTTGATCCCCGCCGGCAGCCGCGGACAGTCCTGCGGCTCCCCGATCACAGTGCGCAGGGGCAGGACACCGCCCCAGACGGGGAGCGAAAAATCCTCCTCGTCGTCGCCGGGGCCGGTCGCGCGCACTTTTGCCGACGCCTGCTCGATCTCCATCGACATGATCGTCGTCGCCTTCACTTCCTGCACCGTCGGCTCGCGCAGCAGCGCGACGCGGCCGGGAAAGAACCGCTCGACGAACGCATCCATCGCGTGCCGCTTCGCGACAGGGTCCTCGATCCGTTGCGCCGAGCCGAACACCATCGCCGAGCGGTAGTTGATCGAGTGGTTGAAGCCCGAGCGCGCCATCACCAGGCCATCCATGTGCGTGACCGTCAGGCACACCGGGATGCCCTCGCTCTGCGCCCGCAGCATCCGGCTCGCCGAAGAGCCGTGCCAGAACAGTTTTTCGTCCTCGCGCCAGAACCCGGTCGGGGTGCAGTACGGCTGGCCGTCGACCACGTAGGCGATGTGGCACAGCAGCGCCGCATCGAGGATCGGATGGATCGTCGCGCGATCGTAGTGCGCGCGCTTGTTCAGCCGACTGCACGCGGTTGCGGTCGGTGATCGGGAAATTGTCGGGCCGGTCGGCCGGCTCGACGCTGTCCTCGGCGGTCTTGATGCTCATGCGGCTTCCTCGGTCTGCCGAGCGCACTCTGCCGCCGTCGCCGCTATCCCGCCAGCAGCGCGTGCGCGGAGGTGGCCGCGAAATACAGCATCAGCACGCCGGTGAGCGCCCTGACCCCGACATCCCACGCCCGCCCGCCGCCGGCGCGGCGATGCAGCAGCACGACCGAGCCCGACCACAGCAGCCCCCAGGTCAGCGCGCCCGCGATCACGGCGGCCACGACCACGAACAGCGCGGCGGTGCCGTATCGGGAGAATTCCGGCCGGCCGATGGCGGCGAGCCAGAAGGCGACGTTCCACGGGCTGCTCAGCGCCATCGTCGCGCCCAGCAGGTAGCTCGCGCGCCGGCTGTCGAAGCGCGACGGCGTTGGCGCCGTTTCGGCGGACGCGCGCAGCGCCCGCCACGCGCCCCGCAGGAACAGGAATGCCAGCAGCAGCAGCAGCGCCACGCTGACCGTGCCCATGATCAGCCGCGCCGTCGGGCCGGCGAGAAACAGACCGACGCCGAGCGAGACCAGAATGGCCCACAATGCGTCGCCGCTGCACGCGCCGAGCAGCAGCGAGAACCCCGCCCAGAACCCGCGCGCGAGGCAGCGCCGCGCGATCTCGGCATTGATCGGACCTGGCGGCCACGCGACCGACCAGCCGAGCAGGAAGCCGGTGCCGAGCAGCGGCAGCAGAGGCGCGTTCATGCCGCCGCAGGATCACGCGACGGTGGTGGCGTCAAGCCGACGCCGCTATCCGTGGCTGGCGATCCACAGCGGCAACTCGGGCACCACGCTCTGCGCCGCCGCCGCCCCGCTCGGCGGGTCGCCGAGCAGGAAATTGCCGTAGAAATACGACCCCGCCGCGTCGGTCTGCACCGCCAGCGTCACGGTCAGGTCGAGCACGCCGGTCGACCCGAGCGCGCCGAGGTCGAACACCTTGTCCGAGAATCCCGCCAGCGCCGCGGCGCCGCTGGAAAAAGTCTCGGTCGGGAACGTCACGCCGCCACCGGCCACGCTCAGCGTCACCCCGGTCACGCCGGCGCCGTCGACCAGATCGCCGTTGTAGAGGCCGAACTCCAGTTGCCCGTGCGTGGCCAGGTCGGCGAGGTTGATGCCGACGGTCGCGGTCACGGTCGAGGTCTCGGTGTCGTTGCCCGCGGTGGCGTGGCCGCCGCCCAGCAGCGCGGCGGCAAAGAACGTCGGCGCATTGCCGAACGCGGTCTTGATCGCCGGGTTCGCGGCGAGCACGGGGCTCGTCACCTTCGGGATCGGCAATGCGTCGAGATACAATGCCCCGGTGTCGTCGTTCGGCGGCGCGGTGGACCCGAGCACTTCGTTGTTCCCGCCGTACTCCGCAATGGCGAACGCGTGGGCGCTGCCGTTGACGGTGGTCCGCACCTGCGCCGCCAACGAACCGACCGCGACCGGCGGCGCCCCCGGCGCGATCAGCAGCGACGTACTTGCCTCGGCCTGCGATATTCCGCTGGTGCCGAACGCAATCGACTGGGCGATGGCCGCTCCGCCGGCGGTCTCGGTGCCGATGTCGGTGGCCGACGCGATGGAGGTCACTTGGGGGGCGGTCGCGATCGAGAAGGCATACTCCGTGCCGGCGGCCGAACTGCTGGCCCCGCCGGTCGCGTTGACCATGCTGCTGACATTGCCGGTGCCCGTGATGATGCTCTGAGCGGTGGCGCCGCCGGCCCCGCCATCGTTCGCGGCCACGCCGGAGACGCCGCCGGCGCCGCCCGTTGCATTCAGCGTCGCAGAAATGTCGGCGCTCTGGGTCGGGCTCTTGGCGTCGTTGAAGATCAGGTACGAGAGCGCGTTGCCGCCCTTGCCGCCCATGCCGGTGTCGCTGCCGCCGCCGGCGCCGCCGGTGACGTTCTGCTGCAGGATCAGTTCGTGGCCGTCGGTGGAGCCGGTCACCGCATCGGTCAGGTTGGTGAACACGCCGGCGCCGCCGGCCGCCCCCTGGGTGCCGTTGCCGCCGGCGCCGCCGACCGCCACGGCTTCGGCGGTCGCGCCCGCCGTGCCGGTCGCCTTGGCGTTCGCCGCCGGGACGCCGCCGGCGCCGCCGACATTGCCGGCACCCACGGCGTTGCCACCGGCGCCGCCGGTTGCGTCGGCGGTCGCGGACGCGGTGGCGCCGGTCGCGACCGCGTTGCTGGTGGCATTGCCGCCGACCAGCCCGCCGATCGCCGCGCCGCCGGTGCCGCCGGGCGCGCCGCCGCCGATGCCGCCCACGCTGGTCGCGCTCGCGGTCGCCGTCGCGCTGGCGTTGCCGGTGACGACCGCGGTCGCGCTGCCGCTGCCGGCCGCACCGCCGGCGGTTGCGCCGTCGCCGCCGTTGCCGCCGGTCGCCCGCACGTCGGCGTCGACGCCGGCGCTCTGCGTCGCGGTCGGATTGAGGGTGTCGTTGTCGACCAGGGTGGACACCGCCGTACCGCCGGCGCCGCCGACCGCGCCGCTGCTGGCGCCGCCGGCGCCCCCGATCGCGACCTGTTCCAACCCGACCTGGCCGTCCTCGGTGGTGGCCTTGACGGCGTTGGCGAGCGTGCTCGCCGCCCCGGCGCCGCCGGCGCCGAAGCTCGTGCCGCCGAACCCGCCGTCCTCGATCGCCGTGGCATGGGCCTGGGCCACGCCGACGGCTTTCGCAACGACGCCACTGGCGGCGCCGCCGTTGCCGCCGGCCACGTTCGCGCCGTCGAACACGTCGCCGCCGAACCCGCCCGAGGCCTCGGCGGTGGCGGTCGCCGCGAGCCCGTCGGCATAGGCGTTTGCGCCGGTTGCAGCACCGCCGGCCGCCGCGGCGACGCCGCGCGCGAGGCCGGCGGTGCCGGCGTTGGCGGTCGCCGTCGCGTTCGCGTTGCCGTTCGTGTTGGTGTCCGACGCCGTCGCGCTCGCGGCGCCGCCGGCCCCGTCCACCCCGCCCGGGTAGCCGCCGTCACCGCCGTTGCCGCCGGTCGCCGTCGCCTGCGCGATGCCGGTCACGCCCGGCCCGGTGGACGTCGCGGTGTCGATGGCGGTCGCCGTCGCGTCGCCGCCGGCGGCGCCGCTGCCGCCGTGACCAGGCGTGTTGCTGTTGCCGCCGCTGCCGCCCAGGCCGCCGTTGGCCGTGGCCACGCCCTCGGCGATCGTCGCGAAGGTGCCGGCCATCACGACCTTTGCGGTGGCCGCCCCGCCCGCGCCGGCGGCGCCGCCATCGGCGAACACCGTGTTGCCGTGCGAATCCTGGCCCTGCCCGCCTTCGCCGCCGCTGCCGCCGGCGCCGCCGACGGCCTGCGCCGAATTCATCGTATCGGACGGAAACTGCAGGTTGTTGGTCGCGGTCGCGGCCTTGCCGGCGGTGCCGGCCTTGCCCTTGCCCGGCGGGCTGGCGTTGGCCCCGCCGGCACCCGCGATGCCCGCCGCGCCCGTGCTGCTGACGTTGCCCATCCTGTCCTCCCGCGGGCGAGGCAGGACGCTCACAGGATCGTGGCGGTTGTGCCGGCCGTTACGTATCGTTTAGCCGGTTCCCGGAACGGACGCCACCGGAATGGATTGACATTCGTTCACGACACCCGTTTGACGGGCGGGGAAACAGGATTTGTCAGCGGCAACGATTGCGGTAACTGTAGAATGGCCGCGGATGTCGGCGTGACCCGTCCAGCGCAGGGTCGGTGCGACACCAGAACGCGCGGGCAGCGACCACGATCGTTTCATGTTCGACAGCGCGGCAACGGAAGTCGGGGGAGTGCGAACGATGGCGAATCCTTTGACTCAGGAGCAACTGCGCTGGGTGACAAGGTTCACCGGCGTGGTGCTCGAGCCGGTGCGGGACGTGGCCGCGGTCTTCCTCGCCGACGGCGCAGCCGTCGCGAACGGACCGGCCGCCACGCCGGCCGGCGCCACCCTGGTCTCGGCGCCGGTATCCGCGGGCGAGCTGCCGAAGATCACGGTCAGTCCCGACAGTGCCGTCATCGACCCGTCGGGCTACCAGGACTTCACGGCGACCGCCGACTACGGCGCCGGCACGACCAGTCTGCTCCCGGCGGTGCAATGGAGCGCCTCCGATCCCGCCATCACGATCGACGCCAACGGGCGCGCGACCGCGCGCCCGGCCACGGTGACGGCGACGATCACGGCGACCGATCCCGAGACCGGCGCGCAGGGCACGGCCAAGGTCACGGTGGCCTCGCCCCCGGTCGCGGCGCCGCCGAAGCCGCCGGCGCATCCGGCGGCGCCGGAACCGGCCTACCTGAAGACGCTGAAAGTCGCCCGCTTGAGCCGTCCCGACCATGCCTCGTCGGTCAGCGGCGGCGGCCATCTGCAGCTCGCCGCGGTCGGCATCTTCAGCGACAAGCGCACGCAGGACATGACCGGACAGGTCGTCTGGCAATCGTCCAACGCCGCCGTCACCGTACGCCAGGACGGACTTGCCACGACCGATCAGGCGCCGGCGGACGCAACAGTCACGGCGACCGACCCGCATTCGGGCATCTCCGGATCGCTGAACATCGAAATCCCGCTGGCCGACTACGCGCAGGTGCTGGTGGACATCACCGTCACGGCGCCGCGCACCTCGATCGAAGGCGGCGGCAGTCTTGGCCTCACCGCGACCGGCCGCTATGCCGACGGCTCGCCGCGCGACCTGACCGCGTCGGTGCGGTGGGAGTCTTCGGATCCTGCGATTTCCGTCGACGCCAAGGGCCATGCGTCGGCGCCCCCCGTCACCGCATCGGCCACGATCACCGCGACCGATCCCGATACCGGCATCGCCGGCAGCATCGAGTTGTCGGTGGCGCCGCCGGCGGGCAGCGGCGCGCTGCTGTCGATCGCCATCACGCCGGAGAACGCCACCCTCGACGCCGGCGGCGACCTCGTCTTCCACGCCACCGGCGTGTTCGACGCCGGCCCGCCGCGCGACATCGGCGGCGCGGTGGCCTGGTCGTCCGACAACGCGGCGATCACCATCGACGACAAGGGCAAGGCCACGGCGGGGCCAAAATCGGCCAGCGCGACCATCGCCGCGACCGACCGGCTCAGCGGCCTGAGCGGCACCACCACGGTGACGATTTCGCCGCCGCAGGAGCGGCGCGTGGACACGCCGTTCGGCCAGTTTTCCTATTGGCTGCACGCCGAACCGGCGGTCAAGCCGCTGCTCGACGAAGCCGCGACCGCCTATCTGACCGCCGAGCCGATGGAGGACAAGGCGAACGCGGTGTACACCGCATTCCTGGACGCGGCGGCGAAAATCCCGGAACACGATGCGGCGCTGGCCGAGGTGCAGGAGTTTACCGATCGGAATACCAGCGCTGAAGCCGCGGCGGCGGCCGGCGCGAAAATAATGATGGACTCGCTGAAGCACGACTTCGAGCATTTGCAAACAGAGTACGAGAACCTGAAAAGAGATTTGGAGATCGACAAGAATGAAATCGAGCGGGTGCAGGACGAAAAGCTCAGGGACGAGTACAAAGCCAAGGCGGCGGCACTGGATGCGCAGACGGACCTGATCATCGACAGCGTCAAGAACCTCGTGAAGGCCGCGACCGCGAATCCCGCCGGCGCGATCGATCAGGTCGCACTCACGCTCAAGGGTATCATGAAAGCGAACAACGCGTGGGCCGACATGGCCAAGGAGGCCGCAGATGCCGCGGCCAAACTTGCGCTGGATGACGTCCAGCAGAAATATGAGACGGCCATAAAAAGAAACGAAGAAATGAGGAAATATATACAGGTCAAGGAAGGCGACCTGGATGAAGCCAAAGGTGATACGAAGGACAACTGGTCAAAATCGGAATACTGGTACGACAAGACGATCGACAACGACCCGAAACTCGGCAGCAAGGCGAAATTCAGATTCTACAACCTGCGGCCGGGCATCGCCGCCGCGAAATTCGCCGCGGGGATGGCCGATCCCGAGCACGAGGCCATCGAAATTGCCCGCGCCGCCGCCGAAAAGCTGCTGAAGTTCGGGAAGTCGCCCGAGTATTTCATGGCCGACCCGGCGGAGGACCGGAAAGTCATCGACACGTGGGTCGCCAGTGTCCGGCAAATGTCGCAGATATCGGGCAACCATCGCGACTACGCGAACGAGATGGTCCGCGAATATCAGCAACTCTTCAAGGACGCACGCGCTGCCATGAGCAAGGCGCTCGGCGACGGCGGCAAGACCGGCAGTCTGCCGAAGGACGACGTGGAGTAGCCGCTGCGCGCCGCGACTGGCGCTTTGGTTGTCATAAGCAAAGATTCGTAGGCGGTCACAGGGATGCGTCGGCGCGGAGGGAACCCCCTCCCCTTGCGGGAGGGGGTTGGGGGAGGGGTGGCGGCGCCCGGAAGCTCATGCGGCTCGACCCCTCACCCCGGCCCTCTCCCGCAAGGGGAGAGGGAGCTTCCGTGTGACGCTCGACGAGATTTTGCTCAGGCCGCCTGTCCCTGCGTCTGGCTCTGCGTCTGCCCCTCCGCGAGCGGCCGCCAGTCGCGGAAGAACGCCGTGCCGATCTCGCCCGCCAGCATGATCAGGTCGCGCTGCATGCCATCGAGGAACTGGTGCAGACCGTCCTCGATGATTTTTGCGACTGGCCGACCGAGCAACGCCGCGCGCAGTTCTTCCACGCGCTCAAGCGCAGAAACCGTGCCGCGCAAGCCGTAGCGGCTGCGCAACTGGCCGATCAGCCACTCCATCTGCTCGACGCACAGCGCCACGCTGCGCGGGAAGGCGGTGTCGGTGAGCAGGAACGCCACCACGTCCTCGGGCGTGAAGCCGGCCGGCGCGACGCGGCGGAACGCGTGGTAGCCGGCGGCGGCGCGCAGCACCGACCCCCATTGCGTCAGCTCGGCGACCCGCCGCTCCTCGCCCACCCCGGGCACCAGCAGGTGGTAGCGGATGTCGATCAGCCGCGTGGTCTGGTCGGCGCGCTCGATCAGCCGGCCGAGCTGGTAGAAGAACCAGCCCTGGTCGCGGAAAAACGTGCCTTCGGTGATGCCGGTGTGGGTCTGCACCCCCTCCTTGATGCGGCGGCACAGCGGGCTCAGCCGGTCGCCCAGCAGATCGTCCGGCGCGATCGACAGCATGTCGCGATGGAACACGTTGAGCTGCATCCACATCTCGGTGGAGATCAGCGGCCGCAGCGTGCGCGCGTTGTAGCGCGCCGCCTCCAGGCTCGCCGGGATGCCGGTCGAGTTGGTCGGGTCCAGCAGGTAGAACCGCCGGACCGAGTCGGCGTCCGCGGTGTCGTTGCGCTTGAAGAACGCGGCCTCGTCGGCGTTGATGCGGACCAGCGCAAACCAGCTTTCCGCCTCGCGGCCGGGCGCCTCGAAGGTCTGCGTGACGTCCACCAGGCGGGCGAGGTTCTCGACCCGCTCCAGGTAGCGGGCCATCCAGAACAGGCCCTCGGCGTAGCGCGCCAGCAGCGGCGTTTCGCGGACCATCTCAGCGCTCCCCGTCGTCGAGCACCCAGGTGTCCTTCGATCCGCCGCCCTGCGACGAATTGACCACCAGGCTGCCCTCCTTCAGCGCGACCCGGGAGAGCCCGCCGGGCAGCACCCAGGTCTCCCGCCCGGTCACCGCGAACGGGCGCAAATCGAGGTGGCGCGGCCGGATGCCCTGCTCGGTCAGGGTCGGCCCGACCGACAGGGAGACGACCGGCTGGCTGATCCAGTTGGCGGGGTCGGCGACCAGCGCCGCGCGCGCCGCCTCGATCTGCGCGCGGGTCGCGCGCGGGCCGATGGTGATGCCGTAGCCGCCCGATTCGCCGACCGGCTTGACCACCAGATTTTCCAGATTGGCGAGCGTATAAGCCAAACCTTCAGACTCGCGACAAATATGGGTCTCGACGTTCGGCAGGATCGCGTCCTCGTCGAGGTAGTATTTGATGATGCGCGGCATGTAGGCGTAGACCGCCTTGTCGTCGGCGACCCCGGTGCCGACCGCGTTGGCCAGCGTCACGTGGCCGCTGCGCCATGCGCCGATCAGGCCGGGCACGCCGAGCAGCGAATCCGGCCGGAATACGGTGGGATCAAGAAAATCGTCGCCGATCCGGCGGTAGATCGTGTGCACCGCGCGCCGCCCCGCGGTGGTGCGCATCCATACCCGGTCCTCCTCGACCACGAGGTCGGCGCCCTCGACCAGGGGCACGCCCATTTCGCGGGACAGGAACACGTGCTCGAAGTATGCAGAATTGTAGATGCCGGGCGAGAGCAGCACGACCTGCGGGTTGTCCACCCCCTCCGGCGCGATCTCGCTCATCGCCGACAGCAGCCGGCGGCCGTAATCGTCGACGGGGCGCAGCCGGTACCCGGCCATCAGGTCCGGGAACGCGCGCGACATCAGGTGCCGGTTCTCGACCACGTAGGAGACGCCCGAGGGCGTGCGCGCATTGTCCTCCAGCACCATGAAGTCGCCGGCCGCGTCGCGCACGATGTCGATGCCGCAGATATGCACGTAGGTGCCGAAGCGGACCGGGAAGTCCTTCATTTCCGGGCGGAAATTGGCGTTGCCGTAGACCAGGTCGCCGGGGATCACGCCGTCCTGCACGACGCGGCCGGCGTGGTAGATGTCGTGCAGGAACGCATTCAGCGCCGCCACGCGCTGCTTCACGCCCGCCTCCAGCCGCCGCCACTCCGCCGCCGTGATCACGCGCGGGATGCAGTCGAACGGCAGGATGCGGTCGATCGCGCTCGCCTCGGAATAGACGGTGAAGGTGATGCCGAGATTGATCAGCTCGGTCTCCGCCGCCGCCGCGCGGGCGCGCAGCGCCTCGAGCCCGATCGCATCGATCCGCGCCCGCACGGTGCGCGCGGTACCCTGGTCATCGGCGCGCTGGCTGGTCAGTTCGCAGAAATACGCGCCGGGATCGTAGTCGCGGAACGGGTCGGATGGGCTGAGCTGCATGAGGTCTCGATCCGGTGGGGCGAAGTGTGGCCGCGGCACAGCATAGCAGACCCGTTGCGATTGCAATCCCCCTGCGGCCGCATCCAGCGGGTTGGCCAGCCCGCGCCCGACGCACTAAGGTGGAACACGGCGCCGCGACCGGTTGGCGTCGCACGGTTCGCGGCAGAAGGGGCGCGGGCCCGGGGAAAACAGAAAGGGGGAATGGAAATTCATTTGCAAATCCGTGCGCTACCACGTCTACCTACAGCAGAGTCTGATCGTCCGCACCCCTGGCCCGGAGTGACCAATGCGTTCCTTGCTGTCGTCCATCATCGCCACCGCCCTGCTCGTCGGCACCACGGGCGAGACGCTGGCACAGTCGCAGCCCTGCATGCGCACCGCCGAAAAGACCGCGTTCGAGCTCGCCGGGCTCAAGAGCGAGCTCATGGTCATCGCCGTCGATTGCCAGGTGCAGGACCGCTACAATGCGTTCGTGATGCGCTTCCGCCCCGATCTGCAGGCCGGCGAGAAGGGGCTGAACACGTATTTCTCGCGCACCTCGCACGGCGCGATCGCGCGCGCGCACGATGACTACATCACCGCGCTCGCCAACTCGCAGTCGCAGGACGCGCTGACCCGCGGCACGTATTTCTGCGACGAGCACAAGTCGATGTTCGACCAGGTGCTGGCGCTGAAGGACAGCCAGGACCTGCGCAGCTACGCGGCCACCAAGGGGCTGGTGCAGCCGATCGACGTGGTCGATTGCCCAATGGCCGAACCGCCTGCGCCCAACAACAACAACATCAAGAAGAAAAAGAAGAAGACCGTGACGGCGAAGGCGGACACCATCAAGGCGACGCCGGTCTCGGCAACCCCGGGTACGCAAGCCGCGGTCACCCAGTAGCCGTGGCCGAGCCGCCCCGCGCCGGCAGCGCGGACGCGGCGCCGGAGGCGGGCAGCCGCCGCACCGGACGGGAGACGTTGCAGGCGATCATCGACGGGGCGCTGCCGCCCCCGCCGATCGCCGCGACGATGTTCTTCCGGCTGGTCGAGGTCGGCGACGGCGTCGCGGCGTTCGAGGGCGAGCCGGATGCGCGCCTGTTGAACCCGCAGGGCATCGTGCACGGTGGCTGGGCGCTCGCGCTGATCGACAGCTGCACCGGCTGCGCCGGGCTGTCGCTGCTGCCGGCCGGCGCCAGCGTCACGACGATCGAGACCAAGGTGAATTTCTCCCGCCCGATCCTGCCGGCGACCGGGCGGGTGCGTGCGGAGGGCCGCGTGATCGCCTCGGGCCGGCGCATCATCTCGGCCGAGGGCACGCTGCGGGCGCTCGCCGACGGCAAGGTGCTGGCGCACGGCACCTCGACGCTGCTGGTGATCGAGGCCGGCCGGTAGCCGCCGCTAGGCCGCGTGCAGCGTCGGTATTTTTTCGAGCTCCGCGGCAAGCTCGCGTTCCACCCGCCATAGGTCGCGGGACTGCTGCATGCGGAGCCACAGGCCGGGGCCGTTGCCGCAAAGTTTGCCGATGCGTGCCGCCATTTCCGGTGTGACCGAGGCCTTTTCGGACAGGATGGCGTGCAGGGTCTGGCGCGAGACGCCGAGCGCCGCCGCGGCCGCCTTCACAGTCAGGCCGAGCGCCGGAAGCACTTCCTCCCGCAGCAGCTCGCCCGGATGCGTGGGCGGCCAAGCGGGCGGGCCCTTAACAAGATACTCGACCACGCCTGTCCTCCGAAATCGCCCTGTCCAGCCATTGCGGCAATCATGCACCGCTGCCGGCGAGTGGATTGCGTTTGCGATGACGCGAGTAAATTGCGTTTGCGATGACGAATGTCAAGCTAAAGTTGACATTGTGTCACGAGTCGCTTTACACCGCGACCATGATCCGCTCATTCAAGCATCGCGGGCTCTCGGTGTTTTGGGAGACGGGCGACGCCTCCGGTATCCGGCCAGATCACGCCAAGCGCGTGCGCCTCCGTCTTGCGGCCCTCCAGGACGCCAGACAGCCTGAAGATCTGAACGTTCCCGGCTTCAACTTCCACAAACTGCGCGGCAAGCCACAGCGATACGCGATCGCCGTCAGCGGACCGTGGAGGATCACGTTTGAATGGGACGGCGCCGATGCGGTCCGGGTCGACTACGAACAGTACCACTGAACAGAAAAGGGCGGGCACCGTTGCCGGTGCCCGCCCCGAAACCACTCCGGCCGCGGCCGGAGCGTAGCCGTTACTTCAGGATGATCTCGACGCGCCGGTTCTGCGGCTCGCGCACGCCGGGGCCGGTGGGCACCAGCAGATGCGTCTCGCCGAAGCCCTGCGTGAAGATTTCGTTGGGCGGTACGCCGTCCTTCACGAGTTCCGCCTTCACCGCGTCGGCGCGCCGCACCGACAGGCCCTGGTTGTAGGCCGGGGTGCCCGACGTGTCGGTGTAGCCGTTCACCTCGATCCGGGTCACCTGCACCTTCGGCGCGTTGGCCGCCGCTTCGGCGATGATCTGCCGCGCACGGGCGCTCAGGTCATACTTGTCCCAATCGAAGAAGACGAGATACGTGCGCGCGGGCGGCGGGGTCGGGGCAGGTGCAGCCACCGGTGACGGCGCCGGCGCCATCACCGCCGGCGCCTCGACGCCGAAGGCGTAGCGCAGGCCGATCAGCCCCGCATGGTTGTACTGCGGGCCGACCTTCATCGCCGTGCCGTTGTTGGTGAACTTCTCGTCCTCGAACGGCGTCATGAACCGGTATTCGGCAGTCACCGACAGGCCGGGAAGATCCGGAACGGGGAAGGCGACGCCCAGGATGCCCTGCGCCGCGACGCTGCCCTCGGTCGCGCTGAAGTGCGAGGTGTTGAACGCGGTCCACTCGTAGCCGATGCCGACGCCGACATACGGATACACGAAGCCGGCGCCGACGTCGAAATCGAACAGGCCGTTGACGAACCCGCCATAGGTCTGGTTCAGCCCGCCGCTCGACCCGTTCAGCGTCAGGCCATTGGTGAAGTTCTGGTGGTAGTTCCGGTAATCGCCCTCGATTTCCACGCGGAACCCGTTGCCGAGCCCGTAACCGACGCTGGCGAGGCCGAGCGCGCCGCCATTGGTGGTCAGATGCGATCCGGGGTTGGTGCCATCGAACGACTTGATGTTGAGATCCTGCGCCCAATTGTAGCCGGCGCCGGCGCCCACGTACAGCCCGTCGACCGGCTGGGCGACCGCAACAGCCGGCAACGCGAGCAGCCCGGCGGCAACGAGTGCGCTCCGGAGTTTCATTTTTTTACTCTCCTCTTCCGTTCACGGCGACGTGCGATGGCCGCCACCCGGTCCGAACGGTACGAATCCACCGGTCGTTCCTTTGCCGGTAAACTATGCCCCGCGACTCCGTGTTTCCAGCGAACATTGCGGGAAATCAGCGGTATTTCGATCTTCCCAGCCTGCTGTGACCCTAGCGCCACAGGCTGTGGCATACACGAGACGGTGAGCGGCGCGATTACCGGTAGACAATTTCCACGCGACGGTTTTCGGCCTGTCGCACGCCGTAGGCGGTCGGCACCAGCGGCCGCGTGTCGCCGAAACCGTGGATCTGGATTGCTGCCTGAGGCACGCCCCAGCGTTCCAATTCCGATGCCACCACCTCGGCCCGACGCTCCGACAGGGCCATGTTGTAGCTTGCCGAGCCGGTGCGGTCGGCGTGTCCGCCGACTTCGATCCGCGTGTAGGCGACGTGGGCCGAGTTGCGCACCGCCTCGGCAATGATGTCGCGCGCCCGCGGCGTCAGCCGGGCGCTGTCCCAGTCGAAGAACACGAGATAGGTGCGCACGCCAACCGGCGCGGGCGGCGCGGGCACCGCCGACGCCAGCGCGGCGGGCGGGGGCGGCGGCGGGTTCATCCCCGCAACCGCCGCCGGCCCGTTGAACGCGTAACGCAGCCCGACCATCACGCTGTGGTTGACGTCTGCCGAGACGTGCGCCCGCGTCGCGTTGTCCGGAAAGCCCGAGGAGAACTCCAGACGTGCTGCCCTCGGCGCGGTAGTTGCGGGTGCCGGCGAGATCGAGGAAGCGATATTCGACCGTCACCGCGAGGCCGGGCACGGTGTCGATCGGAAACGCCACGCCCGCGATGAACTGGTAGGCAAAACCGCCGAGCGTCTGGTTGACGCTGACCGTGCTCGGCCCGCCGCCGGTGTCGATGCCGCTCGCCGCGCCGGTCACGTGGTTCCAGCCGACCGACTGGTAGCCGACCCCGAGGCCGACATACGGCGACATCCAGGGCAGCCCGACATCGACGTCGTAGTAGGCGTTGGCCATCAGGCCGGCTTCGGTCTCCCGGCCGCCGCCGACGCCGTTGTTGCGGGACTGCTGGACGTCGCGGAAATCGGCTTCCACTTCGAACCGCGCGCCGTTGCCCATCCCCCAGCCGAACGCGCCGGAGAGCGCGTAGCCGCCGCCCCACTTCACCGTCATCGGCGCGTTCGCCGACACGCCCGAGCTTCCCACGGCGCGGCCGGGCAGCGCGTCCACCGACGCGGTCACGTCCTGCAGCAGGTTGTAGCCGGCGCCCGCACCGACGTAGAAGCCATCGACCGGTTCCGCCACCGCTGCTTCCGTCGCCGCCAGAACGGTGCAGGCCGAGAACAAGACTGCAGTCAGGGCGGTGCGGAACAACGTCATTCACATCCCCTTCGGCCGCCCTTGGCGAGCGCGACCCATCAAGGTCGTTCTACGTTCGTCACGCGCCGGAGGCTAGGGCGAAAGCGGGTGCGGCCCCGTGCCGCGGCGCGCCGTCACGGCACCAGCCTGGCCTCGAACGGCGGCAGCAGATCGGGGCTGTCGAACTCGAGCACCCACAGATCGGGGTCGAAACCCACCTGCCGCGCGACATAGGCGTCGGCCGCCGCCTGCTCGACCGGGGCCGGGCCGGTGGCGCGCAGCCATGCCATCTCGCCGCTGGCCGCGCGCACTTGTGACAGCACGCAGAGCCCCTCGCGCCCGCGCAGCACCACGAGCACCCCGCCCGCATCCGCGTCGCCCCGCCGCAACACCGCCCCGTAGCGGCCCGCCGCGTTGCCCAGGCGCAGCGCCGCCTGCACCCAGATGCCCGCCTTGACCCGCGCCTCCGCCATGCCGCCCTCCACCCGCTGCGACCCCCTTGAAGCAGCGGGAGCGCGCTGCCACAACCGCGCGCCTCGCCCCTTCGAGATCGGGCGGCATGGAGCGACGATGAGCAAGCAGATGAGCGAAGGCCAGCGCGCCTACGAGGAAAAGCGCGCGGCCAAGGCCGGCATGAGCCTGCAGAAATGGCTGGACGCCAAGGACCGCGACCGGCGCGAGGAGGAGCGGTCGCGCGAGCGCGCGGTCAAGCAGGCCGAGCCGAAGAAGCGGGGGCTGCTGTCCCGGCTGCTCGACAGGGCGCACAAGCCGCTCTGAGGCGGCCGCGCCTCACAGCATGTGGCGCAGCACTGCGTCGCGCCGGATCAGCCCGTGATACGCGGCGCCGGCGAGGTGCGAGCCGACCAGCAGCAGCAACGCGAGCGCGCCGAACCAGTGCAAACCGTCCAGCGCGTGCGCCACCGCGTCCGGCTGCTTGCCGATCGGCGACGGCACCCGGAACAGCCCGAACCAGTCGAGCGGAAACCCGTTTGCGTTGGTGTCGAGGAAGCCGGTGATCGGCTGCACCAGCAGCACCAGGTACAGCGCCAGATGGTTCAGCGACGCCGCGACACGGATCACGACCGGCGTGTCGGAAGGCATTCTGGGCGCGCCCGTGGCGAGCCGCACCACGACGCGGAGCAGCACCAGCACCCAGACCGTGACGCCGAAACTCTGGTGCAGGTTGTACAGCAGGTCCTTGAGCAGCCCGTCGCCAGGGTCGAAATAATGCGTCCAGCCGCCGAACACGAACAGCAGCAGCACCATCGCGGCCGTCAGCCAATGGATCCACCGCATCGTCGGGGCGTATTGCTCGCCGCGTTTGGCGGCCGCCGGCGCGATGCGCGTGGAGGACATTCTGCTCGCTCCGCTGCTGGGCCGACGCGACTGCGCCGGATGACGACCGCCACAATCATTCCATGCGGTCGGGAATGACCGCAACTCTCGCCGTGCATGCCGACTGGAGCGCCGATCCGCGCAAGCGCTGGCTGACCTCGGCACGGCGGGACGGCGGCGGCTGGCGGATGGCGGCGCCGGCGCCGGTCGGCGAGCTGGCGACGCTGCTGGCGCGGCTGCGCGATGCGGCCGGAGGAGGCGCGGTCGCGTTCGGCGTCGACCTGCCGCTCGGCCTGCCGCGCGCGTACGCCGCCGCGCACGCGACGGATGCGGATTTTGGTTCGTTCCTGCGCGGCCTGGCCGTCCGCCCCGGCTTCTTCGAGGTGTGCGGCACGTTGCAGGATGTCTCGCCCGGCCGGCCATTCTATCCGGCGCATGGAAAAAAAGGCATGACGCGCGCGGCGCACGCGGCGGCGCTCGGGCTCGGCGGCGCGGCCGGGCTGTCGCGGCTGTGCGACCGCGCCACTGCCGAGCGGCCGGCCGGGGCGCCGCTGTTCTGGACGCTCGGCGCCAACCAGACCGGCAAGGCCGCCATCACCGCCTGGCGCGATCTTTTTCTTCCTGCCCTCGCCGGCCCCGACCCGCCCGCGCTGTGGCCGTTCGAGGGCGATCTTTCTGCCCCTGCTGGCGACCCGGTCCGTGGTCGTCGCGGAGACCTATCCGGCCGAGGCGATGCGCCACCTGTCGGTGCGCATGGGCGGCAGCAAGCGCCGCCAATCCGATCGGGCGGCGCTGGCCGGCGCGCTGCTTGCCGCGATGGCTGGGCTCGGCGTGGTGCCGGACGCGGCGATGCAGGCGGCGCTGGTCGACGGGTTCGGCAGCGATGCGGCGGGCGAGGACAGGTTCGATTCCGTGCTCGGCGTGCTGTGCGTGCTCAACGTGCTGGCCGGCCGCCGCCCGGACGGCGTGCCGGACGATCCGTGGCTGCGCCGCTGGGAGGGTTTCGTGCTCGGCCAGACCGCGCTGCCGAGGGCAATCGCCCCGCCGATGGGATGAGCTTGACCCGGCAATCCACGGCGTCGCCGCTGCATCGGGCTTGCCCGACTCGACGCATCTGATCTCAGCATTCCCGCGATGCGACGAAAGTTGCGCGATTGCAGATGGATGTCCGGACATGGATGGCTCGCAAATCGGCGAACTCGCCCTCGATCACGCGGACCCGGTGCGGCGATTGCTGTCGGTCGGCAATCCCCGCGACCACGATCCGGCGAACTGGCTGGACTACGCCACGGAATTCGGCATCGGGCCGGAGCACGTCGAGGCGCTGATCCGGATGGCGTGCGACGACGCGCTGCATCACGCCGACTCGGACTCCGGCGCCGTGTGGGCGCCGGTCCATGCGTGGCGGGCGCTGGGGCAGTTGCGCGCCGAGGCGGCGATCGAGCCGTTGCTGGAATTGCTGCCGGCGCTCGCCGACGACGACGCGGCCGACAGCGATCTGCCGGTCGTGTACGGCATGATCGGTGCGGCGGCCATGCTGCCGATCTCGCGATTGCTGTCCGATCGGTCGCTCGAGCCGTCGGCCGAAGCCACGGCGATCCTGGCGCTGAAGGAAATCGGCCGGCAGCATCCCGAATGCCGCGACGACTGCGTCGGCATGCTGGCACCGCTGCTGGCGCCGGACCGGGCTGCGGACGACTGGACGAACGGTTTCGTCGTTTCGGCGCTGCTCGACCTGCACGCGGTCGAGGCGATCGAGGCGATCCGCGACGCGTTCCGGCGCAACGCCGTCGAGTTGTTCGTCGCCGGCGATGTCGAGGACGTCGAAATCGAGCTGGGGTTCCGGGCCCAGCGCTCCACGCCCCGGCCCGTGCCAGAAATCCTTTCCAAGATTTGGGGGCTGCGTCCCCAAGCAGATCCGATCGAGTTTGAACTTCAAGCGCCGGTGCGGCGCGAAAAAGTCGGCCGCAACCAGCCGTGTCCGTGCGGCAGCGGCAAGAAATACAAGAAGTGCTGCCTGTAATAGCCCAGCCTCCGGCAAATCCCCCCGGGAAACACCAACGACGATGACAAAATCCGAAAAAGTGCCAAAGGGCTGGGAAGGCTTTTTTGCGGCGCTGACCGCGCTGACCGATCGGTTTTGCCAGGAGCATCTCGACGAGGAGTATGCGGATCTGGCCCGCCAAGCGATCGCTGCGCTGTGCCGCAAGCGGCCAAGCCCGCTGACCAGCGGCCATCCCCAGACCTGGGCATGCGCAGTCTTGTACGCTCTGGGCCAGGTCAACTTTCTGAGCGACAAGGCCACGCAGCCCTATATGGCGATGGCCGATCTGTGCGGCCATTTCGGCATTGCCGCGAGCACGGGCGGCAACAAGGCAAAGCTGGTGCGCAATGCGCTGGCCATGCGCCAGTTCGATCACCGATGGACGCTGCCGAGCCGCCTCGCCAATAGTCCCTTGGCGTGGCTGATCGAAGTTGACGGGCTGGTCGTCGATGCACGGCAACTGCCGGTCGTCATGCAGGAGGTTGCCGTGCAGAAGGGGCTAATTCCCTTCGTCTATCACCGCTCCGTTCAGGCCGGCATCGAACCGGCCGGATGACGCGGCCGCGCTCTGGCTTGGCGCCGATCACCCCTTCGGCCGCGGCGGCGCCTGCGCCTCGATGTCCGGCAATTCGGCCTGCCTCCAGCCGGTGCCGACGCTGACCTCGACGGCGTGGAACATCCCGGCCACGCGCCTGATGTCCGGCGCGGCGAGCCCGAACTGGTAGTCGAACCGGCACAGCAGGTCGACCATGCGCAGCCCCGCGACCGGCAGCGCGCATACGATCCGCACGACTTCGTTGGCCGACAGGAAGGCCCGCGCCAGCACCCGACCCTCGCCGACCCCGGCCCACGATATTTCCACCGCTTGCATCCCGCCCGCCGGCGGCACCCAGAACGAAACGGCGACGCGCACCAGAGGCTCCGGGCTCCACACCTGCAGGCGCAGGTCGCCGACGCACCAGCGGTCGCGTTCCACGCCGGTCGGCCACGCCAGCACCCGCGGCGCGTCGGGCGGCGGGATCACCTCGGCCAGATCCGTCAGCGCCGGCGCGTAGTAGTCGCGAAACAGCGTGTCGTAGCGGCCCCAGATCGCCTCGCCGGCGGCACGGTCGCGCGGATTTCGGCGGCGCGACGGATCGCCGCCACCAGTTGCTGCGGCGGCCCGTGCAGCGGCACCAGCACGCCGACGCCGAGCGCCCGCATCCGCTCGGCGATCGCGCCGAAATCGTAGGCGACCGGCACCATGCCGGCCTCCAGCGCCTCCGACAGCGTGTAGGAGAACGTTTCCGGGAAGATCGACAGGAACAGCGCCACGCGCGCGCCGGCGCGGCACAGCGCCTCGTTCGCCTCCCCCGGCTTGTACGACCCGGCGAGGCTGATGTTGCGGAACTCCTCGAACTCGCTGTCGCGGTCGGTGCGGCCGACGACGACCAGCAGAATATCGTCCTCCCAGCGGCTGCAATGCCGCGCGAGGTCGATCAGTTGTTTGGCGCCCTTCTGCGGCCCGATCGCGCCGGGGATGACGACGCGCAGCCCGTCGCCGGCGGGCGGGTCGCAGCGGCGCGGCGGCGGCGCGGCGGGCGGCGCGAAATGCGGCTTCACCTCCACGCGCAGCCCCGGAAACAGCGCCGCGTAGCGGTCCGCCGTGTCGCGCGAGGGCGCGATCACCTGGTAGGCGTCGTGCAGCAGCGGCCCCCATTTGCCGCGCCACACCTCGCCGGTGCGCGAGAATGGTTCGAGGCTCTTGTGCAGCCCGGCGTGTGCGCCGCCCTCGGCAACGCACGCGGTGCATTTCTGCGCCGGCGGAATGCCGCAATAGAAGCCGCCGGCATCCAGCAGCGTCACGCGCGGGCAGCCGTAGAAGAAATCATGCAGTGTCACCGCGTACGGAATGCCGCAGTTGCGCACGAACTCGCCGACGCCGTCCGGCAGGTCCAGCAGATGCTGCACATGGACGAACATCGGCGCGAGGTCGAGGATGTCGGCCAGCGCCTCGCCGATCGGCGCGGGCTGCGGATAGGCCAGCGCCTCGTCGCTGTCCCAGCGCCGGATCACCGGCATCTTCCGGCCGTCGTGATCGCGGCCGGTGGCAAGCGCCAACACGAGAAAACCTTCGTCGGTAAGCCGCGCCATCATGTCGCCGGCGTGCCCCACCGCGCCGCCTTCGAGCGACAGCGTGACGAACAGCGCGATGCGGCCGATGCGCCGCCACACCGCCTTCAGCACGCGGTTGCGCACGTCGTGCAGCGGGTCGGTGCGCAGAAAATCGGCGACGAAGTCATGGTAGTAACGATACCGCGCCTCGACGATCTTCAGGTTGGCATCAATCAGGGCCTTGCTGTTCTCCGAGAACGAGACCGCGCCCTTGTGTTCGATGTAGAGGTCGGCCGCGCACACGTTGCGCCAGCCGCGTTGCAGCGCGCGCAGCGAAAAATCGTTCTCCTCGCCATAGCCGGCGCCGAACGTCTCCGCGTCGAACTGCCCGATGTCGTCCAGCGCCGCGCGCTTGATGAACATGCAGAACCCGTGCGCGGTCGGGATGTCGCGCACGATGCCGGCGTTGCTCTCGCGCACGATCGCATCGATGGCCGCAAGGTCGAGCCCGTACGGCGCCGCCTCCGTCCCCGGCGGGCGCGGCAGGCTGCAGATCGTGGCGTTGTTGGACAGCGGCGTCGCGGTCGCGATCGTCGAGTCCGAGTAGGCGGCGCGATACAGCCGGTCGAGGAATTTTTCCGGCACCACGGTATCCGAGTTCAGCAGCACGACGTCGCCGTCGCTCGCCAGCGCCAGGCCGCGGTTGGCACTGCCGACGAACCCGAGATTTTCCTCGTTGCGGACATAAAGAATCCGCCCCGCGTCCGCCATCGCGCGCAGCACTTCGGAAAGGTCCGGCTCGGGAGAGCAGTCGTCGATCACCGTGACGCGGGCAGGAATGGCGTCGCCGCTGGCCAGCACGCTCTCGATGCACGCGAGCGTTTCCGCGAGGCCGCGGTAGACCGGCACGATCACCTCGATGCTCGGCACGTCGTGCCGCGGCAGCCCGGCGCGGCCGCGCAGCGCACGCGCGCCGTCGAGCAGCGCGGCCGGCTCGGGCGGCGTGCCCGCGAACGTCTGCACCAGCGCCGGCATCAGCGTGGTCGAGAACAGCAGCCCGCGGGCGGAGGCGCCGAACGTCCGCCGCGCGGCAGCGGCGACCGCGATCGCACCCGGCAGCGTGGTGCCGCGCAGGATCGGGCCGAACGGCAGGTACTGCGTGCCGCGCACGGTGATCGCGACCATTTCCGGCTCGGCCCGCACCGAGCGGTGCGGCAGCCGGATTTCGAAGCCGCCGGCAATCACCTCAGGATGCGCGCGCTTCAGCTTGGCGTGGTCGATCGTGTTGAGCACGGTGAACGGCTCGGCGGCGCCGCTCTGCACATCGAGCGTCAGCGACGAGGTCGGCCGCAGCTCGTCGAAGATCCAGCCGCGCAGCACCGTCTCGTCGATTTTCTCGATTTCGCAATGGTAGGCCGAGCGGTATGGCTGCTCCACCGGCGCCGCGTCGAAAAATTCCAGCCGCAGCATGTGCGGCGTGGTGTCGAACGTGGCCGGCGGGCAGCCGACGCGCAGCGTGCCGTCCTCGGTGATCCGCCAGCGGTCGGCGGCAAGCGGGGCACCGTCCAGCAGCACGGCGCTGACCTCCGCCGGCGGGGTCAGGGTGAACAGCGCGTTGGTGCCGCGGAACTCGACGGTCGCGGACACCTCGCGGGGCGCCGCGACCGCATCCTCCGCCGGCCGCGGCCGCGCGACCGCCGGGCGCTTGGCGGGGCGGTTCGCGGTCCGGGCGGGATTGGCGGACGGCTTCACGGGGCGACCTCGGTGACGCATTGGCGTCGCGAAACAAGCCGCGCTTATAGCCACCCCGCCCCCGCGTTGCCTATGTGGGCCGCGTTGACACTCCGCCGGGGCCGCGGGCACAGTCCCGGCGACGGCGGCAGCGCCGATCCGCACCCGGCCGGCAATCGCCGCCACCGGGACAAAAACGAGAACGGGAGGGACGGCTTTGGCAACCGAGACGCTGAAGGCGATGATCGGCACCAAGCCGCTGAAGGCCGGGCACTTCGTCGTCGAATTCGCCACCCCCGGCATCGGCCACATGCTGAAGAACGCCGGCTGCGACTTCGTCGTGTTCGACATGGAACACAGCGCGTTCAGCCACGAGACGATCAAGCAGGCGGTGCGCTACGCCGAGGCCGCGCAATTACCGGCGATCGTGCGCTCGCCCTCGCGCGAATACGACCACATCGCGCGCGCCTGCGACGTCGGCGCCGAGGGCATCATGCTGCCGATGGTCGGCAACCCCGCCGAAGCGCGCACGATCCTCGACGCGATCAAGTATTATCCGCAGGGCAAGCGCGGCGTCGCGCTCGGCATCGCGCACGACAATTACCGCGTCAAATCGACCGCGGAAAATCTCGCGGCCGCCAACCGGCGCACCACGATCTTCACGCAGATCGAAACCGCGGAAGGCGTCGAGAATGCCGACGCCATCGCGGCGCTCGACGGCATCGACTGCCTGTGGATCGGCCACTTTGATTTGAGCTGCTCGCTGGGGATTCCCGGCGAGTTCGAGCATCCGAAGTTCGTTGCGGCCGTGAAGACCGTGACCAAGGCGGCGCAAAAACACGGAAAATCGCTGGGCCGGCTGGTGCCGGACGTGGCGACGGGCGTGGCGTTGCACGCGGCCGGGTTCGACTTCCTGAGCTACGCCGGCGACGTGTGGGTTTTTCAGGCAGCCGTCGCCGCCGGCATTGCGGGGCTGCGCGCGGGGGCGGCGGAAGCGCCGAAGCGCGGCAAAGGAAAGAAGGCAGCATGAACAAGTTCCGTGTCGCCATCGACGGCGACTTCGTCAAACCGGACGGCTCGCCGGCCTATCCGATGTTCGACCTTTCCCCATTGCGCGCGCATGCGAATGTCGAAGTCGCGCACGTGCCGCTCGGTAAGACCATCGCGCCCGCGTCGCTCGACGGCTTCGACGCGCTGATCCTGCTCGGCAACCGCTTTGCCGCGGAGAGCGTGCCGCCCGGCGGGCGGTTCTCAATCGTCGCGCGCTTCGGCGTCGGCTACGACACGGTCGATGTCGACGCCTGCACGAAAGCCGGCATCGCGCTGACGATCACGCCGGACGGGGTGCGGCGACCCGTGGCCGTCGCCATTCTCACGCTGCTGTTCGCGCTGACCGGCAAACTGTTCGTCAAGGACAAGCTGACCCGCCAGGGGCCGGCCGGCTACGCGCTGCGCAGCAACCACATGGGCGTCGGCCTGATCGGCCGCACGCTGGCCTCGGTCGGCATCGGCAACATCGGCGCCGAGCTTTTTCGATTGGCGCAGCCGTTCGGCATGCGCTTCATCGCGCATGATCCGTTTGCCAACGCGGCCGTCGCGCGCGAACTCGGCATCACGCTGGTCGATCTGGAAACCGTGTTCCGCGAAGGCGACTTTGTTTCCATCAGTTGCCCGCTGTCGCCGGAAACGCATCATCTGGTCAACGCCGAGCGGCTCGCGCTGATGAAGCCGACCGCCTATCTGATCAACACCGCGCGCGGCCCGATCGTCGACCAGAAGGCGCTGACGAAGGTGCTGCAGGACGGCAAGATCGCCGGCGCCGGGCTCGACGTGCAGGAGCAGGAGCCGCCGGACGCCGACGATCCGCTGCTCAAGCTCGACAACGTCATTCTCGCGCCGCATGCGCTGTGCTGGACCGACCAATGCTTTGCGGGCATCGGCGCGTCGGCGGTGCGCTCGGTGCTCGACGTCGCCGACGGGCTTTTGCCGCGCGGCCTGGTCAATCGTGCGGTGCTGCAGCACGCGCGCTGGCAGGGCAAATCGGCGGCGGGGGGCTGAGCGATGCCGCAGACGCCGTTGCGCGCGGCCGTGATCGGCTGCGGGTTCTTCGGACAGAACCATTTGAATGCCTGGAACAGTCTTGCCGAGGTGAAGCTGGCGGCGATCTGCGACAAGGACGCCGTGAAGGCGAAGGCGGCGGCGGAGAAATTCGGCGCGCCCGCGCACTACACCGACGCGGCGGAAATGTTCGCACGGGAGAAACTCGACTTCGTCGATATCGTCACCACGATGCCGACGCACCGCGCGCTCGTCGAACTCGCCGCGCGGCACAAGCTGCCGACGATCGGTACAAAAACCGTTCGCGCCGACCTGGGACGACTGCGTGTCGATGGTCGGCACCTGCAAGGCCGCGGGCGTGCCGCTGATGGTGCACGAGAACTTCCGTTTCCAGGTGCCGCTCGATGCGGTTCGCCGCGTGCTGGCGACCGGGGAGATCGGCCCGCCGCATTTCGGCCGCATCAGCCTGCGCACCGGCTACGACATTTTTGGCGGCCAGCCGTACCTGCTGCAGGAAGAACAGCTCATCATCCTCGACCTCGGCGTGCATCTGCTCGACATGGCGCGCGTCTATTTCGGCGAGGCCGAGACGATCTACGCGCTGACCAACCGCATCCATCCCGGCGCCCGCGCCGAGGACATGGCGACGATGCTGGTGCGGCACCGCACCGGCGCGACCTGCATCGTCGATTGCAGCTATTCCAGCAAGATCTCGCCGGACCCGTTCCCGGAAACGCTGGTCCACATCGAAGGCCCGCGCGGCAGCATCCAGTTGCGCGAGGGCTATCGCATGACCGTGACCAGCGATGGGAAAACGCGCGAGCAGCACGTCACCACGCCGCTGCTGCCGTGGACGTCGCTGCCCTGGCACAACATCCAGGAAAGCGTGCTGAACACGCAGCGCCATTGGGTCGAGTGCCTGCTGGCCGGCCGCGAGCCGGAGACCAGCGGGGCCGACAATCTGCGCACCTACGCGCTCGCGGTCGCGGCCTATCGCTCCGCCGCCGAACGCCGCGCCGTGGCCCCCGTCATCTGATGTCCGACAGCGCACAGGCCATGCTGCTGGTCGGCACGGCGGAGCCGATCACGCCGCCGCGCGTGCTGCGCGCCGGCCCGCTGTCCGCCGAGCTGGAAAACGGCAACCTGCGCTACATAAGCTACGCCGGCTTCGAGATGATCCGCGCGATTTCCTTCCTCGTCCGCGGCCGCGTCTGGAACACGTTCGCGCCGGAGATCGCCGACCTCACCGTGCGCGAGGACGGCGACGCGTTCCGCGTCCGCTACACGGCGACGATCCGCGACGGCACGGCGACGCTGAGCTATCGCGCCCGCATCGACGGCACCGCGAACGGCACGCTGTCATTCACCGCCGAAGGCCACGCAGAGAGCGATTTCGTCACCTGCCGCGCCGGTTTTGTGGTGCTGCATCCGATCGCGGGCGTGGCCGGACACGACGTCGAGATCGAGCACGTCGACGGCCGCATCGTCGCGGCAATATTCCCGGCGCTGATCGATCCGGTGCAGCCCATGAAGGATCTGCGCGCGCTGACGCACGGTTTTGCGCCCGGCGCGCGCGTGACCTGCCGCATGGAGGGCGACACGTTCGAGATGGAGGACCAGCGCAACTGGACCGACGCCTCCTACAAGACCTACGTTCGGCCGCTCGCTCTACCGTGGCCGTACACCCTTGCCGCCGGCGAGCCGCTCCGCCAATCGGTGACGCTGAAGCTGCTCGGCCGCCCGACCACGCCGGCGAGTGCGGATGATGTCGTGCGCATCGAGCTTGGCGACGCGCTCGGGAAAATGCCGGCGATCGCGCTCGGCTGCACCCCCGCCGAGGCCGCGGCGGCGCTGCCGTTCGTCGCAAAGCTACACGAGGCCGGCGTCGCCACGCTGGTCTGCCGCCACCTTCTGCACAGCTCTGACGACCTTGGGGACGTGCAGAAACTTGCCGCCGCGCTTGGTGCCGACGTGGAACTCCAACTTGTCATCCCGTCAATTGAAGACTTTAGGAAGGACAGCGACAACGCTGCGGAACAGGTGCGACAGGCCGGCCTGAACGTGACCGCCATCGCCGTTTCTCCGGCCGCCGACCTGAAAAGTACGCCGCCCGGCAGTGCCTGGCCGCCTTGCCCGCCGGCGGATGCGGTGTTGCGTGCCGCCCGCCGCGCGTTCCCCGGCGTGCGTCTCGGCGGCGGCATGCTCAGCACGTTCACCGAACTCAACCGCAAGCGCCCGCCGCTCGACCTGATCGACTTCGTCACATTCTGCACCACGCCGAACGTCCACGCGGGCGACGACCGCTCGGTGATGGAGACGCTGGAGTCGCTGCCAGCCGTCGCCGCCTCGGTGCGCGAGATCATTGGCGGAAAACCGTTCGTGGTCGGGCCGAGCAGCATCGGCATGCGCAACAACCCGTACGGCGCGGCGCCGCTCGACAACCCGGATAATGTCCGCATGGCGATGGCCGGCCGCGACCCGCGGCAGGCCGGTCTGTTCAACGCCGCCTGGACGCTCGGCTACATTTCCCGGTTTGCCGCCGGTGGCGCCGAACGCATCGCCGTCTCCGCCCCAGTCGGCGATTTCGGCATTCTTGATGCCGACGGCAAACCTTTGCCGGTGTTCCACGTCGTCCACGGCTGCGCCCGCCTTCGCGGCGCAACGCTGCATGCCGCGAGCCCGAGTTCGCGAGCGCGACATATTGGCGCTGCTCGCGGAGCACAATGGCGCGATGGAATTGTGGCTCGCAAATCTGACCGCGGGGGTGGTCCGCGTCGCGGTTCCGGACGGGTTCGGCAACGCGGCCGGCCATGTTCTGGATGCCGAATGCGGGCCCGATTGGGCGGCGATGCGCCCGCTGCCCGCGCCCGCCGCCACGCTCACCCTGCCCCCCTACGCCGTCGCCATGCTCAGCGCCGGCGCCTGACCGACCACGGAGACCACGCATGGACCCGCTCGCCCGCCGCAAAGTTGGCCGCACCGGCGTCGAAGTCACGCAACTCGGCTTCGGCGGCGCCGGCCTCGGCGATCTTTTCAACGTCGTCCCCGACGAAGAAGCCTCCGCGACGCTCGCCGCCGCGTGGGACGCCGGCATCCGCTACTTCGACACCGCCCCCTGGTACGGCCGTGGCCAGAGCGAGCACCGGTTCGGCCGCGCCCTCTACCGCCGTCCGCGCAAGGATTTCGTGCTGTCCACCAAGGTCGGTCGCACGCATGCACCCGGTCCACAACGTGGAAGAGTTCGAGGGGCGGCATGTGGGCCGGCGGGCTGCCGTTCCAGCACAAGTTCGACTACAGCTACGACGGCATCATGCGCGCCTTCGAGGACAGCCTGCAGCGCCTCGGCCTGACCCGCATCGACCTCGTGCTGATCCACGACCTCGACTTCTGGCACCACCAGCGCATCGAGCGCGTCAACGCCTACCTCACCGAACTGCACAACGGCGGCTGGCGGGCGTTGCAACAGCTCAAGGAGCACGGCGTCATCCGCGGCATCGGCGCCGGCATCAACGAGCTCGGCATGATCCCGCGCCTGCTCGACCTGATGGACCTCGATTTTTTCCTGGTCGCGCTGCGCTACACGCTGCTGGAGCAGCACGTGCTGGATGTGCGAATTCCCGCGCTGCGAGAAGGCCGGCGTCGGCTTCGTGATCGGCGGCGTGTTCGCCTCCGGCATCCTCGCGACCGGCGCCGTGCAGGGCGCCAAGCACGACTACAACGACGCGCAGTCCGAGGCGATGCAGCGCGTGAAAAAAATCGAGGCGGTGTGCGCCCGGCACGAGGTGCCGCTGCCGGCCGCGGCGCTGCAGTTCCCGCTCGGCCATCCATCGGTCGCGGCGGTGATCCCCGGCGCGATCAACCCGGAGCAGGTGCGCCAGAACGTCGCCGCGTTCCGCCACCCGATCCCGTCGGCGCTCTGGGCCGAACTGAAGCACGAGGGCCTGTTGCGCGCCGACGCGCCGACGCCCTGACCGGCCAAAGGATTCCCTGGCCGGAACATGGCCGGCTTGTGTCAACGGTGTAAGTTGCGGCCGAATCCGCAGCGCGCATAGGATCCGCCCAGTTTTGGCCGTGATCGAGCGCAACGATGGAACCCGTGGCGCCGTCCGGCGTTCCCCTTGGTCAACTATTTTGGAGTCAACCATGCAGCGCTTTGTCCGCTCCGGCCTCGCGGCCATTGGCCTTGTTCTGCTGGCCGCCTCGCTCTCCGCCTGCGTCGTCGAGGGACGCCCGGGCGGCGGCTGGTGCTACTGGCATCCGAATCAGTGCCGCTGAGCCGTGGCACGGGCTGAGCGCAGCGTTCAGCCCGTGACTTCCAGCACCATCGCCGCCATGTGCGTGCGGCCGAACTCGTCGGTGCCGCGCACGGCGATCCGGTGCGTGCCGCGCCCGAGCGCATCCGGCAGCGGCAGCTGCCACAGGTGCGAGCACAGCACCGGCTTGACCCACGGCTTCTTGGTCGCCTCGTTGCGCGCGTAGACCTCCTCGACGAACGGATCGGTCCGGTCGGCGTGCAGCATGCGTTGCCACGGCGCGCCGGCGCCGAACGCCACCTGCAGCGTCGAGGTCGGGCCGGCGTCGAAGAAATTGGCCACAAGCCGCGTCGAGGTCACGGCCTCCACGGCGATCGGCCCGGCGAGCAGCGCGCCCGGGCGGTACTCCTTCATCACTTCGCGGCCGTCGCGGTGCAGCTGGCTGTCCAGCACCAGCCGGATCTGCGTGCGGTTGGGGTCGTGCGCCGGCACGAACCGCGTGCTCGCCTGCCCGTCCGCGACCGTCAGGATGTGAAACCCGTTCGGGCAGCCATCGGCCTGCAATGCCACCGGAATGCCGCGGTCGTCGAACGGGCCGCTCCACCAGCTGCCGCTGACCGCCGCCAGCACGTGGTGATGGTGCCGCCCGGCGGTGAACCCGTCCGAGTCGTCGAGGAAGAAATGCTCGTTGGTGTGGGTGTGGCCGGCGAAGCTGACGCTGTTGGCGTGGCTGGAGAGTGCGCCGAGAAAGTCCGACACGTTCTCGACGGAAAAGGAGTTGTCGGTGCCGACCACGGTGCGCAGCGGGATGTGGAAGCAGGCCACCACCAGCGCGTCCGCCGGCACGTTCGCGAGCACGTTGCGCACGAACGCCAACTGGTGCGGCCTGAAGAAGCCGCGATACTTGCCAGCGCCGTTCGGGCGCGACGGATCGGCGCCGAGATACTCGACGTTGTCGAGCATCAGGAACGTCGCGCCGCCGTACTGGAACGCATAGTCGCGCGCGCCGAACACGCGCTTGAACGTCTCCTTCGAGAACTGGTCGTCCGGCACCTCGAAGTTCATGTCGTGGTTGCCCGGCAGGTTGAACCAGGGCAGGCCGATCGTCGCGATGATCCGGTTGTAGCGGTCATAAAATGAAAGGTCGTCGAACATCAGGTCGCCGGTGGTGATGCCGAACGCGGCTTCCGTCCCGACAACCTGCGCCACCACGTCGTCGCGGATGAAGCCCACCTCGGCGAGGCTTTCCGGCTGCGGGTCGGTGAACAGCACCGCGTCGAACCGCCTGCTTTCCGTTTGCCGGCGCAACGGGAAATCGAGGGAATCAGGCAGCAGGCCGGATGGCGCCACGCCCTTGAAGCGCAGCAGCAGGTTGTGCGGCGTGCCGGTCGGCGCATAGACGAAGGCGAAGCGCGGCAGGCCGGTCGCCGGATCGACCGGCAACGCCCAGCCGCTCGGCTTGACCACGAACAGCGACTTGCCCGGCACCACCGGCAGCCGCCACCGCCCGTCCGCGTCGGTCAGCGCCACGTCGCGGCCGTTGGAGACCATCACGCCGGCGACGCCCTTGCTCGCCGCGCCGCGCTTGCCGGTGCCGTCGGCGTCCTCGAACACCACGCCCTGCGCCGTCACTTCGAACAGCCGGGCCGGCACGGTCGCGGCAGCCTGCGCCGCCCCGCCGGCCGCGAGCGCCGCCAGCGCCGCCGCACCGCCAACCACCTGCCGGCGCGTCAGCCCCCAAACTTCGTCGGTCATCGCCTCGTCTCCAAAACCCGCGAGCGCGGCACCCTAGCCGCGAATCCGGTCACTCCGGTGACAGTTTCGTGGCGGTTGGGTTGCGACGGTGCGCCGCCTTCCGGGACGACGGTGCGCGCATATAACGAGTGATTTCACTTGGTAGGGCATTGCGGTCGCCCTACAACATTTCTGAACATAATGGAGAGGGCCCTCGCCATGACCGGTCTGACGTGGAGCGGGTCGGCGACGACCGTTTCGAACGGGCAGAGCGCCACCGGCCTGGTGATCCGGCTGTTCGACACGCTGCTGGTGGAACACGGCGGCACCGTCACCGATTCGCAGGTCACCGGCGCGGGCCTGGGCATCCAGGGCGGCACCGTCGATGAAGACCCGCCGGGTTCGGCACTGGTGTTCGGCCTGATCAGCAACACCGAGATCGGCGGCGACGTGGTCAGCAACGGCACCACCTACACCGGCGGCGGCGCGATCGTGAATTTGCAGTCCGGCGCGCTTGCGCTCGACACGACGATCGAGCTGGCCGGCGGCACCCTCTATGTCGGCAACGACGCGATCGCCAAGGGCGTGACGAACGCCGGCGCGGTGGTGATCTCGGCCGGCGGCAAGGCCTACAACATCACCGACAACGGCGATGAACGGGTCGACGGCGGGACGGTCAGCAACACCACGATCAACTACGGCGCGTTCGGCGGCAGCCAGGAGATCACCTCGGGCGGCGTCGCGGTCGCCACGACGCTCAAGGGCAGCGACTCGGTGCAGACGATCACCGGCGGCACCGCCTCGGACACGACGCTTACCGGCAGCGGCTCGCAGCAGCAGGTCTCCTCCGGCGGCGTCGCGATCGACACCACCCTCGGCAAGGACACGTTCTCGTTCGTCTCCGCAGGCGGCGCCACCACGAGCACCACGGTCGAGAAAGGCGCGATCCAGGTGGTGCTGGGCGGCGGCAGCGCCGTCGATACGACGGTGGACGCGGGCGGCATCCTGCTGAACCTCGGCGGGACCATCGCGGGCGACGTGGTGAGCCCGGGCGGCACGCTGATCGACAGCGGCGTCGTCATCCTGCAGGGCTCCGTCGTGGTCACCTATCCGTCCGGCTCGACGCCGGTGGAAACGCTCAACATCGACGGCAAGGTGATCAAATTCTACCCGCACACCGCCAGCGGCGTGACCGTCGGCACGAACGAGGTCGCGTTCGTGCTGCAGGGCGGCCGCGCACTGAGCATGACCGACGACACCTACATGGCGATCGGCTCGGGTGGCTACGCCTCCGGCACCACCGTCGGCAGCCTGGCGGCGCTGCTCGTCGACGGCGGCGGCGTGGCGTCGAGCACGCAAGTGACCGCGAACGTCTCGCAGGACGCCGACGACGTCGGCAGCGTGACGGTGCTGTCGGGCGGCAAGGCGACGTCGACGACGATCAACACGGCGGCGATGACGGTCTCGTCCGGCGGCGCTGCCAACGCCACGACGCTGGCCGGTTCCACCTACACGAGCATGGCCAGCGGCGGCGGCGGCGGCCCGGCCCCCGCCTACGGCGAGCTGTTCGTGCTGTCGCACGGCGTGGCGTCGGGGGTCACGCTCGACAATCTCGGCGTGTTGCAGGACTACGGCATCGTCGGCGGCATCATCGTCAACAGCGGCGGCGTCGCCGTCGTCGAGCACGGCGCCAAAACCACCGGCACGCAGGTCAGCGAGGGCGGCGCCGAAGTGGTCTACGGCGTGGCGTCCGCGACGGTGCTCAGCACCTACGCCAAGGACACGATCGAGGTCGGCGGCGTCGCCATCGCGACCGACATCGTCAACTACAGCTTCATGTACGTCTCGGGCCACGGCTCCGGCATCCAGGATGTCGGCGGCGGCGAAATATCCGCGTTTTCCGGTGCTTTCGTGACCGGCTCGACGATCGACAACGGTGGCGAGCTGGAGATTTACGGCGGCGCCATCGCCAGCGGAACATATCTGTCCGGCGGCGGCATCGTCGTGTTCGGCAAGGCCTACGGCACCCTTACCAACGGCGAGGGCGGGATCGACGTGGAGTCCGGCGGCGTCAGCACCGACGACGTGCTGAGCAAATCGGACATCGAATACCTGTTCACCAGCGGCATCGCGTCGAACACCACCGTGGGCGGCGGCGCGACCGCCGGCGGCGAACTCGCGGTCGAAGGCGGCTCATCGTTCGGCGCGCAGATCCGCAGCGGCGGACAGGAGAACGTCGATCCGGGCGTGGCCATCAGCACCAATGTCAGCTCCGGCGGAGTTTTGGCGGTTTACGGCCCCGGCGGCTCGGCGGTCGGCGCCACCGTGGGCGACGGCGGGTATGTCTCGGTTACCGACTCCGGTTCGTTCATCAGCGGCACGATCGAGGGCGGCGGCAAGCTTTATCTGATCGATGGCGCGGTGGCATCGGCGCTGACGGTGCTCGGCGGTGGCCTTGCGATCGTGGACGAGGGCAACGGCGTGCCGCAGGGCCTGCTGCACAGCGCGACCATCGCCAGCGGCGGCACACTGGAAGTGCTGAGCGCCAACGAGTTCGCCAGCCTGACCAACGTGACCGTCCTGAACGGCGGCATCCTGGCCGCCGGCGGCATCGTCGTGGCCGCCGGACAGGTGGCGTCGACGCCCGGCGTGCAGACGGCCGCAAGCAACTTCAACGGCATCCTGGTCAAGGCCGGCGGCATCATCGACTACGTCAACGCGGTCGTCAGCAGCGGCGGCACGCTCGAAGTGACGAAGGGCGCCGCCGCGATCACGCCCGACGTCAAGTCGGCCGGCACGATCGTCATCTCGTCGGGCGGCAGCGTCATCAACGGCAACTTCGAGGGCGGCGCCAACGTGACCGACAACGGCACGATCGTCGTCGATGCGGCGCCGGGCGGCGGCCAGGCCACGCTCTACACGCCGATCTCCGGCACCGGCGGCATCGTGTTCAGCGGGTCGGGGCTGCTGGTGATCGAGCCGGCCAACAGCTTCACCGGCGGCCTCACGCTGGGCTCCGGCGGCACGCTCGACCTGACGACGTCCGCCGGCGCCGGCACCGGCCCGATCGACATGGGCGGCGCGCCGGTCGGCGGCGCCACGATCACCCTCGGCTACGAGGCGCCGGCCCCCAGTTTCGCCAACGAGATCACCGGCTTCGGCCTGGGCGACGCGATCGTGCTGGACGGTGTCGGCTACGCCGCCGGCTACAGCGTGGTGGTCCACGGCAACGCCGTGACGCTCGATCTGCCCGCGACATCCTACACGTTCGATATCGCCGGCGCGTCGGCGGATACGATCGTGCCCGCGGAGGCGCCCGGCAACGTCACGATGCTCTCGGCCATCGCCCCGTCGCCGCCGCCGATGGCGGCGTTCCTGGCGCAGCCCGGCGCGAGCGTCGTGCCCGCCGGCCCGCACACGCTGGCGCAGGCGATCTCGGCGAGCGAGGCGTTCCAGGCGCGCGCGGACAGTGCGTCGCTGTTCGGCTCGGAGGGCCTCGGCGGACCGGCGGCCGCGCCGGTCTCGGTGCATTGCGGCGGCATGCTGACCGACCTGCACGCGGGCGGCACGGCCACGCCGTTCCCGGCGGCGCCGATCTCGGCTGCCTGACCTCGCGTGCCCGATGCACGTGCGGCGTGGTATGGACCCCGCCCATGCGCTTCGTGACCGACTTTGCCGACCAGGCGGTGATCGTGCCGCTCGTCCTCGCCGTGGCCGCGGCGCTGCTGATCGCCGGCTGGCGGCGCGGCGCGCTCGCCTGGGCGGTCGCCGTATCCGGCACGCTCTGTACGGTGCTGGTGGCGAAGGTCGTGGTGCATTCGTGCATCGCTGCCGCGCAGCTCCCCGACCTGCGCAGCCCCAGCGGGCACACGGCTTCGGCGGCGGTCGTCTACGGCGGGCTGATCGCGCTGCTGCTGCCGACGCCGGCGCGCGGCGTCTGGCGCCTGGTCGCGGCGCTGCTGCTCGGCGCCGGCTTCGCCGTGCTGATCGGCGGCACCAGGCTGGCGCTGCACGTGCACACATGGTCGGACGTGGCGACCGGCGCCGCTTTCGGCATTGCCGGCGCGTTGGCGCTGACCCGCCTCGCCGGCACGTCGCCGCCGGGGCTGCGGGTCGCGATGCCGCTGTCCGCCGCGGTGGCGGTCGCGGTGCTGTTCCACGGCAGCCACCTGCACGCCGAGGAAGCGATCGACCGGCTCTCCTGCCGCCTCTGGTCCGGACTGGCTGCCCCGCTGTTGGTCCACGCCAATCCGCCGGGCGGAACGACGACGATTTCGTAGGTTGGGTTGCCCCTGCAACCCACCGCAAGCCGGCGGCCGGCGGAGGTCGATTTCATTGGCGCCCGGCACTGCGGCGGTTCCTCTGCGTGGATGGCCGGGTCGGGCCTGGGCGCTCGCCGCAACGGGTTGCTTGACCGGGCGGCGCCGCTCCCGGAAACCTGCACGGGTCCGTCGGGTCCGGGTCGGGAGACGTTGCATGCGCGCCGCTCGGTTGTTCTGCTCGCTGTTGGCCGCGCTGGCGTTGATCGGCGGCTGCGCGGCGCCGTCGCAAATCGCCCTGGTGCATCTGGCCCCGACCGATGCGTCGGCGCCGGGGCGCTACAAGACCGTGCTGATCGCGGGCGACGGGCGGTTGCCGGTGTTCGACAACGCGGTCGGCGACGTCGAGGCGCGGCTTGACGAGTGGGGCGGCGGCACGCGCGCCGACATCGTGCGGCTCAGTGCCGCGCCCGCGGCGGCGGCGGACGGCGCGCGGTCGGCGACGCTGCGCCACGTGCTGGCCGCGGTCGCCGCGATGAAGCCCGCCGCCGGCCAG
This sequence comes from uncultured Solirubrobacterales bacterium, assembly GCA_963697635.1. Lineage (GTDB taxonomy): Bacteria > Pseudomonadota > Alphaproteobacteria > Acetobacterales > Acetobacteraceae > CAJCJG01. Next base: position 264,215 of record CAVOOS010000034.1, on the reverse strand, counting down.
GGCTGCTTCGTGTTCGCAACCTCGCACGGCTCGGCCGAGCGCGGGCTGTGGCTGCAGGCGACCAACGAATACCTGAACCCGCGGGCGCTCGACCGCGCGCTCGCGCAGGGCTGCGGCGACGCGCCGACCGCGGTGGTGATCTCCGGCTGCTTCACCGGCATTTTTGCGATGCGGCCGATGACGCGCGCCAATCGGGTGATCCTCACGGCCGCGAGCGCCGACCGCACCTCGTTCGGCTGCGGCGCGGGCCGCACCTACACGGCGTACGACAAGTGCCTGCTCGACGCGCTGGACGCGGGCGGCACCTGGCGGCGGGCGTACGGCGCGATCCGGCGCTGTGTGGCCGACGAGGAACGGCGCAACGACGTCGAGCCGTCGGAACCGCAGGCCTGGTTCGGCGCCGGGGTGCGCGGCCTGAAGCTGCCGGTGCAGCCGTTCCAGTAGGCCGCCCGACCGTCGGGGGTCCAGGTAGAATGACCGGTTCATTCCCCTCGGACGTCATCCCTGGTCCCCGGGTCAAGCCCGGGGATGCCCCGGGGATCCATGACGCGCCCGCGTCGTGGATTGCCGGGTCAAGCCCGGCAATGACGGGGAACGGATTGCCTGGTCAGGCTCGGGCGCTCACCCGCGCTCCGCCATCAGTTCGTCGGCCATCAGCGGCATCCCGGCGGTCAGGCCGCCGTCCACCACGAGGTTGGTGCCGTTGACGAAGCTCGCCTCGTCGGCGGCGAGGTAGGCGATCGCGGCGGCGATGTCGGCGGGGCGGCCGACGCGACCGACCGGATACCAGCGCGCCAGCTTCTCGAACACCTTCGGGTCGCGCTTCTGCCGCTCGGTCCACGACGGCGCGTCGGTGTGGATGGTGCCGGGGCTGACCATGTTGGTGCGCACGCCCTTCGGGCCGTATTCGACGGCCATCGAGCGGGTCAGGCTCAGCAGCGCCGCCTTGGCCGCGCAGTAGGCAGGATTGCCGAAATACATCATGCCGTTGACCGAGCCGATGTTGACGATCGCGCCGCGTTTCTGCGCGACGAAGTACGGCAGTGCCGCGCGCGAGCTCAGGAACGCGCCCTTCAGGGTCACGTCGAACTCGCTGTTCCAGTTCTCCGGCGTGTTGCCTTCGAGCGTCGAGGCCACCAGGAAGTAGGCGTTGTTGACCAGCACATCGAGGCCGCCGAACGCCGACAGCGCCTGCGCCACCATCGCCGCGGTGTCCGCGGGGTCGGCGACGGAGCCGACGAACCCGGCAGCGCGGCCGCCCGCCGCCTGGACGGCCGCAACTGTCGCCGGCCGCGCGCTCCGCCACGATGTCGTTGACCAGCACCGCCGCCCCTTCCGAGGCCAGCCGCAGCGCCGTCTCGCGCCCGATGCCCTGGCCCGCGCCGGTCACGATCGCCACCTTGCCCGCATAACGCATGTCTGCTCGCTCGCCTTGCCGTTGCCGATGGCGGCTGGGATAACCCTTTGGCGGGTCCGCGCGAAGGGGGGGCGCCATGCAGCGTTTCGCGTTCAAGATGTTTCTGCACGCCGGCCAGCGCGACGAGTACAAGCGCCGGCACGACGAAATCTGGCCCGAGCTGTCCCGCTTGCTGACGGATGCGGGCATCCGCAACTACTCGATTTTTCTCGATGAGGAGACGAACGTGCTGTTCGCCTATCTGGAGCGGACCGACGACCACCGGATGGCGGCGCTGCCGAACGAGGCGGTGATGCAGCGCTGGTGGGCGTTCATGCGCGACATCATGCGCTACGACGGCGAGGTGCCGGCGGCGGTGCCGCTGCCGGAGATGTTCCACATGGATTGATGGCATTTGACGCCATCAGCGGGCGATGGCATTTTAGGGCGCCATGGTGCAGGCCAGACTGATCGCGAACCGTCGCTTCGACTTTGAAGACGGGTCGTTCTGGGAATTGCGGGTCTGGTCGGTGCCAGAACGGATCGAGCCGAGCCCACACAATTTCAAATACTCATTCGTATACATAGTGCACGGCGAGCGCGTCATCGGATACGATAACGAACGGGGTAAAGGAGACCACCGTCACTTCAAGGGTGTTGAGACGCCCTATTTCTTCCATTCCGTGTCGCAAATGCTGGCCGATTTTTTGGCCGACGTGGAGCGAGTCAGGAATGACACAGGTGAAGATGAGGGACGGCGTTAAAGTGCATGTGGGCGATTCGATGCGACATGCCGCTGACGGCCTCCTCGGCGATATCGCTCGCTATGAGCGTGGCGAATTGGTCAACGAGCAGCATGTCACGTTCGAGAACTGGCAGGCCCTGTTCAATGTGCTGACGCCAAAGCGCTACGAACTGCTCTGCCATGTTCACTCGCACCCGGAGCCGAGCGTGCGGGCCTTGGCGCGCGCACTCGACCGGGATTTCAAGCGCGTCTATGAGGATGTGAAGGCACTGCTGGATGCAGGGCTGTTGGAACAGGACGCCGACGGGCTGCACGCCGACTACGACCGCATCGAGACGGCAATCCCGCTGTAGCATCGGGAGAGGCAAAAAAATGATCGACCCCGACAAACTCGCCGCGTGGCGGGAGAAGTTCACGAATGAAAAACCGCACCAGACCGAGGGGGACGCGTTCCGTAAGGCGGCGTCGCTCGGCTTCAAGGGCGCGGGACGGCGCAAGCTGCCGTATTCCGATATCTCTACCCTGATCGGCGCGCCGTACCGGCCGGAGGCGGCGGACAAGGAGTTCGCCGGGATCGATGTGGCGCTGATCGGCGTGCCGATGGACCTCGCCGTCACCAACCGCGCGGGCGCGCGCCTCGGGCCGCGGGCGATCCGCAACGTCGAGCGGATCGGGCCGTTCCACCACACCCACGGCATCGCGCCGATGGCGGAACTGGAGGCGGCCGACGTCGGCGACGTGCCGTTCCGCTCGCGCTTCAGCCTGGAGCAGAGCCACGAGGACATCGAGGCGTTCATCGCCAAAGTGGTGGCGGCGGGAGTGAAACCGCTGTCGGCCGGGGGCGACCATTCGATCAGCCATCCGATCCTGCGCGCGATCGGCCGCGACCGCCCGGTGGGGCTCGTGCACATCGACGCGCATTGCGACACCTCGCGGCGTCTACGAGGGCAGCCGGTTCCACCACGGCGGCCCGTTCCGGCAGGCGGTGCTCGACGGCGTGCTGGATCCGGCGCGCACGATCCAGATCGGCATCCGCGGCGGCGGCGAGTACCTTTGGGAGTTCTCGTTCGAGACCGGCATGACGGTGATCCACGCCGAGGAGGTCGATGCGCTCGGCATTCCCGCCGTGGTCGCGCGCGCGCGCGACGTGGTGGGCGCGGGGCCGGTCTATGTCAGCTTCGACGTGGACGGCATCGACCCGGCCTTCACCCCCGGCACCGGCACGCCGGAGGTCGGCGGCCTGACGCCGCGGGAGGCGCAGCGGATCCTGCGCGGATTGGCGGGGCTCGACGTGATCGGCGGCGACGTCGTGGAGGTGGCGCCGCAATACGACGCAACCACCGTCACCGCGCAGATCGGCGCGCAGATGATGTTCGAGATTCTGGCACTGATGGCGCTGGCGCCGAAGCGCGGTTAGCCTCGTCCGAAGATTGCCCGGGAGGAGCGACATGAACAAGACCGCACACAAAAAACTGGTGTTCGACCGCCCGCTGCGCGGCCGCATCTACGACAGCATCGCCGAAACGATCGGCAATACTCCCCTCGTGCGGATCCCGCGGATCAGCGCCGAGGAAGGGATTGCCGCCGACATCGTCCTGAAACTGGAGTTCTTCAATCCGATCGCGAGCGTCAAGGACCGCATCGGGGTGTCGATGATCGTGGCGCTCGAGGACGCGGGAAAGCTCGCGCCCGGCGGCACCATCGTCGAGCCGACCTCCGGCAACACCGGCATCGGCCTCGCGTTCATGGCGGCGTCGCGCGGCTACAAGCTGATCCTCACCATGCCGGAAAGCGTCTCGATCGAACGCCGCAAGATGCTGACGCATCTCGGCGCCGAGGTGGTGCTGACGCCACGCGAGAAGGGCATGAACGGGGCGATCGCGCGGGCGCACGAACTGCTGGCCGAGCACAAGGGCGCGGTCATGCCGAACCAGTTCGGCAACCCGGCGAACCCGGCGATCCATCGCGAGACGACCGCCGAGGAGATCTGGCACGACACCGCGGGCCGCGTCGACGTCGTCATCTCCGGCATCGGCACCGGCGGCACGCTGACCGGCGTCGGCCAGGCGCTGAAGCCGCGCAAGCCCGGCCTGCGCATGGTCGCGGTCGAGCCGGCGGCGAGCCCGGTGCTGTCCGGCGGCAGCCCCGCGCCGCATCCGATCCAGGGCATCGGCGCCGGCTTCAAGCCGGAGATCCTCGACATGAGCCTCGCCGACGAGATCGTGCAGGTGACGAACGAGGAAAGTTTCGCCCAATCCCGCCGGCTGGCGCGGACGGAAGGAATCCCGGGCGGCATTTCCTCGGGCGCCGCGCTGGCGGCCGCGCTCAAGGTGGCGCACCGGCCGGAGAGTGCCGGAAAGCTGATCGTCGTGATCATCCCCTCGTTCGCCGAGCGCTACATCACCACGGCGCTGTTCGAGGGCGAATAGCGGTCACTCCACCACATACGGCCGGTACGCCGCCGGCTCCTGCTCGATCATCTCGAAGATGCGGTCGAGGTGGTATTCGAGGCGGCGGACGGCTTCCTCCGCCGCGCCGTCGTCGAGCGCGTCGAGGATTGCCAGATGCTCGGTCAGCACGTGCGGCAGCCGATCGGCGTTGCCGAACAGCAGCACGACGCGCAGCAGCCGCGCCTTCGCGTGCATGATCGTGTCCCACACGCCGGCCCGCCCGACGAATTCGCAGAACGCCTGGTGAAACCGCGCGTCCTCCGCATGGAACCGGTCGAGTTCGCCGGCGACGATCGCCGCCGCCTGGCGCGCGACGATGGCGCGCGCCCGCGCGCTCAGGGCCGGCGACCAGATCGCCGCCGCCTCGCGCAGGATCGCCCCTTCCAGCACCCGCCGCACGAAGCGCGATTCGGCGATGCCGGCGAGCCGGATCGGCGCGACGAAACTGCCCTGCTGCGGGTAGACGTCGATCAGGCCCTCCTCGGCGAGCCGCACGATCGCGGTGCGCACCGGGGTGCGGGACACGCCGAGGTGGCGGCAGATGCGGTTCTCGCTGATCGAGGTGCCCGGCAGCAGCCGCACGCCGACGATGGCCGCCTTGAGCGCCTCGTAGACCTGCTCGCTGACGATGCGCCTCCGGTCGAGCCGGAAGGTCAGCGGCAGCGGCTCGTATTCCTGCTCCCGGCCGATCGCTGCCGTCGCGGTCACGAACGCCTCCCTGGCTCTCCCGCTTGTTGCAGCCGCGGGGTCTTGTCGGCTCGGAGCTTGTATACTAGCATTCGGGATCGGGTCTCAAGTGTCATGGCCCGGAACGAGCAACACCGAGGGGAGAAACGACCGTGAGGTTCGAGCGGATAGCCGCTGTGGCGGCGATGCTGGCGTTGACCGCGGCGCCGGCGCTGGCGACGGATGCGAAGGTGGCGCTGGTACCGGGCGGCCCGCACCCGTATTTCGCCAACTGGGAGCAGGGCGCCATCGACGCGAAGAAGGACTTTTCCGGCATCGCCGCGGCCGACTACAAGGTGCCCGGCAAGTGGGAACTCGGCCTGCAGAACCAGATGATCGAGAACCTGACCGCGCAGGGCTACAACGCCTTCCTGATCTTCCCGGGCGACCCGGTGGCGACCAACAGCCCGATGGCCGACCTGCAGGCCGCCGGCATTCCTTCGATCGCGACCGCGGGCTGCACCAAGGATCCGACGCCGGCGCTGTTCTGCTTCGGCACCGCGGTCGACAATTCCGCCTACCTCGGCACCAAGGAACTGATCAAGGCGCTCGGCGGCAAGGGCACGATCGTCCACTTCACCGGCAACCTGGTCGACCCCAACACGCAGCTTCGCATGGACGCGGTGGCGCAGGCGGTCAAGGAAACCGACGGCAAGGTCAAGCTGCTGCAAGACCATCGCCGACATCGACCGCACGCCGCAGGAAGCCGACGACAAGATCAACGCGCTGCTGGCCGCGCGCGGCAAGGAGATCGACGGCATCATCACCACGGCGTGGCTGCCGTCGGTGTCGGCGGCGACCGCGCTGCGTAGGATCGGCGACAAGCGCATCCAGATGGTCGGCATCGACCATGACCCGGTGGTGCTGCAGGCGATCAAGGACGGCTTCGTGCATGGCACGATGCTGCAGAACCCGTACGGCCAGGCCTATATCGGCACCTACGTGATGAGCGAGATCGTCGCGCACGGCTGCAAGGTGAACGACAAGGCGCCGTTCAAGTCGAACGCGCTGACCAAGCGGTTCATCGACAGCGGCACCGCGTTCCAGGGCATCGACGGTGTCGACAGCTATCAGAACACGATGAAGGCGGTGACGGCGGGGCTGATGAAGACGTTCAAGGCGACCTACCTGACCTGCCCGTGATTTCGGTGTGTGATTTCACCCTTCCCCGTTGCGGGGAAGGGCCGGAATGGGGGGCCGCGCGCGGCCCCCCCAAAGTTTGCGCGCATGACGCTGCGGGAGAGTTTGCGCGCGCTGTCGCGCTCCAACAGCTTTGGCCTGCTGATCGCGATCGCCGCGTTCGTGCTCGCCTTCCATTTGCTTGCCGCCGGCTTCTTCAGCCGCGTCAACGTCTATTCGGTCACCCGCTCGATCGGCATCGACGGCGTGATCGGGCTGGCGATGATGACGGTGCTGGTCACCGGCGGGCTCAACCTTGCACTCGGCGCGATCGGCGTGTGCAGCGCGATGGTGGTCGGCTGGGCGTTGCAGAACCTGGGCTTGCCGGTCGCGGTCTCGATCCTGCTCGGCGTGATCGTGGGCGGCGCGCTCGGCGCGATCAACGGGCTGATCGTGGTGACGACGCGGCTGCACAGCTTCGTCGTCACGCTCGCGACCATGAGCATCTTCTTCGGCACGATGGTGCTGCTGTCCGGCTCGAACGGCTTCAACGCGCTGCCGCGCGAGTTGCCCGCGTTCGGCCGGATGCGGCTGTTCGGCATGCTGTCGCCGCTGCTGCTGATCATGCTCGGCATCGCCGCCGTGCTGGTCTACATCTATCGCTACACCGCGTTCGGGCGGGAGATGCTGGCGGCCGGCGCCAACCCGTTCGCGGCGAAACTCTCGGGCCTGCCGGTCGAGCGGCTGTTCGTCTGGTGCCACACGCTGTGCGGCGGGCTCGGCGCGATCGCGGGCGTGATGGCGAGCCTGCGCAACGGCGCGATCGTGCCGTCGATGGCGGGCGCGCTCGGGCAGGACTGGCTGCTGCCGGCGTTCCTGGCACCGGTGCTCGGCGGCACGCTGTTGAGCGGCGGCGCGGTCTCGGTGATCGGTGCCGTGCTCGGCACGGTGTTCGTCGACGTGATCACCAGCGGCCTCTACATGCTGCAGATCGGCGAATTCTGGATCCAGACGGCGCTCGGCGTCGTGCTGCTGGCGGCGATCCTGCTGGAGCGCGGTCGCTCGGCACTGGCGCTGGCGCGGGGCGCGCGGCGATGAACCCGTTCCAGCGGTTCCTGCGCGCCGACTGGCTCGGGCTCGCGGTGCTGATCCTGGTCGGCGGCGCGGCGCTGAGCATCGCCCGGCCGGAGTTCCTCACGCCCTACAACATCGACGTGATCCTGGTCGGGTTCTGCCTCACCGTGGTCGTGGCGCTCGGCCAGGGCGTGATCATCGCGATCGGCCACATGAACCTCGCACTCGGCGCGATCGGCTGCCTGGTCGCGATCGCGTTCGGCGGGTCGATGCAGGTCTGGGGTTTTCCGGTGTGGGCCGCGGTGACTGTTCGGGCTGTTCATCGGCGCGCTGTGCGGCTTCATCAACGGCTGGCTGACCTACCGCAGCGGGCTGACCAGCTTCATCATCACGCTGGCGACGCTGTCGATCTTCAAGGGCACCACGCTCGGCATCACCCAGGCGCAGCCGTTCGTCGGCATCCCCGACAGCGTCAAGGCGTTCGGCTCGGACCGCTGGGGGCCGCTGCCGGAGATGCTGCTGGTGTCGCTGCCGATCGTGATTGCGACGGCGGTGTTCCTGGGCCGCATGATCCCGGGGCGGCAGATGCTGGCCTACGGCGGCAATCCGAACGCCGCTGAACTTTCTGGAATTTCGCGCGCCCGCGTGGTGATCCTCGCACACACCCTGTCCGGCCTGCTTGCCGCGGTCGCGGGCATGATGACGGTCGGGCGGCTGCAGGTGGCGACGCCGTGGATCGGCGACGAATGGCTGATCGCGAGCTTCGCGGCGCCGGTGATCGGCGGCGCGGTGCTGAGCGGCGGGCATTTCCCGGTCACCGGCACCTGCCTCGGCGTGCTGGTGATCGCGCTGATCAACCAGGCGCTGGTGATGCTGAACGTCGACGTGTTCTACGTGCAGGTGCTGCTCGGCCTGCTCATTCTCGGCGCGGTCGGCGCCAATCGCTTTCGCGAGGCGCGGCTTGGGACCGGGCCGGTGCTGCGGCTGTCTTGAGCGAGCGGGGCATGAGCGACGCATTCGTCGAGGTCCGCGGTGCATCGAAGGCGTTCGTCGGCGTGCAGGCGCTCGACGGCGTCAACCTGACCGTCGCGCGCGGCCAGATCCACGCGCTGCTCGGCGAGAACGGCGCCGGGAAATCGACACTGATCAAAATCCTGACCGGCGTGCATCAGCCCGACGCCGGCGAGGTGCTGCTGGACGGCACGGCGCGGCACTTCCCGACGCCGCGCGACGCGATCGCCGCGGGCATCGGCGTGGTGCACCAGGAGCGCAACCTGATCACGCGCTTTTCGGTCGCCGAGAACATCACCTTGGAGGACCCGCCGACGCGGCTTGGCATGTTCGACGAAGCCGCGGCCGTCGCGGGGACGCGGCGCTGGCTCGAGCTGCTGCATCTCGATCTCGATCCACGCACGCCGGTGTCGCGGCTCAGCGTCGCGCAGATGCAGCTCGTGGAAATAGCAAAAGCGCTGTCGCTGGAGTCGCGGTTTCTGCTGCTCGACGAGCCGACCTCGTCGCTGACGCCGCACGAGACCGGCACGCTGTTCGCGGTGCTGCGCCGGCTCGCCGCCGACGGGGTTTCCATTCTCTTCGTCAGCCACAAGCTCGAGGAAGTGTTTGATCTTTGCACGCATGTGACGGTGCTGCGCGACGGGCGCAATGCGTGCGAGAGCCAGCCGCTGACGGGAATGACGCGCGCCGACGTGGTGCGGCTGATGATCGGGCGCGACGAGGTCGTTTCCGTGGCACCCGCGGCCAGCGTGCGCACCGCGACGCCGGCGCTCGAACTGCGCGGCGTCGCATCGTCGCTCGGCCATCGCGACATCTCGCTGCAATCCTATCACGGCGAAATCCTCGGGCTGTACGGCCTGGTCGGCGCCGGGCGCAGCGAACTGGCGCGCACGATCATGGGCCTCGCCCGCATCACCGCGGGCGAATTGCGCATCGAGGGGCGGCCCGCGCGGATCCGCGACGTGACCGACGCGGTGCGGCGCTTCGGCATCGGCTACGTCAGCGAGGACCGCAAGGCCGAGGGGCTGATCCTGATGCACAGCGTCGCGGCCAACATCACCGCGACCGTCTGGTATCGGCTGCGCCGCTGGCTCGGCTATCTCAGCGACCGGATGCAGAACGCGACGGCGGCGCCGTTCGTGCGCGCGCTCGACATCCGCACGCCGTCGCTGGCGCAGCGCGTCGGCAATCTTTCGGGCGGCAACCAGCAGAAGGTCAGCGTCGCGAAATGGCTGGCGGCGAGCTCGAAGATCCTGATCATCGACGAGCCGACCGTCGGCATCGACATCCGCAGCAAGGCGTATCTGCACGAGCTGATCCTGAAGCTGTCGCGCGACGGCGCCGCGGTGATCATGATCTCCAGTGACATGCCGGAACTGGTGGCGCTGGCCGACCGCATCGCCGTGATGAAGGGTTTTTCCGCTGATCGACACGTTCGACAACAGCCGCAACTACGGCCAATCCAGTGCCGCGGATCATGCAGGCGATCCACGGGTGACGGCAATTCCTTGCGGAAGCCTCCATTTTGTGACTATCGTGCAATTAGTTGCAATGGTTCACAAAGGAGTGTTATGAACAAACGTTTGATATTTGGATATGCTGTTGTAGGTGCAGGCCTTGGCTGGGGCTTTGCTAGTAGCGGATTACCCTTCACAAATTAAGTAGAGAGTGAGAGAGGGTGGGAGACCGCGCGGTCAGCCGAAGCCGCGATCCCACCGGTATACCAAGAAGCCCATATTTCTAAATTCAAGCTTTATGCTTATAAAAACGGCAGATAAGCGTGACATTCGTATAATGCTTTGGAATGGGTCTGGGCAGACCGTCACCGAGTATGGTGGTGAAAGTTCAATTGATGCGGGGTAGAGAGGTGGCGGATAACAGCACCGCCCTGTTTCACTATGTAGACGCCAGGAAAGGTCGGGAAACGATAGTGTTTACCCTTACATAGATGGATGTATGAGCGGTTATTGTAGAGGGGTATAGAGATGCTTAGCAGACTTGGCCAGGATTCTACAAGGATTTGTGCGGAGATTGAAAAGGAGGCACCGTGACCAACGGCCTGCCAGTAACCGTTCGCTAAACGTGCAATCAATTGCAAATTGCCGGCTCACGGTGAGGTCCGCCTCCGCCTGATCGCCCGTCGCTTCGGATAGCTCCTTGTAGGCTGCTTCTAATGCCCTCCTAGCGGCGGGCACGGGCAGCACCTTCGGGAGCAAATCCAATGAATAACGACTTTGACTGCGGCAACAGCACACCGAGCAACCGCGCCGTCGACAAAATGCTGTTCCAGGTGTCGAGCGTCAGCAGCACGGCGTCGGGCAGCAGGTCCGCCCGCATCTGCATCTTCGACCCGCCGAGCGCTTCACTTCGCTGCCCGGTGAGATGTCCGGCGGGACGTCTTGACGTAGCCGACATGGTCGCGTCTGCTGCACGAAGTCGGGCCGGCCGAACCACATTGGGTCGACATCGATAGAGAGGGTGCCGTTGCTGATCAATTTTTGTTCCATTATCGACACGTTCGACAACAGCCGCAACTACGGCCAATCCAGTGCCCGGATCATGCAGGCGATCCACGGATAGTAACGATCCCGATTGATCTTGCGCAATGCACGGTCCCGACGCGCCGGCAATGGTGCATCGCATTCCGGCGATGCCCCGTGACCGGACCAACGCGAAAGGAAGCCGCCATGACCGATGCTACCGCCAGCCGTGGCCTGATCCTGTTCTTCAGGCTCGCGATGGCCTGGACCTTCCTCTACGCCGGCCTGACCCAGGTGACCGACCCGGCGTTTTCGGTGGCCGGTTTTCTCGGCACCACCAAGACCTTCCACGCGCTGTTCGCCTGGTTCGCTTCGCCGGGCATGGCGCCGGTCACCAATATCCTGGTGCCGTGGGGCCATCTGCTGATCGGGCTGTCATTGCTGTCCGGACTGTTCGTGCGCGTCGGCGGTGCGTTCGGCATCCTGCTGATGATCACCTACTACTTCGCGCACATGGACTTTCCCTATGTCGAGAACCACTTCAACTTCATCATGGACTATCATCTGGTCTATGCGGCGGCGATCGCCCTGGTGATGCTGGCGCGCGGCGGCGAAGTGTTCGGGCTCGACGGCTGGCTGGCGCGGCGGCACTACGTGCAGGCCCATCCCGGCCTGAAGCCGCTGCTCGGCTGACGCGAGCGGGCCGCTCCCTTCCGATGGCACCGAGGCGTCGCCCTTGCCGGGCGGCGCCGAGGGCGGTTACGATACGAAACGACCGGCGGGCCGCATTTGCCGTCGGGAAACGTCGCCGGGGGAGATACGTCGATGGCAAACCGCGACCACGGAAACAGGCGGCGACGGGCATTATTGCGGTGCGCCGCCGCCGTCCTGCTCGCCGCGACATTGGGGGGCCGTTCCGCCGGCGCCGTCACCTACGTCTCCGCGGAACCGATCCCGAGCGAGGCGATCGTGGGGTCGGCGGAGCTCGCCCAGATCGAAAACCTCGGCTACGCGGACAGGGCGCAGTGGGCCCAGCTGCTGCTCGGCGACTGCCGGATCGTTGCCCACGTGATCGAGGTGCTGTCGCGCGACGGCGCCACCAGCACGTTGAACCACGCCAACACGCATTACCGTGTGGCCGCCGGTGGCTACGAGGGCGTCACCGATCCTTCCTACGTGTTCACGATCGACGACAAGGGATCCGGCGCGGCGAGCGCCGCCGATATTTTCGTCCTGGACAATGCTCTCGGGTATGCGCTGAACCAGGGCGGAACGGCGCAGTTCGGGCTGAAATACAACCCGGACGACCCCAACGAATTTGCCAGCGTCTATGCGGTCGTTGCGTTTTCGGGAGCGCTCACCGGCGAACAGGCCCAGGCGTTCTTCAATTTTCTCGGCACGATCAATCCGGCGCTGTGGACCGGCGCGAACGCGGGCTTCACGCAGATCAACCTGCCGGGTTCCGAGCAGAACGACGCCATGCTGTTCTTGATCGGCAACGTGCCCAGGTCGGAGTTCACCAAGGGCCTGTTCAAGGCCGCCAGCATGACGCCGGGCGCGACCTATGCGCCGCTGCGCCCGGGCGGGCGGCCGACCACGGCGACGGCCGGCGCCGCGTTTCCCGGCAACGGCTGGGCGTCACCCGGCGGCGGCTACCTGGAGAACCTTCCGCGCTCGCCGACGCTCGTGGCTGATCTCAAACGGTTGCGCAAGCGGCACCTGCAGGCCGTCGACAATCTGGTGCAGGCGATCGACCAGGGGGACGTCGCGTCCTACCTCAACGGCGGTTTCAGTTGTCCGCAGGACTGACCGGCGCCGGCTACTGCGGCACCAGCACGCCGAGCGAACGCGCGGTGGCAACGATGCTGTTCCAGGTGTCGAGCGTCAGCGGCACGCCGTTGGCCAGCCGCTCCGCCCGCATCCGCGCCTCCGGCTCGCCCGGCACCAGCACCTCGCCGCCCGGCGTGGTCGGGCGCGACGCCTTGACGTAGGCGACGTAGTCGCGCGCGCGCTCCACGAAATCGGGCTGGCCGAACCGCGCCGGATCGACATAGACGGAAAACATGCCGTTGCTGATGCGGCCCCGCCTGCCGCCGGCGATCGGGCCGGAGGTGCCGGCGCCGGTCAGCACGCCCGCCAGGATTTCGCACATGAAGGCGATGCCGCTGCCCTTGTGCAGCCCGAACGCGGTCAGCGCGCCTTCGCCGTTGGCCGGGTCGCGCGGCGTCTCCGGCGTCAGCTTGCCATACAGCGTCTCCGGATCGCCGGAGAACGTGCCGTCCGGCCGCACCAGCGCGCCCGCCGGGATCGGCTTGCCGCCGCGCGAGGCCACCAGCACCTTGCCCTCGGCCACCGTCGAGGTCGCCATGTCCAGCAGCAGCATCGGCCCGGCGTCGCCCGAGGGGATGCCGACGCAGAACGGATTGGTCGAGAAGCGCCGGTCGACGCCGCCGTACGGCGCCACCAGTTCGCCGGCCTCGACGTTGACGAAATGCATCGAGACCATCCCGGAAGCGGCCGCGCGCTCGGCCCAGTCGCCGATCCGGCCGAGATGGCCGGAGTGGCGCAGCCCGATCACCGCCATGCCGTTCGCGCGCGCCTTGGCGACGCCGAGATCGACCGCGAGCGCCCCGATGGTCTGGCCGAACCCGTAATTGCCGTCCACCAGCGCGTGCGCCGGGCTGTCGCTGATCACGGTCAGCGTCTGCCCGGCCAGGCACTTTCCCTCCTGCAGCCACTGCACGTAGCGCGGCGTGCGGATGACGCCGTGGCTGTCGTGGCCGGCGAGGTTGGAGGAGACCAGGTATTGGCCGATCCGTCCCGCTTCGTCCGCGGCGCAGCCGGCGGCGGCGAAGATGTCGGCGAGCAGGTCGCGCAGCGTCTCGGCGGAGCGCGTGGTCGTGGGCGTCGTGTCCATTGCGGTGCTCTATGCAGATCTTCGGCGGGAGGGGCGGGAAAGCTCCCCCTCCCCTTGCGGGTGGGGGCTGGGGGGAGGGGGCGGACGGCCGAGTTCTACGCGCGCGCCACCCCTCCCCCAACCCCCTCCCACAAGGGGAGGGGGCTTTTGGCTCAGCCGCGCTTGGCGATCGCGTGCGCCTCCGCCCGATATGTCGCCTGGTCGGTCGGCATGATCGTCATGTCGGTCACGCAGGTGCGCGCGGGCAGCGTCGCGCAGAACAGCACGGCGGCGGCGATGTCCTCGGGCTGCGCCATCAGCGCGAGCTGTTCGGGCGTGGGCTTGATCGGCCGCGTGTTGAGGATCGGCGTCACCACTTCGCCCGGGTTGATCGAGATGCTGCGGATGCCGTGGATGCCTTCCTCGGCGTTGATGGTGGCGCTCATCGCCCGCATGCCGTGCTTCGCGGCCGTGTAGCAGGGGCCGGGCACCAGATGGATCACGGTGCCAGCGACCGAGGTGATGTGGATCAGCACGCCGTCCCGCCGCGCCCGCATCGCCGGCAGCACGGCGATGCTGCAAGTGAACGCCGCGGTCAGGTTCAGCGCGACCAGCCGCTGCACGATGTCCGGCGTCAGTTCCTTCCAGTGCCGGATGGTCTCGTTGCCGCCGGCGTCGTTGACCAGGATGTGCGGGTCGCCGAGCCCCGCGACCACGGCCGCGTGCGCCCTGGCGACCGCCTTGGTGTCGGTGACGTCGGCGGCGGCGACCAGCGCGGTGCCGCCGGCCTTGCGCACCAGGCCCGCGGTCTCTTCGAGTTTCGCGAGCGTGCGGCCGGTCAGCGCGACCGCAGCGCCGGCGCCCGCGAGCGCGATGGCGGTCGCGCGGCCCATGCCGCTGCCGGCGCCGGTGATCCAGGCCACGCGGCCGTCGAGCGCGCCCATCAGCGGAAGAACGCCACGACGATCAGCGCCATGCCGATCACGCTGACGATCCAGGCGAGCGTGCGCAGCCACGGGATGCCGGCGTAGTAGATCACCGCGTAGGCGAGCCGGGCGTAGAAGAACAGTTGCGCACCGAGCGCGGTCAGCGACCCGGTCTTCTGCGCCACGACAGCGGCCAGTACCAATGCGGCGAACGGCGCCAGGTTCTCGATCATGTTGGCGTGCGCGCGCTTCCCGCGCGCGGCCCAGCCGACCGGGGGCGGCAGGTTGTCGCGGTTGCCGGCTGCGACCGTCGGTGGCAACGCCGCCGTATATGGCAGCGACATCACCACGCAGAGCACGGCGCTCAGCACGAGCATCGTCAACTCGGTGGACATGCGTTCCCCCCTTGCTGGGTTCTTGTCGTTGCGCGCCCCCGGCGACGCCGGGGGCGTCGGCTCAGACGACCTTGTTGGACTCGTTGTCGATCAGGTGCATCTGATTCATGTCGACCGCAAGGGGCAGTGCCTCGCCGTGCGCGGCGTGCACGCTCGGGTCGATGCGCGCGGTCATCGGCGCGCCATCGACCAGGAAATGCACCATCGTCTCCATGCCCATCGGCTCCACCACGTCCACCGGGATGGTGATGCGCGTGACGCCCGGCTTCTCGATGTCGTGGGTTTCGGTCATGTGCTCCGGCCGGATGCCGAGCGTCATTTCCCGCCCGGCATAGGGCGCGTAGCGGGCGACGCGCTGGCCCGGCACCGGCAGCATCTCCCCGGTCGGCAACTCGACCGCGAGCGCGTTGCCGTTGCGCACCTTGACCGGGAAGAAATTCATCGCCGGGCTGCCGATGAAGCCGGCGACGAAGCGGGTGGCCGGGTTGTGGTACAGCTCCTGCGGCGGGCCGACCTGCTCGATGCGGCCGAAGTTCATCACCACCACGCGGTCGGCCAGCGTCATCGCCTCGATCTGGTCGTGCGTGACGTAGACCGTGGTGGTCGGGATCGTCTGGTGCACCTTCTTGATCTCGGTGCGCATCTGCACGCGCAGCTTGGCGTCGAGGTTCGACAGCGGCTCGTCGAACAGGAAAACCCTCGGGTTGCGCACGATGGCACGACCCATGGCCACACGCTGCCGCTGGCCGCCGGAGAGCGCCTTCGGCCGCCGGTCGAGCAGCGTGCTGAGGTCGAGGATGCGCGCCGCGTCGTCCACCCGGCGCTTGATCTCGTCCTTGGGGAATTTCCGCAGCTTGAGCCCGAACGCCATGTTCTCGAACACGGTCATGTGCGGATAGAGCGCGTAGTTCTGGAACACCATCGCGATGTCGCGGTCGCGCGGCGGCACGTCGTTGACCAGGTCGCCGCCGATCCAGATTTCGCCGGCGGTGATTTCCTCGAGCCCCGCGACCATGCGCAGCGTCGTCGACTTGCCGCAGCCGGAAGGGCCGACCAGCACGACGAACTCCTGGTCCGCGATCTCCAGGTCGATGCCATGCACGGCCTTGTAGGTTTCGTAAGCCTTCTCGACCTTGCGGATCGACACCTGCGCCATTTTGCTCGCCCCTCCTGCGTCTCGCCGCCCAGTTACGCACACCTTTCCGGGTTCGGCAACGCGGGGGCGCACGGGTTTGGGCAAATGTAGCTGTGTGCGGGCAATTGCTCAACGGATCGACCGTCGGGTAGTGGGTCAGTTTGAACGCGACCGCTCTCTTAGTGGGAATTTAATCTGAGCAAGATAACGCTTCGACCCGAATCGGTTTCAGGTACCAAATCGGATTACGAATAACGCGCTGGATTCTGTCAAGGACGATTTGCCGAATCGATAACCTTCTGATATGCATTGTCCAGTGGGCTATATAACGGGAGAACGGGCATGCCAATGAACGCCCATGATGAACAGGGGGGCCTATCTTCCCTGATCTCTGGTCTGCGCGGAGCACATATGCGCGATGCCGCCTTGGCGTGCTGGGCCGCAGCGCGCATTTATGCGTCACGATGAGCGCGAGCCCAGTTCAGTTTCAGTTCAACCGTTCCAAGTTCAAAGAGACGGTCCTTTATATCTGCGGCCAATGTGAAGCCACCAATCTCGGATCGGTGAAGCTACATAAGACCTTGTATTTGCTGATATGCTTAAATATGTTTGGGATGGACAACCTATTACCGGCGAGACTTATCAGAAATCTCAGCTTGGTCCAACTTCGCAGCACCTGTACCTGGGTGCTTAGGCAGTTAGAAGGAGAGGGGGCGCTACAGGTCAAAGAGGTCGATCATTTTGGCTATCTCAAGAAGGAGTATATCCCTAAAAGGACTGCCGACACGACGCCCTTTTCCAAGGAAGATTTGCAAGTGTTGGACGAAATGATAGATCTCGTCTGTAGGAAAAACACGGCGCGCGCTATTAGCGAAATTAGCCATACGCGCGCGTGGGAGATTGCATACTTAGGCCAAGAGATTTCTTATCATACTGCATTCCTCATTTTCCCGCCGATGGTCTCGGCGGAAGCGATGGAATGGGCAGAACAAGAGGGGCCTCGCATTGTTAACGAGAGATCGAAAGGTAACGCCGTGGAGCGTAGAACTCTCCGAGATTTTCGAACGCGCGTTCTTTCGAGCGCGGCCTCTCATACCTAGGCTTTTCGAGGTATTTTGTAGTTTTGCCGAACTCAGCAGAAATCGACCCACGAAGTTGTGGGCAACCGCATCTGTCTATCCAAGATGCAGACTTGTGGATTTACGAGTCACCGCCGTTCGCCTGGATGCCATATTTGCGCATATTCTATGAAATTGAAGAGGACAGAGGAGTCGTGATGTTGTGGTCCTTGTCTGTGCGCACGGCTGATGGATTTGTGGTGCCTCCATATAACCCATCAGGGTTTATAGATTTCTAATTCATCTCTCTTTATTTTGCTTCCCATTCTTCCAACACGGCCATCATGTCAGTCAGCTCCCAAGGCGTCTTCGCTACACCAGGCGGCCATCAATGTGATTCGGCAGGCGAAGTAGACCGAAAAACGATGGCGGGCAGGCACTCCTTCGACCGGCTGCGCGCCGGCCTCTCGGCCGAGGCCCGCGCCAAGGCCGCTTCCCTCACGGACGCACTGGAGCGGGAACTGTCGCTGACCGAATTGCGCCGCGCGCGGGCGATGACGCAGCACCAACTCGCAGCCGACCTGCATGTCGGCCAGGCTTCGATCGCGAAGTTGGAACGGCGCACGGACATGTACC
This sequence comes from uncultured Solirubrobacterales bacterium, assembly GCA_963697635.1. GTDB lineage: Bacteria > Pseudomonadota > Alphaproteobacteria > Acetobacterales > Acetobacteraceae > CAJCJG01. Next base: position 246,168 of record CAVOOS010000034.1, on the reverse strand, counting down.
TCTCCACGCTGCGGCGGTTTGTCGAGGCGATGGGTGGCGAACTGGAGATCGTCGCGCGCTTCCCCGACCAGCCGCTGGTCCGGCTGCGCGGCCTTGGCGAACTGGCCGAAAGTGATCCTGCCGCTGGCGCGCCCTGAAGCCCGGCCGCTTCTGTCCCGCCCGTCAAGCCGAAGCGCCGACGGCCGCCACCAAGGCTGCCGCCTTCTGGCCGACCACCTCCGCCGAATCGCCCGGTTTGTAGATCGCGGACCCGATGCCGAATCCGGCGGCGCCGGCCCCCAGCCACGGGCGCAGGTTGGCGGCATCGATCCCGCCCACCGGAAGCACGAGCGTCTCCGCCGGCAGCACCGCGCGCAGCGACTTCAGGATCGCCGGGCTGCTCGCCTCCGCCGGAAACAGTTTTATGCCGTCAGCCCCGGCGTGAAGCGCGGCGAACGCCTCGGTGGGCGTGGCGAAGCCCGGGCAGGCCAGCAGGCCGTGGTGCTTGGCGGCGCGCACCACGGCGACGTCCGCATGCGGCATCACGATCAGCCGGCCGCCGAACGCGTCCACCTCCTCGACCTGCGCGGGCGTCACCACCGTGCCCGCGCCGATCAGCAGGCGCGTCCCGAAGTGCTGCACGAGCCGGCGGATGCTCTCGATCGGGTCGGGCGAATTGAGCGGCACTTCGACGATCGCGATCCCGGCCCGCGCCAGCGCCTCGCCGATCGGCACCGCCTCGTCCGGCCGCACGCCGCGCAGGATCGCGATCAGCGGGCAGCGGGCGAGCCAGGGCCGCAGGCTGGTATGGTCCATCTCGTGCTGCGTCAGCTCGTGCTGGCTCAATGCCATGGGGCGTGCCTCCCGATGCGGGCGAGGCCGCGCGCCGCCGCGTCCTCGCCGTGCGTGACCGATGTGCCGCCGCATGCGGCGACGGCGCGGGCGTAAAGCGCGCAGAGCGACGCGGCGCCGACCAGATGCACCGGCCAGCCGCCAGCCGGCAGCGCCGCCCGCACCTCGTGCCCGATCAGCAGGCCGGACAGGTACGCGGCGCTCTGCGTCTCGTCGAGGCCGCCGAACAGGCCGAGCGTGCGCACGCCGAACAGATGGTGCAGCAGATGACCGGGATCGCCCGATCGGTCGACGCCGCGGTCGAACACCGCCGGATCGGTGGGGCCGTCCTTCATCATCCGGCCAAGGATCGTATGGCCCCGCAGGGCGGAGAAGGTCTCGCCGCTGAGAAAGGTCGAAAAGCCGGCGATCCGCCCCTCGGCGATGCGTGCCCATTTGCTGTGGCTGCCGGGCAGGCAGGCGGTGCCGTCCGCGCCGATCTCGTCGATCACGCCGACAAGCTGCGTTTCCTCGCCGCGCATCACTTCGGGGGTGCCGCTCGCGTCCCGATCGGTCAGCCCCGGCACCAGCAGGATGTCCGCGCCCTCGAACGGGACGCGCACCAGTGCGGCGGCGATCTCGGCCGGGCCGGCGGGGCAGGGCAGGTAAGGGGCCTCGCGCCAGCCCTGGCGGCTGCCGATCATGCCCGCCATCAATACGCGGGTCTCGCCCTCGGCGATCCAGTCGCCGACCTGGCGCCGCAATTCCTCGGCGAAACGGCCGTCCTCGACCGCCAGAATGCCGCGCGGGGCGGAGCGCCGGGCCAGCACGTGGCCGTCCGCATCAAGGCGGAACGCGCGAAAACTGCTGGTGCCCCAATCCACGCCGATCATGCGGTGCCGCGCCTGGTCCGTTGCCCCCGGCCGACGTTCAGCCACCGATCACGTTCTCACGCAAGCTGCCCTCGCGTAACCCGTCCGCAATTTCGCCGATACGAACCGGTGCCATAGTGTTCGCCCACCGACCGAGGCCCTCCGATGCGGCGTACCGACCACAAAACCACATCGCCACCGACGGCGCCGATCACACTCGAGCCGTTGGGCACCGTGACATTGCCGGCGGTCCCGGCGTCGGCCGCAGCCATTGCGGCGACGCGGGCCGCCGATCCTTCGGTCACGCTGGCCCAGGTCGATGCCGCGGACGTGGCGGTGAACGGGCCGGAAGCGCGCAGCGGCGGGCTCACCGGCGCCGGCATCAAGATCGGCATCATTTCCGACAGCTTCAACCTGATGCACGGCGAGGCGGCGGCGGAGAAGCAGGGGCTGCTGCCGGCGAACGGCGTGACGGTGCTTGAGGAAGGGCCGGCCGGCAGCGACGACGAGGGCCAGGCGATGGCCGAGATCATCCACGCCACGGCGCCCGGCGCGCAGCTCTATTTCTACAGCGGCTTCTACTCGGAGACCGACATGGCGGCCGGCGTCGCCGCGCTGCAGGCCGCCGGCTGCCAGATCATCGTCGACGACGTCTCCTATTCCGACGAGCCGATGTTCCAGGACGCAGGCCCGATCGACACCGCGATCGACGCCGCCGTGTCCGCCGGCGTCGACGACTTCACCGCGGCCGGCAACGACGGCGACGGCGTGTACGAGGCCGCCTGCGCGCCGACATTCGTCAACATCGCCGGGCTCGGCAATGTCTGGGCGCAGACCTTTGCGGGCGGCGCGACCACCCAGACGGTGACGATCCCCGGCAACGACGAGACCACGCTGAGCCTGGAGTGGGATGCGCCCTACAACGCCGACAACGCCGATCCGATCACCGTGGACGTGCTGTCCGGCAGCCGGGTGATCGCCAGCTCCACGCAGAGCAACAACGAGCCGGCGGTGACGGTGGATTTCCAGTCGTCGCCGGTCTCCCAGACCTATTCGATCGCCATCGTCTACAGCTCGGGCACCGGCGAGCCCGCGTCGTTCAAATACATCCTGGAGGGCGGCGGCACCGTCGACGGTGCGGGGGGCGGGCAAGGCGGCGCGGCGTACGGGCACACGATGCTGCCGGGCGTGAACGCGGTCGGCGCCGTGAATGTCGCCGACACGCCGGCCGAAGGCGGCACGCCGACGCCGGAGAGCTATTCGACCAGCGGCGGCAGCGACTTCCTGTTCGCGCCCGACGGCACCGCGCTTGCCACCCCCGAGGCGTCGGGCGCGCCGGAATTCCTGGCACCGGACGGCGCCGGCACGTCGGTGTTCGACCCGTACGACGGCACCTCCGCCGCCGCGCCGGTCGCTGCGGCGACGGCGGCGCTGATGCTGCAGGCCGATCCGTCGCTCTCCACCACCGACGTGACCACGTTGCTGGAAGATAGCGCGATCCCGGTCGCCTCGTCCGACGATGCCGCCGGCGCCGGGCTGATCCAGGCCAATCTCGCGACGCAGTACGCCAGCACCGGGGTGATTTCCGGCAGCAAGCAGTCGGTGATCCGCGGCATCTCCCAGGCCTGCACGATCGTGGGCGGCGCCGGCGACCACTGGCTGCTCGCCGGCAGCGGCGCCACCGAGATCGAATCGCAGGGCGTCGATTCGGTGCAGGCGGGCGCGGGCGCCGACACCGTCGACCTGACCGGGGCGCAGGCGGCGGTCTACGGCGGCAGCGGCGCGACCTGGGTGCGCACGCTCGGCGGCAACGACACCGTGGTCGGCGGCACCGGCGCGCTGACCGTCTCGGGCGGCACCGGCGGCGGCATCGTCTTCGGCAGCACCTCGGGCGGCAACCAGCTGTTCGCGGGCGCGCAGCCGACCACGATCCTGTCCGAAGGCACCGGCGACCTGGTCGGCGGCAGCGGCACCGGCGACCTGCTGTACGCCTCGAACTTCGGCGACGACACCGTGGTCGGCGGCGCCGGCACGGAAATCCTGGTGGGCGGCATCGGCAGCACCGCCGCTGCCGGCGGCGCCGACGTGTTCGTCGCCGGCAACGGCAGCCCGCTGGTGGCGCCGGAGGCCAGCCCCGCCGTGGTGACGTTCGGCACCGGCCTCGACACCGCGCTGCTCGGCACCGGCTCGACCGTGTTGCAGGTGATCGACGGCCAGGCCGGCGGCCTCGAACCGATCTACAATTTCAATCCGGCCGCGGACATGCTGCTGGCGAGCGGTTTCGGCCAAGCGGCGGCGCAGGCGGCGATCAGCGACCAGTACGACACCGGCGGCGACAGCTGGATCAAGCTGCCCGACGGCACAGTGCTGGCGTTCGTCGGCCTCGACCATCTGTCGGCGAGCAACGTGACGTATAGCTGAATCTCGCCGGCGCGCCGTCTGCCACGCGCGAAATGATCGTGCATTTCCCGCGATCTACTGGCATGTCATTGTCCTTCGCAGCAGAGCCGACGAGCCAGACCAATGCGCCGCACCGCCGACGACAGTTTCGCGCTGATCCTGCCCCAGACGGTGCTGGCATCGGCCCCCGCCCCGACGATTGCGCCGATCACGCTGGCAGCACCGATCACGGCGGACGCGGACCCGTCCGCGGTTGCGGCGACCCGGCTCGTGCCGCTGCAAGGCCTGTTCGCGACCACTGCCGTCTCGGCTTTCACCGCCGCGAAGCCGAGTTCGGCGGCCGACAAGCCGAGCTTCTCGGCGCTCGCGATCACGGCAGCGACCGATCCGTTCCCGACGCCGACGGACCCGTTCCCGACACCGAAGGACCCGTTCCCGACGCCCACGGACCCGTTCCCGACGCCCGCGGATCCGTTCCCGACGCCGACAAACCCGTTCGAGCCGGCACCCAGCCCGGGCCCGTCACCGGGCCCCGTCGCACCGGTGCCGCAGCCCGGACCGCCCGGCGGCAACTACACCATCACGCTCGCCGAACTCGACCAGTCGGACGTGGCGGTGAACGGCCCGGCGGCGCGCTCGACCGGGCTGAGCGGCGCGGGCGTCAAGGTCGGCATCATCTCCAACAGCTTCAACGTGACCGGTGGCGCGGCCGCGGATGATGCGCAAGGGCTGCTGCCCGCCAGCGGCGTGACCGTGATCCAGGAGGGGCCGGCCGGCAGCGACGACGAGGGGCGGGCGATGGCCGAACTCGTCCATGCCACCGCACCGGGCGCGCAACTCTATTTCGCCACCGCCGACGGCGGCATCGGGACCTTTGCCGCGGACGTCACCGCGCTGCAGAACGCCGGCTGCCAGGTCATCGTCGACGACGTCCAGTACCCCGACGAGCCGATGTTCCAGCAGGCCGGGCTGCTCGACACCGCGATCAATGCCGCCGTCGCCGGCGGCGTGGACTATTTCTCGGCGGCGGGAAACAACGCCGACGCGGCCTATCAGGCGGCGTGCGCGCCGGTGAGCGTGGCGATCCCGGGGATCAACGGCGGGCAGCCTGTCCTGGCGCAGACGTTCGGCGGGGCGACGACGCAAACGATCACCGCCCTGGCCGGCTCGGCGGAGTCGCTGTGGCTGGAGTGGAACGCTCCGTACGACGCCATCAACTCCGATCCCATCACGGTGGAGGTGCTGCAAGACAACACGGTGGTCGCGATCTCGCAGCAGATCGCCAGCGAGCCGGTCGTCGGGCTGGATCTGCCGACGCCCAGCAGCGACACCACCTACAACCTCGCCATCCTCTACAATTCCGGAGTTCCGGTCCCGGGGGTGTTCAAGTACCGAACTGCAGGGCAATCTCGGCGTCATCGACAACACGGCCGGGGGCGAGGCGACGGGCGCGGTGTATGGGCACCAGATGTTGCCCAACATCAACGCCGTCGGCGCGGTGGACGTCACCGACACCCCGTCCCAGGGCGGCACGCTGACGCCGGAACCTTTTTCCAACAGCGGCGGCAGCGATTTCCTGTTGGCGCCGGACGGCACGCCGCTCGCGTCGCCCGAGCCATCGCCGGCGCCGGTGTTCCTGGCACCTGACGGGTCCGACACCTCCACGCTCGATCCGTTCTTCGGCACCTCGGCCGCTGCGCCGGTGGCCGCGGCGGTGGCGGCGCTGATGCTGCAGGCCGATCCCTCGCTCGCCACCACCGACGTCACCGCGCTGGAAGAGGATTCGGCGCTTCCGACCGTCTCGGTCGACGACAGCGCCGGGGCCGGGCTGATCCAAGCCACCCTCGCGACGCAATTCGCCAGCACCGGGGTGATCTCCGGCAGCGAGCAGTCGGTGATCCGCGGTATCTCGCAAGCATGCACGATCGTGGGCGGCGCCGGCGACCACTGGCTGATCGCGGGCAGCGGCGCCACCGAGATCGAATCGCAGGGCGTCGATTCGGTGCAGGCGGGCGCGGGCGCCGACACCGTCGATCTGACCGGGGCGCAGGCGGCGGTCTACGGCAGCAGCGGCGCGACCTGGGTGCGCACGCTCGGCGGCAACGACACCGTGGTCGGCGGCACCGGCGCGCTGACCGTCTCGGGCGGCGCCGGCGGCGGCATCATCTACGGCAGCACCTCGGGCGGCAACCAACTGACGGCGGGCGCCGAGCCGACGACCATCCTGTCCATCGGCACCGGCGACCTGGTCGCCGGCACCGGCAGCGGCGACATTCTGTATGCCTTGGGCCTCGGCAACGACACCGTGGTCGGCGGCGCCGGCATGGAGATCCTGGTCGGCGGCACGATCGCCGGCGCGACCGACACGTTCGAGGCCGGCGGCGGCATGCCGCTGATCGCGCCCGAGGCCAGCAACGCGGTGGTGCAGTTCGGCACCAGCATGACGACCGCTCTCGCCGGCACCGGCTCGGACGTGTTCCAGGTGACCGACGGCCAGGCCGGCGGCTTCGACATCGTCTACAATTTCAACCCGGCGTCCGACATGCTGCTGCTGAGCGACTTCGGCTCGGAGGAAAGTGCGGCGCAGACCGCGATCGCCAACCAGTACGACACCGGCGGCGATAGCTGGATCAAGCTGCCCGACGGCACGCTGCTGGCGTTCGTCGGGCTGAGCCATCTGTCGGCGAGCAACGTCAGCTACGGCTGAGGCGGGCGGCCGCCGAGATTTTGCGCCGCCTGCGCCCCGAGCGCGACGCCGGCCGCGAGGCAGTGCGCCAGCGAGCCGTCGCGCAGGCGCGCGTGGATGAACCCGGCGAGGAATGCGTCGCCCGCGCCGGTGGTGTCGATCGCCACGACCGGCGGCGCCGCCTGCGCGACGATCGGCCCGCCGCGCGCGACCGCCATCGCCCCCTCGGCGCCGCGCTTCAGGACGACTGTCGGGCAGTGTGCGGACAGGGCTTCAATCTGGCGCTCGGGAAAGCACTCGCCGGTGAGCGCCGCGGCCTCGTCGGTATTGACGAAAATTGTGTCGGCCCCGCCGGTCCACGCCAGGAATTCCGCTCCGCCGACCTCGCCCAGAAACCCGGCCGAGGCGGCGTCCACGGTGAACGGGATGCCGGCGCGGGTCGCGGCTGCGCACAGCCCGAGCACGGCGGCACGGGGGCCCGCGGAAAACAGGCTGTAGCCCGAGACGTGCAACAGCCGCACGCCCTGCAGCAGCGCATCGGGCAGGTCGGCGGCGCACAGCCGGGTGTTGGCGCCGCGATCCGACAGGAAACTGCGCTCGCCGTCGGGGTCGAGCAGCGTCACCAGCATGCCGGTGGGCAATTCGCCGTCCTCGGCGAGGTGCGGCACCACGCCGTGCGCGCGGAGCGACGCGGCCTGCACCGCCGCGTCGGCCGCGCCCACCCGGCCGGCGAACGCAACCTGAGCGCCGAGATGGCCGAGCCACGCCGCCTGGTTGGCGCCGGAGCCGCCGGGTGCGGTGCGGATCGTCGCCGCGCGGTCACTGCCGCGCACCAGCGCACCGTCCGGGCGGACGATGATGTCGGTCATCACGTCGCCGACCACGAGGATCACGACAGCCGGGACAATTCCACGGCGATGCGGGCGGCGAGGCGGGCGTTGTTGCGGATCAGCGCGACGTTGGCGGCGAGACTGCGGCCGCCGGTCAGCTCGACGATCCGGGCGAGCAGGAACGGCGTCACCGCCTTGGCCGAGACGCCCTGCGCCGCGGCCTCCGCGGTCGCGCGCGAGATCACTTCCTCCATCTCGGCGGCGGGCAAGGCGTCGGCCTCGGGCACCGGGTTGGCGATCAGGATGCCGCCGGGCACGCCAAGGGCGCGGTGCGCCGCGATCAGGGCCGCGAGGGCGGCGGGCGTGTCGAAGCGGTGTTCGAGCCGCTCGCCGCTGTCGCGGGCGTAGAACGCCGGGAAGCTGTCGGTGCCGAAGCCGACTACCGGGACGCCCTGGGTCTCCAGCACTTCCAGCGTCTTCGGGATGTCCAGGATCGATTTTGCCCCGGCGCACACCACCGCGACCGGGCTGCGGCCGAGTTCGAGCAGATCGGCGGAGATGTCGAACGTGGTTTCCGCACCGCGATGCACGCCGCCGATGCCGCCGGTCGCGAAGATCGGGATTTTCGCCAGGGCGGCCAGGAACATGGTGGCGGCGACCGTGGTGCCGGCGGTCTGCCGCTTGGCGATCGCGGCCGCGAGGTCGCGGCGTGAGGCCTTGGCCGCATCGGTGCGCGGACGCCACCGTCGCGCAACTGGTCCGGCGTCAGGCCGATGCGCGGCACGCCGTCGAGCACCGCGATGGTCGCCGGGATCGCGCCTTGCTGGCGTACCGCGTCCTCGACGCTTTGGGCCGTGGAAAGATTGTCGCGGCCACGGCATGCCGTGCGTGACGATCGTCGATTCGAGCGCCACCACCGCGCGCCCTCCGGCCAAAGCCGCGGCGACCTCGGGCGCGATGTCGAGCAGGCTCGCCGGTGTTTGCACACGCCGTCTCCTTGCCGCGGTTGTAGTCGGCGGGCCGACCCGCGGGAAGGGCCGGCGGTTGCGCGCGGCGCAGGTCCGACGCCGCACAACGCACGATCCCGCAGGCTGTGCCGGGCCGATCCACCCTGCTAAGCAGGCCCCCAGCAACTCAAGGAGCACGCCCATGGCGGCCGGCCCCAACGACAACGTCTCGGTCGATCTCGAGCCAACCGAGGTCGCCCTGATCATCGGCGAAGAAGACGGCGCGATGTCGGTGCGCGTGCAGGCCGGCAGCGACCTGAACGAAGCCGCCGAGGAACTGCCGGCGGCGCAGGAGATCGTGCTGGCGCTGGCGATGCGCCTGCTGAAAGACCCGGATTTCCACGACGACGTGCTCGACTGGTCCTACGACCACCTGGACGACGACGAGGAGGAAGACGGGGAAGAGGGCGGGGAGGAGAAATAGCCCGCGCGCTCACCCCTGCCGCACGGCAGGGGACGCATCGGGCGCCGGTTCAGTCGGCGGCGGATCCCCATCTTCTCGCGCCAGGATGCGGCATCCGGTGGCGCGTTGCGGCGCCAGCCAGTGCTGCAGCCGGTCGAGATAGAGATAGATCACCGGCGTCGTGTAGAGCGTCAGCACCTGGCTCAGCGCCAGGCCGCCGACCATCGCGAAGCCGAGCGGCCGGCGCAGTTCCGATCCGGCGCCGGTGCCCAGCATCAGCGGCAGGCCGGTCAGCATCGCCGCCATCGTCGTCATCAGGATCGGGCGGAAGCGCAGCAGGCAGGCCTGGCGGATCGCCTCGATGCGGCGGCAGGCCGTCGCGCCGCTCGGCGGTGATGGCGAAGTCGACCATCATGATGCCGTTCTTCTTGACGATGCCGATCAGCAGGATCACGCCGATCAGCGCGATCACCGACAGGTCGTAGTGGAACAGCAGCAGCATCAGCAGCGCGCCGACGCCGGCCGACGGCAGCGTGGACAGGATGGTCAGCGGCAGGATGTAGCTCTCATACAGGATGCCGAGGATGATGTAGACGCGTGATCAGCGCCGCGGCGATCAGGTAGGGCTGGCTCGCCAGCGACGACTGGAACGCCTGCGCCGTGCCCTGGAACGAGCCGCTGCACGCGTGAGCGGCGTGCCCATCTGCCGCATCGCCGCTTCGATCGCCGTCCACCGCCTGCGCCGAGCGCCGCGCCCGGCGCGAGGTTGAAGGAGATGGTCACCGCCGGGAACTGGCTCTGATGGCTGATCGACAGCGGCTGGACCGGCAGCGTGTCGACCATTTCACGAAGGTCGACAGCGGCACCGTCTGGCCGGTGGCCGAGTGCACGTACAGCTTGTCCAGCGTCGCTGGATTCGCCGGCCATGCGCCGGCGGCACTTCCAGGATCAGGTGGTAGGAGTTCACCTGGGTGAAGTACTGGGTGATCTGCCGCTGGCCGAACGCGTCGTACAGCGTGTCGTCGATCACCTGCGGCTGGATGCCGAATCGCGCCGCGGCGTCGCGGTCGATCATCAGGGTGGCGGTGGTGCCGCCCATCTGCTGGTCGCTGGTGACGTCGCGCAGCATCGGCAGCGACTGCAGCTTCGCCAGGACCTTCGGCGCCCATTGGTACAGCTCGTCGAGGTTCGGCATCCTGCAGCGTGTACTGGAACTCGGTCTTGGTCAGCCGGCCGCCGACGCGGATGTCCTGCGCCGCCTGCAGGAACAGCTTGCCGCCCGTCACCTTGCGCGATCTTCGGGACGCAGCCGGTTGATGTAGTTCTGCAGCGATCCGCCGACCCGCTCCTCGAACGGCTTCAGGGCGATGAAGATCCGCCCGTTGTTGCTCGGTCTGCGCCGCCGACGCCGCGCGCCCATGGAGGAGCCATAGGCGCCGCGTATCGGGATCGTCGGCGATGATGTCGCCCAGCGCGCTGCTGCACATCCGCCATCTGCTGGAACGAGATGTCCTGCGCGCCCTCGGTGATGCCGAGCACGATGCCGGTGTCCTGCGGCGGGAAGAAGCCTTTGGGGATGATGATGTAGAGATAGACGCGTGAGGCGACGGTGCCGAGGAACACCAGCAGCGTGATGAACTGGAAGCGCAGCGCGATGTCCAGCGTGCGGCGGTAGCCGGCGATCAGGCCGGTGAAGAAGCCCTCGATCACCCGGTACGTCCAGCCGTGCTGGCGCGTGTCGTGGTGCAGGAAGCGCGAGCACATCATCGGCGTCAGCGTCAGCGAGACGAAGGCCGAGACCAGCACGGCGATGGTGACCGTCATGGCGAACTCGCGGAACAGCCGGCCGACGATGCCGCCCATCAGCAGCAGCGGGATGAACACCGCGACCAGCGAGAAGCTGATCGACACGATGGTGAAGCCGATTTCGCCGGCGCCCTTCAGCGCGGCCTCCATCGGCTTCATGCCCTCCTCGACGTGGCGGAAGATGTTCTCCAGCATCACGATGGCGTCGTCGACGACGAAGCCGACCGCGATGGTCAGCGCCATCAGCGACAGATTGTCCAGGCTGTAGCCCAGCAGATACATCACGGCGAAGGTGCAGATCAGCGCCACCGGCACGGTGACGCTGGGGATGATCGTCGCCCAGACGTTGCGCAGGAACAGGAAGATCACCATCACCACCAGGCACGATCGCCAGCATCAGCGTGAACTGCACGTCCTCGACCGAGGCGCGGATGGTCAGCGTGCGGTCCATGATGGTGCTGACATGGACCGACGGCGGGATCGACGCCTCCAGCCGCGGCAGCGCGCGCCTTGATGCGCTCCACCGTGTCGATGACGTTGGCGCCGGGCTGCTTGAAGATGATCAGCAGGATGCCGCGCTTGCCGTTCTGCCAGCCGGCCAGCAGGCGGTTCTCCGGCCCGTCGATCGCGCGGCCGATGTCGCGCACGCGCACCGGCGGCGCCGTTGCGATAGGCCAGGACGACGTTGTTGTATTCCGCCGCGTGGGTCAGCTGGTCGTTGTCGTAGATCGTGAAGCGCCTGGTGCGCGCCGTCGATGCTGCCCTTCGGCGCATCGACGGTGGCGTTGACCAGCAGGTTGCGCACGTCCTCCAGCGTCATGCCCATCGCGGCGAGCTTGCCGGGATCGACCTGCACCCGCACCGCACGGTTTCTGCTCGCCGCCGATCAGCACCTGCGCCACGCCGGCGATCTGCGAGATCTGCTGCGACAGCACGTTGTCGGCGTAGTCGTCGACCTCGGTCAGCGGCATCGCGTCGGACTGCACCGCCAGGATCAGGATCGGCGCGTCGGACGGGTTGACCTTCCGATAGGTCGGCGGGCCGGGCAGGTTCTTCGGCAACTGCGCCGCTGGCGGCGTTGATCGCCGCCTGGATGTCGCCGCGCCGCGGCGTCGATGTTGCGGTCGAGGTCGAACTGCACCGTGATCTGGTGACTGCCCAGCACGCTGACCGAGGTGAGCTGCGCCACGCCGGGGATCTGCGCGAACTGCCGTCTCCAGCGGCTGCGCCACCGTGGCCGCCATGGTTTCCGGACTGGCGCCGGGAAGCTGGCGCTGACCAGCGATGGTCGGGAAATCGACGCGCGGCAGCGGCGCGACCGGCAGCAGCGGGTAGGCGGCGATGCCGACCAGCACCAGCGCCGCCATCAACAGCGAGGTGGCGATCGGGCGTCGGATGAAGGGGGTCGAGATGCTCACGTCGAGATTCTCCACGGGGGGCTGCCTGCCTCGTCTAGCTCGCGGTGCCCTGGGTCACGGCGACTTTGCTGCCTTCCTCCAGCCGCGATTGGCCCCTGGTGACCACCAGCGCGCCGGCCTCGAGCCCCTTGGCGATCGCTGCGACCTGGCCGTCGTCGGCGCGCACCTCGACCGGCTGGATCGCGACCGTGTTGTCGGGCTTGACCACGAAGACGTAGAGACCGTTCGGCCCGCGCTGCACCGCCGCCGAAGGGACGGTGACGACGTTGCGGAGCGTGTCCACCTGCGCGCGGGCGTTGATGAACTGGCCGGGCCACAGCTTGTTGTCGGTGTTGGCGAATTCGGCCTTCAGCTTGATCGTGCCGGTGCTCTGGTCGATCGAATTGTCGAAGGTCAGCAGCTTGCCTTCGCCGAGCGGCGTCTTGTCGTCCGAGGCGAACGCCTGCACCGCGACCGGGCCGCGCGCCTTCGCCGCCTGGATCTGCGGCAGGTCGTCCTGCGGCAGCGTGAACACGACGGCGATCGGGTGGATCTGGTTGACCGTCACGATCCCGGTCAGATCGGACGCGTGGATCATGTTGCCCATGTCGATCAGGCGCAGCCCGACCACGCCGTCGATCGGCGAGACGATCGTGCAGAATTCGAGGTTGAGCTGCGCGGTGTCGATCGCCGCGGTATCGGCGGCAATGGTCGCGAGGGCCCGGCCGACCGTGGCGTTTTGCGTATCGACCTGCTGGTGCGAGGCGAAGTCGTTGCGTGCGAGGTTGGCGTAGCGCGTCTGGTCGAGCCGCGCGTTCGACAGCATCGCCTCGTCGCCGGTTTTCGTGGCCTGCGCCTGCGCCAGCGCCGCGGCATACGGACGCGGGTCGATCTCGGCAAGCTTGTCGCCGGCTTTCACCTCCTGCCCTTCGGTGAAGAAGATCTTGTCCAGCATGCCGTCGACGCGGGCGCGCACCAGCACGCTTTGGTATGACTGAACCGAACCGATATTGCGCAGCGTGACCGGCACGTCCCGCCGTTGCGCGGTCTCCACCTGCACGGGGATGCCGGGCGACGGCTGGACGGTCTGTTGCGCGCCGGCGGACGTGGCGCCTAGGCCCAACGCGCACAGCGCCCCAAAGTAAAGCAAGTGCCGGGGAGAAGGCAGGGAACAGCACGCAGGCGGCATGGCGCGGTATGGTTTCCAGGGAGGAGAGGCGAGCGTCACGGCACGCACCCCCCGACGTCCCGGGGGATGCCTCAGCGGCCGGACGCTAACACGGCCGGCGCCGCGCGTCGCGCCAGGAGTTGCGAAACCCAAAAATGTCGGGCGCGTCCCCATTTGCCGCGCCATCGCTGACAACACCGCGATCTGTCCCGCCCGTCATGCTGCAACGCGACATTCACGTTGGTGTGAGTATCGCATGGGCCGCATCCGGCCGGGCGTCAGCCCGGGTTGGAGACGCCGCGGCCGGGCGCGGCAGGCGCCGGGACCCGCAGCACCGCCGGGATGGGCGAGGCGCGGTAGGCGGCGAGGCTGCGCCCGACCGCGCCGGCCGGAAGCGGGATGATATGCGCGGGCTCGGCACGGGGCGAAAACAGGATGTTGCCGCCGCCGCGCAGTGGCGGGTTGGGGCCGCCGCCAAACCGCTCGAGTAGCCGTTCGCGAAGCCGCCGGTGTAGCCGCTGGCGTAGCCGTTGGCGTAGTTGCTCGCGAGCAGCGGGCCGGGTGCGGCGTCCGGCCGCTGCTGCTCCTCGGGCAACACCGCCATGACGCGGCGCTGATATTCGGCGCCGAGTTCCGGGGTCGCGGAGTGGTACCAGGCGGTCGCGGTCGGCCAGGTGCCGGTCTCGTCGCGCAGCTGCAACAGGAACTTGGCGGCGTAGTTGGCATTGGCCACCGGGTCGAACGCCTGGTCGAGGTTGGCGAATGCGTCGGGATGATGCAGCAGGTTCACCTGCATGCAGCCGACGTCGATCGAGCGCATGCCCTGGGACTGCAGCGTGCGCACGGCCGCGACCGCTTCGGCCTTGGTCTGGTACACGTGATCCGTGCCTTCGGCGTTGATCGACCAGGGCCATGGGTCGATGCTGCCGTCCGGCTCGCGGCGGCCGCTCTCGACGCGTCCGATTGCGGCCATCAGCTGGTTCGGGATGCCGGCCGCGCGCTCGGCGGCGCGGATCGCGGCACGGCATTGCGCGCCCGGGCCGAGGATGGCGGCCGCTGGCGGCCAGCTCCGCGCCACCTGACGCATCGGCAGCGACTGGAACAGCGACGTGTGCCCCAGCAGCGGCCCTGGCATAGCGGTCTGGGCGTGTGCGCGAGCGCCGGGGAGCGCGAGCGCAAAAGCGACGCCGAGGGCTGCGGAGAGGAGGCAGGTGAGGCGCATCGCCGCACCCTGGGGCGATGCGGTTAACGCCACGTGATGCCCTGGCTCACCGCAATGGGAGGACGCGAGTGATGCTGCGATGCAAAATCTAGCTTGCACACGAATGATCGATCCCTTATATGTTGCAGCGCAGCAAGGCGGTTCTGCCGCCTTTCTGCTTCTTGGACGTTTCCTCCCTAAACTTGGCGGCACCGCAAGGTGCCGCCATTTTTTTGGCCGCTCCCGGGCGACGAGTCCAGAAATTTTCGCTCCGGCAATCGTCTAGCGGAGCGAGCCGTCCAGGGCCGCGGCCGCCAGCGCCGCCACCAGCGTCGCCATATCCCGCTGCACCTGGCGGAAGGCCGGCAGTTTCTCGATCCGCGCCTCGTCCATGTAGAGCGCCCGACTGAGTTCGATCTGCACGGCCTCGACCCGCTCGCGCGGGCGGCCGTAGTGGCGGGTGATGAAGCCGCCTGCATAGGGGTCGTTGCGGCGCACCCGGTAGCCGAGCCGCTCCAGCACCTGCTCGATCACCCGAATTGTGCGCGGGCCGCAGGTGGTGCCGTGGGCATCGCCGAGCACGATGTCGGCGCCGCCGCGCGGCGGCAGCACGGCCGCCGGCATGGAGTGGCAGTCGACCAGCAGGCAGTGGCCGAAGCGCTCGCGGCTCGCCGCGATCAGTGCCTCCAGCGCCTCGTGGAACGGCTGCCAGCAGCGGCGGATCCTCTGCTCGGCCTCGGCGAAGCGCAGTTTCCGGCGGTAGATCGCCTCGCCCGAGGCGACCACGCGCGCGATCGTGCCGAGCCCGGCGCCGACCCGGGCGCTGGTGGTGTTGACCCAGTCCGGCAGTTTTTCCTCGAACATCGCGGGGTCGAGTTCCCACGCCTCGCGGTTGGCGTCGCAGAAGGCGCGCGGGAACGTGGCGGCGAGCAGCGGTGCGCCGCAGGCGGGCGCGGCGGCGAACAGCTCGTCGACGAAACTGTCCTCGCTGCGCCGCAGGCCGAGCGGATCGAGCCGGGCCGAGGCGACGAACTCGGAGCCGTAGTCCTGGCCGGAATGCGCCGAGGCGAACACCAGCGGAACTGACGGCTCCGCCGGCTGCAGCAGGATGAACGGACGGCCCGCATTTGCATCGGGCAACGTGGCATCGGGCAACGTGGGCGCGAGCGGGAGCGGCAAATCCATGCGGGCATTCAAGCCGCTGGCGCGGCTGCCAGCAATGCCTTGCCGCACGGTGTGATGGCGGCGTGGTGACGCAACGTATCCGATGCGAGGCCGGGCGAATCGCGTTTACGAAACTTGACGATCCCCGAACAGCTATGTCATTCTCCGGGTAACAAGGGGTGCCGGGCTATCACCGAAAGGATCAGCCATGTCTGACTCAGGCGTAAGCTACTGGGATACATTCTACCTTAGCAACTTCACGGTGACGGCGGGCACTCAGACGATCTCGGAGTTGTCGACGCTTGCCACGCTCGGCATCGGTTCGTCGGTGACCGACCAGCTTCTGAGCGACGGCGGCCAGGGGCCGGAGAACCTGACGACCGGCGGCGCCGCCGGCACGCTGATGTTCAATTCCTACGACACCGGCACCACGCTGAACGACACGGTCGACCCCACCTCCCATTACATCGGGCAGGCGGTGATCAACGTCGACCCTGGCACCGGCGTGGGCGGCAGCAGCACGGTAACGGCGATCTTCGCAGAGTCGGACATCGGCGGCCAGCATGTCGTGATCATGTATGTGCCGAACCTGGGCTACACCGGCCCGATGTTCAGCAGCTCCGCCGACTTCATCAGCCTGAACCCGAACATCACGCTCAATACCAACAATTTCGTGATGCCGTGCTTCCTGGCCGGCACCATGATCGCGACCCCGGACGGCGAGCGCGCCGTCGAGACGCTGTCGCAGGGCGATCTGGTGCTGACCGCGGAGGGTGCCGCCAAGGCGATCCGCTGGCTCGGCCGCAGCACGCTCGCATCGCGGTTCGCCGATCCGGTCCGCGACCTGCCGGTGCGCATCAAGGCCGGCGCGCTGGGTGAGAACCAGCCGGCCCGCGACCTGCTGGTCTCGCCGGGCCACGCCATGCTGATCGACGGTGTGCTGGTGCATGCCGGCGCGCTGGTCAACGGCACCTCGATCGTGCGCGAGACCGGCATCAAGGGCCGGTTCACCTACTTCCATGTCGAGACCGACGGCCACGACGTGCTGCTGGCCGAGGGCGCCGCGACCGAGAGCTTCCTGCTCGGCGGCGAAGACATGAAGTTCGACAACTGGGACGAGCGGCCGGAAAGCGCGCCGCCCGCCGAACTCGCCTACCCGCGCGTCAAGGCGCCTCGCCAGATGCCGCGCTCGGTGCGCGAGCTGCTGGAGAGCCGCGCCGCCGCGATCACCGAGCCGGTCGCCGTCGCCGCCTGAGCGTTCGCCTCCCGATGAAGCGGGGCCAGCCGTCGGAGCGACGGCTGGCCCTTTTTCATGTACGCGATGCGGTCCCGGCGACCGCATCCGTGCGCAGCGATGTCGGCGCCACGGAACATGACGTCACATTTGCCGCCGGCGCCCCCCGCACGCGCGCGGTCGCGACCCGGTGCGATTCACTTGCGCCGCTGGCAGGACTGGGGCGATGATCGCTGGCCGATCCCCGAGCCGATCGGCCCCCAAGCAGGAGTGCGCGACATGACCCGCCTGTTGATCGCCGCCGTATTGCTCGCCGCTGCCGCCGCCCCGGCGTTCGCATGCCCGTGGAACCAATCGGTCTCGACCGACACCAAGCCGAGCACCGTCGCCTCGCAGCCGAGCAACGACCAGTCCGCCCCGCCGCCGGCCGCGCCGACGGACCAGAAGCCGTCCTAGACCAGCCGAGGGGCTCTGCCCCTCGACCCCGGCAAGGGCCGCGAGGCCCCTGCACCCCGTTACTTGCTTAAGCTTCGAGGCCGGCAAGGAACGGGTTGCTGCGCCGCTCCGTGCCGATCGTCGAGCCCGGACCGTGGCCGCACACGAACGACACCTCGTCGCCGAGCGGCAACAGCTTCGTCGCAATCGAGCGCAACAGCGCGGCGTGGTCGCCGTACTCGAAATCGGTGCGGCCGACGCTGCCGCGGAACAGCACGTCGCCGACGATCGCGAGCTGCGCGGCCGGCGCGGAGAACACGACATGGCCGGGCGTGTGGCCGGGGCAATGCAGCACGTCGAACGTGAGGCCGGCCGCCTGCACCTGCTCGCCCTCGGCGAGCCAGCGGTCGGGGGCGCAGTTCTCCATCCCGGCGACGCCGAATTTCCGCGCGTTGTCGGCGATGCCGTCGAGCAGGAACTTGTCGCGAAGGTCCGGCCCGACGATCTCCACCGGCTGGCCGGCGGTGGCCAGCATCGCCTGCAGCGCCTCGGCCCCGCCGGCATGGTCGAGATGGCCGTGGGTGAGCAGAATGCTCTCGACGACAAAACCCGACTGCCGGATCGCCGCGAAGATGCGCTTGGCATCGCCGCCCGGGTCGAACACGCTGCCGCGTCGCGTCGCGGCGTCCCACAACAGCAGACAATTCTGCTGGAACGGCGTGACCTGGACGACGGCGGCTTTGAGCTCGGGCATGCGGCGTTCTCCGGACGATGACGCTCAGCGCGTCACCGTGCCAAAAGTGGCGCCGCGCAGCAGCTGGTTTTGCAGGAAAAATGCCACCAGCAGCACCGGCGCCAGATAGATCGCCCCGGCCGCCGCGAACAGGCCCCAGTCGGTGCCGAAATCCGCGCCCAGCACGCGCAGCATCGCGATCGGGATGGTGCGGGTGGTCTGCCCGGTCAGCAACTGGCTGAACAGGAAGTCGTTCCAGGTGAACACGAACGCGATGATCGCGGTCGCCGCCAGCCCGCCGCGCAACTGCGGCAGGCAGATACGCCACAGGATCATCAGCCGCGAGGTGCCGTCGAGCCACGCCGCCTCCTCGGCGGCGCGCGGCAGTTCGATCAGGAAGCTGCGCAGCATCCAGATCGCGAACGGCAGGTTGAACGCGGTGTAGACCAGGATGATCTCGGGATAGGTGCCGCCCATGCCGAGCTTGCTGAAGATCACGTACAGCGGAATGATCGTGGTGAGCGGCGGGATCATGCGCAGCACCAGCGTGTAGAACATCAGCCAGTGGGTGCCGCGCACCGGCATGCGCGCGAACCCGTAGGCCGCCAGCAGCCCGAGCGTCAGCGCCAGCAGCACGCTGCTCCCGGCGATCACCACGCTGTTCATGATGTAATACTGAAACCCGCTCGGGAACACCTGCTTGCCGTCCTCGAAGCCGGTGAACAGCGCGCGGAAATGCTCGAACGTGGGGGTGAAGATCAGCTTGGGCGGGGTCGCCAGCGCGTCCTGCCGGGTCTTGATCGCGGCGAGCAGCATCCAGACCACCGGGATGAAATACACCAGGCCGAGCAGCGACGCGCCGACGGTGCGGCGCCAGGTGGCGGGCTGGAACAGCGGATGGCCGGCGTCCTCGTGCATCTCAGATCTGCCCCGCCCCGGTGGCGCGCTCGCGCTGCCGGATCTCCTGGAAGTAGAGGTTGACCAGCACGATGACCACGAAGGTGCTGAAGTTGGCAAGCGCCGAGGCGCGCCCGGTCTCGAACAGCGTGAACGCGGTGCCGTAGATCTCGGTGGACAGCGTTTCGGTGGACGTGCCCGGGCCGCCGCCGGTGATGGTGAACACCAGTTCGAAGGCGTTGAAGCTCTCGATCGTGCGGAACAGCACCGCGAGCAGCAGCACGCCGCGCACCGATGGGAAGATCACGCTGCGGAACCGCCGCCAGGCGGTGGCGCGGTCGACCGAAGCGGCCTCGCACAGCTCCTTCGGTACGCCGGCGAGCCCGGCCAGCAGCATCAGCATCACGAACGGCGACCACATCCAGGCATCCGCGATGACGATGCTCGCCATTGCCACGGCGGGCGACGCCAGCGGCGCGACCGGGTGGCCGAGCAGCGGCCGCAGCACTGCGGGAACGAGGCCGAACGTCGGATGGAAGAACAGGTTGAAGAACGTGCCGACGAACACGGTCGACAGCAGCATCGGCGCCAGGATCAGCATCAGGATCAGCCGGCGGCCGGGGAACGGGCGGTAGAACAGCAGCGCCAGCGCCGCGCCGACGACGATCTGCAGCAGCACGCTGCCGAGCATGAGCCGGCCGGTGTTGGTGATGCGCTCCCAGGTGCCGCCGTCGGTCAGCAGGTCGGCGTAGTTGTGCAGGCCGAGGAAGCGCGGCGGGGTGTTCGGGCGGCTGGCGTGGAACCGGAAGAAGCCCATGCCGATCGACCACATGATCGGGATCAGGTCGAGCAGGCACAGCACCAGCAACGCTGGCGCCACCAGTTGCCAGCCGCGTGCGCTGCCGGCGAATGTCGAGTGTGCCGAGGCTCGCGCCGGCGCCGTTCGATCGGCCGTCAAGGAGAGTGTACCGCTAATCGGCTGCTTCCCATTTTGACAACTTGGGCCGGCACGCCGCGTCCGCACTATCGTTCGCGGCGATCCGGCATTCTCAGCCCGTGGGAAGCGCCTGCAGCCACCCGTGCGCTGCGGCGAACGCAGCAGGCCGCACGAGGTTCAGCAGCGCGGCCCGATGCGCGACAAAAAACGCAAAGCGATCGTCGTCGCGGGCGCTCGCGACCGACCAGGGCCGCCGCAGGTGTTCCGGCGGGCCTGCTCCACGCCACGCATCGGGCACCGGCGCCCGCAGATTGTAGACGACGCCGCAGCCGTAATCGGTGTCCACGGTGCAATATCCGGCGCAGCGCACCTCGAACAGGAAATCGACGAACGCCTGGTACGTCAGGCCGCACCAGTCGCCCGGCGTCGGTTCGGGCCCGACAATGTCGGGGTCGGTGGGGCCGCAATCATGCACGACCAGTATGCCGGTCGGTTTGAGCAGCGTCATCGCGCCCAGAATGTCGGACCGGCTCGCGGCATAGGTGTGCCATGGGTCGACCAGCACGATGTCGTAGCCATCGCCGGCCGGCAGCCTGCGGCGGGCGGAGGCCACGAGATCGACCGAACTATCCTCCGATGTGCGGCCGGCCACCGCCATCCCGTCGGCAAACCCGTCGACGCAACGATACATCAGGCGATGACGCAGCGGGAAAATCGAGCGATCGACATGATCGAAGCGCATTCCGGTGGTCGGCGTGCAGATCTCCAGATAGCTGCGGGCGCGAAACTCGCGGCCCAGCGCGTTGATGATGTCGTACTTCCGCAGCGGCACCGCCGAGGACCACCGGCGCGCCAGCCCGTAGCGGGGGAACAGTCTGCGGGCAACGACCCTGGCCAAGAGCGGTACGGGGTGCATCGGGCTCGCGAGCAATCCACGGAGACACGACAATGTGCCGAAATCACTGCCGGAACAACTCCCGACGGAGGATGCGCTACTCCACCGCGCCCGTTGCCGCCGCGATCCGGCCGCCGTCGCGCGCGATCAGTTGCTGCCAGTAGCTGTCCACGCCCTGCAGATGCGCCGTCATCAGTTCGGCCGCGCGGTCGCCGTCGCGCTGCCCGATCGCATCGAACATCCGCAGATGCTCCTCGTGCGATTGCCGGCCGCGCGCGGCATCGCGAAAATACAGCGCCCGTTGCGCCGACGTCATGACATAGAAAATGCTGACGATGCGCGAGAACACGGTGTTCTGGGTGGCGCGGATGATCTCGCTGTGGAACTTCCAGTCGTCCTCGGCCATGCTCTGCCCGACCGCGACACGGATGCCCTCGGCGGCGAGGATCTCGCCCAGCCGGGACAGGTTCTGCTCGGTGCGCCGCTCGCAGGCGAGGCGGATCGCGGCGATCTCGTGGATGCGCCGGGTCTCCACGGATTGCTGCACGTCGGCGGCGGTCAGCGGGATGCCGAGCCGGGCGAACAGCGCCAGCGCCTCGACGCTCGATTCTTGGGCCGCCATGTAGATGCCGGATTTTGGCCGCCGCTCGATGACGCGCAGCGCCTCGAGGTAGGAGAGCGCCTCGCGGATCTGGCCGCGGCTCACCTTGAACCGCTCGGCCAGCTCGCGCTCGGACGGCACGCGCTCGCCGGGCTCGTAGCGCCGGAGCATCAGGAACGGGATCAGTCGGCCGACCAATGCGTGGCGATCGCTCATGCCGCCACCGCGCACATTTGCGCCTGCCCCTGCGCGCGCATCCGGGCATGCATTGCCAGATGCATGCGGCCTCCCCCCAGATCGCGCCGCGGAGTCGGTGCCGGGCGCATTTTGGATCACCATTCTGGCCTGACCAGAGGTGTCGCCGGAACGATAGCCGCACGGCCGATTGGCGTGCAAGCGCGCAAGCCGGCTTGCCCTCGAAGGCCGGATCGGGCCAAAATGCCGTTGCGTGCCGGCCCAGTGTGGTAATACCAATATGGCCGTCCAGCGGGTTGTCCGCCGGCAGCGACGTTACAAGAATATCGCCCGGATCGTGACGGGCGAAGGGAAACAGGGGGGAGACTATCGTATGCTGGTGAACCAGCTGTTCCACATTGCCATCAAGTCGTCGAATATCGAGGCGACGCGCCGGTTCTACGTGGACGTGCTGGGCATGACGCTGGCCAACCGCCCCAACTTCGACTTTCCCGGCTACTGGATCCAGGCCGCGGTGCCCGGCGGCTTCGCGATCTTCCACATCTACGGCGGCTACGCGGCGCTCGAGCCGGACGGCTCGATGTCGAGCGGCAGCGGCGTGATCGACCACGTCTCGATCACCGTCAGCGGCTTCGACGAGACCCGCCGGCGGCTGCGCGAGTTCCGCCTGCCGTATCGCGAGAACAAGGTGCCCGGCGCCGGGCTGCTGCAACTGTTCGTCTACGACCCGAGCCGGGTGCTGCTGGAACTCACCTACCTCGCCTCGGCCGAACCCATGCCGCCCGACTGGGTGATCCCGCAGGCGCTGCAGGACCCGGCCGGCCGAGCGGTTCTTCGATGCCGACGTCTACCGGCAATTCGCCGGCTGAGCGGGCGAGGCGGGGGCACGCAGCACACCACGATGGAACTGGCGATCAACGACGTCCACAAGCGGTTCGGCACGGTCGCGGCGTTGCGCGGGGTCACGCTCACGGTGCTGCCGGGCGAGTTCTTCGCCATCCTCGGCCCGAGCGGCGCCGGCAAGACGACGCTGCTGCGCATCATCGCCGGCATCGAGCGGGCCGACGCCGGCCGCATCCTGATCGGCGGCCGCGACCTGACCAACCTGCCGGTGCGCGCGCGCGACACCGCGATGGTTTTTCAAACTTTTGCGCTCTACCCGCATCTCACCACGTTCGAAAACCTGGCGTATCCGCTGCGGGAAATGAAAGTGCCGCGGCAGGAAATCCGCCGCCGCGTCGGCGAGATCGCGGAGATGCTGCGGCTGACGCACACGCTCGCGCGCAAGCCGAACACGCTCTCCGGCGGCGAGCAGCAGCGCTGCGCGATCGGGCGCGCGCTGATCCGCCGGCCGCGGCTGCTGCTGCTGGACGAACCGCTGACCAACCTCGACGCCAAGCTGCGCCACGACACGCGCGCCGAGTTCAAGCGCCTGCATCGCGAACTGGGCACGACGACCATCGTCTATGCGACGCCGGACCAGTTGGAGGCGCTCAGCATGGGCGCCCGCGTCGGCGTGCTGCGGCAGGGCCGGATCACCCAGGTCGGCTCGCCGTTCGCGCTGTACGAAACGCCCGACGACGACTTCGTTGCATCCCTCGTCGGCGACCCGCCGATCAACCTGGTGCCCGGCACGCTGCGCCAGGAGGCCGGTGGGCAGCGCATCGACCTGCCGTTCCTCGGGCTCGATGCCGGCCCGTGGCGCGCGGCGCTCGGCGGCTTCCCGGCCGGCACGCCGGTCACGGTCGGATTGCGGCCGCAGGCGATCTGGCCAAGCAGCGGCAGCGACGCGGGGCCGTGCTTCCCGGCGCGGGTCTACCTCACCGAACCGCTCGGCGACGTGACCATCCTGGACATCGTCGCCCGCGGCGAGACCCGGCTGCGCATGGTGCTGCCGCAGGAACAGGCCTACCGGATCGCGGTCGACGACGACATCGAGTGCGCCGTCGATCCCGAGCAGATTCTGCCTATTCGCCCAGGAGACCGGAACGTCCATCCAGCGCAACGGCGTGGGCACCCGGGCGGAGGCGGCGGCCTGAGCCGGCGGATGCCGCGCGAGGGCTGGCCGTGTCACCAAACCAGAGCAATAACGTCCAAGGGAGTTCGTGAGACAATGCAAGGACTGAAAGTCACAATCGCGGCGGCCGCCCTCGCGGCGGGCGCCCTGGTCGGCGGGGCGGCGACGCCGACGCCGGCGATGGCGAAGGACATCGTCATCAACATGGCGGCGCCGGACTGGCTGCCGACCCGCTTCATGCAGGAGGAGTTCAACCGCTCCTACAAGGCCAAGAGCGGCAACAACGTCAAGCTGGTGATCGACTTCATCCCGTGGCCGAGCTTCTATCAGCGCGTCGCCGCCTCGCTGAGCTCGGGCGAGAAGAAGTACCAGATGATCGTCACCGACAGCCAGTGGCTCGGCGACTTCGTCGAGGGCGGCCACTACCTGAAGCTCAACAAGTACATCGACGCCGATCCCGAACTGGCCTCGGTGATGGCCAACCTGATCCAGGTGGAGAAGGACACCTCGTCGAGCTATCCCTACAAGAGCACGAACTACTACGGCTTCCCGCAGTTCCCCGACACGCTCGTCACCTTCTTCCGCACCGACCTGTTCTGCAACGCCAAGGAAAAGGCCGCCTTCAAGGCCAAGTACCACAAGGAACTGCCGTGCTACTATCACCAATGGCAGGACGTCGACTGGGACGAATGGGGCCAGATCGGCGAGTTCTTCACCCGCAAGAAGGGATCGCCGCTCGGTGACGGCGTTGCCGACGACGACTTCTACGGCGTCGCCTACCAGGCCGGCAAAGGCTACGACTTCTCCTCGATGCAGGTGAACACCCTGGTCTGGGACTACGGCGGAGACATCTGGGACGAGACCAGCACCAAGCCCGCGACCGGCGTGGTGAACTCGCCGGTCGCCGTCAAGGCGATGGACAAGTACCTCGACCTGCTGAAATGGGCGCCGCCGGTCGCCAAGACCGGCCAGATGGACATCTTCGTCGTCCAGGACCTGTACATGCAGGGCAAGGTCGCCGCCGTCGTCGACTGGGTGGGCGTGGCCGGCCCGGTCATGGACAAGAAGGTCTCCAAGGTCTCGGACCGGAGCGCGTTCGCGCAGATGCCGGGTGCGCGCAGGGCTGACGGCACGATCGACCGCGAAGCCAATATCGGCGGCCAGCCGTTCGTGCTGACCACCTGGAACAGCGAGGAGGTGATCCACGAGGCGCTCGATATCTGCAAGTGGTGGCTGTCGACGCCGGTGCAGACCAAGTTCGTCAAGGAAGGCGGCGGCGAGAGCGGCATGCTGCCGGTGCTGAACGATCCGGCCTACGCCACCTGGTCGCCGTACAGCCGGGCCTTCTCCGACAGCCTGCAGGTACCAGAAGGACATCTGGCACATCCCCGAATTCTTCCCGCTGCTCACCGAGCAGCAGGAGCAGTTCGACAAGGCGATCACCGGCCAGATCTCCGGCAAGCAGGCGCTGGACACGGCTGCGGCGTTCCAGGACAAGACGCTGCGGGAAGACGGCCGGGTCAAGTGATCCGGATTTTCTGACCACGGGAGCCGCCCGACCCTGTCGGGCGGCTCGCTGCTTTCTCAACCGCCGTAACGGTCCTGCTGAATGACGTCTTCAACTCCGGCCCAGACCCCGCAGGCGACCATCGCCGCCATTCCGGCCGAGCGCAGCACGCGCGGATTCCTGGGCTGGCTGATGGCACCTGGGCGGCGCGGGCCGTTGCTGATCACGCCGGCGATCGCGACCCTGGTCGTCGTCAACATCTTCCCGCTGCTGTGGTCGTACGGGCTGAGTTTCTTTTCGTACAACGCCAAGTACATCAACCACCCGCCGCGCTGGAACGGCCTCGGCAACTACGTCGACCTGTTCACCGACCCGGAGGTCTGGGGCCGTTTCCAGAACACCGCCGTCATCGTGCTCGGCAGCGTCAGCGTGCAGCTTGTCGTCGGCTTCCTGCTGGCGCTGCTGTTCGCCAAGGAGTTTCCGCTGCGCCGCTACCTGCTGATGCTGGTGCTGGCGCCGATGATGCTGTCGCTCTCGGCGGTCGGCGTGTTCTTCAAGCTGTTCTACGAACCGACCTTCGGCTTCATCCCGCGCAGCATCCAGACCCTGCACTACTGGTTCACCGGCATCGACGAGCCGGTGGTGATCCTCGACACGCCGGTGAAGGCGACGCTTGCGATCGTGTTCGCCGATGCCTGGATGTGGTCGCCGTTCGTGATGCTGCTGGTGCTCGCGGGCCTGGTGAGCGTGCCGAAATATCTCTACGAAGCGGCCGAGATCGACCGCGCCAGCGCCTGGCGGCGCTTCAGCACGATCACCTTCCCCTATATCCGCAGCCTGCTGCTGCTGGCGCTGCTGTTCCGCACGATCGAGACGTTCAAGATCTTCGACGTGCCGTACGTGCTGACCGAAGGCGGGCCGGGCACCTCGACCGAAACGGTCTCGGTCTACCTGTTCCGCGTCGCGTTCAACTATTTCCGCACCGGCAGCGCCTCGGCGCTCGGCTACATCGTTCTGTTCGGGGTGATCGTGCTGACCAGCCTCTATCTCTACGCGATCCAGTCGCGCAGCCGCGCGTCGGCCGAATGAGAGCCAGCAGCCCATGAGCAATCGCGAAGTCCGCAGCATCGGCACGGCCGGGTGGGGCCGCACGTTGGCCGCGGCGGCGATCAGCGTGATCTACTTCTTCCCCGTCCTGTTCATCATCCTTGCGGCGTTCAAGACCCGGCAGGACGCGCTGGCGTGGCCCGTCAAGTTCATCTTCTCGCCGACACTGGGCAACTTCGTCTCGGTGTTCTTCCGCGTCTCCGTCGAGGGCGGCGACGCCGAGGCGACGGGGTTCGGCCTGTATTTCTTCAACAGCATGTTCATCGGCGGCACCAGCGTGCTGCTGGCGTTGATCATCGGCACCGCCGCCGCCTACGGCTTCTCGCGCTTCCCGCTGCGCGGCAACGACACCTATCTGTTCATGATCCTGACCACGCGGATGATGCCGCCGATCATCGCCATCATCCCGATTTTCGTGCTGTTCCGGATCTTCGGGCTGTCGGGCACCTATGTCGGCATCATCGCGCTCTACACCGCGTTCAACCTGCCGTTCTCGATCTGGATGGTCAAAAGCTTCTTCGACGATCTCGACCGCGACATCGAGGACGCGGCCCGCATGGACGGCAGCGGCGAGTGGCGCGTGTTCAAGAAGATCTGCCTGCCGCAGGTCTACGCCGGGCTCGCCGCGACCTTCGTGTTCGCGGTCATCCTGACGTGGAACGAGTTCGTGTTCGCGCTGCTGCTGACCGGCACGCAGACGCGCACGGTGCCCGTGCAGATCGTCCGCACGATCGGCGGCTCGATGGGCGTCGACTGGGGCCTGCTGTCGGCGCTGGAGACGCTGTTCATCATTCCCGTCGTGCTGGTCACGTTCGCGCTGCAAAGCCAGCTGCTGCGCGGCGTCACTTTCGGCACCATCCGGCGCTGACCAGGGAAGACAATGTCCGAAAGCCAGGGCCAATCCGACATCCGGCTGCACAACGTCACCAAGCGGTTCGCCGACCTGGTCGCGGTCGATGCAGCCACGCTGACGGTCGCATCCGGCGAGGTGGTGTGCCTGCTCGGCCCCTCCGGCTGCGGCAAGACGACGACGCTGCGCATGATCGCCGGCCTCGAATTCGCGACCGAGGGCGACATCACCATCGCCGGCCGCCGCGTCAACCACCTGCCGGCGCGCGAGCGCAACGTCGCCATGGCGTTCCAGTTCTACGCGCTCTACCCCAGCCTGACGGTCGAGGAAAATCTCGCCTACCCGCTGCACGCCGAGCGGTTGTCGCGCGCCGAGATCGCCACGCGGATCGCGCGCGTCGCCAAGGTGCTGGAACTCGAAACCGTGCTGCAGCGCCGGCCGCACCAGTTGGGCGAGGGCGAGAAGCAGCGCGTGGCCGTGGGCCGCTCGATCGTGCGCACGCCGACCTGCTTCCTGTTCGACGAGCCGCTGAGCCGGCTCGACATCCAGTTGCGCCAGACCATGCGCACGCAGATCAAGGAAGTGCTGGAGCAGCTCGACAAGCCCACCGTGATCGTCACGCACGACCAGATCGAGGCGCTGACGATGGCCGACCGGATCGCGGTGATGCGTGCCGGCCGGATCGAGCAGGTGGCGAGCCCGCACGACCTGTTCTCCCGCCCGGCCAACCTGTTCGTCGCCGGTTTCATCGGCACGCCGCAGATGAATCTGCTGGAGGCGACGCTGCTGGATGCCGCGCCCCGCGACGCGGGCGGCGCGCTGGCGCGGTTCCATCTGCTCGGCGAGGACATCTCCGCGGTCGTGGATCCGGCGGTGCCCCGCCTCGCCGCCGGCAGCAAGGTCACGCTCGGCATCCGGCCGCGCAGTTTCGAACTCGTGGCGCCCGACGCCGTCGATGCGCTGCACGCCGCGATCGACCTGATCGAACCGATGGGCGCGGAGATGTTGCTGCACCTCGTCGAGCACGGCACCGACATCCGCTGCGTCGTGCCGCACACGCTGCGCGTCGCGGTCGGCGAGCGCGTCGGCGTGCGCTGCAAGCCGGGCCAGCTGCACGTGTTCGACGAGCAGGGAGTGCTGGTGCAATGAACGTCCCGGAAGGCGCCCCGGCCGGCCGGCGCGGCATGACCGTCCGGCAGGCGCGCACGCTGGAATACGGCATCGTCGCCGCCAGCCTGCTGGCGCTGGTGCTGATCTTCCAGCCGTTCTCGCTGGAACTTTTTACGCTTGGAGCGGCGGCGATCGTGATCGTGGGGTTGGCGTTCAACCTGGTGCCGCTGGCGCAGCCCGGCAAGCCGTTCCGTTCCGTGATCAAGGCGGTAATCGTGATCGTCGTCGCGTTCGCGATCGTCACGCTGCTCTCGCTCGGCATGGCGGTGCTGTACGGGTACTGCGTGACGCCGTCGGAGTGAGCGGGCACATCGCTTTCGGCGCTATGCCGCGTCGTCCCCGGGCACGAAGGTCGAGATCCCCAAGGTTCGTGCCGCCGCGGTCTGACGGCGATCCAGTGAGACGAACGTGAAGTCCAGCCGCCGGCAGACCGCAATGTGCAATGCGTCCGGCGCCCGCAGCTTCAGTTCGAAGCGGCGTACGAATGTGTCCGACAACCCGAAGTCGGCCTGATATATTTGGATCGATATAGCATCGGCCTCGCGCCACGCGTCGAAATCGGCGAGTCGCATTCTTGCGTCGGCCTCGGCCAGCAGGCCCATCCGGACCAGCCGTGACAGGGCAGAGGCGACTTCGGCCGCAGTGAAGTCGCTGATGCCGAGAGTGCCGTGCCAAGCCCTGATCGCACTGTCCACGGCGGCGCTGGCGGCTTCGCGAACCAGCATCGGGACCACGGCGCTGGCATCAAGATAGCCGTGCCTCAATCGTCCGAACTGGTACACCTGGGCCAGCAGGTCGACCGACGTAATGCCGATCGCCGGGCGGGCGTCGCGCCGCGCGGTTAGCCAGTCGTAGGTCGGCGGACCGGTTGGCGGCCCCGATGCTTCGGCCGGGCGCAGCAGCACGAGCGGCTTGCCGTCCCGTGTGATGACGACGTCCTCGCCGGCCAGCACCCTGTCGATCAGGTTTGGCAAGCTCGCCTGCGCTTCGGTGATCCTGAATGTACTCACGACGTTCTCCAGCGAACAGCCGTTGTCATCTGGGGCGGATTGCCCGAAGTTTCATCAGTCTCATCGATCGGCGCCGTCGACGCCGTGCCGCCGCCCCTCCAGGAACCGGAAAATCTCGGTGTGGTCGGCACCGGCGCCGAGTGCGGCGAGCGCCGCCTCCCACAGCGCGGCGCTGTCGGCCACACCTTCGGCGCGCACGCCGAGATGCGCCGCCAGATCGGCCGCCGTGCGCAGGTCCTTGGCCATCAGTGCCAGCGAAAACCCCGCCGCGAAATTGCGCGGAATGACGAACGGCTTCAGTTTTACGTCGGTGGAATTGTTGCGCCCGGTCGAGGCGTTGAGCACGTCGACGATCGTGTCCGGCTGCAACCCGAACGCCTGCCCGACCAGCAGCGCCTCGCAGGCCGCGACCAGCCCGGCCGCCGAGACGTAGTTGTTCAGCGCCTTCATCGCATGGCCGGAGCCGAGCGGCCCGGTCGGGATTATTTTCGAGCCCATCGCCTGCAGCATTGGCATCGCGCGGTCGATCTCTTCCGGGGATCCGCCGGCCATGATCGCAAGCGAGCCGTCGCGCGCCCGCCGCACGCCGCCGGAGACCGGCGCGTCGATCAACGGGATGCCACGCGCCGCCAGTTCGCGCCCGAGCGCCTGCGTGTCCGTGGGCGCCGACGAGCTCATGTCGATCACCAGCGCGCCGGCCAGCAGCGCATCGGCCACGCGCAGCAGCGCCTCCCTTACGATCTTTCCGTTCGGCAGCATGGTGATCACCGCCGCCGCCCCGGCCACCGCCTCCACGGCCCCAGCGAATGCAGCGCCGCCAGCCTGCGCGAACGCCCCGCGCGCCTCCGTCGACAAATCGGCCCCGCGCACCGCGAAACCCGCCGCCAGCAAGCGCTGCCCCATCGGCAGACCCATCATGCCGAGACCGATCAGGGCGATGCGGGCGGGGGGAGCGATAACTGGCGATGTGCTCACGGTCCGCTGCTCTCTTGCGACGACGGGGCTGCCAATTCGGTCGCTAGGGGCGATCCCGCGCGACGCACAAAACGACGGTCGAACGTCGCCAGCCGATCGCACTTCGCTCGCACGGCGTCATGTTCAATCACTCCGTCGGCGAAATCGCCGCCGCGCGCCAACATCTGCAATCCAGCGTCCGCCGCAAGCCAGTCGGTTTCGACGTTTTTGGTATTGAGCAGCCCGGTCAACGCGCTTTGGATCTCGGATCCGGACTGCTCATAGGGCGGACCCCTCAGGACCCAGGCGAGTTCGCAAAGAACCACCAAAGACAGGACGATGACGTGGTCGCCTTCGAGCGCCGTCTTGGCCGCCTTGAACTGGAGGGGGTCGTCGGCCGTGAGATAGCGGACGAGCACGTTGGTATCGACGGCAAGTCTCACCCCCTGGCACCCGCCTCGATAGCCTCCTGCATCTCCTCGAGGGTTGCAGGTCGCTGTCCTGGCCGGTGCAACATGCCGGCGAGCCGGGAAATATCGTGCAACTCACTGGGCGCCGCCAACTCCACGCGCCCGTTTGGCAGCAGCGCCACCTGCACGCGCTGCCCCGGCCGTACGCCAAGATGATCCAGCACCACTTTGCGCAGTGTGACCTGCCCTTTTGCCGTGACTGTCAATTCCACCATAGATTCGGCTCCAAGTAAGGCATTTTGTGCCTTACTTTACCGAGCTGTCGGGCAACGGTCCAGCGCCATCACCCCGCCGCGTCCCAGCCCTCGCGGATCAGCTTGATGCCTTCGAGATACACGTGCTCCGGCGACGGTGCGAAGTCGCGCCACACCCGGGTCGCGGCCGCGAGCGAGGGCAGGGCGCGGCCGAACGCCTCGATCACCAGCCAGTCGTCGTAGCCGATCGAGCGCAGCGCCTTGAAGTGCTGGCCGAACGGCACGTGCCCGCGCCCCGGCGTGCCACGGTCGTTCTCCGAGATGTGGACGTGCCGCAGCTTCGGCGCTGCCAGGAACACGATGCCGACCGGGTCCTTCTCCTCGATATTGGCGTGGAACGTGTCGTGCATGACGCCGAAATTCGGATGGTCCACCCGCTTCGCATGCGCCAGCGCATCGGCCATCGTGGTGAGGATATAAGCCTCGAATTGGTTCAGGTACTCCACGACCACGGGAATGCCGACTTTCGCGGCGTTCTCGGCAGCCTTGCGGTGCACCTCGGCCAGCCGACCCTTCTCCATGTCGGTCGGCGGCTCGCCGGAAAAATGCCCGAGCGGCTGGTGGAACGGTCCGCACAGGATCGGCGAACCGAGCGCCGCCGCCCACTCGGTCGCGCCGGCCAGCCAATCGACCGCGGCCTGCCGGTGCGCCGGGTTGTCGCTCAGCGGGTTGTGCTCGGCGTCGGGGATCAGCGTGATCGCCGTCACCCCGAGCCCGATGTCGCGGATCTGCCGGCCGAGCCGCTGGTAATGCGCGGTGTCGCCGCCGAACATCGGGATTTCGACGCCGTCGTAGCCGGCCGCCTTCAATGCCTCGATCTGCTTGAGGTGGCTGTCGTCGACATGGCCGGTCCACAGCAGCAGGTTGAAGCCGATCTTCATCGCGGTTCCTCCCGAACGACGGTTGACGGCATCTGACAAGTTGGCGCTTCGGCAGGCAACAGCGAATGTGGCGCGGCGGCCGATGCGCTCAGCACGGGTTCAGCGGCGGCTCGCCGTTGAGGTGGCGGCGCACCTCCTCGGCCGCGGCCTCGGCCGCCGTCGTCACGGTCTTCACCGACGCGCCGGCGATATGCGGCGTCAGCGTCACGTTGGGCAGCCGCAGCAGCGGCCAGTCCGCCGGCACCGGCTCGACCGCGAACGTCTCCAGCATCGCGCCCGCGAGCCTGCCCTCCGCCAGCACCGCATACAGCGCGTCGTAGTCCACCAGCGGCCCGCGCGCGGTGTTGACGAAGGTGGCGCCGTCCTTCATCGCCGCAAACTGGTGGCGGCCGATGAACCCGGTCGTCTCCGGCGTCACCCGCGCATGCAGCGTCACCACGTCCGCCTCCGCCAGCAGCGCCTCCAGCTGCACCCGCTCCACCCCATCCGTCTGGTCGGCGGCGGTGAGCGGCACGTACGGGTCGGTCACCAGGACGCGGCAGCCGAACGCCTTCAGCAGCCGGACCACGCGCGTGCCGATCTGGCCGTAGCCGATCACGCCCACGGTCATTTCCGACAATTCGCGGCCGGTGCGGTCCGCGCGATACAGGTCGCCGCGCCACTCGCCGGCGCGCAGCGCCTCGTGCCCGGCGCGGATCAGCCGCGTCTCCGCGAGGATGGCGCCGATCGTGAACTCCGCGACCGCGCTGGCGTTGCGCCCCGGCGCGTTGACCACTCGCACGCCGCGTTCCCGTGCCGCCGCCATGTCGATGTTGACCGGGCCGCCGCGCGCGACCGCGATCAGTCTTATTCCCGTCATCCGATCCAGCATCGCCGCCGAAACCGGCGCAAGTTGCGTGACCAGCACCTCGGCAGCGCCGACGAACCGGACGATCGCGTCCGGGTCGCCCTGGTACTCCTTCAGCCCCGCGAAACCCGGTTGCGCATAGCCGTGCTGCATCGGTTCGTCGGGCCAGGGCAGAAGCAGGCCGCGGACCAGGACCCGGTCGCCGCAGGCCCGCCGCAGCGCGCGCTCGAACACGCTGGGCAGCATGAAATTGTCGCCGACGATGGCGACCTCGCAGCGGCTCGGCTCAGCCTGCATGCGGCGTCCCTCGCACCGCGCGCAGCCGGCGCCAGATCGCCGGCAGGGCGGCGTAGCTGTCGCGATACAACGGGAACAGGCGGCTGTACAGCGCCACCAGCGCGGGGTCGGGCAATACCGGCGCCTCCAGCCGCGGCGCCACCCAGGCGGCGGCGCAGTCGGCCATCGAGGCATACAGGCCCATGCAAACGCACGCGATCATTGCGGCTCCCGCGGCGCCCGCTTCCGGCTGCGCGACGACGCGCACCGGCCGGTCGAGCACGGCCGCGAACAGCGCGCGCAGCGCCGGCGAGCGGGCGGCCCCGCCGGTCATGCGAATGTCGGCCGGCGCGCCGCCGATCGCCTCGTAGCAGTCGCGCGCGGCGAAGCCGAGCCCCTCGAAGACCGCGCGAGCGAGGTCGGCGAGCCGCACGCCCTGGTCGAGCCCGATCAGCGAGGCGCGGGCGTTGGCATCGGTGAACGGGCCGCGCTCGCCGGCGGTCGAGATGAACGGATGGAAGATCGCCGCGCCCGGGCGCCCCGAAAGCGACATCTCGCCCAGCGCACGCGCGATGTCCGCCCGGTCGGTGTCGGAGCGGTCGGGGTCGGTGCGGCCGGGTCGGTGCGGCCGGGACCGGGGCCGCGGGCGAGTGCCGCGGCATCGGCGACGATCCCGGCCAGCCAGTCGATGTTCAGCGTCGCCGCCATGTTGGTCTGCGCCTGGATCGTGTGGCCGGGCACCGGGAACGCCATGCAGTAGCCGGTGCCGTCGGGGCTCGGCACCACGTCGGCGACGTCCGGCACGAGGCGGATGTGCAGGCCCGTGCTGCCCATCACCGAGACGCCGGCGGCCTCGCCCGCGCCGTACACCCCTGCACCGAGCGCCGTGCACACCGCATCGATGGAACCAAGCACGACCGGCAGGCCAGGCCGCAGCCCGGTGCTGGCCGCCGCGGCCGCAGTCAGCGGATGCGCGCGCCGCGTGCCGTCCAGCATCGGCGGCAGCAGGCGCGACTGTCCGCTCAGTCCCAGCGCCGCCAGCACCTCCGGCCGGTAGCTGCGTGAGCGATAGTCGCCAAATGTGAAGATACCCTCGCACGGCGAGGTGACGCGCTGGCCGGTCAACCGGAAGTAGAGGTAGTCCTTCGCGTGGAAGGCCGTGGCGGCACGGGCCAGTACGTCTGGTCGGTGCCGCTGCATCCAGGCCAGTTGCGGGCCCTGCTGGCAGGCGGCGAGCCCGGTGCCGGTGTGCGCGAACACGGTGCGGGCAACGCCGGAGGCCCGCATCTCCTCGACCAGTCCGGCGGCGCGGGCGTCCAGCCACAGCCAGCCATCCCCGACCGGTTCGCCCTCGGCATCGATCAGCCAGGTGCCGTCGCCCTGGCCGGTCACGCCGAGCGCCACCACTTCGGCACCCGGACTGCTCGTGCGAAGTTGCGCGGAGAGTTCGCCGAGCACTTCGGCGGCGTCGTTCCAGGTGCGGCGCATGTCCTGCTCGGCGCCGCCGTCGGCCAGCAGTCTGTAGCGGTTCGTCCGTGCAGTGCTGGCCAGGATCGCGCCGTCGGCCGAGAAGGCGACCGCCTTGACGACCGAGGTTCCGGAGTTGATCGCAACCAGAACCTGGGGGGTCATGCCTGCCGCTGCGCCGGCGGGTGGGAGGGCAGTCGGCGTCCGCATGCGGCGACGGCCTGGCTTCCGCGGCCCAAGGCTGCGGCCCCGGAAAACAGACAAGCCGCCCGGGGGTCCCGGGCGGCCTGTGCAGACACAGGGGTGTCGATGAAGTTCAGACGCGCTTCTTGCGCCGGCGCAGCATGCCCAGGCCCAGCAACCCGCTGCCGAGCACCGCCGCCGACAGAGGCTCCGGCGCGGCGACGCCGTAGGAGTAGACGTAGGCGAGGGTCAGCGTCGCGAACGTCGTGATCGAGGTGTTGTTGTTGCCGCCGCCGCCATGCGTCGTCTCCGACGTCAGCGTATCCGCATAGAGGTTCGTCTGCCCGCCGCTGGTCGAGGTGCCGTTGGCCGTCTCGAACGCCGACTTGTAGATCGACGAGGTCAGCGTGGAGGAGAATGCCGCGCCCGGAGCGGTGGACAGCGTGATCGTCTGACCCGAAACCAGGCCCGTCAGCGTCGCCGCGTCGCTCGCGATCGGCGGCGGCGACAGGTTGTTGATCGCGCTCTGCAACGCGGAAATCGCGTTGGAGAAGGTGAACGACGAGGTCTCGATGAAGGTATAGTTCTCGGTGCTCGTCGTCGTGTTGGTGATGGTGCTGTTGCTGCCGAAGTTGATCGTGCCCGACAACACCAGCGAGATGCCCGTCATCGGGCCATACTTCTGGCTGTTGAACAGGTTCATCACCAGGTCGACGCTGCTGCCCGTCCACTCGGTCTGCGTCAGCGGTTGTGTGAGTGTCTGCGTGCACGAGCCGATAATCGTGCTCGCGGAACAGATGTATGGTGTGGCCTCCGCCGGGGGGGCGAACGAACCAGCCAATCCAAGACCGACCCCCGTCAATCCCATGCCGACGATCAAGCTCTTGCTGATCACGTCAATGCTCCCTTGCCATTTGGCCGACCGTCCGGCCCCTGCGTCGGCATGATCATTGCCACATGAGACGCTACTTAACAAGTGCTAAATTTCGGCAGCGGTTCGGGCTGTTGGGGCGCTAAATGCTTGATAAAGCGCGATTTATACGTCGAACCCGAGCTTCGGGCCGGCAACAAGATTCGAAAAAACATTCGTTTTCCGACCAGATCGGCCTCGTTATACGTCTAAATTGGCTACTTTCAATGCGTTGCCGACGATGAAGTCCCGCCGGGGCTCGACCACGTCGCCCATCAACGTGGAAAAAACGAGTCCCGCATCCTCGACGTCGCCCACCTTCACCTGCAGCAGCGTACGCACCGCCGGATCGAGCGTGGTCTTCCACAGCTGGTCCGGGTTCATTTCGCCCAACCCTTTGAAACGCTGCACGGAAAGTCCTCGCCGCCCGTGCGCGAGGATGCGCTCGAACGCCGCCGCGGGGCCGGCAACCGGGGTATCCTGGCCATCCAGCCGTAACGTTGCCGGCTCGGCGAATCGGCTCGCCAGCGCAGCGTTTCGCTCTGCGAGCCAGCGCGCCTCGGCGCTGCGCAGCGTCGTCGAATCGAGCGTGTAGCGTTCCGCGACGCCGCGCACGACGCGTCCGACGGTCAGCCCCGACGCGTCCGCGACCGCCTTCCAACCGCGTTCGGCCGGCGGCGCGAGCGCATCGAGCCGCCGCACCAGCGTCTGCGCGGCCGCCGTGGCCTGCTCGGCTTCCGGCGTCAGCGACCCCGCGATCGCCGCCTGTTCCACGACCTGAAGCGGCGCGGCGGTCGCGAGCCGGCGCAACCGCGTCGTCGCTTCGCGCAGCCAGGTCGCCTCGGCATCGAGTTCGGCACCCTCGAACACCCGCCCGTCGGCATACGAGAGCCGGGCTTCGGCCAGCGACTTGGCGAGCAGGAACCGTTCGAGCGCGCCGTCATCCTTGAGATAGCGTTCGTCGTGGCCGCGCTTGGCGCGGTACAGCGGCGGCTGCGCGATATAGAGGAAGCCGCGGTCGATCAGATGCGGCATCTGCCGGAAGAAGAACGTCAGCAGCAGAGTACGGATGTGTGAGCCGTCCACGTCCGCGTCCGTCATGATGACGATGCGGTGGTAGCGCAATTTGGTAATGTCGAAGCCGCCCTGCTCGGGTTCGCCGCGGCCGATGCCGGTGCCGAGGGCGGTGATCAGCGTGCCGATCTCGGCGCTGCCCAGCATCCGGTCGAAGCGCGCGCGCTCGACGTTCAGGATCTTGCCTTTGAGCGGCAGGATCGCCTGGAACTTGCGGTCGCGCCCTTGCTTCGCGGAGCCGCCGGCCGAGTCGCCCTCGACGATGAACAGTTCGCTCTTCGCCGGGTCGCGTTCCTGGCAGTCGGCGAGCTTTCCCGGCAGCGTGGACACGTCGAGCACGCCCTTGCGGCGCGTCAGTTCGCGCGCCTTGCGCGCCGCTTCGCGCGCTGCCGCCGCATCCATCACCTTCTGGATGATGGCCTTGGCTTCCTTGGGGTGCGTCTCGAACCAATGGCCGATTGCATCCGCGGTCGCCGCCTGCACCACAGGTTGCACTTCCGAGCTGACCAGCTTTTCCTTGGTCTGCGACGAGAACTTCGGATCGGGCACCTTGACCGACAGCACCGCCGTCATGCCTTCGCGCATGTCCTCGCCGACCAGCGAAAGCGAGTCCTTCTTGCCCATGCCCTCGGCGTATTTCGTCACCATGCGGGTCAGCGCCTGGCGGAACCCGGCGAGATGCGTGCCGCCGTCGCGCTGCGGGATGTTGTTCGTGAAGCACAGCATCGTCTCGTGGAAGCTGTCGTTCCAGGTCACCGCGAATTCGACGCGGATGCCGTGCGCCTGCTCGGCGGATGCGAAACTGATCGGCGGCGACAGCACCGGGATCTTGCCGCGGTCGAGCCATGCCACGAACGCGACCAGCCCGCCGTCGTAGCGGAACGTGCTTTCGGTCGCTTCCGGATGCCGCTCGTCGCGCAGTACGATGGTAAGTCCCGAGTTCAGGAACGCGAGTTCGCGCAACCGCCGCTCCAGGATCGCGAGATCGAAATCGGTGTGCGTGAACGTGTTTGTGCTGGGCTTGAACGTCACCTCGGTGCCGGTGGGTCGCGCCTCCTGGCCGAGCACCCGCAGCGGCGCGACCGCGTCGCCGTTTTCGAAGCGGATGAAGTGCACGTCGCCGTGCCGCCAGATCTTCACTTCCATCCATTCGGAGAGCGCGTTGACGACGGCGGCGCCGACGCCGTGCAGCCCGCCCGAAACCTTGTAGGAATTCTGGTTGAACTTGCCGCCGGCATGCAGCCGCGTGAGCACGACTTCGGCGGCGGAGACGCCTTCCTCGAGATGGATGTCGGTCGGGATGCCGCGCCCGTCGTCGCGCACGGTCACGCTGCCGTCGCCGTTCAGCGTCGCTTCCACGCGGGTCGCGAAGCCGGCCTGCGCCTCGTCGACCGCGTTGTCGATGATCTCGAACGCCATGTGATGCAGGCCGGAGCCGTCGTCGGTGTCGCCGATATACATGCCCGGCCGCTTGCGCACGGCGTCGAGGCCGCGCAGCACCGAAATGGAGGAGGCGTCGTAGGCGTCCGCCCCGTTGGGGTCGTTGGGCGGCGGAACGGCGTTGTCACTCATGCCGGCTTGGTGCTCCGGTGGGGGCTCGGATTGCTGGGTACGGGATTTGCGAACTATATAGGTATCGCGCCGGAAACGCTATCGGCCTCGGTCCGCGGCGCGGGGAAGCCGGGGTCTGCGACGAGCATGCCCGGGACGACTTCGAAACCCTCCGCGACGCCCCGCAGCGGCAGGAAGGTTTCGCGGTCGGCGCCGGTCAGCAGCGCCTGCGCCGGCAGCCGCTGCAAGGCCGCGAACAAGGCCGCGCGGCGCGCGGCGTCCAGATGCACGGTCGGCTCGTCGAGCAACAGCAGCGGCGAAAAGCCGCGCGCCTCGGCGAGCAGCGCCGCGTGGCCGAGCACCACCCCGAGCAGCAGCGCCTTCTGCTGGCCGGTGCTGGCCTGCGCCGCCGACAGCCCGGTTGCGGCATCCTCGAGCGCCATGTCGGCGCGATGCGCACCAAACGCCGCCCCGCCCGCGGCCGCATCGCGCGCGCGGCTGGCCGCGAGCGCGCCGCGCAACCAATCCTCGGCCGCGAGCGCCGGCCCCGCCGCCAGCCGCTCGGCGATCGGGTCGAGCAGCACGAGCCGGGCGGCGGGGAAGGGGGCGGCGGCGCCCTCGGCGAGCCGTGCGTTCAGGTGCGACACCAGCGCCGCCCGCGCCGCCGTCGCCGCGACCGCGTGGCGCGCCATCTGCTCCTCGAGGCCGGCGAGCCAGGCGGGATCGGCCCCTCTGGCGCGAGATCCGGCCGCCAGCAGCCGGTTGCGCCCGGCCATCGCCGTCTCGTGCGCCGCCACCTCGCGCGCGTGCCCGGGCTCCAGCGCATAGACCAGCCGGTCGAGGAAGCGGCGGCGGCCGGAGGCGCCCTCCTGGAACAGCCGGTCCATCTGCGGCGTCAGCCACACCGCGCTGAGGCGGGCGCCGACCTCGCTCTGGCTGCGCGGCGTCGCGCCGTCGAGCCGGAACACCCGCCGGTCCGCCGGCCCCTCCGGCGGCGTGCCGGTGCCGATGTCCACCTCGCCGTCGGGCGTCATGAACCGGCCCGCCACCGCCCAGGCACTCTCGCCATGCCGGGCAAGGTCGGAAATCCGCGCCCCGCGCAGACCGCGACCGGGGACCAGCAGGGAAATCGCTTCGAGCAGGTTGGTCTTGCCGCTGCCGTTGGCGCCGTGCAGCACCACCAGCGGCGCCTGCGGCCGCCACGCGAGTGCCGCGTAGCTGCGGAACCGGCTGAGCGTCAGCCGCGCCAGCCGAAGCGCTGGCTCGGCCACCGCGCCCGTTCCTTCAGACGCGCATCGGCATCAGCACATAGAGCGCGCTCGCATCGGCCGCGTCGCGCACCACGGTCGGCGCCGCGCCGTCGGAGAAGCGGAACTCCACCTCGCCGGCGATCTGGTCGGTGATGTCGTTGAGGTAGCGCGCCTGGAAGCCGATCTCCAGCGGGCTCGCGTCGTAGGTGACGCGCTCGCCGTCGAGTTCCTCGCGCGCCGTGCCCTGTTCCGGCGAGGTTGCCGAGATTTCCAAAAGATGCCGCCCGACCGAGAGCTTGACCGGCCGTGATCGCTCCGACGAGATCGCCGAGACGCGCGCGACGGCGGCGGCAAAATCGTTCTTGCCGACCCGCAGCACCTTGTCGTTGTCGCGCGGGATCACGCGGTCGTATTCGGGGAAGGTGCCGTCGATCAGCTTGCTGGTCAGCGTCACCGGCCCGGCGGTGAAGCGGATGCGCGTGTCGGACAGCGCGACCTCGACATCGCCGCTGACCTCGTCGAGCAGCTTGCGCAATTCGCCGACGGTCTTGCGCGGGATGATCACGCCCGGCATGCCGCCCGCGCCCTCCGGCAGCGGCTCCTCCACGCGCGCCAGCCGGTGCCCGTCGGTCGCGACCGCCCGCAGCACCTTGGTGCCGTCGCTCTCGGCGGCATGGAGATAGATGCCGTTGAGGTAGTAGCGCGTCTCCTCGGTGGAGATCGCGAACCGGGTGCGGTCGATCAGCCCGCGCAGCGCCAGCGCCGGCACCGCGAAGCGATGCGGCAGCGTGCCCGCGGTCATCGACGGGAAGTCGTCGGTCGGCAACACGACGAGGCTGGTGGCGAACCGCCCGGACCGCAGCGTGAGCTGCGCGTCGCCGCCGGACTGTTCCAGCTGCACCTCCGCGCCCTCCGGCAGCTTGCGCACGATCTCATAGAGCGTCGCCGCCGGCGCGGTGCAGGCGCCGTCCTGCACGCTGGTCGCGGGCACGTCCTCGACGACGGCGATCTCCATGTCGGTGGCCGTGAGGGTCAGCCGCACGTCCTTGGCCGCGATCATCACGTTGGCGAGGATCGGGATGGTGTTGCGCTTCTCGACGACGCTCTGCACGTGCGCCAGCGCCTTCAGCAGCGTCGCCCGGTCGGCCTTGAACTTCATCTGCATGCCCTCGCTGGACCGGAGATACTGCCCGGGCATCCTATGCGGCTGCCCGGCGATTCGGGGCCAGCAATCTAGCAACGGGCGCGGTTGCCGCAAGGCGCGGTTGTCATCTTGCGGTGGCTACCGGTATCCGGTAGCAAGACATGGTGCGCTACGAGTGGGACGCCGGCAAGGCCGCCGCCAATCTGCGCAAGCACCGGATCGACTTCGCCGATGCGATCGCGGCGCTGCGCGATCCGCATCGCATCGAAGTGGTCGACGATCGGTTTGCTTATGGCGAGGAGCGGATCCGGGTGATCGGCCTGGCTGGGCGCGGGATTCTGTTCGTGGTCATCACCGTGCCGGACGACGATGCGCTGCGGATCATTTCGGCAAGACGGGCAACACAGAATGGGCAAACCCGATACCATCAGCGTGACGCTACGCCCTGGTGATCCGCTGCCGGTGGGGGAAACCGATTGGGCGCGTCTGGACGCCATGACCGACGATGAGGTCACGGCGGGCGCTCTGGCCGACCCCGACGCCCAGCCGCTGACCGATGCGCAACTGGCCCGGATGCAACTTGTATCCCGGGTCAGAGCGATCCGCGAGCGCACCGGGCTCACGCAGGCCCAGTTCGCGCGCGCCTATCGCCTGCCCCTGACCACGTTGCGCGACTGGGAACAGCGCCGCAGCACACCCGACGCGCCGGCCCGGGCCTTGCTGCTGGCGATCGAGCGCGATCCCGACACGCTGCGGCGCCTGCTGGCCGAGGACGCCGCTTAGGCCTCCCCCTCAGTTTTCCAGCATCCGCCGCAGCATTTCCACATCCTCGGCGAAGGCGTTGTCGACCTTCATCAGCTCGGACACCCGGGAGACCGCGTGCATCACCGTGGTGTGGTCGCGGTTGCCGAACTTGCGGCCGATCTCCGGCAGCGAGCGGCTGGTGAGCTGCTTGGCCAGGTACATCGCCACCTGCCGCGGCCGCGCCACCGACCGCGCCCGTCGCGCCGACGACATGTCGGTCAGGCGGATGTTCCAGTGCTCCGCGACCCGCTTCTGAATCTCCTCGATCGTCACCTTGCGGTCATGCGCCTTCAGCACATCGTGCAGCACTTCCTGCGTGGCTTCCAGCGTCACCGGCCGGCCGAACAGGTTGGCGTGCGCGATCAGCCGGTTCAGCGCCGCCTCCAGCTCGCGCACGTTGGTGGTGATCTTGTGCGCCAGGAACTCCAGCACCCGCCCGGGCACCGGCACGCCGGCGCGCGCGGCCTTGGCCTCCAGGATCGAGACGCGCAGCTCGTAGGTGGTGGCATGCAGGTCGGCGACCATGCCGCAGCCGAGCCGGGTGCGCACCCGCTCCTCCAGGCCCGACAGGTCCGACGGCGACTTGTCGGCCGACACCACGATCTGCTTGCCGGCGTCCACCAGCGCGTTGAATGTATGGAAAAATTCCTCCTGCGTCGCTGTCCTTGCCGATCAGGAACTGCAGGTCGTCGATCATCAGCACGTCGAGCGCTGCGCAGCTGCTCCTTGAATTCCATCGTCGACTGGCTGCGGATCGCGGCGATGAAGCGGTACATGAAGCGTCTCGGCCGACATGTAGGCGACCGAGGCCGGCCGGGCGCCGTCGCCGATCAGTTCCCATGCGATCGCGTGCATCAGGTGGGTTTTGCCGAGCCCCACGCCGCCGTACAGGAACAGCGGATTGAACCCCATGCTGGCCGGTTGCTCGGCGACCCGGCGGGCGCAGGCATAGGCGAACTCGTTGGGCTTGCCGACGATGAAGCTGTCGAACGTGAAGCGCGGGTCGAGCGTCGCGGCCTCGCCACCGCGATCGTCGCCGCGCGGGGCCGCCTGCGCGGCCGCCGGACACGGTCGCTGCGGCGGCCGCGGGCGGCTCGGCGGCGGGCGCCACGCTTTCCGCGAAGCCGATCTCGGCGCTGCCGCCGACGCGGATGTCGACGCGGCGGATCTGCCGGTTCTCCGCCCGCCACAGCGCACTCAACCGGTCGCCGTAGTGGCTGCGCACCCAATCGCGCAGGAAGCGGGTCGGCAGGCGGACCGTGACCTCGTCGCCGTCGACGCCGCCGAACGACATCTGGCGCAGCCAGGTGCGGTACTCGACGTCGCCGACCTCGGTCTGCAGCCGGCCGCGGACCCTGGCCCATTGCGCCGTGAACTGGGGGTCCTCAAGCGTGACAGTTTCCGCCACGTCGCCGCCTTCGTGCGTGCCCCCTGGCATCGTGTCACGCCCCCCATACTGTGCGGCCGAACAGCAGGCCGCCAATGCGCTTTCCCGCAAACTGCGCGGGCCGACCATCGGATCTTTGACGGGACTACAGAGAACTCCAGACTGCCGATGAGTAATGATTACGACGAGATCGGTCGGGTGGCAATCAAAATCTGAGCCGGCAAGATGAACGCGTGATTTCGAAGCGATTTAGTCGTCTATGATGCAAGACAACTGCAAGTTTTACTTGCTACGTGAAATATCAGCAGATTTCGCCTTGCCAGGATGGGAGGGGAGCGGAACCCGCCCCTGGACCCGGGCGGCCCACTCGATGGCCGCCGCGGCGAATGCCTCGGTCAGGTCGCCGAGATCGCCTTGATCCGTGCCGACAGGCGCGAGAGCTTCCGCGCCACCGTGTTGGGGTGGGTCACGCCCTTGGTGGCGGCCCGTTGCAACTCCGGCTGCGCCTCGCGCAGCGCGGCCACCGCGACCGACTTGTCGCCGGCGGCGATCGCCGTTTCGACCTTCTTGACGAATGTGCGCATCCGCGACTTGCGCGCGTGATTGCGCGCGGTGCGTTTGGTGGTCTGGCGGATGCGCTTGGCGGCGGATGCGTTGTTGGCCATGGCTCTCTTCGATCGGATCACGACGTGCAAAACAAAGTTGGACCGCAGGTCTATGACGTCACCCGGGCCGGCGAGGCAGGCGGTGGTCTTATTCAGCGGCGCCGACCGAGTCAAGGAAGCGGTCGGGCACCTCCGTGTTGCGTGAGGGGCCGCCATGCAAGGCGCGACATGCAGGCCGCGCCGCAGCGCGTTGACGCGGAACAAACTGGCCGCGCGGCGGCCTTGGCGATGCTCCGGGCCGCTGCTCGCGTTTTCCTGGGGCAGTGTGACCGCGCGGTGACAGACCATCCATGTCACGCACCGGCTCAGGCGCCGCGGAAGTTCGGTTTGCGCTTTTCCGCGAACGCCGCCATGCCCTCGCGCTGATCGTGCGTGCCGAAAAGCGACAGGAACAGCGAGCGCTCGGCGCGCACGCCTTCGGTCAGCGTGGTCTCGAACGCGCGGTTGACCGCCTGCTTGGCGAGCGCGACCGCGACCGGGCTCAGGCTCGCGATCTTGTCGCCGACCTTCAGCGCCTCGGCGATCAGGTCGGCCGCCGGCACCACGCGGGAGACGAGATTGCTGCGCTCGGCTTCGGCGGCGTCCATCATGCGGGCCGTCAGGATCTGGTCCATCGCCTTTGATTTGCCGACGGCGCGGGTCAGCCGCTGCGTGCCGCCGGCGCCAGGGAGGACGCCAAGATTGATTTCCGGCTGGCCGAACTTCGCGGTGTCGGCGGCGATGATGATGTCGCACATCATCGCCAGCTCGCAGCCGCCGCCGAGCGCGAAGCCCGCGACCGCGGCGATCACCGGCTTCCTGACGCGCAGGATCGCTTCCCACCGGCCGATGAAATCGTCGAACAGCACGGCGGGATAGCTGCGGGCCTGCATCTGCTTGATGTCGGCGCCGGCGGCGAACGCCTTCTCCGAGCCGGTCAGCACGATCGCGCCGATCGCCGCATCCGCATCGAACGCCAGCAGCGCGGCGCCGACTTCATCCATCAGCTCGTCGCACAGCGCGTTCAGCACCTGCGGCCGGTTGAGCCGGATCAGGCCGACGCGGCCGTGCGTTTCCACCTCGATGAATTCGGGCACTTTTGGTTCTCCTCCGGTCGATCGGCGATCCCCCGTTGGTAGCTAGCGCTGTCGCCGCGGGCAATAGAAGGTGCTGCGGGCGGACTGCGTGATCCGCCGCACACCAGCGCATGCAGGCGGCCCCGGGCAGCGCGCGCACAACTCGCCTGCGCGGCCGTATACCGCCCAGGCGTGCTGGAAGTAGCCGAGTTCGCCGTCGGTCTGCACGTAGTCGCGCAGCGACGACCCGCCGGCCGCGATCGCCTCGGTCAGCACCGACTTGATCGCCGGCACGAGGCGCGCAGCGCGCGCACCGGCGACCGTGTCGGCAATTCGCAAGGGACTGACGCCTGCACGAAACAACGCCTCGCAGACATAGATGTTGCCGAGCCCGGCGA
This sequence comes from uncultured Solirubrobacterales bacterium, assembly GCA_963697635.1. Taxonomy (GTDB): domain Bacteria; phylum Pseudomonadota; class Alphaproteobacteria; order Acetobacterales; family Acetobacteraceae; genus CAJCJG01. The sequence continues at coordinate 201,266 of CAVOOS010000034.1, read as the reverse complement.
CGGTGCGCTGGTCGAGCAGCGCCGCCTTGATCGGGGATTTTCGGCCGTGCAAGGCGTCCGACAGCATGGCCGCGTCGAATGCGTCGTCGAGCGGTTCGGGGCCAAGACCGCTCAACAGCTTGTGAGAATCCTCGGCGCCGGTCGGGACCAGGTCCAGCGAGCCGAAGCGTCGGGGATCGACGAAGCCGACGCGATACCCGTCGTCGGTGGTCAGCGTCACGTGCTCGTGCAGCGCCGGCGCGGCGCCGTCATCGGGGCCGATCAGCATACGGCCGGACATGCCGAGATGGATCAGCAGGCTCTCGCCGCGGTCGAGCCGCAGCAAAATGTATTTCGCCCGCCTGCGGAAGCCGACGACGCGCGCGCCGGTCAGCCGCTGGCCGAGACCCTCCGGCAGCGCCCAGCGCAGGTCCGGCCGGCCGATGCGCGCACGCGTGATCACGCGCCCCTCTAGCCGCGCCTGCAGGCCGCGCATCACGGTCTCGACTTCGGGGAGTTCCGGCATGGCTGCCGTTCACGCTATACGTCGTCGGCATGAGCGACAACCCGGCCGCAACGACCGATTTCGGCTACCGCGAGGTTCCGGTCGCGGACAAGAAGCCGCTGGTGCGCGCGGTGTTCGAGAGCGTGGCGCCGCGCTACGACCTGATGAACGACCTGATGTCGCTTGGCGCGCACCGCGCCTGGAAGCGGATCTTTGTCACCGCGCTCGACCCGCGGCCGAACCGCCGGCTGCTCGATCTCGCCGGCGGCACCGGCGACATTGCGTTCGCGTGGCTCGCGCGCGGCGGCGGTCCGGCGCTGTTGTCGGACATCAATCCGGCGATGCTCGGTGTCGGCCGCGACCGGGCGTTGCAGCGAGGCATCGCCGCCGGGCTTTCCTTCGTTGTCGCCGACGCCGAGCGGCTGCCGCTGCCGGATCGGTCGGTCGAGCGCGTGTCGATCGCCTTCGGCCTGCGCAACTGCACCGACAAGGCCGCGGTGCTGTCCGAGGCGCGGCGCGTGCTGATGCCCGGCGGCCGGTTTTTCTGCCTTGAATTTTCCAGCGTGCAGGTTGCCGCATTGCGGCCGCTCTACAACGCCTGGAGCTTTTCCGTATTGCCGCGGCTAGGCCAGCGGATCGCGGGCGATGCCGACAGCTACCGCTACCTCGCGGAGAGCATAAAGATGTTTCCCGATCAGGAGACGCTGGCGAAATTGCTGGTGTCGGCAGGGTTTGCGCGCGTGCGCGTGCAGAATCTTTCCGGCGGGATCGTCGCGATCCACAGCGGCTGGCGGCTGTGACGCTGTCGGGCAAGCGCGTCCTGCTGATCGTCGCCGGCGGCATCGCCGCCTACAAGGCGCTCGAACTGGTGCGGCTGCTGCGCAAGGACGGCTGCGGCGTCACCGCGGTGCTGACCGCGGCCGGCGGGCAATTCGTCACGCCGCTGTCGCTGCAGGCGCTCACCGAAAACCGTGTCTACATCGATCTGTTCTCGCTGACCGACGAAAGCGAGATGGGGCACATCCAGTTGTCGCGCAGTGCCGACCTCGTCGTGGTCGCGCCGGCGACCGCCAACATCCTGGCGCGCATGGCCGCGGGGATCGCCGACGACCTCGCGACGACGCTGCTGCTCGCGACCGACAAGCGGGTGCTGGTGGCGCCGGCGATGAACGTGCGGATGTGGCAGCACGCGGCGACGCAGGCGAACCTGGCAACCCTCCGCGCCCGCGGCGTCGCCGTGGTCGGGCCGGACGAGGGCGTCATGGCCTGCAACGAGTACGGCTTCGGCCGGCTCGCCGAACCGCCCGACATTCTTGCGGCGATCGGCGCGCTGCTGGCGCCGGCCGCGCAGCCGCTGGCCGGAATGCACGCGCTCGTCACCAGCGGGCCGACGCACGAGCCGATCGACCCGGTGCGCTACATCGCCAACCGCAGCAGCGGCCGCCAGGGGCACGCGATCGCCGCCGCGCTCGCCGCTGTCGGCGCCCGCGTGACGCTGGTGAGCGGCCCGGTCACCGTGCCGGACCCGCCGGGCGTCGAGGTGCGGCATGTCGAGACCGCCGAGCAGATGCTGGCGGCGTGTCGCGCCGCCCTGCCGGCCGACATCGGCGTGTTCGCCGCCGCGGTCGCCGACTGGCGGGTGGCGCACGCGGCCGAGCTGAAACTGAAGAAGACGCCCGGCGCCGCCGCGCCGGAACTTTCTCTTGTCCAGAACCCGGACGTTCTGGCGACCATCGCCGCTCCCGGCCCGCTGCGGCCGCGGCTGGTGGTTGGGTTCGCCGCTGAAACGCACGACCTGCGGCGCTACGCCGAGGAGAAACGCAGGAAAAAGAACTGCGATTGGATCGTCGCCAACGACGTCGGCGCCGGCACCGGCGTGATGGGCGGCACCCAGAACGAGATCCTGCTGGTCACGCAAACCGGCGTCGAGCAATGGCCGCGCGCCGACAAGGACGAGGTTGCGCGCCGGCTCGCCCAGCGGATCGCGGAGGTGATGGGTACGACCGGTCTGGAAACCACGCGCGCGCCGGCCTAGAGTCTCGCTATGGACGATATTGCAAACCGCGCTGCTCCACCAGGATGGCTTGAGGCGCTTGCCGAGGGCGAGGCCGACATCGCCGCTGGCAGGATCGTGCCGGCCGAGACGGTGCATCGGCTGATTCGGGAAAGCCTCGCGAGACTCGAAGAGCGCCAGGCGGAAAAACTGAGGCGCAAGGAGACGCGGAAGCGTTGATCGCCTACGCGGCGGCGGCGCAGCGCCAGATCGATGCGCTGGTTTCGCACTATGGCTTGCTGGGGCGGTCGGAGGCGATCCGAAATCTGGACAAGGCGCTGAGCGAGGCCGAGAGCCGAGTCCTCCGCGATCCAACGGCCGGCCTGCCGGCGCCGCGTCCCTATCCATCACTGGCGCGCCCCGGTCGCGGCTTGGATCAAGGTGGGACGCTATTGGATCGCCTACAGTCTGGCCTCCGGGCCGCTCATCGTCTGCGTTTTCCACGATTCGGCCGACATCCCGAATCGGCTCTGAGTGCCAAGCTCACCGCCATGACCGATCTACGCTCGCCCATCCCCATCCAGCTCGTCCGCCTCCCGCACGCCGAGGGCCTGCCGCTGCCCGCCTACGCCACCCCGGGCGCCGCCGGCATGGACCTGCTGGCGGCGGTGCGCGAGCCGCTCACGATCCCGCCGGGCGGCCGCGCCCTGGTGCCAACCGGAATAAGAATCGCACTGCCGCCCGGCTACGAGCTGCAGGTCCGCCCACGCTCCGGCCTCGCGCTGAAGCACGGCATCGTGCTGCCCAACAGCCCCGGCACCGTGGACGAGGATTTTCGCGGGGAATTGCAGGTCATCGTGATGAACGCCGGCTCGGAAGCATTCACCGTCGAGCGCGGCATGCGCATCGCCCAGGCGGTCGTCGCGCCGGTGGTGCGGGCCGAGTGGCACGAAGTCGACGCACTGCCGGAGACCGCGCGCGGCGCCGGCGGGTTCGGCAGCACCGGGACGCGCTGACGCCGCCTGTAACGGCGGGTGACCACGCAACGAGGGTTCATCGAACAGCAACAATTGGCCCGGTGACACGCCGCGGGCCGTGCGCTAACTGGCCCGGCCGCGGTCCCTCGCGGCGCCCTCCGTCCGGGAATGCGTTCGATGACCAGCACCGTCCATCCGGCCCTGGCCCTCGGCCGGCGGCTGCCGAATGCCTGGGACTTGGCTGCGCTGTTGTGCGTGTTCGGGCTGATCATGGCGTTCGCCCACGCCGCCCCGGGCACCTTCCAGCCGATCGACGCGCCGCAGGCGCTGGCGATCGATCTCGATCCGTCCAACCTGCCGGGATACGCGGTGCGCACGACGCTGCGCATGTTCGCGGCCCTGGCCGCCTCGCTGCTGTTCACCTTCACCTACGCGACCTGGGCCGCCAAGAGCCGCCGCGCCGGGCTGGTGCTGGTCCCGATCCTGGACGTGCTGCAGTCGGTGCCGATCCTCGGCTTCCTGTCGTTCACCACCGTGTTCTTCATGAGCCTGTTCCCGGGCCGCGTGATGGGGCTGGAGCTGGCCGCGATCTTCGCGATCTTCACCAGCCAGGCCTGGAACATGGCGTTCAGCTTCTACCAGTCGCTGGTGACGACGCCGGGCGATCTGGCCGAGGCGACCGCGAGCTTCCACCTGACCGCCTGGCAGCGGTTCTGGCGGCTCGACGTGCCGTTCGCGATGCCGGGGCTGGTCTGGAACACGATGATGTCGATGTCCGGCGGCTGGTTCTTCGTCGTCGCCTCCGAAGCGATCACGCTCGGCGACAAGACCTTGACGCTGCCCGGCATCGGCTCCTACGTCGCGACGGCGCTCGACAAGCGCGACATGCATGCGGTGCTGTGGGCGATCCTGGCGATGCTGGTGGTGATCCTGCTCTACGACCAGCTGCTGTTCCGCCCGCTGGTCGCCTGGTCGGCGAAGTTCCGCTTCGAGATGACGGCCAGCGCGACCGCCGAAGATCCGTGGGTGCTGAAGCTGCTGCGGCGCACGCACGTGCTGCGCATCGTCGGCACCGCGGTCGGCGATGCCGTCGGCAGCATCGGCAAATGGCGCATCGGCGGCCCGGCGCGGCAGCTGCTGAAGCGCACCAAGGCGCCGAGCCGGTTCGGCGACGGCGTGTTCTACGTCGTCGTCACGGTCGCGGTCGCCGCCGCGGTGTGGAAAGTCGTCGGCTACATCGCCGGCAACAATGTCGGCTGGGGCGACCTCGGCGAAGCGGTCGGGCTGGGCGCGATCACGCTGCTGCGCGTCGTGGTGCTGATCGCGCTCGCGACCCTGATCTGGGTGCCGATCGGCGTCTGGATCGGGCTGCGCCCGGCTTGGGCGCGGCGCATCCAGCTGGTCGCGCAGTTCCTGGCCGCGTTCCCGGCCAACCTGCTGTTCCCGATCTTCGTCGTCGTGATCGTGCGCTACCACCTGAACCCGGACATCTGGCTGACGCCGCTGATGATCCTGGGCACCCAGTGGTACATCCTGTTCAACGTCATCGCCGGCGCCTCCGCCTTTCCCGGCGACCTGCAGGAGGCGGCGGAGAATTTCCGCGTCGGCGGCTGGCTGTGGTGGCGCCGGGTGATCCTGCCGGGCATCTTCCCGTATTTCGTCACCGGCGCGATCACCGCCTCCGGCGGCTCCTGGAACGCCTCCATCGTCGCCGAAGTCGCGTCCTGGGGCGACGACAAGCTGTCCGCGCACGGCCTCGGCGCCTACATCGCCCACGCGACCGATGCCGGAGATTTCCCCGCATCGTGCTCGGCGTGGCGGTGATGTCGGCCTATCGTGCTGCTGTTCAACCGCGCATTCTGGCGGCCGCTGTACGCCTACGCCATCCGCCGCACGACCTTGGCCTGAGAGGACCCCGTCATGGACGCGACCACGGACGCCCCGCTGCTGGAAGTGCGCGCCTGCCGGCAGTCGTACCACAAGGACAGCTCGGCCGACCTGCTGGTGCTCGACGACGTCAACGTCTCGATCGCCGAGCGGCGAGATCGTCGGCCTGCTCGGCCGCTCCGGCTCGGGCAAGTCGACGCTGCTGCGCATCGTCGCCGGCCTGCTGTCGCCGACCGCGGGCGAGGTGCGCTGGCGCGGCGCGCCGGTGCAGGGCCCGACCCTCGGCGTCGCCATGGTGTTCCAGAGCTTCGCGCTGTTCCCCTGGCTGACGGTGCAGGAGAACGTGGAGCTCGGGCTGGAGGCGCAGGGCGTGGCCCGCGCCGAGCGCGACGAGCGCGCGGAGGCGGCGATCGACCTGATCGGCCTCGGCGGCTACGAGAGCGCCTATCCGAAGGAGCTGTCCGGCGGCATGCGCCAGCGCGTCGGCCTCGCGCGCGCGCTGGTGGTGCATCCCGACCTGCTGCTGATGGACGAGCCGTTCTCGGCGCTCGACGTGCTGACGGCGGAGACGCTGCGCACCGACCTGATCGACCTGTGGATGGACGGCAAGCTGCCGATCAAGTCGATCCTGATGGTGACGCACAACATCGAGGAGGCGGTGTTGATGTGCGACCGCATCCTGGTGTTCTCCTCCAATCCCGGCCGGGTCGCCAACGAGCTGCGCGTGCCGTTCGCGCATCCGCGCAACCGGCACGACGCGGCGTTCCGGCAGTTGGTCGACGACGTCTACGGGCTGATGACGCGGCGGCCCGTGGAGCCGCCGAAGGCCGCCGCCGCGGCGCCCGCGGTGGACGCGACGTTCGCGACGCCGTTGCAGCCGGTCTCCACCAACCTGCTGGCCGGCCTGATCGAGACGCTGGCCTCGCCGCACTACGACGGCCGCGCCGACCTGCCGGCGCTGGCCGCGACGTTGCAACTGGAAGCGGACGAGCTGCTGCCGCTCGGCGAGGCGCTGCAGCTGCTGGCGTTCGGCGTGCTGGAGGAAGGCGACATCAGGCTGACCGAGGCCGGCCGCAAGTTCGCCCATGCCGACACCGACGAGCGGAAAAAACTGTTCGCCGAGGCGCTGCTCGCGCACGTGCCGCTGGCCGCGGCGATCCGGCGCACGCTCGACGAGCGCTGGAACCACCGCGCGTCAGCCGTGCGCTTCCGCGACGAGCTGGAGGACCACATGTCCCCCGACTATGCCGAGGACACGCTGCGCACCGTCATTTCCTGGGGCCGCTATGCCGAGCTGTTTGTCTACGACGAGGAGGCGGCGCAGTTCAGCCTGGAGGAGGAAGAGAAGGCGGCTTAGGTTTCGGCGTCCCCCGGGAGACGCAGAAAATGCCGCAGCCTGACCACATTTCCGTCCTCGGCGTGCCCGACCCGGCGACGCTGGACGAGGATTTGCAGGCGATCTGGGCGAAATGCGTGGAGAAACTCGGCTTCGTGCCGAACGTCTATGCCGCGCTGAGTTTCCGCCCGCAGCGGCTGCGCAACTTCATGGCCGCGTACAACGAGATCATGCTGTCCCCGTCCGGGCTTTCCAAGCTGGAGCGGGAGATGGTGGCGGTGGTCGTCTCCTCCGCCAACCGCTGCTACTACTGCCTGGTCGCGCACGGCGCCGCGGTCCGAAAACTGTCGGGCGATCCGGAACTCGGCGAAATGCTGGTGATGAACTACCGGGTCGCCAGGCTGCCGGCGCGCCAGCGGGCGATGCTCGATTTCGCCTGGAAGCTGACGACCGAGCTGCATCTGGTGGACGAGGCGGATCGCGACACCCTGCGCACACACGGCCTGACCAACGAGGATATTTTTGATCTTGCCGAGACGGTGGCGCTGTTCAACCTCTCCAACCGCATGGCCGCGGCGACCGAGATGATGCCTAACCGCGAGTATCATACGGCGGATCGCGAGCCGGCCACCGAGGCGCCCGCGGCAAAGGCACAGCGGAGGCGGCGATGAGCAGCGCGGCGAAGCCCTGGACGCTCGAACAGTTCCTCGCCTGGGAGGAACGCCAGGAATTGCGCCATGAATTCGATGGCTTCCGTCCGATCGCCATGACCGGCGGAACCTTCGAGCACGATGCGATCCAGGTGAACCTCGTCACCGCGCTCAACAGCCGTCTGCGCGGCACGCCGTGTCGCGTCCACGGCAACAGCTTGAAGATCCAGGTGCATGGGCAGCATCCGCTATCCGGATGCATTCGTGACCTGTACGCCGATCCGGCGCGGCAGCACCGTTGCGACCGAGCCGGTCGTGATCTTCGAGGTTCTCAGCAGGAGCACGGCGCAGACCGACAGCATGGCGAAGAACCGGGAATATGCCGGCACCGCCTCGGTGCGCCGCTACGTGATGCTGGAGCAGGCCGCCGTCCAGGGCCTGATGTTCGCGCGCAGCGGCCAGGACGGCGATTGGATCGGCCATATTCTCGGGCCGGACGCCGTCCTGCGCATGCCCGAGATCGGCATCGACGTGCCGATCGCCGAATTCTACGCCGGCATCGACCTGTCCGCCGTCGATCCGTCCGAAACCGAGGACGCATGACCCGTTTGGCGGCGGCGACCGACATGATGCCGAACCGGGAATATCATCGGGCAGAACCTCGACACGCGGTACAGGAGGAAATGCCCGCGCATCCGCGCCGGCGTTCGGGCCTATGCGGCAACCTCCTGGGATGCCTCCGCGTAGCACCCCGCCAGCCGCGCCCGCTCGCGCACCAGCGCCAGCAGCATCGTGCTCGCCGGCATCGCCACGCCCGCGAGCGTCCCCAGTTCGACCACCGCGCCCAGCAGCGCGTCGATCTCCATCGGCCGCCCGCGCTCCAAATCCTGCAGCATGGACGTCTTGTGCGCGCCGACCTCCAGCGCGCCCTCGATCCGCTTGTCCACGTCGATCGCGAAGCGGACGCCAAACGCCTCCGCGACCGCCTGGCCCTCGACCATCACGGCCCGCGCGACCGCCCGCAGGTCCGGCCGCCCGGCGAGCCTATCGAGCGTCGAGCCGGTCAGCGCCGAGAGCGGGTTGAACGCCATGTTCCCCCATAGCTTGACCCAAATTTCGTCGCGAATCCTTGGGCGAACGGGCGCCTTGAACCCGGCCGACTGCAACGCCTGCGCCAGCGCGACAATGCGGTGCGAGCGGCTGCCGTCCGGCTCGCCGAGGGTAAAACGGTCGCCGTAGGTGTGGTCGATCACACCGGGAGAAACCACCTCGGCCGCCGGGTAGACGACGCAGCCGATCGCCTGCGCCGGCGGCAACGTGCGCCACAACACCCCGCCCGGATCGACGCTTTGCACGATCCGGTCCCGATACGGGCCGTCCACGCCGTGAAAATACCAGTACGGCACGCCGTTGACCGCGTACACCAGCGCGCTGTCCGGCCCGAGCATGTTCGCAATCGCCGGCGCCGCCGCCGGCAGCGCATGCGCCTTCAGCGTGACGATGACAAAGTCCTGCACGCCCGCCTCGGCCGCGTCGCCGACGCAGCGCGGATGCGCGGTCAGCACCGCCTCGACGCTGCGCAGCGTCACGCCGTTCGCCTGCATCGCCGCCAGATGCGGCCCGCGCGCCACGAACGTCACGTCGACGCCCGCGTGCGACAGCCGCGCGCCGAGCAGCCCGCCGATCGCGCCGGCGCCGAAAATCCCGACCTTCATCCGGTGATGCCGAGCCGCGCCGCCAGCCCGATGCGCTGCAACTTGCCCGTCGGCCCCTTCGGGATTTCGCCGAGGAAGATGATCTTTCGCGGCACCTTGAACGCCGCCAGCCGTTCCGCGCAGAACCCGCGCAGTTCCGCCTCGTCCGCCGCGGCACCCGGCGCCAGCACGATCGCCGCCGCCACGTCCTCGCCGAGCTTCTGGTGCGGCATCGCAAAGGTCAGCGCCTGCGCCACGGCGCTGTGCGCCAGCAGCACCGCGTCCACTTCAAGCGGGGAAACCTTTTCGCCGCCACGCACGATGATTTCCTTCAGCCGCCCGGTCAGCCGCAGATAGCCGGCCTCGTCCAGGACACCCTCGTCGCCGGTGCGGAACCAGCCATCGAAGAACGCGCGTGCGTTGGCGTCGGGATTGGCCTCGTAGCCCGCGGTGACGTTGCGGCCGCGGATCACCACCTCGCCCGGCATGCCCGCCGGCTGGAATTGTCCCGTTTCGTCGGCAATGCGGATTTCCGGCCCGGCGGCGATGCCGACCGAGCCCGGGAACCGCGGCGCCGGCGGCAGCGGGTTGCTGGCCATCTGGTGCGCCGCCTCGGTCATGCCATAGCTCTCGATCACCGGCACGCCGAACGCCGCCTCCATCTCCCCCATGACCGGCGCCGGCAGCGACGCCGAGGACGTGCGCAACAGCCGCAGCCGCCCGTTCGCGATCGTCTCGCGGTTGCGCTCGGCATACGGCAGCAGCGCCTGGAACATCGTCGGGACGGCGGTGACCCAGGTCGGCCGCACGGCGGCGAGCCAGCCGAAGAAGCGGAACGCGTTGAACCCGGGCGTGCAGCATGTCGCCCCGCCCGCCGCGACCGAGGCCAGCACCGCCGCGATCAGCCCGTGGATGTGGAACAGCGGCATGATGTTGAGGCACAAATCGTCCGCCGTCAGCCGCAGCGCCCGCCCGATATTTCCTGCCGATGCCGTGACGTTGACGTGCCGCAGCGGTACGATTTTCGGGCGCGACGTGGTCCCCGATGTGTGCAGGACCAGCGCGACATCGTCCGCTTCCGCAAATCCCGGCCGCGCCGACGGGCCGCTCAGCTTCGTCTCGGCGCGCAGCGAAAACTCGCCGGCGGCCGTGCCCGGCACCAGCGCCAGCACCGGCACGCCCAGCGACGCCGCGGCCTCGCGCGCCAAGGTCTCCGCACCGTCCAGCACCACCAGCGCCCGTGCCTTCAGGTCCTGCAGATAAAACGAAAATTCGTCGCGCGTGTACGCAGGATTCAGCGGCGCCGTGGTCGCCCCGCAGGCGATGGCAAGAAACGAAGTCGCCGCCTCCGGCCCGTTCGGCAGCACGATCGCCACCCGGTCGCCGCGGCCGATCCCCATGTCGTTCAGTGCCGCGACCGTTCGCACCGCCAGCGCCTGCAGCGCGCCATGCGAGAGCCACGGGCGCTCCGGCGCCCCGATCGCCGGGGCCGCGCCCGCGTGCGCCGCGAGCAGGGCGTGGATGGTGTCGGCAGTTGGCTCGGGCATCGCGGGTTCCTCCGGGGGCGCCGACCTCCCGCATACTCCGCCGCCCGCGCGAGGTGAAGCGGCGGGCGGCAGACCGGCCGCGCATCACTCGGATGGAACGTGCATGCCTTCGATTGCGGCCGCGGCTCCGCGCAGCCGGTTCGCGACCGGCAAGCTCAGCCGTGCCACGGTGCCGCGCCCCGGCGCGCTGTCGAACCGCAGCGCCCCGCCCATCGCCGCCGCCAGTTGGAAGGCGAGCGCAAGGCCGGCGCCCATGCCCTCGAACTTCTGCGGCCGCCCGGTCTCGGCCTGGAAGAACAGTTCGCCGAGCCGCGTCACCGCCTCCGCCGTCATGCCGATGCCGTCGTCCCCGACCACGACGGCCAACAGCTCGCCATGCCGTGCCAGCGATACCCTCACCTCGCCATCCGGGTTGCTGAACTTCACCGCGTTGCTCAACAGGTTTTCGAGAATCCGCCGCACCGCCCAGGCATCGCCCCGGGCGGCCGACATCGCCTCGTCAGGCGGCGCCAGACTGACGGAGACGCGCCGCCGCGCCGCCTCCACCGCGGCGGACCTGACCACCTTGTCGAGCAGCGGCCGCAGATCGACGGCGACCGATTGCAGGTGGCGCCGCTCCGCCGACGTGACGTCGATCAGGTTGCGGAACGTGTTCAGCAGCCCGCGGCCGCCGGCCAGGATGTAGCCGACGAACTCCTGCTGATCGTCCCGGCACTCCTCCCGCAGCATCTCGGAAAACCCGATGATCGAGTTCAGCGGCGTCACCAGTTCGCGGCTCAGGTTGGTCAGCAGCCGCGCCTTTGCCTGGTCGGCGCGCTCGGCGCGCAGCGTCTGCCGCGCCAGCGCCTCCTGGGTGTGCCGGGTATGGCGCAACAGGCCCGCGGTGACGAAGATCGCCACGATCGACCCGCCACGGTTGATCGCGGACTTCGAACGGGTTTTCCGTGATCTCCGGCAGGAAGTAGCCGATGACCACCATGACGCTGGAAATCGCGGCCAGCACCCAGACCATGCGCGGGCTGCGGTAGAACACCGAGGTCCCGACCACCGGCAGGTAGAAGATCCCGTACGGGATCAGGTCGAGGTCGTTGATGTCCTTGATGAACGCCGCCGCGCACACGGCGTAGATCGCGCCCGCGATCCACCATTTCCTGCTGACGATGATCGTCCGGTCGAACCACGGCGGCATACCCGGCTGACCCTTGCCCTGCGAGCGCAGCGGCGAAGTCTTCCGCAGCGCCAGCGCCGTGTCCAGCAGATCGCGCCGATCGCCGGCGCGGCTACCGGACGGGCGGGCGCCCCGCAAACCCCAGCACGCGCTCGATGCCGAGGCAGGCCTCCAGCACAAGCCGGTCGGCGTGGCGCGGCCCGACCACCTGCAGCCCGACCGGCAGGCCCGCCCCGGTCAGTCCGCACGGCAGCGAGGCGGCGGGCTGGCCGGTCAGGTTGAACGGCAGCGTGTAGCAGACCGCATCGCGCCAACGGTCGTAGCCCGCCGAGTGGTACACCGTGTCCGCCGGCGGCGCCGGGTGCGGCGTCGCCGGCGTCAGCAGCACGTCGCAGCGCCGGTGCAGTTCCGCGAATGTCTGGTGCAGCGCGATCCGCGCGGCCTCGCCCGCCAGCACCGCGTCGGCGCCGACGGCAAGCCCCGCCTCGGCCAGCGCGAGATAGCCCGGATCAAGTTCGTCCCACCGGGCGCGCGGGATGGTGCGCAGCCGGTCGGCCATGCCCGCGATCCAGAACGGCCGGAACCGACGCTCCAGCGGCTCGATCACCGGCCCGAGGTCCTCGATCCGCGCCCCCGCGGCGCGCAGCCGCCCGATCGCCGCCGCGACGCTGTTCTCCACGTCCGCATCCGGTACCGCCCCGCCCAGTCCCGGCGCGTAGCCGATGCGCAACTCCGCGAGCCTCGGCACCAGCCCGTCGAGCCACCCGGCGTCCGGCGCCGGCAGCGCGTAGAAATCGCGATCGTCCGGCCGCGCCATCACGCCCAGCAGGATCGCCGCATCGGCGACCGACCGGGCCAGAGGGCCGCCGCTGCTCAGCGTGGAGAACAGGCCGGCGCGCGGATGATGCGGCACCCGTCCGGCGCTCGGCTTGATGCCGAACACGCCGCAGAAACTCGCGGGAATGCGGATCGAGCCACCGCCGTCGTTGCCGAACGCCGCCGCGCCGATCCCCGCCGCCAGCGCCGCCGCGCCGCCGCCGGTCGAGCCGCCCGAGGAGCGCGCCGGATCCCACGGGTTGCGCGTCGCGCCGCCGCGCAGCGGGCTGTCGGTGATGCCCTTCCAGCCGAACTCCGGCAGCGTCGTCTTGCCCAGGATCACCGCGCCCGCCTCGCGCACCCGCGCGACCACGGGCGCATCGGCCGCGGCAGGCGCCGGATCGCTGGTCTTCGAGCCGTGCCGCGTCGGCAGCCCGGCGACATCGACGTTGTCCTTGACCGTGATCGGCACGCCGTCGAGCGGCCCGTGCGCCGCCCCGCTGCGCCAGCGCACCTGCGCCGCCTCGGCCGCGCGCGTCGCCCCCGCCGCATCGACCGCCTGGAACGCGGCCAGCCGCGGCTCCAGCCGCTCCAGCCGCTCGAGATGCAGCGCAACCACCGCCGGCGGCGCGAGCGCCCCGCAGCGATACGCCTCAGTCAGCGCCGACACCGGCAGCCAACAGGGATCGTCCGACGGCTCTGCAACAGTCATCGTCTGCACCCCTATGTCATGTCGGGACCGCGCGCCGCAGCGCGTGCAGCCCGAGGCCGAGGGCGCGCTCGTCCTGCCGCGCCGGGTTGAGCCGGTTCACCGGCACCACCGACGCCGGCCGGAACGCCAGCCGGATCACCGGCGCGCCCCACTGGCCCGCGGCCACGGCGGACGTCGGCACGACGACGCCGCGCACGCCGCGGTTGGCCGCGGCGGTGAACGCCCACGTCGTCAACGCGTGCCCGCCGGCCAGCACCGTGACCTCCTGGGCCGGCCGCTCGGGCAGCAGCGCCGCCGACACGTCGAACTGCAGCCCGACCGGCGCGCTCGGCGCCGCGCGCAAATAGAGGTCGATCTCGTGCGACGGGCCGACGCCCCACACGCCCCACTCCTCCGGGGCGCTCCAGCCGGCGACCAGAACGTCGTGCAGCGCGTCGCCGCCGGCCCGCACCCAGGTGTCGGCGAGGATCGCGCAGCGCCGCTCCAGCAGCCAGTTGTGCTGCGGCAGGGCGCCGCGGGCCTTGCGGATCGCCACGCTGCCGCCGCCGTCGGTCAGCGGCATCGGCGCCTCCGGCTTGTCGGCGAAGAACTCGTCGACCGCCCGCTCGGCGCCGTCCCATTCGAGCGAGGCGTAGTCGTGCACGATCAGGTAGCCGCCCGGCAGCAGCCGCGGGTAGAAATAGGCCAGCGCATGGGCGATCGGCTGGTACAGATCGCAGTCGACATGCACCAGCGCGAAGCGCCGGTCGGGCGGGATTTCGCGGACGCCGATTTGGGGAAATAGCCGCGGACGAATTTTGCCCCGTCGTCGCCGACCAGGGCGCGCACCGCCTCCACCGAGGTGTCGGCGAACTGCTGCTGGCGCGTCGCGTCCACGCCTTGCAGGTCGTCCGCCTTGAAGCCCTCGAAGGTGTCCAGCAGCCACGCCGTGGTGCCCATCCGCCGCGCCATCCTGGCCAGCAGCGTCGCGGTGTTGCCCTTGTAGACGCCGAGTTCGGCGACGTCGCCGCGCACGCCTTCGCGCATCAGCTGATCGAACGCCATGCTGAAGAAGTAGAAGCGGGAGATGTCGCCGCGATTGACGTCGCCGGCGATGAAGCCTTCGACGTCCTCCTCCAGCCGCACCAGCCCGCCGCGCTTCTGGTAGGCGACGTAGCGGTGGGCGTAGCGGCGCGGCGGATCGGCCCGGTACGGCCAGTGCTTCGGCCGCGGCAGCGGGGCTTTCGGATCGTCGGTCAACCGCCATTCTCCATCAGGGTGCCGCGCGCAGGGAAAGCGCACTCGCGGGTTCCGCGCAACGCCAATCGCCACGGCGGCCGGCACGGCGCTATCGCATCTGGCAATATCGTTGTCATGCCGTCATGGCCGGGCTTGACCCGGCCATCCACGCCGCGGCGGCGCTACCAGTTTTCCTGCCTCTCCGGTCTGGCCAAATCCCCAACGCTGGTAGATCCGTTGCTCACGCAGCCAGCCGGCATTTTCGCTCGCGTTTGCCCGGCGCCGGCGCCATATCCGATTCAGAGGGGCAGGCGATGTTGAAAATCGAGGTAGAGCGCGAAACGGACGGCCGCTGGATCGCCGAGGTCACGGCGATCCCCGGCGTGCTGACCTACGGCGAGACTGAAGCGGATGCGCGCTCCCGTGCCACTGCTCTCGCATTTCGTGTGCTCGCCGATCTGGTCGAGCACGGCGAGGCATGAGTTGTGGAAAGTCCCATGGTCCTTCTGGAGCCGCGCGCCCTTGCGCGGGCTTACCCTGCTCTGCGGCGTTCCTGTTTGTATTCAGCTTTCTTTCGACTTCGGCCATCGCGCAGGACGATCCTGCCGGTATCAGCCCAGATCTTCTGAATCGCTACGCCGACATTTTGAGGCGGTACCCTAGTCAAGTCCGGACACCCGAAAACAGCCTTGTCTGTAATTTTGGAGACCCACAAACCACAGTTCAATCCTGCCATAGAATGTTCGATTTGGCAAAAGCCAACCTGACAACTCTGGAAACCGAAAAGACCAAATATACATCACGTGACTATGCAATATTGCGAGAACACTTTACCAGAACTGAGAGACGGGTTACTGAGGTCTTGGCGGTGATTTAGGGCGCGCAGGCTCGGCAATAAGCGGCAAGTCCGCAACGGCGGATAACTGCTTCCAGCGCCCTGCAGGACCCACGGGCGGCGCCCCTCAATCCGCCGCATCCTCCAGCGCCCCGAACTGCAGCGCGGCGAGCCGGGAATACAGCCCGCCCTGCCGGGCCAACTCGTCGTGCGTGCCGCTCGCCACGATCCGGCCGTGGTCGAGCACCACGATGCGGTCGGCGCGCCGCACCGTCGCCAGCCGGTGCGCCACCACCAGCGTCGTTCGCCCGCGCGACAGCAGCGCCAGCGCGCGCTGCACCGCCTGCTCCGATTCCGCGTCCAACGCGCTGGTCGCCTCGTCGAGCAGCAGCACCGGCGGGTTGCGCAGGATCGCGCGCGCAATCGCCACCCGCTGCCGCTGCCCACCCGACAGCATGATTTCCTTCGCCCCGAGAAACGTCGAAAACCCCTGCGGCAGCGCGTCCAGGAACTCCGCGGCCGCCGCCGCCTCCGCCGCCGCCCGCACTTCTGACTCCGTCGCCTCCGGCCGGCCGAACCGGATGTTTTCAAAGGCGTCGGCGGAAAAAATAACCGGGTCCTGCGGCACCAGCCCGATGCAGCGCCGCAAATCCTCCGGGTCAACCGAGGAAATATCGACGCCATCGAGCCGCACCGCGCCGGCCTGCGGGTCGTAGAAGCGCAGCAGCAGTTGCAGCACCGTGGTCTTGCCCGCACCCGACGGCCCGACCAGCGCCACGGTCTCGCCGGGCTCGACGACCAGGGAAAAATCCTCCAGCGCCGACTGCGCCGGCCGCGTCGGATACCGGAACGTCACGTGCTCGAACGCGATCCGCCCGGCGAGCGGCCGCGGCAGGCGCGCGGGTGCGGCGGGCGCGCGGATCGTCGGCACTTCAGCCAGCACCTGCTGCAGCCGCTCCGCCGCCCCCGCCGCGCGCTGCACGTCGCCCCACACCTCCGACAGCGACGCCCCGGAGGTCGCCAGCAGCACCGCGTAGAGTACGAACGCGGACAGTTCGCCGCCGGTCATGCGCCCGGCCACCACGTCCCGCCCGCCGACCCAGAGCGAAAAAGTCACCGCGCCGAAACCCAGCAGGATCACCACCAGAATAAGCAGCGCGCGGGTGCGCACGCGCCGGCGAGCGGTGGCAAAACTCAGTTCGGTCGCCTCGTCGAACCGCTGCCGCGCCACCGCCTCCCAGGTGAACGCCTGCACCGCGCGCAGCCCGTTGATGGTTTCCTCGGCGAACGCGCCGAGATCGGCGATGCGCTCCTGCGACGCCCGCGAAAACTTCTTCTCGCGCCGCCCGAACAGCAGCATCGGGCCGATCACGAGCGGAATGACGATCGCAATCAGCCCGGCCAGTTTCGGGCTGGTCGCCACCAGCATCGCGAACGCGCCGACCACGGTCAGCGCGTTGCGCAAGCCGAGCGAGACGGCGGAGCCCACCAGCGCCTGCAGCACGGCGATGTCGGCGGTCAGCCGCGACAGGATTTCGCCGGTGCGCGCCGACTCGAAATACGCCTGCGAGAGGCCGAGCACGCGGTGAAACAGATCGCGCCGCAGATCGGCGCCGATCCGCTCGCCCAGCCACGTCACCAGGTAGAACCGCGCCGAGGAGCTGAACGCGAGGCAGGCGACGATGCCGAACATCAGCGCCGCGGTGCCGTTCAGGTGCGCCGCGTTGCCCTGCGCGAACCCCAGGTCCACGAGGCGGCGCAGCCCCTGTCCGACCGCGAGCACCAGCAGTACCGAGGTCAGCAGCGCGACCGCTGCCCCCGCGACGCGCCCACGATAGTGCCCGAGATACGGAAGGATCAGCCGCAGCGAGCCGATTTTTCCCCGTCGCGGTTGCGATGTCTCGGTCACGCCGGCGCCTCCAGGCGGTTTGCCCCACAGACATGCCGCCGCCGCGACCATGACGCCAGAGCCATGACCCCCGGGCAAACGGGCGGTCTGCGTCCGGACGATTGCGCTGGATACGATTGGTGGGTGGGGTGCCCTTCCGCACCCCACCATCCCGTTGCGACGCCGAACGGCGGGGCGGCTATTTTCCGACGCTCGGATGCGGCAGCGATGCAAGCGGTGGGGTGCGGAAGTCAAAATGGCGTAGGGTGGGCTTCAGCCCACCAACTTAAGCTGTGAAGCAAGACCGTCGAACCGATGCCGGACTATCGCCGCAACCGCGTTGAAGGAGGCTCCTACTTCTTCACGGTCAATCTGCGCGACCGCCGCTCCGATCTCCTGGTTTCCGAAATCAGCGCGCTTCGCGACGCCGTGCGGGACACGCGGGCAATTCGTCCTTTCCACATCGACGCCTGGGTGGTGCTTCCGGATCACCTGCATTGCCTGTGGACCCTGCCGCCCGGCGATGCCGACTTCCCGCTCCGTTGGCAGATGATCAAGGCACGTTTCTCACGCCGCGTGGCGCACCCGGAAGGGCGCCGTGCCTCGCTTGTCCGCAAGCGCGAAGCCGGCGTTTGGCAACGCCGTTATTGGGAGCACACCATTCGCGACGATCACGACCACGCCGTTCACATGGACTACATCCATTTCAATCCGGTGAAGCACGGAGTAGCAAGACATCCTGCCGAATGGCCGTATTCCAGCTTCGGTCGGTGCGTGAGGCTTGGGATGTATCCAAACGACTGGTCGGTCAGGGAGGTCGCGCTAGAAGATGCCGGAGAGCGGCCGTAGCAGGCGACGGTGGGCTGAAGCCCACCCTACTCGCTCAGGGGGTTGGCCCGGCCTGTTTCCCGCTTCGCCCCCGGAAGGTGGGAAGGCGGTTTGGGGGGTGCGCGCCAAACCTGGCGCCGATGGGATGGACTTCACCCGAGGGGTCCAAATCCCACACTTGGTGCCCCGCCGAAGGTTGACTTGGGGTGGGAAGGGGAATGGCGGCTTCAGACCACGAAACCTGCCAAGCAGACGCAGATCATGTAGGGTGGGCTTCAGCCCACCAACGCAGCTCCACGCTAGGGGTGTATCCGATCATTGGGCTATCGAGGGTCCCGGATTGGCCGACACCGGCGAGCGGTTGTGACTTGCGACGGTGGGCTGAAGCCCACCCTACGGCTCGCTACGGCTCGCTACGGCTCGCTGGTCGCGCGCAGATCGCGCTGGCGCCACCATTGACGGGGTGTTGCCCAAGCTCGACAGGGCCTCGGTCACCGCCGTTCTGGCCGGCGTTGTCACGACCGCCAACCAATTATGCTGCGACGGTGGCAAAGCCATCGCCGCGTTCGCGCGGGTGGGTGGCATTGCTTATCATGTGTTGCCAAAGCCCGGCGGCCCGAAGCCCGGGGCGCCGACCTGCATATCAACAACGTCAATGCCTACCACAGCCGGCTCAAGGAATGGCTGCGTCCGTTCCACGGCGTCGCGACGAAGAACCTGCCCAATTACCTCGGTTGGCGCAGAACCCTGGAGGCGGTCGGCCACACAGACCAGCAGGGCCAGTGGCTCAAACGGGCCGTGGGGCTGGGGGCCTATCAACAGCTAACGCAATAAGAGCGACTCCGGTTGGAGTTTCTCAGTTACCGTTTAGCGTAAAGGTTTCCCAAATGCCGGCTTGCGCCGCGTTCGTGTGAATTGGAAATTTGTTAGCTTGATCGTTGTTGCCCCAGCCTCCACCGTTCACCGCGGTGACAAATGAACCGTTACTTGTCTTGAGAGCACAGTGATTTTCGTTGTCGGTGAGGATCGTAAACTGTTCCCATGTTTGCGCCTGCCTGGCGTCGGTGTGAATTTCATACGGGTTGGCGTTTGGGCCTCCTATCCCGCCCCCGTTCACCGCGGTGACGAATTGGCCGTTGGTTGTCTGGAAGGTAACTATTCTCGGGCTAGTGAACTTGCAGTTAAACGTCTCCCAAGTCGATTGGACGGTCCGATTGGTGTTTATCGCTGCATCGGATCCGCTGAGTCCTCCGCCAATTACGGCGGTAAGAAATTGCCCGTAAAAGGTTTGGATCGTAACGGTTGTGCTGTTCCCGAGGCACTGCGCCGTCGGACACAGTTCGGATGCGCAACCGGGGGGTGGCTGCATGCACATCCCGGATGAGCAATCCGAGTTTATGTAGCACGACTGGCCCCAGCCTCTGTTCCCCTGGGCTTCTGCCGAATTAGGCCCGAAAATCAACACCGTGGGCAGCGCGAGGGTTGCGACGAATATACTGGCCTTCACGACGTCCTCCCTTAAGTGAGCTTTTCGAAGGAAACGACTACGTCGACCTACCGCCTAACCGACATTCGCCGGAACGCATCGGCCAAGAACCAAACAGGCACCGATTTCTTGTTTCTGTCAAGCCGAGGTGCCGCGCGTGCTTGCGGAAGCAGAATGCCTCAAACCGATGGAGCAGCCGTTGCATATCTCAAGACTTTCGCAACGCCGAGCACGAGTAGCACAATCAGGCGCTTAGCGCGTGCATAAGTCCGGTGCAAAATCTCGCCCTTTGGCAGCCACCGCCCCAAGGGTCGAATGTCCGCCCCGGCTCGCGACCAGCACCGCCCTCGGGCTATGAAGCCCGACCAGCAATTCCCCTCTTGACACTGAACGTCAGAAATTCTAACGTCGCGACGTGAACCCCACAGCCCCACCCCCTCAAGCCGCCCAGCAGCGGCTCGCAGAACTGTTCGGCGAGTTCGCCGAAGGTCTGGCCGCCAACAGCGGCGGGAAGGGGCTGGCCGCGCTGCTGATCGGCCTGATCAACCTGATCATCGAGGCGCTCCGTTCCATTTCCCAAAACCTTCCGGCCACCGCCCCGAACCAGGCCGAAGCGAACCCCTCCGCCCCACGGCCGCCGCAACAAGATCCGGTCCGGCCCACACCACCCACGACAAGGGAAAGTTCGCCCCGCCGGCGAAACCCGGGGCCGCACCAGCGCCCTGCCCAAGGGGCCCACGAAGCGCCCGGGCACCATCCCCGGCGCCTGGCCGGCACTCGCCCCCGGATCTCCCGCCCCGTAACAAACCGGCAAACCGCCACCGCCCCGCCGCAGCAACCTCCGAAAAATCGCACGTCCGGGCCGGCCGCCTCCGCACGCCCATATCGTTCCGTTTACGCAACATAAACGGCCGAAAACGCCCCGCGCGTCGGCGCGCGTGCCGGGCGCGCAGCCGCATCGGCCCCCTATCCCTCCGCCAACGCCTCGCGGCTGGCGCGGACGCGGGCGATGCGGCGGGCGTCCATTTCCGTCACCTCGAACCGCCAACCGGCGAACACGATCTTGTCGCCGAGCCCCGGCACCCGGCGCAGCAGCGCCAGCAGCAGCCCGGCCAGCGTGTGATAGCTGCCCTCCGCCGGCAGGTCCGGCAGCCCGAGCCGCGCCTTCAGCTCGTCCACCGGCATCATGCCGTCGAGAAAGAATTCGCCCACCGCCTCCGACGCCGCCGCCGCGGTGGCCTGCACGGAATCCGTGGCATCGCCGATGATCGCCTCCAGCACGTCGGCCGCGGTCACCACCCCCTCGAAGCTGCCGTACTCGTCGAGCACCAGCGCCAGCCCCAGCGGGTCGGACTTCAGCAATTCCAGCGCATCCAGCGCCGTGACGGTGTCCGGCATCGCGATCGGCTGGCGCAGCGCGGCACCGATGGAAAGCTCCTTGCCGTCCAGAATCCGGTCCAGGATGTCCTTCGCCTGCACCACGCCGACGACGTTGTCGACGCTGCCGTCGCAGACGACGAAACGAGAATGCGGCGCGGATTTCAAGGTCGCGGAAATCTCGCGCGGCGGGTCGGTGCGGTCGATCCAGGCGATCTCGGTGCGCGGCGTCATGATCGCGCGCACCGGCTTGTCGGCGAGCCGCAGCACGCGCTCGATCATGTCGCGCTCCTCGGTCTCCAGCACGCCGGTCTCCTCGCCCTCGGCCAGCAGCGCCTTCAGCTCCTCCTCGGTGACCGTCTGCGTGTTTTCGGCGTGCGCGCCGAGCAGCCGCATCACCAGCCCGGAGGCGGCGCCGAGCACCCAGACGAACGGCGCGACGACACGCGCGGCGATCGCGATCGGGCGCGCGACCATCGCCGCAACCCGCTCCGGCCGCCGCAACGCGAGCTGCTTGGGCACCAGCTCGCCCAGCACGAGGGTGAAGAAGGTGATCAGCACCACGGTCAGCGCCAGCGACAGGCTGCCGGCGATGCCGCCGAGCACCGGCAGGCCGGAGAGCAGCGGGGTCAGCCGCGCCGCGAGGTTGGCGCCGCCGAACACGCCGGCGAGGATGCCGATCAGCGTGATGCCGACCTGCACCGTCGGCAGGAAGCGCTGCGGGTCCTCGGCCATCGTGCGGGCCAGCGCGGCGCCGGGCACGCCCTTGCGCTCCAGCACCGCGAGCCGGGCGCGGTTGGCCGAGACCAGCGCCAGTTCGCTCAGCGCGAACGCGCCGTTCAGCAGGATCAGCAGGAAAATGACCAGCAGCTCGAATGCGACGACCATGCGGGGACCTTGCCGGGTTGTGGGCCGGGCAGTTGCAATGCGGTGCGGCAGCATAGAGGCTTCGCGGGTGCGGCGCGCCCCGCCTCGTGCCTACACTGCCACGACCCAACGCCGAGAGCCGCCATGCCCCCCCGCCTGCATCCCGCCGCCATCGCCCTCGGCCTCGCCGGGCTGCTGCCGTTCCTCGGCCTCGGCATCGCGGCGCTGACCACCGCCGACCCGGTCGCCGCCGATCGCTACTTGCTGGCACTGATTGCCTACGGCGCGGTGGTGCTGGCGTTCCTCGGCGGCGTCCACTGGGGCTTCGTGCTCCATCCCGCCGCGCTGCCGGAGGGGCTGAGCCCGGAGGAGCGGCGCGACGCGACCCGTCTCGGTCTCGGCGTGTTGCCCTCGCTGATCGGCTTTGCCGCGCTACTGATGCCCTTGCTGGCGATCCCGAATGTCGGCCTCGTGGTCCTGATCGCCGGCTATGTGGCCACCGTGATTGCCGAGGCCCAGTTGCGTCGTCGGCAGCTGGTGCCGGGCGGCTACATGGCGCTGCGCTGGGCGCTCTCGGTGATCGTGCTGATGGTGCTGATCACGGTGTTGGCGCTGCGGCTGATCGGGGCCAAAATCTCATTTTGAGGAATAGCTCGATTTTCAATGCCGATTGTGATCTGTTGCTGCTTGTGTCTCATCATGCGGGAATATGTCATGTCGCAACTTCCGTCCGCCACCATCATCGCCTTCCCCCGGCCCAAGCTGGCGCCGGAGGCGGAGGGCGCGGCGCCGGCGGCGCCGGAGCGGCTGCAAAGGGCGCTCGCGGCGCTGGAACTGGCGCTGGCCGAGCAGCGCAGCGCGGTGGCAAAATGGCGGCAGAGCCTGGGCGAGCTGCACGGCTCGGTGCAGGGCCTGGGCGAGGCGTTCGGCGCCTATCATGACCGGCTCGGCGCGCTGGCCACGGGCGTGGACGGGTTGAATCGGGAGGCGCGGCGGATGGAAGCGTGGGCCGATGCGGCGCTGGCGGCCGGCGGCGCGGGCACGGACGGCTAGGCCGCACGACATTTCGGCATCATGGAACAGCAAGCGTGGCCTACTACAAGAAGGTTCTGCAACCCGACGAGACCGTCAAATTCATCGGCCACCTGCACTGGCTGATCTACCGGCGGGCAATATTCCTGTTGATCCTGGCCGTTGCGGTGTCGATCGGGCTGTCCTTCGTGCCCAATCTCGATCCGAAGGTGCCGCAGATCGCGGCGCTCGCGCTGGGCGCGCTCGCCTTGTTGTTCTTCCTCGGCACCTGGTTCGTCACCGCATCGACGGAGATCGTGGTGACCGACCGGCGCGTCCTGCACAAGGTCGGCTGGATTTCTCGGCACACGCAGGAGATCAATGTCAGCAAGGTCGAGACGGTGGATGTCGACCAGGGCATTGCCGGGCGCATATTCGGCTATGGCTCGGTGCTGATCCACGGCGTCGGCGGATCGTGGGAGCCGCTGCGCTACATCGCCTCGCCGCTGCAACTGCGCAGCGCGGTCATGGTCGGGTAGCGGGGCGCGCAATAATCGTGGCACACTGGCTGCCATGATCGACCCGTCCATCCTCGCCCGCCTGCGCGCGGCGCGCGTCGTTCCCGTGGTCCGCACCCGCTCCGCCGCGCACGCGGCGACCGGGGTCGCGTGGCTGCGCGATGCCGGCATCCGCATCTTCGAGATCACCATGACGATCCCGGACGCGCCGGCGCTGATCCGCGATCTCGCCAGCGATGCTTCGCTGTTCGTCGGCGCCGGCACCGTGCCCGACGCGGCAACGGCGGAGGCGTGCCTCGCGGCCGGGGCGAAATTCATCGTCGCGCCGTGGGTCGATCCGGCGCTGGCGGCGCCGTGCCGGGCGCACGGCGCGGCGCTGATGCTGGGCGCGATCACGCCGACCGAGGTGCGTGCGGCACTCGCGGCCGGGTCGGATGTGGTGAAGATCTTTCCGGCGGCCTCGGCCGGCGGCCCGGGCCACATCAAGGCGTTGGCGAGCGTGTTCCCCGGCGTCGCGTTCTGCCCGACCGGCGGCGTCGATCCGTCCAACGTCGAGGCTTACCTGAAGGCCGGCGCCGCGTTCGTCGGCATGGGCGGCAACCTCGTGGACGAGGCGCGCATCGCCGCCGGCGACCGCGCGGCGATCGAGGCGGCGGCCCGCGCCATCCTGCCGGGATGACGCCTGCCGCGCTTGTCGCAATCGGCGAGCCGATGCTGGAGTTCTCCCAGCAGCCGGCAACCGGCGACGGCCGCCGCGTCTATCTCGAAGGCTACGGCGGCGACACCAGCAACGCCGCGGTCGCGGCGGCACGCCAGGGCGTCCCAGTCGCCTACCTGACCGCGCTCGGCCGCGATGCTGCCGGTGAGCGCTTCCTCGACCTCTGGCAGCGCGAGGGCATTTTTTGCGGCGGCGTTCGCATGTCGGATGACCGACCGACCGCGGTCTACTTCGTCACGCACGGGCCGCGCGGGCACGAGTTCCTGTACTACCGCCGCGACTCGGCCGCGAGCGGGTTCGGGCCGGACCACGTCGACGCGGCGCTCGTGCGCGGCGCAAGAATCCTGCACGCCTCCGGCATCAGCCAGGCGATCTCGCCGCGCGCCGCCGATGCGGTGTTCCACGCCATCGCACTCGCGCGCGCGGCCGGCGTGCGCGTCTCCTACGACACCAATTTCCGGCCCCGGCTGTGGCCGGCGGCGCGGGCGGCGGCGGTGATGCACGCGGCGCTCGCGCAGGCCGACATCGCGCTGCCCAGCCTCGACGACGCGACCGCGCTGACCGGCCTCGCCGCCCCCGACGCCATCGCCGATTTTTACCTTCAGCTCGGCCCGAAGATCGTGGCGCTGAAGCTCGGGCCGGAGGGCGTGCTGCTGGCGACGCCGGAGCGGCGGCTGCGGATCGCGGCGCACCCGTGCCGGTTCGTCGACGCCACCGGCGCCGGCGACACGTTTTGCGGCAGTTTCCTGGCCCGGCTGATCCTGGGCGACACGCCCGGAAGCGGCGGCGCGCTACGCCACCGTGGCGGCGGCGCTCAAATGCGAGGGCTTCGGCGCGGTCGCGCCGATCCCGCATGCGGAACAAGTGCTGGCGGCGCTGGCGGCGGCGTAACCTTCACCGTTCGTCAATCGAGCCCGGCGCCATACTGGCGCATGGGCGCGGTGCATGGCGTCGTGATGGTCGGCGATTTCCTGCGGCCGGACGGCGCCGGCGCGCCGGGCGGCGTGGACGCGGCGGTCGCATGGCTGTTCGACGCCACCAGGCGGCAGATTGCGTTGGCCAGCGGACTGCCGCTGGAACTGCTGACGCCGCACGCCTGCGCCGACCTCGCCGATTGGGTCGGCTCGCTGCGCCCGCCGCAGGCCGCCGACGCATTCTGGGCCGCGATCCACGCCAGCCTGCCGCACTCCGAGGCATTGGAACGCCTGGTGCTCGCGCGGCTGCGCGGCCGGTTCTGCGTGACCTACGAGGCGCCGCCGTACCTGGTCGGGCTGCTCGACCGGGCGGGCATCCCGTATCTGGACGTGCGACTGCACCCGGTGCGCTTTCTCGACGACCTGATCTTCGCCGTCCGCGCCTCCGAGCCCGCCACCCAGGCCGCGCTGTTCGCGCTCGCGTTGCCCGAAAGCCTTGTCCATGCGACCGCCGGGCTGCGCGAGGCGATGTGCCGGTTCATCTCCGCGGCGACCGTGCCCACGGGCACGCTGCTCGTGCTCGGCCAGCGGCCAGTGGACGCAACCCAGATCGTCGGCGGCGCGTTCTTCGACGCGCTGCCGCGGCGCGACGAAATCCTGCGCATCTGCGGCGACTACCGCGGCGTGCTGCTCAAGCCGCACCCCTCCGGCGACCCGCACAGCCTGCTGCTCGTCGCCGCCACCGCCGCCCGCGTGATCGGAGCGACGGCCGACAACCTGTATCGGCTGCTGTCGCTGCCGCAGATCGCTGCCGTGCTGACCGTCAACTCATCGGCCGCCTACGAGGCGGGCTATTTCGACAAGCGGATACACTGCCTGGCGCCGCTGCCGATCCACGTGGGCTGGCGCGACGCGGACGCCGCGCCGGACCTGCACGTTTCGCTGGACGACATCGTGCTCGCGCCGGATTTCTGGCGCCATGTGCTGGCGCCGCACGCATCCGTCACCGCAGCGGACGGGATGCGGCTGCCCGCCAAGCCGAACCGGCTGCGCATCGCGCTCGACAGCTTCTGGAACTTTCAGGAGATCGACACCGATCGGGTGCCTGGCCCCCGCCGCCCGGCGCCGCGCGCCGCCTGAGCCGCGGGATCAGCCGCGCATCCCCGGCGCGTGCGCCCCGGCCGGCGCCGCCGCGCGTTCCTGCACCGGCTTGCGCGCACGCTCCAGCTTGCTCTGCTGCGCCGAGTAGTACGCGAGTCCCAGACCGAACACCACGATCGAGACGATCGCCAATAGCAGGTAGAGTTCACCGCCCGTCGACATGCGCCAGCCTCCCGATTGCTCTGGGCGGAAGTGAAACCGGCGGGCGCGGCACCAGGCATTGACGCGGATCAATCGGGCAGCAAGACTGGCGCACCGACGGTCCGCCTCGCATCGCGTCCGCGCCGGAAGCCGCCCGGAGAAAAAGGCTTCCGCTGCGCGCACTGCCGTGACACGATCGACTCGCCTTTGCACATGAGCCGGTCGGCGAGGCGTGGGCGAATTTCGGACTGCGCCCGTGCGAAAGCGATTGCCGGACGGCCACGTTGCTTGCATGTTTGTCGGACAAGACAGGACCGCCGCAACGGGCGGCGGAAAGTGGGAGGAACCATGAAGAAGCTCGCAACCGCAATGCTGACTGCCGCCGCAGGCGCCGCGTTGCTGTTCTCGGCAGCCGCGCAGGCCGCCGGCCCGAAGATCGTCAGCGGCCCCGGCGTGCTGCCGGAATGCTTCATTCCGGCCGCGAAGGACCACCAAGTTCTTCCAGTGGCCCGCCAAGCCCGGCCCGTACAAGATCGCCCTCGCCAACGGCTTCGTCGGCAACCTCTGGCGCATCCAGATGGTCAAGACCGCCAAGGCCTATTCCGAGCTGCCGGAAGTCAAGGCCGACATCAAGGAGTTCAAGGTCGTCTCGACCGGCACCGACGCCGCCGCCCAGCTCGGCGCGATCGAGGACTTCATCAACCAGGGCTTTGATGCCGTCGTCACCATCGCGGTGAGCCCCACCGGGTTCGACCGGGTGATCCGCCTCGCCAACCAGAAGGGCGTCGTGGTGGTGCCGTTCGACAACATCCTGGACACCGACCAGGTGATGGAAGTCGGCGAAGACCAGTTCAAGATGGGCGTGATGTCCGGCGAGTGGATCGAGAAATACGTCGGCGACAAGGGCAAGCTGCTCGAAGTGCGCGGCCTGCCCGGCAACTCGGTCGATCGCGACCGCCATCTCGGCTTCCGCTCGATCGTCGACAAGGCGCCGAACAAGTTCGAGGTCACCGAGGTCGTCGGCAACTGGGATACCGGCACCAGCCAGAAGGTGACGGCGGACGCGCTCTCCGTGCACGGCCATTTCGACGGCGTGTTCACCCAGGGCGGCTCGGACGGCACGGTGCAGGCGTTCCTCGACGCCAAGGCGCCGCTGGTGCCGATGTCCGGCGAAGGCGAGAACAACTACCGCAAGCAGATCGCCGAGTACAAGGACAAGGGCCTGAAGGGCATGTCCTACGGCCAGTCGCCGGCGCTCGTGGCGATCGCGATGAAGGCGGCGATCTCGGCGCTCAAGGGCAACGTGATGCCGCAGAAGATCTTCATCCCGATCCCGTATGCGGACTTCATGACCCTGAAGGCCGGCGTGAACTATTTCCCGGATCTGGACGTGCAGTTCTTCGCACCGAACCAGTTCCCGCCGTGCGGCGTGAACTTCACCGCGCCGCAGATCATGGCGCAGACCGAAGCCAACAAGTAACCGCCTGATCGACGCCTGACGGACGCGCCGGCCGCCTCGTGCGGCCGGCGCGCTCGCCGCCGCTCCCGTCGTCATCGGACCAGCGCATGTCGGACACGACCCATCTGCTCTCCCTGTCCGGCGTCAGCAAGCGGTACGGCGGCGTGCGCGCGCTCTCCAACGTCGACTTCGCCTGCCGCCGCGGTTCGATCCACGCCGTGCTCGGCGAGAACGGCGCCGGCAAGTCGACACTGATCAAAATCGTCGCCGGCGTGGTGCAGCCCGACGAGGGCACCATGCAGCTCGAAGGTCGCACGGTCGCGTTCCCGACCCCGCAGGCCGCGAACGATGCCGGCATCGTCTGCATCTTCCAGGAACTGTCGCTGATGCCGGACCTGTCGGTCGCCGACAACATCGGCATCACCGCGCCGCCCAGGCGGTTCGGCATGATCGACAAGCGCGCCCAGCGCCGCCGCGCCGAGCAGTTGCTGGCCCGCGTCGGCTGCGAGGACATCAACCCGCTGATGCTGGTCAAGAGCCTGCCGCTGTCGCGCCGCCAGATGGTGGAGATCGCCAAAGCGCTCGGCCGCGACCCGAAACTTCTGATCCTCGACGAGGCGACCTCGGCGCTGACCGCCGCCGACGTCGAGCGCGTGTACGGCATCCTGCACGGCCTGCGCGACGAGGGCCTGAGCCTGCTGTACATCTCGCACCGCATGCACGAGATCGAGGAACTGGCCGACACCTGCTCGGTGTTCCGCAACGGCCGGCACATCGACACGTTCCCCAAGGGCGCGCGCACCGACGAGCAGATCGTGCAGATGATGATCGGCCGCGAGTGGCGCAACGTCTATCCGCCCAAGCCCGTGCGCAACGAGCCGCCGCCGGTCGGCGCTCGAATTGCGCGACCTCGGCTGGGAGGACCGGCTCCCCGGCATTTCGTTCGAGATCGGCCGCGGCGAGGTGGTGGGGCTCGGCGGGCTCGACGGCCAGGGCCAGCGCGAGCTGCTGCTGGCGCTGTTCGGCGTGCTGCGCGGCGTCAGCGGCGAGGTCGCCGTCGACGGCGTGGTCAAGCACATCCGCAGCCCGGCGCAGGCGAAAAGCCCGTCGGTCGGGCTCGCGCTGATCCCCGAGGACCGCAAGACCGAGGGGCTGTGCTGCCGATGGGGGTCGCCGACAACTCTCGATGGCCGCACTCGGCGCGATGACGCGCGGCCTCGTCGTCGACCGCGATCTCGAAGCCGCGCAAGATCGACGAGGTTGCGCAGAAACTGAAAATCCGGTTCGGCAAGCTCAGCGACGCGGTGGCGACGCTGTCCGGCGGCAACCAGCAGAAGGTGGTGATCGCCAAGTGGCTGCTGACCGACGCGCGCATGATCCTGCTGAACGACCCGACGCGCGGCATCGACGTCGGCACCAAGCAGGAACTCTATCAGTCTGCTGCGCGACCTCGCCGACGGCGGCACCTCGATCCTGTTCTACTCGACCGACTACGACGAACTGATCGGCTGCTGCGACCGGGTGCTGATCCTGTACGGCGGCCGCATCGTGCGCGCGCTGGAGGGCGCCGAGATCACCGAGGAAAACATCGTCGCGAGCTCGCTGAACATCTCGCTGCAGGACAAGGCCACGCCGGGCCACGCCGGGGGCCACGCATGAAGAACCTGCGGCTGCGCCTGTCGCAAAGCATCGGCCTGTGGGTCGCCGTCGGCGCTGTTCGCGGTGCTGTACGTCCTCTACAGCTCGCTGCACCCGAAGGGCTGGTCGGTCGACGTGTTCGTGCAGAACTCCAACGAATCGTTTGCGCTGATCATGGTCTCGATGGCGCAGACGGTGCCGGTGCTGACCGGCGGCATCGACCTCTCGGTCGGCGCGATGATGACGCTGGTCAACTGCCTCGCCTCCAACACGGTCAGCGGCTCGCCGGGGCAGATCGTGCTCGGCATCGTGCTGTGCCTGCTCGCTGGCCTGCTCGCCGGCTTCGTCAACGGCTGCATCGTCGTCTATGGCCGCATCCAGCCGATCATCGCGACCCTGGCGACGGGCGCCGTGTATGTCGGCATCGCGCTGTTCCTGCGCCCCTCGCCCGGCGGCAAGATCGACGACGACATTTCCTGGGTGTCGACCAACGCGATGTCGGAAATGGCCGGCACCTACGGCTGGTTCGGCGGCAATCCGCCCGGCTGGTTCGCCCACGGCGTCGGCCTGCTGCCGGTGCCGATCCTGCTGATCCTGCTGATCGTGCTCGCGGTGCTGGGTGCCGTTCCGCAACACCGTCACCGGGCGCGGCTGCTACGCGATCGGCTCGGCCGAGGGCGCCGCCTACATGTCCGGCCTCAACGTCGCGCGCAGCAAGCTCGCCGCCTACACGATGGGCGGCCTGTTCGCTGGCCTCGGCGGGCTCTATCTCGCGATCCAGACCGGCAGCGGCAACGCCGACATCCCGCAGGCCGGCGCCTATACGCTGAACTCGATCGCGGCCGTCGTGATCGGCGGCACCTCGCTGTTCGGCGGCAGCGGCGGCGCCATCGGTTCGGTGTTCGGGGCACTCGTGCTGCGCGCGATCTCGTTCTGCTTCCGCGTGTTCGACACCAACGGGCCGCTCGGCTTCCTCGCCAATCCGCTGCTGCAGCCGATCTTCGAGGGGATCATCCTGCTGCTCGCGGTCTCGGTCGGCGCGGCGCGGGTGTTCCGCGTCAAGAACCGCCTCACGCTGTTCACGTAAGCCGATGCTCAAGTCCATCGACCGCCCGACCCTGATCGCCAGCCTGTTCTGCGTGGCGATCCTGATCGCCGGCACGGTCTACACGCTGTACACGCAGGGCTCGGCGACCTTCATCGAGCCGGCCTACCTGCTGCAGCAGCTCAAGATCGCGGCGTTCCTCGGCATCATCTCGGCCGGCATGATGACGGTGATCCTGCTCGGTCATATCGACCTGTCGGTGCCGTGGACGATCGCCGCGAGTGCCATGCTGGCGACCGCCGTGGGCGGCGGCTGGGCGATGCCGGTCGGGCTCGGCATCGGCCTCGCGGTCGGCCTGATCAACGGCCTCGGCGTCGCGTTCCTGCGCGTGCCGTCGATGATCTTCACCCTCGGCGTCAACGCCGTGCTGCGCGGGCTGATGGTGATGCTGACCGGCGGCTTCGCGCCGCAGAACCGCGCCACCGGCATCATGGAGTGGCTCGCCGACGGCCAGCCGCTGAGCGTGCCGATCGGCGGCGGCCATAGCTGGGGCATCGCCAACGCGGTGCTGGTGTGGGCGCTGGTGTCGGCGGCGCTCGTGTTCATGCTGACCCGCACGCCGTTCGGCCGCTACATCTACGCGACCGGCAACCGCGAGGCGGCGGCGTACCTGTCGGGCATCAACACCCGCGTCGTGTTGATCGGCAGCTTCGTCATCTGCTCGATGTGCGCCTCGCTCGCCGGGCTGCTGATCGCCGGCTACACCTCGCAGGCGTTCCAGGCGATGGGCGACGCCTACCTGCTGCCGGCGATCGCGGCCGTCGTGGTCGGCGGCACCAACATCCTGGGCGGGCAGGGCCGCTACAGCGGCACCGTGGTCGGCACGATCCTGATCGTGCTGCTGCAGAGCGTGCTGAGCGTGATGCAGATGCCGGAGGCCGGGCGGCAGATCATCTACGGCCTGGTGATCATCGCCATGTTGCTGGTATACGGCCGCAGCAACGCCATCCGCAGCTGATCCTGCTGTCTCGACGCCGGGGCGCTTTCTTCATAGGGTCCGCCGATTCGCGGAGGCCTCGATGAAGGTGTTCTGGACGGCGGCGCAACTTGCGCACGCACCGCAGTTTTTCCTGCAGCGCGGCCAGGTGCGGCGGCATTTCGAGACGCCCGCGCGGGCGGAAGCGCTGCTCGACGCGTGCCGCGCGCTGAAGCTGCCGGTTATCGAGCCGCCGCCCGCGAGCCGTGCCGCGCTGGAGGCTGTACACGAGCCGGACTACCTCGATTTCCTGCGCGACGGCCCCGCTGCCTGGGCGCTGCTCCCGGATCGCGGCGCGGAGATGGTGCCCAATGCCCATCCGAGCCCGGAAATGGTCGCGAACGGCGCGCACCGGCCCGGTTCGGTGGTCGGCAGGCTCGGCTGGCACACCACGGATGCCGCCAGCCCGATCACCGCGGAGACCTGGCCGGCGGCGCAGGCGGCCGCTTCCGGCGCGATCGCCGCGGCCGACGAAGCCGCCGCCGGCCGCACCGCCTACGCGCTCGCCCGTCCGCCCGGCCATCACGCGTATTCGGCCCGCGCCGCCGGGCACTGCTACCTCAACAATGCCGCCCTTGCCGCCGAGCGGCTGCGCGCCGGCGGGGCGCGGCGGGTCGGCGTGCTGGACATCGATTCGCACCACGGCAACGGCACCCAGGGCATCTTCTGGGAGCGCGACGACGTGGTGTTCGCCTCCGTGCACGGCGATCCGGCGCAATACTACCCGTGGTTCGTCGGTCACGCCGAGGAGCGCGGCGCCGGTGCCGGCGTCGGCTGCACGCTCAACCTGCCGCTGCCGCAGGGCACCGGCGACGCGGACTGGCTTGCGGCGATCGGCGAGGCGCTGGCGCTGCACCGCCGCTGCGGCGTCGATGCCCTGGTGGTGAGCCTCGGGTTCGATGCCTCGAAGGACGAGCCGCTGAACTTTCTTGCGGTCACGCCGGACGGTTTCGCGCGCGCCGGCGCCGCGATCCGCGGGCTTGGCGTGCCATGCGCGCTGGTGCAGGAAGGCGGCTACAACGTGTCGCTGCTCGGCATGCTGCTGGCGCGGTTCCTGGAGGGGCTTGCGCCGTGACCTCGTTCGCGACGAAAGCCCTGCCGACCGACTGCGACGTGGTCGCGCCGGACGGGTCCGAGGTGCGCATCCTGCTGGCGCTGGCCGGCGGCAGCATGGCGCATTTTCGGCTGCCCGCCGGCCAGGTCTCGCGCGCCGTGCGGCACGTGACGGTCGAGGAAATCTGGTACGTGCTGGGCGGCCACGGCGAGTTCTGGCGCGCGCGCGACGGGCGCGAGCAGGTCGTGCCGGTCGCCGCCGGCATCTGCCTGACCATCCCGCTCGACACCGCATTCCAGTTCCGCGCCGCCGCGGACGCGCCGCTCACCGCCGTCGCGATCACGATGCCACCCTGGCCGGGGCCCGAGGAAGCCGTGTTCGTCGAGGGTGCCTGGGCGGCGACGGCATGAGCGCCGGTATCCGCGGCAAATCCCTCTGCAACAAGGACATCGCATCGGCATGATCCGTTCAAGATCAAATCCCGTATCGTGAAGAATACGATCGTCACGACGCTGACATTCGGCCACGACGGCGATGCGCAGTCGGCGCAGCTGCACGGCTGGTCGTCGGCCGGCGGCCAGGGTTTCACCCCGACCGTGGGAACCGAGAGCGCGCTCGTGCTGCCGCGCCCGGAGGCGCCGTTCGGGTTTTTTATCGAACTGCGCCTGCATGCTTTTCTGAACAACGAGGGTGCGGCGGGCCAGCGCATGCTGCTCCGCCTCGACGACCGCCCGATCGGCAACGTGACGCTGCAACGCCCGGCCGTGTTCGCCTTTTTCGTGAGCGGCCCTTCGACTGCCGGCGGCCAGATGAACCTCACGATCGAGCATCCCGATGCCGCTCGCCCGGGGAAGGATCGGCGCGAACGGTCGCTGGCGTTCCACCGGCTGCGTATCATGCGCCTCGACGAGCCGTTGACGGACGCGAAACCGCGGATGGCGGCGATGCCGTTTCCCCCCGGCGACCCGATCGCGAATGTTCAGAGTTTGCTCGGCATCTCTGCGCGCGACCTGGTGATGTCGTTCGAGACGCTGGCCGGGCATTGCCATTTCGGGCTGTTGCAGCGGGTCTGCGGGGCCGAGCCGCTGAACCTGCTGCGGTTCGCGGGCGCCCGGGTGATGACGTCGATCGACGGGCTGGACAACGCTTTCGCCGGCATCGGCGAGGAGATCACGCCGCGCCTGACCGTGCGGGGCCACCAGTGGATGATCGACGATCGCAAGTACAACCTGTCGTACCATACGTTCCTGTCGCCAACGAAGGTGACGGCCGAAGGCATCATCGAACAGGAACAGCGGCGGGTCCGCTTCCTGCACCGGAAATTCCTCGAGGATCTGCGGGCCGCGCCCAAGATCTTCGTCTGCGCCGGCCGGCTCGGCGTCGTGCGCGAGGAGGCGCTCGCGCTGTTTCTGGCGCTGGGCCGGCAATCGCCGGCCTGGATGCTGTGGGTGGATGACGCGCCGGACCGCGAGCGGGCGGGCATCGTCGAACACCTCCTGCCGGGCCTGCTGCGGGGCACCATGGATCGATCGGCCGAGGCCGACGAAGGCTCGCACATCCCGATCGCCGGGTGGCTCACGCTGCTGGCCAACGCCTGGGCCTTGCGGCTGGCGGCGACCGACTAAAGGCAGCGCACAACAATGACGGCGCCGGCCCGGCGGCTCGCGCCCGGCCGCCGCCTTCCCGCCCGGCAAACCGACCGCACGCGGCCCGACAATTTTTCTTGCCCAGCCATCGCCAGTTCCACTAACATGCGCGCATGCCCAACCCCCCACCCCGCACCCCGGCCGAGTGCCTCGCCACAATCATCCTGTGGCTGAGCCGGACCGTCGACAGCCACAGCATGTGGGGGAAACTCGCCCGGCCGCTGGCGGTGCTGATCCTCGACCGCCTCCGAGCCCTCAAGCATCGCTTCGACCGTCTCGCCGCCCGCATCGAGGCCGGGCGGTTCGCGCCGCGCCGCGCCCCGGCCACACCGCGCCCGCCCGCCCCCCGACGGCCCCGCACCCCAAACCCGCTCCCGCAAAAGTTCGCCTGGATGGTCCGGCTGGTGCAGGAGACCGCGGTCTACGGCTCGCAATTGCAGCACCTGCTGCAGCAGCCCGAGATGGCGGCGCTGATGCAGGCCGCCCCGGCGGAGATGCGCCGGGTGCTCCGCCCGCTCTGCCACATGCTGGGGGTCCGCCCGCCGCCGATCCTGGCGCCGCCTCCCTCCGCCCGGCCAAAACCCCCGTCGCCGCCGGCGCTCGCGGAACCGGCGAAACCCCCTGCCCGCAAGCGGCCGAAAAAGCCGGAGAAACCCCGCTACGTCTTCGGCCTGCGCTACCCTCCGCCGTTCCCGGATCCGGCCTGAACAAAGCCGGCGCCTGCGCACGACCATTTCGTTCCGTAATAGCAACGGTACAACTCAGGTCAAAGGCAAGAACAACCGAGTCGGCTCGCTCCGCAACTGCGTCGAATCAAGATCGCAGCGATTGTTCCTGCGGGTTGCCTAAAACCGGCGCGCCAGTTGATGCGGGGTCAGAGTTCCAGGTCCCAGTTCTGGCCCGCCAGATCATGGCCGAAACTGTGGTGGCGTTCCTCGGCCACCAGCACGAACCCCGCCTGTTGGTAGATGCGCCGGGCGGCAACGAGAATATCATTGGTCCAGAGCGTGACCCGGCGGTAGCCGACCTGGCGGGCGAAGCGGATGCACTCGTCCACGAGGCGCCGCCCGATGCCGAGGCCGCGCGCCTCCGGCTCGACATAGAGCATGCGCAGTTTCGCCGTTTCCTCGGACGCGCGCACGAGGAACACCGAGCCGACGATCGCCCCCTCGCGCTCGGCGATCCAGCAGCGCTCGTGCCGCGGGTCGAAATTCTGGATGAATTTCGCCGCGATCTCCGCCACCAGCGCCTCGAACGTTTCATCCCAGCCGTATTCCTCGGCGTACAGCACGGCCTGGCGATGGATCACGAAACCCATGTCGCCGGGCCGATGCGGGCGCAGCAGATAGGGCACGCGCGGCGCCGCCCGGTCGCCCCCCAGCAGCGTTTCGGCCGTGCCGAGCGCCGCAGCGAGGCGTCGCCGCTCCGTGGCGCTCAATCGCTCCAGCATTTTCCCGACTTCGGCCTGCGAGCGGCCATCGAGGGCGGCAAACGCCTGCCGGCCGGTCTCGGTCAGCGATATCACGCTTTGCCTGCCGTCGGTTTCGGAAGGTCGGCGGTCGATCAGCCCGCGCTCCTGCAACCCGCGCAGCACGCGGCTCAGATAGCCGGCGTCGAGCCCCAGATCGGCGCCCACCCGGACCGCGGTGCTGTCGCCCGCCTGCGCGACCTCGAACACAATCCGCCCCTCGGTCAGCGACAGCGCGCTGCCGAGCAGCCCCTCGTGCAGCACCCCGATCCGCCGCGTGTAGAACCGGCTGAATTTCCGCACGGCCCTGACCGTGTCAGCGAGATCGGTGTCGCCCATGGCCCCGGCATTCCCGAATGCGCATGCGTGCTACGATCAATAAAATACGTGCTTTTGTCAAGTTTCTGCGGCGTCTTCAATCCTGACTGGTCAGACCGACACATTCGGTTAATGATGCGTCTGCAAAACACTGCGCGCATCGATCCGAATGAGCATCGCCCGCATCCGCAGCTTCGCCTTCTCCGGCATCGAAGCGGTGCCGGTCGAGGTGCAGGTGCAGATCTCCTCCGGGCTGCCGGCCTTCCTCGTCGTCGGGCTGCCGGACAAGGCGGTGGGCGAGGCGCGCGAGCGGGTGCGCGCCGCGTTGACCGCGATGGGCCTCTCGCTGCCGCCGAAACGCGTGCTGATCAACCTCGCACCCGCCGACCTGCTCAAGGAGGGCTCGCACTTCGACCTGCCGATCGCGCTCGCCGTGCTCGCCGCGATGGACGTGGTGCCGCGCGAAGACCTGACCGAATTCGCGGCCCTCGGCGAACTCTCGCTCGACGGCTCGCTGAATGCGGTCGCCGGCGTCCTGCCCGCCGCGATCGCGGCCTCGGCTGCCGAACTCGGGCTGATCTGCCCGGCCGCGCAGGGCGGCGAGGCGGCCTGGGCCGGCAACATCCAGGTGCTCGCCGGCATCGATCTTCTTTCTCTGATCAACCATTTTCGCGGCCTGCAGGTGCTGTCGCCGCCCGATCCGGCCGGACTGGCGGAGGGCGAGAAAATCCCGGACCTTGCCGACGTGCGCGGCATGGAGACGGCGAAGCGGGCGTTGGAGATCGCCGCGGCCGGCGGCCATAACATTCTTCTCATCGGCCCGCCCGGCGCAGGGAAATCCATGCTGGCGGCCCGCCTGCCCGGGCTGCTGCCGGACCTGACGCCACGCGAGGCGCTGGAGGTCTCGATGATCCACAGCGTCGCCGGCATGCTGGTCGGCGGCAAATTAGTAAAACGTCCGCCGTATCGCGAACCGCATCACAGCGCCTCGCAGGCGGCGCTGACCGGCGGCGGCATGCGGGCACGGCCGGGCGAGGTGTCGCTCGCGCATCGCGGCGTACTGTTCCTCGACGAGTTGCCGGAATTCCCGCGCCCGGCGCTGGAGGCGCTGCGCCAGCCGATGGAGGCCGGCCGCACCACGGTTGCGCGGGCGATGGCGCACGTCACCTACCCGGCGCGCTTCCAGCTGATCGCCGCGATGAACCCGTGCCGCTGCGGCCATCTCGGCGACGCCGGGCGGGAATGCGGCCGGGCGCCGCGCTGCGCCGAGGAGTACCAGAACCGCATCAGCGGCCCGCTGCTCGACCGCATCGACCTGTCGATCCAGGTGCAGCCGCTGGCGCCCTCCGAACTGTCGCGTGCGCCGCCGGGCGAGCCGACCACCGCGGTCGCCGAGCGGGTCGGTCGCGCGCGCGATACCCAGCGCGGCCGCGGCGGCGAGGCCGGGCCGCCGATCAACGCCGAGGCCGACGTCGGCACGTTCGTGCTGGTGCCCGACGCGCGCGATCTGGCCGAGAAGGCGTCCGACAAGCTGCGCCTCTCGCCGCGCGGCTTTACTCGTACGCTGCGGGTGGCACGCAGCATCGCCGACCTCGCCGGCGCCGACAAAATCCGCCGCGCCGACGTCGCCGAGGCGCTGGCCTACCGCCACCGCGCACCGGGGCGCGCGGTCTGACCACCGCTCACGTCGCCGGATCGAACCGGTCGAGCAGCCCGGCGTCCGCCCCGAGAAACGCGGCAAGCCGCGCCCGCGTCCTGTCGCCCTGGCCGAGCCCGAGATAGCTCGCCGCGTTGCGCCAGCGCACGTTTTCCTCCGTGTCCGCGTCGCCGAAAATCCGGTCGAGCGAATTCATCACCCGCTGCGCGTACTCGTCGGCGGCGCGCAGGATGCCGATCATGATCCAGTCGGAGCCGAACATCAGCCGCTTGGCGAGCACCGGGTACTGCTGCGCGAGGTTGGCGATGAACTCCAGCGCCACCGCGGAGGGCGTGCCCGGCGCTGCATCCTCGACCAGGGCGAGGTCGAAATAGGCGATGTCGGCGTACAGGTTCGGGTAGGTCGCCATCATCGCGGCGATGTCGGTGGCGAAGCCGCGCGCCTCGTCCGATTGCGCCTTGGTGCCCTCGGCCGCGTCGTCCGGCGCGAACCGCCACACCCCGCCGAAATGCCCGAGATTGACCCGCAGATTAGGGAAGGCCGCGAGCGCCTGGCCCCAGAACACCGGGCTCGGCAGCGCCGTGTTGCCCGGGCTCGCCAGCTCGCTGTCGGCGCAATGCGCCATCAGCGGGGCGTCGAGCGCGACGCAAAGCTCGTACAGCTTGCGCAGCTCGGCATCGAGCGCGGCGCCGACGCTTTTGCCTGGCCGCTTCTGCGCGACCAATTGTTGCAACGCTTCCGGCCAAGTCGGCAGGCCCGGGCCGTCGTTGCCAAGCGCGGCAAAACCCATCGGCGGATACACCTTGACGCCGACCGCCTGGCCGCTTTCGAGCCAACCCTGCAACCGCGTCAGCACGGTGTCGTCCTCGATGCTGCGCCACGGATCGAACGGCGCGAACGGCGCCATCACCGCGCGTCGCTCTCCCGCAGGCAAGCCGGCGGCGGCGCGGTGACGCGAAACCGCAGCCATCACCGCCACCTGGTCGTTCAGCGAACTCAGCTCGCCGTCGTCCTGGGCGGAAATGCCGAGCCAGCGGTTGTAGTCCACCAGCGCGGGCGTGATCATCACGTCGGCGCCGGCGGGAAACTGCTGCAGCAGCGTGCCGGTGATCGTGTCGCGCGGCGAGCGCAGCAGATCGATCCAGCCCACCAGATCGTCGTCGCTCGTGGCATCGAGCTTGGCGGCCAGCGCCTGGGTCTCGGCATCGGAAAGCGGCTGGCCCGGCGGCCGCGTCGGGTCGAGTTGCTGCATCGCGTCGCGCAGCAGCCGCTGCGGGTCCTGCATCGGCGGATGGCCGTTGCTCGCGCGGCCGTTGCGCATGTCGTTGAGCACGTCGAGCGTGCTCGCGGACGCAGCGGCCGGCGCGAGCGGGGTGCCCGCCGCGAGCGCCGCGGCTTCGCCCGCCGCGCTGGCGACGCCCGCCTCGAGGATCGCCACGATCAGCCGCAGCGCCGGCAGCGCCAGCGCCCCCGCCGCGCCGAGCCGCGTGCGCTCGACGAACTCGGCGGCCGGCAGATCGACCGCATTGAACACGTGGCAATGCACGTCGAGCCAACGCTGGCCGGCCGCCGGCGGCGGCGCGACGGCGGTCGCGACGCGGGCCGACCCCGCCGCGCCGGGGACAGAGAATGCACGCCTGCCAAGCAGGCATTCCGGGCAGCAGAACATCGCTCGACCTCCCCGTATGTCGCAGGAGAACCGGAACTATTCTACCTGCGATACCAGGGCTGCAACAAGCAACGACCGCCGTGATCGGAAGGAACTCGAGTCCTCCTTGTCCGTCGCCTCCGGATTGGCCAGCGCCCGGTCCAGCATGCGCAGCGCGCCCATCCGGTCCCCTGCGCCCAGCAACTGCCGCGCCTGCGCCAGCTGCTGCACCAGCGGCTGGTGACTCGGAACGTTGGCCCTGGAGGGCCGCACCGTGCGATCGAGCGCCCGGCTTTCGGCGCGCTCGATGGCCTCCTGCGCCTCGCCGAGCCGGCCGGCCGCGATCGCCGCCTGCGCCGCCTGCACGAAGGCCGCCGGCGGCGCTTCGTCGCTCACCGCCGGCGCCGGCAACTGCGGCGACCACACCGTGCGCGTGTTCTCCGGCCCGGTGTTGGTCGGCACGGTCGAGGTCGGCTGCTGGCCGCCCGTGCTGGGCGGAGCTTGCGCCAGCGCCGGGGCAGCGGTCATCGCCAGCACGAGAACAAGTAAGGGAACGCGCGGCATGGTGTGATCCATCGAGGCCGAAGAAGCGCCGACATACACCGGCGCGGCGCCGTCACTCCAGCCGGAACGCATCGGCGATGCGGCGCGCCTGCCCGGCGTCGTCCACCACGATCACGTCGAACCGCACCCCGGCGCGGCCCCAGCCCGGATTGGCGCCGAGCAGGATCTCGGCGGCCGCGAGCAGCCGGGCGCGCTGGCGCAGGCTGATCGACGCCGCCGCACCCGCGAGCGTGGGCCGCCGCTTGACCTCGACGAACGCCAGCAGCCCGGCGCGCTCGGCCACCACGTCCACCTCGCCCGCCGGCGTCCTGGCCCGCCGCGCCAGGATGCTCCACCCGTCGGCGACCAGCGCCGCGCAGGCCAGCGTTTCGGCGCCCACGCCCTGCGCCTGCGCCCGCTGGCCGGTCGCGGCGCGGCGGCGCATCGGACCCTCAACCGGCGGCGGCGACCGCATGGCAGGCCACGGCCACGCCGTCGACATCGACCAGCGGCGCCGGCTCGGTGCGGCATTGCGGCCGCACCATCGGGCAGCGCGGCTGAAAGGCGCACAGCCCGGCCGCGAGCGGCGCCGACCGCGCGACCTTGCCGCCCGTCCGGGCGGCCGGCGGCTGCGGCGCCATCTCCAGCAGCCGCAGCGTGTAGGGATGGCGCGGTTGCGCGAACACCTCGTCGGCCAGCCCGAACTCCACCACCCGCCCGCGCAGCATCACCGCGACCAGGTCGGCCATGTGCCGCACCACGCCGACGTCGTGGCTGATGAACAGCATGGTCAGCCGGGTGCGCTCCTGCGCCTCGCGCAGCGCGTTCAGCACCTGCGCCTGCACCGACACGTCGAGCGCGCTGGTCGGTTCGTCGCACACGAGGAACTCCGGCTCGCCGGCCAGCGCCCGCGCCACTGCGGCGCGCTGCACCTGCCCGAGGCTCAGCTCGTCCGGGCGCCGCTCGACCAGCAATTCCGACAGGCCGACCGACCCCATCATCTGAATCGCACGGTCGCGCACGCCGACCTTGCCGGTGCGAAGGCGGAACGACGCCACCGGCTCGGCGATGCTGCGGCCGATGCTCCAGCGCGGATCGAGCGAGCCGAACGCGTCCTGGAACACCATCGCGATGCGGCGGCGCTGCGGCGACGGCGCCAGCAAACCGCGCAACCCGCCCAGCAGCCCACCGCGCGGATGCATCGGCGTGCCGCCGTACAGCACCTCGCCGGTGTCCGGCGCCAACAGCCCGGCGGCCAGTCGGGCCAATGTGGATTTGCCGCAGCCGCTCTCCCCGAGCAGCCCGACCGTGCTGCCGCGCAGGATCGCGAGCGATGCGTCCTCCACCGCGCGCACGCGCCCGAACTGGCGCGACACGTGCGTCATCACCAGGAGCGGCGGCTCATCCATGCGCTTTTGCCGGCGCGATCACCCGGGGCGGCCGGATGGGGAAGAAACAGGCCGGCCCGTCCGCGGCCAGCGGCGGCACCTGCCTGCGGCACTGCGCGGCAACGCGCGGGCAGCGCGGATGGAACGCGCAGCCGGCCGGGCGTTCGCTCGGCAGCGGCATGCCGCCGGGTATCGACGGCAGCCGGGGCCGACGCACGCCAGCGGCGGGCATGCTGCCCAACAGGGCCTCGGTGTACGGGTGCGAGGGCGCGCGC
Source organism: uncultured Solirubrobacterales bacterium (assembly GCA_963697635.1). Classification (GTDB taxonomy): domain Bacteria; phylum Pseudomonadota; class Alphaproteobacteria; order Acetobacterales; family Acetobacteraceae; genus CAJCJG01. The sequence goes on along the minus strand of CAVOOS010000034.1, from coordinate 159,865 downwards.
AGGATGTCGGCGGTGGTGCCGATCTCGACGATGCGGCCGGAGTACATCACCGCGACGCGATCCGCCGCCGCCGCGACCGTGCGGATGTCGTGCGAGATCAGCAGCACCGCCGTGCCCTGCCGCCCGGCGAGCCGGCGCAGCATCGCCGCCATGCGCACCCGCAGCGGCGCGTCCAGCGCCGTGGTCGGCTCGTCGGCCACCAGCAGTTCCGGCCCCGGGCACAGCGCCAGCGCCAGCGCGACGCGTTGCCGCATGCCGCCCGAGAGCTCGTGCGGATAGGCGCCGACCCGCTCGCGCGGCAGCCCGACCGCGTCGAGCCAATCCCCGACCCGCTCGCGCAGCACCTTGCCGGTGAACGGGTGATGCGTGTGCAGCGTCTCCGCCAGCTGCGTGCCGATCCGCTGCAACGGGTTGAGCGCCGCCATCGGGTCCTGGAACACCGCCGAGATGCGCTTGCCGCGCAGCGCCTCCCAGTCCTCCTCGTCGCAGTCGTCGATGCGTTCGCCGTCGAGCTGGATCTGGCCGCCGACGATCCGCGCCGCCGCCGGCAACAGGCCGATGATCGCCGCCCCGGTCAGCGACTTGCCGGCGCCGCTCTCGCCGATCAGCGCCAGCACCTCGCCCGGGTTCAGCGTGAACGAGGCGCCGTCGACGGCCCGGCCGCCCGGCACGTCGATGGCAAGGTTTTCGACCGTCAGCAGCGTCATCGGCCCGCCTTCATACGACGGCCTTCACGCGCCGACCGGCCCAAGCCGGCGGGTGCGGCCGCGGGGGTCCAGCCGATCGCGGATCGCATCGCCCACCAGGTTCGCCGCCAGCACGGGAACGGCCAGCGCCAGCGCCGGAAACAGCACCAGCCACCAGTCGCCTGACAACAGATAGTCGCTGCCGATGCGGATCAGCGTGCCGAGCGACGGCTGCGTCGGCGGCAACCCGACGCCGAGGAACGACAGCGTCGCCTCGTCGATCACCGCGAGCCCGAGCGACAGCGCGAACAGCACCAGCGCCGGCCCGAGCACGTTGGGCAGCACATGGTCGAGCGCGATGTCGAACGGCGCGATGCCGGCAAGCCTTGCCGCGGCGACGTAATCGCGCTGGCCCTCCAGCTGCGCCGCGGTGCGCACCACGCGCGCGAACTGCGGCCAGCGGGCCAGCCCGATCGCGCCGACCAGGATCGCCACGCTCGCCGCGTCCAGCCACTGCCGCGGCACCAGCACGCGCGCCACCCCGTCGGCCAGCAGCGCCACCAGCATCGCCGGCACCGCCAGCTGCGCGTCCGCGAGCCGCATCAGCACCGCGTCCGCCACACCGCCCGCATAGCCGGCGGCAAGCCCGACCGGCACGCCGATCACGGCCGCCACCAGAACCGCGAGGCCGCCGACGAAGAAGCTCAGCCGCGCCCCGTACAGGATCGCCGACAGCACGTCCCGCCCCTGCGCATCGGTGCCGAGCAGGAACTTGCGCACGCCGCCATGCAAAAAGAACGGCGGATCGAGGCTGTCCAGCAGCCGCAGGGAGGCGATGTTGTAGGGGTTTTGCGGCGCATACAGCGGCGCCGCGATCACGGCCAGCACGATGACCGCGAGCAGGCCGGCCGCGACCAGGGTGCCGGTGCCGAACCCGAACCGCCTCATGCGCCGAACTCCCCGGCGGCCATGCCGCTGCCGGCCGCGCGGCCCTCGCCGCGCAGCCGCGGGTCGATCGCGATGCACAGCAGGTCGGCCACCAGGTTGATCAGCACGAACAGCAGCGCCACCAGCAGCAGGTACGCCTCGATCACCGGCACGTCGGCCGCCGCGACCGACTGCACCAGCAGCTGGCCGAGCCCCGGCCACTGGAACACCGTCTCCGTCACCACCGAGAATGCGACCAGCATGCCGAGCTGCACCGACGCCGCCGCGACCACCGTCGGCATTGCGTTGAGCAGCGCGTGGCGCAGCAGCACGCCCTCGGTCAGGCCGCGGGCGCGGGCGAAGCGGACGAAGTCGCTCTGCATCGCCGCCAGCATGCCGCCGCGCACCAGCCGCAGCAGCAGCGCCGACTGGAAGATCCCGAGCGTCGTCGCCGGCAACACCAGCGCCGCCCAGCCGCTGGCGGTGAACAGCCCGCTCGGCCACGGCCCCACGTCCACGACCGCGCCGCGCCCGAAACTCGGCAGCCAGCGCAGCGTCGCCGAGAACACCAGGATCAGCAGCGTGCCGGTCAGGAACGTCGGCAGCGAGACGCCGAGCAGCGAGCCGAACATCAGCAGCCGCGTCGACCGCGCCGCCGGCCGCGCCGCGGTGTAGACGCCGGCGGCGATGCCGATCACCAGCGAGACCAGGAACGCGACGCCCGCGAGCTCGACGGTCGCCGGCAGCCGTTCCGCGATCACCGCGCCGACCGGCCGGTCGAGCCGGGCACTGATGCCGAAATCGCCCTGCAGCGCATGCCACAGGAACCCCAGGTAGCGCACCGGCAGCGGATCGCCGAGGCCAAGCTCCTGCGCCGCCGCCGCCCGCTGCGCGTCGGTTGCCTCCGGCCCGAGCGCCGCGGTCAGCGGATCGCCCGCCACCAGCCCGAGTGCGAAGGCGAGGGCGGCCACCACCAGCAGCACCGGGATCCCCTGCAGGATCCGCGAGACGATCAGACGCTGGATCATGCCCGGCTACGCTCCACCGCTAAGCCCCACCGCTAGGCCCCACTGGCCGGTTCCGCCACCGGCGGCGCGGGTTGCTCGGCGAATTCCTTGACCAGGGTGAAGCCGACGCCGAGCAGCACGGGGCCGACGAACACGCCGAGCAGCCCGAAGGCGAGCACGCCGCCGAGCACGCCGAGCAGGGTCAGCAGGAACGGCAATTGCGCACCGCGGGCGATGAAGTACGGCCGGATCAGCCCGTCCGACCCGGTCACGAACACCACGCCATAGGCCAGCAGCAGCAGCCCGCGCAGCGTGTGCCCATTGCTCAGCAGCCACAGCCCGGCCGGGATCCACACTACCGGCGCGCCGATCGGCAGCACCGAGAGCCCGCCGGCGACCACGCCGAGCAGCAGCGGCCGCGGCACGCCGGCGCCCCACAGGCCGAGCGTGGTCAGGATGCCCTGCACCACCGCCACGCCGACGAAGCCGTAGACGACGCCGCGGACGGTCGCGCCGGTGACTTCGATCAGCCGCGGCGCCCGCGCCCCGGCGATCCGGCGCATCACGCCGTTGATCGCGGCGCCCAGCCGCTCGCCGGAGGCGAAGAAGAAGAACGCGACGATCAGCGCGAGAACAAAGCTCAGCACGCCGTTGGCGAGCCCGAGCAGCAGCGACAGCCCGGCCTCGGCGACGATGCCGAAATACGGCTTGAAGAACGAGACCATCACGGTCAGGTCGGCGGCCCAGGAGTTCCACAGGTTGAACAGCGTCGGGCCGATCAGCGGCAGTTCGAGCAGCCACTGCGGCGCGCCTGGCAGCCCGGCCGCCAGCGCGTCCTGGATCAGCCCGCGCAGCTCCTTGGCGTCGTCCGCGCCGCTCGGCGCCGCGACCGCGAGCGGCAGCAGGATCACCACGGCGACGATCAGCACCATCGCGAGCGACGAGGCCACGTGGCCGATCTTGAGGCGGGCGCGCAGCCAATCGTACATCGGCCAGGCGGTGTAGGTGAGGATTGCGGCCCACAGGATCGCCGAGAAGAACGGGTAGAGCACCTGCACGCAGCCGATGCCGATGCCGCCCAGCAGCAGCCCCATCAGCACGCGCTCCGCCGTCACCATGCCTCCAGGCCCAACCCGGTGTTGCGCAGGGTATCGGCCAAGCCGCGCGGAAGTTCAACGCCGCGTACGGCGGGGGCGGTTCACGGGACGGGTCTCGGCGGATCGAGGGCGGGATTGCACAGACGCCGCGAGGACCACACGTGTTCTGCTCCGGCGCGAGCGACGGCGCTAATGTGCCCGCAGTCGGAGGTGCGCGATGGCCGAGCGGACGATCAGAACTCTGCGACATGGACGCCGAGGCGCTCGATCGGCTTGTCAAATCGGGCCGGTGTGAGGACGAGGCCGAGGCGCTGCACGAGAGCCTCAAGTTTGCCGATCTCGGACGAACCAGCGATGCGTTGCGGGAAGCCGCATTCCTTGCCGCGGTCCAGGTGGGGCTCGACGACGTCGAAGCGGGCCGCGTGACGACGCTCAGGACACCCGAAGAACTCGGCCGGTTCCTCGACGACCTGCTGGCCGAACCGCTGGACAACTCGCCGGAGTGATGCCGGTCGTCTGGGAGGTCGTTGTTTCCGACGCCGCCCGCAACGACATTCGGAAGATCCGTCGCTGGTCCGTCCGGCAATTTGGCCCGGCCCGCGGCGGCGATTTGCTTTCGCTCTTGCAGCCGTCATTCTTCGGCTGAACGTTGGGCCAACGCTGCCGGGGGTGTGCCGAAGGCCGGACCTGCCGACCGGCACGCTGCTCTTGCGTGCGCCGTCCGCCCGAGACCGTGGCCAGCACGTGCTGCTGCTGCGCTGCCGCGAAGCCCCCGATCAGCCGACGATTGTGGTCCACCGGATTCTGCATCTTCGGATGGACCTGCCGCGTCACCCGGTCGATCGCAAGCTGGCCAACCGCGGGCGCCCCCGCTAGCCTCCCGCCGCCACAAGGGGGAACCGCCATGCCGCGTCTGGCCGCCAACCTGTCGATGATGTTCAACGAGGTGCCGTTTTTGCAGCGTTTCGACGCCGCCGCGAAAGCCGGGTTCAAAGCCGTCGAGTTCCTGTTCCCTTACGAATACCCCGCCGCCGACCTGCGCCGCCGGCTCGCTGATGCGGGCCTCGTCCAGGCGCTGTTCAACGCTCCGCCCGGCGACTGGGCGAAAGGCGAGCGCGGGCTGGCGAGCCTGCCCGGCCGGCAGCAGGAATTCCGCGAAGGCGTCAAGCGCGCGCTGGATTATGCAGCAACGCTCGAATGCCCGCTGGTCCACGTGATGGCCGGCATCCCCGCCGGTGTTTCCCCCGTGACGGCCGCGGCGCTCTATGCGGCCAACCTTGCCTGGGCCGGCGAGCAGGCGCTGGCCGCCGGCAAGCGCATCGTGATCGAACCGATCAACCACCGCGACATGCCGGGCTTCCACCTCAACACCGTCGAGCAGGGCGCCGCGATCGTCGAGGCGATCGGCCGCGACCGGCTCGGGCTGCAGTTCGACATCTACCATTGCCAGATCACCCAGGGCGACCTGACCAAACGCATGGAGGCGCTGATGCCGGTGGTCGGGCACATCCAGATCGCCGATGTGCCGGCGCGCAACGAGCCCGGAACCGGCGAGATCGGCTGGGATTTCGTGTTCAAACAGATCGACCGGCTCGGCTACCAGGGCTGGGTCGGCTGCGAGTACCGCCCCGCCGGCGAAACGGTCGCCGGCCTCGTCTGGCGGCAGCGCTACGGCGTCTGAGCAGGAGCAAAAAGAATGCAGATCGGGTTCATCGGCCTCGGCATCATGGGGCGCCCGATGGCGCTCAACCTCAAGGCCGCCGGCCATACGCTGACCGTGCCGGAACGGCCCAGCCTGACCGAGGACATCCGCGCCACCGCGACCGTCGTAGGCGACGCCGCCGCGGTCACCGAGGCGTCCGAGGTGATCATCGTGATGGTCCCCGACACGCCCGACGTCGAGCGCGTGCTGTTCGGCCCGCACGGCGTCGCCGAGGGGCTGACCGCCGGCAAGCTGGTGATCGACATGTCCTCGATCAGCCCGATCGCGACCAAAGGCTTCGCCGCACGGGTGAACGGGCTCGGCGCCGACTATCTCGATGCCCCGGTCTCCGGCGGCGAGGTGGGCGCGAAAAACGCGACGCTGACGATCATGGTCGGAGGCCCCGAGGCGGCGTTCGAGCGGGCGCGGCCGCTGTTCGCCTCGCTCGGCAAGAACGTGACCCACGTGGGCGCAGAAAACGGCGCGGGGCAGACCTGCAAGGTCGCCAACCAGATCATCGTCGCCCTGAACATCCAGGCGGTCAGCGAGGCGCTGACCTTCGCGCGCAAGGCCGGCGCCGATCCGGCCAAGGTGCGGCAGGCGCTGATGGGCGGTTTCGCCTCCTCGCGCATCCTGGAGGTGCACGCGGAGCGGATGATCAACCGGACGTTCAATCCCGGCTTCCGCATCCGGCTGCACCAGAAGGACCTGAACCTGGCGCTGTCGGCGGCGCGGGAGATGGGCATGGCGCTGCCCAACACGGCGATGGCGCAGCAGATGTTCTCCGTGGTCGCCGCACAGGGCGGCGCCGAGCTCGACCATTCGGCGCTGATCACCGCGATCGAGCGGATGGCCGGGCTCAAGGAGGACTAGCGCCGGCGGCGCCGCCACGGCCGCGGCGCGCCCCTTTCGTTCCGCATTGCCGGTCACAGAATTTTGCATGGCGCCGACCCGCCCGGCGGCGGCGGGCTGCCGTTTTGCTGCCCATGTATGGGACGTCTCGCAGATCACGGGACGCGTCGCAGCGTGTGAGGCATACCCCGGCAGGACAGCGTGTCCCGCCGCATGAAATGAATGCTTGATCGGCCTTATTGTTTAGCAATAATATACCTTTGTTCTTCATTCTGAGACGATGCGCACGGCGCGATTCCGCGCCGCGCACCGGGTCGGTCAGGCAAAAAGGTAGGCGACATGCGTTTCACAGAAATCGGCCAGCAACTGCGCGCCTACCGGCTTGAATCCGGCCTCCGGGCGGAGGAGATCGCGGCCCGCCTCGGCGTCTCCCGCGCAGCACTCTACCGCTACGAGAAGGGCGAGGTGATCAAGCTCGACACGATCAAGCGTCTCGCCGAGCTGCTCAAAATCTCGCCCCTGTCGCTGCTCGGGATCGGCGTCGAGTACTACAACCGGCCGATCGGCTATTTCGAGCGGATCCGGCAGGTCGAGGAGACCGCGGACCAGATCCTGCAGGTCAACGGGCCGGTCAACTACCTGACCACGACCGACAGCTACGATGCCGCGCTCGCCCAGTCGTTCGACGAGCTGGCCGATGCCGCCGGGGCCGAGCGCGGCGCCCAGCGCGCCGTCGCTGAGCAGGTGCTGGGCATCCAGGCGGCGCGCAAGCGCATGTATTCGCTGCGCAAGCCGACCATCATCTGCATGATCTCAGTGACCCGCGTCGAGCATTTCCTCGATACCGGCATCGGCGGCGCGCTGGCCCTGGCGGAGCGCACGCGGCGGCTGTGCCGGCAGGTCGCGGCGACCGAGGTGCAGCGCATGGTCGACCTGATGGAAACCGAGCCGATGGGGTTGCAGTTCGGCATCCTGCCGGGCGCCGAGCCGACCGGCGAGTTCAAGATCCTGCGCGCGCGCGACCGCGCCACGCTCGCGGTCAACCCGTTCCGGCCGGACACCAACCCTTCGGCCGCGGTGGGTGTCGCGATGATCACCGGCGCCGACGAAGCGGTGGCGGCGCACCAGCGGGTCGCCGAGGCGCTGTGGCGCGAGGCGCTGAAGGGCGCGACCGGCGCCGCCCGGATACGCCAACTGGTCGGCAACGCCCGCGCCGCGTGAGACGGCGCCGGGCGCCTCAGCCCGGCTTGCGGAACTCGAACAGCGCGACGTCCAGCCAGAAACTGCCGTCCGGCTCCACGGCGAAGTGGCGCCGCACGTCCTCGGCCACGGCCGTCTGCAAGGCGCGGATCGCGGTCGCCAGCTCCGGCGGCGTGCGCATCCGCGCGATCCACGACGCAAACTCCAGCCGGATGCGGAACGCCGACACGCTGCCGCCGACCAGCCCGGCGCGCGCCGCCGCATCCTCCCACTCCGCCCGCGAGCGGTCGCGCACGTGCGAAGTGTCGCGCAGCAGCTCGATCGCCTGCACGAACGTGTCCAGCGCCGGCTGGCCCGGCGAGATCGCATCGACGATGCCGACCGTTGCGCCCGGCTTCGCGACCCGCGCCGCCTCGCGCAGCCCGGCGTCGAAATCGCGCCAGTGGTGCGCGCTGTAGCGGCTCACCACCATGTCGAAACTTTTGTCCGGGAACGGCAGGCTTTCGGCACCGCCCTGCTGCGTGCTGATGTTCGAGAGTCCGCGCTCCGCCGCGGTGCGAGCGACCACGGACAACATCTCCGCCGACAGATCGTAGGCGACAACTTCGGAAACATGCGGCGCGATCGCGTATGCGACGTGGCCGCCGCCGGTGCCCATGTCGAGCACGCGCGCGCCCCGTTTGCCATGCGTGAGCGCCGACAGCGCGGCAAGGTCCTCGCCCCCGGCATGGACCGCGCTCGCCAGATACGCGCTCGCCTGCGCGCCGAACTGTTTCTCGACCAATGCTTCCTGCGTGCGTCCGCTCATCGCGCCCTCCTGTCGTCCCGCGCAAACTGCCGGAGCAGCGGCACCCGTATGAGACCGAAAAATATCCTGGTATAAGTGGTGCCATGGATGCGCGCACTCTGGCGCAGCGCCGCGCGCTCGGCGAGTTTTTGCGCGCCCGGCGCGAGCGCCTGCTGCCCGCCGAACTCGGCCTTCCCGCCGGCACGCGCCGCCGCACGCCCGGCCTGCGGCGCGAGGAGGCGGCGCAGTTCGCCGGGATTTCTACCACCTGGTACACGTGGCTGGAACAGGGCCGCGACGTCGCCGTCTCGCCGCACGGGCTGGCCCGGATCGCCGCCGCGCTGCGGCTCGACCCCGCCGCCCGCGCCTATCTTTTTGAACTCGCCGGCCGCCGCGATCCGGCACCGGAGCCGGAGTTTTCCGGCGCGCTGCCGCCATCGCTGCCGGCCATCGTCGCCGCGATCGCGTCGCCTGCGTACGTACTCGACCGTCCCTGGAATTTTCGTGTCTGGAACGACGCGGTGGCAGAATTGTTCGCCGGCTACCTTGACGTGCCCGGCATGGAAAAAAACCTGCTGCGCTTCGTGTTCCTCGACCCCGCCGCCCGCACTCTGTTGCCGGACTGGCGGGAGCGCGCGCGCCGCGTGCTCGCCGAGTTCCGCGCCGACTGCGCGGCGCACCTGGAGGACCCGCCGGTCGCCCGCCTGCTCGCCGACCTGCACCGCGACAGCCCCGAGTTTTCCACGCTGTGGCAACTGCACGGCGTCACCGCCCGCGAGGGCGGCGCGCGCCGCTTCGCGCACCCGACGCTCGGGCCGATCAGCTGCCACCAGACCGCCTTCCTGGTCGCCGGCCGTCCCGACCTCAAGCTGGTCGTGCTGACGCCGGGGTGAGACGAGACGGCGGTACGACCAGGGATAATCCGGCAGCGGCTTCCATGACCCGACGGCGAAACCAAGGTCAAGGAGATCGCCGTCGTGGACACATGCAGCAAAGTCATCGCCATCGGCGCCGCCGTGCTGACCATCGGCGCCGGCGGCACAGCCTTCGCGCAGGAGGCCAGCGTCAGGCTCGCGCCCGCGCGCTACAGCGAAGCGCCCAGGGTGCTGGTGCCGGACAGCAGCCTCGAACGCGCGGCGGACAAGGGCAAGGCCGCGCACACCAACGTCCGCATCCTCAACGTCGATGCCGCGCCAAACAGCGGCCCGCCGGCCAAAGGCTACCTGTACGAGACGCCGGCCTCGCTTGCGTGCGTCTACGGCCTCGTCACCGCGACGCCTGGCTGCAACCCGAACGTAGTGAGCAAGGTATCGACGGCCGGGTCGGGCGTGATCGCGATCGTCGATGCCTACCACTACCCGACGGCGCTCGCCGACCTGCAGAAATATTCGACGCAGTTCGGCCTGCCGGCGCCCGACCTGCAGGTTGTCTACGCCTCCGGCAGCCAGCCGCAGCAGGACAGCACCGGCGGGTGGGAGCTGGAGGAGGCGCTCGACATCTCGATGGCGCACGCGCTGGCGCCGAAGGCGAAGATCATCCTGGTCGAGGCCAACTCGAACAGTCTCGCCGACCTGTTCGCGGCCGAGCAGAAGGCCGGCGCGCTGGTGGCGGCCGCGGGCGGCGGCCAGGTGAGCAACAGCTGGGGCGGCGCCGAGTTCTCGGGTGAAACCGCCTACGACTCGTATTTCACCGCCAAGAAGGTCATCTATGTCGCGTCGAGCGGCGACGCCCCCGGCACCGAGTATCCGTCGGCCTCGCCCAACGTCGTGGCGGTCGGCGGCACCAGCATCGGCCGCAACCCGACCACCGGCGACTTCGAATACGAGATCACCTGGGACCAGGCGGGCGGCGGGCCGAGCAAATACGAGGCGCGGCCTTCGTTCCAGAACTCGATCTCGGCAATTGTCGGCTCGAAGCGCGGCCTGCCCGACATCGCGCTCGACGCCAATCCGGAGACCGGCGTCTACGTCTACGATTCAACGCCGGTCGGCAGCGATGCCGGCTGGTGGGTGGTGGGCGGCACCAGCGTCGCCGCGCCGTCGGTTGCGGCGATCATCAACGCGGCGAGCGCGTCCGCATCGTCGAGTGCCGCCGAGCTCGGCACGATCTACGCCAACATGGCGAACGCCGCGGACTTTGCCGGGATCGTCAGCGGCGCGTGCGGGCCGAACGAAGGCTATCCGGCGACGAAGGGCTGGAATTTCTGCTCGGGCGCCGGCGCGCCGCTCGGGTTCAAGGGGAAGTAGCGGCGGCGCCGCCAAACCTCCGTCTGCGTCATGCCGGCGAAAGCCGGCATGACGACGTTGCACGCCGGCTCAGCCGTCGGTCAGCACGTGCAGCACGCGCTTGGCGATCAGGTGTTGGTGCTTCGCGCCGTATTCCTTCATGTGCGGTGCAGCGCCGTGGGCGCGCAGCGCGTCGGGACTGGCCCATTTCTCGATCACCGCATAGGTGTCCGGCCCGAGCGGTGTGGTGAATCCGGAAAAACCCTCGATGTCGACGACCGGCGCGTATTCGATGCAGCCGGCCTCGGCCCGCACGGTCGGGATCAGCGTGTGGAACGCCTTGAGCAGTTCGGCGCGCTTGCCCGGATGGGCGGTGATGAAGGCGATCAGGTGGACCATTTGGCGTTCCTCTCCGCAGGGGCGTGGAGGGTGCGGGCGGGGTGGCCGGGCGTCAAGGCGGCAGCCTATGGGCCGAGAATGTCGGCAACCGGGATTTCGGCACCCGGCAGCAAACCGGGTTCCAGGACGACCCCGCGCCCGGCGCGGATGACGCTTTCGTAGCGCTCGCCGCGCGGATTGCGACAGACTTCCACCTCGCCGGCGGCGAGATCGACAATCCAGAATTCGGGGATGCCGTGCCGCGCGTAGAGCGCGCGCTTGACGGTGCGGTCGTAGGCGAGGCTGCTGTCGGCGACCTCGACGATCAGCAGCACGTCGGCGGGGCGCGGATGCGCGGCGCGATAGGCGTCCGGCCGCGGCTTGAGAACGGCGAAATCGGGCTCCGGCTCGCTATGGTCGTCGAGCAGCACGGGATTCTGCACCGCGACGACCCCGCATTCGCCGACGGCGCGTACCAGCAGGTAGTTGAGGCCGTTCACGGTTCCGGAATGGCCGCTGCCGATCGGTGTCATGGCGACAAGTTGCCCCTCGATCAGCTCGACCCTGTCGTCTTCGGTGAAGATACCGGCTTCGCCCATCCGGTGGTACTCGGCGACGGTCAGCGGGCGCCGCGGCACCCAGGGATGGCGGGTCAGCAGATCGCTGGCTTCGCCCTGCATCGGGGTCTCCCTGGCAGGAGGGACAGGAAGCCCATCGATGGGCCTGCGGAGGCCGGCGCGTCAAGCCGGCTTACCTTCTCGGGAATGACACATTGGGGCGGCGCCGGCGCGGTAGTCTGCGCGCCCGGAGGTGCCCGATGGACGATGCCGAATTGGACCGATTGCAGGCCGCCTACAAGGCGGCTGTGGATGCCTGGGTGGCGCTGGTACGCGCCGAGGAGGCGGTGGCCTCCGTACACCACTCGGTCGTGGAACTCGACAAGTGGGAAGCCGCGCATTTCGCGGCCGAGGACGCCCGCGACAAGGCAGAGACCGCGAAGGCGGCCTACGAGGACGGACTGCGGTCGAGCCTCTTCGGGTTCTGACGCGGCGAGGCTGCCCGCGGGCGTCGCGCCTACCGCATCGCCAGCCGGGCGCCGCCGGGCGGGGTGCCGCGGTTCATCGTCGGCACCTCGATGTCGATCTCCAGCGTCGAGAACGCGTCGCCGCGGTCCAGCTTCACCTGCACCTTCTCGCGTTCCAGCGGGAAGTGTTTCGCGATCACCGCCAGGATTTCTTCCTTCAGCACGGCGACGAGGTCGGAGCCGCCGCCGACCGCGCGTTCGTGCGCGAGCAGGATCTGCAGCCGCTCGCGCGCGACCGGGGCGGTCGCCTTGGGGCGGAACCAGTTGAACAGGCTCATGCCACCCTCCGGCCGAACAGCTTGCTCATGATCCCGCGCTTCTCGCCCGGCACCGCCATCGCGACCGTCTCGCCGTTGAGCCGCTTGGCCGCGTCGAAATAGGCGCGGCCCGGAAAACTCTGCGGCGCGCTCAGCGTCACCGGCGAGCCGACGTTGGACGCCTTCAGCACCTCCTCGCTCTCGGGGATGATGCCGAGCAGCGGGATCGAGAGGATTTCCAGCACGTCTTCGACCTTGAGCATCTCGCCGCGCGCCGCGCGGATCGGGTCGAAGCGCGTGACCAGCAGGTGCTTCTCGATCCGCTCGCCTTTTTCCGCTTTTGCCGTCTTCGAATCGAGCAGGCCGATGATGCGGTCGGAGTCGCGCACCGAGGACACTTCGGGGTTGGTGACGACGACCGCGGCGTCGGCGTGGTGCATCGCGAGCGTCGCGCCCTTCTCGATGCCGGCGGGGCTGTCGCAGATCACCCAGTCGAAGCGCTCGCGCAATTCCGCGACCACGCGGGCGACGCCTTCGGCGCTCAGCGCGTCCTTGTCGCGGGTCTGCGAGGCCGGCAGCAGCGTCAGGTTGTCGATGCGCTTGTCGCGGATCAGCGCCTGCGCGAGCTTGGCGTCGCCCTGGATCACGTTGATCAGGTCGAACACCACGCGCCGCTCGGCACCCATCACCAGGTCGAGGTTGCGCAGGCCGACGTCGAAGTCGACGACCACGACGCTTTTTCCCAGTTGCGCCAGCGCGGCACCGAGGGCGGCGGTCGATGTGGTCTTGCCGACGCCGCCCTTGCCGGATGTCACCACCAGAACCTTCGACATCGCTTTCCCTCTCCCGACGGCAACAATGTGTGTTTCGCGCGCGCGGCGCGGGCGCCGTCAGTCGAGGCTTGCCACACGCATCGAGTCGCCCTCCAGCCACGCCATCGCCGGCTTGCCGCGCAACGCGGGCTCGATGTCGTCGGCAGTGCGATACAGGCCGTCGATCGCCAGCAACTCCGCCTCCAGCCGGCGGCAGAAGATGCGGGCGAGGCCGTGGCCGGCGATGCCCGCGACGGCGCGGCCGCGCAGCGTGCCGTAGACGTGGATCGAGCCGCCGGCCACCACCTCGGCTCCGGAGCCGACGCTGCCGATCACGGTGACGTCGCCGCGCGCGAACACCACCGACTGGCCGGAGCGCACCGGCTGGTCGAGCAGCAGAAAATTCGGCTCGGGCGGCGGCGGCGGGGACGGTGGCGCACTGGGGACGGGCTCGGGCGTGTCGGCGATCACGCCTTCGGTCACGGTGCGGCCGCCGGCCAGCAGCGGCGGCAGGTCGGCGGTGGCCGCGCCGGCACCGAGGCCCTCGATGCCGGCGACGCGGATGCCGCGCGCCGCCAGCGCATCCATCAGCCCGGCGACCAGATGCGGCGTGCCGGCGAGCACCGAGAGGTCGGCCACCACCGGCTTGCCGGCGAAGAACGCGGGCGAGCGCTGCATCTGCGCATCGAGCCCGGCGAGCCACTCGGCGAGCGGCGTTTCCGGCACCAGGACCAGCGCCATGAACGAGCGGCCCCGGACGCGCACCGGACGGGCGCGGGATTTGGCGGTCGATGTCACAGGCCGGGGCTACAAGCGCGGCTGCGTCGCGTCAATCGAATCCGTGGGCGGCGTCGGCGCGGTCGCGCATGGCGCGTGGTTCGTCGATCCGGCCGCATGGCGCGGGAATCGCAGGGTGGGCTGCGCTTGCAACCCACCGCTTCGAGCTTCGGTGCGGCACGTGATGGGTTGCAAGGGCAACCCATCCTACGAAGTTCACGTCGAGTGGATGAACAGGGTTCGTTTCATGGACGCGCCGCGCTAGTTCGGCTTGGTCGTCGACTTGCAGGCGGTGACCGGCGTGGCCACCGGGGTCGGCGTCAGCTTGGCCGGCGGCGGCGCCGCGATCGCGACGAACTTCGTATTGGGCTGGCCCGGCGGCGGGGTTATGCCGAAATCCAGGCGGTTCAGCCTCCGGTTGTTGGCGCTGCACGTCGGGTTGGTCACGCACTCGGGCGAGCTTGCAATGTCCACACCGAACTGAATACCGGTATTCGAGATATACAGCGTTTGCTTGCCGTAATTGGTGAAGGTCAGCATCGGTTGCCCCGTGGTCGCGTCGGTCGATGTCTTGTTGGGGTTGTAGGGAATTTCATACCAGGAGCCGTAGGTCTGCCCGCCCTGCTCGAACGCGGCTTCCAGATAGACGATCGCGTATTTGTACGGCCCCTTGGATGCGATCGGCGTGGTCGGGGTGACGTTGACGATCGGCAGCGGCGACGGCGCGGACCTCCGGTAGGTCCACTTCTTGCCGATGACCTGCAGCGGCGGCGTTGGCGCGAACCCCTGGTTCAGGCCGAAATGGTAGCGCTGGCCCGGCACCAGCGGGGCGCCGGAGAACTCGACCGTCGTGGTGTTCGACGTCGGATCGAAGGTGGTGGTGATCGGCTTGCCGCCCTTGAACGGGTTGGTGCTGCCGTCGTGGGCGTTCTGCGGCGGGATCTGGCAACTGACGTTGCCGGCGAAGATGATCTCGAAATCGGTCGGCCCGGGCGTCGGCGAGGTGGGCGCCCAGTCGTATTCGTTGAAGAATTCGGCCGGCGTTCCGGCGCTGGCGGGAGCCGCCCAGGCCAGCCCCAGCAGGCAGGCCGCCAGCTTGGACGCGGTCACGGTCGTAATTTTCACGACATTGCTCCTTCACGGTTGCGTTCGCCGTGGCGCGGGAAAGGCCGTTCGTGCGTGGTTGCCCCGAACGAGGATCCGGTACCAGGGCGCATACAAACGTTGACATATGCGCCGACCGAACGCAACAAAAATGCACCGTTCCCGGCGAGCGGCCATTTCGTGGCGTCCGCACGGGGCGCAACACGCCGGTAATGGCCTTCTGTTATCATTGGTCGCGCGGCGCAGTCGGGCGCGGAGGCAGGGCATGAGCGTGGATGTCGGAACGCTGAGTGCGGACGCACAGGCGACGCTCGCCTTCATGACCGGGGTCGGTGCCAGCGGCACGCTGATCCTGCAGGACAGCGGCTGGTCGTGGGACCCGACCATCGCCGACGCGACGGTCTATGACGGCTACGGCTGGGCGCACAAATGGGGCGGCGGCCCGGCCGGCACGCCGGCGACCGTGAGCTACGCGTTCGACACGTCGAGCGCCTTCACCGCGGGCGAGGAAAGCATCCTTACCTCGGCGCTCGCGCTGTGGTCGGCGGAAAGCGGCATCAGCTTCGTGCCCGCCGCCGGCGAGGCGAGCGCGGACGTGACGTTCTACCTGTACGGCGCGGCGGACGACCCGGGCACGGCGCCGGGCATCTACACGTCGTACGATGCGCCGGACGGCAGCTACGGGTCGTCGAGCATTCCGGCGCTCAGCTCGGTCTATGTCAGCCTCGACACGTCGGAGCCGTACCTGGAGCGAGCTCGACAGTTTCACCGCATACGGCGGCTACGGCGTCGATTCGGTGGTGCACGAGATCGGCCACGTGCTCGGGCTGTTCCACACCGGGCCGTACAACGGCAACGTCGATCCGCTGACCCAGCAGTTCAACGCGACCGACAGCCGGCAATGGTCGATCATGTCGTACATCGACCCGTGGCAGCAGTCCGCGTATTCGGCGGACTACACGTACACCGACACCAGTTGGGGCAGGTCGCCGCAGGGCTATCCGGGCGTGCCGACGACGACGATGCCGCTCGACGTCCTGGCGGCGCAGCGGCTGTACGGCATGCCCGCCGACACGCCGCTCTCCGGCGGGCAGGTGTTCGGGTTCCACTGCAACATCGGCGGCGCGATCGAGCCGTTCTTCGATTTCACCGTCAACACCGCGCCGGTGGTGACGCTGTGGGACGAGGGCAGCGACAACGTGCTCGACCTGTCCGGCTTCGCCGGCGCCGCGACCGTCGACCTGGAGCCCGGCACGTTCAGCAGCGCCGACGGCATGACCGACAACATCGGCATCGCCTACGGCACCCGGATCGAAGGCCTGGTCGGCCCGTCCGGCGGCGCCACCGTCACGCTGAACGGCGACAGCGACACGATCGAGGGCACCGGGGGCGTCAACGTCGCCCTGCTCACGGCCTCGGACGGGCTGTACGCGGTCGATCCGACCGGGACCTCATCCGCCGTCGTGCGGGCGGCGACCGGGGTCGTCGACCTGCTGCTCGGCGTGCAGCAACTCGACTTCACCGGCGGCGACAACACGGTCGTGGGCGAGGGGTTCGGCACGTTCGACCTCGCCGGCGGCGGCAACCTGCTGTTCCTTGAAGACCGCAGCGTCTCGGTGCAGAGCGCCGGGGCCGACACGATCGTCGGCGGCAGCGGCGATGCGACGGTGGCGGCGAGCGGGACGCTCGGCTCGGTGATCTTCGGCACCACGGGCGCGCTGACGGTCGCGGGCGGCGGCGGCATGAACACCGTGGTGACGGGCAGCGCCGGCGGCCTGGTCGATGGCGGCGCCGGCGGCGCGTTCGTCTGGGCGGCAGGGCCGCTGGTCTACCTGGGCGGCGCGGGCGCGGCTACGGTCGCCGCGGATGCGACGGCCGCCGTCACGGTGCGCGCCGGCGGCGGGGGCGTGTTCATCGGCGGCGGCGCGGGCGACAACCTGCTGGACGCCAACGGCGGCAACGCCACGCTGGTCGGCGGCGGCGGCGGCGACACGCTGGAGGCGCAGAATGCCGCCGACAACGTGCTGGTGGCCGGCGCGGGCGCGGAGACGCTGTACGCGGTCGGGGCCGCCGGCCAGAACGTCTTCTTCGCCGGCGCCGGCCCGGTCGCGATGCTCGGCGGCTCGGGCGAGAACGTGTTCGTCGCGGGCGCGGGCGAGGCGACGGTCACCGCCGGCCTCGGCCCGGCGCTGCTGGAGTGCTATGCCGGCCATGCGGGCGGCGAGGTGTCGGTGCTCGGGTGGAATGCAGCGGCGGACCGGATCAGCCTGTCCGGCTACGCCGCCGGCGCCGCGGCCGTCGCGCTCGCGGACGCCACGGTCGCGGCCGGCAGCACAGTGATCACGCTCTCCGACCACACCCGCATCGTGTTCGCTGACGCGACCGGCCTGAACGCGACGTGGTTCGCCTGATCGGTTTCGCCCGATCAGTCGGGCCGCAGCGCGCGCAGGCAGAATTCGGCCATGCCCTGCGCCAGCGCCGGCAGGTCCTTGGTGTCCTGGCACTGCTGCACCAGCGTCGGATGGGTGAACAGCACGCAGGTGCCGTGCATCAGCCGGCCCGCCTGCTCCGCGTCCATGCCGCCGAACACGCCCGCCGCCTGGCCGTCCTGCACCAGTTGGATGAACGCCTCCTCGATCCCGTGCACGTAGCGGTCGCAGACCGGCCAATGCTCGTCGATCGCCGCTGCCACCATGTCGTGCATGCGGCGCTCGTGGAAGAACAACTCGACCGTCTGTTCCTGCAGCAGCCGGAACAGCGCGCGCACCTTGTCCGGCGGCGCGCCGGGGCCGCGCACGATCGCCCGGACCGCGGCGACCACCTGGTCGAGCACGCGCTCGGCGATCGCCTCGCAGATCGCGGCCTTGCTCGGGAAGAAGCGATAGACGTTGGCCGGCGACATGCGCAGTTCGCGGGCGATGTCGGCGACCGTCGTCTTCTGGTAGCCGAGCGTGCGGAACAGCCGGTCGGCGGTTTCCATGATCGCGGCTTGCGTCGCGAGCGCCGCCGGCGACAGCGACGCGGCGGCGGCGGCAGGCTCGGTCGGGCTGAGCGTGGTGGACATGACGCCTGTCATATGACGATTTCTGTCAGTTGTCACGACGTCATGTGGGCGATGACGTGCCCCGGTTCAATCGCGACGCCGGGTGCGGCAATGGTGTAACGCCCTTGCCCGTGCCGGGACAAACGGCCGGGTCACTGTGCGTCGGCAGGAGAGCAGCAATGCAGGGATGTTTTTTCGTTTCGGCGGCGGCGCTGGCGGTTGTGCTGGGCACATATGCTCCAGCCGCAAAGGCACAGACGCGGCCCGTGGTGATCGAACTGTTCACCTCGGAGGGCTGCTCGTCCTGCCCGCCGGCGGACGCATTCCTGTCCGAGCTTGCCCGCTCGCGGCCGGACGTGCTGCCGCTGGCGTTCCACATCACCTACTGGGACCGGCTCGGTTGGCCCGACCCGTTCGCGCTGCGGGCCGCCACCGATCGGCAGAGCGACTACGCGCGCGTGCTGGGGCTCGACAGCATCTACACGCCGCAGATGGTGGTGGACGGGCGCACCGACGTGGTCGGCAGCGACCGGGGCGGGGTTCTGGCGGCCGTCCATCGTGCCGAGGCCGCAGCGCAGGCGGTGCCGCTGCGGCTGGCCCGCGCCGGCGCGAAAGTGACGGTGGAGGTGGGCGACGGCGCGCACGGGCGGCAGGCGGAAGTGCTGCTGGTCGGCTACGACCCGGCGCACCGCACCGCGGTCGCGCACGGGGAGAATGCCGGGCGGACGCTGACCGAGTCGAACATCGTGCGCGGCCTGATGCGCGTCGCCGACTGGCATGGCGCGCATCTGACGCTGAACGCGGCACCGCCGGCGGGGGAAAAACTGGCGGCGATCCTGCAGGCGCCGGACGGGCAGGTGCTCGGCGCTGCCCGCCTCGAATAGCGGGGTCTGTCCGGACGCCGGCGCCGCCTTATCTTCGCTGCATGCGCACGCTCCTGCTGCTGACGGCCGTCGCCCTCGTTCCCCTGCTCGCCGCCGCTGCCGCCGACCTGCGCACCGGCGCCGACGCCTACGGCGACTGGCGCAGCGACGCGCCGGGGGTCGCCCGAAAAATCACCGCGGCCGACCTGCCGGCGCCGTACGCGACGCGCAGCAATGCGCGCGCCGCCGGGATCGTGCAGCGCCCGGTCGGCGCCGTGCCGCAGGCGCCGGACGGGTTTGCCGTCACGCTGTTCGCGTCCGGCCTGCGCGGGCCGCGCACGCTGCGCACCGCGCCGGACGGCAGCGTGTTCCTGGCCGAGAGCGGCGCCGGCCGCATCCTGCGGTTCGCCCCGGACGGCCACCGCGGCACCTTCGCGACCGACCTTGACGCCCCCTACGGGATCGCCTTCTGGCCGCCGGACGCGCCGCGCTACGTCTATGTCGGCGAGACCGGCGCCGTGGTGCGCTACCCCTGGACGCCCGGGCAGCCCGCGCCCTCCGGCCCGGCCGAGACGATCGTGCCCGAACTGCCGACCGGCGGGCACTGGACGCGCGACCTCGCGACCGCGCCAGACGGGTCCGGCCTGTTCGTCGCGGTCGGCTCCGGCGGCAACCTCGACGACCTGCGCGACGTGCCGCCCGGCGGCATCGCCGAGTGGGAGAAGACGCATGGGCTCGGTGCCGCGTGGGGCGACGACGTGGGCCGGGCCGCGGTGCTGCGCTTCGGCCCGGCCGCCGGCGCGCTGCATCCGTACGCCCAAGGCCTGCGGAACTGCTCCGGGCTCGGCGTGCAGCCGGCGACCGGACGGCTGTGGTGTGTGGTCAACGAGCGCGACGGGCTCGGCGACGACCTGCCGCCCGACTATGTCACCCACCTGACGCCGCGCGCGTTCTACGGCTGGCCGTGGTTCTACATCGGCGCCCATCCGGACCCGCGGCTCGGCGGCGCCCGCGCCGATCTGGCGAGCCACGTGACGCTGCCGGACGTGCTGTTGCAGCCGCATTCGGCGCCGCTCGGAATCGCCTTCTATACCGGCACGCTGTTCCCGGCGGCGTACAGGGGCGATGCGTTCGTGACGCTGCACGGCAGTTGGAACCGTGCCAAGCGCACCGGCTACAAGGTGGTGCGGATAAAACTGATCGGCGGCCAGCCCGACGGCAGCTACGAGGATTTTCTGACCGGCTTTGTGTTGTCCGACGATGCAGTCTGGGGCCGCCCGGTCGGCATCACGATGGCGGCCGACGGCGCGCTGCTGGTCAGCGAGGACGCCGGCGGCACGATCTGGCGCGTCGCGCCGACGAAGTAGCGCAGCGCTACGTTCGCATCCGCTTGGATGGATCGTAGTTGAGCACCTGCTTGATCAGTTCGCGCACGGTATCATTCTGTGCGGCTTCGGCGGTTTCTGCGTCGCTTTGCGCTTGCAGCAGGTTCGCCGCCGGCGCGGCGCCGGAGGCCGCAACCCTTGCCTTCACCGCGGCGGCGATGCGGTCGCGCAGGTCGGACACCGCTTTTTCCAGGTCCTCGAACGTCGCGCGCGAAAACACTTTGCCGCCGACATAGCTCGCCTGGCTGACGCCGAGGATCGTCAGCAACGCCTCCGGGATCGTGAAGTTGGCGAGATGCGCTGAGCCGGCGATCACGAACGCGATCGCCACGATCAGCGTGAACGCCAGCATCTGCGCCCGCTGCACGTCGATACCGTCTTCGGTGGTCACCAGCTCGCGCCAGCTCGCGGTGGTCGCGGCCGTGAGCCCGGTCGGCGGCAGCAGGTCGTTGGCGCGGAGCCAGACCGCGGTGCTGACGCTCAGTTCGTGGCGGGCGACGTCCGCGCCCTTGCCCAGTACCCGCGCCGCCGGCGGATATGCCGAGCAGGATCGCGATCGTCGATGACAGGTTCGACAAGGCGCCGAGCCGCAGCAGCGCGTACATCGACACCGCTCCCACCAGTACCGGTGAACAGCCAGGTCTGGATCCGCGACGGGCTGCCGAGATTGTCGTGGCCCGAGGTCAGCCGCACCGGATCAACAAGATACATGAGCAGGCTCGGCTCGCTGTCGGCGAACTGCTGATTGAACTTGCTCCACACTGCGCCTGCCGGCAGATCCTCTTTGGCTCGCGCCCACGCCGTGTGGTCGTGCCGCCAGATGCCGATGGTCACCATGAAATAGAGCAGGAGCGTGGTCCAGCCGGTGATCAGCAGCGGGACGAACCGGCCGCTGACGGTGCGGGTGGTGCGCGCGAGCAGCACGGGCGTGCCGGGCTTCTTGCAGCCGACGATGACCAGCGTTCCCCTGGTCCATCCGGTATAGTCGGCGACCGGGGGCACCTTGATCGTCATCAGCGTCGCGTTCTTCGTGACCGCCCCGCTCTTCACCAGCGGGTCGTCTGGCGTAATCAGGTCTGCCTTAATGCGCTCTGGGCCGATCGGGTGGATGTCCCCGGCGGCATCGCCCGTCGTCAGGTAGGTTTCGACCTGCAAATCCTTGAGCCGGTCAGGGCTGGCCTCCAGCACGACATCGAACTCCCCCTCTGCCGGGATCCACGGCACGCGTGGTACCAGCGCGAGCAGCGGCGGCTCATCCTTCGACCAGGCCTTCCGCAGGGTCGCCTCCAGCTCGGCCAGCTTCGCGGAGGTCAGGTTGTCGGCGGTGACGCAGGCTTGTTTCGGGTCGGTGATGCCGCCCTCAGGAGTAGCGGGGCTTGTCCAGCAGGCCAAGGCGGTGAACACCACCCCGATGAGGGCCGCAAGCACCCACCCAAACACAGGTTGTTCCCGGATCCACCGCATCGCGAGCCTCCTTCGCCGAGCGGAACGCGTCCGAACTAATCATGCCCGCTGGGGGGGCGCCATTACACTTGTTTCGTGATCAGTTACAATCGGCTCGCGTGGCCGGCGTTGGCTGGACTCCGGCAGGCCGGCCCTGCACACTCCGTTTCGACCCCGTCACACCCCGGAGCCCGCCCTTGATCCTGCTGCATCTCAGCGACCTGCATGTCCGGCCCGCCGGCGTGCCGGCCTATCGTGTCGTCGAGGCGTCCGCGCTGGCGGAGCGGGCGTTGCGCGCCGTGCGCGGCTTCGTTCCCCGGCCCGACGCCGTGGTGATCTCCGGCGACCTGACCGATTGCGGCCTGTCGGCGGAATACGCCGAATTGGCCCGCATGCTGCGCCGCCATCTGTCCGGGCTGCCGGTGTTCCTGATCCCCGGCAACCACGACCGGCGGGAGAATTTCCGGGCCGCGCTGGGCGGGTTCCGCGGCGTCACAGAGCACCCCGAGTTCGTCCAGTACGTCGTCGACGACCTGCCGGTCCGGCTGATGCTGCTCGACAGCGTGGTGCCGGGCGCGGGGCATGGCGAGCTGTGCGCGCAGCGCCTCGAATGGCTCGATGCGCGGCTCGCGGAGGCGCCGGACCGGCCGACCTTCGTCGTGCTGCACCACCCGCCGATGCGCTGCGGCATGCCGGTGTTCGACGCGATCAACCTGCACACGACCGCCGAACTCGGCGCGGTGCTCGCGCGGCATCCGCAGGTCGAGAGAATCCTGTGCGGGCATCACCACCGCACGATGACCGGGCGGCTTGGCCACGTGATTGTCTCGGTCGCCCCGGCGGTGGCGCACCAGGGCGCGTTCGAGCTCGACGACGACCGCGGCCGCTTCGTGCTGGAGCCGCCGGGCTACCACGTGCACCTGCGCCTGCCGGACGGCGGCATCGCCAGCCATCTGGTGTTCGTCGATCAGTATCCGGGGCCGTTCCCGTACATCGCCGACCCCGATTATCCCGGCGGCAAGGACGTGGCGGTGCAGGCGGAAGCACCGACGCCGGCCTGATCAACGTCCGCCAGTGAGCATGTCGCACCGTGAAAGCATTGGCGGAGCAAGGACATACGCCGGCATGAATGCTCATTCGAGTAACACGATAATGTTGGTTTAGAACTGGTAAAGCGCCTAGCGTGCGCCGCACCCGAACGGCGTGAAAGCTGGCTGATGGCAACATTCTCCTGGAACACCGGCAACCAGAGCGGCAACTGGTCCGACAGCACCAACTGGTTCAACCTCGCGACACCCGACAGTTCCTCCGAGGTCGTGCTCGCCGGCATCGGGCCGTACACCGCAACCGTCGACGTGCCGTTCACCGTGACCTCGGTCGCGGTCGAGAGCGCCGCGGTCACGCTCGACGTCGCCTCGACGCTGGCGGTCTCCAGCGTGCTCAGCGTCGACACGGGCGCCACGGTGAACCTGGCTGGCGTGCTCGCCGCCAGCACGCTCGACCTGACCGGCGGCGGCGCGCTGAACGGTGCGGGCGGCACGCTCGAGGGCAGCGCGCTGCTCGGCCAGTTTTCCACGCTCGGCGGCGCCGGCCTGATCACCAACGTGGGCAGCATCGGGTGGTCGGCACTTGGCAGCGGCGCGATCGGCATCGCCTCAGCCGGCTTCGACAATGTCGGCACGCTGGCGCTCGCGCCAATCCAGCAGGCGGAGACTGAAACCGTCGTCACCGGCGTCGGCTCCGGCGGGGTCAAGCCGATCCCGACCTACAGCGAGCTGTCGTGGCTGCAGATGCTTGCGGCCAACATCGACGTGACGGCCGGCAGCTTCGTCAACAGCGGACGGGTCGAGCTGGACGGCGGCACGCTCGCCATCAGCGGCGCAAGCTTCGCCAACAGCGGCGTCATCCAGTTGCTCGGCCTCGTCACCGGCGCGATCGAACCGACCGGGACCGTCGACGGCTACACCATCTACGACACCACCGAGACGACACTGCTGACCCAGGTGACGATCGGCGCAAGCGTCGCCTACGACAACACCGGCACCATCGTCGCCGGCAGCGTCGTGTTCGAGCAGAACATCGCGCTCCCGCAACTCGGCGACATCGACGGGGGCCTGACCTTCGATGCCGGATTGGTGCTCGGCGGACGGCTGCTGAGCGCGCAGACCGTCTCGGTCGGCGGGCTGGTGCAGGGCGGCAGCATTTCCGGCGGCGGCACGCTGACGCTGCAACCCGGCGCGACGCTCGACAACGTCGGGATCGACCCCTCGGTCGCGGTGCAGACGCCCGGCGGCGGGCCGATCACGATCGTCGATCCGCCCTCGACCGGCGCCGCCGTGACGCTCGATGCGGCGATCGATACGCTCGATTTCCGCACCGTCTCCACCTTCGACGGCAGCATCGTGCTCGGCGCGGGCGCCGCCAACGACGTGGTCGGCGTGTTCACCCCGGGCGGCGTGACGCTCGGGCCGCAGTTCACGCTGACCAACGACATCCCCGGCAGCCTGCTGACTTTTGGCGGCAGCGGCGCGGTGCTCAACAATGGCACGTTCCTGCTGAACGGGTCGTCGCTCGACCTGGCGACATCGCTCGACAACGCCGCGGCGCTGAACCTGGAGAACGCGGCGACCGCGGAGATCGCGACCTTGGACGGGTCCGGCGCGATCAACCTCGACAACGGCGCGCTGGTGCAGGTCGACACGCTGGCGGCGAGCGCGGCGCCGTCGGTGTCGTTCGGCAACGGCACCTCGCAGGTGAACCTGCCCGGCACCGGCGCGATCGGCGCGGTGCTGTCCGGGCTGGCGATGGGCGACGTGGTCGATTTCTCCGAGGTCTCGTCCACGCCCAACCCGACGATTTTCGTGCAGAGCACCGCAACGATCGTGAACGGCTCGATCGACCTGACCGGCGCCTCCGGCGATCAGGCGAGCGTGCCGGTCGCCGGGGTTTCCGGGTCGCTGAATTTCATCCTGGTGCCGGACGGCACCGGCGGCACCGAGTTGCAGGTGGCGTGCTTCGCCGCCGGCACGCGGATCGCGACCGAGCGCGGCGAGGCGGCGGTGGAGACGCTGCGGCCGGGCGACCTTGTGCGCACGCGCGGCGGGCGGCTCGCGCCGGTGCGCTGGGTCGGCTGGACGCGCGTCGATCTGTTCCGCCATCCCGCGCCGGAGCGGGCGGCGCCGATTTGTATCCGCGCCGACGCGTTCGCTCCCGGTGTGCCGTCTCGCGATCTGCTGGTCTCGCAGGAGCATTGCCTGTGGCTCGGCGGCGCGCTGGTGCCGGCGGCGGCGCTGGTGAACGGCGCGACGATCGCGCGCATCGACGGACTTTCCTCCGTCACCTACTGGCACGTCGAACTGGACCGGCACGACGTGCTGCTGGCGGAAGGGCTGCCGGCCGAGAGTTACCTCGACACCGGCAACCGCGCGCTGTTCGCGGGCGAGGCGGGCGTGCGCATGCTGCACCCGGAGTTTGCCGGCTCGCCGGACGCGGCCGCGCTGGCGGTGTGGGAAGCGCACGCCTGCGCGCCGCTGCGCCTGCACGCCGCCAAGGATCGGCGCGCTCTGCTGGCGCGGGCGAAGTCGCTGGGCTGGCGGCTGGCCGCCGATCCGGCGATTGCCGTGCTCGCCGACGGCGCGCCGGTGCCGTGGACCGCGACCGCCGGCGGGATCGCCATGCGCCTGCCGGCGCGGACGCAAAACGTGCAGCTCCGCTCGCGCAGCTTCGTGCCGGCGGAACGCGAGTTCTGCTCCGGCGACACGCGGCGGCTTGGGCTACCCGTGGTGTCCGTGCATCTGGCCGGCCGGAGGCTGCCGGCGACCGTGTTGCGGCAGGGCTGGCACGCGCCGGTCGGCGAGGCGTGGCACTGGACCGACGGCGACGCCGCGATCGAGCCGCCGCCGCTGTCGCGGCCGGCCATGCTGGAGCTGCGGCTGCAACGGCTGGGGCGCTATTGGCAGGCGCCGGCCTCGGATGCCGCCGCCACGGGGGCGGTGCGGTGCTGACGCGGGCTTCGGATCGGCACGCAGCCTACTGGACGGCGCCCATGCGTTCCGGCGGTGGCTGGAACTCGCCCGACGTTGCGTGGCCGCTTGCATGAACCTGCCAGCATGGACCGGAGTTCCTGGTAGGTCAGAGCAACATCCCCGACGTTCATGCCGGCGAAATCCGGTTCGCTCATGAACGCGGCATAGCCGAAGGCGACATAGCCGATCGGCAAGCCTGCCCTGACCGCTGACGACCGGATTTGCTGGGCGTGTAGTCGGACTTGCCCCGTAGTCGTGAAGTAGCCTGGGCGGCAAGTCTCGCGCGTACTTGCGCGCCGCCGATCTGCACCGCATCCGCCGGACCAGCGCACCGAACATCGAACGTCCCCGGGGTTTCGCTGAGCATAGCTGAGGCACGGGTGCCGTTGCCACGGGTCAGGCAGCGTGGGGCTCTGCCCCAAGCCCCGCCGGGGCCGGCGGCCCCGGACCCCGTCACTCAAGAGGCGGCGAGCGCCCAACCGAGCGTGCGCTCCACGATCGCGCCGGTGTGGCGGGCCGCCAGCAGCCTGAACCCGGCGGCGGCCGCGTCGGCGTTGGCTTGCGGATCGTCGTGCAGCCGCAGCAGCACGGCGACCATTTCTTCCGATATTCGGCGGCGATGAGCGAGGACGAGAGGAAAAGTCCCTCGGCCGCGACCGGCGAGCAGACGCACGGGATGCCGGCGGCCAGACTGTCGAGCACTTTTCCCTTGATGCCGGCGCCGAACCGCAGCGGGGCCACGCTGACGCGGACGCGCGCCCACAAGTCGGCGGTGTCGGGCAGGATTTCGACGACCTGCACGAGCCCGCCGCTGCGCCGGCGCAGCCACGCCGGCTGTCCGCTGCCGGCGATCACCACGGGCAGCGGCGCCTGCGCCCAGACCGCCGGCATGATCTCGTCGAGCAGCACCTGGACGGCGTCGAGGTTCGGCGGGTGTCCGAAACTGCCAAGGAAAGCGATCCCGGCGCGGTCGGCGAACGGCGTCCGCACCGGCCGCGGCGGCACCGCCCACGGCACCCAATGCGCGCGCACGCCTGGCAGCGCCCGCTCCAGCAGCGCCGCTTCCACGGGCGAGTGGGTCAGCACCGCATCGGCCGCTCGTGCCGCCGCCAGTTCGGCGTCGCGCAGGCCGGGCGGCGGCGTTGTGCCGAGCACGGCCGCCTCCCGCTCGCCGCGCACGTGGGAAAGGTCGGCGACGGCGTAGAGGACGTGCACGCCCGGGTTGGCGGCGCGCACCGGCCCGGCGAGAAGCGCCATCGGCCGCAGCCGGTGCAGATAGGCGAGCCGCACCCGCCCCGCCATGCGCCGGATCGCGTCGTCGGCCTCGGCGAGCGTTGCGAACACGACGAAAAAGCCGAGCCGCCGCAGCGCGTGCATGTGCGACAGCAGTGCCACCGACGCGGCGTCGCGCGCCGGGTCCGGCGCCGCCGCGTCCACCACCAGCGCGACCGGCGCGCCGCTGTCCGGCAGGCGCCGGCCGGGCGGCGGCGCGGCGACGGCCGGCAGCAGCACCGGCGAGCCGGGCAAATGGACGCCGTCCTCGGTCTGCACGGCGATGCGCGCCGGGGTGTCGGGCACAGGCGGATCGGCGAACCAGAGTTCGAACGCGCCGGCGCCGTCGATGTCGGCAAGGTCGGCGCGGTGGCGGTCGGCGCGGACGGTGCCGACGTGGCGCCCGTCGAGCCGGACACGCATCGCCACCGGCGCCGAGCCGCGCTGCGCCCAGCCGGCGACGCCGAGGCGGTCGGCGTGTTCGAGTTGGCCGCGGAGTGGGGCGTGACAGGCCTCTTTGTTTCCGACGTGATCCCGTGCCTTTCCAAGGCAGCGCGCGGACGCTCGGGTCGCGCGTCACGATCGCTGCTGGTCGGGCGAGGTTTGCAGTAGCGTCGCCAATGCCTGTGCGAACGGGTCGAAAACCGGGGTGGTGACGTCGATCAGCGGCGCAGAGCCGGTAAAAAGACGGCTAAGGGTCATCCCGGGTTCGGTTCTATCCAAGGCGGCGACCGCGCAGATCAGCGCTGCCTTATGGTCTTTCTCCAGCGTGCGAGGTGGCGTATGCGCAGGAATGCACTTCAGAAAGTCGTCGATGCAGCGACTGACCTCGGGAGCTTTTTGCCGCAGGCCGTCGAGGCAGAGCGTTTCGAGGCTGCCGGGCCTGTCAGGATCTGGCAGCAGTAGCACGGCGACGGGCGGCAAATCCGGCATCGCGGCAGACCAGCTACCGACTGCGTCGGGCGCCGCAATGTTGGCGGCGCGACACCATGCTTGGCACTCGCGGAAGGCTTTTCCGGGATCGTCGGCGCAGTCGCGGACGACAATGATGCCGCGGAGCTTTTCGCGCTCGTCGGGGGACGCTCGAACCTGCACCACGACGTCGGCGAGCATGCCGCCGAGTGCAGCGACGCTGTAGGATTGGCCTGGTATTTGGCGCATCTGCTCCCCGTCGGTCCGGAAGAAGGGCAGGTCGATCGAGAATTTCGGCGCGCGGCGCCGGGACAAGGCGGCGAGGAACGTTGCGTCGTGGCCGCCTTCGCAGAGAACGATGTACGGTCCCGCGAGCGGCACCTTCTGCGCCAGTGGCGCGGCCACCCGTTATCCCCGGACTTCCAGTGGCGAGCGCAACAGCTTGCCCGCGCTTTCGCCCGGCACGATCCGCGCCACGCAATCGCCGTGGAAGCGCGTCATCCGGACGAGTGCAAAATCGTCGGGATGATCACCCATCGCTGCCGCTGCGCCATCGAGGCATTCGAGGCTGTGGGTGGTGGCGAATACCTGGGTGTCGAAGCGATCGGCGAAGTCGCAAATCTGGAACCACAACTGGCGCAGCCTGGAGTGATGCAGACCGTTTTCAATCTCGTCCACCAGAACGACCTTGGTGCTTGGCCGGGATATCGCCAGCAAAATAAAGCTGAGGCGCGCTAGTCCAGCGGAGAGGAGTTCTAGTGGACGCTGCTTGAGCTGTCCTTTCAGCCGTGCGTGTAGGAGCGGCTGTCCGCCTTCCAATTGAACCGAGACGACCTCCACGTCGGGGAACTGCGCACGCAGCGCGTCGACGAAGCGGGTTGCCTCACCAGCCTTATCAAGGTCCGAAAAGAGTGCCGCTGCTCCAGCCAGTCCGCCATATGTTGAAGGAACAAAGATCGCCTCTATGGCCGGAATGCCGCCGGAACCAACGGCCATCGGTGTCGGGCCAGTCCGCAGTTCCGATTTATCGATTTGGCCATTGGCGTCTTCCCACTGATACTCAATCGGCACCGAAAAGACGTTGGTGGGTGGCAACCCGGCTGCCAAGCTCAACGCGCCGATCGGCGCGGCACGTGCCCGATCGTGTCTGACGGAGAATGTCCGCCTAAAGGCAAACTCTCCTCGTGTCTCAACACGTGCGTCCAGAGCGCCTTCGCCCATGAAATCCGAGGCAATCGCTTCAGCCGCTCCAGGTTGATCGGAGCTAGTGGGCGACGTCAAACCGCGTAACTGCCGCAACGACAGGGCAATCAGGGCACTGTTCGACATGGCCACGAAGATCGCCTCCAGCAGCGCGGTCTTGCCGCTGCCGTTGTCGCCGACGATCACGTTGACCCGCGCCAGCCCGTCCAGCGACACGTCCCGCAAGCCGCGGAAATTCTTGATGGTCAGGCCGGTGATCACGGCACCGCGCCGCCTCAGTTCTTCAGGCTGAGGATGTACGCCACCACGTCGTCGATCTCGGTCGTGCCGAGCTTGAAATCCGGCATCTTGCCGTGCGGCTGGGCCAGGAACGCGTGCAGCGTGTCCGAGGAGGTGCCCGCGCGGTTGGCGATGCTGGCCCAGGTGGGCGCCTGGTCGCTGCCCTGCGCCTGGGTTGCGGTGACGAGATGGCAGTTCGCGCACCAGGTCTGCGCCACCGTCTTGCCGGCCGCGACCCGGCCGGCGTCGTCGGCGCGCGCGGGCGCGACGCCGGCGACGGCCATCGACACGCCGGCCACCGCCGCCCAGCCCAGAACTGTTCCCGTCACGCGCATCGGCCGGCTCTCCCGTTCGTCCCGCGACACTTGTAGCACCGTCGGCCAGGAGCGCTAACGGTTGCCGAACAGGCTGTTCAGCACCGCGCCCGCGACGCCGCCTTCGACCGCCGCGGTCGTCGTGGCGGCAGGGGCGGACTTCCCGCCCCAGATACGGCGCCAGCGCCTGCGCCAGCCCCGACATGGTCAGCGTCTGCAGCCACACCTGCCCCGGCCCGCGCAGCCGCACGAGAAACAGCCCGGTGCCGCCGAACAGCGCGTTGGCGATGCCGCTGATCGTGGTGATCTCGAAACCCACCCGCTCCTCGAACATGCCGACATGGCCGGGATGCACCAGCAGCTCCTCGCCGGGCGCCAGTTCGTGGTTGACGATCTCGCCGCCGAGCTCGACCCAGGCGGTGCCGGCGCCGCTGACCCGCTGCATGATGAAGCCGCTGCCCCCGAAAATGCCGGCGCCGAGCGATTGCTGGAAGCCGATCGCCAACTCGACGCCCTCGGTCGCGCACAGGAAGCCGCTGCGATGCACCATGTAGCCGGCGCCCGCCGCCACCTGCACCGGCACGATCGCGCCCGGCATCTTGGCCGCGAACGCAACGGCGCCGCGGCCGCTCGGGGCGGTGAACTCGGTCAGGAACAGCCCGCCGCCGGCGACCGCACGCGTCACCGCGCCCCACAGGCCGCGCGCGCCCGCGGTGTTGGTGGTGGTGCGCAACTGCACGTTGTTGGTCATCCAGGAGAGTTCGCCGGGCTCGGCGACGATCGCTTCGCCGGGTTCGAGGCCGATCTCCAGGACCGGCATGGTGCTGCCGGTGATGCGCAACTCCATTGGCGTCCTCCGAACGTGCGTTGCAAGTCGGCAGTGTAGCGTGGTTCCGCCGGGCTCGACAGGCTCGCCGCCCCGTGACATCACGAACCCGTGATTAGGCGGGGTCGTTCACCCGCGCTAACAAACAAGCGGTTGTCGATCCGACCCGTGCCGAGACTGCGTCTCCGAGGTTCGACGGTCTCTCCGTGACAAAAAAGTCAGTCCGCGCCCCGCGCCACAGGTGTGCGCGAATGGTGCGTGAGTCCTGCTGCCTCGACGCGTGCTCCGCGTCGTGCTGTCGTCGCTGTGCCGACGCCTCGGCGAACCTCCGGGGTGGAGCCTGTTCGCGTAGGGGATTGCCCAATGATCGGGCGCTCGGGCGCCGGCTTGCTCGAACCGACCCGTGCAGCCGCGGTGCGGCCGGCCGCGCGCCCAACTCTCCCGGCCCGAGCCGACCCGGTTCCGCTGAGTGCCTTGCCGGTCGCCGTGAAATGCAGCGCCTGCTGCGCGCGCCGCGGCAGCGTCTGCCAGGCGGTGCCGGAGCGGGACCTGCACCTGCTCTCGGCCTTCGCAGTCGCGATGAGGATCGAACCGGGCCGGCGCTTCATCGTCGAGGGCGAGGCGGCGGAGGATTTCTTCACGCTGATCGACGGCACCGCGAAACTGCTGAAGATGCTGCCGGACGGACGGCAGCAGATCACCAGCTTCGCCGGGCACGGCGATTTCCTGGGGCTCGCCTTCGGGCAGCGCTACGCCTACAGCGCCGAGGCGATCGACCGGGTGCGGCTGTGTCGCTTCTCCCGCCCGCGGCTACGCCGGCTGATCGCGGAGTTCCCGGAGATGGAGCGGCGGCTGCTGGCGATCACCAGCCACGAACTGGTGCTGGCGCACGAACAGATGCTGCTGCTCGGCTGCAAGCTGGCGCGCGAGCGGGTGGCGAGCTTCCTGGTCGGACGCGCGGTGAAGACGGGCGGCGCGGCGGCCCGCGCCGTGGCGTCCGGCCCGGTCGAAGTGCCGTTGCCGATGACCCGTGCCGACATCGGCGACTTTCTCGGCCTGCGCATCGAGACCGTTTCGCGCACGCTGACCCAGTTGCGCGCCGCCGGGCTGATCGGCGCGGCCCCCAACGCCGGCGTGGTGATCCGCGATTTCGGGGCGCTGGCGGCCCTCGCTGCGGGCGGCTGAGGGCGACGAGGTCCTGAAGCAGCAGGCGAGGGGCTTTGCCCCTCGACCCCACCAAAGGCCAGTGGCCTTTGGAAACCAATGGATTCTCAAGGCTATGCCTTGAGTGGGGTCGAGGGGCGAAGCCCCTCGCCTTGCTTCATCACATCCCGCCAGTGCCGCGCCGCGCCAGCCGCCGTCAGCTCGTACCGCCCGTCCGCGCGCTGCCGCACGAGGCCCATTCGCTCCAGCCGTTGCAGACAGGGGCCGTCCTTCAATCCTCCGGGCCGACCAAGCGGGCCGGCCAGCGACAGCCGGTGCAGCGCGGAGCGGCAGCAGGTTTCGAGGTAAGGCTCGTTCCACATGCCGCCGGTATGTGCGGTGCGGCGGCCGGGGCCGCAAGGCCGCTTTCCTTTCGTCGCCGGCTCGGGCATGTCGCCCGGATGTCGCAAGGCCTCGCGTCCTCGCTGCTGCCGCTGCTGCGCCTCGCGGACCCGGAGCGGGCGCACGCGATCGCGCTGGCGGCGCTGCGCCTCGGGCTGGGCGGCGCCGACCGGACGCCGGACGATCCGCGGCTGGCGGTGCATGCGATGGGGCTGCAGTTCGCCAATCCGATCGGGCTGGCGGCGGGGTTCGACAAGGATGCGGCGGCGCTGGGGCCGCTGATGCGGCTCGGGTTCGGGTTCGTCGAGGCGGGCACCGTCACGCCGCGCCCGCAGGCCGGCAACCCGCGGCCGCGGCTGTTCCGGCTGGCGCAGGACGCGGCAGTGATCAACCGGCTGGGGTTCAACAATGCGGGGCTCGAGGAGTTCGTGCGCCGGCTGGCGGCGGTGCGGCGCGGGGTGCCGATCGGCGCCAATGTCGGGGTCAACCGCGAGGGCGCGGTGCCAGAGCGCGACTATCCGCTGCTCGTCGCGGCGGTCGCGCGGCACGCCGACTACGTGGTGATCAACGTGTCCTCGCCGAATACGCCGGGGCTGCGCGCGTTGCAGGCGGCCGAGCGACTTTCTTCGATTCTCGCGGCGGTCGCGCGCGAGGTGGAGCGTCGGCCGCCGCTGCTGATCAAGCTGTCGCCCGATCTGAACGAGGCGGAGCTGCCGGAGATCGTGGCGGCGTGCGTCGAGGGCGGGGCGGCCGGGCTGGTGGTGTCCAATACCACGACCGCGCGTCCGCCCGGTTTGCGTGGCCGCAACGCGGTGCAGGCGGGCGGGCTCTCCGGCGCGCCGCTGTTTTCCTCGTCCACCGCGATGCTGGCGCGAGTCGCGAGGCTGGCGGCGGGGCGGCTGGTGCTGGTCGGCGTCGGCGGGATTTTTTCCGGGCGGCAGGTGCTGCAGAAGCTGCGCGCCGGGGCGAGCCTCGTGCAGCTCTATACCGGGTTCGCGATCGAGGGGCCGGCGCTGATCCCGCGGCTGAAGCGCGAGCTGCTGGTGGCCCTGGAGCGCGACGGTTTTTCCACTGTCGAAGCCGCGGTGGGCGCGGATCTCAAAGGATGAAAATGGAACATCTGCCGGGGTTCGCGGCGCTCGCCGACCGCTACGACGGTTTTATCCTTGATCTGTGGGGGGTGATCCACGACGGCGTGGCGCCGTATCCGGGGGCGGTCGATTGCCTGCTGCGGCTGCGCGATGCGGGGAAGCGCGTGGTGCTGCTGTCGAACGCGCCGCGGCGGGCGCACGCGGCGGCCAAGGCGATGCAGGCGATAGGGATTTTTCCCGATCTCTACACCGGCATCGTCACCAGTGGAGAAGTGACGTTTTTGCTGCTGCGCGACCGCTCGGTTCCCGAGTTTGCGGCGCTGGGGCGGCGGTTGTATCACCTCGGGCCGGCGCGCGACCGCAACGTTTTTTCCGGTTTGGACCTGGAGACGGTGGCGCGCCCGGCGTTGGCGGAATTCTTCCTCAATACCGGGCCGGACGATACGCGCAGCCCGACCTCGGTCGCGCCGTACGAGGCGGAGCTGCGGGAGGCGGCGGCGGCCGGCCTGCCGATGGTGTGCGCCAATCCCGACCTGGAGGTGATCCGCGGCGGCGAGCGGGTGATCTGCGCCGGGGCGCTGGCGCTGCGCTATGAGGAACTGGGCGGGCGGGTGCTGTGGATCGGCAAGCCGGACGTTTCTGTCTATCGGCCGGTGCTGGAATTGCTCGGGGTGCCGCGCGAGCGGGTGCTGGCGGTCGGCGATTCGCTGCGCACCGACATCGCCGGCGCGCGGGCGGCGGGTCTTTTTTCGTGTTGGGTGCTGGGAGGGGATCCACGCCGAGGCGTTGGCGACGGCCGACGCGGCGGAGCGCGCCGCGGCGGCGGCGGGGCTGGCGCCGGTGGCGATGATGTCCCGGTTTTGCTGGTAGATTTTTGTTGCGATAACGGAACAATAAGGGCGTGCCAAGGCGCGGGCTTCGCTCAGGCCGGATCCGGGAAGGGCGGAGGGTAGCGGAGGCCGAAGACGTAGCGGGGTCGGCTGGGTTTTCTGGATGGTTTTGGGGTGGCAGGCCGCTCGCGCCGTTCGGGCGGAGGTTTGGGCCGGGCGCGGGGCGGCGGGGCCAGGATCGGCGGCGGGTGGACGCCCAGCATCCAGCACAGCGAGCGCAGCGGGCGGCGCAGCGGCGCGGGGGAAGCGGCGAGCAGCGCCGCCATCGCCGGATCGGCGAACAGGAACCGCAGTTGCGAGCCGTAGACGGCGGTCTCCGGCGCCAGCCTGACCAGCCAGGCGAAGCGGTGCGGCAGCGGGTTGCGCTGGCGGGGTTTTTTGGGGGTTTCCGGGCTTGCGGGGCGCGGGCTTGGGGTGGGCGGGCGCCGCGGGGCGTATGTTCCGGCCGCGATGGCAGCGGCGAGTTGGGCGAAGCGGTGTTGGATGGCTCGGACGCGGTCCAGGATCAGCCCCACCAGCGGCACCGCGAGCCGGCCTGTCATGCCGTGCGAATTCACGGTCCGGCTCAACCACAGGAGAATGGTGGCGAAGCACTCGGCCGGGGTGCGGGGTGGGGGATTGGGCATGGGCGAATGTTAGTATAAGTGACGGTGGTGGGCAAGGGGAATTTTTGTGCCGACCGGGTGGTGGCTTGGCGACGGGGTATGGAAGGGGTCAGGCGGCCGTGGAGCGGGGCGCGTCCGGGTGCTGCGTGCTGGGCTGGCCGTGGCCGGAGCTCGCAGCGGCTGACGCCTCCCGATCCGCCAACTCGCGCATCTTCGTCCGGAATGCGTGGACCACACCGCCGATGCCGACGACGAGGGTCACCGCCAGCAGCAGCTTGAAGACGAGTTCCAGGGTCATGGCGATGCCTCGCTGCTCCGAATTCGGCGCCGAATTCGCCGAATTCTCCAAACGCGGAATGACGTGGCCATGCGTTGCCACGATATCAACGGATCGCGCAACGCGGGGGGGCCATTCGCTACAATGAGGAACGATCCGAGTGGCGTTGCACCGCGCTCGACGCGCGTTGGGCGCGCGTGCCACCAGCCGCCCACGTCGGGCGTGGTCCGTGCGCCCGACGTGAGGCCGTCAGCGCCGCTCGCAATCGGCACCAAGCCCTACTCGCCATTGCTTGTAGCCATGTGCCAGTATGCCAACGACACGATCAATGCCGGTGCGGCTTCGAGCACATGGCCAAGGCTGATTGCGAGAGCCGATGCGCCAGCATAGGCCAGTGCCATCAGGTGGTAGTGGAAAGAGCGCTTGGAGAACATAGCGCCGTTCCTTGAGTGGTGAACGGCGCTTCTCGTGGAGAGTGAAACCTGAGTTCCTCAAAGGGAGTATGGCGAATTCGCCGCACTATGAATTCAAACTTGCCACCGAATTCGGATCCGCGTCGCGGCTTTTTCGATCTGTTCAAGCGGCACTGGGATGCTGGCACCGGGATGGACCCAAAATCGCGGGGGCCGGTCGCCGGCTGGAGCTATCGGCTTTTCGCGGATGCGATTGCCAGGCAGTGTAAGTCCGCCCCTGACCCCGACACGGTCGCGGCTTGGCTCAAGGGCACGCGATGGCCAAAGCAGTCACGCAAGGACATGATCCTTGCTGCCTTCTTCCCGGCCGGTAGATGCGACGAGGCTGAGAAGAAGGACGTGGCGGACGCATGGACGTGGGCGAAGCGGCAGCGCCCCTGAGGAGTGTGCCCGCGGAAGATGGCGCGACCTCTGATGACAATGACCCGCCGCAATGGGCGCGTGAGGAGCGCGGCACAGAAGGACTAGCTGAGCTGGGGATGGGAGTGCCGGTGCCGCAGAGCAACGAGGACGGGGTGTACCGCATTGAGGGCGAGCCGGTCGTCGCCGTTGCCGAGATTGAACAGGACGGCCGATATCTCCGCATAGGGGTGAACAGCGTCTTCATGCTGTTCGAGTCCGATGCCTACGCTATTCGGCGGAATCGCTCATCAGCCGGCGGCGCGATGACCCGCTGGTTAAGACCGTCGTTGGGGGTGTGCAATTCTCCGCCGCCGATCCGGCGCGGACGCTCGACGGACCATTGTGGCAAGGCGACTATTTTGCCGTCATCGAGACGCGCAATATGACGGAGGGGCCGATCGAACTGTCGCTGCGATCGGCAAGGCGCAGTTTTCGGGTTGCCGAAATCGACGCGCGCGGCAAGCGCAAAGCAGTGGAGACCAGCGAAGAACAAGACGCGGTGCTGAACATCCTGCTCAGTAAGGTTCGCGAAAAGGACAGTCTCGGGCGCGTGGTTCTGGCCCGCGCGAGTATGAAGCGGAAGCCCGAGTGAATTTCACGCGAGACGAGGTTGCCGGCATCTTTAAGGTGCTGGAGACCAACGACCGGAGCTTTCGCAATCTGGTCCGCGTCGCCGGCCTGCGGCCCGATCGGGATCTGGTCGGGGCCGATCTGCGGCGGGTGGATTTTGGTGCCGACGATTTTTCGGGCTTCGACTTTGCCGGCACCGACATTGCGGGCGCGAACCTTGCCGGGGCGCACGGGCTGCGGGCGGAGATGTTCGTTGGCGCGCATTTCGACGAGACGACGCGCTGGCCGAATGGGTTGCGGGAGGCGGTCCGTGGCTTCGATGTGGAGGACGCGGCGGAGGCGATGATCCTGGCGGGGCGGGCGCCGCCCGTGTCCTGGCGCCCGTTCATCCGCCGCCTCGCGTTTTCCAACCCGGAAAGCCCGTCGGCGTCGTTTCGAAATGACGAAAGATACAAAAAAGCAAGTAAAAATGGCGAAAAATTCGCAAACCCTGCACCGCTCGCCGACCTAACCTCGCTGCAATCGCTCGATCTGAGAGGCACGCAGGTCAGCGACGTGGCGCCGCTCGCCCGCCTCGCCAACCTGCAATCGCTCGATCTGTGGAACACGCAGGTCAGCGACGTGGCGCCGCTCGCCAGCCTCGCCAACCTGCAATCGCTCGATCTGAGCGGCACGCAGGTCAGCGACGTGGCGCCGCTCGCCAGCCTCGCCAACCTGCAATCGCTCGATCTGATCGACACGCAGGTCAGCGACGTGGCGCCGCTCGCCAGCCTCGCCAACCTGCAATCGCTCGATCTGATGGACACGCAGGTCAGCGACGTGGCGCCGCTCGCCGGCCTCACCGACGCTGCAATCGCTCGATCTGATGAGACACGCAGGTCAGCGACGTGGCGCCGCTCGCCCGCCTCGCCAACCTGCAATCGCTCGATCTGAGCGGCACGCAGGTCAGCGACGTGGCGCCGCTCGCCCGCCTCGCCAACCTGCAATCGCTCGATCTGAGGGGCACGCAGGTCAGCGACGTGGCGCCGCTCGCCAGCCTCGCCAACCTGCAATCGCTCGATCTGAGAGGCACGCAGGTCAGCGACGTGGCGCCGCTCGCCCGCCTCGCCAACCTGCAATCGCTCGATCTGAGCGGCACGCAGGTCAGCGACGTGGCGCCGCTCGCCAGCCTCGCCAACCTGCAATCGCTCGATCTGAGAGGCACGCAGGTCAGCGACGTGGCGCCGCTCGCCAGCCTCGCCAACCTGCAATCGCTCGATCTGAGCGGCACGCAGGTCAGCGACGTGGCGCCGCTCGCCAGCCTCGCCAACCTGCAATCGCTCGATCTGAGGAACACGCAGGTCAGCGACGTGGCGCCGCTCGCCCGCCTCGCCAACCTGCAATCGCTCGATCTGAGCGACACGCAGGTCAGCGACGTGGCGCCGCTCGCCCGCCTCGCCAACCTGCAATCGCTCGATCTGAGCGGCACGCAGGTCAGCGACGTGGCGCCGCTCGCCCGCCTCGCCGACCTGCAATCGCTCGATCTGGAGACACGCAGGTCAGCGACGTGGCGCCGCTCGCCCGCCTCGCCAACCTGCAATCGCTCGATCTGACGCATACACGCAGGTCAGCGACCTGGCGCCGCTCGCGGGGATGATTGGCACAAAGATCCAGTGGGACGCGCCCGCACACGCCAAACGCGTCCGGAAGCGTGCGCGGGCTAAGCCCGCCCCGCCGCCGTCGAGAGCAGCAGCGGGTCGATCTTGAGGCTTGCCAACGCGCGGCGCCACTTCGTTTCGTGGTCGTCGTCGAACAGCAGCGACGGGTCGGCCGGGGCCGACAGCCAGGCGTTCTGCTGCATCTCCTGGTCCAGTTGCCCCGGACCCCAGCCGGCATAGCCGAGCGCCAACACACCCTGCGAAGGGCCGCCGCCGGCGGCGATCGCCTTCAAGATGTCCAGGCTCGCGGTCAGCGCCATGCCGTCGTCCACGCGCAGGCTGCCGTCGCCGGTCCAGTCGCTGGTGTGCAACACGAAACCGCGCGCGTTGTCGACCGGGCCGCCCTGGCACAGCCGGATGCTGCGCGCCGGCGGCACCGGGTCGACGCCGAGCTGCTTCAACAGGTCGACGAAGGTCGGCGCCACCAGCGGCCGGTTGACCACGATGCCCATCGCGCCCTCGGCGGTGTGGGCGCACATGTAGATCACGCTCTGCGAAAAGCGCGGGTCCAGCATCGACGGCATGGCGATCAGCACCTGGCCGGTCAGCGTCGTCTCGGCGATCGGGAAGCCGGGGCGGTCGGCGGTCTTGCGGGCGGCTTTGGCGCGCGTGGCGGGTTTGCGAGGCATGAGTGACATTTTGGCAGCGATCGGCCGGAGCGCAAGCACACGCCGCCGTACCGTGAGCGCCGGCGGCGGCCCGGCGCGGGGTGGCGTGACACGGGACGGGGCTGGCGCTACGACTCGCGCCGCGCCGGACCCTCCGCGCACCGGCCGCCGGCCGGGCGACCTCATCAGCCAACCGGGTGGCGACACCCCAGCAAACGAGCACAACCATGACCATCAAGGTGGGCGACACCATTCCCTCGATGAAGCTGATGACCCCGACGGCGGACGGGCCGAAGGAGATCTCCACCGACGACATCTTCAAGGGCAAGAAAGTGGTGATGTTCGCGGTGCCGGGGGCGTTCACCCCGACCTGCAGCGCCAAGCACCTGCCGGGCTTCGTGACCCAGGCCGACGCGATCAAGGCCAAGGGCGTCGACACCGTCGTCTGCCTCGCCGTCAACGACGTGTTCGTGCTGGGCGCCTGGGCAAAGGACCAGGGCGCCGGCGACAAGGTGCTGATGCTGGCGGACGGCTCGGCCGCGTTCACCAAGGCGCTGGGGCTGGAGCTCGACCTGGTGGCGCGCGGGCTCGGCGTGCGCAGCCAGCGGTTCGCGCTGATCGCCGAGAACGGCAAGGTCACGCACCTGGCGGTCGAGCCGCCGGGCGGGTTCGACGTGAGCCGCGCCGAGGCGATCCTCGAAGCGCTCTGAGGCGGCACGACGCCGCTGCGGGCCGCCGTGCGGCGCGCGGCGTTTGACATCGGCTGGAGTTGCGACTAACTCGCAACCGCAGGGCCGGCGAGCGTCGCCGGCCGCAGGAGCGCCGCCCGATGCTCGCAGCCTTGGTGATCGTGTTCCGCGAGGTGATCGAGGCGGGGCTGATCGTCGGCATCGTGCTGGCGGCGGCGCGCGGCGTTGCGGGCCGGTGGAAGCTGGTCGGCGGCGGCATTGCCGCGGGCGTGCTGGGGGCATGCCTGCTGGCCGCGTTCGCCGGGCGGCTGGCGGACCTGTTCGAGGGCGCCGGGCAGGAGGTGTTCGAGGCGTCCGTGCTGCTCGCGGCGGTCGCGATGCTGACCTGGCACAATGTCTGGATGGCGGCGCACGGGCGGGAGATGGCGCGGCACGTGCAGTCGGTCGGCCGCCTCGTGCGCGCGGGCGAGCGGCCGCCGATGGCGCTCGCGGTCGTGGTGGCGATCGCGGTGCTGCGCGAGGGCAGCGAGGTGGTGCTGTTCCTGTACGGCGTGCTGGCGAGCGGCGGCACCACGGCGGCGGAGGTGGCGGCCGGCGGGGCGCTCGGCATCGTCGCCGGCGCGGGGGTGTCGGCGCTGATGTATGCCGGGCTGCTGGCGATTCCGGCCGGAAAACTGTTTTCCACGACGGCGTGGCTGATCACGCTGCTGGCGGCCGGGATGGCGGCGCAGGCGATCGCGTTCTTGCAGCAGGGCGGGTTCTTCGAGGTGTGGCAGCAGCCGCTGTGGGACACGTCGTGGCTGCTGCCGGAGGGGTCGCTGGCCGGGCGGCTCGCGCACACGCTGGTGGGTTACACCGACGAGCCGAACGGGCTGCAACTGCTGGCGTGGCTGGCGACGGTCGGCGGCATCTGGCTGCTGGCCCGGCTGGCGCGTCGGCCTACGCCGGCGCGACCGGCGCATGCGTAGCCGGGGACGGTCCCTCGGGCGGTCGCGCTTGCGGCGTGTGACACGGAGCCGCATATTGCGCACATGACCTGCACCGGAGGTTGACATGTCCGCGCCGCACCCCGCGCCCGGAGCCAAGCCGAAGCCGCGCGGGCGAGGCCGGTCGGGGTCGTCCCCGGCCGCGCCGCTGCATGCGTCGATCCTAGAAGAAGCGCGGCGCGCTGGTCTGCTCGACGGCGAGAAGACCGAGCATGTCAGCTTCCGGGCGCCGCCGGCGCTCGTGGAAGCTGCCAAGCGGGAGGCCGGGATCAGCTCGACCAGCGATCTGGGCGTGCTGGCGCTGGCGATGCTGGCCCAGCCCGACCCGGTGGCGGCGTTCTTCCGTCGCACCGAGGGGCGGTTGGGGCCAGACCATGACCTCGAGTATTGACCTCGACGGCGCCATCCGCAGACGCAAGCCGGCCAGGCACACGTCGCAGCTTTTACCGAGACCGCGGGATAGACTGACCGATTGGACGATACTGTTGCGCGGCGGACCGCCGGTTCTGCTGCTCGATACGAACGTCTACATCAATCGGGCGGCGGGACGCTTTGAGCCGGCACTTCGCGACGCGATCGATCGGGCGTTGTTGTTCCACTGTTCGGTCGCGCTCGCGGAACTCGCGGTCGGTGTCGCCAACGCCGATCCGGCACGGCCGGAGTGGACCGCGCTGCGCGATCACTACATTGAATTGTTCGCAGCCGTTCCGGCCAGCCGGCTGGTGACGCCGGATGCGCAGGTTTGGGCGGATGCCGGCGTGATTGCCGGCACTCTCGCGCGGACCCAGGGCTGGCAGCCGCGCCAACGCAAGGAATGCTTGAACGACGCGCTGATCTTTCTGTCCGCGGCCAAGGTCGGCTTGCCGGTGCTGACGGCGAACCGGCTCGAATTCGACTTGATCCAGCAGCTCGCCCCGTCCGGTCGGTTCATCCACTGCTGAGCGGTGAAAGCGGCGCTACTGGCTCCAGCCGGTCGCGTGGAACGTGCAGCCCAGCGTGCCGCCCAGCAGTTCCACGTCGGCCGAGCTGTTGCTGTCGACGGTCAGGCCGCTCAGCAGCCCGGTGGGGCTGGCCGAGACCTGCACGCCGAACTGCGCCGAGCAGAACTCGCTCCAGTTGACCACGTAGGTGCCGCCGAGGACTGGCGCGCGGGGCAAGCGAATCCTTGAATGGCCACCCCTCTCGGTACCACCGCGTGGATGGCCGGGTCAAGCCAGGCCATGACGATATCGCAATATTATCGCCAGATGCGATCACCCGTCTCCCCGGGGGTGACCCTATTTGGGAACTCGACCGGAAGTCCCGGTCAGGCACGCTTCGACCGTCCTCAATAGTAGCGGGGGATCGGGCCGTTGTGCGGCGTGACGTTGTCGCCGAGATCGAGCATCACCTCGTCGACGTAGCACCATCCCCAGCCTTCGGGCGGGTCGTAGCCTTCGATGATCGGGTGGCGCGTCGCGTGGAAGTGCCTGGTGGCGTGGCGGTTCGGCGAATCGTCGCAGCAGCCGACATGACCGCAGGTCCGGCACAGCCGCAGATGCAGCCATGGCGAACCGATCTTGAGGCATTCCTCGCAGCCGAGGGCGCTCGGCGTCACGTCGCGAATCGCGTCGACATGGGTGCATGTCCTGGCCATCACCGCCTCCCGATGTTGGCCGCAAGCGTAGGCCGGTGGCCGGCCTCGGCAAGGTAGACGTGCAGCGCGGCGACCACCTGCGCGCCTTCGCCCACGGCGGCGGCGACCCGCTTGACCGATCCCGCCCGCACGTCGCCGATCGCGAACACGCCGCCGAGGCTGGTTTCGAGCGGCCGTTCCGGATTGCCGCCCGTGCGCACGAAGCCCTTGTCGTCGAGCGCCACCCCGGAGCCGGACAGCCAGTCGGTATTCGGCGTCGGCGCCGATGAACAGGAAAAGGTGACGGATCGCGCGCCTGATCTCCTCGCCGGATCGGTGGGAGCGACAGACTATGGCGTGCAGAACGCCGGCCCGGCCTTCCAGCGCGGTGACCGTCGTCTGCGGTCAGGACTTCGATGTTCGGCCGCGCGGCGATGCGCTCGACCAGATAGCGCGACATGCTCGCATCGACGCTGGTGCCGCGAACGATCAACCAGACCCTGGCGACCTGGCTGGACAAATACACCGCCGCCTGGCCCGCGGAATTGCCCGCGCCGACCAGCGCCACGTCCTGGCCCGCGCACAGCCGTCCCTCCAGCGGAGAGGCCCAGTAGTGGACGCAGGAGCCCTCGAAGGACGCGAGACCCTCGACATCGAGACGGCGATAACGGGCGCCGCTGGCGACAATGACTGCGCGGGCGGAGACGCGCTCCTGGTTGGCCAGGGTGAGCAGGAAGCGTCGGCCGTCCGGGTCGACCTCGTCCTGCAGGCTCGCGGCTTCGTCCGGAATTTCCATTTCGACGCCGAACTTCTGCGCCTGCGCGTAGGCGCGGGCCATCAGCGCCATGCCGGTGATGCCGGTCGGAAAGCCCAGATAGTTCTCGATGCGGGCCGACGCACCGGCCTGCCCGCCAAACGCGCGACAGTCCAGCACCAGCGCCGACAGGCCCTCGGACCCGGCATACACGGCGGTCGCGAGCCCCGCCGGCCCGGCGCCGACGATCGCCACGTCGTAGACCCGGTCCGGATCGATCGATGTCACAAGGCCGATGCAGCGGGCCAGCGCCACGTCGCTGGGATTGCGCAGCATCTGTCCGCCCGGGCAGAGCACGATCGGCAGTTCGCCGGGCTCGATGGCAAAACGCTGGATCAGCGTTCGCGCGCACGGATCGTCCCTGGGGTCGAGCCGCTGATGCGGATGCCCGTTGCGGGCCAGGAAGCCTTCGAGCCGCAGAACGTCGCCGTGATCCGCGTCGCCGACGATCACCGGTCCGCCGGCGCCGGTCTCGAGCAGGCCGACACGGCGCAGGATCAGGGCGCGCATGATCCGCTCACCAAGTTCGGCCTCCTCCACCATGAGGTCGCGCAGCCGGCGGGGAGCAATGACGGATGCCTCGACTGCCGCCGCGGCGGACGCGTCCACCAGGGACGGGCGCCCCGACAGCTGCGCGAGTTCGCCCATCAATGAGCCCGGGCCAATCGCCACAATGGCCGCGGACGCGCCCATCCGGCCGCCTTGCCGAACATCGACCTGGCCGGACAGGATCACGAACGCGCCTGGTGGGACGTCGCCGATGGCGACGATGCGTTCGCCCGCCGCATAGGACCGGCGCTCGCCGAACCTCGCCAGCCGGTCGATCTCCGCCGGCTCGAACACCGGGAACATCTGATCGTGGCGAGCCTCGGCAAGCGGATGCAGGGATTGCGGCATGGCGTCCTCGCACGGGCTGACGGCGGTGAGCATAGCGGTATCCGGACCGCCAATCATCCGGCCCCCGGCGGCACGCGGAGTCAGAAGTCGGGCAAAAAAAGACCCCGGGGCGGACGCGCCGCACCGGGGCCGAGGTGATGGGGGATTGACCTCGGTATAGGGTCGGCCGGAGCGGTCCGCTGTGACGCAGGTCACATCGTGCGTCGATC
The DNA here is from genome assembly GCA_963697635.1 of uncultured Solirubrobacterales bacterium. Classification (GTDB taxonomy): domain Bacteria; phylum Pseudomonadota; class Alphaproteobacteria; order Acetobacterales; family Acetobacteraceae; genus CAJCJG01. Next base: position 116,037 of record CAVOOS010000034.1, on the reverse strand, counting down.
CTGCGCGCGCGATCGGGCCTTGATCCGCCACGCCGCGCCGCGACAAATGCGGCGATGCCGCACCCGCCCGCTCCGCCCGCGCTCGCCGACCTGCTGCGCGCCGCGCGGGCGCACCTGGCGGCCGGGCGGCCGGGCGAGGCGGAGGCGGGGTTTCGGCGTGCGCTGGCGCTCGCGCCCGGGCACGCCGAGGCGCTGGCGACGCTGGGCATCCTGGCGTTCCAATCCGGCCGGATCGCGGACGCCGCAGACATGTTCGGGCAGGCGGCGGCGCGGCTGCCGGGCGATGCCGGGCTCGCCAACAACCTCGGCATCGCGCTCGCGGCGCTGGGGCGGCTGGAACAGGCGGTCGCCAGCTACGACCGCGCCCTCGCGCTGCGCGCCGAGTTTCCGGAGGCGCTGTCCAACCGTGGCAACGCGCTGCGCGAACTCGGCCGGCTCGATGCGGCGCTGGCGAGCCACGACCGGGCGCTGGCGCTGCGGCCGGAGCACGCCGACGCCTGGACCAACCGCGGTCTGGTGCTGGCCGATCTCGGGCGCCACAACGAGGCGCTGGCCAGCCATGAGCGGGCGCTGGCGCTGCGGCCCGGCTTCGCCGCCGCGCACCTGCACCGCGGCAACAGTTTTCGCGATCTTGGCCGGCTGGTTGAGGCGCTCGCCGATTACGACCGGGCCATCGCGCTCGCGCCGGACTTCGCCGAGGCGCTGGCGGCGCGCGGCGGCGCGCTGAACCGGCTGCACCGGGCGGCCGAGGCGCTGCCATCGCTCGACCGCGCGCTGGCGCTGCGGCCAGGGCTCGCGGAGGCGTACGGCGACCGCGGCGTCGCGCTGACCTCGCTCGGCCGGCCGCAGGAGGCGCTGGAGAGTTTCGATCGCGCGCTGGCGCTGCGGCCGGAGCGGGCCGACGCGTGGTGCAACCGCGGCAACGCGCTGCGCGACCTCGGGCGGCTCGACGCGGCGGTGGCGAGCTACGATCGCGCGCTGGGGCTGGTGCCGGATCTGTGGGAGGCGCTGCTCGACCGCAGCCTGGCGCTGAAGGACCTGCGCCGCTCGGCGGAGGCGCTGGCCGGGCTCGATCGCGCGCTGGCGCGGCGCCCGGACGACCCTGGCGCGCGGCTGCACAAGGCGCTGCTGCTGCTGCAACTGGGCCGGTTCGCCGAGGCGTGGCCGCTGCACGAGGCGCGCTGGCAGATGCCGGGGTTTTCGAGCGCGGCGCGCGGCTTTGCGCAGCCGCAGTGGCGCGGCGAGCCGCTGGCGGGCCGCACGCTGCTGCTGCACGCCGAGCAGGGCATTGGCGACACCATCATGTTCAGCCGCTATGCCGTGCTGGCCGGCCGCCGCGCCGCCGCGGAGGGCGGCCGGGTGGTGCTGGAGGTGCCGCCGCCGCTGCGCGCGCTGCTGGCGGCGTTGCCGGGCGCGATCGAGGTGGTCGGCCACGGCGAGGCGTTGCCGGCGTTCGACCTGCACTGCCCGCTGCTGAGCCTGCCGCCAGCGTTCGCGACGACGCTTTCTACTGTTCCGGCTGAGAGTTTTTTGCGGGCCGACCCGGCGCGGGTCGCCGATTGGGCGCCGCGACTGGCGGGGCTGGGCCGGCCGCGCGTCGGGCTCGCGTGGTCCGGCAATCCGCGTTTCGCCGCCGACCGCCGGCGCTCGCTGCCGCTCGCGGCGCTGCGCCCGCTGGCGGCGGCCGGGCCGGCGTTGGTGTCGCTGCAGAAGGACGTGCCGGAGCGTGACCGCGCCGATGTCGCGGGTATGGCGGGGATGCTCGAACTCGGCCCGTCGTTCGCCGACTTCGCCGACACCGCCGCGGTGATCGCCGGGCTCGATCTGGTGATCGCGGCCGATACGGCGGTCGCGCATCTGGCCGCCGCGCTGGGCCGGCCGACCTGGATCCTGCTGCCGTTCGCGGCCGACTGGCGATGGCTGCTCGACCGCGACGACAGCCCCTGGTATCCGACCGTGCGGTTGTTCCGACAGGCCATCCAGGGCGACTGGGACGGCGTCGTCGGGCGGGTGCTGGCCGCGCTGAGGAACTTGCAAGAATGAACCGTCAACAACGCCGTGCCGCGGCCCGCCGGGCGGCCTCTCCGGCGGTGGCGGCGCTGCTGCAGGCGGCGTTGGCGCACCACCGGGCCGGGCGCGCGGCGCAGGCCGAGGCGGATTGTCGGCGGATTCTGCAGATCGTGCCGGGGCAGCCCGAGGCGCTGCGGCTGCTCGCCGCCATCGCCGCCGGGGCGGGCCGGCTGGAGGCGGCGGTGGCGCTGCTCGACGAGGCGCTGGCCGGCGGCGGCGAGGCGCCGCTGTTCGCCGAGCGCGGCGCTGTGCTGGCGGCACTCGGACGCCATGAGGAGGCGATCTCGAGCTACGACCGCGCGCTGGCGCTGCGGCCCGACGATGCCGAGACGTGGCAGAACCGCGGCAAGGCATTCGTCGCGCTGGGCCGTCCCGAGGAGGCGCTGGCGAGCATGCGTCGGCCGGTCGAGCTGGCGCCGGACAATGCCTGGAACCGGCTCAACCTCGGCTATGCCGAGCTGGCGGCCGGGCATCTGCGTGAGGGTTTCGCGCTGCTCGAGGCGCGCGGCGGCGTGCCGGGGTTCGCGCCGCAGCCGCGCGGGTTTGCGCAGCCACTGTGGGACGGCGCGGCGTTCCCCGGGCGGACGCTGCTGCTGCACACCGACGAAGGGTTCGGCGACACAATCCAGTTCTGCCGCTACGCGACGCTCGCGGCCGGGCGCGGCGGCAAGGTGGTGCTGGAGGTGAAGCCGGCGCTGGTGTCGTTGCTGGCCGGGCTGCCGGGTGTCGCGCAAGTGGTGGCGCAGGGCGACGTGCTGCCGCCGTTCGACCTGCATTGCCCGCTGCTGCGGCTGCCGTTCCTGTTCGACACGACGCTGGAGACGGTGCCGGCCGCGCCCGCCTACCTGCACGCCGACCCGGCGCGGATGGCGGCCTGGGCGCCGCGTTTGCCCGCCGGCTTGCGCGTCGGCCTCGCCTGGTCCGGCAGCCCGGCGCACGCGACCGACCGCGAGCGCTCGATGGCGCTGGCCGAGCTGGTGCCGCTGGGCGGCGCCGACGTGGCGTTCATCGGCTTGCAGCCGGACGTGCGCAGTGCCGACGCGGCGACGCTGGCGGCGCTGCCCTGGCTGGTCAATCTGGGCGACGCGTTCGCCGACTTCGCCGATACCGCGGCGGTGGTGGCGCAGCTCGACCTGGTGATCGCGGTCGACACCGCGGTCGCGCATCTGGCGGCGGCGCTCGGCCGGCCGACCTGGCTGATGCTGCCGCAGCCGCCGGAATGGCGCTGGATGCTCGGGCGCGACGACAGCCCATGGTATCCGACGATTCGGCTGTTCCGCCAGCACAGCCCCGGCGACTGGGCCGGCGTGGTGGCGCGCGTGCGCGAGGCGCTGGCGACGTTCGGCGCTGGAGTTGAGCCGCCGGCCGCGGCGGAGCTGACCGAAGCCGAAACCGAAGTCGTGGCGCTGTTGCAGGAGGCGCTCGGGCACCACCAGGCCGGCCGCGCGGCGGAAGCGGAGGCTGGCTACCGGCGCGTGCTGGACCGCGATCCGGAGCAGCCGGACGCGCTGCATCTGCTGGGCATCCTGGCGCAGCAGGCCGGACGGCTGGAAGACGCGCTGGCGCTGATGCAGCGGTCGCTGGCGGCCGACGATGCCAATTTCGTCGTGCACAACAATTGCGGCCGCGTGCTGGCGGCGCTCGGGCGGCTGGAGGCGGCGGTCGCGAGCTTCGACCGGGCGGTCGCGCTGGCGCCGGAGTTCGACGATGCGCTGTTCAACCGGGCCGAGGCGCTCGCGCATCTGGGCCAGCCGGGCGAGGCGCTGGCCGCCTACGACCGAGTGCTGGCGCTGCGCCCGGAGTTTGCCGGCGCGTGGTCCAACCGCGGCAACCAGTTGATCGCGCTCGGCCGCCCGGCGGACGCGGTGGCGAGCTTCGACCGGGCGATCGCCGCCGATGCGGGCATCGCCGACGCCTACTCCAACCGCGGCAACGCGCTGTACGAACTCGGCCGGCTGGACGAGGCGGTGGCGAGCTACGACCGGGCGCTGGCGCTGCGGCCGGAATTTCCCGAGGCGCTGTCGAACCGCGGCGTGGCGCTGGTCGACCTGCTGCGGCCGGCGGAGGCGCTGGAGAGCCAGGATCGCGCGCTGGCGCTGCGGCCGGACTACGTCGATGCGTGGTCCAACCGGGGCGCGGCGCTGTCGGCGCTGGACCGGCTGGAGGAGGCGGTGGCGAGCTACGACCGCGCGCTGGCGCTGCGGCCGGACACCGCGCACGCGTGGTCCAACAAGGGGCTGGCGCTGCAGCACCTGCAGCGGATCGACGAGGCGTTCGCGTGCTACGCGCGGGCGCTGGCGCTGGACCCCGACCACGCCGACGCGCGCGTCAACCTGGCGTGCCTGGAACTGGCGACCGGCCGCTTCGCCGAGGGCTGGCGCGACTACGAATGGCGCTGGCGGCGCAAGAAGCTGACGACGCCGCGGCGGGATTTCGCGCAGCCGCAATGGCGGGGCGAGGCGCTCGCCGGCAGCACGCTGCTGCTGCACGCCGAGCAGGGGTTCGGCGACACGATCCAGTTCTGCCGCTACGTGGCGATGGCCGCGGAGCGCGGCGGCCGGGTGATCCTCGAAGCGCCGTCGGTGCTGCTGCCGCTGCTCGGCGACCTGCCGGGGATCGCCGGGCTGGTCGCCTATGGCGACCCATTGCCGGCGTTCGATCTGCACTGCCCGCTGCTGAGCCTGCCGCTGGTGTTCGGCACGACGCCCGAGACGATCCCGGCGCTGCACCTCCTGCACGCCGATCCGGCACGCGTCGCCGCCTGGGCGCCGCTGCTGCCGGCGCCCGGCAGGCGGCGCATCGGCCTCGCCTGGTCGGGCCGGGCCGCGCATCTGAACGACCGCAACCGCTCGATCCCGCTGGCGGCGCTGCTGCCGCTGGGCGATGCCGACGCGAGTTTTGTCGGATTGCAGAAGGACGTCCGCCCGGGCGACGCGGCGACGCTCGCGGCGGCGCCGTGGCTGGTCAACCTGGGCGAGGCGTTCGGCGATTTCGGCGATGCGGCCGCGGTGATCGCGGAGCTCGACCTGGTGATCTCGGCCGACAGCGCGATGGCGCATCTGGCCGCCTCGCTCGGCAAACCGACCTGGGTGCTGCTGCCCGACGTGCCGGACTGGCGCTGGCTGATGCAGCGCGCGGACAGCCCGTGGTATCCGACCGTGCGGCTGTTCCGGCAGGCGCGGGCGCACGACTGGGTCGGCGTCGTCGCCGAGGTGCGCGAGGCGCTTGGAGTTGCTCCGGTCGCGGCGATGCCGCCGCCGGGCGAGGCGGTTGCACTGCTGCAAGCGGGCCTGCGCAAACATCAGGCGGGCCGCTTCGACGCGGCGGCGGAGGAGTATCGCCGCGCGCTGGCGGTGGACCAAAACCTTGCCGATGCGCATCATCTGCTCGGGGTGCTCGCCTACCAGGGCGGGCGGCTCGACGAGGCGCTCGGGCTGATCGACGCGGCCATTGCGCGCAACCCGGCCGATCCGGGGTTCCACAGCAATCGCGGCCTGGTGCTGGCGGACCTGCGGCGCGGCGCCGAGGCGCTGGCCAGCTACGAGCAGGCGATTGCGCTGCAGCCGGCGTTCGCCGAGGCGCACTCCAACCGCGGCAACGCGCTGCGCGAGCTCGGCCGGCCGGAGGACGCGCTGGCGAGCTACGACCGCGCGCTGGCGCTGCGCCAGGACTACGCCGAGGCGTGGTCGAACCGAGCCAGCGTGCTGGTCGAGCTGGGCCGGCTGGAGGAGGCGCTGACCGCCTGCGAGCGTGCGCTGGCGCTGCGGCCGGATTTCGCGGAGGCATGGTCGAACCGCGCCAGCGCGCTCGCCGATCTTGGGCGGGCGGACGAGGCGCTCGCGGCCTGCGATCGGGCGCTGGCGCTGCGGCCCGGCTTTGCGGAGGCGCTGGCGAACCGCGCCTCGGTGCTGTGGCGGCTGGGCCGGCACGCCGAGGCGCTGGATGGCGCCGACGCGGCGCTGGCGCTCGATCCGGGCGACGCCGATGCGTGGTCGAATCGCGGCGCCGCGCTGGCGGCGCTGGATCGGCCGCAGGAGGCGCTGGCGAGCTACGAGCGCGCGCTGGCGCTGCGGCCGGACCATGCCGAGGCGTGGTCGAACCACGGCACCGCGCTGGCTGCGCAGCACCGGCTGGAGGAGGCGCGCGCCAGCTACGGGCGCGCGCTGGCGCTGCGGCCGGACCATGCCGAGGCGCGCTTCAATCTCGCCTCGCTCGAACTGCTGACCGGCGATTACGCCGCCGGCTGGCGCGACTACGAGTTCCGCTGGCGCAGCCGCCGGTCCACGAGCCCGCGCCGTGCGTTTTCGCAGCCGCAGTGGCACGGAGAGACACTGGCCGGGCAGACGCTGCTGCTGCACGCCGAGCAGGGTTTTGGCGACACGATCCAGTTCTGCCGCTACGCGCCGCTCGCGGCGGCGCGCGGGGCGCGCGTGGTGCTGGAGGTGCAGCCGGCGCTGCTGCCGCTGCTGGCCGGCCTCCCCGGCGTCGCCGAGGTTTTGTCATACGGCAGCCCATTGCCGCCGTTCGACCTGCATTGCCCGCTGTTGAGCCTGCCATTGGCGTTCGGCACGACGCTGGAGACGATCCCGGCGCCGCACGAATACCTGCACTCGGACCCGGCGCGGGCGGCGCGCTGGGCCGCCCGGTTCGCGGGCGTCGCCGGGCGTCGCATCGGTCTCGTTTGGGCCGGCAATCTGTCGGCGGCGGTGGATCGGCAGCGCGCCATGCGGTTCGCGACGCTGCGGCCGCTGCTGGACGCGGACGTGATGTTCTATGCGTTGCAGAAGGATGTGCCGGACCTGGACCGCGCCGACCTCGCCGCGGTCCCCCGCCTAGACAACCTCGGCCCGGATTCTCTCGACTTTGCCGACACGGCGGCGGCGATCGCGCAGCTCGACCTGGTGATTACGATCGACACGGCGGTGGCGCATCTGGCCGGGGCGATGGGCAAGCCGACCTGGGTGATGCTGCGCGCCGACCCCGACTGGCGCTGGCTGCTGGGCCGCGACGACAGCCCCTGGTATCCGAGCGTGCGGCTGTTCCGCCAGCGCACGCCGGGCGATTGGGACGAGGTGGTCGCACGCGTGCGCGCAGCGCTGGCGGAAGCCGAGCCGGAGTTTGGCCACGCACCGCCGGTTGCGGCCTTGCCGCCGCCAGATCTGCTGCAAGCGGCATTCGCACAGCATCAGGCGGGACGTTTGGCGGAGGCGGAGGCCGGGTATCGGCGGGCGCTTGCGGCGGACCCGACCCTGGCGGACGCGTACCACCTGCTGGGCGTGCTGGCGTATCAGCGCGGGCAGTTGACGGAGGCGCTCGGGCTGATCGAGCAGGCGATTGCGCGCAACCCGGCCGATCCCGGCTATCACAGCAATCGCGGGCTGGTGCTCGCCGACCTGCGGCGCGGCGACGACGCGGTGGCGAGCTTCGACCATGCGCTCGCGCTCGCGCCCGGCCTGGTCGAGGCGCGGCTCGGCCGCGCCCGGACGCTGCGCGGCATCGGCCGGCTGAGCGAGGCGCTGGCGGCCTACGACGCGGCATTGGCGCTGCGGCCGGAGCTGGCGCCGGGCTGGTCCGAACGCGGCGCGCTGCTGACCGAACTCGGCCGCATCGACGCGGCGCTGGAGAGTTTTGCCCGCGCCCTGACGCTCGCGCCGGAGCTTCCCGAGACGCACTACAACCAGGCGCTCGCGCTCTACGCGGCGGAGCGGCGGGAGGACGCGCTCGCGGCCTACGACCGGGCGCTCGCGCTCGATCCGGGCAATGTCGAGGCGTGGACCAACCGGGCCGTGGTGCTGAACGCGCTTGGCCGCGGCGAACAGGCGCTGGCCAGTGCCGACCACGCACTGGCACTGCGCCCGGACCATGTCGAGGCGCTCGTCAACCGGGGGTCGATCCTGTCGGGGCTCGGCCGCTACCGGGAGGCCTTGGCCTCCAGCGACGAGGCGGCACGGCTGGCTCCGAACCTGCCGGCGGCGTGGAGCAACCGGGGGGCCGTGCTGGCCGCGATGGGGCGCACCGCGGACGCCGAGGCGAGCTACCTGCACGCACTCGAACTGCGGCCAGATTTTGCCGAGGTCCATGTCAATCTGGCTTTTCTCCGGCTGCAAACCGGCCGCTTCGCCGAAGCGTGGCCGGAGCACGAATGGCGCCTGCAAACCGGCAAATTCCGCAAGGTGGCGCGGGAGTTCGCGCAGCCGGCGTGGCATGGGGAACATCTCGGCGGGCGGACGCTGCTGCTGCTCGCCGAGCAGGGGTTTGGCGACACGGTGCAGTTTTCCCGGTTCGTCGCACCCGCGGTCGCCCGCGCGGCGGCCGAAGGCGGCCGGGTCGTGCTGGAAGTGCCTCCCGAACTGGCCCCGCTTTTTCTCTCGCTTCCCGGCGTGGCGCGAGTGGTGACGCGGGGCGAGGCACTGCCGCCGTTCGACGTGCAGTGCTCGCTGATGAGCCTGCCGGCGGTGTTTTCCACGTCGCTCGCGACATTGCCGTCCCCGGCAGCCTTGCGGCCGGACGCCGAGCGGATCGCGCGGTGGGCGCCACGCCTGCCGCGCGGCCGGCGGCGGATCGGGCTCGCGTGGTCGAGTTCCGACAAGCTGCTCGGCGACTGGACGCGCTCGCTGCCGCTGGCCGAGCTGCTGCCGCTGGCCGCGGTCGACGCGGCGTTCGTCGGGCTGCAGACGCCGGTGCGCGAAGCCGACCGGACGGCGCTCGCGGCGGCGCCGTGGCTGGACAATCTCGGCGGCGAGTTCGCCGATTTTGCCGACACCGCGGCGGTGATCGCGCAGCTCGACCTGGTGATCACGATCGACACCGCGGTCGCGCACGTGGCCGCGACGCTGGGCACGCCGACCTGGGTGCTGCTCGGCGCGGTCGCGGATTGGCGCTGGATGCTCGGGCGCGAGGACAGCCCGTGGTATCCGGCAGCAAAACTGTTCCGGCAACGCGAGCTGGGCAACTGGGCGGAGGTCATCGGGCGCGTGCGGCAGGAACTGGAAGCGGGGAAGGGTGCGGCCGCGGCAAGGCCGGCGATGCCGCCTGCGTTCGCGCCGGCGGCGCTGGACCTGCTGCAAATGGCGTTGGCGCAGCATCAGGCGGGCCGCCTGGCGGAGGCCGAGGCAGGGTATCGCCGGGCGCTGGCGGCGGATGCGAACCTGGCCGACCCGCTGCACCTGCTGGGCGTGCTGGCATACCAGCGGGGGCAGCTGGCCGACGCGCTGGGGCTGATCGAGCAGGCGATTGCGCGCAACCCGGCCGATCCCAGCTACCACAGCAACCGCGGCCTGGTGCTGGCCGACCTGCGGCGCAGCGCCGAGGCGGTGGCGAGCTACGACCGGGCGCTCGCGCTGCGGCCGGATTTTGCCGAAGCGCATTCCAACCGCGGCAACGCGCTGCGCGCGCTGGGGCGGCTGGACGACGCGCTGGCCGGCTATGGCCGGGCGCTCGCGCTGCGGCCGGACTATGCCGAGGCGTGGTCGAACCGCGGCAGCGTCCAGGTCGATCTCGGCCGGCTCGGCGAAGCGCTGGCCAGCACCGGGCAGGCGTTGGCGCTGCGGCCGGACTATCCGGAGGCGCTGGCGAACCGGGCGGCGATCCTGGTGCCGCTCGGCCGGGCCGAGGAGGCGGTGGCGAGCGCGGACGCGGCGCTGGCGCTGCGGCCTGACCTCGCGCAGGCGCACGACCATCGCGGCCACGCGCTGCTGGCGTTGCAGCGCCACGCGGCGGCGGCGGCGAGTTTTGCCAGCGCGCTCGCGCTGGCGCCGGACCTCGTGGAGGCGCAACTCGGTCGCGCGCGCGCGCTGCGCGGCCTGGGCAGGTCGGCGGAGGCGCTGGCCGATTACGACGCGGCGCTGGCGGCGCGGCCGGAGCTGGCGTCGGGCTGGTCCGACCGCGGCGCGCTGCTGACCGAGCTGGGCCGCATCGACGAGGCGCTGGAGAGCTTCGATCGCGCGCTGGCGCTGGCGCCGGACCACGCCGAGGCGCACTACAATCAGGCGCTCGCGCTCTATGCCGCGAAGCGCCAGGAAGAGGCGCTCGCCGCCTACGACCGGGCGATCGCGCTCGATCCGGGCAACGTCGAGGCCTGGACCAACCGCGCCGTGGTGCTGAACGACCTCGACCGCGCGGACGAGGCGCTGGCGAGTGCCGACCGCGCGCTGGCGTTGCGGCCCGATCATGTCCAGGCGCTGGTCAACCGCGGCTCGATCCTGACCGAGATGGAGCGGCACGGCGAGGCGATCGAAAACTTCGACCGGGCGCTCGAACTGGCCCCGGAGATGCCGGAAGTGTGGTTCGACCGGGGCATCTCGCTGGTCGCGCTGCGTCGCATCGAGGAGGGGCGGGCCTGCTACGAACGGGCACTGGCGCTGCGGCCGGATTTCGCCGAGGTGCATGTCAGCCTCGCCTATCTGCACCTGATGAGCGGCAACCTGCGGGAGGGCTGGCGCGAGCACGATTGGCGGTTCCGGGTCGGCTCGTTCAGCATCGGCAAGCGGGACTTCACCCAGCCGGTCTGGCGCGGCGAGGATTTGGCCGGTCGGACGCTGCTGCTGTACGCGGAGCAGGGGTTCGGCGACACCGTGCAGTTTTCCCGGTTCGTCGCGCCGACGGTCGCCCGGGCGGCGGCCGAGGGCGGGCGGGTGATCCTGGAGGCGCAGCCGGCGCTGCTGCCGCTGCTGGCCGGCCTGCCGGGGGTGGCCGAGGTGGTCGGGCGCGGCGACCCGTTGCCGCCGTTCGACCTGCGTTGCGCGCTGATGAGCCTGCCGCTGGTGTTTTCCACGTCCCTGGACACGCTGCCGGCGCCGGTTCGCTACCTGCAGGCCGATCCCGCAAAGGTCGCCGCCTGGGCGTCGCTGCTGCCGCCCGGCCGGCGGCGCATCGGGCTGGTGTGGTCGGGCAATCCGCGGCATGGCCACGACCGCATCCGCTCGATCCCGCTGGCGGCGTTGCAGCCGTTGGCCGACAGCGGCGCCACGTTCGTCGGCTTGCAGCTTCCGGTGCGCGAGAGCGACCGGGCGACGCTCGATGCGGCCACGTGGCTGGTGAACGTGGGGGAGTTGTTCGGCGATTTCGGCGACACCGCCGCGGTGATCGAGCAGCTCGACCTGGTGATCGCTGTCGATACCGCAGTCGCCCACGTGGCTGCGGCGCTCGGCAAGCCGACCTGGGTGATGCTGGCGGCGCTGTCGGACTGGCGCTGGCTGGTCGGCCGCAGCGACAGCCCGTGGTATCCGACGATCCGGCTGTTCCAGCAGAGCGAGCTGGGCGATTGGGCCGATGTGGTCGAGCGCGTGCGGCAGGCGCTGGGTGCGTTCGAGGGTTTCGCGGTACCGGAAGCGGATGCCGGGGAGCAGGCGACGGAGCGCGCAGCGTCGGACCTGCTCGGTCTGCTCGAAGCCGGGCTCGCGCTGCATCAGGCGGGCGACTTCGCCGCGGCGGCGGCGAGTTATCGCGCGGCGCTTGCGGCAGACCCCGGCGATGCCGATGCGCTGCGACTGCTTGCCACGGTCGTGCATCAGGCGGGGCGGACCGAGGAGGCGTTCGGGCTGCTGGAGCGCGCGGTCGCCGCCGCCCCCGGCGATCCGGCGCCGCTGACGACGCGCGGGCTGCTGCTGGCCGATCTCGGCCGGCTGGACGAGGCGCTGGAAGACTTCGACGCGGCGTTGGCGGCCGAGCCGGAGTTTGCCGAGGCGGAGGCCGCGCGCGCCGCCGCGCTGCAGCGGCTCGGCCGGCTGGACGAGGCGGTGGCGGGCTACGACGCCGCACTGGCGCTGGCGCCCGACGTCGCCGTGCGCTGGGAGAGCCGGGGCAACGCGCTCGGCTGGCTCGGCCGGGCCGAGGAGGCGCTCGCCAGCTTCGACCGGGCGCTGGCGCTGCAACCGGACCTGTCCTCGGCCTGGACGCATCGCGGCGTCGCGCTGGTGGAACTCGATCGGCTGGAGCAGGCGCTGGGGAGCCTTGACCGCGCTCTGACGCTGGCGCCCGACGACGCGGACGCGTGGTCCACCCGGGGCGTCGCGCTGGCGCGGCTGCTGCACAACGAGGAAGCGGAGGCGGCGTTCGACCGGGCGCTGGCGCTCGATCCGGAGATGGCGTCGGCCAAGCTCAACAAGGCGTATCTGCTGCTGACGCTTGGGCGGATGCAGGAGGCCTGGCCGCTGCACGAAGCGCGCTGGCAGACCGCGCAGCTCGCACGGGAGGCGCGGGACTACGGCGCACCGCAATGGCGTGGCGAGACGCTGGCCGGCCGCACGCTGCTGATCCATGCCGAGCAGGGGTTCGGCGACACCATCCAGTTCTGCCGGTATGCCGTGCTGGCGGCGGAGCGCGCGGCGGCGGAAGGCGGCCGCGTGGTGCTGGAGGCGCCGGCGCCGCTGCTGCCGCTGCTGGCCGCGCTGCCGGGGATTGCCGAAGCGGTGCCGGCCGGCACGCCGCTGCCGCCGTTCGACCTGCATGTGCCGATGCTGAGCCTGCCGCTGCTGTTCGGCACGACGCTCGCGACCATTCCGGCGCAGCCCGCCTACCTGCACGCCGACCCGGAGCGCGCCGAGCGCTGGGCGCCGCTGCTGATCGAGACCGGCCAGCGCCGCATCGGGTTGGTGTGGGCCGGGCGGGCCGAGCACAGCAACGACCGGCGGCGCACGCTGCCGTTCGCCGCCATGCTGCCGCTGGGGGACGTGGACGCGGCATTCTACGGATTGCAGGCGGACGTGCCGGATGCCGAGCGGGCAGAGCTCGCGGCTGCGCCGTGGCTGTTCAACCTCGGCGAAATGTTCGGCGATTTCGCCGACACGGCGGCGGTGATCGACCGGCTGGACCTGGTGATCACCGCCGACACGGCGGTGGGACACCTGGCCGGGGCGATGGGCAAGCCGACCTGGCTGCTGCTGCCCTACGCGCCGGACTGGCGCTGGCTGCTCGGGCGCGACGACAGCCCGTGGTATCCCTCGGTGCGGCTGTTCCGACAGACGACGCGCGGCGATTGGGCGGAAGTCATCGCCCGGGTGCTGGACGCCCTGGCGCCGGCCGTTGCCGCGCCCGAAGTCGCGCCGCCGCCATCGGCCTTTCCATCGCCGGCGCCCTCGTCGTCACTGGCGCAGTTGCGACGGGAAGCGGTGGAAAAATTCCAGGCGGGCCGGCTGGCGGAGGCCGAGGCCAGCATCCGCCGCGTTCTGGATGTCGCGCCGGAGGACGCCGAGGCGCTGCATCTGCTGGGGGTGATCGCCTTCCAGTCCGGCCGCAAGCAGGAGGCGATCGAACGGCTGGACCAGGCGGTCGCGCTGGGCGGCTCGGCGGCCGCCTTCAACGATCGCGGGCTTGTGCTGGCCGATGTCGGGTGGTTGGAGGAGGCGGTCGCGAGCTACGACCGTGCGCTCGCGCTCGACCCGGATTCTGGTCGACTCCTACGTCAATCGGGCCAGTGCGCTGGGGCGGCTGGGGCGGATGGCGGAGGGGGTGGTCAGCTTCGACCAGGCCTTGGCGCTGAAGCCGGAGGCGGCGGAGGCGTGGTCCAACCGCGGCGTGCTGCTGACCGATCTCGGGCGCTGGCGCGCGGCCGAGGCGAGCTACGACCGCGCCGTCACGCTGAATCCGGAGTTCGCGGAAGGCTGGTGCAACCGCGGCGTGATGCTGGGCTGGCTCGGCCGGACGGACGAGGCGCTGGCGAGCCTCGACCGGGCGCTGGCGCTGCGGCCGGACTATCCCGACGCGCATTTCAACCGGGCGTTCGCGGCGCTGCGGGCCGGACGCTACAGGGAGGGCTGGCCGGACTACGAGTGGCGCTGGCGGCTGCCCAACTTCACCATGCGGCCGCGCAACTTCCCGCAACCCCAATGGTACGGCGAGGACTTGGCCGGCCGCACCATCCTGCTGCACGCCGAGCAGGGGTTCGGCGACACGATCCAGTTCTGCCGCTACGTGCCGATGGTCGCCGAGCGCGGCGGCGTGGTGATCGTGGAAGCGCCGGCGCCGGTGCTGCCGCTGCTCGCCGACCTGCCCGGCGTGACCGCGCGCGTGGCGTTCGGCGACGCGTTGCCGCGGTTCGACGTGCATTGCCCGCTGATGAGCCTGCCGCTGGCGTTCGGCACCACGCTGGAAACGATTCCGACGCCGGGCGCGTATCTGCACGCCGATCCGGCGCGGCTGGCGCGCTGGGCGCCGCGGTTCGCGGGCGTGGCCGGCCCGCGCGTCGGCTTCGCCTGGGCCGGCAACCAGTCCAAGCCGGCCGACCCGAAGCGCTTCATGCTGCTCGCCACGATGCGGCCGCTGCTGGAGCTCGGCGTGACCGCGTTCGCCTTGCAGCGCGAGGTGCCGCAGGCCGACCAGGGCGATCTCGCCGCGATGCCGGCGGTGGTCAACCTCGGCGCCGATTTTACCGACTTTGCCGACACGGCGGCAGCGATCGCGCATCTCGATCTCGTGGTCTCGATCGACACGGCCGTGGCCCATGTCGCGGCGGCGATGGGCAAGCCGACCTGGGTGATGCTGCACGCGGCGGCGGACTGGCGCTGGCTGACCGGGCGCGACGACAGCCCGTGGTATCCGGGCATGCGGCTGTTCCGCCAGGCCGCTCCGGGCGACTGGGCCGGCGTGGTGGCGCGGGTCGGCGCGGCGCTCGACGGGTTTTCCCGGAATTGGGTGAGCAGCGAGCCCGAGCCGGCGCGGCCCACGGTGTTCGTGCCGCCGGCCGCGCCGGTCGCGCCGGCCGCGCCGGTCGCGTTGTCGGCCGCGCAGCTGCTGCAGATCGGCCTCGGGCACCTGCAGGCCGGCCGGATCGCCGAGGCGGAGGCGGCGTATCGGCAGGTGCTCGCGGCCGAGCCGGACAATGCCGACGCGCTGCACCTGCTCGGCATTGCCGCGTACCAGACCGGGCGGCTGGCGGAGGCGGCCGAGCTGATCGGCCGGGCGGTGGCGCGGAACCTCGCCAACCCCGCGGTGCTGAACAACCACGGGCTGGTGCTCGCCGACCTGCGGCGCCCGGAGGAGGCGCTGGACCGCTACGACCGGGCGCTGGCGCTCGCGCCCGGGTTTGCCGAGGCGCACTCCAACCGCGGCAACGCGCTGCGCGACCTGCGGCGGCTGGAGGAGGCGCTGGACAGCTACGGGCGCGCCATCGCGCTGCGGCCGGACTATGCCGAGGCGTGGTCGAACCGCGCGATCACGCTGGTCGATCTGGGCCGCGCCGAGGAGGCGCTGGCGAGCGCCGATCGGGCGGTGGCGGCGCAGCCGGAGCTCGCGGCGGCGCACTGCAACCGCGGCACCGCGCTACAGGCGCTGTACCGCTCGGCCGAGGCACTGGCGAGTTTCGACCGGGCGGTGGCGCTGCTGCCGGACTACCCGGAAGCCTGGTTGCGCCGCGCCGACGCGCTGGCCGGGCTGGGCCGGATCGACGAGGCGCTGAGCGGGCTCGACCGCGCCGCGGCGCTGGCGCCGAACGACCCTGGGCTGGCGGAGGCCCGCCGCAAGCTGCTGGCGCTGCGCGGGCGCTAGTCGATCACGGCCGAGTAGGTCAGCACCCGTAGCTCGCGCCGGATCGGGTAGGTGGAGGAGGGGGCGAGCTGGGTGAACAGCACCACCGCTATTTCTTCTTTGGGATCGACCCAGAAAGCGGTGCTGGCGGCGCCGCCCCAGGCGAATTCGCCGGGGGTGCCGACGATTTGCGCGCGCGCGGGATCGAGCATCACGGAGAAGCCCAGGCCGAAGCCGATGCCGGTGTAGGTCGACTCGCTGAAGCGTGCCTGCCCCATGTCGGCCATGTCGCCGCGCAGATGATTGGCGGTCATCAGTTCGACGGTCTTGCGGCCGAGCAGGCGCACGCCGTTCAACTCGCCCCTGTTGAGCATGAACCGGCAGAATTGCAGATAGTCGTCGATCGTGGAGACCAAGCCGCCGCCGCCCGAGGGCAGGTGCGATTTGAGGTATCGGCTGGTCGGCGGATCGTCGAGCAGCGTGGCCGCGCCGTCCGCGCCTTTGGTGTAGCAGGCGGCGAAGCGCGGCAGTTGGTTTGGCGCGATCTGGAACGCGGTTTCGTGCATGCCGAGCGGGGCGAGCACGCGCTCGCGCAGGAAGACGTCGAACGGCTGGCCGGAGATCACCTCCACGAGACGGCCGAGCACGTCGGTGGCGATGCTGTAGTTCCAGGCGGTGCCGGGTTGCGCCAGCAGCGGCAGCCTGGCGGCCTTCTCCACGACTTCGGCAAGCGAGAGCTCGGAGGTCTGGAAATCGACGCCGGCGTCGCGGTACATCGCATCGACAGGGGTTGCCTCCATGAACCCGTAGGTCAGGCCGGAGGTGTGCGTCAGCAGGTCGCGAAAACAGATGTCGCGCACGGCCGGCACGGTTTCCGGCTTGGTGCGACTGCCGCCGGTGAACACGCGCATGTCGGCAAAGCACGGCAGGAAGCGCGCGATCGGGTCGTCGAGCTGGAAGCGGCCATCCTCGTACAGCAGCATGATCGCCGTGCTGGTCAGCGGCTTGGTCATCGAATAGATGCGCACGATGGCGTCGCGCGTGAACGGCACGTTGCGGGCGATGTCGGCGAGGCCGTGCGCGGACATGAAGGCGAGCCGGCCGCGGCGGACCACTGCGACCGACAGGCCGGCGAGTTTCCTGTCGTTGACCAGCCGTTGCATCCAGCGGTCGATGTTGTCGAGGCGGGCGGACGAGAGGCCGACGTCTTCCGGCCGGATCGTGCTGTCGTGCGGCATTGTCGTGTTCCTGTTCAGACGCGCGCGCGCCGGCCGGTGCGGCGGCCGGCGCCGGCGCCTTCGGCATCGGCCCCGACCGGCTCGCGGTATTTGCGGATCCAGGCGGCGCAGTTCGGGTCGTTGCCCATCACCACGTCGGCGCCGAGGATCGCCTGGCGGTCTTCCGGGTGCAGCGGGTTCATGATCGCCGAGGTCAGGCCGGCGCCGATCATCATCGGCAGGAACGCCGCGTTCATGCCGCGCCGGTTGGGCAGGCCGAACGAGAAGTTGGAAGCGCCGCACGAGGTGTTGACCTTGAGCTCCTCGCGCAGCCGGCGCAGCAGGCGCATCAGTTGGCGACCGGCGTCGTTGATCGCGCCGACCGGCATCACCAGCGGATCGACCACCACGTTTTCGCGCTTTATGCCGAAATCGGCGGCGCGCTCGACGATTTTTTTCGCGACCGCGTATCGCACGTCGGGATCTTCGGAGATGCCGGTTTCGTCGTTGGAAATGGCGATGACCGCCGCATCGTATTTTTTTATCAGTGGCAGCACGCGCTCAAGGCGTTCTTCCTCACCCGTCACCGAGTTGACCAGCGGCTTTCCGCGATAGGCGGCGAGCCCCGCCTCCAGCGCCTCGACGATGGAACTGTCGATGGACAGCGGCACGTCGACGGTGTCCTGCACCAGTCGGATGCATTCGGCGAGGATCTTCGGTTCGTCTGCCAGTGGAATACCGGCGTTGACATCGAGCATCTGCGCGCCGGCTTCGACCTGCGCGACCGCGTCGGCGACGACCCGGGCGTAGTTGCCCTCGGCCATCTCGGCGGCGAGCAACTTTCGGCCCGTGGGGTTGATGCGCTCGCCGATCATGACAAAGCGGCGCTCGAAGCCGATCACCACTTCGCGCTTGTGGGAGGTGATGAGTGTCTCGGTCATGGTTGCTATGCCGCCCCTTGTGTTTCGACCGCCTGCGTGGTCTGCACGAGGTCGCGCCGCCAGGGCACGCGCCCTGCGAGCACACCGCTCTCGTGCACGATCTCGGCGATCGATTCTTCCTGCTTGTAGGCCATCAGATGAATGCCGGCGACGCCCGAGATTTCGCGCACCTGCTGGATGATCTCCACGCAGACGCGCTTGCCTTCTGCTCGCTGGTTCTTTGCCGAATTCGATGCGCGCGATGACATCATCGGGAATGTGTACGCCCGGCACGTTGGCGCGAATGAAGCGGGCCGCTTTGGCTGATGCGAGCGGACCGACGCCGACGAGGATAAAACAGCGCTCGTGAAATCCCATGTCGCGGACGCGCTGCATGAAGCGTTCGAACAGCGGTACGTCGTAGCAGTACTGGGTCTGGATGAACTGCGCGCCGGCCGCGATCTTTTTGCCGAGGCGGATCGGTCGGAACTCGTAGGGCGGCGCGAACGGGTTTTCCGCGGCACCGACAAAGACCTGGGGCGGCGCGGTGATCTTTCGTCCCGACAGGAAGCGGTGCTCGTCGCGCATGACGCGGATGGTGTCCAGCAGCGAAATGCTGTCCAGGTCAAAAACCGGCTTGGCTTCCGGGTGGTCGCCCGCCTGCACCCCGTCGCCAGTCAGGCAAAGAACATTGGCGACGCCGAGCGCCGCGGCGCCGAGCACGTTGCCCTGGATCGCGATGCGGTTGTGATCGCGGCAGGCGATTTGCGTGACCGGCGAGTAGCCCATGCGGATCAGCAGCGCCGAGACGGCGATGCTCGACATGTGGCAGTGCGCGCCGGAGCCGTCGGTGGCGTTGATCGCGTCGACCCAGCCCTCGAACGGTTTTATCCGGTGTTCGATCTCGTCCGGGTCGGCGCTGTCGGGCGGATTTATTTCTGCGGTGACGGCGAACTCGCCGCGCCTGAGTACGCGTTCCAGTCGTCCGCGGGAAGAATGACCGGGCAGCGGCCGCAGCGGCGCCCACGGAGTCGGGCCGATGTCGTCAGGGTGCAGCATTTTTTCCCGCCGCCGCCTGCAACCACGACGACCGTCCCGCCGCTCGATGATCGACCGGCGGCTGAACCTGGCCCAGCTTAGCCACCGCGCCCATGCGTTCGGCACCTGCATAGGCTTGCACCCAGACGCAGGGCATCTCCGGATGCACCTCGCAGTTGCCGTTCGCGCGCACGCCGCCGCACGGGCCGTTGCGCAGCCCCTTCGGGCAGTTCATCGGGCACGACAGGCCGGTCGACGACAGCACGCATTGCCCGCACATCCGGCAGTCGAACATTTTTTCCTTGATCGTGCGCTCGATGGCGGCGACGGGGCGTTCAAGTCGGGAATAGCCGATGCGGCGGAACAGAGGGTCCAGCCCGCGCAGCACGCTTTCAAACCTGCGATAGAACGCCGCGAGCCCGCGTGCATGCCGCACGCTCCACAGCCGCAGCGAGCGGCGCGGCAGCGGGCGGCGGGCGACCCCGCGGTGTGCGAATGCGTCCTCGGGGCGCATCGAAATCAGCGCGACAACGCAGAACCCTGGCGCTTGGCCATGAACGCCTTCGCCGTTTCCACGGCGACCGCCGCATCGCGGCAATACGCGTCCGCGCCGATGGAATTCGCAAACGCCTCGTTGAGCGGCGCGCCGCCGACCAGCACGACGTAGTCGTTGCGCAGCCCCTTCTCCTTCAGCGTGTCGATCACGACCTTCATGTACGGCATCGTCGTCGTCAGCAGCGCCGACATGCCGAGGATGTCCGGCTGGTGCTCCTCCAGCGCGGCGAGGTATTTTTCCACGCTGTTGTTGATGCCGAGGTCGATCACCTCGAAGCCGGCGCCTTCCATCATCATGCCGACAAGGTTTTTTCCAATATCGTGGATGTCGCCCTTGACCGTGCCGATCACCATCTTCCCGACTTTTGGCGCGCCGGTTTCCGCCAGCAGCGGGCGCAGGATGAACATGCCGGCCTTCATCGCATTCGCGGACAACAGGACTTCAGGAACGAACAGGATGCCGTCGCGGAAATCGATGCCGACGATGCGCATGCCTTCGACCAGCGCCTGGGTCAGGATGTCGTACGGCGTCCAGCCGCGCGCCAGCAGGATGTTGACGCCGACGATGATCTCGTCCTTCAGCCCGTCGTACAGGTCGTCGTGCATCTGCGCGACGAGTTCCTCGTCGCTGAGCGTGTTGAGGTCGAGTTCGTCGGCCATGTCTGTTCCATCTCCGGCGGTTCACGTCTCCCTCTCCCCTTGCGGGAGAGGGCCGGGGTGAGGGGTGGACGAGTTTCCGCGGCGGGACCCCTCCCCCAACCCCCTCCCGCAAGGGGAGGGGGCTTACCTCGTCTACACGTTCGAATCGGCAAACGACGCCTTGCGGCGGGCGATGTAGTCCAGCAGCGCCTCGTCGACGCCCGGGTCGATCGGCGGCGCCTCGTATTCGCGCAGCGCCTTCTTCCACAGCGCGTTAGCCCGCTGCGCCATCGTCTGCTCGCCTTCCGCCACCCACTGCTCGTAGCTGTTGTTGTCGGCGAGCTGGGAGGGGAAGAACGCGGTCTCGAAATTGGCTTGCGTGTGGGCGCACCCCAGAAAATGCTTGCCCGGGCCGACCTCCCGGATGGCGTCCATCGCCTGGCCATTCTCGGAAATGTCGATCCCGCCGAGCATGGTCTGGTACATGCCGGCCTGATCGACATCCATCATAAATTTCTCATAGCCCATTGCCAGGCCGCCCTCGAGCCAGCCGGCGGTGTGGAGCACGAAATTGGTGCCGGCCAGCACCGTCGGCAGCATGGTCTGCGCGCTCTCGTAGGCCGCCTGCGCGTCCGGGATTTTCGAGGCGCACAGGCCGCCGCCGGAGCGGAACGGCACCCCGAGCCGCCGCGCCAGCGCCGCCATCGTGTAGAGCACCAGCGCCGGCTCCGGCGTGCCGAAGGTGGGCGCGCCGGAGCGCATCGACAGCGAACTGGCGAAGCTGCCGAAGATCACCGGGGCGCCGGGGTTGACGAGCTGCACGAATGCCATGCCGGAGAGCGCCTCGGCCAGCGTCAGCGTGGCGGTGCCGACCACCGTCACCGGCGACATCGCGCCGGCGAGGATGAACGGCGTCATCAGGCAGGCCTGGTTGTTGCGCGCGTAGACTTTCGCGGCGCCCAGCATCGTCGAATCCCAGGTCAGCGGCGAGTTCGCGTTGATCAGGCTGGTGATCGCCGTGCGCGGGCGGCCGGTTTCCAGGTTCGATCCAGTCCGCACCGAACAGGATTTCCGCCATGCTCGACGGAATCCTGCGCGCGCTCCGGCTGGGTGACGCTGCCCATGAACGGCTTGTCGCTGTAGCGCATGTGCGCGTACACCATGTCGAAATGCCGCTTGTTGACGGGCAGATCGACCGGCTCGCACACCGTGCCGCCGGAGTGGTGCAGGTAGGGCGTGGCGTAGGCCAGCTTCACGAAGTTGCGAAAATCCTCGATCGTGCCGTAGCGGCGGCCCTGGTCGATGTCGAGCACGAACGGCGAGCCGTAGGCCGGCGCGAACACGGTGTTCGGCCCGCCCATGACCACGTTTTTCGCGGGATTGCTCGCGTACTGCGTGTACAGCCGCGGGGCGCTCGCCTGCACGATGCTGCGGCACATGCCGCGCGGGAAATGCACGCGCTCGCCCTGCACGTCGGCGCCGGCCTGCTGCCAGATCGCCAGCGCCTCCTCGTCGCCCTTGAAGTCGATGCCGATTTCCTCGAGCACCGTGTCGGCATTGTGCTCGATCAGCGCAAGCCCTTCCTCGTTCAGCACCTCGTACAGCGGGATCTTGCGGGTGATGAACGGCACCGTGGAGACGGCGTGGGCCATCCGCGCGGCACGCTTGGCGGCGCGCCCGGCGCCGCGGCCGCGCGACGAGACGGTCTCGGTGTCAGACATGGTGATCCTCCCGTTGCGTCCGCGGTGAAGAGTGTCGCGGTTCGGCGGCGTTGCCGGCCAGCCGCTCGGTGCGCGGCGCGTGGCCGAAGCGGCCGCGATAGGCGGTGCTGAAATGCGAGGCGGAAGTGAAGCCGCAGGCGATGCCCACGTCGGTCACCGGCATCGCGGTCTGCCGCAGCAGTGCGCGCGCCCGATCGAGCCGCGTCGCCGAGGCGAACGCTGCGGGGGAAATGCCAAGATGCTTGCGGAACAGCCGTTCCAGTTGGCGCGTGGAGATTTTCACCCGGCGTGCCACGTCTTCGGTCGAGATCGGCGATTCGACCGAGTCCTCGATCAGCCGCACGGCGTCGGCAAGTCGGCGCGGCGCGGTCTGACTTGCCGCCGACGCCTGCTTGGGCTGCCGCTCGTCGGCCGCCCGGCCGCGCTCGATCAGGAACTGCGCCGCGATCTGGGTCGCGACGCGCCGGCCGAGCCGCGCCTGGATGATCGTCAGCATCATGTCGAGCGGCGCCACGCCGCCGGTGCAGGTGATGCGGTCGCGGTCGATCGAGTAGAAATCCTCGACGAAATCGACGTCGGGGAACTCTTCCCGAATAGCGCTGAGGTTTTCCCAATGGATCGCGCAGCGATAGCCGTGCAGCAGCCGCGCCTCGGCGAGCGCGAACGTGCCGGTGCAGAGGGCGCCCAGCGCCACCCCGTCGCGCGCCAGCTTGCGCAGCGCCGCCGCCACGTTGCGATCGACCGCGTTGCGCACATCGACGCCGCCGACAACGAACAGAATATCGAAACGGTCGGCGGCGGAGAGCATCGCGCACGGCGTCAGCATCAGGCCGTTGGAGGCGGCGGTCGGATGGCCGTCCAGCGTCACCGCCTGCCAGGAATAGGCGGCCGCGCCGTGCACGCGATTGGCCATGCGCAGCGCCTCGATCGCGTTCGCCGCCGCGATCATCGAATAGCTCGGCAGCGTCAGGAAGCCGAACCGGGACAGGTTTTCGAGCGGAACGGTCATCGCGGGCCCAAGGGCGCGGGGAAGGCCCCCTCATGCGCCCCGGCGGCGGCCGGCGCTTGCATAAGAGCGACGCGAATTTTGTGAAACGCGGCAGATTTTGTCAAGTGGTGTCGCGTGGAGGCAAGCCATCCGCGAGCGTTCGTGTTGCGGCGCGAGAACGCGAGGGCGTAGCATCCGGTTCCGCAACAACGATCGCGTGTGCGCAAAGATGTCGCCCTTCAACGCGCTCCGTTTCACCCTCCGGCTCGTCGTGGCCTCGTTCGTGGTGCTCGCGTTCGCCGTCGCACCGGCGTTGGCCAAACCCGCGCTGTGGGTCGTGCGCAGCCCGACCGCGACCATCTACCTGTTCGGCACCGTCCACGCACTGAACCCGGACATGCAGTGGCACTCGCCGAAGCTGGACCATGCGTTCGCCACGGCCAAGGAGGTGTGGTTCGAGATCGGCGACGCCGGGTTCTATCGCCAGGCGATCCCGCTGGTGCAGAAACTCGGCACCGACTACCGGCTGCCGCTTTCCAGCAAGCTGCCGAAGGCGACGCTCGACAAGATCGACGCGGCGCTGCGCGAGCGCGGCATCAGGGAGGGGCGGGCGCGCGTGGAATGGGTGCGCCCGTGGGTGGTGGCGCTGATGCTGGGCGGTGGCGGGTCGCAGGGCATGGGGCTGGAGCGCGGCAGCGGCGCCGACCTGTCGCTGCAGGAGGACGCGGTCGAGGCCGACAAGCCGGTGCACGCGCTGGAAACCAAGGAGCAGCAGCTGCGCATTTTCGCGGACCTGCCGCCGCAGATCGAGCTGGAACTGCTGGACGAGGCGCTGACGCACACCAACGATGGCCCGGGCCGGCTGGAGGCGCTGCTCAAGGCCTGGATGGCCGGCGACGTCGATGCGATCGGCAAGTTTTCGATCGAGCGCGAAGGGCCGGCCTCCGAGGTGCTGTACCAGAGGCTGCTGGTGGAGCGGAACAAGAACTGGGCCGCGAAGATCGCCGAGTTGCTGAAAGGATCTGGAACGATCCTGATCTGCGGCGGCGCCGCGCACTTTGCCGGGCCGGATAGCGTGCTGGTGCAGTTGCAGGCGCTGGGGATCAAGGCGGAACGGTTGCAGTAGACGTGTTGACCTTGTGCGGCGATCAGATCGTCCCAGGTCGGTTCAACAGGCATCGAGACCGCGCCAGTGCCGAAGGCACAGCCGGATCAGTGCCGGATAACCATAAACATTCGATTGGTCGCAGGCCACGAGCGCCTCGTCCGCCAATTCGGAAAACGGGCTCGCCCCAAGCTGCTTGAGAAGCGCAATCACGTCCTGCGACGTGCCCCGCTCCAGAACGGACAGGATCGTCGCGACCGAATGGTAGTCGTCGGGAACCTCAAGGTGCCGGTGTCTCACGGGTGCGTCCTCCGAACGCCTTCATAACACGCGAACCAATCGCAATCACCAGCGACGGAACGACGACATGCTTCAGCACTCCGGAAACGCCACCGCCAGGCCGCCTTGCGACGTTTCCTTGTATTTCGCGTGCATGTCCGCGCCGGTCTGCCGCATGGTGGCGATAACCTGGTCGAGCGACACGTAGTGCGAGCCGTCGCCACGCATCGCCAGCGACGCCGCGTTGATCGCCTTGATCGCGCCGAACGCGTTGCGCTCGATGCACGGGATCTGCACGAGCCCGCCGACCGGGTCGCAGGTCATGCCGAGATGATGCTCCATGCCGATCTCGGCTGCGTTTTCGATCTGTGCGTTGCTGGCGCCGAGCGCCGCCGC
Organism: uncultured Solirubrobacterales bacterium; assembly: GCA_963697635.1. Lineage (GTDB taxonomy): Bacteria > Pseudomonadota > Alphaproteobacteria > Acetobacterales > Acetobacteraceae > CAJCJG01. The sequence goes on along the minus strand of CAVOOS010000034.1, from coordinate 91,648 downwards.
CAGCCCCGCCGCCGCCATCGAACAGGCCGAGCCGACCTCGCCCTGGCAGCCGACCTCCGCCCCGGAAATCGACGCGTTCATCTTCAACAGCGCGCCGATCGCGGTCGCGGTGAGCAGGAACGTGCGCATCCCGGCCGGCGACGCGCCGGGACAGAAATCGCGAAAATACCGCAGCACGGCAGGAACAACGCCGGCGGCGCCGTTGGTCGGCGCCGTCACCACGCGGCTGCCGGCAGCGTTCTCCTCGTTCACCGCGATCGCGAACATCGAGACGTGGTCCATCATCTCGTGCGGATTGCGGATGTTGCGGAAGCGGTCGGCTTCGAGGTGCTCGCGCAGCGCACCGGCGCGCCGCTTCACGCGCAGCCGGCCGGGCAAAACGCCGTGCGCGTGCATGCCGCGCTCGATGCAGGCCAGCATCGTGTCGCGCACGCGCGCGACGTGCTGCTCCACCTCGGCGGCCGGGCGCAGCGCGCACTCGTTGGCGAACACGATTTCCGCGATCGTGAGGCCGGTGCGGGCACCGATCCGCAGCAGTTGCTCGGCCGAGTTGAACGGGTGCGGCACCGGCGGGCCCTCCGACGCCGGCTGTCCGACCTCCGCTTCCGGCACGACGAAACCGCCGCCGACGGAGCACCAGCGTTGTCGGGAAAGTTCAGCGCCGGCCGCGTTGAAAGCGGAAAATTCGAGCGTGTTGGGGTGCGCGGGCGTCGGACTGAGCCGGTCGAACCGTAGGTCCGTCGCCGGATCGAACGTGATCGGCTGGGTGCCGCCGAGATCGAGTGCGTGCCGTTCGGTCGCATCGGCGACCATGCGCGCGGCGTGGTCGGGATCGACGGTGTCGGGCGCTTCGCCGGACAACCCCAGGATGACCGCGGGGCCGGTGCCGTGGCCCTCGCCGGTCCACGCGAGCGAACCGAACAGTTTTGCCTCGATCCGCGCGACATCCCCGAGCCGGCCTGGGGCGCGCAGCCCGGAGACGAACGCGGCGGCAGCCTTCATCGGCCCGACCGTGTGAGAGGAGGACGGGCCGATGCCGATCTTGAACAGCTCGAAAATGCTGATGATGGCCGCCGCCCTCCGCGCGATCCGCCGCAGACTAGCCCGAAAATTCGCGCGCCGCTTCGGCCAAATAATCCCGGACATAGGGCAGGTAGGAGCGGAACGCCTCCAGCCGGAACGCGTCCGCGCCGGTTCGCCACAACGTGATGGCGGCCTTGCCGAACACCGTGCGCGTGCACATGCCGACGGGGAATTTTTCGTCGTGCAGGTCGAGCGGGCAGCCAGTGTTCAGCGCGTCCGCGGCGTGCGGGCCGCCGACCGTGAGGCCGGATTGCCGGTGGCTGACGTCGACCAGCGAATGCGGCAGGCCGGCGAGCGCGGCCTGCAACGCGGCGACGAGCGGCGGGCCGTCGGCGTCCGGGGCCAGCAGCAGCCATTCGTCGGGCCCGAGCCACAGCGCTGCGCGTTCGCCTGCGGTGGCGGCGCGGCAGGCGACGGTGGGCAGCGCCACGCCGAAGGGCGCCGTGACGGCCTGCTGCGCGGCGGGGCGGGCGCGCAATACGAAGCGCGCCGCGGGCGGCAGTGGCGTCAGCACGACGGGAAGTTGCCTCTGGTTTTCACCCATCGAGCCGCGCCGCTTGCGGATCGTAGAACACCGGCGAGGTGACGCGCACCGCAATGGCGCCGCTTGGCATCGGCACGTGCAGCGTGCTGCCGATGCGCGCCCGGCCGCCCGACAGCATCGCGAGCGCGATCGGGTGGCCAAGACTGGCACTGAAATACGAGCTGGTCACGTGGCCAAGCAGCGTTTGCGGGACCGGCTGGCGCGGATTTTCGACCAGTTGCGCGCCCTCCTCCAGTACCGTCCTTCCGTCGAGGGTCAAGAGCCCGACAAGCTGCTTGCGCGCGGGATCGGACATCGAGGCGCGCGCGAGCGAGCGCTTGCCGACGAAGTCGCGCTTCGACTTCGCGACCGCCCAGCCGACGCCGGCATCGTCGGGCGTTGCCGTGCCGTCGGTGTCCTGGCCGACAATGACATAACCTTTCTCGGCGCGCAGCACGTGCATGGTCTCGGTGCCGTACGCGGTGATGCCGTGCTGCTGGCCGGCGGCGTGCAGCGCGTCCCACACCGCGGGGCCATGGTCGGCGGGCACGTTCACCTCGAAGCCGAGTTCGCCGCTGAAGGAAACCCGGAACAGCCGCGCCGGCACGCCGGCGACCCGGCACTCGGCGACCGCCATGTGCGGGAATTTTTCCTGGGATATGTCGAGACCTTCGACCAAAGGGGCGACGATGTCGCGGGACTTCGGCCCCTGCACGGCGATGACCGAAAACTGTTCGGTGGTGTTGGTGAGCCAGACGTCGAGGTTCGGCCATTCGGTCTGCAGGTAATCCTCCATCATCGCCAGCACGCCGGCGATGCCGCCGGTGGTGGTGGTGACGTGGAAGCGGTCCGGCGCGATCCGGCCGACCACGCCGTCGTCGCGCACGAACCCGTCCTCGCGGCACAGGATGCCGTAGCGGCAGCGGCCGACGCCGAGTTTTGTCCAGGCATTGACGTACATCCGGTTCAGGAATTCCGCCGCATCCGGCCCGACGATTTCGATTTTGCCGAGTGTCGACGCATCGAAGATGCCGACCGAACCGCGCACCGCCAGGCATTCGCGGTTGACGGCGGCGTGCTGGTCCTCGTCGGCGCGCGGAAAAAAGTGTGCGCGCTTCCAGGTGCCGACGTCCTCGAACACCGCGCCATGTTCGGCCGCCCAGTCGTGCATCGGCGTCTTCCGCACCGGTTCGAACAGGTCATCCCGGGAAAAACCGGCGAGGCCGCCGAACGTCACCGGCGTGTAGGGCATGCGGAACGTCGTATGGCCGACCTGCGGAATTGTCGAGTCGAGCGCTGCCGAGGCGATGCCGAGGGCGTTGAGGTTGGAAGTCTTGCCCTGGTCGCTCGCCATGCCGGTGGTGGTGTAGCGCTTGATGTGCTCGATCGAGCGCATGCCCTCGCGCACCGCGAGTTCGATGTCGTTTGCCGTCACGTCGTTCTGGAAATCGACGAACGCTTTTTTGGCCGAGGCATTCGGCACGAGGCCGAGCCAGCCGCCACCGCCGCCAGTTGCAGCGGCGGGCTTTGCCGATGCAGCGCCATGCGCCGCGGCTTCGCCGGCTGCCGCGCCGTCGGCCACGGCTTGCGCAAGTCCGAACACGCCGCGACAGGCGCCGGCAGAGCGTTCGCGTTCGGCCGACACGTCGGGGATGTACGCCTGCAATTCCGCGTCGAACCGCAGCTTGCCGCGTGACTGGCTGAACAGATGCACGCTCGGCGTCCAGCCGCCACACATCAGCAGCGCATCGCACGCGATCGGCTCGGCCGTGCCGCCGGCAACGGGCGCCAGCGCCGCCCATGCGATCCGCTGGCCGCCGCCGGTGCGGGTGACGCCGGTTGCGGTGCGCACGACAATGCCGGCGGCGCGGGCGCGATCGACGAGGTCGGCGTTCGGTGCCTCGCGCATGTCTGCGACCACCGCGACCACCGCGCCGGCCGCATGCAAGTCGAGCGCGGCCTGATACGCGGAATCATGCGCGGTCGCGATTACGATGCGCCGGCCCGGTAGCACGCCATAGCGATTGACGTAGGTGCGCGCGGCGTCCGCCAGCAGAATGCCGGGCCGGTCGTTGTGCGGAAATACCAGCGGCCGTTCCAGCGCACCGGTCGCCAGCACCACTTCGCGCGCCCGCACCTGCCACAGCCGCTCGCGCGGCAGATGCGGCGGCGGGGCGGCGAGGTGATCGGTGACGCGCTCGCTGAGCCCGACCATGTTGTGAGCGAAATAGCCGAACGCGGTCGTGCGCGGCAGCATTTCTATCCGTGTATTCTTTTGCAGCGCCGCGATGGTGTCGGCGAGCCAAGCCTGCGCCGGTTTTCCATCGATCATGGCTGCGGTTTCGGCGAGCAGCGATCCGCCGAACTCCGCCTGCTCGTCGCACAGGAGAACACGCGCACCGGCGTCGGCGGCGGCAAGTGCGGCGGCGAGGCCCGCGGGTCCGGCGCCGACCACCAGCACGTCGCAATGCGCCCAGCGCGGCGCGTAGCGGTCCGGGTCGGGCAGCGTCGGCGCGCGGCCGAGGCCGGCGGCGGCGCGGATCGCCGGCTCGTAGACGCGCTTCCACCACGACGCCGGCCACTTGAAGGTCTTGTAGTAGAACCCGGCCGGCAACAGCGGCGAGAACAAGCCGCTGACGGCGCCGAGGTCGAACCGCAGCGACGGATATCTGTTCTGGCTCTCCGCGCGCAGATCCGTGGTACAGCTCGATCACGGTTGCGCGCACGTTCGGCGTGCGGCGCGCATCGTCGCGGATCAGGTCGACCAGCGCGTTCGGCTCGTCGGCGCCGGCGGCCAGGATGCCGCGCGGCCGGTGATATTTGAAGCTGCGCCCGACCAGATGCACGCCGTTGGCGAGCAGGGCCGAGGCCAGCGTATCGCCGTGAAATCCATGGTAAGAGCGGCCATCGAACGAAAACCGCAGCGGGCGCGTGCGGTCGATGCGCCCGCCTGTCGCGGTGCGGAACGCGCTCATGCCGATCCCGTCGGCGGCAGATCGGGTCGTGGCTCGCCGCTTTTGTAGGTGACGACGAAAAAGTCGCTGACCGTGTCGCGCACCGCGTTGAAAAACCGGCCGCACCCGTGAGTGTGCCGCCAGCGTTCGGCGTAGCGTGCCCTTGGGGTTGGTCCGCAGATACAGGAACTCCGCCCATTGCTCGTCGCTGAGCGCGACGGGTCGGCCGGGCGCGCGATGTGCGCCTCGCCGCCGTAGGAGAACTCGATCTCCGGGCGCTCGCCGCAATAGGGGCAGGGGATCAGCAGCATGCAAAAACCTCAATGCGCCACCGCGGCGGCGGCGGCTTCGTCGATCAGACAACCGGTCGCGGAAGCGCTCGATGGTGAACGGCGCGTTGATCGGGTGCGGCTCGTCGCGCGCGATCGTGTGCGGCGAACACGTGCGCCGAGCCCGGCGTCGCCTTGAACCCGCCGGTGCCCCAGCCGCAATTGACGTACAGGCCGGGCACCGGGGTCTTCCCGATGATCGGGCGAACGGTCCGGCGTGATGTCGACGATGCCGCCCCAGTTGCGCAGCATGCGCAGGCGGCGGAACATCGGGAACAGCTCGCAGATCGCGTCGAGCGTGTGCTGCGCGATGTGCAGCCCGCCGCGCTGGCGTGTACGAGGTATACGCATCGGTGCCGGCGCCGATCACCAGTTCGCCCTTGTCCGACTGGCTGATGTACGCGTGGACGGTGTTCGACATCACCACGCAGGGAAAGCACGGCTTCACCGGCTCGGAGACCAGCGCCTGCAACGGAAAGCTTTCGAGCGGCAGCCGCACGCCGGCCATCGCCAGCACCACGCTGGTATGGCCCGCCGCCGACACGCCGATCTTGGGCGCGCCGATGGAGCCGCGCGTGGTCTCCACGCCGCTCGACCGCGCCGTTCGTGCCGCGCCGGATGCCGGTGACCTCGCAATTCTGGATGATGTCGACGCCCAGCGCGTCGGCGGCGCGCGCATAGCCCCAGGCGACCGCATCGTGCCGCGCCGTGCCGCCGCGCCGTTGCAGTGCCGCCGCCGAGCACGGGATAGCGCAGCGTCGGCGACGACATTCAGCGGCGGCAGAACGCCTTGCACTCCGCCGGCGTCAGCCACTCGTTGTCGACGCCGTTGGCGCGGTTGGCGTGCACGTGCCGCTTGAACACCTGCGCGTCGTGGATGCGTGTGCGCCAGCATCAGCACGCCGCGCGGGCTGAACATCACGTTGTAGTTCAGCTCCTGCGACAGCGTCTCCCACAGCTTCGACGGAGTGCTCGTAGAGCGCGGCGCTTTCGTCGAACAGGTAGTTGGAGCGGATGATCGTGGTGTTGCGGCCGGTGTTGCCGCCGCCGAGCCAGCCGCGCTCGAGCACGGCGACGTTGCGGATGCCGTGCTCCTTGGCGAGGTAGTAGGCGGTCGCGAGCCCGTGCCCGCCGGCGCCGACGATCACCACGTCGTACTCCGGCTTCGGCTCCGGATGCCGCCACTGCGGCTGCCAGGAGGCGTGGCCGCCGAACGCCCGGCGCAGCAGAGAGAAGGCGGAAAAATTCTGCATGCCGGATATTGCAACCGCACGTCGGCCAAGGCGAGCACCTGGCCGCACAAGCTACCGCTGCGCCGCCTCCCAGTCCGCCGCCACGTCAGTACGGCGCGTTGGAGGCCGGCAGGGGCGGGCGGCCGAGCACGTGGTCGGCGCCCTTTTCCGCCAGCATGATGGTCGGCGCGTTCAGGTTGCCGGTGGTGATGCTGGGCATGATCGAACTGTCGATCACTCGCAGCCCCTCCAGCCCGATCACCCGGCATTCCGGGTCCACCACCGCCATGCGGTCGGACGGCGCGCCCATCTTGCAGGTGCAGGAGGGGTGGTAGGCGCTTTCCACTTTGCGGCGGACGAAATCGTCGATCTCTTTGTCGGTCTGCACCTCCGCGCCGGGCTGCAATTCGCGCCCGCGATACGGGTCGAACGCGGACTGGGCAAAGATCTCGCGGGTCAGCCGGACGCAGGCGCGCATCTCCGAAAAATCGTCGGGATGGCTCATGTAGTTGAACAGAATGCGGGGTTTCTGCGCCGGATCGGGAGACGCAAGACGAACAAAACCGCGGCTTTTCGAGCGCATCGGGCCGACATGCGCCTGGAACCCGTGGCCCTCGGCGAGCGCCGAGCCGTCATAGGCCACCGCCAGCGGCAGGAAATGGTACTGGATGTCGGGATATTTTATTCCTGCCCGGCTACGAATAAAACCGCAGCTCTCGAAATGGTTGGTGGCGCCGAGACCGTCCTTCGCAAGCAGCCAGCGCGCGCCGATTGTCGCTTTTGCAAGCGGGTTCATCGCCGAATACAACGTGATCGGTTCGCGGCACTCGACCTGGAAATAGAATTCCAGATGGTCCTGCAGATTCTCGCCGACGCCGGGGAGGTCGTGCAGGACGGGGATGCCGAACGACTGCAATTCCGCTGCCGGACCCACCCCTGACAGTTTCAGCAGTTGCGGGCTGTTGATCGGGCCGCCGCAGAGCAGAACGTCGCGCCGGGCGCGCGCGACCTGCTCGTCGCCATCGCGCACGAACCGGACGCCGACGGCGCGCCGCCCCTGGAACGCGATGGACGTTGCCCGCGCGTGCGTCAGCACCGTCAGGTTCCGGCGCGCCAGCGCGGGCCGCAGATAGGCGTTCGCGGTGCTCCAGCGCCGCCCCCGGTGCACCGACATGCCCATGCGCGAAAAGCCTTCCTGGCGGAAGCCGTTGTAGTCGTCGGTCGCCGGATAGCCCGCCTGCCGCGCCGCCTCAAGCCACGCCGCATGCAGCGGGTTTTTCAACGTTCCGTATTGGTTGTGCAATGGCCCGCCGGCATCGCGGTAGGCCGGATCGCCCTCGGCATGTGCATCGGCCTTGCGAAAGTAGGGGAGAACATGGGCAAAACCCCAGCCGGCGGCGCCCTGCGCCTGCCATGCCTCGAAATCCAGCGGGTTGCCGCGCACCCACACCATGCCGTTGATCGAGGACGAGCCGCCCAGCACCTTGCCGCGCGGCGTGTGCAGCCGCCGGCCGCCCAGGCCCGGCTCCGGCTCGGTCTCGTAGCCCCAGTTGTACTTGGGCATGTTCATCGGGATCGAGAGCGCGCTCGGCATCTGGATCAGCACGGAGCGGTCGGAGCCGCCGAACTCCAGCAGCAGCACGCGATTGCTCCGGGTTCTCGCTCAGCCGGTTGGCCAGCACGCAGCCGGCCGAGCCCGCGCCGACGATCACGTGGTCGAACTCGAGATCCGTCATGCCTCAGAGATGTCCCGCCAACCTGCCGCGCGGCCTGCCGCCATTGCCGTCTTCCGCGCACTGCCTGGAGCCGTCAAACTCGGCCGGGCAGATCCGGAGAAGGGAAAAATACATGATCAAGTACGATCTGGCAGGCAAGGCCGCGCTGGTGACGGGGGCCGCCTCCGGCATCGGGCTCGCGACCGCCACGCTGCTGGCGCGCGGCGGCTGCACGGTCGCGGTCAATTTCCTGGCCGACGACGCGCGCGGTCCGGACGCGGTCGCGCGGCTGCGCGCCGAAGGCCACTCCATTGTCGACGCGCCCGGCCATGTCGGCCGCGCCGGCGATGCGGAGGCGATGGTGCAGGCGGCGGTCGGCCGCATGGGGCGGCTCGACCTGCTGGTCAACAACGCCGGCACGCCGGGCGTGTTCGAGGCGGTCCCATCGGAGCGGCTCGACCTGATCACCGAGGAATTGTGGGAGACGGTGCTGCAGACCAACCTGCTCGGGGTGTTCCGCTGCTCGCACGCGGCGGCGGCGGCGTTGAAGCAGGCGCACGGCGCGATCGTCTCGGTCGCCTCGATCTCGGGGCTGACCTCGGCCGGCAGCTCGCTGGCCTATGGGGCGACCAAGGCGGGCGTGGTGAACCTCACGCGCAGCCTGGCGCGCGGGCTCGGGCCGGAGGTGCGCGCGAACGCGGTCGCGCCCGGCGCGGTCGACAGCACCTGGCAGATCCGCTGGACCGAGGAACGGCAGCGGGAGTCGGCCGAGCGGGCGGCGCTGAAGCGGCGCTGCACCCCCGAGGACATCGCCGAGGTCATCGCGTTCCTGGGGTTCGGCGCGGCGATGGTGACCGGGCAGACGGTGGTGGTCGACGGCGGCCTGACGCTGTGACGCGACCGGCTTCCCGCGCTCCGGTATAACAGCCCCGCGCACAGCTCAGGGGACGAGGAATGCGTCGATCCAGCCGTCGAGCCGAGCAAGGATTCGTTGGTTCGAAATCGGATGAGCGGGCGGACGATGGAGCCCCCTCCCCTTGCGGGAGGGGGTTGGGGGAGGGGTGGCGGCGCCCGGAAGCTGGTGTGGCTCGACCCCTCACCCCAGCCCTCTCCCGCAAGGGGAGAGGGAGCTTCCGCAGCTTGGCCGCCGCCGCGACCCTGCTGTCTGGACTGGCCGGCGCGCCGGCCCATGCCGCCGATCCGGCCGCCTGCAAGACCGTGCGGTTCGCCGACATCGGCTGGGTCGACGTGTCCGCGACCACCGCCGTCACCGCGCTGATCCTCAAGGACCTCGGCTACACGCCGAAGCTCACCGTGCTGACCGTGCCGGAGACCTACAAGGCGCTGAAGGCAAAGGACGTCGACGTGTTCCTCGGCAACTGGATGCCGGGCATGGAGGCCGAGCGGAAACCATATACCGACGACAAGTCGATCGACGTGCTCGGTCCGACCTTGGAGGGCGGCAAGTTCACCCTCGCGGTGCCGCGATACCTCTACGACAAGGGGCTGCACGATTTCGCCGACATCGAGAAATTCGGCAAGGAGCTGGGTACAAGATCTATGGCATCGAGCCCGGCAACGACGGCAACCAGCACGTGCTCGACCTGATCAAGGCCAAGCGCTTCGGCCTCGACAAATTCCAGCTCGTCGAGGGCGGCGAGCCGGCGATGCTGGCGCAGCTCGCCAAGGACTACCGGCACAAGCAGCCGATCGTGTTCCTCGGCTGGGAGCCGAACCCGATGAACGTGAAATACAAGCTCGAATATCTCACCGGCGGCGACGACACGTTCGGGCCGAATTTCGGTGCCGCGAACGTTTTTACCAACGTGCGCGCCGGCTACGTCGCCGCGTGCCCGAACGTCGGCAAGCTGCTGACCCAGGAGAAATTCGACCTCGCCGCCGAGGACGCGCTGACCGACGACATTCTCGACAAGCGGATGGATCCGGCCCGGGCCGCCGCCACGTGGCTGCGCGCGCACAAGAGCGAGGTGGCCGCATGGCTCGACGGCGTGACCACGTTCGAGGGCAAGCCGGGGCTGCACGCGGTGGAGGGGCGGCGCTGAATCTCGCGCTCGATCATTCCGGATACCGCGATCCGCGGCTAGACTGACCTCTGCCCGAATCGGCTGGAGGTTCGCGTGTCAGACCAGCAACGGCGGCCGACTTCGCTGCTCGCGCACGCCGTGCTCAACGACAACGTCGCGCTGGTGGAAGCCCAGTTGCGCCAGGGCGCCGACATCTTCGAGATCAACGCGCGCGGCCAGACGCTGCTCGCCGCGGCGATCGAGGCCGGGGAGCGGGCGGCGAAAAGCCGCGAGAAATCGGCCAGCGGACGGATGTTCGCGGCGGCGCAGAGCCGGATCGCGGAGCTGTTCCTCGCCCACGCCCGCACGCTGCCGGCGGAGCGGTTCCTGCTCGCCGAGGCGGTCGCGATCCGCGATCTCGACGCGGTGCGCGGCAGCCTCGCGCGCGACCCGCCCGGCGCGGCCAACGCGGAGGTGTGCGCCCGGGTGCTGGCGCAGTCGGTGCAGCGCGACGACGCCGAGATGATCGGGCTGCTGATGGCGGCCGGGGTCAGCGCCAATGCCCAGGTTCCCGAAGCACACAACCGGGCCTGGGAGGGCATGCCCATGCTCGGCGTGGCCGCGATCGGCGCGCATGTGGCTGCGATCCGGCTGCTGCTGGAGCACGGCGCGCAAGTCGATGCGCGGCTGCCGGGCAATCTGGGGATGGCCAGCGGGGCGACGCCGCTGATGATGGCGGCCCACACGTCCAGTCTCGCGGCCGTCAAGCTGCTCGTCGAGGCCGGCGCTGACCTCACGGCACGGGACGTGGCGCTGGCGACCGCGCTGGACCACGCGCGGCGCGGCGGCGCCAAGCGGGTGATCGCCTACATCGCGGCGGAGTTCGAGCAACGCGATGCCGGGACGGCGATGGACCTGTGCGCGGCGGCGGAGGCCGGCATCGCCTACCGCGTCCGGGCGTTGCTCGAACAGGGCGCCGATCCCGACCAGCGCAATGCGCAGGACCGCACGCCGCTGATGCTCGCAGTCGGCGCCGGGCATCTCGAGATCGTGCGGACGCTCTGCGCCGCGGGCGCCGACGTTGACGCGGCGCTGGACCCAGAAGGCCACGGCGATCTCTGGGCCTTCGCCTTCGCCAATACGAAGGCCGAGGTGATCGAGTGCCTGCTCGAACAGGGGCTCGACCCCAACAAGCCGCGCGGGCGGCTGCCGCCGCCGCTGGTGCTGGCGCTGCGCACGGACAAGCCGGAGATCATTCGGCTGCTGCTGGCGCATGGCGCGGACGTGCACGCCCAGGTTCCGGCGGACGTCGTGGGCAAGGTGCGGGATCGGCAGACCCGCATCGCCACACTGCAGGCGGCGCTGCCGCGTCGCCCGCGTCGCGCCGCGCGGGAGGCGCCGGCCAGCCTCGGGGAGACGTGCTCCGTCCTCGAGTACGCCCGCCATTTCTCCAGCGCCGAGAGCTACGAGTTGCTCGCCGCGTCGGCCGGCGTCCCGGTGCAGCCCTCGGAGCGGTCGTTGTTCGAGCGACTGCGGGCCGCGCTGAAAACCTGCGTGGCGCTCGCCGATCCGCCGTTCATGGCCGAGGCGGAGCGGGTCGGGCAGATCCTGCAGGCCAAGCCGCAGCCGTGGAAGCGCCGCCGCGGCGTGATCCACTACGTCGCCTCGCTGCATCGCACCCTCTCGGCGCATTATGGCGAGGTAGCGTTCGCGGTGGCCGATGCGCGCGGGCGCCCGACCGGGCTGTTCCAGCGTTTGCAGGCGGAGGTCGCGGAGCGGGGCTATACCCTTATCTATACGGGGCTGACGTTTGCCGAGAAGGGGCCGACGCGGCTGCTGCTGTTTCCGCTCGACGAGCCGCTCGCGACGCTGGCGGCCTGCGGGACCAACGCCGCCAATTACGGGCTCGGCACGCGCGACCTGGTCGAGTGGTGCGAGGAGACGCGGCGGGAGCATCCGCTCACGGTGATCGGCGCCGGCTTCGATTTCGTGGAACTGGGCTTTGCGGCGCCGATCGGCAACGGCGAGGCGCTGACGCGTCGCCTCGCCGAGTTCTGCCCGGACCTGCAGGTGCGGCCCGACGACGCGCGGGCGGTCGCGGAGTTCGCGCGTGAGCTGGCCCGCGTGCGGCGCTGCTTCCTCTGGTGGGACTGACGTTCGCCGCCGATCCGGAAGGAGGCTGCTACAGTTTGGCGGCCAGCTTGCTGACCATCGCACCGACGCTGTCGACGTTGACGTCGAAGCTCGTCGCCACGAGCACGAGCACCACCGCGATCATCGAGGCGATCAATCCGTATTCGAGCGCCGTCGTCGCCCGACGATCCCGGGCAAGCGGGCCAAGCAACGCCCTGCCGACTTGCCACGGCCCAACCAACCCGACGCAGTGCGACGGCCAAACAAACCGCGGACGCAAGGATGCCCTAGACCCCATTTGCATCAATCTTCGTGGGCATGAACAGCCAATATATTGCCACCAGAGTTCCGCTGTGTCAGTCAATATCGACACCGGCTCGCGGTTCCATCGTCCGCGACAACGCCGGTCGCCCCGCCGCGTGGAGGCAGCGCCATTGCATATGGGACGCCGCGCGGCCGCGCCATCTCGCTTTCCGCCCCCGCCTCCGGCAAACTGCGGGCATCGTTTCGTCTCGAAGGTCCAGCATGCCCGAAGCCCAGACGTCGCCCGCCACGCCGCTGCCGTTGTTCTTCAAACGCGTGGTGGGGGTCAACCCGCAACTGCACAGCCACCTCAAACTCGACCGCGCGGTCGGCTACGGGTTCGCGCACCGGGCGCAGTCGGTGCCGATCGGGCTCACCGAGTTCGACGCGGTTGCGCAGCATTACCCGATCCTGTTCACCACCGGCCCGAATCCGGTGCCGGTCGCGCTGCTGGGGTTGCGGGAGGGGGAGAACCTGTTCGTGCGGCCGGAAGGCTCGTGGCAGTCGGACGCCTACGTCCCGGCCTATGTGCGCGCCTTCCCGTTCATCTTCGTCGAGGACTCGGACAACAAGAACGTGGTCGTCGGCATGGAGCCCGACGCCGAGCAGATCCGCCCCGACCGGGGCCTGCCGCTGTTCGAGGACGGGCGCCCGTCGCCGGCGCTGAACGAGGCGGTCGGGTTCTGCCAGGCATTCCGCGAGGCGGTCTCCGCGGCCGCCAATTTCGGCCGCGCGCTGGAGGCGGCCAAGCTGCTCGAGGAGGAGGAGGCGACGGTCAACTTCACCGTCGGCGGCACCGCCCGGATCCGCGGCTTCAAGATCGTGAAGGCGGACCGGCTGGCCGAGGTGGATGACGCGACGTTCCTGGACTGGCGGCGCATGGGCTACCTGAATGCGGTCTACGCGCATCTGTTCTCCGCCGGCCGCTGGGGCCGCCTGATCGAACTCGGTGCGCCGCGGCCGACGACGACGCACTGAGCCAAGGGTTCGAGGCGAGCCAACCGATCCATTCTCGTCATTGCCGGGCTTGACCCGGCAATCCACCGCGCGGCGCGGATCCCCGGGTCAAGCCCGGGGATGACGTCCGGCGGAATGGATCGGTTATCGCGTCTCGAACCCTGATGGTTCGCGGCGAGCCAACCGCTTCATTCCCTTCCGACGTCGCGCGGGATTGCCGGGTGAAGCCCGGCAACGACGGACGTTCCGCATCGGACACGAGCCCGGACACAGTTGCGGCCGGACCACGCCGGGGCGCCACGCGCCCCGGCGTTTTTCGTGTGTGCCGTCCGTCCCACGATTGAGAGCCGATCCATCGCACGAGATTTTCTCGCGGAAACGTGATATCACATTCCCGTGATAACCTCCGGGTAGGTTTTTGGGACGATGCTCACGAAATCGTGAGCGGACGTTCGGGGGTGAGACCAATCCCACCCTGAGAGGGCCGCTCCTCAAACGGAGTTGGCTGTCATGGGTGTCCAGACGCACCCGGGAACGCATGGCGTTTCCGGAACGAGGTTTGCTGTCTCTGCGCTGGAGACCATTGAACTGGCGGGATTCCTCGCCCCGCAGACCACTCAGTCGCCACCTGCCGACCTCGCGGTGGCGGCGGCGCTCGCCGGGATCCACGAACAGGCGCTGGCGCTCGCTGCGCCCGCGTTCACCGACAGCCTGTCGATGCAGTACGTGCTGGGCAACCTGTTCACTAGCGGCGGCGCGACCACCGGCACGCTGACCAGCGACGACGCCGACCTCGCGGTGGCCGGCCCCGCCGCCCGCAGCGAGTTCGACGTGACCGGCGCCGGCATCAAAATCGGCATCCTGTCCGACAGCTTCGATCTCGGCGGCGAGATGGCCGGCAACATCGCCGATGGCAACCTGCCGGCGAACGTGCAGATCCTGCAGGACGGCACCGCCGGCCACGACGAGGGCCAGGCGATGGCCGAGCTGATCCACACCGTCGCGCCCGGCGCGAGCATCGCCTTCACCACTGCGACCGACGGCGAGGCCAGCTTCGCCGCCGGCATCGCCGCGCTGCAGGCCGCCGGCTGCAACGTGATCGTCGACGACGTCGCCTATCTCGACGAGCCGTTCTTCCAGGACGGCGGCGTCGTGCAGCAGGCGGTGGAGAACGCGGTCGCCGACGGCGTCAGCTACTTCACCGCGGCCAGCAACGAGGGCACCGACTACGTCCAGCAGAATTTTGCCCCGATGCAGCTCGCGCCGAAGGGCCTGCCCGGCGGCGTGGTGGTGCAGAACTTCGGCTCCGCCACGGCCCCGCAGCCCTGGGTGGACGTGACGCTGCCGAAGGGCGGCGAGATCGAGCTCGACATGCAGTGGAACCAGCCGTTCGCGACGATCGGCGGCAGCGCCGGCAGCGCCAACAGCATCGGCATGGCGCTGTATGACGGCGCCGGCCACCTGGTCGCGATGACCAGCACCGACGACGTCGGCGGCAACCCGGTGCAGGAGCTGACCTACACCAACACCGAGGCGGGCAGCGATTTCCGGGTGGTGGTGTTCGCCAACGGCGGCGCTTCGCTGCCGGGCATGTTCAAGATCATCAACTACGGCAACGGCACCATCAACAACGACGCCGGCGCCGGCTCCGGCACGGTGATCGGGCACGAGATGGTCGCGGGCGCCAACACGGTGGGCGCGATCGACTACGCGACCACGCCGGCGTTCGGCGGCAGCGGCGCGGTGGAAAGCTACTCCTCGGTCGGCACCGGCACGATCCTGCTCGGCGCGGCCGGCCAGACGCTGGCGACCCCGATCTCGACCGACAAGGTCAACTTCGTGGCACCGGACGGCGACATGACCAGCGTGTTCGCGCCATTCTACGGCACCTCGGCCGCCGCGCCGGTCGCGGCCGCGGTCGCGGCGCTGATGTTGCAGGCGGATCCTTCGCTTTTGCCCGCGCAGGTGACCAGCCTGCTGGAGCAGTCGGCGATCCCGGTGCTGGGCGCCGACAATGCCGGCGGCGCAGGGCTGATCCAAGCCAATTCCGCGGTGCAACTCGCGCTGGGGTTCGCCACTTCCCACGGCAGCTTGCTTGGAGGCCACACCTGATGTCCGATCCCGATCTGTCGCTGCCCCACCGCCCCGGCCGCCCTGGTACCGGCGAAGGCGGGGCCGGCCGCACCTGACGCGGCGCGCGGGTTGCTTTAGGCTTTGCCGCCGAGGAGCAGCCCGCATGACCGAGAAAGTCGAACCACCGCCTTGGAGCGTCCGCACCCGGCTCGCCCAGGCGCTCGGGCGGATCGACCCGTCGACCGGTGCGGTGGTGCCGCCGGTGCATTTCGCCACCACCTTCATCCGCGACCCCGACAACCAGTACCGGAGCGGCTACGTGTATGCGCGGCCGGACAACGCGACCGTGCGCGAGGCGGAGGAGATTCTCGCGGTGCTGGAGGGCGCGCCGTCGGCGCTGCTGTTCGGCTCCGGCATGTCGGCTGCGACCGCGGTTTTTCTTGCACTCGCGCCGGGTGATCACGTGCTGGCCCCGAGGGTGATGTACTGGGCGCTGCGCAACTGGCTGCTGACCGACGCGACCCATTGGGGGCTGGCGGTCGAGATCATCGATACGTCTGATTTGGCGGCAGTGCGTGCGGCGATCCGACCGGGCGCCACCAAGCTGGTCTGGCTCGAAACGCCGGCCAATCCGCTGTGGACGATTACCGATATTGTGGCGGTTGCCGAAATCGCTCATGCGGCCGGTGCGCGCGTGGCGGTTGACTTCGACCTGCGCGACGCCGCTGCTGACCCAGCCGCTGGCGCTCGACGCCGACGTGGTGATGCACTCGGCGACCAAATACCTGAACGGCCATTCCGATGTGGTGGCGGGTGTGCTCGCGACCGCGGTTGAGGACGATGCCTGGGCGCGCATCCGCCGCAACCGCGCCATGCTCGGCCAGATCATCGGGCCGTTGGAGGCTTTTTTGCTCATTCGCGGCCTGCGGACCTTGCCGCTGCGCGTTGCGGCGGCGAGCGCGGCGGCGCTGCAGTTGGCGACGCGGTTCGCCAATCATCCGCTGGTTGCCGAAGTGCTGTATCCGGGCCTGGAGAGTCACCCCGGCCACGCGATCGCGCGGCGGCAGATGCGCGGCGGCTTCGGCGGCATGTTTTCGCTGCGTGTCCGGGCCGGGGAAGCCGCGGCGATCGCCACCGCGGCGCATGTGCAATTGTGGAAGCGCGCGACTTCGCTCGGTGGCGTCGAGAGCCTGATCGAGCATCGCGCTTCCATCGAGGGGCCGGGATCGCCGTGCCCGCCCGACCTGCTGCGACTGTCCGCCGGTATCGAGGATGTGGACGACTTGTTTTCCGACCTCGATGCGGCGCTGCGCGCGGCGGGATAGCTTGACGCGCCCTGGCCCAGCCGTGACAGTTGCGTTGGTTGGCGCAGGGGAAAAAGATGCGGTTCATGCTGGGCATCGATGTCGGCGGCACGTTCACCGATTTCGTCGCCTACGACCGCGACACGCGCGAAGTTTCCGTGTGGAAACATTTTTCCGTGCCCGGCAATCCGGTGGAGGCGATTCTCGGCGGGTTGGCCGCGTTTCCGCATCGCGCGGAGATAGCAAACATCCGGCTCGGCACCACGGTCGCCACCAACGCGCTGCTGGAGCGCAAGGGCGCGACAGTCGCCTATGTGACCACCGCCGGGTTTCGCGACGTGCCGTTCATCCAGCGCGGCAACCGCAAATTCCACTACGACATGAGCTGGGTGAAGCCGAAGCCGCTGGCGAAGCGGCGGCACTGCTTCGAATTGGTCGAGCGACTGGATTCCGACGGGCGCGTGCTGACGCCGCTGGACGAGGGCGCGGTGCGCGACCTGGCGCGACGGCTTGACGCCGATCCCGAGATCGCCGCCGTCGCGGTGGTGCTGCTGTTCTCCTATCTGAACCCGGCGCACGAGCGGCGCGTGAAGCAGATTTTTGCCGAGGAGGCGCCGCGGCTGCCGGTTTCGATCTCCTATGACGTGCTGCCGAAGTGGAAGGAATACGAGCGGGCGTCGACGACGTTGGCCGATGCCTACATCAAGCCCGTGGTCGGCGAGCAGTTGCGCGCGATGCGCGCGCGTCTGCGCGAGGCCGGGATCACCGAGCACATGGTGGTCATCAAGTCGAACGGCGGCGAGATGACGCTGGAGGCGGCGGCGGAGCGGCCGATGGAGATGACGGTGTCCGGCCCGACCGGCGGCGTAGTCGCGGGAAAGTTCATCGCGCGTCTGCTCGGCGTCGCCCTCGCTGGTCACGCTCGACATGGGCGGCACGTCCACCGACTGCTCGACGATCGTGAACGGGGCCGAGAATTTCACCACGAACTTCGAGATCGAATGGGGCGTGCCGATCCAGATCCCGATGATCGACATCCGCACGATCGGCGCCGGCGGCGGCTCGATCGCGTGGATCGACAAGGGCGGCATGCTGCGCGTCGGGCCGCAGAGCGCGGGCGCGCAGCCGGGGCCGGCGTGCTACGGCCGCGGCGGCGTGGATGCGACGGTGACCGACGCCAACCTCGTGCTCGGCCGCATCAGCCCCGATAATTTTCTCGGCGGCGCGATGCGGCTCGATGTCGCCGCCGCAGAGGCGGCGGTCGGCGCGGATGGCGGAGCGGCTGCGCATGTCGGCCGACGCGACCGCGATGGCGATCGTGCAAATCGCCAACAACAACATGGTTGGCGCGCTGCGCAGCGTGCTGATCGAGCGCGGGCTCGATCCGCGCGATTTCGTGCTCATGGCGTTCGGCGGCGCCGGGCCGCTGCATATCGCGGATCTGATGGTGGATGCGGGCATTCCGCGCGGCATCGTGCCGAATCATCCGGCGCAGTTCTCCGCCTACGGTTTCATCCTCGCCGACGCGCGGGTCGACCGGCACCGCACGTTGCAACTGACATCGAAACGGTTCGACCCGGCACGGGCGACGCAGGTGATGTCGGAACTGGTCGCCGAGGCGTTGGCGGAACTGCGCGAGCAGGGCTACGCCGAGCGGCATCTCCGTGCAGCGCACGCTGGAGATGCGCTATCTCGGGCAGAACTATGAACTCGAACTGCCGATCGGGTTCGATGCGTTCACGCCGGAAACGACGCAGCTTCTGTGGCAGCAGTTCCATGCGGCGCACGCGGCGCGGTTTGGCTTCGACATCCCCGGCGAGATCATCGAGATCGTCAATTTCTCGGCGACCGTCGTTTCGACGACGCCGAAGCCGGAGTTTTCCAGCGATCGACGCCGCGGACGGCCCGGCCGTTGCCGGCGGCTGAGCGGTCGGTGATGTTCCCGGACGGGCGGCTGCCGACGCCGGTATTTCGACGCGATTCGCTGCGCGCCGGCCACGTGATCGCCGGGCCGGCGGTCGTCGAGGAGGCGGCGTCGGTCACCATGCTCAATCCGGGGCAGGCGCTGCGGTCGACGACTACGGCAATCTGCTGCTGGCGACGCAATCCTGAGATCGGGAGCTCTCGATCATGAGCTTCTCCACCAACGGCTACTATGTCGAGAAGTACATCAAGTGCGACAATTGCGGCATGCTGATCCACGGCGACGGCATCAAGGCGCGCGCAGACCAGCCGGCGCTGTTCTGCTCGGACTGGTGCGTCGAATGGTCTTCGCTGCCGGCGACGGCGCAGCGACATCGCCTGAAGATCGTGCTGCCAAGCTGCCGCGCGAACCGCCGCGCGCCGGCGCCGACGGCGCGGCCGATGGACATGGTGACGATGAACATCCTCGACAGCGACCATGGTCTCGATCTGCCGGGAGATGGGCATCCTGCTGATGAAGACGTCGTATTCGACGATCTTCAACGAGGGCCTCGATTTCACCTGCGCGCTGGCCGATGCCAACGGCGACATGATCGCGGGCGCGGAGTTCTGCCCGACGCATGATCGGCGGCATGCCGCTGCTCATCAAGAACTGCGCACAGGAGATCCCGTTCGACACGATCGAGGAAGGCGATGTGATCCTGCACAACGACCCGTATCGCGGCGGGCTGCACTGCCGGAGCACACGTTCTTCAAGCCGATTCTTTGTCGATGGCGAGTTGCTCGGTTTCGCGGTCTGCATCGGCCATATCGCCGAGATCGGCGGCATGGTGCCCGGCGGCTTCGCCGGCGAGGCCACCGAGATCTTCCACGAGGGACTGCGCGTTCCGCCGGTCAAGATCAAGAAGCGCGGCGAGGACGTGGACGAGGTCTGGAAGCTGCTGCTCGCCAACGTGCGCACGCCGCGGCACAACTACGGCGACTTGCGCGCGATGATCGGCGCGGTCGATCTCGGCGAGCGGCGCATCGTGCGAGATCATCGGCAAATACGGCAAGGAGGTGTTCTCGCGCGACCTGCCGCGACCTGATGGACTATTCCGAACGCCGCATGCGCGCGGAAATTTCTTCGATACCCGGACGGCATCTATAGTTTCACCGACACGGTGGAGAACGACGGCATCACGGAGACGCAATATCCGCTGAGCGTCGACGTGCATGTGCAGGGCGACGAGATCGTCGCCGATTTTTCCCGATCCGCGAAGCAGGCGCGCGGGCCGATCAACGCGACGCTCGGCGTCACCACCGGCGCGACCTACAACGCGCTGCTGCACATGACCGACGCGTCGATCCCGAAGAATTCCGGATGCTTCCGGCCGATCAAGGTGGTGGCGCCGCCTGCGTCCGTCGTGAACGTCGACTATCCCGGCCCGCTGGTTGCCGGAAACACCGAGACGCACCCGCGGCTCGCCGGCATCGTCATCGGCGCGCTCGCGCAGGCGGCGCCCACGCGCGCCATGGCGGCAGAGAGCGCGACCGGCGGCAATTTCGTGTTCGGCGGCCACCATCCGGTGCATGACGAGTACTATGCCTGCTACGACCTGATGTCGGGCGGATGGGGCGGGCGGCACGGCGCCGACGGCAACAATGCGCAGATCTGCATCAACGGCAATTGCCGGTTCAATCCGACCGAAGTGTTCGAAACGCGGTTCCCGTTCCGCGTAGAAAAATTCGCACTGGTGCCGGACTCCGCGGGCGCCGGAGAGTTCCGCGGCGGGCTCGGGTTCGAGCGCATCCTGGCCGTGGTCGATGCCGACATCACCGTGAGCCAGTGCACCGACCGGCACCAGATCCACAGCTGGGGCCTGTTCGGTGGCGGTGAGGGGGCGAATGGCGCGACGCTGATCCGGCGCGCCGGTTCCGACGAATGGCTGACGGTCAAGCAGGCCTACAACAAGGTTTCTTCGAGCAAGTTCTCCAACATCACGCTGCGCGCCGGCGATCGCGCGCTGGTGCGCGTCTCCGGCGGCGGCGGCTTCGGCGATCCGGCGCAGCGCGACCCCGCAAGGATCGACGAAGACGTGCGCGAGGGCTTCGTCACGCCGGAGGGCGCGCGGCGCGACTACGGACGGTCAGTCGCGTAGCGGCATCGCCACCGGCCGCATCGGCGAACCGGTCGCGCCGCGCAGCTTGATGCAGGCGCCGATGAAGGCGAACTCATGCACTTTGTCGGCGGCGAGTTCGTCGCACTGCGCCATTTCCAGGATCGGCACGCCGGCTTCCGCGAACAGGTAGCAGTGCACCGGCAGATAGTTGCCTTCCTCCGTCGACGGCGTCTGTTCCAAGGTCAGCGTGTCCGCGCCGATCATGATCGCGCCGCCCTTGCACAAATACTCGGCGCCCTCGCGCGTCAAGCCGGGGATCGCGCTGCAGAATTTCGGCGTGTCCAGCCAGTATTTCATCATGCCGGTCCGCAGCAGCACCACGTCGCCCGGTTTCAGCTCGGTGCCCTGGTGTTTCAGGCAATCGTCGAGTTCCTTGGCGCCGATGCCGTGGCTCGGCGGCAGCACATCCATGCCGTGCATTTTCGGCAGGTCGAGCAGGATGCCGCGGGCCATGATCGGCGGATGCTTCTCCGCGCCGCACACGTCCCAGACCCGGCTGCCCAGATGCTTGTCGACCGAGAAATTGTTCCAGATGCGACCGTTGTAGCCGAAATGGTTCAGCGTATCGATATGCGTGCCGCAATGCGTGTACATCGAGATCGCATCGCCGGAGTAGGCGATCCGCTCGTTCATCTCGGCGTCCTGCCCCATCGAGTTCCACACTTTCTCGCCCGGCGGCGTGTGCGTCATCCAGATCTGGTAGGTCGGGTCGCCGGCCGCGGTCCAGCCGGGCATGCCCACGAAATTGTCGACCGAGAGATCATAGACGCGTGACGCATCGGCCCGCCGCATGATCGCATCGCGCGAGGCGGCGTCGATCAGGTTGAGCATGCCGATCTCGTCCTGCGGCCCGAACGGGCTCGTCGTGACCTTGCGGAAATCGGCGTTCCAGGCAGCGATCCGCTGCTTCATTGCGGCGTCGACGATCCGGGGTGAGCACATCGGAACCTCCTTCTTCGGTTGGCGCGTGGCGCCGGCTGTTGACAAGCCCGTGCGCAAGGCGTTGACAGCTTGCCCGCGCCGCCCTTGGGCCGCGGCCCCACAGCATGGAACGCACCTGCATGGCTGTCGAGACGCCGGACGCGAACGCACCCGAGGCCGGCCGCGACTTCATCCGCGAGATCATCCGGTCCGACCTCGAAGCCGGCCGCGTCGGCGGCGTGGTCACGCGCTTCCCGCCGGAGCCGAACGGCTACCTGCATCTCGGCCACGCCAAGTCGATCTGCCTCAATTTCGGCGTCGCCCAGGAATTCGGCGGCCGCTGCCATCTGCGCTTCGACGACACCAACCCGGTGAAGGAGGAGCAGGAATACATCGATGCCATCAAGCGCGACGTGCACTGGCTCGGCTTCGACTGGGGTTCGTTCCTGTATCACGCCTCGGACTACTTCGACCAGCTCTGCGACTGGGCCGAGCACCTGATCCGCGCGGGCCTGGCCTACGTCGACGATACGCCCGTGGAGGAAATGCGCGCGATGCGCGGCACGCTGACGGAACCGGGCCGCGCCAGCGTCTTTCGCGACCGGACGGTTAACGAGAACCTGGTGTTGTTCCGCGACATGCGCGCCGGAAAGTTCGCCAACGGCGCGCGCGTGCTGCGGGCAAGGATCGATCTTGCCGCGGGGAACATGAACCTGCGCGACCCGGTGCTTTACCGCATCCTGCACTCGGCGCACCCGCGCACCGGCACGGAGTGGTGCATCTACCCGACGTACGATTTCGCGCACGGCCAGTCGGACGCGATCGAGGGCGTCACCCATTCGCTCTGCACGCTGGAGTTTGAGGACCATCGGCCGCTGTACGACTGGCTGATCGCGCACCTGCCGGTGCCGGCGGTGCCGCACCAGTACCAGTTTGCCCGGCTCAATCTCGGCTACACGGTGCTGTCCAAGCGCAACCTGACGGAGCTGGTGCGGCGCGGCCATGTGGGCGGCTGGGACGATCCGCGCATGCCGACGCTCGCCGGCCTGCGCCGCCGCGGCGTGCCGCCCGAGGCCATTCGCGAGTTCGTCGGCCGCATCGGCATGGCGCGCGCCAACAGCGTGGTCGATCTGGCGCTGTTCGAGCACGCGATCCGCGACCGGCTGAACCCGATCGCCGAACGCCGCATGGCGGTGCTGCGGCCGCTCAGGCTGGTGATCGAGAATTTTCCGGAGGGCGACGCGGTCGAGCTGACCGCGCACAACCATCCCGACAATCCCGAGGCGGGGACGCGTACGATCCGCTTCGGTCGGGAGATCTACGTCGAGCGCGACGACTTCATGGAGAACCCGCCGAAGAAGTTCTTTCGACTTTCACCGGGGCGGGAGGTGCGGCTGCGCTACGGCTACCTCGTGACCTGCCGCGAGGTGGTCAAGGACGCCGAGGGCAACGTTGTCGAGCTGCGCTGCACCTACGATCCGGCGAGCCGCGGCGGCAACTCGCCGGACGGCCGGAAGGTGCAGGCGACGCTGCACTGGGTTTTCGCCGGCGACGCGCGGCCGGCGGAAATCCGTTTGTACAGCACGCTGTTCAGCCGGCCCGATCCCGGTGCGACTGGCGACATCTTCGCCGACCTCAACCCGGATTCGCTCGAAGTGCTGACTGGCGCGCTGGTCGAGCCGTCGCTCGCGGAGGCGGCGCCCGGCGTTGCCGTGCAGTTCGAGCGCCAGGGCTATTTCTGCCCGGACCTTGCGAGCCGGCCCGACGCGCTGGTGTTCAACCGCACGATCGGCCTGCGCGACACCTGGGCGAAGGTGCAGGCGAGCGGCGCCTAGACCCGGCGCGGGCGGTTTCAACTCTGCGCGAGGGCTGACCGCCGCGGGCCGCGCCGGGCCGGCGGGCGGCGCGGGAATCGTTGATGGGAGAGGCTCCGGGCTGGCGCGCGGACGGTCCGGGCCGTCCTCAGAATTCCTGGACTCTGTCCGGAGGGGCAATTATACATTTCACGCAATGGCAACATTATTCCACACGTGTGAAGGGAGCCTTGGGGAGTCATGCCAGCAGCCATGCGATGCGATACCGGGCCGGCGGTCCCGGACCTGGTTGGCGATAATGTCGCGATCGCCCCCCGGGCCAGCGAGGCGGCCCGGACGGGACAAGCGGCCGCCAGGGCGGCGGCCGATGCCGTTGCCGCGACGTTGCGCACGCTCTCGGCCAACCTGATGCGCATCGCCGCCGGCGGCGGCACGTCGTCGGAGATCATCTGCCAGCTTCTGGCGGTCGGCCTCGCCATGAAACGCTACAACGATCTGCTGGCGGCGAACCCGGATGACGCCGCGATCGCGGCGCGGCTGTGCGTGCTGCGCGACGGCGACGCCGGCGCGGTGCCGGACGATCCGGCGATCGCGCACCGGCGCGCCGAAGACGACATTCTTCGCGCCGCGCTCGGCATCGCGGCGGCGCGTCTGTCCGACCAGCCGGTGCTGGAGCGCGTCGGTCGCGATGAACTGCATCAGGCAATCCGGTTGTCACTGTCGCTTCAGCCGCGGTGACGGGGCGGGCCGGCCGCGCCGCAAAGGCGATTGTTGCGCGGTCCGGGTGCGTGGTTTAGCGTCGGTACGCAACGGTCCTGCGCGCCTGCGCAGGCGCTCCGGCGGCTGTCGCCACGTATGAAGGATGCCCGTCCAGCCGAAAGAATTTTCTCATGGTTATCCTCTATGCTGATGAGAATGTTCGGGCCGTCTACCGGCCGGCGGAGTTGCCGGTGCTGCTGGTCACCTTCAATCCCGCCGGGTTTCCGGCGCAGAGCCCCGGGTTCTGGGGCGAACAATTCGCCGACACGCTGGGCTGCGCCGCGCTGGGCTTCGTGAGCGCGACGATCAACTGGTTTCCCGCCGTCAGCATGTGTGCCGCTGCCGCCGCGGTCGCGCCGGTGCGGGCGGGCTTCGCCGAGGTGATCACCTTCGGGTTCTCGCTGGGCGGCTACGGGGCGCTGAAATACGGCCGCCTGCTCGGCGCCGACCTCGCGATCGCGTTCTCGCCGCCGAGCCCGACCGTGCGTGCAGCGACGCCGTTCACGCTCGAATCCCGCAACCCCGGCGCCTATGTCGGCCTCGATGTCGGCCCCGCCGACGTCGCCCCGCGCGCCTTCCTGGTGCATGACCCGCTGAACGCGGTGGACCGCCGATCGGTGCAGGTGGTGGTCGAAGGAGGGGCCGCCTGCGTGCCGGTGCCGACCTACGGCGGCGGCCATCTTTGCATCCGTCCCGGCATGGCGCATTTCGGCGCGCTGGTGGACGCCTGCCGCGCCGACGACCGGGCGCGGCTGTTCGCGCTGCTGGCGCGCCGCCGGCGGGACGTCAGGCGGCGGCCAGTGATCCTGGCGAGCCGCGCCGCGCAGCGCCGGCCAGCGCTGGCGGAAGCAATCTATCGGCGGCATGCCGACCGCTTCGCGCCGGCCGAGGCGGCCGAGTTGCACATCGCGCTGGCCCGCGCCTGGGCGGGCACCGGCGCGCCCGGCGCGGCGCTGCTCGCGGCCGGTCGCGCGCACGCGCTGCTCGACGATGCGGCCGAGTTCGCCGACGCCCGGGTTCGGCCGCGGGCCGAGAAGGCGCGCGCCGCGCTCGACGCGCTGCATGGGACGGAGGGCTGGCCGGAGCGGTGGAGCGGGGCCGATGCGCCCGCGGCCGACCTGATGGATCAGCCGCTCGCCGTGTGACGGGTGCGGCGCGGTGTGGTTGGGGGACTAGGATTCGAACCTAGATAAAACGAGTCAGAGTCGTTTGTCCTACCATTGAACGATCCCCCACCAGGGTCGCCGCACGGAGGAGCGCCCCGTGCCGGAAGGGGCTGGCACCTACCATACGGCCGGCGGGGCCGCAACCGGAGGCAATGCGCCGCACGCGCATCAGCAAATGAACGCTTGCCCGATTTCCAACATGCGGGAAAGATACCATGTCGTGCCACGAAGGCCCTGTCATGGTCGAGCTTGCCGCCACATCGCCGCTGGATAAGGTCCGGTTCCCGCCGCCGGCCTTCGCGGCGCTCGACCTGGGCACCAACAACTGCCGCATGCTGGTCGGCTCGCCGACCGGCGGCGGCTTTCGCGTGCTCGACAGTTTTTCCCGCATTGTCAGACTTGGCGAGGGGCTGCACCACACCGGGCGATTGAGCCAGACGGCGATGGACCGGGCAATGGCGGCGCTGCACGGCTGCGCCGCGCGGCTGGCGCGGCGGCCGGTGCGGGCGCTGCGGGCGATCGCCACCGAGGCCTGCCGCCGCGCCGCCAACGGCGAGGAATTCCTGGCGCGCGTCCGGCTGGAGACCGGGCTTCCCATCGATGTGATCTCCAGCCGCGAGGAGGCGGAGCTGGCGGTCGAATCCTGCACGCCGCTGCTGCGCGGCGGCGGACGGCGGGCGCTGCTGTTCGACATCGGCGGCGGGTCCACCGAACTCGCCTGGGTCCGGCTGCCGCCGGGGGCGGCGCGGCCGGAGCTGGTCGGCTACGTGTCGCTGCCGATCGGCGTGGTCACGCTCGCCGAGCGCATCGGCGCCGCGGGGTTCGATTGCGAGGCGTTCCAGGACCTGGTCGACGAGGTCGTACGACAGCCTGGCGCCGTTCGAGCGCGTGCACTGCATCGCGCAGGAGATCCGCCAGGGCGGAGTGATGCTGCTCGGCACCTCGGGGACGGTGACGACGCTGGCCGGGCTCGCGTTCGACCTGCCGCGCTACTCGCGCCCGCGCGTCGACGGCGCGGTGCTGTCGTGCGAGGAGGCGCGCGAGGCGGTGGAGCGGTCTGCGCGCCATGGGGCGCGAGGGGCTGGCGCAGCACCCGTGCATCGGGCCGGAGCGCGCCGATTTCGTGCTGCCGGGCTGCGCCATCTTCGCCGCGATCCACCGGCTGTGGCCGGCGCCGCAGGTGGTGGTGGCGGATCGCGGGCTGCGCGAGGGCATGCTGCTGCGCATGATGCGCGCCGAGCGGCCGCGCACGCCGCACCGGCCCCGCCTCGCCGCCGGCCCGGAGCTGCGGCTGCAAGCCTGATGCCGAAGCCGCCTGGCTCGAGCCGGTCGCTGGGCGTCCGCCTGCGCACCGCCGGCAGGCGGACTACCGCGAGCCAGAAATGGCTGGAGCGCCAGCTCAACGACCCCTACGTCGCGGCCGCCAAGGAGCAGGGCTATCGCTCGCGAGCCGCGTTCAAGCTGATCGAGCTCGACGACAAGTACCGGCTGATCCGGCGCGGCTGCCGCGTGCTCGACCTCGGCGCCGCGCCCGGCGGCTGGAGCCAGGTGGCGGCGCAGCGCGGGGCGGCGCAGGTGGTCGGGCTCGACCTGCTGCCGATCGACCCGGTGCCGGGGGCCGTTTTCCTGCAGGGCGATTTCGCCGACCCGGCGATGCCGGCGCGGCTGCGGGCGTTGCTGGACGGGCCGTGCGACCTGGTGCTGTCCGACATGGCGCCGAACACCACCGGCCACGCCGCGACCGACCATATCCGCATCGTCGCGCTCGCGGAAATGGCGTTCGAGTTTGCCCGGCAGGTGCTGGCGCCGGGCGGCGCGTTCGTGACCAAGGTGTTCCAGGGCGGGTCGGAGCGCGACCTGCTGGCGCCGATGAAGCAGGCGTTTGCGAGCGTCCGCCACGCCAAGCCGCCGGCGAGCCGCAAGGGGTCTTCCGAGTTGTACGTCGTGGCGACCGGGTTCCGCGGGTCAGGTCATGACAGCCCGTCGTGAGGATATCTCGCCCGTGCGCGACCCACACCGAACGCCAGGCAAAGATCGCCGGGCGTTGCGTGCCGGCGCGCGCTACTTGGCCGGCAAGGAGCGGACGAAGGCGAGCGCGGCCTGCAGCG
Organism: uncultured Solirubrobacterales bacterium; assembly: GCA_963697635.1. Classification (GTDB taxonomy): domain Bacteria; phylum Pseudomonadota; class Alphaproteobacteria; order Acetobacterales; family Acetobacteraceae; genus CAJCJG01. Next base: position 64,165 of record CAVOOS010000034.1, on the reverse strand, counting down.
GTTTCGGCGCAGCGCGTCATCGCCGAACGCGGCCGGGCCGGCGCGGACCCAGCCCTGCATCGGCCGGTCGCGCATGGCCATCGGCGCGATGTCTGGCAGCGCCAGCGCCCAGCCGTCGTGGCCCTTGCCGAGCCGGACCAGCATGCCGTCCTCGCGCGCGCCGCAGAGCAGATGGCCGTGCAGCAGCCACGCCATGCCGCCGAACATATTTTTCTCCGTCAGACCCGGCAGAGTTTTCAGGTCTTCCCGCAGCAGGCCTTCGAGGCCTTCGTCGCGTGCCATGGGTTCGTCCAATGCTGGGGGGCGTCGAGCGAAACTGAGTTGAGAGCGGTTGAAATCGGGCTTTTGCTGGCCCGCCCCGAAGACAGACCGTCGACCGGGAGAGGACGCAGCGATGTCGAAAGTCAGCACCTGCCTGTGGTTTGGCAAGGATGCGGAGGAGGCCGTCCGCTTCTACGTGTCCCTTGTGCCGGACTCCAGGATCGAGACCGTCCTGCGCTCGCCGGGGAGTTGGCCCGGCGGGGACGCGGGCGCCGTCATCCTGGTGAGCTTCACGCTCGGCGGCCACAGCTTCCAGGCGTTGAACGGCGGCAAGCCAGCCGACTACGGAACCGCGGCCTCGCTCTCGGTCGAGTGCGCGGACCAGGCCGAGGTGGATCGGCTGTGGGCGGCGCTGACCGCCGACAGAGGGTCGGAGATCATGTGCGGCTGGCTGCGCGACCGGTGGGGCGTGCCGTGGCAGATCGTGCCCGCGATCCTGCCGCGCCTGCTGGCCGATCCGGACCCGGCCGTCGCGGGCCGGGTGTTCGCGGCCATGCAGCAGATGATCAAGCTGGACATTGCCGGGTTGGAACGCGCGGCCGGTGGGTGAGAGCGTTGCTGGCGAGAGACTGTCGCGAGAAGTTGGCGGAGGGCGCTGCGCTTTTCCGCACTACGGGTTGCTGGTTCGCTATCGACGTCGTGTCAAAGGCGAACAATCCGCGTTTCTCCGCCGGTCGTGTTTTGCATCTTGTCAATTGTTGCCGCCCACTGGCCCCAAGATATCTGCTGTCTGCTCAGAAACAGTGTGATCTGGTCAATTTCGGTATACTGTTTTTGAGCCGTGATCGCCAAACTCGGCGCGGTTTTCGTTATCGCGGCCACTAGATCATCTTCGCAGTGACGGATCGCGCCCAAGTACGCCAACAAAAGACTGCTTTCATCGGAAGTCGCGGCGTCAGCTTTCCAAAGCTGATAAACGTTGAATTGGCCCGTGTATGCATCCGGGAGATACGGCAGCAAAATCGCGTATTTCGCATCGGCATGTATGGCCGAAACGCATGCATCACGTTCCATTCGGGCAGAATTTATCGGCAGAGTTGCTGGCGTGGTGCCTACTCCGAAATGCGCATCTGGGCTTGGCTGCATTTGGGCAGCCTGAAGAATCGGCGGCGCCAGCAAAGCAAGAGGAGCTTGTGAGATCATCGGAGTTTGAGATCCCGGGAGAGGCTGCGAAGCCAGAGGCGTTTGTGCAACTGGGTAGTTCTGAGGAGCCTGATCTGCGATCAGCCAGCCATTCGCCTGCATGCAGTCGTTGAAGTCTTGGTTTGCGCGGATCGACTCTCCTATGGCGAATCCCACCGCTGCGCCGACAACATATTTTGTACTCCCGGACGCCTCAAAAGAACCGCCACCGTGCCTTGCGATGTAATCGCACTTGGCTTTGGCGGCGCCCACATTGGCACCCTCCATGCCAGGGCCAGGTGCCCAGTTATGTGTTGCGCATCCGGTTAGTAGAAGGGCGCAGGCTGCGAAACAAGCTAAAGTCTGTGCATGAAGGAAACGCCGCGCGCGAGTCATTTCAATTATCCCTACCGAGATGACGCTCTTTGCCTCTTGGTCGCAGCATCGAGATGCCCGTTCGGTACCCGACCGCCACACATTGCAGGGTCAATATATATCTGGAACCCGCCTCATGTCATGCTTAAAAAATAGAAGCTTCGATCCTTTTTTAGACAGCCAAGGGCGGCGCTGGCAAAGAAAGCTTCCTTGCTTATCCCTCGCGGAGGGAGTGGAAGCGGGAATCCTTTGTGCAGGTCATCGGGAACAGCAGATCACGACTCGAAACGGGCCGCCTGGAATCCGCCGGATTCCTTAGCTCACTGGCACACCAGACATTCCTCGTAATTCGCCACATTGACCTTCGCGGTCGCCACCACCAGCGGCAACTCGGCTTCCGGGGCGGGGACCGGGGCGCCGCGTTCGCGCTGCACGATCTCGTCGGGGCGGATGGCTTTCTCGCCGACGTTGTCGGCGCGTTGCAGCGACAGGCTGCGGCAGTAGTACAGACTCTTCACGCCCGCGCTTCCAGGCCAGGAAATGGATCTGGTGCAGGTCGCACTTGTGCACGTTGGCGGGCAGGAAGACGTTCACCGACTGGCTCTGGCAGATGAACGGCGTGCGGTCGGCGGCCAGCTCGATGATCCAGCGCTGGTCGAGCTCGAACGCGGTCTTGAAGACCGCCTTCTCCTGCTCGGTCGAGGAAATCGAGGTGCTGCACGCTGCCCTTCGTGCTGCGTGATGGAGCGCCAGACGTCTTCGTTGTCGCTGCCCGTTCTTCGCGAGCAGCTTCTGCAGATAGCGGTTGCGCACGGCAAAGCTGCCCGACAGCGTCTTGTGCAGGTAGACGTTGGCCGCGATCGGCTCGATGCCGGGCGATGGCGTTGCCGGCAGATGATCGAGATCGACGCGGTCGGCGCGATGGCGATCTTGTGGGAGAAGCGCTCCATCATGCCGTACTCGGCGGCGTCCGGGCAGGCGCCGCGCTCTTCCGCCAGCATGCGCGAGGCGGCGTCGGCCTGCGCGCGGATGTGCTTGAACATGCGCTTGTTCCAGACCTTGGCCATCACGCTTTCGAACGGCACGTTCTGGCTCTGCAGGAAGGAGTGGAAGCCCATCACGCCCAGGCCGACCGAGCGTTCGCGCATGGCCGAGTATTTGGCGCGCTCCATGCCGGCCGGCGCGCGGTCGATGAAGTCCTGCAGCACGTTGTCGAGGAAGCGCATGCACGTCCTCGATGAAAGCGGGTGGTCTTTCCCACTCGAACCAGTTCTCGAGGTTGAGCGACGACAGGCAGCAGACCGCGGTGCGCTGCTTGCCGTGGTGGTCGATGCCGGTGGGCAGCGTGATCTCGCTGCACAGGTTGGACGTCTTCACCTCCAGGCCCGGCCAGCTTGCTGGTGCTCGGGACGGCGCGGTTCACGTGGTCGGAGAAGATCAGGTAGGGCTCGCCGGTCTCGAGCGCGCGGTCAGGATGCGGATCCACAGCGCGCGGGCGCGAGATCTGGCGCACGACGGCGTTGTCCTTGGGCGAGCGCAGCGCCCAGTGCTCGTCCGCTTCGACCGCGCGCATGAACTCGTCGGTGACGCAGATGCCGTGGTGCAGGTTGAGCGCCTTGCGGTTGAAGTCGCCGCCGGTGGGGCGGCGGATTTCGAGGAATTCCTCGATCTCCGGATGCGCAGACGGCAGATAGACCGCCGCCGAGCCGCGGCGCAGCGAGCCCTGGCTGATCGCCAGCGTCAGGCTGTCCATCACGCGGATGAAGGGGATGATGCCGGAGGTCTTGCCGTTCTGCCCGACCTTCTCGCCGATGGAGCGGACATTGCCCCAATAGGTGCCGATGCCGCCGCCATTGGAGGCCAGCCAGACGTTCTCGTTCCACAGGCCGACGATGCCGTCCAGGCTGTCGGAGACCTCGTTGAGGAAGCAGGAGATCGGCAGGCCGCGGTTGGCGCCGCCGTTGGACAGCACCGGCGTCGCCGGCATGAACCACAGCTGGCTGATGTAGTCGTAGATGCGCTGGGCGTGCGCGGCGTCGTCGGCGTAGGAGCTGGCGACGCGGGCGAACATGTCCTGGTAGGACTCGCCGGGCAGCAGATAGCGGTCTTCGAGCGTCGCGCGGCCGAAATCGGTGAGCAGGGCGTCGCGCGAGCGGTCCACGCGGACCTGGTGGCGGCCCTGCATCTGGACGGCATCGAGCACGATTGAGTCCCCCGGAGTCACGAACAACGAACGGTCTCCATTCCTGCCCAACGGCTTGGCGGCGTCAATTGATTTTCCACTAGATGTGGCGGTGCCGCCGCAGCCAAGCCACAATATGAGGGTTCCGTGACCGTTGGACAACAGCCGTCGCTCTAGAACACTAAGGGAACATCGGTCACGGAGTCGAAGTCTTCCCGCGGGGTTAGCGGCAGGCATGTCCAAACCGCGCCGGCTCGCGCGTCACTGAGCCGGCGGCGCATGGTGGCCGCCCCGAACCAAGGGAGACGTGCGATGGACTACATTCTGATGCTCTATTCCGAGGAAGCCGGCTGGGGGCAGATGACGCCGGAGCAGCAGCAGCAGGGCATGGCCGCGTACATGGCCTACGGCGAGGCGCTGACCAAGGCCGGCGTGCTGAAGGGCTCGAACCGGCTGCGGCCGGTGGCGAGCTCGACCACGGTGCGCATGGCCGACGGCAAGCCGCAGGTGCTGGACGGGCCGTATGTCGGAGTCGCGCGAGCAGCTCGGCGGCTACTACCTGATCGACGTGCCCGACCTCGACGCCGCGATCGGCTGGGCGGCGCGCTGCCCCGGCGCGAGCCACGGCACGGTGGAAGTTCGGCCGATCTGGTCGATGTGAGCGGATGAACCACGTGGAAGGCGGCGGGCGGGCGCACGATGCGGCGGAGGCGGTGGCGCGCCGCAGCTATGGCAAGCTCGTCGCCTTCCTGGCGGCGCGGTCCCGCGACGTGGCTGCGGCCGAGGACGCGCTGGCGGAGGCGTTCGCCGCGGCGTTGTCCGATTGGCCGAGGTGCGGCTGCCCGGACAACCCGGAGGCGTGGCTGCTCACGGTCGCGCGGCGCAAGCTGATCGACGGGGCGCGAAGGCGCCGCAGCGGCGAGCAGGCCATCGAGCCGCTGCTGCTGCTGGCGGACGAGGCGGCGGAGGCCGACAGGGCGAGAAATCCCGGATCATCGGCTGGCGCTGATGTTCGCCTGCGCGCACCCGGCGATCGAGGCCGGAGTGCGCGCGCCGCTGATGCTGCAGGTGGTGCTGGGGCTGGACGCGAAGACGATCGCCTCGGCGTTCCTGGCATCGCCCGCGGCGATGGGCAAGCGGCTGGTGCGGGCGAAAGAAAAAATCAGCCAGGCGGGCATTCCGTTCGCGGTGCCCGGGCGCGAAGACATGCCGGGCCGGCTCGACGCGGTGCTCGATGCCATTTACGCGGCGTTCACCGAGGGTTGGACCGACCCCGGCGGCACCGACATCGCGCGTCGCGACCTGACCGCGGAGACACTGTTCCTGGCGCGGCTGGTCGCCGAGCTGCTGCCGGGAGAAGCCGGAGGCGCTGGGGCTGCTGGCGCTGATGCTGCACGCCGAGGCGAGGCGCGGCGCGCGGCGGACGACGGCGGGCGACTACGTGCCGCTCGCGGCCGCAGAACCCTGCCACGTGGAACGCGGCCATGATCGACGAGGCGGAGGCGCTGCTGCTGCGCGCCGGCGGGCTTGGCTCGATCGGCCGCTACCAGCTGGAGGCGGCGCTGCAATCGGCACACGTGCATCGCTGCCGCACCGGGCGCGCCAATTGGGCCGTGGTGGTGCGGCTGTACGATGCGCTTGCTGGCGCTGTCCGGCTCGCCGGTGGTCGCGATCAACCGCGCGCTGGCGGTGGCCGAGCTGGAAGGTGCCGCGGCCGGACTCGCGACGATGCCGACGGCGGCGGAGGATGCGCGACTGGGCGAATACCAGCCGTACTGGGCGGCGCGGGCGGAGCTGCTGGCGCGAACCGGGGCGCGCGAGGCGGCCCGCGCAGCCTACGACATGGCGATCGGCCTGGAACGCGACGCCGCGGTGCGCCGGTTCCTGCAGGGGCGACGGGCGGAGGTGACGGGCTGAACCTCTGTTGCAGGCGCGGTGAGACCTCCATGTGTTGGGTCGCAACGAATGGGGGCAGGCGTGGAGGATTTTGCGCATATCGTCGCGCTGGCCGCGAAGCGGCGCGGCGGGATCGACGGGCTCGAGGCGGCGCTGGCCGACACACGATCGCGCACCCAGGCGGAAATCGCGGCGACGCCCGACGATCGCATCCTGTCGGCGATGACGCGCCGCATATTCAATGCCGGATTCTCCTGGAAGGTGATCGACGCGAAGTGGGACGGCTTCGAGGGCGCGTTCGACGGGTTCGACCCGGCGCGATGCGCCGCGTTGTCCGAAGCCCAGTTCGACGCGCTGTTGAAGGACGGCCGCATCGTGCGCAACGGCGCAAAAATCGCGTCAGTGCAGGCGAATGCCCGGTTCATCGTGGAACTGGCGGCCGAGCACGGCAGAGCCGCCCGGTTCTTCGCGGATTGTCCGGACGCCGACTATGTCGGGCTGCTGGAGGTGCTGAAGCAGCGCGGCAGCCGGCTCGGCGGCGAAACCGGGATGCGCTTCCTGCGCGCGATCGGCAAGCCGGCGTTCATCCCGACGCAAGATGTCGTCGCGGCGCTGATCCGGGAGGGCGTGCTGACGAAACCCCCCGGCGGGAAAGCCGATTTTGCCGCCATGCAGACGGCGTTCAACCACTGGTCCGCGGTGTCCGGGCGCGACCTGACCGCGATCAGCCGCATCCTGGCGATGAGCGTCGGCTGAGCGCCGCGCGTCAGGCCGCAAGTTCGCGGATGCGCTGAAGGTCGGCGCGGAACTCCACGTAGGCCGCCCGCTTCGCGGTCTCGTCGGGCAGGCGCAGCAGGTAGGACGGATGCACGGTGACGAACCCCGCGAAATCGCCGAACCGCGCCGGGCCGCGCGCCCGCGCGATCGACACCGCCTTGCCGGTCAGCGCCAGCGCCGCCGTCGCGCCGAGCGCCACGACCAGCCGCGGATGAACGAAGGAAAGTTCCTTCAACAGCCACCAGCGGTAGTGCTGCACCTCGCCGGCGTTCGGCTTGGCGTGGATGCGCCGCTTGCCGCGCTCCTCGAACTTGAAGTGCTTGACCGCGTTGGTGACGTAGACTTCGGCGCGGTCGATGCCGGCTTGCTCCAGGGCCTGATCGAGCAACTGCCCGGCGGGGCCGACGAACGGCCGGCCCTCGCGTTCCTCCTGGTCGCCCGGCTGCTCGCCGACGAAGGCGATGGCGGCGCCGATCGGGCCCTCGCCGAGCACCGCGCGATCGGCGCCGGGCGAGAGCGGCTCGGAGGCGGCGATTTCCCGGTTGAGTTCGGCGAGCGTCGCCGCCTCGGGCGCGGCGAGGTCGAACGGCAATTCGGTTTCATATGTCCTCGGCATGCCGACCTCCGAATGCGTGATCAACCGAAGCAACCGGGACGGCGCGAAGTTCCCGGTCATGCCCGATCATCGCCGCCGGTCGGCCGGCGGCCAAGGCGTGACGGTCGGCGCCGGTGCATCGCCGGCGGCCGCCCCGTCATCGGCCAAAGGCGGCGATGGCGTCGCCTTCCCAGGTGCGGGCGTTCTCCTGAACCCGCGATAGCTTCGGGAGCTCAGGAGCAGGATCAACCCTTCTCGTCTGCCTCGCGCCTGCGCTCGGCGGCGCCTTGCGGGTCGGTGATGATGTCGACCCATTTCGGGTTGGGCGCCGCTTCAGCGGCATAGGTGTCGTGCCAGTTCCACCACTTGTACGGCGGCGTCTGGGGATAGCCCACGGGCGAGTCCTCCCACATCTCCTGGCGGCCGAGCGGTGTGAGGTCGAGGTAGCTCCAGGTGGTCCCCATCGCCTCGTCGCCGCGGCTGTTGATGAAGTAGGTGCGGACCACGCGCTGGCCGTCGCGCAGGAAGACGTTGTGGCCGTGCCATTGATCGACGCCGAAGTCCGCGTCGAAGCTGTCGGTAATGGTGTACCAGGGCATCGCCCAGCCCATCCGCGCCTTCAGGCGCGCGATGTCCGCCTGCGGTGCGCGCGAGGCGTAGGCGAGGGTCGTGTCGCGCACGTTCAGGTGCGCCAGGTGGGAGACCTGGTCGGCGCCCAGCGAGCAGCCGCGACAGGCGTGCTCGGGCCAGCCGAACACCCCGGGCTCGAAGAAGGCACGATAGACGATGAGCTGCCGGCGGCCCTCGAACAGGTCGAGCAGGCTCGCCTTGCCGTTCGGCCCGTCGAATTCATACGCCTTCTCGACTTCCATCCACGGCATCCGCCGGCGTTCGGCGGCCAGCGCGTCGCGGGCGCGGGTCAGGGCCTTCTCGTTGACGAGAAGCCGCTCGCGCGCGGCCTCCCACTGCTGCGGCGATACAATCGGTGGCGTGTTCATGGCGTGCTGTCCTTGTTGCCGATCCTTTGAACTTGGCGCCGAACCATCGAACGGTGAGAGTTACAAGCGTGGCGGGATTTCGCAGGGCGTGCCGATCCGCCCGGCCATGGCCGGCACCCCGGCCAACCTCCCTCGCCGCGACGTCCGCTGCCCCACAAATTCGGCTGGCTGCTACCGCTGGAGCTGCAGGCGGTGGTGTTCAGCAATCCAGCGTGGTCTCGCGCTCCCACGCCGTCAGCTGGCCGGCCGAACTCGTGCCACTCCTGCGTCTTCAGCGCGACGTACGCGCGCGAAAAATCCTCGCCCAGCGCGGCGCGCAGTTCGGCACGAAACCTCGAACGCGCGCAGCGCATCGAGCAGGTTCAGCGGCAGCCGCCGCACCTCGCCGACCGTGTGGCCGTGCGTGTACATGTTGACATCGAGCCGCTTCCCCGGGTCGCGCTTGCCGCGCGATGCCGTCCAGCCCCGCCGCCAGCAGCCCGGCCTGCAGCAGGTACGGGTTGGCGGCGCCGTCGGCGAGGCGGAACTCGAAGCGCCCGGCATCGGGGATGCGGATCATGTGGGTGCGGTTGTTGCCGCCGTAGGTCACGCTGTTCGGCGACCACGTGGCGCCCGAGGTCGTCACCGGCGCGTTGATGCGCTTGTAGCTGTTCACCGTCGGGTTGGTCAGCGCGCACAGCGCCTCGGCATGCGCCAGCACGCCGGCCATGAACTGGTAGCCGAGCGCCGACAGCCCCAGTTCGCCCGCGGCATCGGCGAACACGTTGCGCCCGCCCTGCCAAAGCGACACATGCGCATGGCAGCCCGAGCCGGTGAGATCGGAGAACGGTTTCGGCATGAAGGTCGCGCGCAGCCCGTGCTTTTCGGCGACCGACTTGACCATGTATTTGAAGAACGCGTGGCGGTCGGCGGTGACCAGCGCCGGCGCGTACTGCCAGTTCATCTCGAACTGCCCGTTGGCGTCCTCGTGGTCGTTCTGGTACGGCCCCCAGCCCAGCGCCAGCATCGCATCGCAGATTTCGCTGATCACGTCGTAGCGCCGCATCAGCGCCGACTGGTCGTAGCACGGCTTCTTCTGCCGGTCGGCGGCGTCGGAGATCGCGGTGCCGTCAGGCGCGATCAGGAAGAACTCGCACTCCACGCCGGACTGCATCTCCCAGCCCTGCGCTGCCGCGGCCGCCGACGACGCGCTTGAGCACGAGCCGCGGCGCCTGCGCGACCGGCTTGCCCTCCATCCACGGATCGGCCGCGAGCCAGCCGACCTCCGGCTTCCATGGCAGCTGGATCGAGGCTGTCCGGGTCCGGGATCGCCATCATGTCGGGATCGGCCGGGGTCATGTCGAGCCAAGTCGCAAAACCGGCAAAACCGGCGCCGGCGCGCGCCATCTCGCCGATCGCCGCCGCCGGCACCAGTTTCGCGCGCATGCGTGCCGAACAGGTCGGTAAACGAAATGAGAAAATACCGGATGCCGCGCTCGCGCGCCGCCGTCGCCAGATCGATCGCCACGCCCGCCCCCCCCGCCGTTCAGAACCGCTCCCGCCCGGGAACCCAGTCGGTGCCGGCCAGCGGCACCCGTGCCATCGCCGCCGCCTCGATGGTCAGCGCCACGAGGTCCTCGGGTTCCAGGTTGTGCAGGTGGCTCTTGCCGCAGGCGCGCGCGATCGTCTGCGCCTCCATCGTCATCACCGCCAGGTAGTTGGCCAGCCGCCGCCCGCCCAGCACCGGGTCGAGCCGCGCCGCCAGCGCCGGGTCCTGCGTGGTGATGCCGGCCGGGTCGCGCCCCTCGTGCCAGTCGTCGTAGGCGCCGGCGGTGCGTGCCGAGCGCCTGGTACTCGGCCTCATGCGCCGGGTCGTTGTCGCCGAGCGCGACCAGCGCCGCGGTACCGATCGAGACCGCGTCGGCCCCGAGCGCCAGCGCCTTGGCCACGTCGGCGCCGCTGCGGATGCCGCCGGACATGATCAGCTGCACTTTCCGGTGCATGCCCAGTTCCTGCAGCGCCGCCACCGCCGGGCGGATCGCCGCCAGCGTCGGGATGCCGACATGCTCAATGAACACGTCTTGCGTCGCCGCGGTGCCGCCCTGCATGCCGTCGATCACCACCACGTCGGCGCCCGACTTCACCGCCAGCGCGGTGTCGTAGATACGGGCGCGAGGCGCCGACCTTCACGTAGATCGGCTTCTGCCAGTCGGTGATTTCCCGCAGCTCCTCGATCTTGATCTGCAGATCGTCCGGGCCGGTCCAGTCCGGATGGCGACAGGCGGAACGCTGGTCGATGCCCTCCGGCAGCGTGCGCATTTCGGCGATGCGCGGCGAGATTTTCTGCCCCAGCAGCATGCCGCCGCCGCCGGGCTTGGCGCCCTGACCGACCACCACCTCGATCGCATCGGCGCGCGCGCAGGTCGTCCGGGTTCATGCCGTAGCGTGACGGCAGCACCTGATAGACCAGTTGTGCCGGAGTGCTCCCGCTCCTCGTTGGTCATGCCGCCGTCGCCGGTGGTCGTGGAGGTGCCGGCGAGCGTCGCGCCGCGCCCCAGCGCCTCCTTGGCCTGCGCGGACAGCGCGCCGAAGCTCATGCCGGCGATGGTGATCGGGATTTTCAGCTCCAGCGGACGTTTCGCGAACCGTGCGCCGAGCACGACTGTCGGTCTCGCAGCGCTCGCGATAACCTTCCAGCGGGTAGCGGCTGATCGAGGCGCCGAGGAACAGCAGATCGTCGAAATGCGGCAGCCGCCGCTTCGCCCCGCCGCCGCGGATGTCGTAGATGCCGGTCGCCGCGGCGCGGCGGATCTCGGCCAGCGTCGGCGGATCGAAGGTCGCCGAGAAGCGCGGCGGCGTGCGCGGCGGTTTCCTCCATCAGTACGCGGCGGCGTGGTCGACGTGGAAATTGTACAGGTTGCGGGCCGAGCCGTAGCGCCGGAATTCGCCGACATCGACCTGTCCCGCCAGCCCGGCCGACTGCAACCTCGAAAAAAGCTCGGCGCGATGTTGCTCGCGCAGCGGCTTCTCGACGCAATCCGCGCCAAGGCTCGCGACCCGGCCGCGCACGTAGAGATGCGCCTCGTAGATCGAATCGCCCAGGCTCTCGCCGGCATCGCCGCACACCACCAGCGTGCCGGCCTGCGCCATGAACGCCGAGAGATGGCCGACCGAGCCCTTGACCACGACATCGGCGCCCTTGAGCGAGATGGCGCAGCGCGCCGCGGCGTTGCCCTCGATCAGCAGCAGCCCGCCATGCGCCGAGGCGCCCGCCGACTGGCTCGCGTCGCCGTGCACATGCACGTGGCCCGACATCATGTTCTCGGCGACGCCAGTGGCGACGTTGCCGTGGACGACGACTTCGCGCAAGCTGGTTCATGCCGGCGCAGTAGTATCCGGCGTGGCCTTCGATCTCCACCGTGACCGGCACGGCGAGCCCGACCGCGAGCGAATGCCGCCCGCCGGGGTTCAGCACGCGCCAATGCGCGCGGTTGGTGGCGGCGGCGAGCGCGTGCAGCGCGGCGTTCAGCGCGCGCACGCTGTCTTGCGCGAGATCGACGACCACCGGGTCGGCCGTCGCTGTCAACGCGCGAGCTGCCACGCGTAGACGGTGGCCGGCTCCGGCTCCCACACCCGCGCCGCATCGATCCCCGGCAGCCCGGCCAGCGCCCGGTACTCGGTGCCGAACGCGACGTAGCGCGGCGTTTCCGCCATCACCGCGGGCTTGCAGGCGATCGGGTCGCGCAGCACGGCAAACCCGTCCGCGGTGCCGACGACGAAGGTAAAAAAACCGTCCAGCTCGGCCAGCGCGCGCCGCAGCGCCGCATCGAGCGCGAGCCCATCCTGCATCCGCGCGGTGAGCCACGCCGCCGCCACCTCGGTATCGTTCTCGGTAGCGAAGACGAAGCCGCGCCGCACCAGTTCCCGCCGCACCGCGTTGTGGTTGGACAGCGAGCCGTTATGGACCAGGCACTGGTCCCGCCCAGTCGAATACGGGTGTGCGCCGTCGGTGGTGACGGCGGATTCGGTCGCCATGCGGGTGTGCCCGATGCCGTGCGTCCCGGACATCGCGGGCAGGCCGAAGCGGCTGGTGACCACGGCCGGCGCGCCGACCTCCTTGTACAGTTCCATGCACTCGCCGACGCCGACCAGCACCGCCTCCGTCTCGGCCAGTGCGGCACGCGCCTGCGCCTCGGCCGCAACGGGCACGCTCAGTACCAAGTGGCTGCCGCGCGGCATGATCGCGCTGTCGGGAATGCCGAGCCGCGCCAGCAGCGCCTCGGGATCGCAATCCGCCGGCGGACGCAGCGTGAGCTTGGTCATGCCGGCGCGGCCCGGGGCATAGATGGCGAAGCCGGCGCTGTCCGGCCCGCGGTCGCTCATGACGGCGAGCATGCCGGCGAGATGCGCGCCCAGCTCGGCTGCGATCCCCGGCTCCTTGGCAAACAGCCCAACAATTCCGCAGATGGCCGGCTCCTCCGATTGTTCGCGTCATCAACCTAGCCGAACACGGCACGCTGTCAATGGCAGGAACGGAGATTTCCTCGCATGAATTTACTCCTGCCGGGTATAAACGATGATCGACAGATACGTCATCGGCAGTTCGATCAGCGTTTCCGGGCCATGGGCGGCGCTGGCGTCGAACATCAGCGTGTCGCCGGGGGCAAGCTGGTAGGTCCGGTCGGCGTGGCGGTAGGCCACTCGGCCGGTCAGCATGTGGATCAGTTCGACGCCCGCGTGCTGGAAGCCGATATACGCCTCCGCCTGCTCGGCCAGCGTGATGAGATACGGTTCCACCACGAGGTCGCCCGCGAGCGAATGGCCGAGCAGCCGGTACTCGTGGCCGGCCTTGGTGCCGCGCCGTTCGATCACGGCGCCTTCGCCGGAGCGGACGTAGGAGCAGTCCCGCGGTTCCTCGGCGTTGGCGAACAGCAGGCCGATCGGAACGTTGAGCGCCGCCGCCAGCGCCTGCAGCGTGGACAGCGACGGCGAGACCTGGCCGTTCTCGATCTTCGACATCAGGCTGCCGGAAATGCCCGCGGCGGCCGCGAGGTCGGAGGATTTGAGGCCGCGGCGGGTCCGCAGCGCGCGCACTTCGGCGCCGATCGCCTGCTCCAGGCTGCGCTTCACCGTGACGGGCGCGCTGGAGCCGGTCACGTACGCGTCGTCGCCCCCGGTCCGCTGCTCGCTTGCCTGCGCCATGTCCGACCTCGTTCCTTTCCGCGCTGCGTAGCGCGGATTTTCGCACCTGCCGAGCCGAAAGCGGCGCACGTTCGTTGACCGGCCAGACTTCCTCACGCTACAGTACCCTTCTTGCCGATAAAGTGGCGAGGGACAGAGCCCCGATAAGAATGGGCGCGGATGGAGGGGTCGATGACGGGTGCCAAAGATGTGGACGCGTCCCCGGATGCTGCCGGGCCGAGCGCCACGCTGTCGTTTGAACAGCAGACGTACGAATACGCGCGAAGCTGGGCGCGGCTGTCGCGGCGTGGCGTGCTGCAGGGGGCCGCGGCCGCCGCGTTCCTTGCCGCCACGATGCCCTTCGCGCATGCGCAGAAGCCGGGCGGCACGCTGCGCATTGCACGCGGCCAGGAGTCCGACACGCTCGACCCGCAGAAGACCGCGCTGCTGGTGGCGCACGAGATCGCCTGGCAGATCTATCGACTCACTGATCTACCTTGACGAGTTCGGGCACCGTGTATCCGGGGCTCGCGCTGTCCTGGGCGTTTTCCGACGACAACAAGACCGTCACGTTCAAGCTGCGCCCCGGCGTGAACTTTCATGACGGCGCGCCGTTCAATGCCGAGGCGGTACGCTTCACGGTGGAGCGGCACCTGAGCCCGGCGACCGCCTCGCCGACGAGTTGGATCCTCGGGCCGATCGACCATGTCGAGGTGATCGACGACATGACGATCGCCTACCACTACAAGGCACCGTTCGTCGCGCTGTGGGTCGGGCTCAGCTATTCGGTACTGTGCGCCGATCAGCCCGCTCGGCGTGAAGACGTTCGGGGAAAAGTTCGGCCGCAATCCCGTCGGTACCGGGCCGTTCAAGTTCGTGAAGTGGGAGCCCGATCGCGGCATCACGCTGGCGCGCAACGACGCGCACACGTGGGCAACGCCGATGTACACCAACAAGGGCGCGCCGTTCCTCGATGGAGCGACCTACGTGGTGATCCCGGAAGACGCGACGCGGCTCGCGGCGTTGGAATCCGGCGAGGTCGACGTGATCTCGGGCACGGACTCCGTGCCGGTCGACAAGATCGGCGCGCTGAAGCGCAACCCGGACCTGTCGGTCTACACGCGCTCCGCCGTAGGCGTGTACTACAGCTACATCAACACGAAAATAAAGCCGCTCGACGACGTGCGCGTGCGCAAGGCACTCAACTATGCCGTCGACAAGGAAAAGATCATCGCGCTCGTGCTCGACGGCAACGGCAAGCCGGCGCACAGCGCGGTCGGCTCGGCGTTCGGCTACTACGACCCGGCGACCGAGAAAATCGGCTACGCGCACGACCCGGACAAGGCGAAGGCGTTGCTGAAGGAAGCAGGGCAGGACGGCGGCTTTTCGATCGACTACTTCGTGATCGACAATCCGGTCTATCGCCGTGTTGCCGAGGTGGTGCAGCAGGATCTCGCCGCCGTCAACATCCAGGTGAAGATCCAGGCCTATCCGGTCGGCGAGCTGTTCTCGCTCGGGCCGAAGGGCAAGGCCGGGCTGCTATTTTTCTATTACACGTACAGCGATCCGGATCTGGTGTTCGCGCTGCTGCGCAGCGGCCAGGCGATCAGCTGGTCGTTCCAGGACGATCCGGAGCTGGACACGCTGCTCGACCAGCAGCGCGTCGAGTTCGACCACGACAAGCGCCGTGCGCTTCTGAACAAGATCCAGGAGCGCGTCACCGACGAAGCGTTGTGGCTGTTCTTGTATGAGGGCATCTACGTCGCGGCGATGCGCAAGCAGGTGCACGGGCTGACGCTGGACACCGTCGGCTTCCATCACCTGCAGGAGATTTCGCTCGAACAGTGAGGCGCGGCGCGCCGGAAGCAGCAGAGGATGCTCGCGTATCTGCTCAGGCGCCTTGCCCATTCGCTGGCCGTTTTGCTGTGCGTGATCTTCGTCGCCTCGGTGCTGGTGCGGCTGATCCCCGGCGATCCCGTCGACATCATGTCGGCCGGCAATCCCGGCATCACCATCGAGCAGAAGCAGAAGCTGCGCGAGCAGTTGGGCCTCATGCGGCCGCTGCTGACGCAGTTCACGAGCTACGTCGCGGGCGCGGTGCAGGGCGATCTCGGCCAGTCGATCCGGTTCCGCGTGCCCGCCGCGCAACTGGTGATGGAGCGGCTGCCGGCGACGGTCGAGTTGACGGTGGTGGCGATGCTGCTCGCGGTCGCGGTCGCGATCCCGCTCGGCGTCGTCACCGCGGTGTGGCACGGTAGCGCGATCGACTACGCCGGTTCGATTTTTGCGATCCTTGGCGTGTCGATCCCGAGTTTTTTGCTCGGGATCCTGCTGGTGCTGTTCCTCGGCGTCGATCTTGGCCTGCTGCCGGCGGCGGGCCATGGCGAGTTCCTGCCGGTCGCGATCGTCCACGCGATTTCCGCCGGCAGTTTTGCGGTGCTGTGGAAAAGCCTGCGCTATCTCATTCTCCCTGCAGTGGCGCTCGCGGTTTCGGTGATGGCATGGAACGCGCGGCTGACGCGCTCGGCGATGCTCGAGGTGCTGCGGCAAGACTACATCCGATTCGCGCACGCGAAAGGCGTGCCCGGCGTGCGCGTGATCGTGCGGCACGCGCTCGGCAACGCGATCATCGCCACGGTCACGATCATCGGGCTGCAACTCGGCTACCTGCTCAGCGGCAGCTTTGTCATCGAGAACGTGTTCGCATGGCCCGGCATCGGCAGGCTCGCGGTGCAGGCGATCTTCTGGCGCGACTACCCGGTGATCCAGGCCGTCGTCGTGGTGACGGCGATCGTGTTTCTTGCAATCAACCTGCTGATCGACATCCTGTACCGCGTGCTCGACCCGCGCATCCGCTATGCCGACGGCTGACGGATCGCTACCGGGACGCGCACCGGACCGGCAGCACCGCCTGCTGCGTGCGCTGGCGGCGAGCCCGAAGGGATTGACCGGCGCCGTGCTGATCACGGTCGTGCTGCTGGTAACGCTGTTCGCGCCGCTGCTGGCGCCGCACGATCCGGCGGCGCAGGCGGTGGCCGATCGCTTTCGCCCGCCGGCCTGGAGCGCCGGCGGCACCTGGTCGCACCCGCTCGGCGGCGACAATCTCGGCCGCGACATCTTGAGCCGCGTGATCGTCGGCGCACGCGCTTCGATCGCGATCGGCGCGCTGGTGGTGGCGACCGCGATGCTCTCGGGCTCGCTGCTCGGCGCGGCCGCGGGATATTTCGGCGGCATCGTCGATGCGGCGATCATGCGCGTGGTCGATTTCCAGCTGGCGTTCCCGTTCATCCTGCTGGCGATCGTCTGCATGGCTGTGCTCGGCCCCGGCTTCTTCAGCACATTCTTGGCTTTGTCGATCGCGATCTGGGTGAACTATGCGCGGCTGGTGCGTGGCGAGGCGCTGAAGCTGCGGGAACTGGACTACATCCTCGCGGCGCGCAGCATCGGCGTGAGCGGCCCGCGAATCGTGCTCGGCCACGTGATCCCGAACGTTCTGCCGTCGATCCTGGTGATGGCGACGCTGGACATCGCCTGGGTGATCATCTTCGAGGCGGCGCTGAGCTTTCTCGGCCTCGGCGTGCAGCCGCCGACGCCGTCCTGGGGCGTGATGATCAGCGAAGGCCGCAACTACCTATACGAAAGCCATTGGATGACGCTGGCGCCGGGGCTCGCGATCCTGCTGACCTCGGTCGGCATCAACCTGCTCGGCGATTTTCTGCGCGACACCTACGATCCGCGCCTTGCGCTGGCGTAGCCGTGCTGCTCGAAATCGCCGACCTCGTCACAGAATTCGCGACCAGCCGCGGCGTGCTGCGCGCGGTCGACCATGTCAGCCTGACGCTCGAACGCGGCGAAGTGCTGGGGCTGGTCGGCGAAAGCGGCAGCGGCAAGTCGGTGATCGCACAGTCTATCATGCGCCTGATCGAACCGCCGGGGCGCATTGCCGGCGGGCGGATCATGTTCGACGGCACCGACCTGCTGGGCGTTTCGCGCGCAACAATGCGGCGGCTGCGCGGGGCGCGGATCGCGATGATCTTCCAGGACCCGACCAGCACGCTGAACCCGGTGCTGACGGTCGGCGAGCAGGTGGCCGAACTGCTGCGCCACCACACGCAACTCGGCCGCGCCGCGATGCGCGCGCGCGTCGTCGAAATGTTGGAGCGTGTCGGTATCGCCGACGCCGCGTCACGTTACCATGCCTACCCGCACGAGCTCAGCGGCGGCATGCAGCAGCGCGTGGTGATCGCCTGCGCGCTGATCATGCACCCGGAACTGGTGATCGCCGACGAGCCGACGACGGCGCTCGACGTTACCGTGCAGGCGCAAATTCTCGACGTGCTGCGGCGATTGCAGGAAAGCGAGCGCAACACGGCGATCTTGCTGATCACGCACGACCTCGGCGTGGTCGCGCAGATGTGCGAGCGCGTCGCGGTGATCTATGCCGGCCGCATCGTCGAGACGGCGCGGACGCGGGAGCTCCTGGAGCGGCCGCGGCACCCCTACACCGCCGGGCTCGTCGCCTCGATCCCGCGGCTGGGCATGGCGCCCGGCGCGTTGCAGCCGATCCCCGGCGTGATCGCCGATCCGCTTGATTTGCCTTCCGGCTGCGCATTCCACCCGCGCTGCCACATGGCAATGCCGCGCTGCGTGGCCGGGGCGCCGCCATTGACCGTCTTCCCTGATGGCGGCAGCGTCGCGTGCCACTTGGCCGGGTCGCCGACATGAGCGCGCCGGTGCTGGAAGTTTCCGGGTTGGTCAAGCATTTCGCGGTCCGTCGTGGCATCAACGTGTTCGTGCCGAAGCCGCATGTGCGCGCGGTCGATGGCGTCAGCTTTGCGATCGCCGCCGAGGAAAGTTTTGGGCTGGTCGGCGAAAGCGGCAGCGGCAAGTCGACGATCGGCCGTCTGGTCGCGCGGCTGGCATCGCCGACGGCGGGCTCGGTGCGCATCGACGGTGAGGACTGGCTTGCTCTGGGTTCGCGCGAGTTGCGCCGGCAACGTCGAAAAGTGCAGATGGTGTTCCAGAACCCGTTCGCCTCGCTCGATCCGCGCTGGACGATCGGTCGTATCGTCGCCGAGCCGCTGGTGGCGCATGACGCAGTGCCGCGCGCCCAGATCGCGGCGCGCGTGGCGGAGCTGCTGCGCGCGGTCGGGCTGGAGCCCGGGCTGGCCGGCCGCTATCCGCACCAGTTCAGCGGCGGCCAGCGCCAGCGCATCGGCCTCGCGCGCGCGCTCGCGTTGAATCCGCGCTTGCTGATCGCCGATGAGCCGGTCTCGGCTTTGGACGTATCGGTGCAGGCGCAGGTGCTGAACCTGATGCGGTCGCTGCAACGCGAATTCCGCCTCAGCGTCCTGTTCATCTCGCACAACCTCAGCGTGGTGAACTATTTTTGCGATCGAGTCGGCGTGCTGTATCTCGGCCGGCTCGTCGAGGTTGGCGAGACAAGCGAGCTGTTCCGCAATCCGCAGCATCCGTACACGCGGGCGCTGATCGAGGCGATCCCGAGCCCGGTGGCGGATGCGCCGCGCGTGCGTCCGCTGACCGGCGAGATCCCCAACCCGAGCGCGCCGCCGCCGGGCTGCCATTTCCATCCGCGCTGCCCCGTTGCGGTGGCGCGCTGCCGCATCGAGGATCCGGCACTGCGCGAAGTGCGGCCGGGCCATTTGACCGCCTGCCATCTCGCGACGATCGGCTGACCGAGGAGACCACGCATGACGGCCCCCCATTCCTACGTGCATCCCTATATTCCCAACACCGCACCGGCCGCGCGCGAAAAAATGCTGCAGGCGATCGGGGTGCCGGATGCCGGCGCGCTATACGAATCGATTCCCGATGACCTGCGCTTGCACCGCGCGCTGAACCTGCCGCCACCGCTGCGGTCGGAGCACGAGCTGCGGCGGCATCTCGACGGATTGCTGGCGCGCAACCGGCATTGCGGGGAGGTGTTGAGTTTTCTAGGTGGCGGCTGCTGGCAGCATCAAGTGCCCGCGGTGTGCGACGAGATCGCCGGTCGCGGCGAGTTCCTGACCGCGTACGGCGCGTGGCCGTATTCCGATCACGGAAAATTCCAGGCAATGTTCGAGTACCAGAGCCTGCTGGGCGAGCTGGTCGGCATGGATGTTGTTTCCACTCCAACTTACGACGGCGGCTGTGCGGCCGGCAGCGCACTGCTGATGGCACGGCGGCTGACCGGCCGGAAGAAACTGCTGGTGCCGGACACGCTGCGGCCGGACCGGCTGTCGCAGTTGTCCGGATTCTGCGGCGCCGCGGCGACGCTTGAATTGATCGGACATGGGACAAGCACCGCGACGATCGATCTCGCCGATCTGGACAGGAAACTCGGCGACGACGTTGCTGCCGTCTATTTTGAGACGCCGGGCTTTCTCGGCGCTCTTGAAACAGCCGCCGACGAGATCGTGAAGGCCGCGCATCGCCATGGTGCGTTCGCGATCGTCGGTGCCGATGCGAGTTCGCTCGGCGTGCTGCGTGCACCCGGCGATTACGGCGCCGACATCGTGGTTGGCGAGTTGCAGCCGCTCGGCATGCACATGCAGGCCGGCGGCGGATTGGCCGGGTTCATCGCATGCCGCGACGAGGCGCGCGTGGTGGCCGAACTGCCGACGTTCCTGGTCAGCATGGTGCCGACGCGCGACGGCCAGGCGTTCGGGTTCGGCGTGTCGACGATGGAGCGCACGTCCTACGACAAGCGCGAGCACGCAACCGACTACTACGGCACGACGCAATGGCTGTGGGGCATCACCGCCGGCGTTTATCTGGCGCTGATGGGGCCGCAGGGCATGGCGGAACTTGGTGCCGGGATCATGCGGCGGTCGCAATTCGCCGCGGCGCGGCTTGGTCGCATCCGCGGCGTCGCCGCGCCACGCTTGGCTGGTCCGTTCTTCAAGGAGTTCGTGGCGGATTTTTCCGGGACCGGCAAGTCCGTCGAGCAGATCAACGCGCATCTGCTTGGGCGCGGCATTTTTGGCGGCATGTCGCTGCGGGGTGCGTTTCCGGCGCTGGGCGAAAGCGCGCTGTATTGCGTCACCGAAATCCACACCGAAGCCGACATCGAACGGTTGGCGCTCGCGATCGAGGAGGCGGTGCGATGAGCGGTCTCGATCGGGATTTCCATGCGGCACGCTGGAACGAACCACTGATCACCGATCTCGGCTCGCCCGGGGAACGCGGGGTGCTGGTGCCGGAGCTCGATGCGAAAATTGCGCAGGCGGTGCCGGACCCGTTCGCGTCGGTTCCCGCCGCGCTGCTGCGGGACAGACCGCCGGCGTTGCCGGAAGTATCGCAGGCGCGCGTGCTGCGGCATTACGTCCGGCTGTCGCAGATGACCATGGGGGTCGATGCGACGCCCGACATGATGGGCACCTGCACGATGAAATACAGTCCCAAGGTGCATGAGGCGATCGCTCGCCAGCCGGCACTGGCCGAGCTGCATCCGGGCCAGGATCCCAGCACGCTGCAGGGGCTTCTGGAAATCCTGCATCGCTTCGGGCGGATGATGGCGGAGATCGCCGGCATGGACGAGGTGTCGTTCCAGGCCGGCAGCGGCGCGCAGGGCATCTATACCAATGCGCGCATCATCCGTGCCTGGCACGCGGCGCGCGGCGAGGGCCGGCGCGACGAATTGATCACGACGGCGTTCTCCCACCCGATCGACGCCGCCGCGCCCGCGGTCGCCGGGTTCCGCGTGATCACGCTGATGCCCGGCGAGCGCGGCTACCCGGAGATCGGCGCGCTGCGGGCGGCGCTGTCGGAGCGCACCGCCGGGCTGATGCTCGCGTGCCCGGAGGATACCGGACTGTTCAATCCGCATCTGCGCGAGATGGTCGAGCTGGTGCATGCCGCAGGCGGGCTGTGCGGCTACGACCAGGCCAACGGCAATGGCATGCTCGGCATCCTCCGCGCCGGCGACGCCGGCTTCGATCTGTGCCAGTTCAACCTGCACAAGACGTTCTCCGCGCCGCACAGCTCGATCGGCCAAGGCGCCGCTGCCGTCTGCGTGAAGGCGCCGCTCGCGCGTTTCCTGCCGCGGCCAGTGGTGACGTTCGATGGCACGCGCTATGGGCTCGACCACGACCGGCCAGACTCGATCGGCAAGATCCGGGATTTTCTCGGCAACGTGCAGACCGTGCTGAAGAGCTACGCCTGGGTGCTGACCCTCGGGCCAGAGGGGCTGCGGGCGGTCGCCGAAACCGCCGTGCTCAACAGCAACTATCTGGTGGCAAGACTGCGCGCGCTGCGCGGCGTCGAGCTGCCGTGGCCCGCCAACACGCAGCACCGCATGGAGCAGGTGCGCTACAGCCTGGCGCCGCTGTACGCGGATACCGGCGTCGGCTCGGCCGACGTCAAGTGGCGGATGATCGACTACGGCGTGCAGCACTACATGGAAAGCCACGTGCCGATGCTGGTGCCGCAGCCGTTCACGATCGAGCCCGGCAAATCCTACACCTTGGAGGAACTCGACCGCTGCGTCGCGATCCTCGCGCAGATCATCGAGGAGGCCCGCACGGAGCCGGAACTGGTGAAGTCGGCACCGCACCGCGCGTCGGTGACGCGGCTCGACGAGGCGGCGGCGGACGATCCGCAGCGCTGGGCGTTCACCGCCCGCGCGTGGCGGCAGAAGCACGCGCCGCCGTGACCGCGGCAAAACTCGGGCTGATCGTCAACCCGATCGCGGGGATGGGCGGCGCGGTCGGCCTGAAGGGCACGGACACCGCCGAGACGCTGTCGCAGGCCTGCGCGCACGGGGCCGTGCCGCACGCCGCCGAGCGCATGGCGACGGCGCTGGCCGCGCTGGTCGCGCGTGGCGGCGTGCCGGACGTCATCGCGGCTGCCGGCGATATGGGCGAGACCGTGGCGCGCGCTGCCGGGCTGCGGCCGGTCACGGTGCCGGGCGGGGCGGCGTGGAGCACCGGCGGCGACGACACCGCGCGCGCTGCGGCGGCGCTCGCAGCGCGGGGCGTCGGGGTGATCCTGTTCGCCGGCGGCGACGGCACCGCACGCTGCGTGCACCAGGGGATCGGCGAGACGGTGCCGGCGCTCGGCGTGCCGGCGGGGGTAAAAATGCACTCCGCGGTGTACGCGGCCACCCCGCGCATGGCCGGCGACCTTGCGGCGCGTTTTTTGGCCGGCGGCGCCCCATTGCGCCCGGCCGAAGTGATGGATATCGACGAGGACGCTTATCGCGAAGGCGTCGTCTCGGCGCGCCTGTTCGGCGTGCTCTCGGTGCCGTACGACCGGGCCGTGATGCAGGGGCTGAAGCTCGGCATGGTGAACAGCGATCCGGCCGCGCTCGCCGGCATCGCCGACGACGTGATCGAGCGGATGCAGCCCGGCCGGCTCACCGTGCTCGGCCCCGGCACCACGACGCGGGCGATCGCGCAGCGGCTCGGCATCGCGAAAACGCTGCTCGGCGTCGACATGATCCGCGACGGACGCGTGGTGCACGCGGACGCGACCGAGGCCGACCTGCTCGCGGCGATCGCGCCGGGCGAGGCCGACATCGTGGTCACGCCGATCGGCGGCCAGGGGCATTTTCTCGGTCGCGGCAACCAGCAGATCAGTGCGGCGGTGCTGCGCCGCGCCGGGCTTTCGCGGGTGTTCGTTGTCGCCACGCCGGAAAAGCTCGCGTCGCTGCACAACGCGACGCTGCGCGTGGACACCGGCGACGCGGAGCTTGACCATGCGCTCGCGGGGTATGTGCGCGTGATCACCGGCTATCGCCGTGCGGCGATCTGCCGGGTTGCCGTGTGACGAAACGCGAAGCTAATCGTCGCCGGGCGGCAAGAACGGCTCCGGCGAGACGAAACGCCGCAGTACGTTGCCGGTCAGTCGCGAGGCGCTGTTGTCGTAGTTGTTGTGCGCGAGGCTGCCGCACCAGGCGATCGAACTGAAGGAAAACACCGCGCCGCCGTTGGGGGTTTCGAAGAACGCGATGTCGGCGCGGATGCGCGCGTTGGTCGTCCCGAGCGTGTCAGGGGTGTTGATCAGCTGCTCCTCGTTGACCAGCAGATACGTGTCCGGCAGTTCGTCGGAGGTCGCCACGACCAGCGTGTGCGGCGGCGTGCCGAGGGCGGGGTCGGCGATGTCCACTTCCATCCCGGCCGCGCCGCCGCCGATCAGGCCGGCATCGCCGATCGCGGCATCGCGCTCGATGCCGTCGAATGCGAACGCAACTCGCGGGTCGTCGCTCGCCGATGTACGCTGGTAGCCGACCGAATGATCAAAACCTTGCGCGATGAAGCCGACGCCGGCGAGGCGCTGCGGGGCGCGGTCCTGGCGTCGCCACAGCCCGCCGTATTCGCCGGAAAAACTGTGGTAGTATTCGCCCGGCCGCGCCATCCAGGCGCGCGTGCCGTCCTCGGCACGGCGCACTTCCATCACCCCGGGCAGCTCCTTGTGATAGGCGACGCGCCAGTAGAAGCCGTTGCCGCCCATGTACATCAGCCGGCCGCCGCCGCCGAGATAGCTTTGCAGCGCATCGAGCATCGGCTTGGACGTGTATTCCGGATGCGTGCCGGTCAGCACGACGCTGTAGTGGCGCAGCAGTTCGACGCCGTCGCGGTCGAGATCCTCATCGGTGGCGACGTCGAATTCGAACCCCTGTGCTTCCAGCCAGTCGGTCAAATGCGTGTCGGCGTTGTAGCCCCACAGCATCGAGCCGATCCCGGCCGTCGCGGTCTGCGCCTTCGGCCGCATGTTGAGAATCGGCCGCAGCCGCGACGAGTAGCAGATGCCGCTGCCGTCGCTGTGCACGTCGTAGAGCGAGGCGCCGAGCTCGGGATGCAGGTTGAGATGCTCCTCCCACGGCTGGATGATCACCAGCCGGTTGGTCAGCAGCTCCGCCGCGGGAGCGGTGAACAGGAACGACAGGTTGGCATAGGCGAGATAGGTCGCGGTCTGCGCAAGGTAAAGAATCTTCGCCCGCGGGCGCCCGATGTCGGCGCGGACATAGAACGGAATATGGTCTTCGTCGTTGCCGGCGCGCAGGCGCAGCGCGTAGCAGCCGCTCCGCAGCGTGTCCGGCACGGTGAGTTCGAGATCGGGCTGCCACCCGGCATCGTACAGGTCGTCGTCGTGGAAGTGGATCGCGCCGTAGTGCTGCGGCGCCTTGGTCCAGCACAGCTCCGTGCCGTCCCACGCGTACCCGGTCATGCCGCGCGCGGGCAGGTTGACCGTACTGCCGTGCAGGCCGTTGCCCGAGACGTCGGTGACGCGCGTTCCGGCGATGTCCTGGGAAAAATCCCAGGCGGCGACGAGATCGCGTTGCAGGTTTCGCGGCGTCGGCGCCTGCTGCAGCAGCATTGCGTCGGCCAGCGGCAGCGCGGCGCGGGCCAGTCGCGGCGCGTCGATCTTGCCGTTGTAGTGCGCGGTCGCCGGCGCGCCATCCGCACCCACGCGCGCGGCGATCAGCAGCGGCGCCCCGGACCCCGACGGCGCAATCGACAGCCTGCGTTCGACTGTGACGCTGGCCGGCTGCCCGGCATACTCCGTGCGCGGCCGCTGATGCAGCCGAGCCATCCCGGTCGCCGGATCGTAGGTTGCGACCAGGAGGCACCAGTCGGCCGCCAACAGTTTTACGCCGGTGCTCGCGGTCGCGATCCCGCCGCGCCCATCGCCCACGCGCAGCGCCAGGGCGCCGCCGGCATCGAGCAGAACTTCGAATCCCGCACCCGCCGCCGCGTCCCAACAGGAAAGTATCGCCTGCTCGCGCCCGCCTGGCGTGGTCGGCCAAAGCATCGCGGATACCGTGAACGCAGCAAGTCCATCGAGCTGTCGCGACGGCGGCACGCGCACATACGAGCCGGCGTGGATCGGCTGATGCCGCCCCGCATACTCGCCGTTGACCGGGTTGGCGATTTCGACTTCCTTGTAGCCGGGGCCGGCCGGGTTGAGATCGCCGCAGCGGATCCGGACGAGGTCGGCACGAAAGCGCTGCGGCGTGTCGCAGCTCACCATGAAGCGGATCGTCTCGCCGGCGCGCACGCTGAGGCGGTCGCTGTAGCCCAGTATTCCCATCGACGTCATGTCGTCACTTCCCGGTTGCTGGCGGCAGGATCAGCCGAGTTCGTGGCCGGTGTGCTTGCGCCAGCGCATCCGGAACACCGCGCGCTCGGCGTCTTCCAGCGAGGTGAAGCGGTGCTCCGGCAGCAGCTTCGGCGGCTCCCCGCGCTTGCCGGTGAGCTGCGCGAGCGTCCATTCCTCGAACGGCCTGGTGCAGACGAGCACGAATTTTCCCTCGATCGGCTCGCCGCGGAAGGCGATCAGCACTCGCTGCAGCTCGGGGCTCGGGCGGGCGAGCGGGTTCGCCATGAACTCGTCGGCCAGGTGTTTCTGGTTGTGGTTCACCCTGTACATGCGTGCCCCCCGGAATCGCGCAGATCGACGCGAGCATAGCGCATGCGCCGAAGCGTTGACACCCGCCGACCTCGGTCCAGGCATTGCCGATGGTGTCGCTGCGCGCCAGCTGGCTGCCAGAGCGCGGGCCGCTCGGCTGACGCGCGCGGGGTCTTGATGGCGACGGGGTTCATCACGCCCTAGCAGAGCGGGATCACCCAGAGTCGGCGCCTTCCAACTTGACGTGCTGCCACTGCGTTCCCGGTTCCTTCCTGCCCCTTCCCCCCTTTGTGGGGGAGGCCGGGGCGCGGGGATGACACGGATCAACGATTGGCGCCCGCCGACCGCTTCCCGCGTCCGCGCCGGCCCGACCGCAGCGTCGCCCGCGCCGCCTCCAGGGCGGGCCCGGCGAGCACCAGCGGCGCACATGCGTCGCCGTCCCACATCCGCTGCGCAAAATCGGCAAACAGCTGCACCGCCGCGCCGCCGTTCTCGAACGCCGCGCGGTTGCCGGTGTCGAGAAAGCTTTCGCACGGCAGCCCCTCGGCCAGGATCACGTCGTGCCGCGCCAACTCGACATGCCAGTAGGTCACGGCATCGCACGGCGCCTGCGCAATCGTCGTGCCGTTCGCCAGGTGGCGGATCGGGATCAGCACATCGTCGACGAACACCGCATGGTCGGGCGAGAGCCGCATGCCGCGCGCGGGCGCCCCCGGCCCGAACGCGCCGGGCCGCACCCGCACCGGCCACACGTCATGCGGGCGCGGGTGGCGCGTGCAATCGACGCGGCGATGGCCGAGCCATTGCACCGGCGCCGCGCCGCCGCGCGCGAGTTTTACCTCCTGTCCGACCGCAAGCTGTTCCACCGCGCACGCGCCCTCGGGCGTGGCGATCCGCGTGCCCTCGGCGAAGCAGGCGGTGGCGGCGGTGTAGGCGGAATCGACCACCTGCAAGGCGCCGGAGTTGCCCTGCGGCGTCCAGCTCGGGTCGGTGCCGGCGCCGACGGTCGCGGGGTTCGGCTCCCAGTCCCAAATGTAGACGCCTTCGAGCGAGTTGTTGCCCTGGGCCTGCCAGGCGGTGACGAACGCCTGGTACAGATTGGCCTGCAACGTCGGGTCGTAGACGTTGCTGCTGGTGTAGAACGGCTGGTACGCGGCGTCGGGCGCGCTGTTGTAGCCGAGCTCGGTGAACAGCAGCGGTTTTCCAATGGTTGCCGACAAATCCTCATAGTATTTGATCAGCGAGAGCCCGCCGGTCATCGCCTTCGTGGTCGGATCGGTGGGCGTGTCCTCCCAGCCCTTGATCAGATCCTGCAAAGTCGGATCGGCGCCGCCGCCGTTCTTGTTCACATCGGAGATCGCGGCATATTCATCGATTCCGACGTAGTCGAGCTTGTCCCAAAAACTCACCTGCGTCGCGAGGTTGCCGGTGCCGGCGGCCAACCCGGTGCCGCCGTACTGCCACGGGCTCAGGTCGTCGTCGTCGATCGCCGAATACGTGAGCGCGCCGCTGAACACCGCGCGCACGTCGGTGATCAGCGTGTTCCAATAGCTTTCGTAGGCCGGCCCCGTGAGCTGGTCCAGTTCGGTGCCGACGTCGAAGATCTGCGCGCCGCCAGCCTGCGCGGCCTTCGCCTCGGCGACGATTTCCGTCGTGTAGCTGGAAAAGAACGCGCTCACGTCGGTCGGGTTGTAGTACGCGCGCCATTCGCCGTCGGAATACTGCGTGCCGTCGGGGGACTTCAGCGTCGCCGCGCTGGCGTCTGCGGTGAAGTCGATCAGCGGCCGCACCAGCACCGACAACCCGTCCGCCTCCGCCGCCTGAATGGTCGCGGTCATGTCGGCGAAGGTTTCGGTGTTGCCGGTGGTGCTGTCGGTGCTGTAGTCGCCATAGACCTCGCCGTCGGCGGCATCGATGCCGAAATCGTCGGTCAGTGCCACGGAGTTGGAGGCGGTGTCGCCGATCAGCGTCGACAGCGAGTTGGCGTCCGCGTAGGAGCCGTCGACGTCGGCGACGTAGTTGAAGCCGCCATAGATCAGTTTCAGCGTCATTTCGGCCTCGGATGCAGGTACCGCGTCACTCGGCCAAGAACCTGTCCAGCACGTTTCGGGTGATCTGTTCGGTGAACGGCTCGCGCCGCTTCAGCCCCATCACCCATTCGCAACTGGCGCCGCACACCACCTCGCCCTTGCCGCTGTTCATGTGCACCAGCATCCCGGCGCCATAGCGATAGCGCTGCACCGCTGCCGGTTCGAGCCCGCCGGTCATCAGCTTGACGAAGTCGTTCAGGTCCCGGTCGCCGAGATAGTTGCGGAACCCGTCGCCCTGCCGCTTGGCCTCGCCGAGCACGGCCGGCGCCATCGCCAAGATGCTGATGTCGGTCGCGGCGCCGTCGCGGCCGGTCGGGTACGGCAGACCGTCATGGAACGTGTAGTCCAGGCCATCGACCTCGTAGCCGAACACGTGCGCCTCGGCGCCGAAGATGTCGCCGTAGCCGAGACCGGTGTTCTCGAACACCCAGTGCTCGGGCCGATAGACGGTAAAACCCTTCTGGCCGCGGGGCAGGAAACCGCCCCAGGAGGCGTACAGCCCCTCGATGCCGTTGACGCCGACCGTCGTCGATCCCGGCCAGCCGACTTCCGGCGCCTCCCAGACCGTGGTCATCCGCCGGACCTGTGCCGTGCCGCGCACCGGGTCCTCGGTGGGCGAGCGGAACTTGTGGCATACCTGCATCTTGCCGTCGTCTTCCAGACGGATCTGCCAGAGGAAATTGGCGCCGAAGCGCGCCAGCTTGCCGCCGCGCCCGGTGAACGCCTCCACCGCCTCGCGCATCTCCCACGACCAGTACCTCGTCGTGCCCGACGATCACCAGGCACGCGTAGTCGTCGAGCAGATGCCGCCGGAAGTGCAGGTCGGTCTGCGTGATCATGTCGAGCGCGTAGCCCTCGCGCTCGGCCCAGCGCACGAAATGGCGGTCGAACTGCGCCCAGCCGGCGGAGGCGTAGTAGTAGGCGAAGCCGGCGGCGTAGGCCCATTCCTTGGGCGGATAGAACGGTGCGTCGCCAAGTTCCGGCGGCAGCTCCGACATCGTGCGCGGCGCCCCCTCCGGCAGCCAGACGACGCCGCGCTGCCAGGGCCGATCGGCGTGCAGGCGCGGGCACGGCAGGTTGCCGTCCGGCCCGGCGATGCCCTGGTAGTGGTTGGCGCCGCCCCAGTCGTTGTACGCCATCCAGGTCGCGGTCGGCAGCAGCATCAACAGCTTGCCGCGGCGCGTCGTGGCGGTCGGGCGGACGGTGAAGAAATGGTGCTGCACGAAGCGCCCGCCGTCGGGCCGGGCGCAGGTGGAGACGACGCAGTAGAACCCCGAACGCAGATCGGCCGGCAACCGCCATGTATGCCGCACCGGCCAGCCGCAGCCGGTGGTGTAGACGTCCTTCGGCGTCGCCGAGAACTGCCCGGGCAGGTCGCGCGCGGCGTACACCGGCTCGGGCCGCCAGCCGTCGCGATAAACCTCCAGCGACCATGTCGGCGCCGTCGTGCTGGAGTGGAATTGGACTTCGTCGCCGGGCGCGTAGGACATCGCGTCGGTATAGGTATAAACGTCCGGCACCGCCGGGTCCTCGCGCGGCACGTCGTACCAATAGACTTTGGACCAGTGGTGGTCGCCGTGCATCGGCTGCACGCGGCGCGGCTGGTCGTTGGTCGTGCCAAATTCGGAACGTTCGGGTTTTTTCCAATCGGTCATGCGGCGTCTCCCCTTCCGCCCGATCCTATCCGCGGCAGGGCGCCGGGCGCTACCTCCGGCATGGACGGGGCGCGCGCGGCCCGGTACGGTTGCCGCAAACGCAGGGGAGGGACGCGGGATGAGCGCACGGAGGCTGCAAGCGGCGGCGCTGGCCGCGGCGATCGGGCTGTTCGGCGGCGCCCCGGCGCGGGCGGCCGATGCGGGGCACTTCAGTTTCGCCTACGACCAGCCGCACACCACCGGCTACGGCATCGTCGCCGACCTGTTCAACGCCAAGCTCTCCGAACTCAGCAACGGCACGATGCAGATCGACCAGTTCCCCGGCGCGCAGCTCGGCCAGGAGCCGCAGATGCTGCAGAAGATCCGCACCGGCGACATCGACTTCATGATCAGCTCGACCGCCAATGCGGCGACCGTCTCGCCGGAATCCGGCGTGCTGTCGATCCACTTCCTGTTCCGCTCGGAGCCGCAACTGATCCATGCGATCGCCGACACGCGGCTGATCGGCGCGGTCAAGGAGATGTTCGCGGCGACCGTCAAGGACGCGCCACGTGCCTGGCTTTGGCGACGCTCGGCCTGCGCGACATCTACGGCAAGAATGAGGTCCACAGTCGGTCGCTGACCTCAAGGAGCTGCAAGGTGCGCGTGCAGGCGACGCCGACCGAGGACGCGATGTTCCCGGCCTATGGCGCGCAGACCGTGCACATGCCGTTCGGCAGCGTCTACACGTCCCTGCAGACCGGCGTTGTCGATTTCGCCGAGAACGGCGTCAACGTCTACGACAGCAACAAGCACTACGAGGTCGCGCCGGTGCTGTCGATGACCGAGCACGAGGCCAACAACAGCGTGATCTGGGTCAGCGACAAATTGTGGTCGAAGCTGACCGACGAGCAGAAGGGCTGGGTGCAAGCGGCCGCGGACGAGGTGGCGGCGAAGGAGCCGGCCATGGCGATCGCGCTCGACCACAAGTCGCTCGCCAAGCTGCAGAACATGGGCGTCAAGTTCGTTGACCGACGTCGACAAGTCAGCTTCATCAGGATCGCCGAGCCGTTGCAGGACAAAATCGCGCAGGGGCTCGGGCCGCACGCGGAGAAGATCCTGCAGATTTGCCGCTCGATCCAGTAGCCCGGCGCATGGGCGAACCCGCCGCTCTGGTGCTGGCAGCCGGACCGGCAACTGAAGTGGCGGGCGCTCGACCCGCTGGAGCGCGTGCTGATGCTTCTGTGCGGCGTGTGCCTGGCCGGCTTCACCTCGACCACGCTGCTCGACGTGGGCACGCGGGAGCTCGGCCATCCGCTGCTGTGGCCGCAGGAAGTGACCTCGGCGTTCTTCATCTACGGCGTGTTCATCGGCGCGCGGTGGCGACGCGGCGCAGCGACCATCTGCACCTGTCCGCGGTCGCGGAAGCACTGCGTGGCCGCGCGCGGCGTGTCGATAGAGGTATTCAACCGCGCGGTGATCATGGCGGTCGGGCTGTTTCTCGTTTTCTTCGGCTGGCAGAATTTCCTGACCGGCTTCGGCAGCTTCCGCATGCCGTCGATGCTGCCGATCGCCTATCTGTACATCGCCATCCCGGTCTGCGGCGCACTGGTCGCGCTGTTCAGCGCTGGAGCAGATCGTCAACGGCCTGCGCAACGGGTTTGCCGCAGCGGCAGCGACGGCGTGGCACGGGACGTGCGGCTATGACGATGCCGAACAGCGCCGATGCTGGCGGCTGATGACGGTGCTGTTCCTGGTGCTGGGCTATCTCGGCGTGCCGGTCGCGTTCGCGCTGATCGCCGGCGTGCTGGTCGGCACGCTGTTCACGCCGATCACGCTGCAATCGATCGATCGGCGCAACTGTTCAACGGCATCGACTCGGAAGCGCTGATGGCGATCCCGTTCTTCCTGCTGGTCGGCGAACTGATGACCTCGGCCAACGTGGTCATCCGCATCGCCGATCTGTCGCAGGCGCTGGTCGGCCACATCCGCGGCGGGCTCGCGCAGGTCACGACGGTGTTCTCGATGTTCTTCTCGGGCATGTCGGGCTCGTCCTCGGCCGATGTCGCGGTGCTGACGCGCACGATGGCGAAGCCGATGGCGCGCGAAGGCTACTCGCCGGCGTTCACCGCAGCCCTGATCGCCGCGGCGTCGACGATCGCCGCCCTGGTGCCGCCGTCGATCATGGCGGTGGTGTATGGCGCGATCGGCAACGTCTCGATCGCCGGGCTGTTTCTGGGCGGGATCGTGCCCGGCCTGATGATCGGCTTCGGCCTGATGATCTATTGTTATTTCTTCGGCCCGGTCGGGTTTCGGCGGCCGCGCTCCACCTTCGCGCGATCTGGTCGGCGCGACCCGCGCGGCGGCGCTGCCGATGATGATCCCGGTCATCCTGCTCGGCGGCATCATGACCGGCTGGTTCACGCCGACCGAGGCCGGCGTGATCGCGATCGCCTACATCCTGCTGGTGGTGATCCCGCTGCTGAACCGCGGGCACATGCGGCTGATCTGGCGCGACTTCGTGCAGGCCGGGCTGATCTATTCGCTGCCGCTGATCACCATCGCCGCTGCCTCCGCGTTCGGCTGGCTGCTGGCCTATCTGCGCGGCCCGATCGTGGTCGCCGGCTGGATCGGCAACGTCGCCGGCAGCGATCCGCACGCGATCATGTTCCTGCTGGTGCTGGTTTTCATCATCGTCGGCGACTTCATCGAGCCGATCCCGGCGATCATCATCTTCATGCCGGTGGTGAACCCGCTCACCGACGAGGCCTCGATCAACGCGCGTGCACATGGGCGTCGTGCTGATCGTCACGCTGGCGTTCGGCCTGATCACGCCGCCCTACGGACTTTCGCCTTCTGATGGCGTCGAAATTCGTCGGATCGCGGTTTTCCGCGGCGCTGCTGGCGTCGCTGCCGATCTACGTGATTTTCTTCGCGACGATCGCGTTCACGATCTTCTTTCCGGAGCGTCGTGCTGTGGCTGCCGAAAGCGCTGTTTCCGGAATCGGTCGGCTGCTTCAAGGCGCCGGACGGGGGCGGGTATATTTGCCCGTGATGGTCGTCATTCCGGCGCAAGCCGGGATCCATCGTGCAAACTCGGGGCTGCGTCGTTTGCGCATGGACCCCGGCTTTCGCCGGGGTGATGGCAACACGAGGCCTGCCGGCTGGTCAGCCGTGCGCGTGGTGCTCGGCGTTGCGCTTGCGCGTCGCGGCGGCTTTCTTCGCCGACGCCGAGCGGCTCGCCTTCGGGCGCGACGCGGCGGCGTGGCCGCCGATCTCGCCGCCGCGGTGCGCCGCCGGATGCCCGGTCTCCTGGCCGCGGCCGGAGCCGCCGGGGCGCTTGCCGCCGCCGTCGTCCTTGTTCACCGTCGCCCAGGCGCGGCGCTCGGCCTCCTGTTCCGGCACGCCGCGCTCCTCGTAGCTTTCGGCGATGTGGTCGGCCTTGCGTTCCTGCTTGTCGGTGTATTTCGATTTGTCGCCGCGTGGCATGGTCCTGCTCCTGCGAATGAGCGCGTCATGCTGCTGCCAATGCGTGACGCGACGCAGGGTTTCCACCGGTCGGGGTGCTCAGCCTGACGTGCGCAGGAACGCGCTGCCGGTGCGGTAGGCGGCGAAGCCGACCGCGGCCACGAGGCCAGCCGGGGCCATGAGCGCCGCCACCTCGGCGCGCAGCCGGTCCGCGGCCGCAGGCGCAAGCGCCGCGAGCGCGGCGGCGTCGAGTTCGATCACGAGGCCCCCGGCGCGCACGCGGCACCGCACCGTGCGCGGCTGGAGGCGTGCCGTGACCAGTTGCTCGGCCGCGTGCACCGCCGCCAGCACCGGCGCCTCGATGCGGATGCCGGTCTCGACCCGGCTCGACAGGCACGGCGCGGCCGGCAGCTCCGACAGCGCGCCCAGGCCCAGCTCGACGGCCAGCGTGCGCACGTGCGCCTTGTCGATGCCGGCCTCGACGAACGGGTGCCGCACCGCGTGCCGCCGCGCCGCCTCGAGGCCCGGGCGATACTCGCCGAGATCGTCGAGGTTGGTGCCGGAGAGGATCGTGTCGGCTGTCCGGCCGGCGACTGCGCCATACAAATTGATCTTGCAGAAGAAGCAGCGGTCGACCGGGTTCTTCCGATACGCCGGGTCGGCGAACTCGCCGGCATCGAACACATCGAGCCGCCAGCCCTGCGACATGGCAAGTGCCCGGGTGCGCGCCGTCGCCCCTTCCGGCACGGCAGGGGAGGTGGCGTGGAACATGGCGGCGCCGTCGCCGAGCGCGCGCTGCGCGGCAGTCGCGAGCGTGAGGCTGTCCACCCCGCCGCTGACCGCGACGGCGACACGGCCGATGCCGCGCAGGACGGCGGAGAGGCGATCGAGCGGCTCCATACGAGGTCGGCTCCTTCACGCGCTGCCGTGAGTTTGCCGGAATGCGGCGGGGCAGGGGAAGCCTCCTACCACATCGAAATCGCGCAGTGAACGAAGCGGCAATACTTTTGTGCGGGTCGGGAGTACTGCGGAACGTCGCAATCCCTGTACATTCCAACGACAGCGATGATGATTGTGCAATGCGACGAAGATTACACCGCATGTTTGCGGATGGCGCGGCGGAACCCTCGCCAATGCAGAGAGTTCTGGGGATGAGGCCGGGCGAATGCCCGCGCCTCGACCACAACGCAGACAATGAGGACAGACATGGCCAGCGAACAACGCGGCGGCACGCACGAGCAACACGTGAAGGCCGGCGAGCAGAGCCACAAGAACACCGGAGGATCGTCGTCCCAAGGCTCGCATTCCCAGGGCTCGCAGGGCACCTCGCAGAGCGACATGAAAGACGACATGAAAGACCAGGGGCGCGGCTCGTCCCAGGGTTCGCACACCCAGGGCGGCACGCACGAGCAGCATGTGAAGGCCGGCCAGCAGAGTCACAAGAACGGCTAAAGGCTGCTGCAGAACCGGACCGAAAGGAGCGGCCCCTGCGGGGGCCGCTCCGATTCCTACGGCCGGACCGCAGCGTCGCTACAGGATGGCATTGCCGGCAGTCAGCGCCAACACCAGGAAGATCAGGAAGACCACGATCGCGATGAAGAACAGGATCCGCGCAATGCCGGCCGCGGCGACGGAAATGCCGGTAAAGCCGAACAGGCCGGCGATCAGCGAGATGACCAGGAAGAACAAAGCCCAGCGCAGCATGTGACATCCTTCCGCCGTGCAACGAATATCGGAACAATGCCGCCCGGGATGAAAGGTTCCCCGGTCGTCGGCTCGACACTTGGCGAGTGGTCCACTGATATCGGTTTCCGAGACGGCTCGATCAAGCCGGCAATACCGAGACCTGCTCGCGCGCCGTCGCCTGCCCCTGCGTGCCCATCGTCACCCGCACGATATGCTCCGCGCCGTCGTCGGCGAGCCGGATGCGCAGCGGGCGCTCGGTCAGCGCCGCGCCGTCCAGTTCGGCCGCCGCGATGCCACGGACCACGTGGTGCGGGTTTTCCACGGTGATCCGATAGCGCGCGGCCCCGTGCTGCACGGTCAGCTCGAAGCCGGGCCAGCCGCGCGGGATGCAGGGGTCGAGAAGAAGTTCGTCGCCGTGGCGGAGGAGCCCCAGGATCCATTCCAGGCCGGCGCGATACAGCCAGCCGGCGGAGCCGGTGTACCAGGTCCAGCCGCCGCGCCCGACATGGCCAGGTGCCGCGTAGACGTCGGCCGCGACCACGTAGGGCTCGACCTTGTAGCGGTAGGCATCCGCCGCGGTCAGCGAATGCCGGATCGGGTTCAGCATGGCAAACAGGTCGCCGGCCTTGTCGCCGTCGCCCTGCAACGCCCAGGCGATCACAGTCCAGACAGCGGCATGCGTGTACTGGCCGCCGTTTTCGCGCAGCCCCGGCGGGTAGCTCTTGATGTAGCCGACATCGACCGGCGTGTGGTCGAAGGGCGGCGTGAACAGCAGCGCGAGCCCGTCGTGCCGGCGGATCAGTTGTTCCTCGACCGCGGCCATCGCGCGTGTCGCGTGCACCGCATCACCGGCGCCCGAGATCACCGCCCAGGACTGCGCGATCGCGTCGATCCGGCACTCGCTGCTGGCGACCGAGCCGAGCGGCGTGCCGTCGTCGAAATAGCCGCGCCGATACCAGCCGCCGTCCCACGCATTGCGCTCCACGGCCTCCTGCACGGCGGCCGCATGGTTGCGCCAGGTTTCGGCGCGCGCGGTTTCGCCGCGCGCCTCGGCGATCGGCGCGAACTGCATCAGCGTCGCATGGAGGAACCAGGCAAGCCACACGCTTTCCCCGCGCCCGGCCTCGCCGACGCGGTTCAGGCCGTCATTCCAGTCGCCGGTGCCGATCAGCGGCAGCCCGTGCTCGCCCGTCGCCAGCGCCGCATCGAGACCGCGGGCGCAGTGCTCGTAGAGCGACACTTTTTCCGCGCTCGTGGTCGGCGTGAAATAGTTTTCGTGCTGGTCCGGCCCGAGCGGCGGCCCTTCGACAAACGGCAGCGCCTCGTCGAGCACGCCGGTGTCGCCGGTGACGCCGACGTAGTCCGCGCCGGCATAGGCGAGCCACACGCGGTCGTCGGAGATCTTGGTGCGCACGCCGGTTCCGGCGGGCGGCAGCCACCAGTGCTGCACGTCGCCTTCGGCGAACTGGCGGGCGCCGGCGCGCAGCAGGTGCGCGCGCGTCAGGTCCGGGCGCGTCCCAGCAAGCGCCATGCAGTCCTGCAGCTGGTCGCGGAACCCGTAGGCGCCGCTCGCCTGGTAGAAGCCGCAGCGCGCCCAGACACGGCAGGCCAGCACCTGATACAGCAGCCAGCCGTTCAGCATGATGTCCATCGCGCGGTCCGGCGTTTTCACCTGCACCGCGCCGGTCACCCGCTGCCAGTGCTGCGTCACGGCGCCGAGCACGGCGCCGAAATCGGCCGCGGCGGTGCGCGCGATCAGCTGCCGCGCCTCCGCCGCGCCCGGCGCCGCGCCGAGCAGCACCACGATCTCGGTGGATTCGCCGGGCCGCAGCGTGACCGCGGTTTGCATGGCGGTGCAGGGGTCGAGCCCGGCGCCGAGCGTGTCGGACAGCGGCATCCGGCGCAGCAGGGCCGCGGGCGCGTCGAGTGTGCCGTTGCGCCCCAGGAATTCGCGCCGGTCGCCGGTCACGCGGCAGCCGCGGCCGGGCATCGCGAGGAATGCGACGTACGGGCCGAACGCGGTGTTCCACGGGTTGCGTGCCAGCACGGCGCCGCTCGCGGTGTCGCGCTCGGTGACGACCGTCGCCAGCGCGCCGGTACGCGACGGCGCCAGCACCCATTCGACATAGGCGGTCACCGAGACGCGGAGCGCCCGGGTCGTGGTGTTGCGCAGCGTCAGCCGCGAAATCTTCACCGCATCGTCGAGCGGCACGAATTGCAGCAGCGACAGATTCCACCCCGTTCAGCGCACAGGAAAATCGGCTGAAGCCCTGGCCGTGCCGCGCCTCGTAGCGGGCGGCGTCGTGGCGGATCGGCAGCGCCGTCGGGCTCCACAGCGCGCCGGTGTCCTCGTCGCGCAGGTAGAACATGTCGCCGGGGCGGTCGGCCACCGGGTCGTTGCTCCACGGGGTCAACTGGTTCTCGCGGCTGTTGAGCCACCACGAGTAGCCGCCGCCGTCGGCGGTGACCTGGAAGCCGAAGCCGGGGTTGGCGATGATATTGGTCCACGGCGCCGGCGTGGTCTGGCCGTCGCGCAGCAGCGTGACGTATTCGCGCCCGTCGTCGGCGAACCCGCCGGAACCGTTGAAGAATTCGAGCACCGGGTCGGACGCCGCGGCTGGCAGCGCGCGGGCGGCGACGGGACGCGGCAGGCGCGACGGGATCGGCCTTCGGTCTTCCAACCGATCGAGCTGTTCCGCGAGCGTGCCGCGCCGGCCGAGCAACACCACGCGGGCGACGCTTTGCAGCAGCGCACGCGTTTCCGGCGGCACCTGCTCGCCGCGCAGCACGAACACTTTTCCCTGCGACGCGCCGCCTTCGGGCGCGAGCCGCGTCTGGCCCATCCGCACGGCCGCGTCCAGCCCGGATTGCAGGTCTTGCGCATACGACGGCGGCTTTTCGTTGAGGATCACCAAGTCGCAGGCCAGATGCTTGGTGCGCCAGTACTCGTGCGCGCGCAGCAACTGGCGGACGATGCCGATATCCTCGGGATCGTCGATGCGCACGAGGAGGATCGGCAGGTCGCCGGAAATGCCGTGCGCCCACAGCAGCGCCGGCCCCGCGCCGCCGCGGGCGAGCGTGTCGGAAGGCGGGCGAAGCGCCGGGCCGACGTACAGCAGATGGCCGGCGAGGCGCTGGAACTGTGCCGCCTCGGCGTGGGTGATGCCGAGATGACGCAGCTGCACCTGCACCTGCGTCCAGGCGAGCGTGAAGGCGCGGTCGAACGCGGCGCTGGTGTGGTGGCGGTCGGCGAGGTCGAGCACGGCGTCGCGGCCGTCCGCCACCATCGTCCAGAAGGCGAGGCGGGCACTGCCGCCGGGGGCGACGCGCACGCGCCGGCGCAGGCTCATGATGGGATCGAGCACGGTGCCCACGGTGCCAGTCAGCGGCCGGCCGCCCTGCATCGCCGCCGGCCGCCGCAGCTCCCGCCCGCGGCCGAGGAAGGCGGCGCGATCGGTTTCCACGTGCACGTCGCCGATGGTTTCGCCCTCGACGACGACGAGGTGCGCGACCCAGACTTCCGTCTCGGTCGCCGCGCGACGCCGGCGCGTCGCAATGACGGTGCCGTGCTCGGCGATGAACTCGGTCTGCACGAACATCTTCGAGAATGCCGGATGCGCCGCATCGTCCGCGGGATTGGCGAGCACGATCTCCATGTACGAGCGTCAATTCGATCTCGCGCGGCTCGTCGCCGGCGTTGAACAAGGTGACGCGGCGCACCTCCGCGTCCTCCTCGGCCGAGACGACGATTTCCAGCGTCGTGTACAATGTGCCGTCGCGGCGCGCGATCTCGACGCGCTCTTCGGCGAACTCCGCCTCATAGCTGTCCGGCTCGGTGCCGCTCGGCTGCAAGCCGGCAGACCAGACCGTGTCGTCGGCGACGTCGCGCAAAAAGATGAAACTGCCCCAGTCGTCGCGCGTCATGTCCTCGCGCCAGCGGGTGATCGCGCGGTCGTTCCAGCGGCTGTATCCGGAGCCTGCGGCGGTCACCATGACGCTGTAGCGGTCGTTCGAGAGCAGTTGCGTCGCCGGCGCCGCGGTGTGCGGCGAGGCGATGCGGCGCACCATCGGAATGTCGCGCTCGGCGGTCTCGGCGCCGCCGTGTGCGAGATCGAGGTTTTCGTGCGCCGCCGCGACGTCGCGCGGCGTGCGCTCCTGCAGCAGCAGTTCGGTCGCGCGGATCTGCGGCTCGGCGTGGAAGCGCGTGCGCATGATGCCGTCATGCACGGTGTTGAGGATCGCCAGGATGCTCATGCCCTGATGGTGCGCCATGTAGGCGTGCACGACGGCGACGTCGCGCCCTTCGGGCACCCGCGTCGGCGTGTAGTCGAGCGCCTCGTAGAAGCCGTACCGGCCGAGCCCTTCGGCGGCTTCGAGCCAGGTGAAATTGCGAACTGCCGCGGCGGGATCGACCATCGCCGCGAGTGCCGTCGCGTACGGCGCGATCACCTGATTGTCGCCGAGGCCGCGCTTCAGCGCGAGGTCGGGCACGCCGAAATTGGAATATTGGTAGGTCATTTCGAGGTCGCGCGCGTTGAATGCGGACTCCGACATGCCCCAGGGCAGCCCGAGGCGGGTTGCGTAGCTGATCTGGCGGCGCACGATCAGCCGGTTGGTGTGGTCGAGCAGGCTGCCGGTCGGCGCGCGCATCACCAGGGAGGGCATCAGGTACTCGAACATCGACCCCGACCAGGACACCAGCGCCGCCCCGCGCCCGACCGCCGTCACCGCCCGCCCCAGCCGGAACCAGTGCGCCACCGGCACGTCGCCGCCGGCAATGGCCAGAAAACTCGCCAGCCGCGCCTCCGAGGCGAGCAGGTCGTAGCAGTTCTTGTCGAGGCTCGCGTCGCCGACCAGGAAGCCGATCGACAGCAGCTTGCGGTCGGGATCGAGCAGGAAGTCGAAGCGCATCGCCTGGGCGAAGCCGCGGGCGCGGGCCGCCAGCGAGTGCAGCCGACGTTCCAGCGAGCGGGCGCGGCTTTCGCGGGTGGTGCACGAGCCGGCGACTGCGGCGGCCGCGAGCGTCGCGAGTGACGGCGGCTCGGCCTCGGCGGACGTTCCAACCAACAGGTCCGCCTCGCGCGCGTGGCCGGCGGCGGCAAGATGCGCAGCCTCGGCCCAGGCCAGCGCGTCGGCGGCCAGCGTGGCGGTGGCGGGGGTGGCGGCGTCGCGCAGCGTGCGCGCTGTCGCGACGATCTGCGCAGACCGCTGCTCCGCCGCGCCCGGCCCGGCATCGGCAGGTTCGGCCAGCCCGTGTGCGAGGCTTTGCAGCGCCTCGTCGAGCGCTCGCCAGCGCGCCGATCCGGCGCCGCCGCGGCCTCGCCCTGGCGTGCGGTGGCGCGGGCGAGCGCCACGGTGTCGGCGAGGCCCAGCTTCCAGGCGCCGAGCGGCGACGTCGCGACCCAGGCCTCGCAGGTGTTGGCGAGCGCGATCAGGTGGCCGGCGAGGTTGCCGCTGTCCACGCTGGAGACGTATTTCGGCGTCAGCGGCCGCAGCTCGGCGGTATCGTACCAGTTCAGGAAATGCCCGTTCACCCGTTCGAGCTTGCCGAGTGTTGCGAACGTCGCTTCCAGCCGCTCGATCGCGTCGGTCAGGCTGATCCAGCCGAACTCGCGCGCGGTCGCGATCGAGAGCAGATACAAGCCGATGTTGGTGGGCGACGTGCGGCGGGCGACGACCGGCTTCGGGTCCTCCTGAAAATTGTCCGGCGGCAGCATGTTGTCGGCCGCCGTGACGAAGGTTTCGAAATACCGCCAGGTACGCCGCGCCACCATGCGCAGCGCCCGCACGTCGGTCGCCACGAGCGCCGCGCCGTCACCGCTGGCAGCGCTGCGGCTGATCCACCACGCGATCGCGGGCGCGGCGAGCCACAGCAGCGCGAACGGCGCGGCGACAGCCCACGCCTCCGGCGCCGCGGCGAACGGCAGCGCGGCCGTGATCGCCGCCGCGACCAGCGTGCCGGGCATCCGCACGTAGTGGCCGAGCACGTCGTCGGTGCCGAGTGCCCGCGCCTGGTCGAAGCTCGTCCATTCGAGCAGGTTGCGGCGGGTGATCGAGAGCCGGACCAGCGTGCGCACGATCGCGTCGAGCATCAGCCAGGCCTGATCCGCCAGCAGCGTCACCACCAGCGCCACCTGGGTCGCGGCAAGCCGCAGGTCGCCGAGCACCGCCTGGAAATGGCTGCCGAGCGCCGTCTGTTCGCGGCGAGGGACGATGCCGGGCAGCACCGCGACGATCGGCGGCAGCGCGATCGTCAGCAGCACGAAGCCGATCCATAGCAGCATCGCGGGAATGTTCGGCAGCAGCCAGCCGACGAACAGTGCCAGCAGCAGCGCCGGCGGCGCGAGGCTGCGGCGCAGATTGTCGAGCATCTTCCAGCGCCCGACCGGCGGAATCGCTGCCCGCGCCGGCGCGACCGAGGATCCAGGGCAGCAACTGCCAGTCGCCGCGCGTCCAGCGGTGCTGGCGGGCGGCGGCGACGTCGTAGCGCGGCGGGAACTCCTCGATCACCTCGATGTCGGAGGCGAGACCCGCGCGCGCGAAAATGCCCTCGAACAGGTCGTGGCTCAGCAGCGTGTTCTCCGGCACGCGGCCGGCCAGCGCCTCCTCGAACACGTCGACGTCGTAGATGCCCTTGCCGGCGAAGGAGCCTTCGCCGAACAGGTCCTGGTAGACGTCCGACGCGGCGGCGGCGTACGGATCGATGCCGCCGGCGCTGGAGAATGCGTATTGATACAGGGACGCCTCGGTGCCGAGCGGCAGCGACGGCGTGACGCGCGGCTGCAGCAGCCCATATCCGGAGACCACCCGGCCGAGCCGAGGATCGAACACGCGGGCGGTTCAGCGGGTGCGCCATCTTGCCGACCAGCCGGCGCACCACTTCGCGCGGCAGCCGGGTATCGGAGTCGAGCGTGATGACGTAGCGGATGCCGGCGGGAACGGTGGCCGGCGCGCCGTCGATCGGCAGGAAGCCGGTGTCGGTGGCGCCGCGCAGCAGCTGGTTGAGTTCGTGCAGCTTGCCGCGCTTGCGCTCCCAACCCATCCACTGGCGCTGCGCCGGGTTCCACAGCCGCCGCCGGTGCAACAGCAGGAACCGCGCGCTGTCGCCGGCCGGCGGATACAGCCGGTTGAGCCGGGCGATCCCTTCGGCCGCGACGGCGAGCAGTTCGGCGTCGTCCGGCATCGTCTCGGCCGACGCGTCGGTCCAGTCGGTGAGCAGCGCGAACACCACCTGCTCGTCGGGGTTGGCGAGGTGGTGGATTTCCAGATGCTCGACCTGCGCCGCGATCGAGGCCACGCTGGCGAGCAGCGTCGGCACCACGACCATCGTGCGCGCGGCGGGCGGGATGCCGTCGCGCAGCGCCATGCCGGGCGGCGGGTGGGGCGGCAGGCCGGCGGCGATCAGGCGGTTCACCAGCACGACGGCCGCGTCCGCGCCCGGCAGCAACGCCAGCAGCGCGAACCCGAACAGGGCCGTTGCGCCGAGCCCGCATGCGGCCAGCGCCCAGACCGGCAGCGCGATGATCAAGACCGTCAGCAGCGCGATTGCGCCGAGGTAGCCGCCGCAGGCCGAGTGCAAGCGACGCCCGTTGCAGGCGCTTGGACAGCGGCGCGCGGTAGCCGAGCATCGCCTCCAGCTCCGCCCGGCCGGCGCCGATCAGCCAGTGGCCGGGATCGGTCGGCGCCGTGTTCTCGGCGACCCGGGCCGCGCGCATCTGCAGCACGTCACGGGCGACGTGCAGCTCCGACAGGCCGGAGCCGCGCGCCAGCTCCTCGATCGCGGTGCGGTAGCGGTTGCGGGTAGCGAAATCCATGCTGGAGAAGTCGCTGTCCTCGCGCAGCAATTCGTCGACGAGGCTGACGTCCTCGAACAGCTCCGCCCAGTCGACCGCCGAGATCATGCGAAGGCTGGTGACGACGTTGCGGACAGTGACGCTAACGGCTGCCTGGATTTGGTGCTCGGCGGCGACGATCGCATCGCCGGTGTCGCCTTGCGCCGCGAGCCGGCGATCGAGCCATTGCAGCGCGGGGGTCACCTGCGGGTCCTGGTCGCGCAGGCGCTGCACGAGTTGCACGGCGAAGGTCGGATGCAGCGGCCCCTGCGGAATTTCCTGCAGGACCGCCGGCATCGGCACCGGCTCGGGCACGTTGATGCCGAGGATCTCGTCGGCGATCATGTCGGCGCGGTCGCGGGCGGCGCGGTTCTCGACGATGAATTTCGCGGCGCGGGCCAGATTTTCGACCAGCACGATGCGCAGCGTGATCGCGCTTGCCCAGAGCTCGCCGATGGTCAGCGGCTGGACCCGCTGGTAGGCGCGCACGAACTGGCACAGTAGTTTCGGGTCGAACCGGCTGTCGGTGTGGGCGACGAAGGCCCAGGCGATTCCGAGCACGCGCGGAAAGCCGGCGAACGGGCCGGCCGCCAGCTTGGGCAACTGCCGATAATAGCCCGGCGGCAGGTCGTCGCGGATCTGCCGAACCTGGGCGTGGATCACGTGGTAGTTGTCGACCAGCCATTCTGCGGCCGGGGTCATCGGCTGGCCACGGGCGGCGGAACGCCCCAGCATCTGGTGCGCGTCCACCAGCAGTCGCGAATTGTCGCGCAATCGCCGCGCGAGTGACCCGCCGCCCTCGCTACTCTGCGGCTCGACCACCGGCTGCGCGGCTGCGAGGCTTTGCGCGTGCTGCTCCAGCCGCTCGGCGCTGAACAGTTCGGCGCGGATGAGCTCGTCGCTCATCCACGGCGCCAGCGGTTTGCGGACGCGGCGGCGGTTACTCCAGTTCAATGTGCGCGGTTCCGAGGGCCTGCTTCATCCGGGCGGCGGGCAGCGCCGCCAGGACCCGGTGTCACGCTTGGCGTCGACCACTCGGCTCAGCCAAGTCGGCGCATCAGCCGCACCATCCAGAGCGCGATCGGCGAACGCCACGCAGACGCGCGCGACGTGGTGGCGGGCGGCAGCAACATCACCTGGGCCGTACCATAGCCGAGATGACGGCGCTGGGCGGAGCGGACCGGCCGCGGCGCGGCTGGCCAGCGCCCCTCGTAGCGCAGGAACGGGCCGGCGTCCATGCGCGCATCGAGGCGCGGCGTTTCGACCTTCTGGATCGTCCAGGCGTGCCGGAGCGGGACAGATGCCGACTGGACCTGGGAGCCGTATAGTTCCATCTGCAAAGCTCCGTTCATAATGTTGTGATCACGGCGCGGACGTGCGATCCTTCGGGTCAACTTTCAGTCAACTCGGTGAGAAGGCACTCAAGGAAAAGCAGCAAGACGGCGTTCGGTTCCAAGTTGTGACGAGGCCGCAATTTCACCGATTTCCTGCCTGCCGCTCCTGCGGCGCCACAATGTTTTCCGGCCCGGCTCAACCATTGTCGGCGCATTACGGAGCATTTGCAAGCAGCGGTCGTTGCGTGGGAAAACCAGCGGCGCGCAGCGCCCCGCCAGCCGCGCAAAGAACGAAGGGACCGCCCATGTCGCTACCCGCCTCGATCGCGCTGCACATCCCCTATCTGCGCCGTTTCGCCCGCGCGCTGACCGGCAGCCAGGCGAGCGGCGACGCCTACGCGGTCGCAGCGGTGGAAGCGCTCGCCGAGCCGGGAGACGACGGCGTGGGCCGGCGCGGCACGCGGCAGGCGCTGTACCGGGTGTTCTTCACGATCTGGGGTTCGATCCCGGTCAACCAGCAGGGCGTAGACGAGGCGGGCCCGACGGTCATGCGCGCCGCCGACCGCACGCTGGAGGCATTGGCGCCACTGCCGCGCGCGGCGTTCCTGCTGCGCGCGCTCGAGAGCTTCACCACGGCCGAGATCGCCGCGATCGTCGGCCGCACCCAGACCGATGTGCAGGCGCTGCTGGAGGAGGCCGGCCGGCAGATCGCCGCCCATCTGTGCGCCGACGTGCTGATCATCGAGGACGAACCGATCATCGCGATGGACCTGGAGGCGCTGGTCACCGATCTTGGCCATTCGGTGCTGCAGATCGTGCGCACCCGCGCCGAGGCCGCCACCGCGGTCCGGCGGCATCGACCGGGGCTGGTGCTCGCCGACATCCAGTTGGCCGACGGCAGTTCCGGCCTCGAAGCGGTCAACGACATCCTCGCGGAGT
The DNA here is from genome assembly GCA_963697635.1 of uncultured Solirubrobacterales bacterium. Classification (GTDB taxonomy): domain Bacteria; phylum Pseudomonadota; class Alphaproteobacteria; order Acetobacterales; family Acetobacteraceae; genus CAJCJG01. Next base: position 19,405 of record CAVOOS010000034.1, on the reverse strand, counting down.
GCGAGGTCCCGGTGGTGTTCATCACCGCGTATCCGGAACGGCTGCTGACCGGCGAGCGACCGGAGCCGACCTTCCTGATCACCAAGCCGTTCGTCAGCGAGGCGGTAAAGGCGGTCGTCAGCCAGGCGCTGTTCTTCGACCGCCGCGCCTCGCTGGTGCTGGAGGCCGCCAACAGCATGGCCGCGCCCGTGCGCTGCTGAGAGGCGACCAGCAAGGGAGCATCTTCCGTCGAGAACGCCGCGCGGCGTCAGCCCGTCATGGGGCCGACGCCGCCGATCTCGGCTACGGCACGACGTTCCAGGTCGGATCGGCCTGGTAGGCCGGCGTGTTGACGTAGGGTGCGCCCGCGTTGTTCAGCCAGTTCAGCGCTTGCCACGCCACCCTGTTGTCCGGCTGCAGCGTCAGCAGGCCGCCGAGCACGGCGCGCCAGGTGGAGCAGTAATAGCCCTGGCTGTTGGCCCAGCCGGTGCCGTTGCTCAGCCCGACGGAGACGTTCTCGGTCTCGATGGCGGACCAGGTGGTCAGCGGCGCGTAGGTCACGTTGTTCAGCACCGAGAGCGAGGAAGCGCAGCCGTCATTCGGGTTCATGCCCTGGCCGTTGTAGCGGCCGAGGATCCAGTTGCTGTCCCAAGCCAGCACCTGCTGTGCGTCGGTGTCGCCCATGCGCGCCGCCTGGATGACGATGCCGTCGAAGAAGTCCTGTTGCCATGGCGCGGTATAGAACGTGCTTCCGCTGCCGGCCCAGCCGGAACCGGCGAACCAGCCGAACACCTGGCCCTCGGAGGTGGCCCAGGCGGTCTCCTGCGCGATCAGCCAGGACCAGCTCTCCTGCACCGTGTAGGCCGCGTAGGCCGCCTCGAAGGTGCCGTCCCGGCCGATCCAGGCGGCCTCGATCGCCTCGCGCATCGACCACGCGGCGCCGCGCAATTGCTGGCCGTTGATCAGGTTCTCCGCCTGGCCCTTGATGCACGGGTTGGCGGTGCAGCGGTTCGGCGGGTAGTCGTAGGTCAGGTCCCAGGCGAACTCGGCGTTCAGCCGGTCCAGATACCAGCGTTCGGCGGTCATCAGGTACGGCACGTAGCCGAGATCCGGCTCGTGCGCGGGGTCCGGCGTCCAGGCGGTATTCGCGGTCTGCTGGGTGAGCGGGTCGTTGCCGGTCGGGTCCCAGATGTTCGGGTAGTCGCCGGGCGTCAGCCAGTGCCCGTTGGTCAGCTTCATGTTCCACGGCACGGCGCCGGCGGTGTCACCCTGCGCACGGCCGACGACCGCCGCGCGGGGGTCCTGCGTGACCAGCCAGACCGTGTTGTATTGCGTCTGGTAGCCGATGTCGGGCCGACCGCCGGTCATAGGCATGTATTCGGTGACGCCGTTCCCGGCGAGCGGCACGCCGAACCCCTTCGAATGCGCGAGCGCAGCGTACCCTGCAGCGTGCTCTCGGCGACGCCGGTCTTGATTTCGTACGACAGCACCGAGCCGGTGCTTTCGAGATAGGCGATGTCGTGCTCCACGTTCAGCGCGGGCGGGGCGCCGACGATCACGTGCCAGTCCTGGTACTGATCCTGCACGATCGGGGGCAGATGCGTGACGGCATGGTTGAGCGTGACGTCGGCCGAGAAGGCGAACGTGCCACCGCTTTTGGTCATTGCAAGATCGTTGTTGAACTGCATGTCGGCCTGGCAGTGGCCGCTGCGATAGCAGGTGACGTCGGCGGTCAGGTGCATTGAGGAGCCTACCGGCACGTCGACCCGCGCCTGGGTCGCGAGCGGCCCGCGCAGCCAGAAATCGGCAGTCCCGGCGGTAAGCGCGGTCTGCAGCGCGGCGCCGAGGTCGATCGTTCGGGTGAACGCGCCGAGCGGCGAGGCGGTGACGGTGAGGGCGACCGTCAGCGCGGGCGCGAGCGCGGCGGGCGCGGCCGCCGCGCCGGCGCTGCGATCCACCGCCAGCATGTAGGGCTGTTCGCCGTTCGCGGGGAACTGCGGATAGGACATGGTGATCGCGGCGAACCGGACCGAACCGTCGGAGTGCGTGGTCAGCACGTCCATCTGGACCGCGCGGTTCTGACCAGGGCCGCGCGCGTACAGCGTGGCGGTCGGGGCGACGGCGCCGATCGGGAACGCCTCGCCGAACGTGACCCAGTGCCCGGTGGTGGCCGCAGCGGTGGGGTTGCGCAGCACGAAGCCGACAAGGTCGCCCGGTTTTTCAGGTTTGGGTAGGGTGCCGGCGGTAGCCGGTTGCGCGATCACCGCTGCGATCGCGCCAATCATTCCGCCGATGGCGGCAATAGCAGGCAATTTCATGTGAAGGCCCTTCACGAAGCGGTGAACGCAGCCGGAGAATAAGAATGGCATCGGCATAATGCCAGTTTAATTTCGACTAACGTTCCTTTTGCGCGCCGACTGCTGACGAAACCAAGCGTAATGAAGTGGCTGGCCAGAAAACGACTAATTTTTGAGGCGTTCGCCCTAATTTTGTTTGGTGCCGGCGGGGATTATTCCCCGGATTGCGGGCGCATTCTATGTTAGCCGGGCTATCTGTCACTTTTTGATACAATCCGCGGCATTGGACACGCCGCTGTCCGGCGTCGGTCTTGCGCGCCGCTCCGGGACCGCGCGGCGGCACCAGACCGTTGTCGTGCCCGCCCGGGATGCCCATGTTTTCGTAATTGCACTAGTTTCGGCTTCCAAATAGCCCGCGGCGGTGGCCGAGTTGGCCGAGAGCGGCGAGCGTGGCCACATTGGGCTGGATCAGCCCCAACGGCGGCAATTGGACGACGGGCAGCAACTGGAGTGGAGCTTGCCCAGCTTTCAGTGGCCAGCGACGCCAGCGCCGGCACCGGGACGGCGATCGTGCATCTCTAATCTGGCGCGATCGTTTGCCTCGACGTCGGACTTGACGCCTGGCGATCCCCCGTGCTCCGTCCGAGCCGCTATCCGGTCAAACTCGCCACGATCATTGCGACACCTTGCGCGTGCCACCTCTGCACCGCCTTGTGGTCGGCGCCAAGGGCGGCCGCCAGTCTCCGCCACGGATACAGGTGCCGGTCGGTCGTCGGGTTGATCAGTGCGCGCGCGCCGACGATGCGGCGCAGCACGTAACGGTCCACCGGGATTCGGGAAATTCATCCGAGCGCCTCGTCCATGCGGGTCACGTGGGCGCTGTCCGGGTAGGCGGCGCGCAGGCGGCCTTCGCCCCAGCCATAGCCTTCGACGGCGCTGCGCACCACATCCAGCACGCTGGTCCGCAGTTTCGGCGATGGGCCGGTGTGCGGCATCGCCATCAGGGTGCGGCCGGCTTCCTCCAGCCGGGCGATGACATAGGCGGCGTCGGGCGCCGCATTCTCTGCGCCGTGGCGGGCGCCGGACTGCCCGCTGTCCCCCTGCTTCAGGGGACCGGGGCGAGGGGTCGCGCAGCCAACAGTCCTTTGGGTCGTAGCTTCACGGCTGCTGATCATGTCGTGGATCCTCATCGCGGAGAATATTGGAGGGTCTGTTGTCGGCGAACGCGTGCGGCCGCCGCGTGGCTCGGGCGGACGCATCGGCGCCGGCGCTGGCGGATCGATGCGCTGCCACAGGTGTAGGCTCGTCGTCCGGCGGTTATTCCCGTCCCGGCCAGCCGGTGCCGGCGAGGACGGTGTCTTCCACCAGCAGATTCCAGCTGCGTGGATGCCCGGCCGGGAGCGGCGGGCGGGAGGGGTCTGCGTGATGCACGCGAGCGGGCTGGGGCGGGGCCGGGGCGCCGATGCGGCGGCCGCGCTCGCGCGCCATGTCCGGGGTTACCCCGAGTTCGCCCGCCGATCTCCGCCCAGGCGCGCCCCTCCGCGCGCAGCCGGCGCAGCCACGCATCGCGCGCCGCGCTCCAATCCAGTCGTTCCATCATCGCCTCCGGGATTGCCCTGGGTGACTCCGATTGGCCACCCGCGATGACTGAGAGTTAGACATACTAACTGATTGTGTCAATATTCTATTGTTGACCTGTTAGCGACACTCACGTAGGCTTTCATCGCTTGAAATGGTGCTGCGGAGGGGCAATGGCCGACGCGATGCAGGACGGGATCGGCGGGGCAGTCGACGGAGCGGAGAGCGTGGGCGCGCGGATCCGCGCGGCGCGGCTTGCGCGAGGAATGACGCAGGCCGATCTGGCGGCCGCGGTCGGGTCTCGCGCAGCGCCGTCGCGCAGTGGGAGACCGAGCGCAGCGGCCAGGTGCGCGGCAACCTGACGCGGATCGCGAGCGTGCTCGGGGTGTCGGTCGAGCACCTGCTGAGCGGCACCGCAGCCGGCGTGCAGGTCGGCCCGGAGAGCGCGACCGAGACGCGCTGCTGCGGCTCTATCGCGCCTGCACCGAGGACGACAGGGCGTTCCTGTTGCGCACCGCGACCCGGCTCGCCCGCGCCTCGGAGCGGGAGCGCGAGCGGGGCTAGCGCTCCCGGTCGCTTCCCGATCGGGGCAAGGGCGTTGCGCAGGCGGCTGGAATTCGCGCCGCTGCGCGCACCGCGCTGCACGCCCCGAAATGGATCACGCCGCGTCTCAACGCAGGATAAAGGCGGTGACCGCTAAAGCGAGGCGACGATCTCTCGGAACGACTGCTCCGGGAACGCCTTCAGCGTCTCGGTGCGGACGTTGCCGCCCTGGCTGAGTTTGAGGTGAAGCGCGCGGCGACCGCGTCGTCCGGTGCGTCGTAGATCAGCACCATGTCGTGATTCGCCGATGGTCATGTAGAACGATTTCGCGCTGCCGCCCATGTCGGCGAGCAGCTTCCTCACGGCATCGACCGTTTCGGCGCGTCGCCGATGTTGCGCACGCCCTGATCGGTCCAGTTCGCCAGCGCTACGTAGGTTCCCATTGCCGCCGCTCCCCGTCGGGGGCCGCAGCCGGGATCGGTTCGGCGCGCCGATGCGGCACGGTGGGCGCGGGGAAACTGGCGTGCAACTGGATTTTGCCGCGCCTGCGTTCGTCCGCCATGGTCCGGCGCCTGAAACCAATGGCCCGCCTAGCCGGTGCGGCGGGTCGGTCCGGCGAGCACCTCTGCGGGCGCGCGAAACAGCGGCCGCAGGGCGGCGAGCGTGCTGGCCACTACATCGCGCAGTACGCTCGCCGCCCTGCGGCCGCTGTTTCGCGCGCCCGCAGAGGTGCTCGCCGGACCGACCCGCCGCACCGGCTAGGCGGGCCATCGGTTTCAGGCGCCGGACCATGGCGGACGAACGCAGGCGCGGCAAAATCCAGTTCACGCCAGGTTCCCGGCGCGCACGTGCCGCATCGGCGCGCCGAACCGATCCCGGCTGCGGCCCCCGACGGGGAGCGGCGGCAATGGGAACCTACGTAGCGCTGGCGAACTGGACCATCAGGGCGTGCGCAACATCGGCGACCGCCGAAACGGCTCGATGCCGTGAAGAAGCTGCTCGCCGACATGGGCGGGAGCGCGAAATCGTTCTACATGACCATCACGGTACGACATGGTGCTGATCTACGACGCACCGGACGACGCGGTCGCCGCGCGCTTCACGCTCAAACTCAGCCAGGCGGCAACGTCCGCACCGAGACGCTGAAGGCGTTCCGGGAGTTGTTCCGAGAGATCGTCGCCTCGCTCTAGCGGTCACCGCCTTTATCCTGCGTTGAGACGCGGCGTGATCCATTTCGGGCGTGCAGCGCGGTGCGCGCAGCGGCGCGAATTCCAGCCGCCTGCGCAACATCTTTGCCCGATCGGGAAGCGACCGGGAGCGCTAGCCCCGCTCGCGCTCCCGCTCCGAGGCGCGGGCGAGCCGGGTCGCGGTGCGCAACAGGAACGCCCTGTCGTCCTCGGTGCAGGCGCGATAGCCGCAGCAGCGCGTACTGGGTCGCGCTCTCCGGGCCGACCTGCACGCCGGCTGCGGTGCCGCTCAGCAGGTGCTCGACCGACACCCCGAGCACGCTCGCGATCCGCGTCAGGTTGCCGCGCACCTGGCCGCTGCGCTGGGTCTCCCACTGCGCGACGGCGCTGCGCGAGACCCGCACCGCGGCCGCCAGATCGGCCTGCGTCATTCCTCGCGCAAGCCGCGCCGCGCGGAATTCGCGCGCCCACGCTCTCCGCTCCGTCGACTGCCCCGCCGATCCCGTCCTGCATCGCGTCGGCCATTGCCCCTCCGCAGCACCATTTCAAGCGATGAAAGCCTACGTGAGTGTCGCTAACAGGTCAACGATAGAATATTGACACGAGTCAGTTAGTATGTCTAACTCTCAGTCATCGCGGGTGGCCGATCGGAGTCACCCAGGGCAATCCCGGAGGCGATGATGGAACGACTGGATTGGAGCGCGGCGCGCGATGCGTGGCTGCGCCGGCTGCGCGCGGAGGGGCGCGCCTGGGCGGAGATCGCGGGCGAACTGGGGTAACCCCGGACATGGCGCGCGAGCGCGGCCGCCGCATCGGCGCCCCGGCCCCGCCCCAGCCGCTCGCGTGCATCACGAAGACCTCTCCGCCCGCCGCTCCCGGCCGGGCATCCACGCAGCTGGAATTCTGCTGGTGGAAGACACCGTCCTCGCCGGCACCGGCTGGCCGGGACGGGAATAACCGCCGGACGACGAGCCTACACCTGTGGCAGCGCATCGATCCGCCAGCGCCGGCGCCGATGCGTCCGCCCGAGCCACGCGGCGGCCGCACGCGTTCGCCGACAACAGACCCTCCAATATTCTCCGCGATGAGGATCCACGACATGATCAGCAGCCGTGAAGCTACGACCCAAAGGACTGTTGGCTGCGCGACCCCTCGCCCCGGTCCCCTGAAGCAGGGGGACAGCGGGCAGTCCGGCGCCCGCCACGGCGCAGAGAATGCGGCGCCCGACGCCGCCTATGTCATCGCCCGGCTGGAGGAAGCCGGCCGCACCCTGATGGCGATGCCGCACACCGGCCCATCGCCGAAACTGCGGACCAGCGTGCTGGATGTGGTGCGCAGCGCCGTCGAAGGCTATGGCTGGGGCGAAGGCCGCCTGCGCGCCGCCTACCCGGACAGCGCCCACGTGACCCGCATGGACGAGGCGCTCGGCTGGATTTCCCAAATCCCGGTGGACCGTTACGTGCTGCGCCGCATCGTCGGCGCGCGCGCACTGATCAACCCGACGACCGACCGGCACCTGTATCCGTGGCGGAGACTGGCGGCCGCCCTTGGCGCCGACCACAAGGCGGTGCAGAGGTGGCACGCGCAAGGTGTCGCAATGATCGTGGCGAGTTTGACCGGATAGCGGCTCGGACGGAGCACGGGGGATCGCCAGGCGTCAAGTCCGACGTCGAGGCAAACGATCGCGCCAGATTAGAGATGCACGATCGCGGTCCCGGTGCCGGCGCTGGCGTCGCTGGCCACTGAAAGCTGGGCAAGCTCCACTCCAGTTGCTGCCCGTCGTCCAATTGCCGCCGTTGGGGCTGATCCAGCCCAATGTGGCCACGCTCGCCGCTCTCGGCCGAACTCGGCCACCGCCGCGGGCTATTTGGAAGCCGAAACTAGTGCAATTACGAAAACATGGGCATCCCGGGCGGGCACGACAACGGTCTGGTGCCGCCGCGCGGTCCCGGAGCGGCGCGCAAGACCGACGCCGGACAGCGGCGTGTCCAATGCCGCGGATTGTATCAAAAAGTGACAGATAGCCCGGCTAACATAGAATGCGCCCGCAATCCGGGGAATAATCCCCGTCGGCACCAAACAAAATTAAGGCGAACGCCTCAAAAATTAGTCGTTTTCTGGCCAGCCACTTCATTACGCTTGGTTTCGTCAGCAGTCGGCGCGCAAAAGGAACGTTAGTCGAAATTAAACTGGCATTATGCCGATGCCATTCTTATTCTCCGGCTCCGTTCACCGCTTCGTGAAGGGCCTTCACATGAAATTGCCTGCTATTGCCGCCATCGGCGGAATGATTGGCGCGATCGCAGCGGTGATCGCGCAACCGGCTACCGCCGGCACCCTACCCAAACCTGAAAAACCGGGCGACCTTGTCGGCTTCGTGCTGCGCAACCCCACCGCTGCGGCCACCACCGGGCACTGGGTCACGTTCGGCGAGGCGTTCCCGATCGGCGCCGTCGCCCCGACCGCCACGCTGTACGCGCGCGGCCCTGGTCAGAACCGCGCGGTCCAGATGGACGTGCTGACCACGCACTCCGACGGTTCGGTCCGGTTCGCCGCGATCACCATGTCCTATCCGCAGTTTCCCGCGAACGGCGAACAGCCCTACATGCTGGCGGTGGATCGCGGCGCCGGCGCGGCGGCCGCGCCCGCCGCGCTCGCGCCCGCGCTGACGGTCGCCCTCACCGTCACCGCCTCGCCGCTCGGCGCGTTCACCCGAACGATCGACCTCGGCGCCGCGCTGCAGACCGCGCTTACCGCCGGGACTGCCGATTTCTGGCTGCGCGGGCCGCTCGCGACCCAGGCGCGGGTCGACGTGCCGGTAGGCTCCTCAATGCACCTGACCGCCGACGTCACCTGCTATCGCAGCGGCCACTGCCAGGCCGACATGCAGTTCAACAACGATCTTGCAATGACCAAAAGCGGTGGCACGTTCGCCTTCTCGGCCGACGTCACGCTCAACCATGCCGTCACGCATCTGCCCCCGATCGTGCAGGATCAGTACAGGACTGGCACGTGATCGTCGGCGCCCCGCCCGCGCTGAACGTGGAGCACGACATCGCCTATCTCGAAAGCGCCGGCTCGGTGCTGTCGTAGAAAATCGAGACCGGCGTCGCCGAGAGCACGCTCCAGGTACGCTGCGCTCGCGCATTCGAAGGGGTTCGGCGTGCCGCTCGCCGGACACGCGTCACCGAATACATGCCTATGACCGGCGGTCGGCCCGACATCGGCTACCAGACGCGATACAACACGGTCTGGCTGGTCACGCAGGACCCCGCGCGGCGGTCGTCGGCGTGCGCAGGGTGACACCGCCGGCGCCGTGCCGTGGAACATGAAGCTGACCAACGGGCACTGGCTGACGCCCGGCGACTACCCGAACGTCTGGGACCCGACCGGCAACGACCGCTCACCCGGCAACCGCGAATACCGCCTGGACACCGGACCCGGCACACGACCGCGATATCGGCTACTGCCATACCTGATGACCCCAAACGCTGGTATCTGGACCGGCTGAACGCCAAGTTCGCCTGGGACCTGACCTACAACTACCGCCGAACCGCTGCACCGCCAACCCGTGCATCAAGGGCCAGGCGGGGAAGCCTGATCAACGGCCAGCAATTGCGCGGCGCCGCGTGGTCGATGCGCGAGGCAATACGAGCCCCACCTGCGATCAGCCGGGACGGCGCGTTCGAGGCGGCCTACGCGGCCTACACGGTGCAGGAGAGCTGGTCCTGGCTGATCGCGCAGGAGACCGCCTGGGCCACCTCCGAGGGCCAGGTGTTCGGCTGGTTCGCCGGTTCCCGGCTGGGCCGGCAGCGGAAGCACGTTCTATACCGCGCCATGGCAACAGGACTTCTTCCTCGACAGCGGGGTCCAGAGCGGCGCGCATGGGCGACACCGACGCACAGCAGGTGCTGAGCTTGGGACAGCAACTGGAGATATTCGGCCGCCATAACGGCCAGGGCATGAACCCGAATGACGGCTGCGCTTCCTCGCTCTCGGTGCTGAACAACGTGACCTACGCGCGCTTGACCGCCTGGTCCGCCATCGAGACCAAGAACGTCTCCGTCGGGCTAAGCAACGGCACCGGCTGGGCCAACAGCCAGGGCTATTACTGCTCCACCTGGCGCCCCGTGTTGGGCGGCCTGCTGACGCTGCAGCCGGACGACCGGGTGGCGTCGCGAACACTGAACTGGCTGAACAACGCGGGCGCCCTTACGTCAACACGCCGGCCTACCCGGCCGATCCGACCTGGAACGTCGTGCCGTAGCCGAGATCAGGCGGCGTCGGCCCCATCATGACGGGCTGACGCCGCGCCGCGTTCTCAACGGAAGTGCTCCCTTGCTGGTCGCCTCTCGGCGGCGCACGGCGGGCGCGGCCATGCTGTTGGCGGCCTCCAGCACCAGCGAGGCGCGGCGATCGAAGAACAACGCCTGGCTGATCGACCGCCTTCACCGTCTCGGTGACGGAACGGCTTGGTGATCAGGAAGGTCGGCTCCGGCCGCTCGCCGGTCAGCAGCCGCTCCGGATACGCGGTGATGAACATCACCGGCACGTCGCACACCGCCAGGATCTCGTTGACCGCGTCGAGCCCCGAACTGCCGTCGGCCAGCTGGATGTCGGCCAGCACCAGGCCCGGCGTCTGATCGGCGATCGCGGCGACCGCCTCCTGCGCGCGTGCGCGGCGATGCCGCAGCACCGAATGGCCGAGGTCGCTGACCATCGCCTCGAGGTCCATGGCGATGATCGGCTCGTCCTCGATGATCAGCACGTCGGTGCGCAACTGCGACGGCGATCTGCCGGCCGGCGGTATCCAGCAGCTCCTGAATTTCGGTCGGCGGTCGTTCCAGGATCTCGGCGATTTCGGCCGTGCGTGAATCCCTCCAGCGAGCGTAACAAAAACACCACCCGCGGCAGCGGCGTCATCGCTTCCAGCGTCCGGTCGGCGGCGCGCATGCGTCGGATTGTCGGCCGCGTCGTCGCCGCGCTGATTGACCGCGAGCGAACCCCAGATTTTCAAGAACACCTGATACAACGCCTGACGCGGCTCCACCGGCCCATCCGTCGCGCCGGCGTCCTCGGCGATGGCTTCCAGCGTGGCGACGGCATAGGCGTCGCCGCTGGCCTGGCTCCCGGTCAAAGCCCGGGCAAATCGCCGAGATATGGGATTTGCGCGCATCGACGCGGATTGCGACATGGGCGGTCCCTTCGTTCTTTGCGCGGCTGGCGGGGCGCTGCGCGCCGCTGGTTTTCCCACGCAACGACCGCTGCTTGCAAATGCTCCGTAATGCGCCGACAATGGTTGAGCCGGGCCGGAAAACATTGTGGCGCCGCAGGAGCGGCAGGCAGGAAATCGGTGAAATTGCGGCCTCGTCACAACTTGGAACCGAACGCCGTCTTGCTGCTTTTCCTTGAGTGCCTTCTCACCGAGTTGACTGAAAGTTGACCCGAAGGATCGCACGTCCGCGCCGTGATCACAACATTATGAACGGAGCTTTGCAGATGGAACTATACGGCTCCCAGGTCCAGTCGGCATCTGTCCCGCTCCGGCACGCCTGGACGATCCAGAAGGTCGAAACGCCGCGCCTCGATGCGCGCATGGACGCCGGCCCGTTCCTGCGCTACGAGGGGCGCTGGCCAGCCGCGCCGCGGCCGGTCCGCTCCGCCCAGCGCCGTCATCTCGGCTATGGTACGGCCCAGGTGATGTTGCTGCCGCCCGCCACCACGTCGCGCGCGTCTGCGTGGCGTTCGCCGATCGCGCTCTGGATGGTGCGGCTGATGCGCCGACTTGGCTGAGCCGAGTGGTCGACGCCAAGCGTGACACCGGGTCCTGGCGGCGCTGCCCGCCGCCCGGATGAAGCAGGCCCTCGGAACCGCGCACATTGAACTGGAGTAACCGCCGCCGCGTCCGCAAACCGCTGGCGCCGTGGATGAGCGACGAGCTCATCCGCGCCGAACTGTTCAGCGCCGAGCGGCTGGAGCAGCACGCGCAAAGCCTCGCAGCCGCGCAGCCGGTGGTCGAGCCGCAGAGTAGCGAGGGCGGCGGGTCACTCGCGCGGCGATTGCGCGACAATTCGCGACTGCTGGTGGACGCGCACCAGATGCTGGGGCGTTCCGCCGCCCGTGGCCAGCCGATCACGCCCGCCGCCGAGTGGCTGCTCGACAACTATCACGTCATCGAAGAGCAGATTCCCGACATTCGCGTGATCTGCCGCCTGGATTCTATCGGGAGCTGCCGAAATTTGCGGACGGTCCCTTCGCGGGCTACCCGCGGGTGTTCGGTGTCGCCTGGGCCTATGTTGCGCACACCGATAGCCGCTTCGACCCGGAGACACTGCGCCGCTTTGTGCGCGCCTACCAGCAGGTTCAGCCGCTCACCATCGGCGAGCTGTGGGCCGTCGCAATCACATTGCGGGTGGTATTGATCGATAATTTGAGCCGGCTCGCCGCGGGCATCGTCCAGCACCGGCCCTGCGCGACCGGGCCGACGTGCTTGCCGATGATCTCCCCCGCACCCGGCCCGACGCCCGCCGCGGCGGTTCTCCACGATTCGAGGCGACCGCTGCCGAACGCGTTTGCGGCGCAACTGTTCAGAGTTTGCGGGACCAAGACCCGCAACCACCCCGGCGCTGCATGGTTGCAGACGAGGCTCGCCGCGCAGAACACCAGCGACGCGTGGTGCACGCCGAGCATCAGCGCCAGGGCGCGGTCAACGTCACTGTGCGCAATATGATCACCAGCTTGCGGCTGATTTCCTCCGTGGATTGGGCGGAATTCTTCGAGAGCGTCAGCCTCGTCGACGAGCTCATGCGCAACGGAAGCGACTTCGGCAGTTCGATTTTGCGACGCGCAACCTTTACCGCATGCCATCGAAGAGCTCGCACGCGGCTCACGGCGTCCGGAGCTCGAGTCGCCCGTCGGGCGTTCGATGCGGCGCAGCGCAGGGCGCCGAAGATCGGCGCGGCGATCCCGGCTACTACCTGGTTGCCGCCGGTCGACGCGCAATTGGAGGCGAGCTCGGGTATCGCCCCCCGCTGGAATCAACGAGCGCGTTGCACCCGCGCCTCCACCCGGTCTGACCGGCTATGTCGGCGGCATCGCCTGTTGACGGTCTCGTGATCGCGCTGGCGGCTGGGCGCTGGCCGCATGCGAGCTCGCGCATCACCGTTGTTGCGGCCTTCGCGCTGCTGGCGATGATGCCGGCGCCGACACGGCTGTCGACGATGGTGAACCGCTTGGTCACGCCTTTCTGCCGCCCCCTGCCGCTGCCCGCCCTGGAGCTGCGCGACGGCATCCCGCCCGATTGCGCACGATGGTCGTGGTGCCGACGCTGCTGACCACGCGCGGCCTCGATCGAGGCGCAAGTCGACATCTGGAGATCCATTATCTCGCCACCCCGGATGGCGAGATTCATTTCGCGCTGCTCTCCGACTGGACCGACGCGCGGCCGAGCACGCGCCGGACGACGCCGCACTGCTCGCCGCTCGCGGCCGAGGATCGCCCGGCTCAACCGGCTGCACGGCCCGCCGCCGGCAGCGACGCGTTCCTGCTGCTGCATCGGCGGCGGCTGTGGAACCAGGCGAAGGCCATGGATGGGCTGGGAGCGCAAGCGCGGCAAGCTGCACGAACTGAACCGGCTGCTGCGCGGCGCCACCGACACGAGCTTCATGCCGATCGACGGCGCGCCGGCCACCGTTCCCGCCGGCGTGCGCTACGTCATCACGCTCGACTGCCGATACCCGGCTGCCGCGCGAGCGGCGCGCCGGCTGATCGGCAAGATGGCGCACCCGCTGAATCGCCCGCTGTTCGACCCGGGCAAGGCCGGGTCGTCGCAGGGTATGGCGTCTGCAGCCGCGCGTCACGCCGTCGCTGCCGCTCGGCACGCGAAGCTCGCTGTTCCAGCGCGTGTTCTCCAGCGCCGAGCGGCATCGATCCGTACGCCGCCGCCGTCTCGGACGTCTACCAGGACCTGTTCGGCGAGGGCTCCTACACCGGCAAAGGCATCTACGACGTCGACGCCTTCGAGGCGGCGCTCGCCGGCCGCGTGCCGAGAACACGCTGCTCAGCCACGACCTGTTCGAGGGCATTTTCGCGCGCGCGGGTCTCGCCTCCGACGTCGAGGTGGTCGAGGAGTTCCCGTCGCGCTACGACGTCGCCGCCGCGCGCCAGCACCGCTGGACGCGCGGCGACTGGCAGTTGCTGCCGTGGATCCTCGGTCGCGCCGGGCGCGGCGATTGCCGCCGGTCGGGCGCTGGAAGATGCTCGACAATCTGCGGCGCAGCCTCTCGCCGCCGGCGCTGCTGCTGGCACTGTTCGTCGGCTGGCTGCTGCCGAACTCCGCGCGATGCTGCTATGGATCGGCTTCGTGCTGCTGACGATCGCGCTGCCGCCGATCGTCGCGGTGCTGCCCGGCATCGTCCCTCGCCGCGAACAGACGGCGCTCGGCAGCCATTTCCAGGCGGTGCTCGGCGACCTGCGCGCTTGCCGCGACCCAGGTGGTGCTGCTCATGACGCTTCTGGCGGATCAGGCCTGGCTGATGCTCGACGCGATCGTGCGCACGCTGGTCCGGCTCTCGATCACGCACCGCCATCTGCTGGAATGGACGAGCTGCGGCCAGGCGCGGGCACTCGAGCACCGACGACGTGCTCGGCCACTACGTGCGGATGCCCGGCGCGCTGGTCGCGGCGGCGATCACGGCCGCGCTGCCGTTCGCCGCGGCGCCGGAGGCGTGGGCTGTCGCCGCGCCGTTCGCGCTGCTGTGGCTCGCCGCGCCCGCGATCGCCTGGTGGATCAGCCGCAGCGCTGCCAGCGGTGACGGCGCGGCGCTCGTGGCGAGCCGACGTGCGGGCGCTGCGCCTGGTGGCGCGGCGCACCTGGCGGTTCTTCGAAACCTTCGTCACGGCGGCGGACAACATGCTGCCGCCGGACAATTTTCAGGAGGACCCGAAGCCGGTCGTCGCCCACCGCACGTCGCCCACCAACATCGGCCTGTATCTGCTGTCGGTCGTGACCGCGCGCGACTTCGGCTGGATCGGCCTGACCGACGCGATCGAGCGGCTGGAAGCGACCTTCGCCACACTCGAGAAGCTCGAACGGGTGAACGCGGACATTTCTTCAACTGGTACGACACGCCGATCTGCGGCCGCTGACGCCGAAATACGTTTCCACGGTCGACAGCGGCAACCTCGCCGGTCATCTGTTCGCGCTCGCCAACACCTGCGAGGCCTGGATCGCGACGCCGCCGCTCGGCGCCTGGAAGCTGGGCCTCGCCGACACGCGTGGCGCTCGCCCGCGCACCGCACGCCAGGGCGACGCCGCGGCGGCGCCGGATCAGGCGCGCTGGCGAGCGCTCGACGAGGCGCTGCAAGCCTCGCACGACGGGCTGGCCGAACTGCCGATGCCGGGCCGGGCGCGGGGAGCAGCGGTCTGCGCGATCGTCGCGACAGCGCGCACGCTGCGCGACGCCGCCACCCCCGCCACCGCCACGCTGGACGCCGACGCGCTGGCCTGGGCCGAGGCTGCGCATCTGCCGCCGCCGGCCACGGCGCGAGGCGGACCTGTTGTTCTGGACGTCCGCCGAGGCCGAGCCGCCGTCACTCGCGACGCTCGCGGCCGCGGCATCGCGGCTCGTGCACCACCGCGCGAAAGCCGCGCCCGCTCGCTGGCACGTCGGCCGCACTCGCTGGCGGCCCGCGCCGCGCGGCTGCGCCCTGGCGATGGATTTCGGCTTCCTGCTCGATCCCGACCGCAAGCTGCTGTCGATCGGCTATCCTGGTCGGCGACGGCAGCGCTCGACCCCAGCTGCTACGACCTGCTCGCCTCCGAGGCGCGGCTGGCGAGCTTTATGGCCATCGCCAAGGGCGATGTGCCGGCGCGCCATTGGTTCCGGCTGGGCCGCGCGGTGACGCCGGTCGAGCACGGCGCGGCGCTGGTGTCCTGGTCGGGCTCGATGTTCGAGTACCTGATGCCGTCGCTGGTCATGCGCGCGCCGACCGGCAGCCTGCTCGAGCAGACCAACCGGCTGATCGTGCGCCGCCAGATCGAGCTACGGCAACGACGCTCGGGCTGCCCTGGGGCATCTCGGAGTCCGCCTACAACGCCCGCGACCTCGAATTGACCTACCAGTACTCGAACTTCGGCGTGCCCGGCCTCGGGCTGAAGCGCGGCCTGGGCGACAATGCGGTGGTCGCGCCCTACGCCACCGCGCTCGCGGCCATGGTCGATCCGCCGCGGCCGCGCGGAATTTCGCCCGCCTGCAGCCATCGGCGGGCGCGGCCGATATGGCTTCTATGAGGCGCTGGACTTCACGCCGGCGCGGCTGCCCGAAGGGCAGCGACGTCGCCGTTGTGCGCGCCTTCATGGCGCACCATCAGGGCATGACCATCGTTGCCATCGCCAACGCGCTGCATCGACGGGATCATGCGCACGCGCTTCCACGCCGAGCCGCATGTGCAGGCCACCGAGCTGCTGCTGCAGGAGCGGACCCCGCGCGACGTCGCGACGGCGCACCGAGTACCGACGAGCTCGCACACGGCGGCGCCGAGTCCGCCGATGCGCGACCTCCGATGGCGCGCCGCCTCGCCTCGCCGCACACCGCGGCGCCGGCGACGCACCTGCTGTCCAACGGCCGCTACCCGTGATGCTCACGGCCGCTGGCTCGGGCTACAGCCGCTGGCGCGATATCGCGGTGACGCGCTGGCGCGAGGACGCGACGCTGCGATGACTGGGGCAGTTTCATCTTTCTGCGCGACGTCGCCAGACGGACAGGTCTGGTCGGCCGGCTATCAGCCGGCGGCACCGAGCCGGACAGCTACGATGTCGGCGTTCACCGAGGACCGCGCCGAGATCGTCGCGCCGCGACGGCTCATTGTACACGACGCTGGAAGTCGCTGGTGTCGCCCGAGGACGACGCCGAGGTGCGGCGCGTCACCGTCACCAACACCGGCGACCGGCCGCGCGAGATCGAATTCACCTCCTACTGCCGAGCTGGTGCTGGCGCCATCCGGCGGACGATCTCGGCGCATCCGGCCTTCGCCAAATTGTTCGTGGAGACCGAATTCGTCGCCGAGCCCGGCACGGTCGCTCGCGACGCGCCGCCGCGCGCGCCGACCGAGCCAGAGGTCTGGGCGGCGCACGTCGCCGTCGTCGAGGGCGAGCGGTCGGCGACGTGCAGGTCGAGACCGACCGGGCGCGCTTCCTCGGCCGCGGCCGCGAGCTGCGCGCGGCCGGCGGCGATGCAGGGCGGCCGCCGCTGTCCGGCACCGTCGGGCACCGTCCTCGATCCCGATCTTCGCCTTCGCCGGCGGGTGCGCATCGCGCCCGGCGCGCACGGCGCGCATCGCCTTCTGGACCATGGTCGCGGACGCGCCGGGACGCAGTGCTCGCCTCGTCGACAAGCACCGGGACGGCGCCGCCTTCGACCGCGCCGGACGCTCGCCTGGACCCAGGCGCAGGTGCAGCTGCACCACCTCGGGATCGACCCGACGAAGCCGGCCTGTTCCAACGCCTGGCCGGCCACCTGCTGTACGCCGACCCGGCGCTGCGCCCGCCTTCGGACACGCATCGGCCGCGGCGGCGCGCGGGCCGGCGATGCTGTGGGCGCACGGAATTTCCGGCGACCTGCCGATCGTGCTCGTGCGCATCGACGACGCCGAGGACCTGGGCATCGTCCGGCAGCTGCTGCGCGCGCACGAGTACTGGCGGCTGAAGCAGCTCGCCGTGACCTCGTGATCCTCAACGAGCAGCCGCCGTCCTATGCGCAGGATCTTCAGACGCCCTCGAAGCGGCCGTGCGCACGAGCCAGTCGCGGCCGCGCGGCGAAGGCGGCGCGCGCAGGGCACATCTTCGTGCTGCGCGCCGATCTGATGCCGCCGCGAGACGCGTGCGCTGCTGCCGCGCGTCGCCCGCGTCGTGCTGCGTCGGCCGGCGCGGCACGCTTGCCGAGCAGCTCGACCGCCTGCGAAGACCGCAAGGCCGGACTCGCCGTCGCGCCGCCGCGTCCCGTCGCCGTCCGCGCGCTGCCAGCCGCGGCGCCGACCCGGCGCTCGAATTCTTCAACGGGTCTCGGCGGCTTCGCCGACGGACGGCCGCGAATATGTGACGTGCTGCGCGCCGGGCCAGACGACGCCGGCGCCATGGATCAACGTCATCGCCAATCCCGGCTTCGGCTTTCAGGTCTCGGCCGAGGGCGGCGGCTACACCTGGGCGGCTAACAGCCGCGAGAACCAGCTCACCCCGTGGTCGAACGACCCGGTGGCCGACCGCCCCGGCGAGGCGTTCTATTTGCGGGACGAGGAGACCGGCGACTGTGGAGCCCGACGGCGCTGCCGATCCGCGACGAGCCGGCCACGCTACGTCGCCCGCCATGGCCACGGCTACAGCCGCTTCGAGCACACCGCGCACGGCATCGCGCTGAGCTGCTGCAGTTCGTGCCGCTCGACGACTCCGATCAAGATTTCGCGGCTGACGCTGCGCAACACCACGAGCCGCGCGCGCCGCCTCTCGGTCACGCGCCTATGTCGAATGGGTGCTGGGCGCCTCGCGCGGCGCGGCCGCGCCGTTCATCGTCACCGAGCGCGACGCCGCGACCGGCGCGCTGCTCGCGCGCAATCCGTGGAACACCGAGTTCGGCCCGCGCGTCGCCTTCATCGCGATGTCCGGCCGCGGCAGCCGACTGGACCGGCGACCGGCGCGAATTCCTCGGCCGCAACGGCTCGCTCGGCGCGCCCGCGGCGCTGCTGCGCCGGACGCCGCTGTCGGGCGCGCTCGGCGCCGGGCCTGGATCCCTGCGCCGCGCTGCAGACCGCGGTCACGCTGCAGCCCGGCGACCGAGGTCGTCTTGCTGTCCTCGGCGACGCCGCGGACGCGGCGGACGCGCAGGCGCTGATCGCGCGCTATCGCAACGGCCGATCTCGACGCCGTGCTCGCGCGCGGTCCGCAGCTATTGGCAGCGAGTGCTCGGCGCGGTGCAGGTCAAGACGCCGGACCGCGCCATGGACATCATGCTCAATGGCTGGCTGCTCTATCAGACGCTGGCCTGCCGCATCTGGGCGCGCTCGGCGTTCTACCAGGCGAGCGGCGCCTATGGCTTCCGCGACCAGCTGCAGGACTGGCATGGCGCTGTGCTGCGTCGCGCCCGGACCTGACGCGCGAGCACCTGCTGCGCGCCGCCGGCCCGCCAGTTCGTCGAAGGCGACGTGCAGCACTGGTGGCTGCCGCACTCCGGCCGCGGCGTGCGCACCCGCATCTCCGACGACCGCTCTGGCTCGCCTACTGCGTCGCGCATTACGTCGCGTCGACCGGCGACGCCGGCGTGCTCGACGAGGCGGTGCCGTTCCTCGACGGGCCGCCGCTGCGGACCGGACGAGCACGACAGCTTCTTCCTGCCCGACGCACAGCCGAAGAAGCGCTCGCTGTACGAGCACTGCGCCCGCGCGCTCGATGCCAGCCTGGCGCGTCGGCGCGCACGGCCTGCCGCTGATGGGCACCGGCGACTGGAACGACGGCATGAACCGGGTCGGCGAGGCGGGCGCGGGGAGAGCGTCTGGCTCGGCTGGTTCCTGCATGCGACGCTCGATGCGACTTCGCGCCGCTCGCCGAGGCGCGCGGCGAGGACGCGCGCGCGCCGCAGCCTGGCGCACGCATGCGGCCGCGCTGCAGGAGCGCGCTGGAGGGAGGCGTGGGACGGCGACTGGTACCGGCGCGGCTACTTCGACGACGGCACGCCGCTGGGCTCGGCCGCCAGCAGCGAGTGCCGCATCGATTCGATCGCGCAGTCCTGGGCGGTGATCTCCGGCGCCGGTGATGCGGTGCACGCGACACGC
>CAVOOS010000033.1:0-526112 GCA_963697635.1 uncultured Solirubrobacterales bacterium | reverse complement strand
TCCCGACCGGGTCAGCAGCTTTCTCAATATCCGGGTCAAGGACATCGAGGCCGTGTACGCCGAGTGGAGTGCAAGGGGTGCAAACTTTCTGACACCGCCGAAACAGCACCAGTACGAGATCCGTTCCTGGGATCCGCGACCCCGACGGTCATCTGATCGAAGTGGGGCAAACCACGACCCAGACGGCGACTGGACGCCCGCGCACTGGCCATCGAGTGCGCCTGCCGAGGAGCCCGAATGACTGCCGATATCACTCGCGAAATCGCTCACGTCGAAGGTGGCCAGCTCCCCGGGCACCGCGACTCCTACAAGTCATTTTCGACTAGGCCACCGAACAGGCGGTCATGCCATGCGCAATCCCATGCGTTTTGACATTCGACCAGGCGCCCCGTTTTCCGACTATTCGTTTCCAGACCGGACCGGCACCGTCCGCACAGGGAGGTCTCGGTCATGAGCACCGCGATCATCGGCACCGGAGGGCTCGGGTCGGTCATCGCCCGCCGGCTCGCGTCAGGCGGCGAGACCCTGCGTCTCTCGAGCGCCGACACAGAGTCGGCACGAACGCTGGCTGCGGCGATCGGCCGAGGCGCGGCCGCTGCCAGCGACAACCGCGAGGCGTTGCGGGGTGCCGACGCAGTCATCCTCGCGCTGCGGTTTGGCGCGCTGAAGGGCGTCATAGAAGAGATCGCCCACTCGCTAGCCGACGAGCTTGTGGTCGTTCCGAGCAACCCGGTCGGCCTCGATGCACAAGGGAAAATCGTGCGCCTGCTGCCGCAACGGCAATCCTCTGGCAAGGTTGTAGCTGGGTGGCTGCCGGAGGGGGCGCGCCTGGCCATGGCGTTCGGCAGCATGTCGGGCGATCTCCTCGAGTCCTCGAGCAACCGGTCACCGGAGCTGGCGGTCCTCTTCTACGCGACCGACGACGACCGTGCTGAGAAGGAAGTTGAGCGGTTTATCCGAGCGGCCGGCTTCGAGCCGGTGAAGGTCGGCGGGATCGAACAGTCCACCGGCTCCAGGTGGGCGGCGACCTTCACGATCTCGTGGTCGGCCCCGCGCAGGCGCAGTCATTGATCGGTAGGGCCTGATCGCCCCGCCGCCCTGGCCGGAGGCACCTCTTAGCGATGAACTGCTCGCCCAGCTCGATGCGCGCGCCGCGCGTGAAGGACGCAGCCGCTCAGAGCTCATCCGCGAGGCTCTCGCCGGCTACCTCGCGGCTGACCGGGAGGCCGAGCTAGATCGCCTCATCATCGAGGGATACAACCGACAGCCCCAGAGCGCCGACGAGCTCGCACTCGCTGACGCCGCCACCCGCGCCACATCCACCGGCCCTAGGAATCCGGATACGCGCGATCGCACGGATGCCCTGGGAGTGCGTGCTGACGCTCGACAACGTCGGCCCGGTCCGCAAGTCGCTACTGACCGAGCGGATAACCCGGCTGGGCCCGCCAAGGCGCCGAGCTCTGCGAAGCCCTCAACATCGCGACCAGCAGCTGACGCAACGAACGCACAGGCCGTCGAGATCGTCACGACGGGTGAGCTTGGCTAACGCAAACCCAACGGCGATCTTCACCTTGAGCTGCGCTGGCTATCGCCGTCCGTTGCGCAACCCCGCGGTCAGCTCGCACGCAGCTCAGCGATCACGCGCTCGGCGACCGTCGCCGGTGCGACCACAACGTCGCCCAGCGTTTCGCCGGCGCGGACCACAGCACCTCCCGCTCGCGCGCAACCGCGGTCACGATCTCACCCATCGTGGGCGCCTGCGGGACGGACGCGTCAAGCACGCTCCCATGCGAGTCGCCGCGCGGTTTCGCGCGCCGCGCACGCCCTGAGCGGGCGACGCACCCCGCTTTGAGGACACAACCGGCGACGTCTCGGTGCCATCCAGCGCCCCAAGCGCCGCCTGCGGCCGGCCGGCCGGCTTCAGCTGAGAGTTCCGCGAGCTGCCGCTCGATCGCGGCTCGCAGCACGTGCAGGTCAGTCTCTCACCGTAGCGTAACGACGACACAGGAGACCAAAGCTCCGGGTCGGTGCTCGACGCCGAGACCGCCCAGGCGTCCAAGGTGCAGGGTCCGTCCCAACCAGCGTCCAACGGCTATCGAGCAAGAAGGACCCTGATCAACGCGCCCGAGCGCCGAGATTCGGCATCACTCCCGAGTACCTCGTGATGCGCAGCTCGCAAGCTCCGCGCCCGGCGACAAGCGCCCGAGATCACCGCCCGCGAGCGTGCGAATAGCCCGGGCTTGTGCGAAAGAAATGCGCACACCCATTACGCACACCTACGCGCCTTGGGCTGCGGAGGGTACCTGACGGCCTTGGATGTGCACTTGGTGGATCGCAAGTGAGACGGTGCTCGAGCTTGTCAGCGCAGACGGAAGCGAGCGGCACTATCTGCGATCAAGTCGAGACGAGTGCCGCGAACAGCGCGGCGGCCTCGCTGGGGCTTATCGTAAGACCGGCCTCGCCGATGTTGAGCTCGAGCTTGCTCACGCCGGGAAGGACCGTTTGCTCAAGGCGGTTGGCCAGCCAGACTCCGCGCGCCTGCGCTTGGTCGAGCATGCGGTCCCAGAGGATGTTGCGCTCACCGCGCAAATGCACATGGAACAGCGGTGTATGCGGTGGGTCGGGCACGATCCAGACCCCGGGCAGCTCGCGCAACGCTGCGGCAACCGCCCGAGCATGCGCGAGGAACGTGGGCATCTGCGCGATGATCGTGTCGAGCCCGGGCCGCGCGGAGGCGGCAAACGGGAACAGGTTCACGAGGGTGCCGCCATGCCGCTGGCGCCAAACACGCGCTTCGGCAATGAGCTCGCGCGGTCCGGCGAGAACGCTGCCGCCGATCCCGCCAAGGCCCTTGTACAGCGAGACATACACGGTGTCGAAGATCGCCGCGATCTCGGCCGGCTCGCGATCGTAGTAGGGCGCCGACTCCCAGATCCTCGCGCCGTCGAGATGGGTCGCCACACCACGGCTTCGCGCCCATTCGACCTGCGCCGAGAGATCATCCCACTCCGGCAGCCAACCGCCGATCTCGCGCTGGGGCAACTCGATCAACAACGCGCCAATCCGGGCGCTAACAGCCTCCAGGTCGGCCAAGCCCAGCAACCGGTCGCGTGCTCCCACGAGCTCGGGCAGCAGACCGTGCAAATGGCTGTAGCCAGCGTGCTCACGGAGCTCCAGGTGGCACGTCGGGTGAAACGCCACGGTCCTCGCGGCACGACGCTCGCAGTGCAGCCGCAACGCGATCTGCTGGGCCATCGTCCCGCTCGGCATCAGCACCGCGGCATCCTTTCCGAGCACCTTAGCCATCCGCCGCTCGAACGCCTCGACAACCGCCCCCTCCCCGTAGTGGTCAGGACGCTCGTCGGGGCTCAGCGCATCGGCCGCCGCCCGCAGGAGGTCGGCGGCGCTGCGCCTACGTCGGGCACCGAGCGATCGCTCGCAGCTCCACATGATCTCGCGCCAGTCGCGTTCCAACACTCAGCGAGGGTATTACGACCTCACGACAGCCACCCAACACGTCGATTGGGAGCCGACTGACCGGGACGGCGCAGCTCCTGAGATAGCGTTCGCGCTTCACGGCTGGCGGGTTACCGCGGGCGGGCTGATCGTTCGTTTGGACCGCAGGGTGGGGGTGGAGGACCTAGCTGCAATGTTCTCGGGGTTCCGGCTGGATGGTGGCCGGAATTCGGTAAAGCGGAGCGCCGTGTTGCCGATAACACTACGTACCAGAGCCCGACGTCGTGTGAGATTTCAGTGAGGTGCATGTCGATGACCGTTTCAATTCAGCAGAAGCTTTTCGGAGGCTTTGGCCTGGTGTTGGTCCTGTTCATGGTCTCGGCCGTGTTGTCCCTGAGCACGATGAGCAGTCTCAACGGGCACGCGAGCAAGCTCGGAAAGCAGGATTTGCGAGCGGTCAACGCGATTGGTGAGGTGCGCGCTGGAGTGTTCACGGTGCGCGCGGCGGACGGCGATAATGTCCACGCGCCGAACGCGTTTGTCAAGGCTCAGACGGCGGCCGCGGTGTCCAGATCGCGGGCTGCTGTGCTCGCCGCGCTGGCTGTCTATTCGCGCAGCACCGAGAGTCCGGCCGACGCCCGTGCGTTCGCGTCGGTGCGGAGCGACGCGCTGGGCATCATCGCTGGTTCGGACCGCGCGCTGGCGTTCAGCGCACGCGGCGCGATGGCGCAGGCCGCGGCGGCGTATGAGGCAGCTCAACCGTTCTTGCAGCCGTTTGACGTCGGGTCGACCGCGATTGCTGCCGCGAGAATGAAGTCCGCGCAACGCGACGTCGCTGCGGCGCAGTCGTCGTATTCGGACTCGAGGGCAGTGCTGATCGTCATGGCGTTGTTGTCGCTGGCGCTCGGGATCGGGGTGGCCCTTGTCCTCTCCCAGCGAATCACGCGCCGGGTGCGCGCCTTGCAGCGCGCGGCCGATGGGATCGCCGAAGGCGACGTTGACCAGTCGGTGAGCGTCGGCTCCGATGACGAACTGGGCCAGACCGCCGAGGCGTTTGGGCGGATGACCGCCTACATCAAGGATTTGGCTGCGGTTGCTGACCGGCTTGCTGACGGCGATCTGACGGTCGACGTGCAGCCACGCTCAGAACGCGACCTGCTCGGCAACTCGCTGCGGCGCCTGGTCGACAAGCTGGCGGTGGCGATCGGCCGGGTCTCGACCCAAGCCAACTCGGTCACGACTGCGTCTGAGCAGATGGCCGCCATCTCCGAGGAGTCCGGCAAGGCGACCGGCGAGATCGCCCGAGCGGTCGGCGATGTAGCGCAGGGAACCGAGCGTCAGGTGCGGCTCGTGGAGGACGCCAGGCGCTCAGCGCAAGAGGTCACGCGCCGGGTGTCGGAGTCTGCAGAGAGCGCACGGGTCGCAGCCGCGGTCGCCAACCAGGCCCGCCAGGCCGCGGAAGACGGCGTCGGCGCAGCCGAGCAGGCCAACCAGGCGATGGGCTCAGTGCGTGACTCCTCCAAAGCAGTCTCAGAAACGATCCTTGAGCTCGCGAGCAAGTCTGAGCAGATCGGTCAGATCGTGCAGACGATCACAGCAATCGCGGGGCAAACCAACCTGCTCGCGCTCAACGCGGCAATCGAAGCCGCCCGAGCGGGCGAACAGGGCCGCGGATTCGCCGTCGTCGCCGAAGAGGTACGCAAACTTGCCGAGGATTCCCAGCACGCTGCGCATGAGATCTCCGGTCTGATCGGCGCGATCCAGACCGAGACCAGCCACGCCGTTCAGGTCGTCCAGGATGGCGCCAAGCGCACCCAAGACGGCGCGACGGTCGTCGAGCAGACCCGCGAGGCGTTCCTGCAAATCGGCTCCTCAGTGCAAGACATGACCGCGCGGATCGAGCAGATCGCCGCCGCGGCTGAACAGATCACCGCTAGCGCTCAAAGCATGCAGGACAGCATCGGCGAGGTCGCCGCCGTCGCCCTGGAGTCCTCGGCTTCAACCGAACAGGTGTCCGCTTCGACCGAGCAGACGTCGGCCTCCGCGCAGGAGATCGCCGCCTCCGCACGTGAACTGTCGGGCAACGCCGAGACACTCAACCGCCTGGTCGCTCAATTCACCCTGACAAACTGACCTACCGGCCCACCGTCAGCATCGACGCGAGCGCCTGTTGAGCGGCGGCTTGGGAGCGACTGCTGCAACCAGCGCGCACCGATTCTCGCGGTCCCGTTGGAGTCAAATCGCAATGGGCGATCAGGTGCAGCCGTCACGGCGTGGTGGGCCGCTCCGGCTGGTGATCAGGAGCGAGCGCGACCTGCTCGCGCTCTCGTTCGCAGCCCGCAAAGGCAATCCCAGCCCAGAGCTCATCCAGCACACCATCGGGAGCAGGGAGGCAGCCACGAAGGCCACGGATCATGGGTCGGTAGCGAGGAGCCGTCGCACCTGGTGGCGATGCGTGGCAGCTTCACTGCTCGCCGGGCTCCCCCTCCTGCGAGGTTGCGGCGCCATGAGGCTGAGGATGAGATGGTGACTTTCCCGGTCCAGGTGCTCGTCATTGAGATCAACAGTGGGCGAGTGACCGATAGCGGCAGTGACTTCAACTACCCGGATCTGGCGTCGGTAGGGCCGGTCATCACCGATTACCGAGCCTCCGGGCGCGTCGGGGCGCAGCGCTGGCGCCGGGTTATCCTGCCGGTTCATCGCCGGCGAGTCGCTGCCCGCGCGAAGCGCATCACGGCACGCCAAGCGACCGGTTGAGCTGCGCTACCGCGGCGCGGTGACGATCGGCTCGCCCGGCCGTGTGCGGTTTCACGACCGCAGCACAGGGCTCAGCGACTTCATCTGGCAGGCGCTCACGGACTCTGGCTGGGTTGGCCATCACACCTCCGAGCGCCCCGGGCCGAGCATCGAGCTGACCATCCGCCTGCCGCCGGCGCCGGAGCACAGAGAGCGTCCCGCAAACCGGCTGCGACCGTCTCCGCCAATTCCTCGTCGTCCTCGATCACAAGCACCCGCATCGGCCGCTCCCTCCTTCTCGCTCCAAGCTAAGGATGGCGGTCGATATCGCGCTGGACGGCGAGAAGGGCCTGGCGCGCGCGTTCGTCCACGATTACGACGTGATCGTGCTCGATCGCGACCTGCCGGTCGTCCACGGCGATGACGTGTGCGCGAGGCTCGTCGCCGCCCGCGGCCGCAGGCGGGTGCTGATGCTGACCGGCGCGGCGGAGAATGAAGATCTGGTCGAGGGGCTCAGGCTCGGTGCCGACGACTATCTGGCCAAGCCGTTCGCCTTCGCTGTGCTGCTCGCGCGGATCGGCGCGCTGGCGCGCCGCGCGCAACCGAGCATCCCGCCGGTGCTGCAGCACGGCGACATCGTGCTCGACACCGCCAGGCGGTGCGCCATCGTCTGGACGGAGGGGTGCGTCGAGGACCCGGGGCTGAGGAAGCTCAGCGGCGCTGGCGTGCCGGCCGGGCTCGGCAGTGCCGCCGGTGGTGCGGTCGTCGTGCCGTTCTGACTGACGCTGCTATGCGGCCGCCTGTTCCTGCTCTCCGGCGCCGCGCCGATGACGATCAGCTACGCGCTGCTGGTCAACTCGTGTTCGTGGCCAAGCCGGGCTCGAGCGTCGCGAGCGGCTCGACCTCGCGGCCCTGGCCTCACAGTCCGTGCGCGCGCGCGCGGCAGAGGTTCCAGCCCGCGACCTCGACGTTCAGGTGACATCCCACCCGGCGCTGGCCGCGGGCGACCCACGGCTCCTCGAGCGGCTAATCGACAACCTGATCGACAACCTGATCGACAACCTGATCCGTCACAACACCCCCGGTGGCCACATCGCGATCACCACCGCGACCCGCGACCGGCACGCCTTGCTGGCCATCACGAACACCGGCCCGACTATCCCACCCGAACAGAATCGAGCGTCTCTTCCAACCCTTCCAACGACTCGGCGGCGCGCGTACCCGCCACAACAGCGGCCACGGACTGAGACTCTCCATCGTCCGAGCGATCACCAACGCGCACCATGCCGAACTCACCGCCCACCCGCGACCCGAGGGCGGACTCACCATCGAAATCTCATTCCCGCCGGCAAACGGGCACCAGTTCAACGTGACATCGCCGCAGCCCGGACGACACGCCCCGGCCCGCACGCCCCTCTCCATCTCCGAGACTGATGCTCCCGCCGAAGGCTGAACAGTTCAGCCCGCGTTGTCGCGAGAAGCACCGCGCTGCGCACGAAGCAGGTCTCGGACAGCGGGCGGGCGGTCCCGAACCTTCTGTTCGCCAGATGCGGGTCGCTGAAATCGTTAGCTACGGGCCTGGGCGCCGGCTAGCACCAGCCGACAGCTGACGATCGCTCTGCTCGCCTGAGAAGGTCGAGGCCGGCTACTGCTTTGCCAGGCACCAGGCCGGACCGGTACAGCACGTAGCCGAGGAGCAGGTCGCAGGCGACGGGCATGAGGCTCTGCGAGAGCAGGAACGTCCAGTTGTACACGGCGATCAGGCTGTGGCCGGTCGTGACGAGTGAGGCCGAGTCCACGCCGGCGGTTCCGGCGACGTGGGTTCGCAGGGTGATGATCGAGAGCATGCTGATGACGCCGACGAAGATGAGGCTGGTTTCCAGAACCCGGGCAGTGACGAGCCCGAGGGCGGCGGTCCGGCTGACCCGTTTGATGACCGGGTACAGCACCACCGCGGTGCCGATACCGGCTAGGCCGACGATGACCTCGGAGAGGGCGCCCCACAGGACGCCGGTGTCGCTGCCGGCCCCCAGGACGAACGTGCCGACGTGATCCTTCACGGGCTGGTACAGCGCAAGGGTGGGGGATGGACACGAACGTGAGCAGGTACAGCACGCCGGCGGCGTGGGAGATCCTTCTCGTCGGGTTCATGTGGCGGCGCGAGGTGGGCGCCATGGCGGCGGCGGTGCTGCGGGCGGTGTATGTGTCGGTAGTCATGTCGTGCTCCTCTGGGCTCGGTGGGTTAGGTGGGGTGGGTCGTGCGGGGTGTCGTGGGCATCTCGGGTGCCGTCTGGGTGACGGAGATGAGCTGCACGCCGATGTCGCTGACCTTGCGGCGGTTCAGAGCACCGAGCGCGAACGTACGTCAGCCGAGCATGTGGCGGCAACCAGCACAACGCCACATGCCTGGCGCGAACGCACTCCGGGGGTCAGACCGCTGGAATGGCGATGGGCTCTGGAATGGCGATGGGCGGAACGGCCTGCGGCCGCTCGCCGATTCGTGCGACGTCGAGGGCGATCAGGCCGAGGTTCGCACCGCAACCTGCTCCGATGATCGTGGTGATGACCGCCATGATCCCGGCCGTTGCGTTGAACCCCAGCAGCGCGCCGACGAGGGCGCCCGTCAGCGCGACCCGGAAGCCGATCCTCGTGGCCCTGGCCGGCTGGTCGCGGTTGACCCAGGCCCAGTAGGTGCCGAGGCCGATCGGCGTGCCGATGGAGAGAACGGCCATGAGTTCGCTGTCGAGTGGCACTGTCGGCAAAGCCACCAGCACGATGATCAGGCCGGTGAACCATCCGCCGAGGCCGAGCACCAGCAGGTAGACGGAGCGCAGCATCGCGCTCGCCTTGCGCCCGAAGCCGCCGCGCTTGTGCGCCCGGCGCCACATCAGTAGCAGTGACAGGATCGTGAGGAGTCCGAAGCCGATCATCGCGCCGAGGAGGTCTTCGGCGTAGGCGCCTTGGCTGGAGCTTGGGCTGAAGTCGACCTTGTTGTGGGTGTAGAGGGACGTGTCGACCTTACCGGTGTTTAGGTAGGTGTTGATCAGACGGATGCCGGCTGCCGGTTCGTAGGCCCAGAAGTCGTCGGAGTGGCCGAGGTTCGAGAGCACGACCTGGCGGCCGTTCGCGAGGTGAGGCAGGAGTTCGCGGGTCGCATTCTCGGGCGGCGTTGCGAAGTCGAGGTTGCCGCCGATCAGCAACGTCGGGACGTTCGAGTTTTGCACGTGGGTGTACTCGTTCTGGTCCGGGTTCGCCGGCCAGGCGTTGAGGAGGAGGCCGCCGGCCCAGATGAGGTCGTTGCCGGGGGAACCGATCAGCGATCCACGGTTTGCTTTTGACGCGTAGAAGTGCTTCGCGTAGGTGGCGTCGCTGCGGCCGATCGCCGCCAGGTCGCCCCAAACGAACGAGCTCGGAAAGGTGAGTCGTGCCATGAAGGACAGGAACCACGCACCGCTTGCGTCGCCCTTGCCGGCGGAGAGGAGTGAGTTGATCGTCAGTGGCGCGGCGATCGGGCCGCCGCCGGCGGAGGTCTCGTTCATCAGCCCGAAGAACGCGGCGGTTTTGAAGTCGCCGTTCTCGATCGGCAGCAACCCCCAGTGACTGGGAACGTGAGCGAACACGGACTTCACCGTCGCGGCGAGATCCGGCGTCCGGCTACGACAGCTCGCCGCCTGGGCGCAGAGCGCGGCATAGCGGTCAATCTGCTCGTCGGTCGTGTTTGGGTCCCAGAGGAAGTTGCCGGGTGGATTGACGCCGATCATCACCGAGCGATGGATGCTCTTCGGGTAGCGCCAGGCATAGATCATCGCGACCCGGGTGCCCGCGCTTTCGCTCACCAGGTCGATCTGGTGGTAGCCGAGGGCGCGGCGGGTCGCGTCGAGGTCGTCGACTTCTTCGGGGATCGAATAGCCGGCGAGATTGACACCATCGCTGCGGAGTCGGTCGGCGCACGACCGGTACGCCGCAGCGACGGCGCGGTACGACTGCTCGCTGAGGAGGTCACCTGAGTCCTCCATTGCCGAGGTCACCTCCGGGCAGTCGAGCCGGGTCGATCCGTCGACGCCGCGGTAGCCGACGAGCACGACGTCGTGGTTGGCGGTGAAACGGCTCGCGTCCGGGAAGACCATGTTGGTGATGCCGGGGCCGCCTTGCAGGCGGAAGATCGGGTCGCCCGGATGGGCCGAATGGGCACGGATCACTATGACCGGAAGTGCGATCAGGCGCGAGTTCGGATCATGGCGGTTCTCGGGCACGACGAGCGTTCCGCACTCGGCGGCGTAGGCGCCCTTTTCGGTGTTGTAGGTACAGTTCTTGAGCGTCAGCTGGCCTGCATGCGCGCCGGCAGGCACGGAGACGGCCGTAGAACTGCCGGCGAAGTGGAGATAGCCGAGCCCGAGCGTGAGGACGGCGATCAGAGCGAGGCCCGTGATCCGGCCTCCCCCGAAGCGTTTTGCGACGGTCTTCCTGCCGTTAATGGAGAGATCGCTGATCTCGACGGCAGCCAAGCCCCGGCCCTTCGCCTTTCCGGGCGCGGGGAACTTCTTCAGTACGGCGTGTGGTGCGGTCATTACGTCTCCTCAGGTTGGTGCTAGTTGTCTGGGGATCAGTCTGGGACCGCCGGCTGTGCCTGTCATCGCCCGCAGGGCTTCTCTGCGCTCCTCCTCAGCGCAGATCTTTGCCGCTGGCGCCTCTGTCGAAGGACAGAGGCGTGCCTTATGCGCCGGGTGTGACCAGCCCGCTCTCGTACGCGAGGACGACGGCCTGAACGCGGTCACGGAGCCCGAGCTTCGCGAGCAGGCTGGAGACGTGGGTCTTGATCGTGCCCTCGCTGACGAACAGCTCGGCGGCCAGCTCGGCGTTGCTCTTACCGTGCGCCAGCATCCTCAGCACCTCGCGCTCGCGCGCCGTCAAGGCGTCCAGCCGCGTGCCGAGCTCCGGCCTGAGCGGCCGGCGTGCGAACTGCTCGATCATGCGCCGCGTGACCGACGGGGCGAGCAGCGCCTCGCCGGCACACACGACGTGCACCGCGTGCAGGAGCTCCTCGGGTGGGGCGTTCTTGAGCAGGAAGCCGCTGGCGCCTGAGCGCAAGGCCTCGAATACGTACTCGTCACGCTCAAACGTGGTCAGGATCACCACACGACTGTGCAGCTCGCCGTCTTCGGTGATCCGCCGGGTGGCCTGGAGTCCGTCACCGTCGGGCATCTGGATGTCCATCAACACGATGTCGGGCCCCAAGCGCCGGGTGCTGGCGGTGGCCTGCTCGCCGTTGGACGCCTCGCCGACAACCTCGATCTCGGGATCGGACTCGAGGATCATCCGGAAGCCGGCGCGAACCATCGCCTGGTCATCGGCCAGCAGCACACGGATACTCACCGCGCACCGTCCGGGGTGGGCAGCTTGACGCGCACGGCGAACCCGCCGCCGGATGCCGGCCCCGCGGTGAGTTGGCCGCCGTGCAGGGCGGCACGCTCGCGCATGCCGATCAACCCCAGGCCGCCGGCGCTGGTCCCTGATAGCGCCCTCGCGCCGCGGCCGTCGTCGATGATCTCGACCTCGAGCTCGTCGGGCCAGTACCGCACGTGCACGTCGGCGCGCGACGCCGCCGCGTGCTTGAGGGTGTTAGTCAGCGCTTCCTGCACGATGCGGTACGCGGACACGTCGATCATCGCCGGCACCGAGGCGACGGCGAAATCGACGGGAATGAAGACGAGCTCGTCGACCGAGTGCCCAGGAATCTTGTAGACGACGGTCGCCACAGCGCCGAGCACGATTGCCAGTCCGAGGCCAGCCCGCCGGACGTCCCGAAGGTTCCCGAGCAGGAATGCGGCCGCCAGCCCGATCGGGAAGAGGGACTCGGGGTACGGGATCAGCAGCGGCTCGACGAACGAGAATCCCACGGCCAAGAGCCAGTACGCCGCCGGTCCGACAAACGGAAACCATCGCCGCGCGAACACGGGCAGCACCAGCATCGCGAGCGCGGGAAGGCAGAACCACAGCGTCGTTGTCGGAGCTCCAGACGAGCCGCGTCCGAGCGCCACGTCAAGCATCGCCACGATCGCCAGCAGCGCGATCAGCAGATCGAACCAATACGTGCGGGCGAGATGTTCGCCTCGGCTCACGCATCGAACGTACTCCACCAGCTCGCGGACCGCCTCCTGCAAAGGTCAGACCCGGAATCCCTCTCAAGTACTACCCACCTCGGAACCGAACGCCCGGCGACAACAGAGCCAGCAGCCGGTCGCTGAAACCGGAAGGCGTTCCGGCGACCGTCAGACTGCCCCTCTGCGATTTGCGACAGCCGCCGTCCGCCGCGGTCCGCCGCGGTCCGCCGCCGTCCGCCGCCGCTGCGGTCGCTCAGCGAGGTAACCGCTCTGGCCGGCACGGTCCGAAATAACCACGATCGACGACCACTGCTGCAGCGGCGATGCGGCGACGCACGCATCTCCGCACCTCGGCTGCGGATCTTGTGACGGAGGACAAGTTGCCGACCTTCCGGTCGCGCGCCGTTGTGCGATTGTGTTCGTAGCGAGCGCAGACCGGACTCGCGCGTCTCAGTCGAGCAGGGTGATCGTCGTAGCTGGTTAGCGCTTCCCGCGGACTGCATGTTCGTCATTCGGACCCGCGATGTACCCGTCGAGAGACATTGACATGTAGAGCACCGATTCAGACATTCTCGTCTCCGTGCTGCGCCGATCCAAGCTGGCCGACCTCGGGGACCATCCAATCGATCTCGCGTCGGTAGACGAGATCGAGGTCCTTTCGCCGGTCGCTGTCGTTCGGCGTGCTCTGCCGGTACCCGGTGATGGTCCTACCGTCGTCTCTGATCGTGCCCGTGTACCGCCGCGAGAACTCAAGCGGCGTGAAGTCGGCGGCGGTTCGCGTCAGCGTCCAGGTGCGGGCGTCCAGGGTCATCTGGTACAGGCCCGCGACTCCAAGTGCGTCGTAGGAGTGCTCCACGTCGGCGTTTGCGTCGGCGGCCGCGCCGATGATCGCGATCGAGTCCGGCGACGCGTCGTGAGTGAGGGACTACGGAGCGGTCGACGAGGAGCTGCACCGTCTGTACGAGCGAGGAGCTCCACCGTCTGTACGAGGAACGCGGCACCGGACGCCCACTCGAAAGTTGTCCGTCCGCGTCCGGTCGGCAGGTTCGGGAACAGCGCTTCGATGCTCCGTGCGCCTGCGAGGATGTCGAGCTGTCCTGGCTCGAAAACGCCAGCCGCGAGCACCACGGCCGGCGCCGCCGGTCGATCGGATCGTCGTCGGGCAGCACGCACCTGCCGAGGGTTTGCGGACCACCGGTCATTGCCTCGCGGCGGCTCGCGACTTGTGCCGGATTACGACGCTGGAACCACCGCGCTGGATCGCCGCGTCGCCGCAATGCCGCTGCCGCGGTCAAGATCGCCCGTGGCCGCTTTGCTGCCGCCGACGGCGGAAGCGGCCATCTCGCGAGACGACGCTCAAGCGGCGTTGCGGCGACGGACCTCGGCCGATCGAGCGTGGCTGCTTCGCGCCGATAGGGGACGTCTCGTCGTAGCCGTTTTTGGGTCGCGGGGCTCCTGGTTCGTGGATCCGGAAGTGACCGTATGAGTCTAGGCTTCGGGTCGGGTTCGCCACTCCCGCGGTTTCTGGTGAGGATTATCCCGCGAAGGTGGCGAAGGTCCAGTGATTGCCGTCGCGGTCCTGCACTGTGAAGTCCCGGGAGGGATAGTCGGTTTGATCGACGAGCGGGTGGACGACGGTGGCGCCCACGGTCATCGCTCGCTTCATCACCGTGTCTGGATCCGAGGTGACGACATGCAGGGAGCTCGTTCCGGGGCGGCATGGCGTGCTGCGTTCACCAGTACTGGACAGCATCACGCGCCCGCCTTCAGGCCAATCCATCTGGGCGTGGTGAATTAGCCGGTCGCTCTCTCCGGGAATGACAAGGTCCAGTGCAAAACCGAGGGCCAGCAGCCAGTCGCGGAGTGCCGGCGCGTCATCGCTGACGATGCTCGCCCAAATGCTCGGCTGCCTTGCTCCACTGGTGCGAACGCCGGTGTGTGCGGTGCCTGGCGGCGTCGGGCTGCTGGTCGAAGGGCGCGCGTCGCCGCCGGGGTAAGGCTCATCGTTATGTGTCATGGCATCCTCCAATCGGGTTGAGTCGGGCACACAACCTCGCCGCCGCCGACGGGCTCGTGGTAGCTCGAGGGGACGGGTCGCCCGCGTCCGGGGTCGGTGCCTGCGGCAGTTGGCGACTCGTCGGCCAGCAGCAGTCGGCGGACGCTCTCGCCGAACCACGACCCAACCCGCTTGGGTGTCCAGCCTCGGTCGATGGTCAA
The DNA here is from genome assembly GCA_963697635.1 of uncultured Solirubrobacterales bacterium. Taxonomy (GTDB): domain Bacteria; phylum Pseudomonadota; class Alphaproteobacteria; order Acetobacterales; family Acetobacteraceae; genus CAJCJG01. The sequence continues at coordinate 511,602 of CAVOOS010000033.1, read as the reverse complement.
CGTCCGGAAGACATAGGGATCCATGAGCAGCCAGACCGTGTCGATCGCCTGTTCGCGCTCGATCCCGGCCCGAAGCGGCGCGCGCGCGACCAGCCCGTCCACAAGCCACGCCGCCGTCTCGGTCCGCTGACCGCGCAACTGGTCAGCCAGCACAGCAATCGACGCGTCCTGCCGAGCCGCCTCAAATGCTGCTAGGACCAGCCCAGCAGAGCGCCGCGCCGAGTCGACTAGCACCCCGTCGACGATCTGTAGAAACGCATCGAGCGACGAGGCCTGCAGCGCGCTTCGCGCCCAGGGGCGCTCGAGCATCCGACGCGGCTCGGCATCTCCCCGGATCGCGAAGCTGATCGTGGCCGCCAACAGTTGCGGCTTGGTCGCGAAGCTCAACTCAACGGTCGGCACCGACACCCCGGCAGCCTCGGCAACCCTGCGGAGCGTTGTTGCCGCGTAGCCGCTGCGCTCGAACTCAGCCCCCGCAGCCGCGAGGATCCGTGACCGCGTCTCACTAGCCTGCATCTCGCGCTTGGCTGACCGGTATCTGCGCGTCGAGACGCGCTCGTGCGGAATCGCGGTCATCCATCCAGTATTAGCTATGTCTTGCCCATAGTCAATTCGCGACGGTGTCGCCACCCCCTCGTCGCAGGTAAGCCAACCACCGCTGCGAGGAGGAGCCGGGTTCACGCGATCAGGACCCTCCACCCGTGATGGTGTTCGGTTCGCGCCGTTCTCGGTCACGACGATCGGATCGAGCCTGCCTCAGTCGCCGTGAGCACACCCACCTGGGAGTACGTCGAAGCCACCGGCGGCAGCGGCGATGCGATCATCCTCTTCAGCGGGTCTACGGACACAGGCAACGGCGCTCCCTGGCCGTACAGCAGCGGTCTGTACGCAACAGTCCTCCGCCGCTGAGACGCCGCTGGTGGGTTGGTCCAGCGCCCACGGTCGCCCACCCCGAGCCGTGGTCTGAGAAAGCGGCCCGGCCGACGAGCGCGGCGAAACGCCCGCGTTGTGACGGAGCAGGGCCGGGCGATTCACAAGATGACTTGCACAAGGACTATTGTGCAAGAGCATTGGGTAATACGGGCTCATGAGTGAACCTCGCACGATCACCGACTCAAGGGCCCTCTCGGCGATGTCGCATCCCCAGCGCCGACGGCTGCTCGACGCGCTCACCGTCGACGGACCCTGCACCGTCTCAATGCTGTCGGCACGCACCGGCCTGGCCGCGGGCAGCGTCAGCCATCACATGAAGGTGCTCGCCGCCAGCGCACTGGTACAGGAGGCGCCGGAACTCGCCCACGATCGCCGTGAGCGGTGGTGGCGGCTGACAAACCGCAGGAACCGGTGGTCCTCGACGACGTTTGAAGAGGACTCGGCAGCGAGCATCGTGGCTGAGGCGGCGGCCTCGCTCGAGCTCGAGCATCAAGTGCAGAAGGTCAGGGCCTGGAACCTACGGCGCGAGCAGGATCAGCGCGGCTGGGGCGATTCCGCGTTCTCCACCAGCACGTGGCTGCACCTCACTCCCGCCGAGCTTCATCAGCTCTCCGAGGAGCTCATCGCTTTGCTGGAGCGATGGTCCGAGCGAGCCGGGGCTGACGCTGAAACTTCGCGAGAGTCCGTGTTCGTGTTCGCTCGCGGCGTGCCCGCCGAACCATGAGGGCCTTGCTGCGCCGCCACCTCGGGTTTCGGCTGCTGTGGACGGGTGAGACGACGAGCCAGGTTGGTAACAGCGTCACCACCGTGGTGCTGCCGCTGATCGCGGTCACGTCGCTGCATGCTAGTGCGTTCACCGTCAGCCTGCTCAAGGCGGCGGCTTGGTTGCCATGGCTCGCAATCGGGCTGCTTGTCGGCGCCTGGATCGACCAGCTGCCCGAGCAACGGTGGCTGATGATCGCCTGCGACGCCGCCGCGGCGGTGGCGTTCGCCTCCGTCCCGCTTGCCTGGGCACTCGGCGATCTGACCGCGCTACAGCTTCTGCTCGCGGCTCTCGCCGCGGGCACAGCGGGGGTGTTCTTCGACACCGCCTACCGCGTGTTGCTCCTTGAAGTCCTCGACGATCCCGACGACCGCGCGACGGGCAACAGCGCGCTGCAGGGCAGCGCCTCCGCCGCCAACGTCGGCGGCCCCGGCCTGGGCGGAGCGCTGGTCGCCGCGCTTGGCGCCACCAACGCGCTGCTCGCCGACTGCGCTAGCTTCCTCGTCTCCGCGCTATGCCTGGGGGCGATCCGGCCCCGACAGTGGACTCCACGGGCGGACGTCTGTACCGCTCCACTCATACGCCGGATCCGGGACGGCCTGTCTTACCTACGGGAGGATCGACTGCTGCTGTCCCTCACCTGCTTCGGCGGCGCGGCGAACCTCGCCCTCGTCGCCTACCAGTCGATCCTGGTCGTGTTCCTCGTACGCGAGACGCATCTGCACCCGGCGGCGGTCGGCCTGGTCATGGCCCTCAGCGGGTTCGGCGGAGTGGCCGGCGCGTGGCTGGCTGGACCGCTGACAGCCCGGCTCGGTTCCGCTCGGGCGCTGCTCGCCACGAAGACCGCGGGTGGCGCGAGCGCCCTCCTGATCCCACTCGCCACATCCCCGTCACACGCCGCCTTCGCGATCGCCGGCGGCGCCGGCGTCGGCGCCGGGATCGTCGCCGGGAACGTCATCACCAGCACGTGGATCCAGAGCTACGTGCGACCTGAGGTCTACGCACGGACGACCGCGTCGAACAACGTCATCAACTACGGCACGATGCCGATAGGAGCCCTGCTCGGCGGCGTGCTGGCCAGCACGCTCGGCCTGCCCGCCGCGTTGTGGACCACCACCGCGATGGTCCCGTTCGGGGCGATCTTCCTGTACGCAAGTCCGCTTCGTTGCATGCGGGAGCTCCCGGCAACCCGGGCCGGTGCCAGCAGCGCGAGCGGTTAACCCAAGCCCGGGTTCAGCGCCGCTGTGACATCGCAGTCGAATGACGCGGTCCGGCTGTTATCTCGTGATCCTGCTCGATGATCTCCCGGACGCGGGCCTGGAACGTCGGATTCGGCCTAGCCGCGCGCGCAGCGCGCGCCCGCCGCCGAGAGACGCTGAATGCGGGAACTGACACTCGCGACAGACAGACACGCCGCTTGCCGCCGCAGCCGCTCGAGCTCCGACCTCACACGGACACCGGCCCGACCCGCTTGAGAGCCCTAACTCAATCGGGCCGGGCCGGCCGTGACTGCAATCACGAACATGCGGACAACTCGCGGCGGAGCAACGGGAGATTCAGACTTCCCCTCCTGAGGCCCGCGACGGCACGGTCTCGCCCACGAATCAGCTGGCGGCACGCCGGCCAGCAAGCACCTCGCCCTCACGCCGCAGCCCGCGCGACCGCTTCATGGCCGACGCCGTCGTCAGATCCGCGCCGTCATCAGACGCGCGTGCGCCAGCCTGATGACGAGTGCTTTACCCGCTCCCGCGGCGCTGCGCTCTCAGCAGACCGGCTTTCTGCTGGCCGTTAGGCCTAGCCAGCCTGAGTCCGCAATGGCGTCCGCCTTGCCGCTGGCGCGTAGGTTGAGTAGTGGTCTCCGTCCGCGGCTCGTTGCCGGAATCCCGCTACCAGCACCCTCCTGGCACTTGTTCGTTGATCGTTCGACAAATGCGACGCTCTCGGCAGCGTCATCGTGCGCGTTCGGAGCCGCTTCCGGCGTCCGCTGGTCGATGGCTCGTGAGACGGCCTGGCGGCTGCCGCGGGTAATCGATACGGGGCAGCTCGTCACCTTCACCGGGAGCTGTAGGCTGCTCGTATGGGATTCAGCGGAGGTCTGAAGCTGGCGCTGACAGGAGTCGGCCGAAACGATCGCCGAGTGCGGTGTGCGCGACTGATAGTCGCGACGGTGCAAGGCCAAGACGAGCGAGCACTCGTGACCGACGCGCAGGGTCGCCTGAGATGCCACCTGGCGACCGGGGAATACCATCTGCAACTCGCCGACGGTCGCGAAGGGCGATTCGCCGTAGATGATGGTCGCTGGACCTCCGTCCGTCTAGAACTGCCATAGGGGCGCCGCAGGGAGCGGTTCGGCCGGGTTGGCGTGGGCGACCGTTCATCCCTGCACTGCGGCTGGCGTCCGAACCGACGGGTCTGGCCGCGATCGCCGAGAGCGATGGTTCGATCGACGCCGGCAGCTGGTGCTGTGCGGCGAGACCGTCCGAAGCCATCCGGCTTCTGCGGCGAACCTGCAGTCTCCCTCGATCGTGGCTTGGCCTTCGAGCTCGAGGCCGGCGGCGCCTCGGTCTCCCGGCGCGTCGATCCGAGCTGGCGCGGGTCGCTAGACCTTCGACAGGCGGTGCCGCTCGCTGATCAGCCGCTCGAGCGTGACCGCGCGCGACGGGACTGCACTCCCGGGAGGTTTGGCACCTCTGAGGTGCCTAACCTCACCCGGGTCAGGCGGGTGCGGCTCACGCAAACGACCCGCGGGAGGTTTGGACCCCGCGTGGTGCTCAACCTCCCGGTAGTCGCGGACTTGTGATGCCGGCACGCGAAACATGACGTGTCCGGACGGACAAACCGTGTGTGCAGCGCCGGATCGTCCGTTTGAGCTTGAGAATCGAAATCAAACGGACAAGTCGCCCGGGCGCGCGGCGGATTGTCCGCACGAGCACGTGCACGCCTTCGTTACGTGGCCGTCTTCGGAATGGGTTGACCGTTCTTGGTCACGCGGCGACTTATGACCTTCAACTCGCTGCATACTTCGGAGGGCGACCACTTAGCATTCCTTGGGTTCGACAAATGCGACGGACGTCGAACCCGCTGGGAGTATCCGAGCAGTTCACATAACGCCTGGTTCACGTGCTCAAAACGCCCTCCGGGAAGCGTTACCGCCATCCCGATTGGAGCGCTGTCGATTACCGCCGCGAGCGCGTCGGTGCGCTCGCGCAACGCCTGCCGGGACTCGCGCAGGGCCTGCTCGGATTCGTGCCGCGCAGTCACGTCTTGCAGGGTTCCGCGGTAGCAGCCGCGCGCCTCGGGAAGGCCAGAAGAGCGCAGCCGCACGACCGCATTCGCATCAAATCCAACACGCGCCTACCGCGACGCGGCCAAGCGAGGTGTCGCGATGAGCGCTAGAAAGGTACGCGTCGAGCTCAGCCGGCGCGGCGACTGGGACGTCGAACTGTCTGACCAGGACAACCGCATGAGCTGCGAAACGCTCGAGGAAGTCGAGCGAGTGGCGCAGATCTGCGCGGCCTACCGGCAACCCTGCGAGCTTGTCGTCTGCGACGCCTATCACCGCGTGTTGCACCGCGAGCTGATCGACGCCAGCGCCGATCAGGCTACGCAAGCACCGCAGTCGCCATTCGCCAACCTCCTGACGATCCTCGACACACAAGATCCACCCTCGATCAACACCAGCCCCCAGCGCCAGAAGCCAGACCATGCACCTCGAACGACATCCGGATGAACCCAGCCGGACCGGCGCACCGCCCTGCCGACCTCTCCTCCCCGGCAGACAGCATCGCCCGCCACGTGCCTGTCCCTCCCTTACCGGCACGTGGCGGGCGAGCGTCAGCGGAATGCAACGCTGAGCGACTGAGGGCGGCCGGCCGCCTGCCAAAGCGTCGAGCTGCCGCCCGTCGCGTCGCTTGATGCGGTGTCGGACGACGTAGCTGGGGTGGGATCGTAATCGAGTGGCCGTGGTCGCGACCGCCAGGCCGAGGCCCTGTTCGGCTACGTTCATGGCGAGCCGGTCAGGCGGCCGCTCGAGCTGCTGGTCCCCGACGGCCAGCGGGATCCGCACGCGGCTCGTCGTGACGCGCTCCTCGCGCATCCGATGCGGCGGCCGGTGGCGCAGGTGTGGATGGGCGCGCCCGGCGCCAGCCGCGTTGCCGAAGGGCATGTCGCGCCGACACGCTGGAGTGAAAGCGACAGGGACTGTTGCAAGCGTCCCGCGCGTGCACGACGCTGCGGACGACCGCTTGATCGCTCGCCGGTCGCGGAGCTCACGATCGCAAGGGCGACGTCACGATAGCCAGATCCGGTCCGGCTACCGTGGCGTGGGACGATCGCTCCCGCCCGACCACGCTGCGCCACGAGTCGGCATCGGCGCGACTTATGGCCGCGAAGGCGATCGCCTTGGCGATCCGTCGCTGCCGGCGCTGGCCGCGACCCGTTGCAGACAAGATTCGACAAATGAGACGCGCTCGGAAGCGTCATCGTGCGCGTTCGGAGCAGCTTCAGGCGTGCGCTGGTGGATCCCACGTGAGACGCTGCATCACGCGCCTGCTGCCAGTCAGCAGACGATCGGGCGAGGGAGAGCATCCAGCGTAGAGTTCGAGGTAGCTGCTGTCCGGCGCCAAGCAGCCACGCATGACCGTCCGAATCTTGCCGCTTTGCCGGACGAGCGAGTGAGGTTTCGTGGCTGCTCTTGGGGTCGGCGGGGTCCAAGACGGCTACCAGCGCTCACGACCGCCTGAGCGAAGGAGCCACGCGTTTTCCGGGCCGACCGTGGCTGCTTCCGGGTCGGGTCCGGCCGCTTGGCGGTCAGCGATAGTTCAGCTGGCCGTCGCCGCCGCGTCCTGTGCGGCGAACACGGCCGTCACGAGCCCCCGGATGGCGTCCGTGGCTTTCTCGGGCGCGCCGCAGTCAAACGGCGGCGTCGGGTCGTACTCGATCCCCAGCTGTACGGCCTGCGCCATCTCGTCGCCGAACGTCGACTTTACCAGCTCCAGGCCCATATCGATCCCGGAAGAGACGCCGGCGGCCGTGAAGATCTTGCCGTGACGCACGACACGGTCCGGGACCGGGACCGCGCCGAGAGTCCCGAGCAGATCCCGGGCGAGCCAGTGTGTTGTCGCGGGCACGCCGTCGAGCAGCCCCGCGGCGGCGAGCAGTAGCGAGCCGGTGCAGACCGAGGTTGTCCACCTTGACGTCTCGTGCGCGGCGCGCAGCCACGACAGGATCGGCTCGTGCGCGAGCAGCGCCCGGGTCCCGAAGCCGCCGGGCACGACGATGATGTCGGACGCGGGCATCTCGGAGAACGAGCGGTCGGCGGTGATCGCCAGGGTGCCCGACTCGTTGCGGACCGGCCCGGTGCGCTCGGCGACGAACACCGACTCGATCATGGGCACGCTGTTGAGGACCTCGTACGGCCCGGTGATGTCGAGCGCGGTGAAGCGGTCATAGAGGACGAACGCGGCAAGCATACGAAGGCTCCTGTCAGAGGGCTGAGGTCTGCGGGTCACGGTAAAAGCGAGAGCGATACTCGGCCGGGGCGACGCCAAGCCGGCGAGAGAACGCGCGGCGCATCGTCTCCGGCGTCCCGAAGCCGACCCGGCAGGCGATCTCGTCGACTGGCTCGGCGCCGCGCTCGAGGCGGCGGCGGGCGGACTCGACCCGCACGGCCTCGACAAAGCTGGCGGGGGTGAGCCCGACCTCGCGGCGGAATGCGCGCGCGAAGTTGCGCGGGCTCATCGCCACGCGCTCGGCGAGCGCGTCGACGCGCAAGTCGGCGTCGACGTGCTCGACGATCCACGCCTGCAGTTCTCGCAGCGGGGCGCGCGCGGCCGGCTGGCTCGCCAGCTGCGCCGAGAATTGCGCCTGGCCGCCGGGGCGTTGCAGGAAGACGACGAGCCAGCGGGCGATCTCACGTGCGGACTCAGCGCCGAGGTCGTCCTCGATCAGCGCCAGGGAGAGATCAATCCCTGCGGTCACCCCAGCCGAGGTCCAGACGTCACCGTCGCGAACGAAGATCGGGGCGGCGTCGACCGTGATCGTGGGGAAGCGCTCGCGGAGCTCGTCGCAGGACGCCCAGTGTGTCGTCGCGCGCCGTCCGTCGAGCAGTCCGGCGGCCGCTAGCACGAACGCTCCGGTGCACACAGAGGCGGTGCGCCGCGCACGCCCGGCAGCGTCGCGGATCCAATTGATCAGGCCGGGGATCTCGTGCGCCGTACGCGAGCCGAAACCGCCCGCGACGATCAGCGTGTCGATCGGCTCGATGCACTCCGCCAGGCTGCTGGCCGGCAACAGTCCGAAGCCACCGAAGCGCGACTCGAGCGACACGCGCTCCGGCGCGACGACCGTCACCTCATAGGAGCCCGGGACGAGCCGCGCGGCCCCACCGAACGCCTCGGCCGGGCCCACGGCGTCGAGCGGCTGGAACCCGGGATACACGACGATCACGATCCGGCGAGCAGGCATGGACCACATCGTGACGGCCTCCCGCACTGGCCGCAATGACAAATACCGGACGATTCCTGCCACCAATCAACCAGACCTGTCGCGACGCGAGATGACGGCTTCGGTGCCCGCCGGCGAGAAAGCGGCTACCTACGTTCGTGGCCGTTGCAGCGGCGAAGGAGCGGCTTCCCGATCGGGGTACCTGTACTCGAGTGCGGTGAGGTACCCGACGTCGCGACCTAGGATGCCCGAATCACGCGGTCTAACCACTCGGCGAGGAGTGTGCGTTCCGCTTTGCTGAGTAGCTCGAGTCGAGGTGCTGACGCTCGCCGAGCAACCGCTGCCGCGACGCGCCTGGGGTCGTCGCGGTCGGCGGCGTCTGTGACGATGTGACGGAGGACGGCGTCGAACAGGTCTCGACCGGGCCGGGATCGGTTGGCATAGTCGTCCCGTGTCGCACGTATCGATCCGGACAGCTGTTCCCGAGGACCTCCCTGCCCTACGCCGCGTGTTCAGACGCGCCTCGCTCTCAAACGAAGGAGACCGACAGGCCCTACTCGCCAACCTCGTCGCGCTCGAGCTACCTGCCGGCAACGTGATCGATGGCCGGACCCGACTGGCGATGACCTGCGACGGCACGGTCTCCGGCTTCGCGACAGCAATCCCTCACACCGACTCCGCGCTGGAGCTCGAAGATCTGTTCGTTGACCCCGCTCATAGACGCCGCGGCATCGCCCGCGCACTCTTGGCCGATCTCGCCGCGTCCGCTCACCGCGCGGGCATCACGCACATCGAAGTGACGGCCAACCCTCACGCAGAGGGCTTCTACCGCGAGGTCGGGTTCGTCACGGTCGGTCACGCCGCCACCGAATTTGGGTCCGGCGCGCGGATGCGACTCGAGCTATCCGGCAAGTAGCCGGCCGACGCAGGCCGGGAGCGACACTCGTCCGATGACCGTTCGACAAATGCACGCCCTCGGAGGCGCCCGCGAGCGCCGTCAGCGTGTGCGTTGGTGGATGCACGATGCCGATGCGATGCTCGTGCCTGTAAGAGTGCAGGACGGAGCCGCGATGGAGTTGCGACATGCTGCCGCATCACGCCTCTATGTGCAGGTGGCCTGTGAAACTGTGAACGTGCCGGTGTTTTGAACGTACCGCGGTTGCTGGGGTTAGCCGTCGATGCGTCGGTAGAAGTCAAGGAGCGCGTGCGCGAGCGCCTCTGGGGCCTCCATTGCGGCGAAGTGGCCGACGCAGCCGAGCGTGGCGGCGCGGACGTGTTCGGCGACCTGGGTCATGGTGCGGCGTGGGAAGTCCTCGGATCGGGCGCCGACGGCGAGGACCGGCATCTGCAGCTTGCTCTGGGCTGCCAGGCTCTGGATCTCCTCGCCCTCGTTGAGCATGGAGCGGTACAGGCCGCTCGCGCCTGCAAAGCCGTCAGGACGCGCGAAGGTCCTCGTGAACTCGTCGAGGTCGTGGTCGGTGATTGCGCCGGGGGTTGCGCACATAGTCGGGTAGGCGTAGCCGGCCAGAAACTCTCGTTCGCGGCCGGTGAGCAGCATCTCGGGGATGCCGCGGGCGGCGAGCACCCCGATGTGCCAGTAGCCGCCGTGGGTGACGTCGGCGAATCTCCATCCCGAAGCCGGGCAGGCCAGTCTCGATCGCCGCGAAGCTGCGGATCAGCTCGGGGTGGACCGCGGCGAGCCGGAAGGTCGTGACTCCGCTGATGTCCTGGCCGGTGAGGTGCACTGTGCCCAGGTCCAACTCGTCGATCAGCAGTCGCAGGGTCTCAGCCGCCGTGGCGCTGGTGTATGCGTCCGGTGCGTTGCCGGAATCTCCGAAACCGGGTGTGTCGAAGCCAGCAGCTGCTAAGACCATCGGCTTTCCCGAAGAGCGCGGCTACATCGTCGGCGAGGCCGACCAGCGAGACCATCGTCGCCGCCGGTTCGCCGTCACGCCCGAGGGTCATGCGCTGCTCGCCACCGGCGAGCAGGTGTTCGACGAACTCCGCGACCGCTGGGCACAGCGGATCGGCGTCAAGGAACTCGAACGCCTCGAAGACGCACTCGCCGACCTCGGGATCAGACCCCCGTCTCGTCTCAACGCTGCTGGACTGGCTCGTTGGCCCAGCTCCGGAATAAGCCTCAACAAGAGACGGCCGCTACCCAACCGGACTCCCGCCCAACGCACTCGCGACCCAACGTGGCACGCTCATGACGAGGCACCAGATCAAGGCCCGATGCTGCTGCGCCCTTCCGGAGTCCACCTCGCCGACGGCCAGTTGGCTGTCGGCTATTCGGCCAGGCCTTTGTCGCGAAGCTCCTGTTGTGCGGACTTGGTCTTTTGAAGGTCGTCGAGACGCATGCCTCGGAGCACCCCTGTCGCTTTCGTGAACTGGATCTCGCGGTAATCAACGACTTGGATGTGGTTTCCCCATGGATCGTGGAAGTCAAGAGACCCAGAGGCCTGAACGGTGACGCCCGCCTGCTGCATCGCTTCTCGGACCGCCTCCTTGTCGTCGACAACCAAGCCAAGGTGCCGAGCACCGTCAGCCGGCTGCGTGCGGCCGCCCGCGAGCGCGATGAACTGGTCGCCCATGTCGACGAACGCCATCTTCGCGCCGACGCGACCGCGGAGCTCGAGATCGAAGAACCGTCCGTACCAGTCCAACGCCTCATCGAGGTCGCCTACCTCCAGCGCTACATGGTTGATTCCGACGAGCCGCACCATCTCCCGTAGTAACTATTTCAGGTCGCTGACGCTGGGGAGAAGGGTGAGATGGAGAGCCTCGCGCAACGGGCCGATCGCCAGCGCGCAAAGGAGGCGCGGCGAAGAGATCACGCGTGACCAGCGACCCCGCACGTCGACCAAACGCCTCAGGTGTGGATTTTGTCAGCGAACCGTTCGCGGGCGGCTTGGCGGGACACGCCGAGCGCGATCCCAACCTCTCCCCACGACCGGCCATTGGCACGCGCGAGCGCCACGAGTTCGCGAACGCGAGCCTCTCCAGTCCGCACGCCGTCAATCGCTTCGGCGATCGCGCGTAGGTCGGTTGTGTCGTCCATTGGGACGCCGGTGGGGTCGAAGTCCTCAGCGAGTTTCGCCGCCCGCTGGATTTCCTCGTCGGTGTGCATGGTGCTCTCTTTGGTCATCGGTGTGGCATGTATTGGGGGCGGCAGGGCATGGCGTGGACGATCACGGGGTCATCGCTGTCGATGCCGAGCACGCCGACTTCGAGCAGATCGCCGACGCGAGCAGGACCGACGCGCATCGTGAAGTTGTCATCGAGCCGCCATTGGGCGATGGCGTTACGGACGGCATGAAGCATGTCTTCGTCAGCGATTCCGTGCTTGCGGGCTGACTCTCCGATCAACACATTGACAAGATACCTTGTCAGTGAGCGCTTGGCAAGGAATCTTGTCACCATTCCGCTTGGGCAGCGCCAACTCAGCCCGCTTGTGCGGTGTGAGCAGGGTTTTAAGCTTTTGCAGGGAACTTTGGATGCGTGTTGGATGCAGTCGATGATGCAGAGCGACCGGGCTACGCGGAGCTTAGGGCGCGTGTTGCCAAGCGGGACGCCCAGATCGCCGAGCAGGCGGCGCGGATCGCCGAGCTCGAGGCGGTAGTGGCGGAGCTGCGTCAGCAGCTCGCTCGGAACTCTCGCAACTCTTCCAAGCCCCCGAGCACGGACGGCTACGCGAAGCCGACGGCGCGCGAGAAGAAGAACCAGCGCAGTTTGCGCAAACGTTCGGGGCGCAAGCCGGGCGCTCAGAACGGTCATGAGGGCGCTCATCTGGAGCGCGTGGAGGTGCCCGACGCTCACGTTCCGCACGAGCCCGAGGCGTGCGCGGGTTGTGGCGGGGATCTCGCAAGCGCCGAGCGCGTCGAGGATGGTGAGGAGTCCCGCCAGGTGTTCGATCTGCCCGAGGAGATCGTGTTGGTGGTGATCGACCACGTCGCCGTGCGCCGGCTGTGCAAGGCTGCGGACAGGTCAGCACGAGGTCCTTCCCGCCGGGGGGTGGCGGCGCCTGTCCAGTACGGGCCCTCGCTGCACGCGCTGGGCGTCTACCTGCACGTCTTCGAGCACATCCCGTATGACCGTGCGCGCCAGCTGATACTTGACCTGACGGGCAGCGAGGTGTCGAGCGGCACCTTGAAAGCGTGGGTCGATCAGGCCGCCGCGGGACTCACCGAGTTTGACGAGCAGCTGCGCGGGCTGGTGCGCAACGCCCCCGTCGTGCACTTCGACGAGACGGGCGCGCGGATCGCCGGGCGCCTGGGCTGGATCCACTCAGCCTCGACCGAGCAGCTGACGCGCTACACCTCACATGCCGAGCGCGGCGTGATCGCGATCGATGCCGCCGGCGTGCTGGGCGACTTCCACGGGGTCGCGGTGCACGACGGCTGGAAGCCCTACAGCACCTATACGCACGCGATCCAAGCGCTGTGCGGCGCCCATCACCTGCGCGAACTGCTCGCCGCCGAGGAAGCGGGCCAGGGCAGGGCGTCGGTCATGGCTGCCTACTACTGGGCACCAAGGCCCTGGTCGACCAGGCCAACGCGGCCGGCGTTCCCGCGCTCACGCCGTATGCGCTGGCCGAGCTTCACCTCTGCTACCGCGCCGTGATCGCGGCAGGTTACGAGCAGCACCCAGGCCTGGCGGAGAACGCCAGCCAGAAGACCAAACGCACCGACGCCCAGAACCTCCTGCTGCGCCTCGACCAGAAACAGCCGAGGCGCTCAGGTTCGCAACCGACCTCCGGGTGCCGTTCACCAACGACCTCGCAGAGCAAAACATCAGAATGGTCAAGCTGCAGCAAAAGATCTCCGGTTGCTGGCGCACCGATCAAGGCGCCGAGCGCTACCTACGGGTCCGCTCCTACATCTCCACCGCACGCAAGCAAGGCCAGCGCCCGCTCGAGGTGCTCGCCCAACTGGCCGCCGGCCAGCCCTGGCCGCTCGCACCCGGCTAAGCCGGCGCGCCGAGGCCACCCCGACCTAAATCTAAATAGTTACCTCCCGTAATCCTCCTCCATCTCGGATGCCGCGTCCACGTTCAACGAGCGCCACGCCAGAAAACGCGGCCCGCCAGCGAGACCGCGTGATCCTCGGACTGTCGCGGGAGCCGAATTGATCACTGTCCGCTGGAGGTTCGACAACTGCGACGGCGCTAGAGGCGTGGCCGGCGCTCCTCTCATAGGTCCAGTGCGTTGTAGGTCGATTCGCATCGTGTGCGCTGCCGCACTTAGCCCGCACTTAGCCCGAGCGCTTCGACTTGTACTCCCTTCGGGCCTATCATGGATTTGTGTTTCGGTTGTTCAAGCGCACGTCAATGAGAGCTCGTCAAATCAACGACGGGCAGGTTGACCTACGGGTCTCCGATGGCCGATTGCAGCTGGAGGCAATGGGCAGGCTGCCCGAAGATGTGGCGGCAGGTGATCCACGGCGGCAGCCGGCGCCGGAATACATCGCCGAGGTGACGACGCGCGAATCTCAGGACCGACGCGTCCGACGCGGGTCCTTCTTCAGTGATCAGGCGTGTACCGTATCGGGCGACTGTCGGTCATCCGCGGGCGTGGCATGCTCGCACGGCTGTGGCCACACTTGCCTCAGGGATGGAGCGCCTCGTTGTCTTCGATGTAGGTCGCCTGCTGCTCCGGGTTCCACTGGTCGTACGGCACGCCATTGGCCTCCTGGTCGTGCCAGTCGTAGGCGGCGTTGCGGCTTCCCGTGGTGCGCCAGGCGTGATACTGCGCCCACAGCGAGGGAACGATCACTGACTTCCCATGCTGGTGCTGCCAGACATGGCCAGCCTCGTGGATCAGCGTCTTGCGGTCGAGAGATGTACCCGGGATGTTGATGGTGTTGTCGGTCGTGCGCGGCACGCCGTCGATGGCGAGCACGCTGCTCTCGTTGATCCTGACCTTGTCGTAATCGAGCTGATCTCCGTAGACAGGTCGCAGGATCGCGATCTCGTCATCGGTCAGATGCCTCGAGAAGAAGCGGTAGCGCATCAGGCGCCGCGCCGAGCCGTCCGCCATGGTGCGCGTCACCGCCCGGTTGCCAGCCGTGCGCTGCAGCGTGATCATGTCGGCCACCGCCAGCGGGATGCTGAGCGACCGAGCGGACGAACAGTCACGGGGTCTCTCGAGCTTCCGGTCGAAGGTGTCGCGCTCTCCTCGCCACGACATGCCGCTCATGCGAGCGATTATCTCAATTTGAAGGCGGAAAGCGACCCGCGAGGCAGGGCTGATAAGCCAAGCGGAAGCTCGCTTTTCTCGCCGGGCACGCTTAGAGCTCGGCTCCGCAAGGCCACCCTGGCGATCGCCAGGGTCCGGACCTCCTTCAATCTCAGGACGTCAGGACGAGCCTGTCGGCGCGAGGGATGACAGCCGCCCTGCTTGCCAGCCACTCACATTTCAGCAAGCACACGCGCTGGATCAAGGAAGAGCGATCGCACGCGCCAGCGTGGGGGCGCGACGGACGATCGGTTTCGTCCCCCAACCGGCGCGAAGCTCACGATTGCAAAGGCGACGACAGGCTCGTGCGGACGGACGAGCGGTTCGCGCTGTAGGCGATCGCCCGGTGAACCGCGGGGTGCGAGGAGGATCCGGCTTGTACACCATCGTCCAGAGGAGGACGTCATGGTCTGTGCCGTTGCTGGATTGCGCCGGGCGGCGCCGCTCGCCGGCGACCCTGTCGAGTTTCCACCAGGGTCGCGTGCCCCGCAATAAGGGTCGTCGCTACCCGCCGGATCCGCCGAGCGTGGAGGAGATCATCGCGGTGATGCGCGCGTGCGGTAGCCGATCGGAGGGCTTGCGGCTGCGCGCGATCATCGTCGTGCTGTGGCGCGCAGGGTTGCGGATCAGCGAAGCGCTCGCGCTGAGCGAGGGCGATCTGGACGGCCGCGGGGGTGCCGTGCTGGTCAGGTGTGGGAAGGGCGGCAAGCGCCGTGAGGTCGGGATGGACCGCTGGGCGTGGGAGCAGCTCGACGTGTGGCTTGAGCTGCGCGCCGGCCTGCCCGCCGGGGCGCTGTTCTGCGTGGTGCGCGGCCCGACCCGTGGTCGCGCGTGCGCGCCGGCCGGGATCCGCGGCGAGCTGCATCACGCCGGGGTGGCGGCTGGGGTCCGTCGGCGGTTCGCGCCCCACCAACTCCGACACGCGCACGCGGTGGAGATGTCCCGCGAAGGGATCCCGCTGCTGGTGATCCAGCGCCAGCTGGGGCACGCCGACCTGGCCGTCACGAGCACCTATCTGTGCGGGATCGACAACACCGAGATCATCCACGCCGTCTACGAGCGTCCGGTACCGATGATCCCAGTGAGCCCCGGATCAGGGTCTATCCGCTGAGGACTTGACACGAGCGAGTAGACCCGACGAGCCCGCCTCGCGGCGGGCTCGTCCGTTCGTTCTGGCCGGCCACCGGAGCCGGTGAGCGATGCCCGCGTCTGACGCGCGGTCTCGACCCGACGGCTATACGCGCCCGCGCCATCGCGCTCGCCGAGAAGCGCACGTCCGGCCGCACGAGCCTGTCGTCGCCTTTGCAATCGCCGGCCACGAACTACCCGGAGCGTAGAAGCGATCGTGTGGGCAGTTCCGGTGGCACGAACGCGTTGGTCGCAAACCACTCGCCGCCACCGACCGACTGGGCGCGCTCCAGGTGCTAGCTGGAGCACGGCTCGACAGCTAATTCCGGACCGGTCAGCGGTGGCTCCTTAAGCGGGCAAAGCGGCGGTGCCGAAGGGCCGCGCCGAGACCGCTGCTTTTGCGGATCTGCTTGCTGCCGAACGGGGTACCAGCTAGCGCTCGGATGGGCCGGTCAGCGCCGAGATGGACTTCCGCCGCGCCGCCGCCTCAGCCGCGCTCATCGCCGATAGCAGGGCCCGCATGGCGGCGTGCAGGGTGTCGGCGTTGCCTATGCGGTGCCGTTCTGCCTCACGGCTGTAGGGGCCTGCTCACGCACCTTGGTTTGGGCGGCGTCGAGCAGCTAAGGAGGCCCGGAGCGCGGCGTCGAGCAGCCGCGGTCCGCCGGTGCATCTCTCGTCGCGCCCGTCGTGTTAAGTTCGAGCACGCTTCGGCTCCGGCTCGGAAGTTGCGTGACCGGTCTGCTCACGCTGCGCGGTCGTGTAACGGCCCGCCGCGGCGCAGCCGTTCGACGTTAGCCGCGAACTTCTGCGCGGTGGCGAGATAGGCCTGTACGGTCACGCCGCCTACGTGCGGGGTGGCGAGCACGTGCTCCTGCAGGAGAGGATCGGCGGGGTCGACCGGCTCCTGCCAGAAGACGTCGAGGCCCGCTCCAGCCAGCTGGCGGTCACGGAGCGCGGCAAGGAGCGCGTCGTGATCAACAAGCGGGCCGCGTCCGACGTTTATCAGTAGTGCACCGGGTCGCAAGGCCGCCAGCTCGGCGGCGCCGATCAGTCCGCGCGTTTGCGGAGTTAGCGGCGTGCATACGATAAGCAGGTCGCTGCGCGCGAGTGCTTGGGCTAGCTCGGCGACCGGATAGTAGGCGTCGATCAACGCCACCACGTCGGGCGTGACCTCGGAGTAGGGCCGGCGGCCGACCCCGACGAGTAGCGTGCCGAAAGCGCGCAGCCGTACCGAAATCTCGCGGCCAATCGCGCCGAGTCCCACCACCGTCGCCGTGCGGCCCGCCAGGCTGCGACCGATGGGTTCGCCGAGCTGGCGGTCGCGCAACGCTTCGCGCGATTCGTCCAGTCGCCGGGAGAGGGCCAGCAGGTGCAGCACGGCGAGCTCAGCGACCGACGCCGCGTTACCGGTGCCTGCGGCGGGAACGTTGGCGACGGGGATCCCGCGCTCCTTGGCCGCATCCAGATCAACGCCCTCCAAGCCGGCGCCGAACTGCTGGATCAGCCTTGGTCGGGCGGCATCCATGAGCGCAGCGTCCAGAGGGCTCATAGCGGGGACCAGCACGTCGACCCGAGCCGGCGGCAGCTGGTTCGCTGCGCAGGCGCGTATCTCGTCGGCGGGTAGTTGCTCGCGCAGCATCTCCCGCGCTGCGGAAAACGTCTCGCCAAGGAACGCGATCAGCACAACTCCAGCTTCTCACAACGGGGCGTCCGCCCGCGAGGAAGGCGCGCCCCGTATCCCACCAGCGTCAGGCAGTTCGTCGTCTGGCTGTCACCGCGGCGACAGCCAGACTCTGCCGCACCGGGGTCTCGCGGTCCAGTCTCCGGCGATCACTTGCCCTCATGACAGCTTCGTTAACGGCAACCCAGGTCGGGCTACTGCACGCGGGGTCGTGCTCGGGGTCGCGGTGGTGTGGTGGTCGGGGTGGTGGCGCGGGCGTTGTCGAGGCGGCCTTGGAGGTCTGTCAGGTCGAGGTCGCCCTCGAGGAAGCTGACGATGGCGTAGGAGATCGCTGCGCCGAGGAGGCAGAGGATGGCGTCGCCGAAGCCAAAGCCGATCCAGGCAGCTACGAACGCGAAGCCGAGGACAGCGGCGAGGTTCTTTCGGGTGGTCATACAAGCTCCCTTCGTCGGGTTCGCTGAAAGCCGGTAACGGTCACGTTGACGGGGAGCTCGGGCAGGCCGTGGACGGCGAGCTGCTCGTGCGCCGTGGCGCGTACCGTGCGCAGGATGTCGGGCAGCGCATGGGCGCGGGTGACGCTGATGTTGACCGTCAGCTCGTCGGTGGCGTAGCGCGCGGCGGCGTTTTGCACGGCGTCGTTCTGGAGCGCGGCGCCCTGAACGACGCGCTCGATCGCGAGCGGAGCGACGTCCACGACGCCGCGCTCGTCGTCCACGATCCGCAACTGGATGCGCGTGAGGTGTGGGCGCGGCAGCTCTTTGAACGCCAGATAGCCGAACACGAGGCAGCCGGCCAGCCCAGCCAGACCGGCGATCAATCGCGTGTCGGGCGTGATGTCCCGCGGTTTGAGCGCGGCCAAGTATCTATAGGCGCTGCGGTAACCACTCAGCTGGTTCACTGTGTGCGGGGAGACCTTGAACGCGAGCAGCACCAGCATCGCCCCGTACCACACCAGCGCCAGCGCCGCGAGAACGAGCACGATCCGACCGAGCACAACGAACGGCGAGGTGCCGATCCGCAGACGCTGACGGCGCATCGCCTACTCGACCTTTCGGCCGTGGCGTGCGGGTCGGGGTTGCACGCGTGTGCGTAGCCCGAATGCTTCGGTCAGCGGCGCCAATGCGCGCAGGGTGCGTTGGCGAACGTCCGGGGGCTCCTGCGCGGGCGCGAAGGAGGCGCGGACCGAAAGGCGGGCAGCTCGCCAGCGTCCGGGTCTGACCTTCACCTTGGTCGCGGTAATTCCGCGGTCCTGTTCGACCAGTGCGCCCGCCGCTCGGCCGAGCACGCGCCGTCGCACGGCGAGCGTCCCCTCCGCGGTTGTTTCGAGCACCACCAGTCGCTCGCGGCGCGGCCAGAACATCCCTACGAGCAGCACGACACCGACAGCGATCGCTGCCAGCCCGCACAGTACGGCGATTCCCGCGACTGGGCCTGGCCGGGCTAGGTCGTGAAGCAGCTCGCCTACCTGAGTGCGCAGCTCACCGAGACCCACCAGCCGAGCCAAACCGGAAAGATTGAAATCGCCGGTGCGCGACCCGCCGATCGAAAAGATCGCGGTCGCCAGCCCACACACCGCCAGCACGACGAACACCGTGATCGTAAAGAGCCGCGCGACCGCGCGCAGCAGCAAGATCATCTAACCTGCAACCTCCTCGCTCCTCGCTACGCGCACGTCCTCAAACGCGACTGTGACCCGCCCGAGAACGCCATCAAGCTGGGTGCGGCAGGCGGCGCACTCTACCGCCGCGCGAACCTGGTCGGCGAGCATCAACAGCGACCCGGACGGCCACTGCACGAGCACGTGTAGGTCGATGTCAAAGCGTCCGTCGCGGCGGGCGGCCGCGACCACCCCCGGGAGAAGCTCGCCGGCGTCGACGGTCACCCACACTCCTCGCGGGCCGCGCACACCCACAGCGACCGCAGGCATCTGGGTCGCGGCCTGCAGCGCGACCCGCGCCAACCGCGAACGCGGCGAGCTAAACCGAGCGCTCGTCGAATGCTCCGCCGCGCTCACCGTCGGCTACCCGGCCTCCTCGACGCCGGGGAACGAGAGATCGTTAACGACAATGTTGACCTCGACGACCGACAGGCCTGTGGTCCCCTCCACGCGCTTGATCACGTTGTTGCGGACCGCCTCGCAGACCTGCGGGATCGACTCGCCGTACTCGATCACCAACGTCAGGTCGACCGCAGCCTCGCGCTGGCCGACCTCGACCGACACTCCCTGCGTACGCGAGTCGCTCATCCCCACGAGCGTGCGTACGTCCGCGACCGCCCGCGCGACGCCGCCGCCGAGCCCGTACACCCCCGGTACCTCGAGCGCGGCGAAGCTCGCGACCTTGGTCACCACGACATCTGCGATCGTCGTCGACCCGCGCTCAGACTCAAGCACAGCGATCGGGTGCGCGAGCTGGCCGCCGCGGCGACCTTCGCCGCGGGCGCTGTGCTGAGGCACGCCCTGCGGCTGTGGCGTGCCCTGCTCGCCGCCAGAAACGCTCTCTATCTGATGAGCCATGTAAGCCTCCCAAAAAGGTCTGGAGCTACGTTGCGCACCCGAGACGCATGGCCGCTGGGCGCGAAATCGCCGCGACGCGACGCAACGCGCGCAAAGCCTCGGTGCTTGCCGCTACCCGGCCCACGATCGCAGGCCGGATAGCGGCAGCTCGCGCGCGCTCGAGATTATTTCTTGTCGATCTTGTCCTTCAAGTTCTCAACCGCGTGCTCGGTCTTGTCCTTGAGGTGCGTGAGCGCGCCGTGGGCCTTGTCGATGGCCGAGTCGAGCTCGCCCTTGAGCTTGCCCTTGTTCTCCTGGCGCTCCCCTTCGCGCTTGGTCTCCTCATCACCGGTCACAGCACCAACAGCCTGCTTCGCTCGGCCTTCGATCTTGTCGGTCATCTCGCCCATCGGGACCTCCTGCGTACTAGTGGATTGTGGCCAAGACACGTCGCCTAGCGACGACGAGCCAGGCCCAAAAGAAGTAAAGAGTTAGATCGTCACAGCCGACGCCACCGGACGGTGCCATACGCCGCGACCAGAGGCTGCTCTACAGCGAGCCATCACCCCCGCCGTGCGAAGTAGCGGCCTCGACCCAGCACCGTGAACAGCACCAGGACGACAACGAGCGCCCACAGCAACGGACTCAAGGCAACACTTCCGACCAACGCCAACACGATCAGAACAACAAGCAAAACGACGATCGGGTCCATAGCTATAGCTAGCACCCTACGCCGAATCGCGGCACTGCCATCCGTAACTCCCACTGAACAGACGGCCGGAAAACGTGCCGGAAGCCGGCGGCAGCACGCTGGTAGACAATCGCATTGGATCTCTTGAACTCCACGACCGTACCCTGAGGCGCCGAATGAAGCCTAGACCCGCGAGCGAGGTTGCTCGCGGCAACAGACAACCTATGTGGATCATAGCGTGGTTTGAAGAAGTACGAATGGGGGGCTCCTGTCGCCTGGTCATGACGCTGACCACTGAGGTCAACACGCACTTGCCGACCGAATTCCGGAGCCGGAAAAGATAGCCCGCCGAGGGCTGAAACGAGACTTCTACCTTCCATGCTCCTCCGCCAGGCAAAAGGCCGAAGGTCCGCTGTCGCGGAACCCCAGGTCTGAATCTGTCTATGGATCGGGGCACCAAAGACCGCGGAACAAACCATCTACGAGTGTTGATCGCCAACGAGCGCAAAGACCGATTCGCGCTCGTCGCCCCGATCGTGGTCGCCCTCGGCCACGAGGTCATCGCGCGCGAGATCGACACCGAAGACGTCGCCCAGTCATCGGCCGGGAACGCCAGGACGTCGCGCTCGTCGGGCTCGGAGAGAGCTCCGAGCACGCGCTGCGTATCGACAAGATGGTGCGCGAAGCCGCCTGCCCAGTGATCGCGCTGCTACACGCACCCGACCCCGCGTGCGTCAAAGAAGCCTCCAAACACGACATCTTCGCCCAGATCAGCGACAGCGACGTGGCGGACTGGCAGAGCTCGATCGACATCGTGCTGCGCCGCTTCGCCGAATACCACGACCCCGAAGGAGCGTTCGGACGCCGCGCCACGATCGGGCGCGAAAGGGATCCTCATGGAACGCCATTCCATCAACGAACAAGACGCACCCGCCGCCACCCGGATGGAACGAGCAGCCGCTTCGGTTTCCCCGAAGCTTCGCACCCCACCCGGCCAAGAGCCGAGCTACGCACGTCGGGGCGGGGACAGGCCATCGGGCACGGACCTGGAACTACACGCTCAACATCACATCAGTCGCTCTCCAGTCCGGTAGTTCACTCACAACGTGCGACCTCGCGTCGCACGCGACGTTGCGATAGCGGTCGACAAACTCCCGAGCTGCCCGCAAGATCTCAGCGCCGGAGCGGACGAAGCGACGCTGCATATGCGACCAGTCGAATCTGCACAGCTCGGCGGGCGCCCTGCTGTTCGCCGAATGCAGGCCGGTGGCTGCGGCCTGTTGGATGCACCGATGCATAGGCATGGTTCGCTGGCCGTGCCGACCTCGGTCCGTTGAAACCGCATTCCCAGCCGTGGCCGGGCTCTTCGCTCGACGCACATTCCAAACGCGTAGCGTCCTCCTCGGTGGCATCGCTTCCAGAGTTCAAAGGCTGGCTTGCTCACGGCTGGGGCATCGAGGCCAAGACGCCGCAGCAGGCCCTCGACTTGATCAGTCACATCGCTTTGCTCGCCCAGGGACGGACTTACGCCTGGCGCGGACAGAGCGACGCGTCGTACAAGCTCAGTTCATCGCTCTACCGCCCCTTGAGAAGTCCGGTGAGCCGGTCAGCGAGAAGGCCATGCGAGCCGAAGAGATTAAGATCGTTGAGGAGGCACGCCGATGGGGGCTTGGACGAGACCTCGGGCCGTCGGCGACGGATCTCCGCCTGCTCGCTCTCCTCCAGCACCATGGCGTCCCGACGCGTCTTCTTGACGTGACGTCAAACCCGATGACGGCGCTTGCCAGAGCAGCGCGTTCGATGGTGTCGTATGCCAGCTCGCTCTGATGGATATCGCTGATCTCGATATCTGCCTTTCGGCGATCAGGCCAGTGCTCAGGTCCGGGCGCGAATACGGGCTGTTCGGGCAGTTGATCGTGCGGGCCACCGCTTCGATCGTCGGGTTGGCGGTATTTGCCGTTCAACCGCGGCTGGCTATCGCGGTCGCGACCATCTGGACGGCGATCGGCATCGAGTTGATCGCTTTCGCCAGCACACAGCCTGCGCTACGGAAGCTCCTGGTCGTGACCGCTCCAACCGTGCTCGCTGCGACTGCCGCCGTGGACGCGTGATCCAACGCGGAGCGATCTGAACAGCATTAACGTCCGATCTGGCGGGTCACCGTGAAACGATCAGCTAGTTGGACGTACATAAGTCGTTTGCCAACCGGTCGATGGTAGACGTATGCTGGTCGACGTGAGGCTTCGACGTTCAAGCGCGGAACAGAGGTCGTCTCCGACGTTGAGGAGCGGGCGTCGAGGGTGGCGGTCGGCCGCGATGTTCACAGCGGTCGGTGCCCTTGGGCTCGGATTGGCGGGGTGCGGGGGCGGGTCCCCCAACGCGTCGTCTCACCCCGAGCTCGGCGATTTCCGGCTGTTCGCCGTCGGGCTGTTCGAGTCCGGGCGCGTCTGCGTCGGCGCAGGCGATGGCGGTGAAGTTCTCGGTGTGCATGCGCTCTCACGGGGTCAGCGACTTTCCTGACCCGACGGGCGGTCGGGTCCAACGGCCTGCCCAGCTGGGGCCCGATCATCACCGAGGCGGCACAGCGGGCGGCTCAACCGGTCTGCAGGAAGGACCTACCCAGCCTCCTGCAGACGTCCGCCGAAAAGGCGAACGCCGATGATGCAGCGCTCAAGTACGCCGTGTGCATGCGCCAGCACGGCGTGCCCGACTTTCCTGATCCCAACGGTCATGGGTGATCCGGGTCAACAGCTCGACCGGTATCGACGGGAGTTCGCCGGCGTTCCAGCAGGCGAGACAGCCTGTAAGAGCCTGGACAACGCGTTCGGTGAGGCGTCGAGCGTCGCCGCCAGCGCGGGCTCGTCCCTGCCGGGCGGCGCGGGAGGCGGTTCGTGAGGGCACGTTTACCGTCTCGGCTGAGGAAGCGTTTCTGCGGTCGCCGGGCCGAGAGCTTGACAATAGGTTGGCGGTCGACCTATCGTGTGGGTGTGGAGCTTCGGCCACCGAGTTATTTCGCACTCGCAGCGCTGATCGATGGTCCGTTGCACGGCTACGCAATCGCGCAGCGCGCCCGCGAGCTCTCGGGCGGGCGGCTGCGCCTCTCGACCGGAACGCTGTACGCGCTGCTGGAGCGTGCGCTCTCAGAATCGCTGGTGATCGCAGGTGAGCCGTATGTGGAGGGTGGGCGCCAGCGCCGCGATTACACCCTGACGCCGGCCGGCAGGGCGCTGCTGGCCGACGAAGCAGCGCGACTGGAGCACGCCGCCAGAACCGTCTAGGGCCGTCTGCAGGCGACCTCAAAGGCGGTGGTCACGTGATCCGCGAGCGGATCGGAGGGGCCGCATTGCGGGCCTACCCGCCCGCGGTGCGCCAGGCGCGTGGGCCGGAGATGCTCGGGATGCTGCTCGACGCCGGTGAGCAATCCAGGCTCGCGTTCGTGCCTGAGAGGGGGTCGCTCGTGCTCGGAGGGTTGCGTGAGCGCCGCGCGATCGCCGCGCGAGCGGGAACCCGCCGGCTGATCGCCGACGCATGCTGCCAGGCGGTGCCGATCTTCTTTGTGCTGTGGCTGATCAGCGCCCTGAACACGCAGGGCATCGCCAGTGCGAGCTGGCAAATGCTGGTCTGGGTCATTCTGCTGGCCCACGCGAGCCGACTGGCCCCCGCAGGCCCGGGCTTGCTCGACGCAACCGCCGGGGCCGCCGGACTCATGCTCACCACCGGCGCCCGGCGACTGTGGATCATGCGCCACCGCCCCGCGTAGTCGCCAACCCAACAAACGCAAGATCCTCTGCGGAGCCCGCTGCTGAGAGAACCTGAAGGGCCCCGATCTCACCCAGCGCCGTTGCCGGCGCGCCGACCGACCCAGTCATGCAACCTGGGCCACGCGGGCATCTCGAAGCCAGCCCGACCCATTCGGGCGTTTGGGGTGAAGAGGTCACTCGGTAGCGATCGCGGCGAGGACGTCCAGGCCAGCCGCCCGCCGCGCTGGCCAGGTGGCTGCAGCCAGGCCGAGCGCGGCGGACAGAACCACGGTGGCGATCAGGCTCGCCACCGGCACGCTCACTCTGCTCACGCCGTTGTTGCGTAGCGCGTAGGCCAGTGCGGCACCCAGCACGATTCCCCTGATGATCCCGAGGACCCCGCCCAGGAGTCCGACGATGACGGCCTCGGAGCGGATCATCGCGCGGACCTGGCGTCGCTTCATCCCGACTGCCGAAGGTTCGGCTCGGAGCTGAGTACCGGAACCGCTGGATCTGCGGATCCGCTCTAGCAGCTCGAAGAGCCGGAAGGTCCGAGAGCCCCCGCTTTCGGGCTTATCTTGACCGAATCCCACGTGCTGTGCCCATCGGCGCGGATCGCCAGGGGACGTTCGCAAGTTCTGAGAGTTCAGTGCTTGCCATGTGTGCTCTTCGGTTGCGGTTGTCGTCGGGATCGCGTGTACGACGTTTGGGGCTAGCCCATGGGCTAGCCCGCCGCGTGCCGTTGATCGGCACGCGGCGGGCGGCGGCTATCTGCCGGGGAGAGGAAGCGGCAGAGGTGCTACGCCGGCCCAGCGTTTCGGGCGGCGAAGACGGTTGTGGGTTCTGATCGGGCGTCGTGACATCGCTCGCGTCGAGCCGTCTTCTCGTAGCTGTTGCACGAATTTGGCAAGCTTTGACGGGAGGTGGATCGGGCGCCGAGACACACCGAGAAGTTTCCGCGGCCGCGTAACGATGCACAACCTCTCAGACGGCAAGTCTGTACCTGTCGATCGATATGTTGTTGTGATCGATGACGCGAGTGCCGCTAGCGGGGTTGTGAACCGTTATTGGGGTTTGCCGAGGACGCGGGCGACGGCTTCGGCGCGGTTGCTGGTGTTGGTTTTGGTGAGGATCTGCCGGACGTGCCATTTGATCGTGCCCGCGCTCAAGAACAATCGTTCTCCGATTGCCGCGTTGGTGAGGCCCTCGGCGATCAGCCGGAGGATCTCGAGCTGGCGCTGGCTGAGTGGTGCGTGTTGGGTGGTAGGCGGCTCGTTTGCCGTGCGTAGCGCAAGCTGTTGTAGCACGCCGGCGCGGCGCTCGAGCTCGGCGGAGGTACTCCGGAGCGCTTCCTGGGCGAGCTTGGCTTCGGTGATGTCCTGCACGATTCCGATCACACGGATTGGAACGCCGACTTGATCGACAACGACCTCGCCGTGGCTGCGGAACGTGCGGACTCTGCCGTCGGAGGGGATCGCGCGGTAGTCGAATGTGAACGATGATCGCTCGGCGATCGCGTGCTTGAGCGCGTCGCGGACGAGCTTGCGGTCATCTGGGTAGACACGTTGATTGGCGCCCTCAGAGCTGGAGTCGAATTGGTCGGGGGTGATCCCGTAGAGCGCCAGGAGTCCGTCGGACCAGGCGGTTTGGTCGTTGGTGATGTCCCATTCCCAGCTTCCGGTCCGCGCGACCCGTTCGGCCTCGGCGAGTCGTTCGCGGCTGCGGCGCAGCTCGTCCTCGATCTGCTTGCGCGCTGTGATGTCACGGATCGCGCAGGATACGAGCGGTCCATCGTCGGAGCGCAGCGGGCTGAGTGAGATCTCGACCGGGAACTCGCTGCCGTCCTTACGCAGGCCGTAAAGCTCACGCCCGGCGCCCATCGACCGCACGCGCGGGTCCGCTCGGTAGTCGCAGCGATGATCGCGATGGCGATCGCGGAACCGCTCGGGCACCACCAGCTCCAAGCGCTGGTCGAGCAGCTCCTCGCGCGCGTAGCCAAACAGCTTCTCGGCCTGGGCGTTGACGAGCACGATCTCACCGTCGGCGTTGACGAGCACGATCGCGTCGGGCGCCAACTCCAGCACCGTGCGGAAGTTCTCCTCGGCACGCCTCAGCTCGGTGAGATCACGCGCGACCGCTGCTTGCCCGACCAGGTGGCCTCGCAGGTCGTAGATCGGCGACACGGTCGCGGAGACCTCGACTCGGCGGCCGTCCTTGCGCTGCCGTACGCCCTCATAGTGCTGGAGATGCTCACCGGACTGCACCCTGCTCAGAACGCGCTTCTGGTCGTGAGGTCCGTCTGGCGAAGCCGCGATCGCTGCCGAGCTCCCGATCGCCTCTTCGGCGCTATACCCATAGAGCCGCTCAGCCCCGCGGTTCCAACTGACGATCGTCCCCTGCAGATCGGTGCCGATGATCGCGTCATCCGATGACTGCACAACCGCGCGCAGCCATTGGTTCGCCGTCAGCGCTTGCTCACGCACGCTGATATCTCTGATCGACGCGCACGCGAGCGTTCCCTGCGGTGCGGCGAGCGCGCTCAGGCCGATCTCGACCGGAACCTGCTCGCCGTCCTTGCGCAGCACCGAGGCCGTGCTCAGCTCACCCGCCGCGCGCTCAGCGGGCGCGGCGAAGTACTCCCGGCGCCGGTCACCGTGCAGATCCCCGATGCCGTCGCAGAAGAGCGACTCGACCCGCATCCCGAGCAGTTCCTCGCGCGCGTAGCCGAACAGTCTCTCGGCTTGGGCGTTGACGAGCACGATCTCCCCGTCAGCGTCGACGATCACGATCGCGTCAAAAACTGCTTCGAGCAACTCCCGGAACCCGACCTCAGCAGCGGCTTGTGCCTGCTCGGCAAGACATCGCGCGGTGATGTCGGTCGCGAGCGTCATCAAACCTTTGACCTCCCCGTCGACGATGTCCGGGATGTAGCACGCCTGAATGTAGCGAGGGGTGCCGGACGGGTCGATGATCGTCCGGTCGAACTGCTGCGCCTTGCCCGCGAGCGCCCGCTCGATGTAACTCCGGTTTAGCTCATACAGCTCCGCCCCTAGGAGCTCGCTGACGTGAAGCCCCCGGACCTCCTCCGGGCCACGGCCATAGAACTGCGCGAACGCGCCGTTGGCGCGGCGGTTGCGCAGACCCCGATCCCAGTAGGCAACCATCAGCGGCAAGGCATCCAGGATCGCGCCGAGATCCTCCCTCGACTCAACCGCCCTACTCGGCACCGGCTCGCCGGGCACCCCGGCGCCCGACGGCACGCCATCCTTGCCCATCTCTACGCCCGCTCAACGGCAAGCATCACCAACTCCCGTGCTCGCGCAACCTGATCCGCGCTCGCGTCGAGCAGCAAGCGGTGATGCGCGTCGCAGACGACAACCCCGCAGGGTTGCTGGTAGGCCGCGCAGACATACGCCATCCGCTCGGCTTCCGCGAGCGTCTCGCACGTCACATGGCTGTCCAGGGTCGCGGCGCGGTCACCGACCATCAGCACAGGCCCAGATCGCCGTGGAGGTACTGATCGGCGCATGCGGCAGCATCCTCGAAGCTGTCGATCAACTCGCGGTGCACCACGCGGTGGTAGGCGTCGCACATAACGACCTCGCAGGGATGCCAGCCGGCCGCGAACCTGTACGCCGTGGTCCTTGCTTCGTCGCGGGATTTGCAGTTGATCGGGTCGAGTCCGACAGGAAGCGTGATCTCCCAGGCTCCATGCCTGTTTAGGTCCACGCGTATCGTGGGAGGGCTCATCGCGGGAGCTCCAGTAGTCGCCTCGCGTACAGGTCGGCAGTCGTACACCGCCGCTCGGTCAGCGACCGACAATCCGCCAGCAGCTCTACTGCCGGGGGAGGGCAGACCGTGGCGACCCGCGCCGGCGCCCGAGGAGACGAGCATCGCGACGCTCCTGGACTAGCCGTCACAAGCGCCCGGGAGACACCGAACACGAACGTGAACATCGATCGTCGAACCTAGCGAGGTGGATCCAACGAACCGGACCGAGCGGTTTAGACCCAGGCCGCGTCCGTTGCAGAGTTCACGCCAATGCCGACCGAGCGTCGCACCAACGTCGCTGCATATTACACCGCTCCGCAATAGCCGGCCTCCAGACGACTCGCCGGCATCCTGGCGCTCCGCAGGGCTGTTAGGTGGAGTCGAAATTCAACGGCACGGTGATCTGGAGGGTCAGGCAGAGCCGCGCGTGACTCGCGGCCCACCAGCTCGGCGAGGATCCGCTCGCCGCTCGCCGCTCGCCGCTCGCCGCTCGCCGCTCGCCGCTCAGCGCGCGGACGCGCCGTGTCGGTCTGCTGCCAGTGGCGCATCGCCTGCGCTGCGTTCCTGTTCATGACGCGCGTGCTCGGGCTCGCCCGAGAGGGCATCGAAGGAGTAAGGAGAGCTGCCCGTTTTATACCTGTCGCGTCGCCGTGGCGCCATCTCACCCCTGCCGACGACGTATCGCGGAGCGTTGGGCCGTTGACGCGCAGTAGATCGGCTCCGGTTCGTGGCCCAATCGTGGCCCAACGTCGCGAGAGCGACCTCAGCAACCAGGGCCTTGGAGCTAAGTTGGGTTCCAAACGTGCCGGGATTGCAGGGGATTCGTGCTGATCGTTGTCGAGCGTCCGTTGCTGCGGCGGGTCTGTCACGCCGGAGGTCGCGGGTTCAAGTCCCGTCGCTCCCGCAAGCGTCGTGCGGCAATCGCGCGTGTGGGCTCGAGCGCAGCCAGCGCCTGCAGATCCGCTCTCGACCTCTGGCCACGGAGCCTGCGGTGCGTTGTCCTGCAGGCCGCTGAGCCCGCCAGCGAACTCGGTTCGCAGCAGGTCACGACGGATCGCGAGAACCTGCCGAGTTTGATGACCGTGACCCCCCCGTCCTCGAGTGCGAGTCGCAGCGACGGAGCGAGCGCCACGCGGCCGTCGCGGGTCTGCAACGCCGCGCGGCGAGCGCCCCGATGGTACGGAACATGCCGCGGCGGAGCAGGATCCTGCTGATCTGGGAGTAGCGTTCGCACCCGCCGCGTCCGCTTGCGCAGCGCCCGGTTCAGTTACAGCGCCCCGGGCATCGTCCTGCTCGGCACCAGCGCCTCGAAGGTCACCACCACCAATTAGAAACCTCTTGCTAGTTGGCTGGGATCGGCGTAGCGTTCCGAACTCGCGCTGCGAGGATCGGCTGTCGCCGATGCCCGGGTGCTCGAAGGGTCAACGAAAGGGGCGGCGATGCTCGATAGCGAGTTTCAAGCGGAGCTCTCCGCGGCGACCAAAGCGGAGGCGACCGAAGCAGGGGCGACCAACGGCGCTGGGTCACGGGAGGCGGCGCCGTCGAGACCGTGGGTGCGCTATTCGTGGGCGGCGGGCATCGTCTACGTCGTCGCGCTGGTTGCCGAGATTGTGGTCGCGCTCGGCGTCGGACTGACTGCGAACGACTCAGCCGGGAAGATCGCGCGCGGGCTCTCCGAGCACCACACGCGGCTGTTGGTGATCACCTACCTCTCTGCCGTCTACGCCACCGCGTTTCTGATCTACCTCAGCAGCCTGTACAACCTGCTGCGTGAGGACACCGACCGACCGCGGATCCTCAGCTCATTGGTGCTGGTCGGCGGAGTGCTGTTCATTGCCCTGCACGCCGCCAGCGACATCGGCATCACGGGCTTGGTCGGCGCGAAGCTCGCCTCATTTGGGTCTCAACACGATTCTGGCATCTCCTACACGCTGTATCTGATGACGTTTGCGCTGGAAAGCGTAGGAGACGTGTTTGGCAGTCTTTGTTTCTTCGCAGCAGGCTTGCTCGTGCTCAGGAGCGGCGTCCTACCGCGCTGGCTTGGGCGCGTTTCGATCCTCGCCGGGCTCCTCTTATTCCTTCAGGCCTTCGGCTTGGGCGGCGTGATCGCCACGTTCGGGCTAGTTCTCGACGGTATCGGGTTCGTGCTCGCCCTGATCTTCGTACTTGTCAGCAGCGTCATCTTGCTCAGACGAGAAGACACAGTCCCCCCACACGGCGTCGTTCTCAACGGCTGACCGAACGCGTCAGACCACGCGACCGAAGTGGGAGCGCTGCCGCTGGGCGGCGGAGGGCCCCCCACGACGCATCCGCCGCCCAGCGGCAACACCTGCTTTGACCGTCTGAGGGCGGTCAACCCGCCCTCAGCCGCTTCCCTGCAATGCCGGTGTTGCGGATCATCAGCGACCTAGGTTGGGTCCCTCCTGTGCGCGGATCTCAGGGCTCGGAGCGGCTGATGGAGCAGGCCACCTAGGTGGCAAACTGCGGAGGGCCGCTGTTGTTGGCTGCGTTGCCCGGAAGCGTGCCGGTCAAGCTCGCTTCAGGAAGCGCAAACCGAACGCCGCGAACACCAGCACAATTCCGACGTTGACCATCAGGCGCTCCCAGAACTGATGCCGGAAGAACAAGACGTCCACCCCGACCACGACTGCAATCAGCGCGGATACATACAGCGCGGTGGCTGTCTGCCTTCCCATCAATCCTATCCTACTCCCCGCGGATCACCTCGCGGCTCATGGTGCTGCCGGTCGGCAGCATGGCGTGACCCGCACATGCTGCGAAAGGTCCCAGTGAGTTAAGACTCGAAAGACGCCGATTCGCCACCGAGTTTCGTGTTCTGGGTTGCGCTAGTCGGCGAAACTGGGGCTGTCTTGCCTCGCCGGGCGCCGGCCTTGCCTTCGTGTTGGCGGTCGTTGACCCGGCAGAGCACGTGTCCATGACGAACCACTCGCCCGACGTTGGGGAGCCACGTGTGCGTCCTGGGAGCCTGGTTGATCACTGACTGAGGACGGCCAGCCGTCCAATTGCCCAGGTAAGTCAGGGTCCCAGGCTGGGAGACCATCGCCGAGAGCGTCCACTTCCGCACCTGAGCGCTGGTCACCGGCGACGGCAGCGCGCCCCGGCCTGTTGCTTCGGACCGGCCGTGATGACCACGGCGCATGTGGCGGCCAGCGCAATCAGGAAGGCCGCTGCGCCCAGCACCCACGTCTTGCGCCTCACCGCGTGACCCCCGCTGCGGCTGCCACGTCGCGGCACTTCTGCATCGCGGCGTGGAGAGCGTTCATCCCGCCGGGTTGTGCGGCGGATGGGATCCGGGTCGTGTCGATGAGGGGCCCATTCGAGGTGGGGTCCGGGAAGTCGTTGACGCCGTTCTTGCGGATGCACTCGGCGAACTGGAGCGCCGCCTGCTGCTGCTGGGGGTTCCGCTTGCTGCCCGTGAACCCGGCTGGCTCCAGCGCCTTGCACGCGCTGAGGGCCTGCTTGAACGCCGGCGTGCTCGGGTTCAACGCCGAGCCGTTTGCGACTGCGTCGATGGTGAGCTTTCCCGACGCGCCCGGGTCCGGGAAATCGCTGACTCCGTTGCTGCGCATGCACTCGGCGAACTTCACCGCCTCCTTGGCGTTGGCGGCGGTGTTGCCGCCGCTGTCGGGTGCGCTTGAAGCGCACGCGCTGATCACGGCGGCCGTGGCGATCGGGGTGAGGGCGGCCAGCGCCCGTCGTCTTGTACTCATGTGTTCTCCTGCGGGTAGTGGTTGCGTCGATAGCAGTGGCGTGCCAGGCAAAGACCGGGGCGGGTGGCAGTGGCTGAGTAGGGCGGCCGGCGTCTCCTCCTGGAGTCGCCGGCCGCTGCGGGCGTAGCGATCGTGCCCGCGCGGATCGCTGGGGCGACGGACTTGACCAGCTGCGTGGCGGCGTCGCCCGCGGCGGCGAGGTGCACCGAGGTGTCGCTGCCCTGCCGCTGCTGCCCCAGGACGACGCCGGCCGCCGTCTGGGAGCGTCCGTCGGCAGTTAGCCGGTTGAAGAACGCCAGGCATCCTCCTGCCGCGGAGTCCGACCCAGCTGCGCGTCTTCCAGCTGGCGATGAACTCCGGCCTTCCGCCAGATCGTCTCGATGGCCGGCGTGACCCTGCCGGTCGCCACGGTTGGTTCGATACGGCGGGCGGCGGTTCGTGCTGGTTGCCTGTTGGTCATGCCTGCGAGTCAAGCCCGCAGGGTGTTGTCATCACGTATGCGTTTTTCGATATGCCCACGATATGTCCGGGCTGGCAGCATCGAGACCATATGCGGGTGTTGATCGTCGAGGACGAGCCCTACATGGCCGAAGCCATCCGCGATGGCCTGCGCCTGGAGGCGATCGCGGCGGACGTCGCCGGTGACGGCGACACTGCACTGGAGTTGCTGGACGTCAACGCTTACGACATCGCCGTGTTGGATCGCGACATCCCCGGGCCTTCCGGCGATGAGATCGCCAAACGGATCGTCGCGTCCGGGAGCGGCATGCCGATCCTGATGCTCACCGCCGCCGACCGGCTCGATGACAAGGCCACGGGGTTCGGACTCGGCGCCGACGACTACCTCACCAAGCCCTTCGAACTGCGAGAACTGGTGCTTCGTCTCAGAGCACTCGATCGCCGCCGTGCCCACCACCGGCCGCCCGTGCGAGAGACCGCCGGCCTGCGACTGGACCCGTTCCGCCGCGAGGTCCACCGCGAGGGCCGCTACGTCGCGCTCACCCGCAAGCAGTTCGCCGTGCTTGAAGTCCTGATCGCTGCCGAAGGCGGAGTCGTCAGCGCCGAAGAGCTCCTGAGACGGGCGTGGGATGAGAACGCAGACCCGTTCACCAACGCCGTGCGCATTACCGTCTCAGCACTACGTAAGCGCCTCGGCGAACCCTGGATCATCGCTACCGTAGCCGGCGTTGGGTACCGCATCAGCACCCAACCAGACAGCCGGCATGAAGGAGGAGACCGTGGATAGAGCCCCTGGCTTGAGCGTTCGCTTGAAGCTCACCCTCAGCTACGCCGGCTTCCTCATGCTTGCAGGCGCCTTGCTGATGGGCGCCGTGTGGCTGTTCCTTCTGCGTTACGTCCCGGACCGTGCGTTCATCGTCCCCGGCAGCACTGGCACCTCCCTTCATGGGGTCTTTCCCGTCCGGTCGAGGCTCCTGCACGTTTTCGCCCCCAGGGCAGCCGCAGTGTTGGCGTTGCTGCTGGTGCTCGGTCTCGTTGGAGGGTGGGTCCTCGCCGGCCGGATGCTCGCGCCGCTGGCTCGCCTCACCGACGCCACCCGCACGGCGGCGGCCGGATCGCTGTCGCACCGCATCCGGCTACCGGGCCGCAGAGACGAGTTCCGCGAGCTCGCCGACAGCTTCGACGTCATGCTCGCGCGGCTCGAGGCACACGATGCCGAACAGCAGCGTTTCGCAGCCAACGCCTCCCACGAGCTGCGCACTCCGCTGGCGATCACACAGACCCTGCTCGACGTCGCTCGTAACGACCCAGACCGCGCCAATAGCGAACTCGTTGACCGCCTCCACGCCGTCAACACCCGAGCGATCGACCTCACCGAAGCATTGCTCCTGCTCAGCCGCGCCGACCAGCGATCATTCGCCCGAGAACACGTCGACCTGTCCCTGATCGCGCAAGACGCCACCGAAACGCTCCTGCCCTTCGCAGACCAGCGCGGCGTCACCATCGAGAGCTCGGGCGAGACGACCACCACCGTCGGCTCGCTCGTCCTCCTGCAACAGCTGGCGACAAACCTCGTGCACAACGCGATCGTCCACAACCTGCACGAACGCGGCACCGTGTGGGTCACCACAAGCGCTCGCGCGGACAGGGTGGAGCTCACTGTCGAGAACACCGGCCAGAAGCTCACCACGCAGCTGGTCGCCACGCTCGCCGAGCCGTTTCAGCGTGCCTCCAAGCGGATCCGCACCGACCACGCAGGCGTCGGCCTCGGCCTGGCGATCGTCAAGAGCATCACCGAAGCGCACAACGGAACCCTCATCCTCACCCCCCGAGCCGCTGGCGGACTGTCCGTCACGGTGCGACTACCGCCGCGCCACCGCGCGCCGGCACATGACGATCAGCAGAACTCCCGCACCGCCCCGGACGAAAGTGTGGGTCAGTGCCCGCCAACGAGGCAATCTCAGCGTAACCGCACAACACCCGCGCGAGCACGACCGCGTCTCACACCTCACGCCGCCGCCTACCTGCTCGTCGCCACGAGCAGGGACGCCGAGGCGCGACTGAGGTCGGCTCTGGGCGGGGCACCAGCCGCGCCCCGTCGCGCGCAGCGGAAGGGCGGCACTCGGGGGTGATCGCCCCCTCCTATCGGGTTGGATCGGTGTGACCGTGTGGTCGCGCGCAGCACCGCCCCGGCGGGCCGCCGCTGCCACTGCTGGCAAGCTGCATCGCATTCCAGCTTCGCTGTGCTAAGGATGAGCCATCATCACGGTCGGTATGAATCAGCCCGAGGAACGTGCGTCGACGGGCGGCGGCGCGACACGGACGCGCGAGGGTCCGACCGAGCCCGAGAGCGAGATCCCGGATGAACTAAGCCCGCAGCGCCTTCGGCGAAGGTTGCTCGAGTTCGCTGTGGTTGGTGCGGTGATTGTCGTCGTGGTGCTGACCTTCCCGAGCCTCGGCAATCTGCGTCACGAGATTGCCCACGCGTCCGCCGGGTGGCTGGTTGCTGGAATCGCGCTGGAGGTGTGCTCGGCTCTGTCTTACGTGCTGGTGTTTCGGGCGGTGTTCTGCTCGCGGATGAGCTGGCAGTTGAGCTATCAGATCGGGATGGCAGAGCAGGGCGCGAATTCGGTGCTGTCAGTTAGCGGCGCCGGCGGGCTTGCATTGGGGGCGTGGGCGCTGCGCCGGGGTGGGATGGACACCGAGCACATCGCGCGGCGCTCGGTGGCGTTCTTCTTCCTAACCAGCCTCGCCAACGTGGCGACGCTGGTCGTGTTCGCGGTCCTGTACGTGGCAGGGGTTCTGCACCACGATCGCAACCCGCCGTTGACCTACGTGTTCGGCGCGGTCGCGGTCCTCGTCAGCGCGATGGTGGTCTTCGGGCTGCCGAGACTGCGACCGCCGGCCGCCTCACCGGCTAGAGACTCGGGCAGGGTCGCCCAGGGCGTTTGGTTTGTCCGCGACTCGCTGGGCCAGGGTGTCCGCGACGCGCTGCTGATGCTCCGCCACCGGCCCGCCAGGATCTTGCTGGGCTCGTTCGGGTTTATGGCGTTCGACCTTGCGGTTTTGGGAGTCTGCTTCAAGGCCTTCGGCTACTCACCCCCGATCGGGATCCTCGTGGTCGGATATCTGGTCGGACAGCTGGGCGGGAACGTGCCAATCCCGGGCGGGATCGGAGGCGTCGACGTCGGGCTGATCGGCACCTTCGCTCTCTACCATCAGCCACTCGCGGCGACGACCGCCGCCGTGCTCGCGTATCACGCGATCGCGCTGTGGATTCCCGGCCTGCTCGGCAGCCTGGCCTTCGTGCAGCTGCGCCGGACTCTGCGTCGCCAAGCGCACCCGGCCGCCATCTGCATGCCGCTCGCCGAGCCGATCGAGACCGTCCGACTCCCAGCCACCGTCAGCATCGGGTAGTCCAGTGGAGTGCTGGTGTCGCCCCGACTTCGGAACCGGAGGAAGCACCCTCCCCGTCTGGCCTACGCTTTGAGCCTGTCCACCGACGAACCAAGGACCCGCGATGGCCACCTGCACACACCTGGACCAGATCAAGCTGCTAGAGCTGCCCGACAGCGTGCCGGGGTGTGAGGACTGCCTGCGGGAGGGCGGTGTCTGGCTGCACTTGAGGATCTGTCTCACCTGTGGCCATGTCGGCTGCTGCGATGACTCACCGAACCGCCACGCCACTGCCCACTTCCACGCAACCGGCCACCCGCTGATCCACTCGCTCGAGCCAGGCGAGGACTGGACGTGGTGCTACGAGGACGCGGTCGCGATGATCATTCCGGAGATCCGCGGTCACACCCAGATCCCGCCGTCGCCGATGCTCAGCCGGAGGGCGCGACGGCGTTGACGCGGATCACCGAGCTGCATGAACAAGGGCCTCGCCGGGCCCAACGAACCGCTCATGCCAACGATCCGGATCGACCTCGACCACGCCGACGGTCGCAGCCACGACAAGCTCGCCACCTGCGCCCCTGAAGGCTGGCAGGCGTCCAGCAGCGCAGCCGATGTGCGGATCGTCGAGAACCGATTCAGCGGCGACCTTCACACCTACCAGATCCACGCCGCCGTCGAGTAGGTCACCGTCGATGTCACCCTCGTCGGCCGGGCGTCCTGAAACCGGATACCTGGTCTACGGCGCGCAGCGCGACAAGGAGTCGCATGGCTGCCATCGGTCCCACACGGCACAGCGACCGTGTCCCACTCAACCGACGACGAGCTCCACTACAGGACCGGCGTCGGATACCACGACCACGATTGGGGCAACGTCAGCCTTCTGAAGATCGTCCACGATTGGTACTGGGCGCGCGGACAGGTCGGCCCGTATACGGGTCGCCTCGCTCATCACTGCATACAAGCGATACGGCCCCACCGAGCTGCCGATTTTCATGCTCGCCCGAGACAGCGAGGTGCTCGCCGACGACTCCCGACACGTCTCCTTCGAGGCGCTCGCCATCTACACAGACCCAACGACACGCAAGTCGGTCGCGAACGCCGCCCGCTACGCCTACACGCGCGAGCATAAGCCTTGGATCGTCACGTTCACCCGTGATCACGACCTCGCGAAGTCCCGAATGATCGACGACCTGCGTGGCCCCAAGCGGCTACTAGCGCAGCGTGGCCCCAAGCGGCTACTAGCGCAGCGATGGCCAGCAGCCGGGAATCTGGGATCGCGGCCCGTGCGAAGGAGTGCTGCCGCTGGCGCAGCTCACTCGCCTGGCAGAGGTCCTCACCGGGCGCACTTGCGCGCCGGAGCGGTGCTGGTTCGGGATCCGGGAGGGATTCGGCGACTTGCCCTGCCTGGGGAGCCTGCGTTCCCCGCGGCTGCCGATGCCCCAACGCAGCATGATTGATCCTGCTCCATGGGCCGCTGGCGGCGCTGCCAGAGGACCATGACTTCCTCCACCCAAGCACCCGCGCCGACATGACGCACGTTTCCCCCCGCGGCGAGTGGAAACGCGCGGAGAGTCCGGGCCGCAGCGTGAGCCGAGCCGACTCGCCCTACGTTCCACCCTCGTGACGAGGGTAAACGCGCGGAGAGTCCGGCATGAGCCGGAGTGACTATCGATCAGCGGATCGCTGCGGTCGCTGCCAGGCAGTTCGGCGTGATCTCGATCGCCCAGCTGTTCGCACTCGGGCTGACTGCGCAAAGAGATCGAGCGGTCGTGTGGCCCGCGGGCCGTTGCACAAGCTCCATCGGGGTGTCTGGGCCGTCGGGACGGATCGTCGACCACGCCCACCTAATCCGCCGACTGCGGCAGTTACGTCGCCGTTCGGGTAGCGCATTTGCGCCACTGTTCTCTCGATCGCGCGATGATCCCGCCACCGGGTTTGCAGCTCCTGCCGGGTGCAGACGTTGCCGAGCTGCGTCGCCGATTCGAAGCGTCAGGTTGGCGCGTCTTTGTCTTGCCGCCTGGCATCGACATCAATGACTGAGAGTCGTTCGTTAGAGGCGTTCATTGCCCGCTCGATCCACCGCTCGGCGGAGACCACGTCTGGGACGCTCTAGCCGACTCACTATGGGGTCGGCCTCGGCGCCCGCCGATGACGAGGCCAAGATCACACGATCGGCCCAACTCGACACTGATGGCTGCCGCAGGCCCCATAGGGTCCACGACTGCTCGCGAGATTCTCGAACGGATCACGGAGTCACTCGGCGACGCCAAAGCGATGGTGGAGCATCCGAAGCAGGTCGCCATCCTGCTGCTTTGATCTAGGAGCATCAGTTTGAGCTACCCCGCGGCGGATGTTCGCTGATCGTTCGACAACTGCGATGCACACCGCCGCGCCGGACGCCGTCGTCGGGGGGCTCGCAGGCGTGCGCTCGTCGTTTGACAACTGAGCTGAGACGGGGCACATGTCGGCGGCGGCTCGGAGGCGTGCCCGTCGCCGGCCTTTGCGACACACCCCGTGCCACCGTGCTCTGCCCGGGCTTATGGGGACCGCCGGAAGCGCCACCAACCTTTCATGGCCGCTGAGCGGCCCGGCGGTGATCCCGGCCGCGATCATCGGCGCGATCATGGCGTTGCCGAGCCGCTCGACCGGCAGTCGTCATTCCCGACGACGGATGCGGTCGTCGCGACAGCGCCCCGGTCAGCGCGAGCGAACGTGACCCGCCGCCATCCGCCCAAGCTCGAAGACCGCCGTTCCGGTCGTCACGACCGGGTCCTGCGCTGCGTACTCGCAAAGCGCCTGCTCGTCGTTCGTCTCGACCACCGCGAGGCCGTACGAGTCGTCGTTGGTGAGAACCGGCCCGAACGCGACCATGTCGCCGCGCTCGAGATACGGGCTCCAGTGGGCCGCGTGGCGGCTCATGATCTCCCGCTCCGTATCGGTCAGGGTCTGAGCGAAGTTCGGGCGCGGTGCAATGAGGCGCAGGACGAAGGTGGGCATGCTGCGACTGTACCCCCGCTGACCGGTTCGGGGCTCGACCTTCACAGCCGCGCCGCGGCCTTCGATGGCCCGCCGGCGCCCCGCGACGCCTCGATCGTAGGAATCGCGGGACCGATGCAAGAACCTTCAACTTCGGCCATCGACTCGCAGGGATCGACGCGTCGCTGCATCGCCGCTCAGGGAGCGTTCGGGGCTCGTGACACCGGAGGCCGCTCCTCTCGGCGGATTCCCAACAACCAATAGGTCTCCTCGCGCGTGTTCGCTGATCCTTGGGATCTGCGCCGCGCCGGGTGCAAGGGTCTGACGACTCGGGCCGGCGGGTGGCGGGGTCAGGTTGTGGCGATCGCGCAACGCGGCCCGGGCGCGCGGGCGATGCGTCGATCAAGGGTGACGAGGGTGGCGCCGAGAAGCTCGGCCAGCGCGACGTAGCTGGCGTCGTAGATCGTCAGGTTCGCGCGAAGCTGCCAAGCGCGTGTGGCGACCAGCTCATAGGGCCAATGCTCGATCGCGAGGTCCTGCAGATCGGCGTGGGCCTGCGCGGCCTGGTCGCTGCTGATCAGCCCGGTCAGCTCGTGCCGGCGGATGATGTTCGCGGTTTCGAATGCGATCAGATGCGGCGCGGCCAGCTCGGTGCCGGTCAAGGCGGCGGTAGCCCACCGGCCGTCGGGACCTCCGTCGATCAGCAGCGCGGTGAGCGCAGAGGCGTCGCAGACGACACGGGTGCTCACCGTCGGTCGGCGTCTCGCGCGGCGAGGATCGACTCGGCATCGGCTCGCGATCCGGTGGCGTCGACGCGGGCGCGGGCGCGGGCGATAACGTCGCCGACCGGCGGCCGTGCGGTCGAGTCGATCAGCATGCCGCGGAGGTACTCCTGCAGGGACTTGCCGGCCCGGGCGGCCCGGGCCGCGAGCTCATCGCGGACCTCGTCGGGCACGTCACGAACGGTAATTGCCACACTCATTGCAGTCAGAATAGCAACACCGCTGCTGAACTGCTGCTACCTGCGCGCAGCGTTCGACAAATGAGACGGCCACCATTCGGCCGCGATCGCTGCGGAAGGCGCCCAGAGCGTGCGGTGATCGATCCGCGGTCAAAGGGCGCATCTAGATTCGTTGTTGTCGGGCGAGTGCTCACGCCTCGGTCCGCCGCGGACCGGGAGGTCTCCATGCTCGGCCAGGAGAGCCAGAATTCGCGCGCATCTCGTGCTGAGAGCCGGACTGGAGCGGCGCGCCGTGGGGTGAGATCCCGCGCGTAGTGGCCGTGTGGCTGCCGTTCGCGATCACCGAGAGCACAGCACTTGGCGTCTCGCAACTCACCGTCAGCTCGAACGGCTGCTCGATCTCGCTGACCGGGTTCACACCGAGCCTCGACGCCGATGAAGCGCAGCCTTTCGGCCCTGGAGTCCGATTCGGCGTGGTCTGGCCAGACGGCACGAAGCTGCTAAGCGAGACATGGCTGGACGGACGCCTCGAGCGACCCTCAGGCCCTGTCCCTGCGCGGACCCGGAGGGGTCTTCGCAAACGGCACGCGGCAGATCCACATGAGCCACTTGATGTGGCCACTCCCGCACCGGGACAGCTGAGCCTCGTCGCAGAAGGGTAGAGCGAGGCATCAGCGAAACGTCGATCGGGCTTGACGCGTGGGTTGTCCTACCTACGCATGTGGCCCGACGCGCCATCCAGGCGTGAGCTGCAGGTCGCTCGCACCGCGGAGCTCGATGCCGCGGCGCTGGCGGCGTCGCGCCGTGTGTGCGTCGCCGTGGGATCGGGGCAGCGCTGACCCGCGTGGCGTGCCGGCTTGCGGTTCAACAAGGCTGCCGCCACGCCGTACTGAACGCCACCGACGCGAGCGAGCGGGTCTACCGCAAACCGCAGTGCCTGGCCAATCGTTGCGAGACGTGCGGACGTCGTTCCTTTCGCGCAGTCCGGGCAGGAGGATCGTGCGCGGTTCCCCTCGGCCGCTGACGCCGTGCTTTGCGGGCATCGCGATACATGCCACGTCGAAGTCGAGAATCCGTTTCTGGGTGCGGTGCGCTTGTGGGCTCGCGGCCGGGCGGGCCCTGCTCTAGTCGTCGGCTCGTTCGAGCCGGAGCGATCCCAGTCGTCGGCGACGCGGCTCAAGAGCACGCGGAGACTTGCTCTCGTGTCAGCGCGGGTGGTTTAGCTCGCACGGCGATTCCGCCGCGCGACGGGATGGAGCTCAGTTCACGACGGTGCGGGAGATTGTGTGACGCGGTAGCCGACGTTGGTGACGGTTTCGATCGCTGCGGGTTCTCCGAGTTTGCGTCGCAGTCGGCTGATCGTGACGTGGACGGTGTTGGTGAAGGGGTCGACGCGCTCGTCCCATGCCTGGGCGAACAGGTCTTCGGCGCTGAGGACGGCGTGTGGGGTGCGCATCAGGGCTTCTAGTACCGCGAACTCTTTGGCTGAGAGGTCGAGCTGTCGGCCGTCGCGGGTGGCGGTGTGGTGCAGTGGGTCGAGTTCGATTCCGGCCGCCCGGAAGATCCTCGCTTGCGCGGTGGGCCGGCGGCGGGCGAGAGCCCTGATGCGGAGCACGAGCTCGGGGAAATGGAATGGCTTTGGGAGGTAGTCGTCCGCTCCGAGCCGCAGGCCGCTGACACGTTGGGCCGGGGTGGCGGATGCGGTGAGCATCAGCACCATCGCGGGGTTCTCGCGCTCGGTGATCATGCGGCAGATGGTGTCGCCGTGGATCCCGGGGAGGTCGCGGTCCAGCACGACCACGTCGTAGGTGTTGAGGTCGAGCTTGGTTGCTGCTTGCAGGCCGTCATAGGCGACGTCGACAGCCATCTGTTCGTCTTTTAGTCCCTCGACGAGCGCGTCGGCGAGGGTGCGGGAGTCTTCGACGACGAGGACTCTCACGATGGCGCTCCGGCTGGCGCCCTGACTGCGAGGGGCAGGGTGATCGCGACCCGCAGCCCACCGTCGGCGAGGGCCTGAAGGTCGAGCGTGCCGCCGTGCACCTCGACGATCGAGGAAACGATCGCGAGCCCCAGGCCCGAGCCGTCGTCCGATCCGGTTCGCTCAGCGCCGATCCGACGGAACGGTTGGGTGAGCTGCCTGACCTGGTCGGCGTCAAGGACTGGCCCGCCGTTCTCGACGACGAGCCGCGCGCCATCGTCCTCGACGGCGGTGCTGACGCGGACCCAGCCGCTCGGCTGGTTATGGCCGACGGCGTTGTCGATGACGTTCTCGACCATGCGCGAAAGCAGCGTCTCGCTACCGGTGACCCACGCGTCCGGACGCTGGTGTGGCTCGATAACGAGTGCCATTGCCGAGATCGTGTCGGCGCGGCGCTCGAGCGCGACGCGGGCGAGGTCGGCGAGCGAGACCGTCGACTCGTCGCCGAGCGGCCCCTGCTGGGTGTGGGCGAGGGTGAGGAAGCTCTCCAGCAGTCGGTCGACGTGGTCAAGCTCGCGGCGCAGCCGGTCGGCGAGCGTGCGGACATGTGGGGGCACCGGTCCGGGTTTGGCCATCGCGACGTCGAGCGAGGTTCGCATTGCGGCGAGCGGCGTGCGCAGCTCGTGAGAGGCGTTGGCGATGAACTGGCGCTCGAACGCGAACGAACGCTCGAGCCGATCGAGCAGCGCATCGAAGGTGTCTGCCAACTCCTTGAGCTCGTCGTCAGGACCGGTCAGGTCCAGGCGCTCGTGCAGGTTGGTGGCGGAGATCTCCCTGGTGGTTGCCGTGATCGTGCGCAGCGGCCGCAGGAATCGCCCGGCCACCAGCCACCCGATCGTGAGCGAAGCCCCAGCCATGATCACCAACGCGAGCCCGGACGCGATCACGAGCTGATGCTGGTCAGAGCTGACCGGCGTGATGCCGGTCCCGTGACTCTGCGGGCCCGTACTGGGTACCGGCACTGCTTGCAGGGTGTCGCCTGTTCTGCCCTGCCAGATCGTGAAGGTGATGGCCAGCAGAACCGCCCCGGAAGCGAGGAGGACCGCGAAGAACAGAACGGTGAGACGCACCCGGATCGTCCGTCGCCAGCGGCGAGCCTGGGAGCTACGCTGGGCGCGCTTCAGGCGGAGTCGCATGTGTTCCCCATCCGCGCGAGCGGCATACTTGTCGGGTACCGACGAGCAGCCGAGGACCAGCACCGAGCTGAGCGCGATCGGGCCGCGCGGCAGCGCTGAGCGTGAGCGGACGAGCAGGATCGCGTCCGAGCGCCAAGGAAGCTCCGATCATCCCTGGAGGCTTCGTAGGTCGTGGGTCGGCATCTCCGCATACATGGATCTCAATCACTCACCGGTCGCTCAGGCCGCTGAGCGATCTGACTGTGATCGGCGCGGACCCGAGGATGCCTCGGCTCACCTTACAGCGGGATAACAGCCTCGGTTAGCTCCATGTCAGAGGCCTCGGCGTACAACCGCGCGGATGGTCCCCAAGAGATATGAGGGAAGCAATGACATCGAGCGCGTCCAACCACGAACACCACGCTGAGCAGGCTCCCGACGAGCCGCGTCCGCGCCGGTCGCTTGGGATCAAGCGGAAGGCTGCGATGGCTGGCTTGCTTGGGCTCGCGGTGCTCGCCGCGGGCTGCGGCGGTTCGAAGGGTCCGGACGTCGCCGGGTCCGGATCGTCAAAGGCCCAGGCGCTCGCTTACTCGCGCTGTATGCGCAGCCACGGCGTCTCGGACTTCCCGGACCCGACCACTCCTGCGGGTGGCGGCGTTGCGTTCCAAATCGATGGAGGCCCAGGCAGCGACCTGAACCAGAACAATCGGACGTTCAAGGCGGCCAGCCAAGCGTGCCGCGGGCTGTTGCCAGGGGGCCAGCAGGCCGCGAGAATGCCTACCCCAAACATCGCCGCGGAGCTGACATGGGCTCGCTGCCTGCGCTCCCACGGCGTCCCGAGCTTCCCGGACCCGAACAACCAGGGCGCGTTTGACAGCAGCAAGTTCGACCCCAACTCGCCTGCGTTTCGATCCGCCAGCAACGCCTGCAAGTCACTCCAGCCAACCGGAGCGGTAAGCGCCGTGCCAGGGCGCGGCTGACGAATCCACCGAACGCTCAACGGACAGTCCGGCCGGGCTCCCGGGTCGGTGTCTGGCTGAGCACGTCGACCGCTCCCGATCGCCGCCGGCCAGCCAACTCCCAAGTCCTCCGAGCACTGGGATCATCGTGCGGCCGCTGATTAGACTGGGCAGCGATGGGCGCTGATCGCTACACGGCTCCCGAGTTCGCCGCTGCTGCGCTGATCACGATCGACATGCAGCGCGACGTACTCGACGGCGCTCCCCTTGAAATCGCCGGCACGTCAGCCGCGTTGCCGCAGATGCGCGTGCTCGTCGACGCCTTCCGCGCAGCCGGCCGTCCGATCGTCCACGTGGTGCGGCTCTACCGGACCGACGGGAGCAACGTTGACCTTTGCCGGCG
The DNA here is from genome assembly GCA_963697635.1 of uncultured Solirubrobacterales bacterium. Lineage (GTDB taxonomy): Bacteria > Pseudomonadota > Alphaproteobacteria > Acetobacterales > Acetobacteraceae > CAJCJG01. The sequence goes on along the minus strand of CAVOOS010000033.1, from coordinate 467,741 downwards.
CCTCGCCGTGCAGGGCGGCGCTCGCATGCTGATCGCAGATGAGCCAGGGTCGCAAATCGTCGCCGAGCTTCTGCCCGAAGCTGGCATTGCGCTCGATAGCTCGCGGTTGCTTGCCGGCGACTTGCAGCTGCTTGGTCCGGGCGAGGTCGCTATGTACAAGCCGCGCTGGGGCGCTTTCTTCCGCACACCGCTCGAGCGCCACCTGCGCGAGCAGGGCGTCTCCACACTGGTGTTCGCGGGGGCCAACTTCCCCAACTGTCCGCGCGCATCGATCTATGAGGCGAGCGAGCGAGACTTTCGCGTCGTCCTCGTGCGCGACGCGGTCTCAGGCCTTTACGATCGCGGCGAACGCGAGCTGCTGAACATCGGGGTGCAGCTCGTGTACGCCCGCGCGGCAGCTGGCATGTTGGCCGCCAGCCCACACCGGGACGCGGTCGTCCGCTAAGCGTTCGACAGCTGCGACGATCGGACCCCAAGACTTGACTCGGCGCGATCCCGGCGGCGGCGTCGGGCGGCTTCGGCTCCGCAGAAGACCGCGTCCCGTTGGCATCTGCGTGAGAACGAAGGGTTCGTGCGCGCTCGAGAACATCACGCGGTTCGTGCGCGCTCGAGAACATCACGAACCGCGCTGGCGTGTCACCTCGGTTGGTTGGCTTGTGGGCACCGTCTGGTCCGGCTGGGGAGCAAACCGCATCCCGGGCTCCGGCCTGCTCCTCGCCGTCGGTCGTGCGGAGTACCACTGACCCCTCGAGCACCTTCAGGCACTCCTCGACGTACTCATAGTGATACGGGCACAGACTCTCCCCATGCGGCAACTCCAACGCCTTGACGGCGAGCTCCCGACCGCTGAGGAGCTTGGGAAGATCCGATGTGGTCACCGATACCCTCCGGGTCGGGACGAGGGTGGGGCCGCGGTGCGGCGATCCGTTCATCTGTCTCCGGGCCTACCAGCCGCTCACACTTGGCAACCGTCCCGAGGCGAACGATCCACTGGTCCGATTATCGGTCGTCCGTCGCCGGTCACGGTCGCGAGCGCAAGCAGACACATGCCCATGAGCCGTTCGGTCACCTGGCGAGCATCGAGGCGTCGCGCCGGGGTGTGGATGCTCAGCAGGTGATGCCCTGAGGTGGCGTAGCTACGGTTGAGAAGCTGCTGGAGCCGGGCAAGGTCGGCGTCGGATTCGCGCACCGAGAAAGCAAACCATGACTGCCGCTGCAGGCCGCCAGTTCGATCCAGGAGTGCCAACAGGCCACGGTCGAGACGGCCGATACGATCCATCCAAACTCGCTTCAGGTGGACGGGTGACGTTCCCGATCTGGGATGGCGTCCTCGCTGAGCGATGCGCAGATCCCGCCGATCACCGACCAGGACCGCGGCGCCGTGCTCGGTGGTCGGCGGTTGGTGGCGTCAGTCTGGCTTCGGGGTTGTCTGCGGCTGCGCGCGCGAGAGCAAGTCTGCCGGCGCGTGCGCGAGCCCACGTGAGATTAGATCTCTCTGGTCGCAGCTGGCCAGCGGGATGCCAAGACGTTCAGCGCCGGCGACATAAGCGGCGTCATATGCGCTGAGGTCGTGCTGTCTAGCGATCTCCGCGGCGCGCTCGGCAAGCGGCTGGTCAACCCGCACAAGGATCCCCAGTTCCGCGATCGCCCACACGCGCTCGCGCAGGCGCAGGCTCGCCGCACGATCACGCCACTTCAGTTCGGCGACGTTGGTGATCTCGAAGATCGCCAGATCGAGCGTACTCAGCGCGCCGGTCTTGAGCAGCGCTGCCGATGCGTCGTGGTGGGCGTCGTCGAGATCCTCGGCCGAGAGCAGGACGCTGGCGTCAAGGAACGTCAAGCCGGCCGTCCGGCCTTGAGCTGAGCCACGGCGTCGCCGCCGTGGCTTCTCGCGCGTCCGTCAAGTTCGCTCATCCGCTGGGCCAGTTGATCGGCGCGCTGCCCGAATGCCGCCTCGGCCAGCTCGCGGATGGTAGCGCTGCGAGTGCTGCCGCGCTCGCGCGCGCGGGCGTCCACGAGCGCGAGCAATTCGTCCGGGAGAGAGATCATCACCTTCGCCATAGAACCCAGTATACCCGGTGTTACCCGCCCCCCTGCGCGGCTACGTCGTCGCAAAGAGCGTTCGACAAATGCGACGCCCTGAGAAGGGCCCCGATTCGCGAGCCGTCAGCGAAAGCGTCGTCTATGGGCAGCCGAGGTCGCGCCGCGGCTATCCCGTGCGGTCCACCTTCCAGCCCGCATGGGTCTTCACCCACGGGATCGTGTCGCCGCGACCGGCGCCGAGGTAGGAGATGATCACGGACGAGCCGTAGCTTTGCACGCCGATCACCTGAGCCGGGCCGACCGGCCGGTAGTGCAGGATGCTGTCACCGCGCTTGAACTCGGTGGCCAGCACTTGAGTGCATGTGCCTCGGGAGTGTGCGTCCGCGACGATGTAGGCGCGCCCGCGCGGTGTGAAATAGGAGCAGACGGCGGCCGCGTCCGTTCGCTCGACGGCTGCAATGAAGCCATTTGAGGAGGTGATCAGCGCGGCCGGGGCGCTGCCGGTTGTCGTGGCGGAACGGCCCGTCTTCGAGTTCGAACCGCAGCCTCCGAGTGGCAGCGCGAGCGCGACAGCGGTGGCCGCAGTAACACTCCGTAACAGAAAGCTCATGCGAGAACCGTACCGCCTAGACACGCAATAACGAGGCCCGACGACGCTTGGCAAAGGCGCGTGAATCGTTACCTTCCGAAAGCGGATCGTTGACAAAGGCTGCTGCTGCGCAGAGAAGTGTCGTCCCAAGGCGCTGCCCGTCGGCGATAATGCGAGTGAGGCGCCATGGATGCCGGTGAGCTGATGCGAACGATCAAGGACGCGGCAAAGGCTCGGCTCGACTCAGGCCCGGACGCGGCTGCGGGCTTGCCCGATGGTGCCCGGCTGCTGGACAGCTGGCAAAGCAAGCGCGATGGCGCTGTGCTGTTCTGGATAGACGAGGAGCTCGATCCGAACGGCTGGGGGCAGGCAATGCTGCACCACGAGCGTTTCGAGCTCGGCGAGAACGGTTGGCAGCCTGCCGGCGGCGGTGGGCATTCTTGCGAAACCGCTGAGCAGCTTATCGATCGCTTGGGCTGCGGACTTCACCGGCTCGGTGGCGGCTACCGTGATCCGGTGCGCGTCACGTTCGCAATCGCCAGCCGTGAGGTCTCGATGATCGCGCTGAGAAGCGCGGCCCGTCGCTCGGCGCGGCCTCCTGGGGCTCACGGGTTCTGCCTGTTCGGTATCACGTTTAGCGATCCGATCATGTACGCCTACCCGCTTGACCAAAGCGGGCGCGCCTTTGGCGGCGAAGCGCTGCTCCTCTGACGGGCGTTCGAACCACTCCGACGTCGCGGTCGGGGGTTCTTGCAATGTGGCGAGCCGCTGGCGATCGCACGATCGAGGTGTCTCGCCAACACGATCGCGCCTTCTCAGCCGGCGAGATCGCGAATGACGATCGTCTGCGGGGTGCGTGCTTTCCGCACGACTGACACTGAAGAACTGAAGACCGTCACTAGATGTCCAGGCGCGTGAGCTGCAGCTGGTTGTCGCCGTCTTGCGCGACGACGACGATCGTGCCGGGGCTGGCCTCGCTGATCGCCATCTGGGTTTGAAGTTCCGCGTTCGTTCCGCTCCACGGTGTGCGAATCTCGGCGATTCCGTTGCTGGCGAAGCGCGTGTCGAGCGAGGCGTTGGGGCGCAGCGCCTCGATGGTCAGCCGGGTGGCGTTTGCGTAGGGCGTTTCGGCTATGAGGGTGTCAGTTCCGACCGGGAACGCTTGGAGTAATCCGAAGCTGCGGGACGAGAACTTGATCGTCTTACCGACCTGTGCGCCGGCCGCTGTGAAGTGTGCGATTAGACCCGTGGAGGACGGCGCGGGGCTGGATCCGTAGCAGGGGTTTTGTCCAGTTCCGATCACGGTGAAGCCTGCGCCGTCGGCGTATACGTCCCCGACGAACGCTCCTGCGCGTAACGCCTGCCAGAACCGACTGAGCCTTTGCTGGAATAACGGGACCGGCTTGCCGGCGGGTGTGAGCATCGCCAGTGACACGCCCCAGCAGCCCATGTTCCCGTAGCCGACCGGGGCCAGGATGTCACCGTTCGGCTCCAGCACGAGAGGTCCTACTCCCGAGTCCTCACCGGTCGGCAGCTCTTCCCGTCCGCCAGCCCCAAAGGCAGTTTCAAGCGCGCCGGTCGGGGAGAGCGCAGCGATCCAGTTGGTGGTGCAGCAGCCACCGCCGCCGTTGCTTCCGGCAATCGCGATCTCACCCGACTGCTGCTGAACGACCGACGTCACTTCACCGTCGAACGGCAGCACACTCCAGCCCTCATCGCCGAAGCTCAGATTGGGCTGTCCCTGAGGCGTCACCTTGCCAACCGTCCAGTGGCCTCCAAAGCTGCCGGCGAGGAATGCGCCGCCTCCGCTTGCTGGCGCGATGACATCGACCTGCAGCCCATCAAGCTCCCCGCCAGGAAGTTGATCCTTGGGCTCCGTCTGTGCTGGGCTGAGCGTCGCTACGCCATCGCTCCCGAACGCGATATCCAGCGTGCACGCCGGCGTGATCGAGTACAGAACGACCGACCTCTTGGTCGGGAATCCGCCGGAGGAGACGGTGATCAGCGTTGAACCGTCTGGCAGCGCCGCACTCGCAACAACCGGGATCTCGCCAAGGCCTGCAGCCCACTCAAGTCCCCGGCCACCATTGCAACCAGGATCCGCAATGTTCGGCCGCAACACGAACCCGCTCGGATGCGTCTGAATCGATGCGACGATCGACCCTTGCCCATCCGACAACGCGGCTCCGCCGAGCAGCGCCGTGAGAGCCGCGACTGCGATGGCCACCGACCTGCGCACCGCAGCGATCATCGCACACCCGCCGTGCGGCACGCAGCGCGGCGCGCCACCGCGCTGACGCGTTCCTCCGCGGAGACGGCGAGCGCCAGGCGCACGACTTCATTCGCCCTGACCGCCCGCGAAGGCGAGGGCGACCGGCTTGGCGACGCCCCGTGCCGATCGCCGGCGGCCGACGGCGGGCGGCTTCGTAGGAACCCACAACATCGGCGGCCGACGCGTGGGCTCTGGGTGTCGCTGCATCGCTTGGCTCGCTCGACGGCGCTCGGCGATCGTTCGGTTGTGCGACGAGCTCGACGTCGGCCCGACCTCCCTCAGAAGCATCCCATCCGAGACGGCGGTCTCGGCGACTTGCCCGCTGCTCGTAGCGCGCACCTGCCGCGACAGCGAGACTGGTGCAACATGATCAGTTCGACAACCTCGCCCGCGCGTCTGCGAGTATTTGCGCACGATGCCCGACACGGACGCCGTGATCACCGGCGTGGACTTCGTCTGCATCCCGGCGAAGGACCTCGATGCCATGACCGCGTTCTACGGGGACACACTCGGCCTGCCGTTTGTCAAGCGTTGGGGCGACCGACCCGGTGTCGAGTACCAGGCCGGCAACCTCACGCTGGCAATCATCCGCGCCGAAGACTTCGGCGCCACCTTCTCGCGCAACGCGGTGCCGATCGCTCTGCATGTCGACGACGTGGCCGTCGCGCGCGAGCGGCTTGAGGCGAAGGGGGTCCGGTTCGTCAGCGAGACGTTTGACTCCGGCGTCTGTTGGCAGGCGATCTGTCTGGACCCTGACGGCAATCCGCTGTCGCTGCACCACCGCTACGCGCCCAAGGGCGAGACCGCTTCGCCGTAGCCGCCTCGACGTCGAGAGCTCGTCTGGCGGCCGACGCCGCACGCGCGGCCCGCGCTTCTGGACACGCGGCCTGAGCTCTGCCAAGGGGTCAGGGCGCAGGAGTTTGGTCGGCCGCTGCCGTGCCTGCTGCTGCGCGTCGCAGCGTCGGCGCGGGTAGGCTCCACACGGTGACCGTCGTCCTCTACTGGATGTCGATCTCGCATCCCTCTCAGGTGGCGCGCAAGATGCTCGAGCTCAAGGGGATCGAGTATGAGCTTGTCGACGTCGTCCCGCTGAACCAGCGGATCCATCTGCGGCTTGCCGGCTTCTCGGGCGGCACCGTGCCGGCGCTCAAGCTGGACGGCCAGCGTGTCCAGGGCTCGCGGCAGATCGCGCGTGCAATCGACCAGCGCTGGCCTGAGCCGCCGCTGTTCCCCGCCGATCCGACGCTGCGCGCCCGCGTTGAGGAGTCCGAACGGTGGGGCGAAGAGCAGTTGCAGCCCATCCCGCGACGGTTGTTCCGCTACGGTCTCGCGCGCAACCCGGAGTTGCGCCAGTCGGTCGTGCGGGCCCAGGGTCTGCCGATCCCCGCGCTGGCCGCGCAAGTGATCCGCCCGGCGCTCGGGTGGTATCTCCGCACGGTCGAAGCTGATGGCCGGCGCGCGACCGCAGTGGGCGTTCGGGCCGACCTCGCCGCGCTGCCCGCGCTGCTGGACCACGTCGACCGGCTGCTCGGCAATGGCACGCTGACGCTCGATCCGCCGAACGCCGCCACGCTTCAGATCCTGGCGAGCGTGAACCTGATGGGCCGTTTCGCTGACCTCGCTGAGCTGGTCGCTTCGCACGCATGCGCCGAGCCCGCGCGCGAACTCTTCCCCAAGTACCACGCCAAGCTCCCGCTGTTCCTAGACCCCGGGTGGCTCGAGCCGGTGCGGAGCGCCCTGGAGGCCTAGATCTTCGGCTGCCACGCGCTCAGAACACCCGTCCGCCCAGTTCGGCCGGTCTCGTCGGCGTGAGGATGGATAGCTTCCCGTCCGCACCAGGCACTCCAAGAATCAGGACCTCGGATCGTACCGGTCCCATCTGCCTAGAGGGAAAGTTCACCACCCCGACCACCGCAAGCCCTAACAGCTCCTCCTCCGAGTAGTTCGTGGCCTGGATCGCGGACACCTTACGCCCGACCTCCTCGCCAAAGTCCACAACAACTCGGTAGGCCGGCCTCCGCGTCTCCGCGTCCCGGACCTCCTCGATGACGCCGATTCTGATGTCAATCTTCTCGAAGTCTTCGATTGTCGCCATGCCCGGAGGCTACTCAACTCCGTCCGCTGCACGGCACGCGTTCGACAATTGCGCCGCCCCGGGAAGCGCCCCCGAGCGGCGTCGGCGTGTGCGGTGGTCGATTTAACCCAGCCGCTTCCGCTGGCCGGGCGGGTCGTGAGACGGCCCGGAGCCCGGCGAGCAGGTCTTCGAGGACCCCATGAGCGCTGTCGAGGGCGTCCATTGGTCGATCCGAGGTGAGATGTGGCACGCACTTCGCCGGCGCTGCGAATCGCCCACTCGGGGTCGAATCGTCATGATTCAGCTTTCAACAGCCAGCTTCATGACAGAGGAACCCTGATGCCCGACCCAGTAAATCTGACTGGCGAGATCGCTGCCGCGATCGACGGCGCTGCGCTGCGAGGCCACACGCTTTCCGTAGCCTACGTCCGAGATGACGGCAGCCCGTCGGTCTCCTTGCGTGGGAGCACGTACGTGCGCAGTCCGACCCAGCTCGCGATCTGGGCGCGCAAGCGCGACAGCGGCCTGGCCGCAGCGATTGTCGACCGCCCGCGCGTCTCGTTGGTGTTCTTCGAGATGGAGGGGCCAGGCGCCCGATACCTGGCGATCGAAGGCCGCGCCCGAGTTGTTCCAGAGCTCGATCAAGAGGTATACGAAGCGATCATCGAACCCGAGCGACAGCAGGATCCCGAGCGTCAGGGCGTGGCGGTGGTCATCGACGTCGACAGCGTCGCGGGCGCCGGTGAGAACGGCTTCTTCCAGCAGGCCCACGGCTGATGCGACCGGGCGAGCGCCGCGACCCGTCGCGCGGCTAATCGAACTCCTGGAGAATCTCCCCGCGTTCCGCTGCTCCGGGAGCGGGTCCGGGTCGACCAGGTCGAGGTGTTGAAGCTCGCCGAATGAATCCTTCACGCGCGCGTATGCGCGAGCGACACCGAGGGCGACCAGCACTCCTCTGGCGCGACGCGGGCGACATCATCACACTCCACGCTTCGCCAGGAGGTTCTGCCGGTAGCGAGGTCACAGCGCGTTAACACTTGTCACGCGTCACGTCGCTACCGTCCACAAAGCCCCGTTTACACGATCCAGGGAGGCACGATGACAGTAGGAGCGAGGGCCGCTTCGCTCGCGGTTGTGGCCGCGATGGTCGGTCTACTGATCGCGCTGTCGGCGCCGATTGCGGCCGCGGGCCATTCGCACAACGACCGGATCCGGCACGTACTGCTGATTTCTGTCGACGGGATGCACCAGTCCGATCTCGACTGGTACGTGGCCAACCACCCGAGCTCAGAGCTGGCAACGCTGGCAGAGGACGGGCAGGAGTACACGAATGGCCACACAGCGGATCCCTCGGACTCCGATCCGGGCGGCACCGCGCTGATGACCGGCGGTGACCCGAGGGCCACCGGAATCTATTACGACGATGAGTACAGCCACGCCGTCTTCCCGCCCGGGACGACGAACTGCTCAGGCCCGGTCCCGGGTGGCAACGTGATCTACGACTCACCCGATGAGATCAACCCGAGCTCGCTCGACGCCGGAGAGGGAATCCCGGGTCTGGCCCAGGACCCGGCCAAGATCATCGAGATGACGGGCCACCCGCAGTCCCTGCTGGTCCCGTCGACGTTCCCCGTCGACCCGACGACCTGCACGCCGATCTGGCCAAACCAGTACCTGCAGGTCAACACGATCTTCAACGTGATCCACGACGCCGGACTGCGGACCGCGTGGTCGGACAAGCACCCCGTCTACACGTCGTTCAACGGCCCCGGAGGGCCTCCTGGCGGAGACAGCATCGACGACTTCTTCGCGCCCGAGATCGACTCCAACGCGATCGAGCCGAACGGCACGCCCTATCCGGGGAACGGCTCGTGGACCGACACCAATGCCGCCACCAAGCAGTACGACTCCTACAAGGTCCAGGCCGTGATCAACTGGATCAACGGCTACGACCACACCGGCACCGGGCCGAAGGTCGGCACGCCGGCGATCTACGGGATGAACTTCCAGACCGTTTCCACGGCCGAGAAGCTGAAGAGCTCGCCGGCGGTGCTGATCGGCCCGGACACCCAGGGCAACTACACCTTGGGGCCGTCGCTCCCGGGTGGCTACGTGACCGAGAACGGCCAGCAGGTGCCGGGCCCGCTATTGCAGAGCGCACTCGACTACGTCAACGCGTCCCTGCAGCAGCTGGCCGACACGATCCAGGCCGACGGCGAGGCCGACTCGACGGCGATCATCCTGACGGCCAAGCACGGGCAGTCGCCGCTGAACGACAACCAGCTGCAGCGGATCGACGACGGTCCGATCATCGACGCCGTCAACGCCGCCTGGGCCGCAGATCACCCGAGCAACCCGACGCTGGTCGTCCAAGAGGCCGACGACGACGGGCTGCTGTGGTGGCTCTCCGACCGCTCGCAGGCAGCGGCCGACTTCGTCAAGCAGTACCTGTGGACGCACACCGCCGCGGCAGTGAACTATGCGGGCCAGGCGATCACCGTCCAGCACTCCGGGCTGGCGGAGATCCTGGCCGGCGACCGGTCGGCGCGGTTCTTCGGCGTGCCGGACTCCGAGCCGGACCACCCCGACGTGTTCGGGATCGCGCAGGTCGGAACCATCTACACGACCGGCTCGAAGATCGCCGAGCACGGCGGCGACAACCCGGGTGACCGCGATGTGCCACTCGTCGTGTACGCGCCGGGTGCCGTCCAGCCCGGCCAGTTCAATCAATGGGTGGAGACGACCCAGGTCGCGCCGACGATCCTCAACCTGCTCGGGCTCGACCCCAACCAGCTCCAAGCCGTCCAGCAGGAGGGCACGAAGGTTCTCCCAGGCATCCGCGGCGCTCAGCACGATTTCGGGCGGTGAGGCGCTCAACATAATCGCGGCCAGTCGCGCCTAAAAAGGGGCGCTAAAAGCGCACCGACGCCGCGTGGCGTGCTGGAACGGACAAACCGACCCGTGGGCTGTTGGTTTGTCCGTGCGGTGCAGATTTTCGCGCCGTGATGGACAATCCGGCGCTGCACGCAGACATTTGTCCGTCCCGACACGCCAACGCTCACCATGGCGTTCCGGAGAGCCCAATCGAACTGGTCGACGACATTGGCGGTTGCAGACGAGCCGTGCTGGGTGTTCACCGTCCCGGACGACCGCCGTGACCGCGGTCGGGCTCTCACGCGGGCTCGACCCCCTCGTGGTGCAGGCGATCCGGGTGACTCAGCTCCGCCTCGACCAGCTCCGCGACCAACTGATATGCCGGTCACGGGATAGGGGGACGGCGACGAAGTTCCACCCCTTGCGGAGGTGCAGCGTCGGCGCCACGTTCTACTCGGTGCGGGCCGGCGGGCGCCTCTCGGCGCCTCTCGGGCGCCGCGTGGGGGTACCCGGCCGGGAGTTTGGGAGACGCGCACAGTTTGACCTTCGCGTCTGCCGGTGACTGTGCTGGCGGTGGGCGCGAAAACGTCAGCGCCCTAACATGGCTCCTTGGCGTACGAGCTCGGCTTGAACGTCGGAAGAGCTGACCTCACGCGGCCGTTGACGGGTCAGGCCGGCGAGTGCTGCGCAGACGCCGGCGGCTTGTCCTGTGGCCATCGCGATCGGTGTCACGCGGTATGACGCGTGTGCCTCGTGGCTGCCGGAGATGCAGCGTCCGGCGACAAGCAGACGCTCCACTCCCGTCGGCAGCAGGCAGCGCAGCGGAATGTCGTAGGCGCTGCCCGGAGGGAGCTGACGCAAGATGGTGCCCTTGCCGTCGGGATTGTGGATATCGATCGGGTAGGAGCCTCGCGCGATCGCATCTTGAAACGGTCGCGCGGTGAGGATGTCGTCTGCGGTGAGCTGGTAATCGCCGATGATCCGGCGGGTCTCGCGCACGCCGACCGTCGCGCCACTCTGCGCGACGTAGGCATGCGCGAAGCCTGGAACGCGGCGGCGCAGGAACTTGGTGATCTGGCGCATCTGTCGGCTGGATTCCCACTCGGCCGCGGTCAGCTGCCATACGTCGGTCCCTAGAGCCCCGGTCACGCGCGTGCTGTTGACGCTCACTTCGCGGTCATGCGGGGTTCCGAAGAAGAGTAGGTCTTCGCGCGGAAGATCCAATTCGCCGGCGTCCTCGGCCTGTCGGATGAGATCCCACAGGCCCAACACACCGTGCCACTGATCAGGATGCTCGAGCACGTAGGCAGCGAACGACGCTCGCTCGAAGTCGACCATGCGGAACATCAGCGTCATCGGTTGGACGAGCCCGTCTTCCGTGCGACCGACCTCGAATCGAGCCCCGGCAGCCACCGCCACATCCCCGTCACCGGTGCAGTCCACGATCGCGCGCGCCCGGATCACCAGTGGCCCAGACTTCGTTTCGAACACGACGCCCTCGGGTGTTTGGCCTCCGAGAACCCCGGTGGCAAACGAGTGCAACAGGAAGCGAACTCCAGCGTCATCCAATAGCTGAAGCGCGGTTGACTTGAACTGCTCAGGGTCAAACGGAACCGTGTATCCCGTTGCTCGAGAGGGTGCAATCGCGCCGCCGCGATCAAGCAGAGCTTTCAGAAAGAGCTCCAAGACGCCCGCGATGACCGGGCTACCGGGTCCGTGATCGATCGGCAGCAGTTGCAGCTCGTCTGCGCTCGCCTCTGGCGGTTGTGTCTGGTTGTGAAACGACATCAGTGGCATCACCAGCGCGGCGGTCGCGTTGCCACCGAGAAAGCCATAGCGCTCGACCAGAATCACATCTGCTCCGGCCGCGGCCGCGCCCAATGCAGCGCCTAGGCCGGCGGGACCACCTCCCACGACGAGCACGTCCGTGTGCGCCGCAACGCTCGCCTGTCGCGGCGCAAGGATGATCGTCTCGATCTGCTCAGGCGGCCTCAGCGGGGGCATGTTCAGCAAGCTCCTGTGACTGCCATCGCGCGATCACGTCCTCGGGATCCTCGGGGTCCTCGCGCTCCTGCAGCAATTCAGCGATCAGTGGCGCGGTTTGAGCGGCGCGCCGCTGGAGTGCGGGCAGTCGCTCGCCAAGCTGAATACGGACCTGCTCACGCAGGTCCCACATCCGGTCGATACTTGCCAGCAGCGGTCCGGTCTGGGTTCGATGCACCCCATCGATCCCTGGCATATCGAGCATCTTGATCAACGCGCTCACCTTGCTGGCGTAGGGCAGCGCAAGCAACGGAACTCCAGCTACCGCAGCGAAGATCAGAAAATGAAGGCGCATGCCCACCGCGAGGTCGACGTGTCGCATCAGGCCAAGCAGCTCGCCTGGGGGGTATTGGCCACGCAGCACCGCTGCCCGCTCAGGAACGGCCATCTGTCCGATCACGCGGTGCGCTTCTCGGATGTCCTGACGCTCCATCGACACGAATAGCACGTCTGCATCGAAACGGTCAACGATGAAATCCGCGGCGTGGGCGAGCAACGCGTGATAGACGTCCGGCTCGAGCTCTCCTGCGGCTCCGCCCGGCTCGCGCACCGACATCCCAACCAGCTGATGCTTCTTGCCGATCCCCTCCCGTTCGAGCCACCGGCCGGGAAACGGGCGCGCTTTGAGCAGCAACGCCGGATCGGCGGTGACCGCGATCGGACACTCAACGCCCATCTGCTCGAGCAGCAGCTTGGCATCCAGATCACGGACCGTTACGAACCGCATGCGGTTGAGCACCTCGACCACGGCTTGGCGCTCTGAACTGAGCTCCAGCGGACCGGCACCGATCGCGTACGTGGCGGTCGGCACCCCCATTTGTTGAGCCACACGTGCAAGGCGCAGATAACTCTCAGCTTCCCGGTCATACAGAATGCCGCCACCGCCCAGCAGCAGCAGGTCAAGCCGCTCCACTTCTGACTTCACCTGTGCCCGCATCGTCTCGCGAGCGGGCACCACACGGTCGACCTCGTGATGCTCCCGGGTGTGCGCGACGTTGCGCGAGAACGCGACAACCTCAACCCCAGGCAACGCCGACCGCAACGTGGAGATCGCAACCGTGAGGATCGCCTCATCACCAACGTTGAGCCCGCCGTACGAGCCCGCGATGCCGACAACGCGCTTTCGCCCCGATGATGACTGCCCACCGCTCAACTCCGCACCAGCCCTCCGCGCCACGCAAACACTCCGACGGCTTGCGCCGTGCCTGGAATGCTACATGTGTCACGTGCGGCGATGCAAGCGCCGCCCGCGGCATCCACCACAGCAGAACCGATACCGGGCGGCACGCCGCGATTGTCCCGTGGCCACTTCACCTATGTCTTTAGCCCCATGGCCAAAGAGCGCAACCGCCGGAGTGAGCCGACCGCGTCGACCGCGCCGAGCTTTGGCATGCATTCGTTCCGGTGCTCTTCACGTCTCGTCAGCCCACGGCGATGGGAACGAGCGTAGCGTGCGGTGCTGGCGCTCCAGCCAGCTGAGACCACTCGATATCAACAGTCACGATTCCTGCAAGGCAGCCATCGCGGTGACAGACCAACATGTGGTGCACCCTACGATGCGCGATCAACTCCCGTGCTTCGTCCAATCCAGCATCAGGCGCCACAGCCACCACGCTCACCGACATGTAGTTGCGAACGAGCTCCGAGTCGGGAGCGCCACCGTCCGCAAGTACGCAGATCACGTCCCAATCGGTGAGGACGCCGACCAAACGAGCGCCTTCGCAGACGGGCAGCAGTTTCGCGCCGGTTTCCGACATCACCCTCGCGGCCTCGCGGATCGTGTCCTCCGGCCGGGCGGTCGGCACGTCTGTACGCATGACGTCGCTAACTTTCACCGCTATCCCTTTCTCATACGGCGACGATATTGATGGCAGTGTCGCCGCTGCTCGCCGGCGGCGTCCATGGCCACAGGGCCAAGCCCTCGGGCTCGCGGAGGCGATCCACGCCGGAGCTCCCTTAGATTGATAGGCCCTTAGACTTTATTTAGACTTAGAGCCTGTCCGAATTACCCCGCGCACGTCTGGCGGTGGATCGGCGCGATACGGCACGGTCGGAAGGCTTGCGTAGCGCTGCTACGCGGCGCCTTCCGCCCGCGCGATACGGCACGGTCGGAAGGCTTGCGTAGCGCTGCTACGCGGCGCCTTCCGCCCGCGCCGTCTCGTTTTGGTCCGGCGCTCGCCAGGCGCACACTGGGTAATTCGGACAGCCTCTTAGACGGCGAAGCGAGCGACGAGCTCGTGTAGCTCGGCGGCTGTGCGTGCGAGTTCTTCGGCTGCTTGCTCGGTTTCGCTGGCGCCGCCGGAGGTCGCACTGGCGGACTCGGCGACGCCGTTGATCGTCTTGATGATGCCGGCGGTGCCGTCAGCCGCGCCGACGACGGTGCGAGCGATCTCGTCGGTGGTCGCAAGCCGCCGCGGGCGTCGCGCTCGCGGGCGCGCTAATCGCACTCGTCGTGCTCCCGGTACGGGCCACGACCCACTCAGGACGACTGGAGGAGCTCGAGTGCTGAGCGCTCGAGTGCTGAGCGACACCCCCTCAGCCACACCGGAGACCGCCCCTCTCATGCCGCCCCCGAATGTGGTGTCCATTTCATCGTCGGCTTGCCGGCTACCATCAACCCGGTGCCCCGCTCAGCCACCAGCCCGTTCGAGGCGCTAGTTGATCCGCAGCAGGTCCGGGACGATGCCGCGGCACGCGTCCGCTCGGTCACGCAGAACAGCGACGCGACATGATCGAACCGCTGCGGATCACATTCGGCGTCGGCTGCCCACCCGAGCGGACCTTCGAGCTCTGGACCGCACAAACCAGCACCTGGTGGCCGACGACCCACACCATCAGCGCCCAATCCGACGTACAAGTGATCATCGAGCCCGGTGTCGGCGGCCGCATCTACGAGCGCACATCCCAAGGCGAAGAGCACGACTGGGGCCAGGTCACCCGCTGGGAACCCCCCAACCGCATCGCCTACCTCTGGCACCTACGCCAAGACCGCGCCGACGCCACCGAAGTCGAGATCACCTTCGCCGCCACCGAATCCGACGGGACGACGGTATCGATCGAGCACCGCGGCTGGGACCGGCTCGGCGCCGGCGGCCCGGAACGCCGCCAACAAAACCAACACGGCTGGTCCAGCCTGCTCCCGCACTTCCAAGCCGCCGCCTGCTAGCAAGAACAATCAGCAATACCGCCTCGACGACGAACTCATGAGGCGCAATCGCCTCAGCCAGTCGAGCCTGTGGGACGCCGGCTGCCGCTTCGACTTCGCCAACCCGACTACAGCTGAACCGGGCATTGACGGCCACCACAGCGTGAGCCTCGCTGCGGGTGCCCTAGCACGCCCGACGTGGGCAGCGTGGCGCGTTAGCGCTCGTTGCGTTCGAGATAGGGAGCGAGGCGGGCGCGTAGCTGCATCCGCCCGCGATGAAGACGACCCTTGAACGCTGCCGGTCGTATGCCGACGACCTCGGCAGCCTCGTGGGTCGACAGACCTTCGAGGTCGCGTAGGACCACGGCGACGCGGCAGTCGATTGGGAGATCGGCGAGCGCCGCCTGCAGAACCGTTTCGAACTCTCGATCGAGCGTGTGCGCAACGGGGTCGCGGGTCGTGCGGTCCGGTACGCGCGCGCGAGGATCCTCCGCAGGATCTCGAATTTCAGGCGCGAGGGGAGGCGCTTTCTGGCGACGCGCGAGCCGCCGGTTGGCCTCGTTGAAGGCGATCCGATGGAGCCAGGTCGAGAACTGGGCGCGTTCCTCGAACTCGCCGAGGCCGCGCCAGGCGCGTAGGAAGACCTCCTGGGTGACCTCCTCGACCTCGGTTGGCGTGAGACCGTAGCGGCGCAGGGCGGCCATGACGCGCTCCGAATAGGTCATGACGAGCTCGGTGAACGCGGCCGTGTCGCCCATGCGGGCGCGAGCGATCAGACGCGCTTCGTCTGAGCGGGGCCGGATCACGGGTCTCGACCGTGGCCAAGTTCGTCGAGCCGGGCGCGGACCGCGTCGGCGAGATCCCGTGGAGCCGGGTTATCCGGCGGTGGGGGAACCCCCTTGAACCGGGCGATCATCTGCTGGAGGCTGCGCAGCAGGCTTCGGCATTCCGGACACTCCGCCAGGTGGCGCTGAATGCGCGCCCGCTGCCGGGCAGCGAGGTCGCCCTCCAGGTAACCCGACAGCAGCCGCGGGACCGAGCGGTGGTCGCGGGCGAATCGCAGTCGGCTTGTCATCGTGGCATTAGACCCGAGATCGCCGCGAAAGGATTCCATGGAATTGGCCGCGGATCCGTTCACATTCATTACCGGCCGCTTAACACGGGTCCTGCGAGCGCATCGCCGGCGGCTCGAGCGAGGTCAAAGGCGGTATCTCGAGATTGCCGGGCGCGGCCTTGCTGAGGCCCGCCCAGACCCGACGTCCTGAACAAGGAGACAACATGCCAGCCCATATGCACCTCCACGCCCGACTGGCGGTCGCTGCCGCCGGGCTCGCCCTCGCGGGCGGCGCCGCCGCGGCGCTGCCGGGCGCCGCCCTCGCTGATCGGTACGGCGGCCCTACCGCCGGCCACGTGTACTTGGACGACAACACAGCCGGCGTCAACACAGTCGCCGGCTTTGTGCGCAACGCCAATGGGTCACTGACCGCGCTGCCCGGATCGCCATTCGAGGTCGGCGGCGCCGGGACCGGCGCGGGTATCGCTTCCGAGGGAGCGGTCCAGTTCGCCGATCACCGGCAGTTCGTGCTGGCAGTCGACGCCGGCAGCAACCGAGTCTCGGTGCTTCGCGTCGAACGCGACGGATCGCTCGATCCGGTTGTCGGCGGACCGTTCGCCTCGGGCGGCGATGACCCGGTCAGCATCGCCGTTCACGGCGACCTCGTCGAGGTTGCCAACGCAGGCGCCGACGGCACCGACCTTGCTGGCTTTCGCCTCACCTGGAACGGAGCGCTCGTGCCGGCGCCGTGGTCGAGCGTCGCGCTGCCCGCAGGATCCCAGCCGGGCGACGTGCTGTTCAACCGCACCGGCACCAAGCTCGTCGCGACACTCGTCGCGAGCTCCCAGATCGCGAGCTTCAGCGTCGACCCGGGCGGACGGCTGATCGCCGCCCCGGGCTCTCCCTATCCGGCGCAGGGCCTCGGTCCATTCGGCAGCGAGTTCCGACCGACCGACCCTGACCAGCTGTTCGTGACCAACGCCCACAACGGCACGGGGCTCGGCACCGTCTCGGCGTTCAAGGACACATGGGACGCCACCCTCGCGCCGATTGGCAACACCCCCTACGCCGACGACCAGACCGCGCCGTGCTGGCTCACGATCAGCCCGGACGGCCGCTACCTCTACGCCGTCAACACAGGCTCCGGCACGATCACGAGCTACACCATCCAAGGCAACGGAACCCTGGCCCTCGACACCAGTACCACCGTCGCAAGCCAAGGCGGCGTCGGTGCCGTTGACCCAGCCCTGAATCCGGACGGAACAGTCCTATACGTAAACGAGAGCCGAATCGACGCCGTCGGCGAGTTCGCCGTCAACGGCGCACAGCTCACCGAACTGCCGGGCTCCCCCGTCGCGCTCCCCCCGGGCGCCACCCCCGCCGGAATCGCCGTGAGCTAAACGCAACACTCACCAGAGCAAGCCGGGGGCCCAAGCCCCCGGCTTCTCATGCCCCATCCAGACCCCGCACCGACGCCCACAACCCCACGAACCCAACCCGCCGCAACGGACAACCCGCGGCAGCAAGACCACGAAAGAACCGCCCTTACGAGACAGGCTCTTAGAGCCTGTAGTTAGTAGTCCGAGTTGCGAGATACGGTGACGGTTGAGGCTCATGCGGCCAGCTGAGTTGAGGGTGGGAGCCAAGCCGACACGCGCGCACCGTGTCCGGACGGACAAACCGTTGTGTGGAGCACCGGATCGTCCGCTTGAGCTCGAAAATCGACATCGAGCGGACAAACCGCCCCGCCGCGCGGTGGATTGTCCGTGCGAGCAGGCCCTCCCATCCGACCGCGCGATCCGGCCACCTGAAACGTCGCCGAGCGGTGGCGCGGCGACCGCACGCCGGAGCACGAAAGGAGTCGTCGAGATCGGCCCACATGGGGTGCATGTCGGCGAGCTCGACAGCGAGCGACGGCCCGCGACGCCGATGGTCGGAGGTCGGTTTCCCGAATCGGGCGTCAACCCGCGGCGTGGGCGCTTCGATTGCGTACGATGCTGACCGTACGCGTCGTCGCCGGGCGGCGTGTCTCCCAGCGACGCATCGTGATCGCGCGCTTGGTGGCGGTCACGGCGAGCATGCAAGGCAAGACCGGCACGATGACAGGCGACTTCAAGCTGACTGCAACCTGGGCTGGTCTAATCAACCAGCTGGCCGGCAAACACATGCTGAGTGCCGGAGGCAACGTCGGCGATCTGTCCGCCACAGTCACAGTCGCCTGACAGATTTGCGGTCGGTGCGCTCCCGGCGCCGGGAGCGACCGGGATTCCGCTCCACGCGCCCCGGGAGGCCGGCTGCCTGAACCAGCTCGTCGCCCAGGCTGGCGTGTTGTGCGACGGCTTGGCGGCCGAGGGGTCAGCTCGTCTTGGTGGTGGTCGGGGCAGGGAGGCGCGCGACGCCGCTGGCGTGCGCGGCGTGCGCGACCGCGCGTGCCACGGCCTTGACGACGTCGTGGTTGAACACGCTTGGGATGATGTATTCGGCGTCGAGTTCGTCGTCGGCGACGATTCCGGCGATGGCTTGGGCGGCGGCGAGCTTCATCTCTTCGTTGATGGTCCTCGCGCGTACGTCCAGGGCGCCGCGAAAGACGCCTGGGAAGGCGAGCACGTTGTTGATTTGGTTGGGGTAGTCTGAGCGACCTGTGGCCATGACCGCGACGTGGGGGCCGACGGCCTCCGCGCTGACCTCGGGTTCGGGGTTGGCCAGTGCGAACACGATCGCTCGGGTTGCCATCTGGTGCACGGCTGCTTCGGACACCGCACCGGGCCCCGAAACGCCGATGAATACGTCTGCGCCGGGGACTAGGTCGTTGGCCATGCCGCGCTCGCCGTGGGGGTTTGTGCGTGCGGCGAGCGCTGCACGGATTGGATCGAGGCCTGGTCGTGTGGGATATAGCGCGCCGTCGATGTCGCACACGACGATGTTGCGTACGCCGTGGGCGAGCAGCATTTCGGTACACGCGGTGCCTGCCGCACCAGCGCCGGCGACCACGACTTTAACATCGGCGGCGTGTTTCTCGACAACGCGCAGTGCGTTCATCAGTGCGGCTAGTAGGACGATTGCGGTGCCGTGTTGGTCATCGTGGAAAACCGGGATGTCGAGCTCGTCGCGTAGGCGGCGCTCGATCTCGAAGCAGCGTGGCGCCGAGATGTCCTCCAGGTTGATCGCGCCGAACGTCGGCGCTAGCGCTTTAGCGAAATCTACGATCCGGTCGGGGTCCTTGGTCGCCAGGCACAGCGGGAACGCGTCGATTCCGGCGAGCTCTTTGAACAGCAGCGCCTTGCCTTCCATTACTGGCATCGCGGCTGCCGGGCCGATGTCGCCCAGCCCGAGCACGGCCGTTCCGTCGGAGATGATCGCGACCGTGTTGCCCTTGATCGTCAACGACCACGCCCTGTCGAGGTCGTTGTGGATGGCCAGGCTTACGCGCGCGACGCCGGGCGTGTAGGCCATCGAGAGTTGATCGCGAGTCTTGACGGGGACCCTCCCGTTGACCTCGATCTTGCCGCCTGCGTGCATCAGGAATGTGCGGTCTGTGACGTGATCAACCGTGACGCCGTCCAGCGCCCCGACGGCCTTGACGACGGCCTCGGCGTGCGCGGCGTCTGAGCACGCGACGGTCACGTCGCGCAGCACCTCACCGCGCTCGACCCGCACAAGGTCGATCGCGCCAAGGATTGAGCCCGTCTCCCCGATCGCGCCGGCAACCCGCGCGAACGCCCCCGGCCGCTGGCGCAGGCGCACGCGCATCGTGATGCTGTAGGACGCCGACGGGTGCTGAGCGGTGATCGAAGGCATCCCCATCCCCGCCAGAGGCGATATCGTCGCGAGCTCGGGATCGTCGCTCTCAGGCGTCATCGCTGAGCAACGCGAATCAACCGCGGGAGAAAGCAGCCCGCGCCGGTTTCAGTTGATGCGCGGACGTCCACGCAGCCGATCGTACCCCTCGCACTGATTCTGTGATCCACCTGTTAGCGGACTCGTGGAGATCATGAGTCGATGCTGATTGCATTCTTCTGCGGACCGCCAGACCGCGTGCTGCGCACTGCAGAGGCCCCATGTTCCTATGTTCGTGATTCGAGAAGATGGTGGACGTAGCGGAGAACCTCTGTTGCGACTTGTCCATGCCCGATCTCGGTCTGGGCGTGTTGGAGTTGGGCGAGGGGTAGCGAGGCGTCGATGTCCGGGCGGTCGAGTTCCTGTAGCAGTGCGGTGACGATCGCCGGGTCAAATTGGTGGCCTGCTTCGCGCTTGATCTCCTCGCGGGCCTGCTTGGGCGTGCTCGCTGGTCGATAGCAGCTGTCGGTGATGATCGTGTCGTAGGCGTCGCACACGGCGATGACCCGTGCGGCGAGGGGGATTTGATCGGCGCACAAGTGATCTGGATAGCCGTTTCCGTCCCACCGTTCGTGGGTTGCGCGGACGACCGCCGCGACCGGCCTCAGCGCGGGTGCTGCGCTGAGGATGCGCTCGCCGATGATGGTGTGCTGGCGGATAAGGTCACGTTCCGTTGGGTCGAGTGGTCCGGGCTTGGCGAGGATGGCGTCTGGGATGCCGAGTTTGCCGATGTCATGGAGCGCCGCGGCCCGGCGCAGCTCATCGATCTGCTCGGCGTCCATCGCGAGCCGGCGACCGATCCGCACCGCGAGCTCGGCGACGCCGCTCGCATGGTCCGGCAAGCCGTTCTGCTTGGCCCGTAGGATGTGTATCAGAACGTCGTGCGCCTGTTCTCGCGCTCCCGAGCGGCGGCTGTGCTTGTGCGCGTACATTCGTTTATCCGCGAGCTGCAGGGCGTAGTCGGCGGTTGTCGCTTCGTGCGGAAGCAGGACGGATCCGCACGATGCGGTAATCGCGAATGTCTCGCCGTGCTCCTCGAGCGCAGAGGCTGCCGCTGTGACCCGGCGCTGGAGGTCGTCGTGCGTTCTAGGTAGGATCACGCAAAACTCGTCGCCGCCGAGGCGGTAGGCCGAGCCGTCAGGTCCGACGGCGCTGTTCAGCTTGAAGCCCAGCCTTGCGAGCAGCGCGTCGCCGGCGACGTGGCCGAAGGTGTCGTTGTAGCCCTTGAAGCCGTCGAGGTCGAACAGCAGCAGCAGTATCGGCGCGTCGGTCGAGGTGCTGGCTAGGCGTCTGCCCAACTCGTCGGCGAGCTTGCGTCGGTTCCCCAAGCGGGTCAGCGGGTCGGTCTGCGCCTGTTCGCGCAGCAGTTCGTGCGCGACGATCTCGGTGGCCGCGGTCTGCGCGCGCTCCACCAGCCCGAGCATCACCGCCTGTTCATCTTCGCTGAAGGCGCGCCCCACTCTCGCGACCGCGAGCGCTCCGCGACTGTCGGGACCTAGGCTGAAGGGGACAGCCAGCGCCCATCCGCCGGCTCCCTCGATTTGGCGGGCCTGCTGCGTGCCTCGCACCGTGTCGCCGACGAGTTCGAGGAGCGGGACGAGTTCACCCGCCCCAGCGGATTTGTTGATCGCAGGCGCCGCCGGCAGCTCCAGCACCATCAGGCCGGCGCTCGCGTCGAGCGCGTCGATCGACCCGTGCAACACCACGTCGGTGAGCGCGCGCAGATCGAGCTTCGCGGCGAAGGCATCGCCGAGCCTTTGCACGGCCGACTGCAGTCGCGTCCGCTGGCGCACCACGACGCCAAGTCGACGCTGCGCCTCAGCGATCCGAGCGTTGCGGTCGCGGGCAGCGACCATCAACAGACCGGAGAGCGGCAGTACCAGCAGAAGCTGCGCGGGATCGTCGCGGGCCGCATTGGCGAGCAGCAGCCCTAGCGGAGCGATACACGCGTCCATGAGCCAGACGAATGCGATCACCCGAACCTGGAGTTGGGGGGCGACCCCAAAAGCGAGCCGCTCGCGCAACGTGGATCTCACCAGATCAAGCAAGCAGCCCGCAAGGAACGCAACGAGGTAGACGCCTGCCTTGCCGGCGCCATGCACGGTTCCCGCCAGCGCCAGCACAACCGCCGGTCCGAGAGCGTGCCACGCGTCCGGAATCGCAAATATAAGCTCCTCCGGGCGCGCGCGCCTGACGGCCCACCTCCCGGTCGTGCCGAGCAGGAGACCGGCCGCAGCCAGGAGCGGCACTGTGGTCGGGGGCAACAGCAGCAGCATCGGGACGAGCACCAGATAGGACGGCACGACGTAGCCCACTCCGATGGGGAACTTGACAGCGCGTGAGACAACTGCGTACAGACCGACCAGCAGCAGCGCCAAAGCCGGTCGCACCCGACCATCCGCCAGCGCCGGCAGCGCCAACGGTATCGCGACCGCAAGAAATAGCATCGCCGCGCCAACCTCCGCGATCAGCTCGCGTTTACCGGCGCGCCGCGACCGCGAAGCCCAGGAATCCTCGAGCAGTCGCCCGACGGGATCGCTGGCGCGGACCTCCTCGAGTGCGTCATTGCCGATCATGAAAGATGCCGGCTGCTGGCCTGGCAGCGGCAGGCGGCTCTGCGTCGCGCGAGCGCGGTGTGCGGCGCGTCCGATCCAGGTTGCGATCGTCGCACGCGGCCTGGTGTGATGTCCGTGCCCGTGCGGCGGAGCAGTTGCCGTAAGGACGGAGGCGACGTTGTCGGGAACTGCCGCATCGGGCTGGGGGGCGCACGCGGGAACCGCCGCTTCGGCTGGTCGGCCGGATCCGACGAGCCTGGCAAGCGTGTCGACGACGCGCGGGTCGAGCTGGGCGCCGGCGGCGGCCAGCAGCTCGGTCAGTGCGGCCTCGCGCGAGAGCGCTTTGCGGTACGCGCGATCGGTCCGCATCGCGTTCCACGTGTCGCAACCCGCGATGATCCGGGCTTCGAGCGGGATCGCGTCGCTGGCGAGCCCGTCGGGGTAGCCGGCGCCGTCCCAGCGCTCGTGATGAGAGCGGACGATCAACCCGACCTCATGCATGAACCCGCCGACCCGGTCGAGCATCTTCTGCCCTTCGATCGGGTGGGTCTTGATGATCGTCCACTCGTCGGCGTCGAGTTTGCTTGGCTTGTTGATGATCTGCTTGGAGATCGCGATCTTGCCGACGTCGTGTAGCAGCGCGGCGAACTCGAGGTTGCGCTGCTGCTCGGCGCTGAGCTCGAGCTGCTCGCCGACCGCGAGCGCGAGCGCGACGACGCCCTTGGAGTGCTCCGCGGTGTACCCGTCGTCCGCTTCGATGACGTCGCTGATCATCAGCGCGGTCCCGCGGTATGCGCTGCTCAGCTCGAGCAGGCCCTGCAGGCGGCGGTGGCGCTCTCGTGCGAACACCGACAGCAGACCCAGCAGCGGAACCAGTGCGAACGCCGCCGCGGTCCTGTTGTGGATCCCGACAGCTGCGAGCAGTCCGATCGGAGCCAGCGCGGCGTCGATCCCGTACACCCACGCCTCCCGCAGCTGGGAGGCGAAGCTCGCCCCGCGGTGCATCGCATAACGTAGGCACGAGACTGCGAAGTCGACGAGGAACTGCGCCGCGAGCGCCGTAAGCAGCAGCGCCGGGCCGGCATCGCGCGGCGCGGTATGCGCAAGCGCGAACACGGCTACCGGACCGATCGCGAACCACGCGTTTCCGACCGCCAGCGACAGCGCGCGGGCGCTGATCGTTGGGCGGCGCGCGTCGCCGAGCCGTGCGAGCGCCATCGCGATCGCAACCGCGATCGGGACCAGCGCCAGCGGCACTGAGAACATCAGCGGTACGAACGCCAACTGCGTGGCGACCGTGAAGCCCAACGGCGTGTCGAACCGAACGCGCGAGGCGAGCGCCAACGCGGCCACACACGCGAGCGCCGGCGCGAGCGCAAACCCTCCCGGCGAACAAATCCGCCAAATGCACGCGACCGCAGCGGCGAATCCCGCGCCGACGAGCAGCTCGGTCGCGCGCTCGCGCGAGGTCATGCGCGAACGCCATCGCCGGAACGTCTCCGCGTGAAGCTCTTGCTCGGCCAACCCCGGATTGATGGACATCTTCGCACGAAACATCGAACCGAACGCCGGTTAAGATTAGGAAATCGCCATCGGACATCCGTCCAGCGCAACGTTCAACCAGAATTCGGCAAATCTCCGATATGTGGCTCTACCCGCGGCGCCGATAGGAACGGTGCGAACCAGCTGAAAAAGGCAAACCCGGCGTGAGCCGGCGACGCAAAGCCAGAGGTCTCACAACGGGTGAGATAGCTCGGCTGCCAGTGCACACCACAGAAGGTGCGTACCGAACATGAAGAATCCTTTCAATAGTCGCGCTCGTCGGCTGCTCGCCACCAGCGTGCTCCCGGTGCTGGTGGCAGCTGCTACCACCAGCCCTGCACTGGCGGCCAAGACGCTCGCCGCCCAGCCAGCCAGCACCGCAGCCCTGGCCAGCGCTTCGACAGCCAACTGCACGACGCCGGCTCTGTCTGAAGCGTTCAGCGCCTATGGCGACAGCGAGCAGTACACGCTGGTACCCGGGCAGGCCTTCGACAGCTTCACCGGGACCGGGTGGACACTGTCAGGCGGGGCGAAGATCCAAACCGCGACATTGTCCGACGACACAACCGGGCCGGTGCTCGATCTCCCCTCCGGCGCTCAGGCGATCAGCCCGCCGATGTGCGTGCAGTCCGACTACCCGAACGCGCGCACGATGATCCGCGACGTCAGCGGCAGCCAAGCAGTCGAGCTCGGCGCCCAGTACGCAGGAACGAGCGCCCCGGTCGACGCGGGCAGATTCTCCGGCTCAGGGGCGGGATGGACAGCCTCAAACCCCGTCAAGACCAACCCCGGCAGCCAGGCCGGCTGGCAGCTTGTTGTCTTCACGCTGCAAGGATCGAGCAAAGCCGGAGAAGAGCAGGTCTACAACTTCTACGTCGACCCACGGCTGGTCGGCTAGCCAGCGGTCCTGCCGACTAGCGCATTCCATCGATGACTCCAAACATCAGAAACACGAAGGAACCTCTCATGATCTCCCATACGCCCCGACGCCTCCGGCGGACGGTCCTCGCCATCACGGCCGCGACGACGATCGTCGTGGGTGCCGTGCCGGCGATCGCCGGCGCCTCCACGGTCGCCAACACAACCAAAAGCCAGCCGTTCGCGCAAATCGGTGGCACGACGCCGGCGATCGCGAACGCTGTGTCGTGCTCAGCCCCGACGCTGACGCAGCCATTCTTGTCCTGGGGCGATTCCCATTATTACGTGCTCGCGCCGGGCCAGAGGCCGGACAGCTTTACCGCCAGCGGCTGGACGCTGAGCGGCGGAGCGAGTCTCACCAGCGCTCAGCTGGCGGACGGCAGCATCGGCACCGTGCTAAGCCTGCGCGGCGGCGCGAGCGCGATCAGTCCCGCGGTCTGCGTGAACTCGAGCTATCCCTTCGCCAGGACGTTGATTCGCACCGTTTCCGGCGCCCCCAGCGTGTCCTTCGAGGTCTCGCACGCCGGCCAGGCAGGTATCGACAAAGCCGCTGATCTGTACAGCCAACCCAACACCTGGACGCTTTCGAACCCCCTCAACCTCCAGACCGCGAGCATGACCGGCTGGCAGCTCGAACGATTCGAGTTTGTCGCCGGCGGCGCCAGCGGCGACGTCCAGCTTTACAACTTCTATCTCGATCCCTACAGCAGCGTCGTCGGTCCCGCGACACTCATCCTCTGACGGTTGCACGCACGAACGCGACCTAGAGTCGGCCGTCAAACTGAGTTCCCCCAGGCCAGTCCGCCAAGATCAGTTAGACGTTAGCTTTACGTTACCTCGCCGCGACGACGCCAGCAACGCAGGCGATCACGGACGATCACGGAAGACGAAAACAACCCCGCAGTTCGCGCCGGTCGAGGAGGGCCATGCCTGAACGACCGGCGCGGACGTAGTTGGGGTGCTAGCAAGAACCGCGTCCCGAGGAATGAGCATCGGCTTGCACTCCGGATCTTGGGACCGTGTGGGCGATCAGGCTGGACCTGTCCGCGGCGACTCGTCCTTTCAGTCGATTGCGACCACCCAGCTGATCACCTTGAGCAGCAGCGTCCCCAGGCCCGGTCGCTGCCACTCATCGACCACGGTCACGGCAAACTCGGCCGCGTCGCGGCGATAGTGCTGGGATCCAAGTGGCTGGGCGTGTGCTCCTTTTCAGAACATATGTTCGTATACCACCAATACACCGAGCGACGGCGTCTGACACGCGGGAGCGGCACAGACGTTGCTATGCCAGCCCGTTGAGCAGCAGGCCGAGGCTCGTGCCGAACACGGAGGGGTCGACTGTTTCTGGGTCGGCGAGTTGCTCGATGGCGATGCCGTTGGAGAGCGCGAGCACCGCGACAGCGAGTTGATCGGCGGGTGCTGGAAGATCGATCCCCAACTGGGCGGCCTGCGCTTCGATGAACCGCGCGATTAGCTCTCGCGCGGTGCGTCGCTGGCGAGCGAATTCCTTGCGGAGGGCTGGGTCGCGCACGGCGCGGGCCCAGAACTCGATGAACAGCAGCTGCCAATCGGCCTGACTGATGATGAGCTCGGCCAGGCCGGCTCCGGCGTCGCGCGTGGTGCCCTGGAGCGTGGTTTGGCGACCCACCGCGGCGGCGACGAGCGCGAGCCGCTCGTCGATGCGCTCGCGCATCAGGGCATAGAACAGCTCGTCCTTGCTGGCGAAACTCGAATACACGGCCCCCTTCGTGAGGCCCGCGGCCGCGGCGACGTCGTCCAGCGACGAACGGTCGTATCCGTGTTTGGCGAAGACCTCGCTGGCGGCCTGCAGCAGCCGGGCGCGGGTCTCCTCACGCGTCGGGCGCGTGCGCCGCTTCGGTTTGCTGTCGGATGCCATGCAGACATGGTACCATCAAGTATTGAATACTAATCGGTAGCGCAATTGAGGGAGTCATCATGCATGCCGAGGCCCTGTTGGCAGAACCGGCGGTGCTACCGCGGCAAGCACAGCACGCTCAGCGGTGGGCGGCATTGGTGGTGCTGTGTGCGGCGGCGCTGATCATCAACGTGGATAACACGATCCTCAACGTCGCGCTGCCAACGCTGGTGCGTAAGCTCCATGCGACCTCGAGCCAACTGCAGTGGGTCGTCGATTCCTACGCGCTCGTGTTTGCGGGCATGTTGCTCGTCTCCGGCAGCCTGGCCGACCGGTTCGGGCGCAAGCGCTTCTTCCTGGGCGGGCTGACCGTGTTCGCTGTTGGATCGATCGGCGCGGCGTTCTCAGGCTCGGTGGATCTGCTGATCGCGTGGCGAGCGCTGATGGGCGCCGGAGCGGCGTTGACGATCCCAGCGTCGTTGTCGATCATCAACGACGTCTTCCCTGACCCGGCGCAGCGAGCCAAAGCGATCGGCGCCTGGGCCGCGACGATCGGGCTCGGGATCGCGATCGGCCCGGTCGCCGGCGGCCTGCTTCTGGCCAGGTTCTGGTGGGGCTCGATCTTCCTGGTCAACGTCCCGATCGTGATCGCCGCCTTCGCGGGAGCGATGGTGCTCTTGCCCGACTCGAAGAACCCGGCCGCCGAGCGTCCCGATCCCGTTGGTGCCGCGCTCTCGATCGCCGGCCTGGGCTTGTTGCTGTGGGCGATCATCGAAGGTCCGACCAAGGGCTGGAGCTCGATGAGCGTGGTCGGAGTCGGAGCCCTCAGCGTTGCCGCACTCGCAGGCTTCGTCGCCTGGGAAGCCCACACCGAGCACCCGATGCTGAACCTGGGCTTCTTTCGCGATCGCAGGTTCTCCATAGCCGCGGCGAGCGAGACCCTCGGGATCTTCGGGCTGATGGGCGTCCTGTTTCTGCAGACCCAGTTCCTGCAGTTCGCCCTCGGCTACTCGCCGCTGCAGGCCGGACTGCGGATCCTGCCCACCGCCGCGATGGTCTGCCTCAGCGCGCCGCTCTCACCGATCCTCGCCCGGCGCATCGGGATCAAGCTCGTCATCGCCGCCGCCCTCGCCGCGATCGCGGGCGGCTTGTGGCAGATCTCGGCGGTCTCCACCCCTGCCGCGACCTATCAGGCCATGCTCGCCGGCTTGCTGCTGATCGGCGTGGGGGCCGGGCTACTGCTGCCCACCGCGACCAACTCGGTCGTCGGCTCGGTCCCTCAAGGCGATTCCGGGATCGGATCAGCGACGAACACCGTCGCTCTCCAGATCGGTGGCGCGCTTGGCGTCGCCGTGATCGGCAGCGCAATGCTAACCCGTTACCAGAGCCACATCACCACAGCCCTCGCCGGCCGACACGTACCGATAGCCGCCACGCACACCATCATCGGCTCGCTTGGCGGTGCCCTCGCCGTCTCCGCTAGCGTCGGTGGCACGACCGGCGCCGACCTGGCGCGCGCCGCGCGCGCCGCGTTCATGAGCGGCATGCAGATATCGCTGGTGGTAGGCGCGCTTGTCGCCCTCGCCGGTGCCCTGCTCGTGCTCACCCGCCTGCGCAGCGAACCGTCTTGGACGGACGGTGGCAGTTCGTCGCCGACTCCACCCTCGTGCTCAGTGGCGAGCAGCCGCGGCCACGGTGAGGCGCATCAGCGCCAGCGCGCCTAGCTGCGTTTTGAGGCTTGCAGACGTCCGTGCGGTCACGAACGACGACCCGGATGACGAGCGTCCCAGTCTGCCGGCGCGATCATTGGTCCTCGAGCTTGAAGCCGATTCTCAGCTCCACCTGGAAGTGGGCTATGTCTTCGCCGACTACATGTCCGCGGATGCTGCGCACCTCCACCCAGTCGATGTGGCGCAGAGTCTTGGCGGCGCGCGCCACGCCCGATCGCATCGCCTCGGTGACGCCGTCAGGCGACGTTCCGGCGATCTCGACGATCTTGTAGGTATCTGACTCGGACATGCGCGCTCCTTTGGTTCGCGAGGATTGCAAGCCAAGTTACCCGAGTCGGGCTCGAGACATCGCCTGCTGCGCGCCTTGCCTGGCCGCTGTCACAGCCAGCCCACCTCGACGCACTTGTGCGCTCGTCTCCGCCCACGGGGAGTGAGCCGCGGGTCGCTCAGCGCAGTTGGGAGACGAACGTGTAGATGACCATGAAGCTGACGATCAGCGCGAAGATGCGAAGCAACCAGAGTGCGGCTCGCGCACGTCGACTGAGCTGTGCGGGCGGCACCGCGATCGAGCGGTCGCTGGCGAGCTGTTCGTGCTCGAGGTACATGATCAGCTGCTCGCCCTCGTGCGGGGGCTCGCTGCGCCGCGCGGGTGCTGCGTTGACGTTGTTCGGCGAAGTCATCGTTATGGCGGCTCAGATCACGTGGATGGTGCGCAGGAAGGAGTCGATTCCGTACGCGGCGCCGCAGATTCCGACGAACGAGATGATCGCGATGCCGACCACATTGGTGGAGCGCTTGTTGACCCAGTTGCCCATCAAGCCACGGTCGTTGGCGAGCATCACGACGAAGATCAGCGCGACCGGCAGCAGCACGGTGGCCAGGACGTTGGCGTTGAGCGCGATCGAGAGCAGCGGCGCGCCGGGGATCAGGATGATCGCGGCGGCGACCAATGCGACACCGACGTTGGAGATGTAGAAGATCCGCGCGTGTCGCGGTGGGTTGTTGAAGCTGCGTGGCACGCCGATGCATTCACCTGCGGCGTAGGCGGTGCTCGCCGAGATCGTCAAGACGGCGACGGCGCCTGCTTCGATCAGCCCGAGCGCGAAGATCGTGGCGGCCGGACCGCCCGATGCGGCGCGGATCGCGGCGGGGAATCCGGCCCCCGCGAGGCCCTGGATGCTGGCGCCGTTGTGCGTCAGCAGCGCGGCGCCCGCAATCAGCGCGCCGATCCCGAAGATCGCTGCGAGTGCGCCGCCGGCGATCGTGTCCCAGCGACCATGCCCGATGTCGGCCGAGGTCATGCCCTTGTCTGCTGAGGCCCCCTGCTGGAAGAAGATCATCCACGGCGTCACAGTCGCGCCAATCGTCGAGGCCAGCAGCAGCAGCAAGGTGTTGAAGCTGCCGTCCGGCAGCGGCGTGAAGGTGAACGATTTGCCGACGGCGCCCAAGTCTGGCCTGGTGAGGATCGCCGAGACGAGGAACAGGCCGTTGAACAGCGCCATCCCGAGCACGATTCGCTCCCAGCGCCAGTAGCGCCCGCCACTCATCGTGAACAGCACCAACACCACACCGAGCGCCGCAGCAACCGGAGCACCGAGGTGGAAGTAGGCCATTCCGACGCGGATCGAGACGAACTCGGCGATCAACGTAACGAGGTTCGTGAACGCAAGATCGCCGGCGCTGAACCACCCCCAGACCTTCCCGTAGCGCTGCAGCACGAGCTCTCCGTAACCACGATGCGTGACCGCTCCCACGCGCATGCACATCTCCTGGCAGACGATCGCCATCCCGAAGGTCACGGCAATGAACGGCACGAAGAAGCCAAGACCATAGGTCGCGCCGGTCGTCGCGTAGGAGATCATGCTCGGCCCGTCGTTCTCACCGAGCATCGCGAGGATGCCCGGGCCGACCAGCAACCACAAGAGACTCCAACGTCGTCCGCGCTGACGCGCATTGGCTACGCGCGAGCGATCGCCTGAACGGACGGTATCTTCGTGCGTGAGTCCACCGGGCGCGACCGGCACGCCGCTCTCGATCACGCTCACTGCGCTGCACCCCGGTGCGCATCCACGGCAATGCGCATCGCGGCCGCTAGCCGGCCACCGAGCGTATGCTCGCGTCCGTCGACGAGCACGAACAGCGGCCCGCCGAACGGCTGGCGCTCATGCACCAGCAGCCGATCCCCGAGCGCGATCCCAGTGCTGCGCAGGTAACGAAGCATCTCCGGGTCAGAGTCGGACACGCGCACGAAGACGCCGTGCTCGCCGCATGCCAGGCTCTCCAGGCTACGCGTCTGACCCTCGTCGATCTCCAACTCGGCGGTCGGGATCGGATCGCCGTGAGGGTCGACCGTTGGATTTCCCAGCCGCGCCGCGATCAACTGCTCGAGCTCCTCGGACAGCACATGCTCGAGCACCTCCGCCTCGGCATCGACGCGATCCCATGGCATCCCTAGCTCCTGCGCGAGAAACAGCTCGAGCAGACGGTGGTGACGTAGAACCTCCAGCGCCACCCGCCGGCCCTCATCGGTCAAGCGCACACCGTGGTAGGGCTCGTGCTTGACGATCCCTACCTCCGTCAACTTGCGCACCATCCCCGACACCGACGCCGGCGTCACTCCGAGCCGAGCGGCGAGATCGTTCGTGGAGACTGCCAAGCCGCCACGCGCCTCGAGCGCATACACCGCCTTCGCGTAATCCTGCACCGATGGCGAAAGAAAGTTTTGCGCTGCCATGTGTAGAGATTATGGCGTACCTAAATATTCTTGTCAAATAACCAAAAACCGAGGCTGCTAATGAGAAGAAGTCTTACTCTCATGTATGCTGTTTCTGCCGGCGGCGTGCCGCCGGCTACGAGCGTCAGCGATCAGGAGAGGTTGCCAATGGGGTCCCAGCCGGTACCCGCCAGCGAGCGCGGAGGGCCGACCGCAAACGCGAAGCGGGGCCGACGATGAGCGCTGCCGCGCCTGCGCGCTCCGCTGCGTGCACGCGCAGCGCGGTCCTGGTCGCAGCGTGGCTCCTGGTGCTGATGGTCGCGGGCTGCGGCTCGTCGTCGAGGGGCGGCGGGCGCAGCGGGGTGATCTCGGCGATCGGCGCGGAGAACGAGTACGCGAACGTGTTGGGCCAGATCGGCGGCCGGTACGTCGATGTCTCCTCGATCCTGAACAACCCGAACACGGATCCGCACACCTTCGAGTCCTCCCCGGGCGTCGCCCAACAGGTGAGCGCGGCGGAGTTGATCGTCCAGAACGGGGTCGGCTATGACACGTTCATGAACAGGATCGAGTCCGCGTCACCGAACTCCAAGCGGAAGCTGATCGTCGTGCAGAACGTGCTCGGACTCCCGAGCGACACCCCGAACCCGCACCTGTGGTACGCGCCGCGCACGATGCCGGCCGTCGCGAAGGTGATGGCCGGCGACCTGTCCGCGCTGGCGCCCTCGCACACCGCCTACTTCCAGGCCAACCTCGCCAAGTTCATCAGCTCGCTGGCGCCGCTGCACGCCGCGATCGCGGCGTTCAAAGCCAAGTACGCGGGAACGCCGGCCGCGAGCACCGAACCCGTCGCCGACTACCTGCTCCAGGCGATGGGTATCGACAACCTGACGCCATTTGCGTTTCAGGCCGACATCATGAACGGCGTCGACCCCTCGCCCGAGGACATCACCTTGGAGGAGGGGTTCTTCACCAACCACCGGGTGAAGGTGCTTTGCTACAACCAGCAGGTGGTCGACTCCCTGACCACGTCGATCCGCGATAGCGCGCTGCACGCCGGCGTGCCGGTGGTCGGGGTGTACGAGACGATGCCAACCCCTGGATATGACTTCCAGTCTTGGATGCTGGCCGAGGTCAACGCGATCGGAAAGGCCGTGACGGCCAAGATCTCCACCCAGCGGCTGTGAGCACCGCCGACCACAACCGTCCGGCCGGCGACCCCGTCGACGGCGAGGTGCTCGCCGTCGACTGCGTGAGCGTTGCGCTCGGCGGCCGGCAGATTCTCGACCAGGTCAGCTTCAGCGTGGCGGCGGGCGAGTTCACCGGGTTGATCGGCTCAAACGGTGCCGGCAAGACGACGCTGCTGCGGGTGATCCTCGGACTCCAGGCACCGGGCGCCGGCCGGGTCCGGATCAGCGGCCGAAACCGGATGCGGCGCAACTCGTCGATCGGGTATGTCCCGCAGAAGGTTCTGCTGGACCCGGACATGCCGATGCGCGCCCGTGACCTGGTCGGCCTCGGGCTCGACGGTCACCGCTTCGGCATGCCCGTCCCCTCCGCCAAGCGAACGGCGCTGATCGACGAGATGCTCACCGCTGTCGACGCGCAGCGTTTCGCCGACGCCCGCGTCGGCACGCTCTCAGGCGGTGAGCAGCAGCGCGTCCTGATCGCCCATGCCCTGATTTCCCGCCCTGAGCTGTTGCTCCTCGACGAGCCGCTCGCGAACCTCGACCTGCGCTCCGGGCAGGAGATCATCGCGCTGCTGCACCGCATCGCCGTCGAGCATCGGATTGCGGTGCTGCTCTCCGCGCACGAGATGAACGCGCTGCTTCCCGTGATGGACCGCGTCGTGTACCTCGCCGACGGCCGGGCCGCGGCCGGAACCACCGACCAGGTGATCCGCACCGAGGTGCTCAGCGATCTCTACGGCCACCACGTCGAGGTTCTCCGCGTCAACGGCCGAATCCTCGTCGTTGCCGGCGACGCTGACCCAGGCGCCGGGCACCACGATCACGCTGCCGGCCCGGTCGTTCACGTCCGGTGAGGGCATGCATTGGCTATTCGAACCAGGGTTCTTCTCGAGCCAGCCGGTGCACACGGCGCTTGTCATCGGCGCCATCGTCGCGATCGTGTCCGCCGTGGTCGGTGTGTTCACCGTCCTGCGCGGCCAGTCGTTCGCAGGTCACGCCCTGACCGACGTATCGACGGCCGGCGGATCTGCCGCATTTCTGCTCGGTATCAGCCCGCTCCTCGGGTTCGTCGGGATGAGCCTGCTCGGCGCCGGAGCGATCGACGCGATCGGCACCCAACGCGTGAAGGGCCGTGACCTCGCCACGGGGATCGTCCTTGGCGCCGCGACCGGCCTCGCTGCCCTGCTGCTCTACTACGACACCACCGGCAGCGCCACCACCGGCGCCACCCAGACGATCCTGTTCGGGTCGATCTTCACGATCGACCCCTCAACGATCCCGATCGTGATCGCCTTCAGCGTCATCGCCATCGGGATCATCGCCGTTCTCTATCGGCCGCTGTTGCTGGCCTCGGCCAGCAACGAGCTCGCCGCTGCGCGAGGCGTTCCCGTTCGTCTGATCGGCCTCGGGTTCATGGCCGCCCTGGCCGTTGCTGTCGGACTCTCCGCGCTCGCGATCGGCGCGATCCTGTCGACCGCGCTGCTGATCGGCCCGGCCGCGACCGCGCTGCGGCTAACCAACCGGACCGGTGCCGCCCTGACCCTCGCGGCATTGATCGGCGTCGGCGCCACCTGGCTCGGAGTGCTGCTCGCCTACGACAGCTACTACTGGGAATCCAGCCACAACGGCTACCCCGTCAGCTTCTTCATCGTCGCGCTCGCCTTCCTCGCCTACCTCGCCTCCGGCCTGCCGATCGTCCGACACCTGACGCATGTTCTCTAGCTTCATGACCAACACCTGGATCGTGGCCACGATCATCGCCGTGATCGCCGGCGTCGTCGGCTTCTTCGTGGTCCTGCGTGGCTCGGCGTTCCCCGCTCACGCGCTGCCCAACAGCGCCTTCGCCGGCGCCGCCGCTGCCAACCTCCTCGGGATCAGCGCCCTCATCGGGCTCGGCGCGTTCGGCGCTGGCGCCGCGGTCGCGATCGCGACGCTCGGTCGCCGCGGCCGCCACGACGTCGCCACCGCGCTCGCGCTCGTCCTTGGGCTCGCGCTCGGCGCACTGTTCCTCAGCCGCTCAGAGGAATACGAACCACAACTCTACT
Source organism: uncultured Solirubrobacterales bacterium (assembly GCA_963697635.1). GTDB lineage: Bacteria > Pseudomonadota > Alphaproteobacteria > Acetobacterales > Acetobacteraceae > CAJCJG01. The sequence goes on along the minus strand of CAVOOS010000033.1, from coordinate 433,241 downwards.
CACTCCTGTTCGGCGAGATTCTCGGCGTCTCCACCACCGAACTGCTGCCGGTCGCGCTACTCGCAATCGCCAGCATCGCCGCCATCGCCATCCTCTACCGGCCGCTGCTCTATTCGTCCGTGATCCCCGACATCGCCGAGGCCAAAGGCGTCGCCAGCCACCGTATGGAGCTCGCGTTCCTGCTCGTGCTCGCCGCCGCCACGACCCTCACCGTCCCCGTCGTCGGCGCCCTGCTGATCTTCTCGCTGATGATCGGCCCGCCCGCCGCCGCCCGCTCGTTCACAAACCGCCCGGCCTTCTCGATCATCCTGTCAGTGATCATCGCCCTGGTCACCGTCTGGACCGCGATCGCCATCTCCTACCAAACCAACTGGCCGATCGGATTCTTCGTCGGCACCCTCAGCGCCCTCGCCTACGCCCTCGGACGAACCTGGGCCGCCTGGCGACGCACCCGCACGCCACGCCCCAAAACACCAGCCGATCTCACGATCGCGGCCACAACCTAGCTAGCTAAGCTAAGGGCGCGCCCTGACCAGATCAGGGGACGGGCACCGAACGGCGTCGCGCCAGCCAGCGGCTTTGGCGCGAGGACGCCTCGACGCCTGCTGATTGGCCCCGATGCGCCCGCTGCCAGTGCCGCTGTCGGCGGGCCGCGAGGGCGCCCTGCTCGACGTAAGCGGATAGCTCCACCGGGCGTTCACGCTGAGGGTGATGTCCCATCGCCTCCCAAACGGTTACGTCCGCCTGCGGGAATGCTCGGCGTAGACCGCTGATGTGAGCGACTGGCACCAGACGGTCGCGCCCACCCCACAAAGCTCGGACCGGACCGGCGTAAGCGACACGCCGGCGGAAGTACGCGGTCTTGGCGTGCCCCGCGGCGGCGATCGTCCGGTTGGCGGACAGCGCGCCCGGGGCGACGCTGGAAGCTCTGCTTTGCAAGCGCTCGAGCACATCCGGATCCGGGTCGTTGCCGTTGGCGACCACCGCCGCGTAAATTCCCTTGGCGGCCCAGCGGTTGCGCAGCGCGTAGGGCATCGTCGCCCTGGCTAGAAGGCCGGCGCCAGGCAGGTTGATCGCGTCCGCGACCGCGATGCGCCCGAAGCCGCACGGAGCGAGCAGCACCAGCGAAGACACGCTGCCGGGGATCCGCTCCGCGATGCCGGTCGCTGTGCCGCCGCCGAGCGAATGGCCCACCAGCGTGAAATCGAGCAGGCCGAGCGCGGCCACGCCGTCGCTTATGTCCTGCGCGTAGGCCGACATCCGCGGCCGCGTCGGCAGGTCCGACTCCCCGAAGCCGGGGAGATCGAAAGCGACACAGGGGCGGTGCGTGGCGCGCGCGAATATATCCCAGCCGTGCGCGCAATCGAACAGCCCGTGTAAAAGAACCAGCGGGCGGCCCGCCCCCGCCCACCTGAGCGCTGAAAGCTGCCGCCCGTCTGGGAGAGGCACGCTCATCCGCTCTCCTCCGCGCACACTAAAAAAGCTGCTCGGGCGGGCGACGATTGACATCCGAAACGAAGTCAACCATCCGACGGTGGCGATCACATCCGTGATACTTACGGATTCCGGACGCCCTGGCGCCTGCCTTAGAGCCTGGCAACCGGCCGGTTCACGATGCCGATCCAGGGGTTCGACACCGCTGCTCGTCAAGACATCGGGCCTGTGCTTGCCTGAGACCGAACGCCTGGGGGCGCCGCGACGGATCTTTGTCAGAGCTATAAACCCTCTCAGGATCCAGGCGCTGCTGCCGAGAACATGGGTGATCGGTCATTGCGTACCGCGGAGAGCAAGCGGAAATGGACAACGTCTACGTAGCCCGTCATCCCATCTTCGATAGAAGGATGCGTGTCGTTGGCTACGAGCTGCTGTTCCGCGACAGCACTGCGAACAGCGCGAACGTGCAGGACCAGGAGGCGGCGACCGCCAGGGTCGTGCTCAACTCGCTGACCGAGATCGGACTCAAGCGGATCGTCGGAGCGCGTGGCGCCTGGATCAAGGTCCCGCGCGAGCTGATGGATCGCGGCCTGGTAGCGCTGCTGCCGCGGCGCGCGGTCGTCGAGATCATGAAGGGACAGGTCGGCGACGCTGAGACGGCTGCAACCGTGGCGGAGCTAAAGCGCGAAGGCCGCCGAGTAGCGCTCGATCATTACCGGTTCAGTCCCGAGGCCGAGGCTCTGCTGGAGCTCGTCGACGTCGCCAAGCTGGACCTGATCGACCTCGGTCGCGAGGGTTTCATAGCCGAGCTGGCGCGGCTGAAGCGCTACGGCGTGACGGTGCTCGCAGAGCGCGTCGAGAACCAGCAGGACCACGCGTTCTGCCGTGAGGCCGGGTGCGAGCTGTTTCAGGGGTACTTCTTCTGTCGCCCCGAGGTTATGCACGGTCGGCGAATCGACGCCAGCCGGCTCGCCGTGCTCGAGCTGCTCACGGTCCTCGAGGACCCGAGCGTCGAGCTGTCGGACCTGCAGAACAGGATCGCGATCGACGTGCGGTTGAGCGTGCGGCTGCTGCGCTTCATCAACTCTGCGTTCTTCGGGCTCGCCCAGCCGGTCCGCTCGATCGCGCAGGCGATCGCGCTGCTGGGAGTTGAGAACCTGCGGCGGTGGGCGGCGCTGACGCTGTTCGCGGGCGTCGCGGGCAAGCCGACCGAGCTGACCGTCACGGCCCTTACGCGCGCGCGCTTCTGTCAACTCGCCGGCGATCACATCGGCGTTGAGCGGCTCGGTGGAGCCAACGGCAACGAGTTGTTCACGGTCGGGCTGTTCTCGGTGCTAGACGCACTCATGGACGCGCCGATCGAATACGCGTTGGCCGGGATTCCGCTTGCGCCGGACATCCGCGACGCGCTGATCCACCATCACGGCCCGATGGGTCAGCTCCTTGACTGCCTGATGGCGCTCCAGGAGGCCGACTTCGAGCGCGCCGAAGCATTGTTCGCGCCCGCCGGCCCGATCTACATGAGCGCGCTCGCGTGGGCGGATGAGACCGCAGCGCCGCTGTTCGCTGAGTGACGGACAGCCGGTTGCGCGGGTGGCGAGGTCAAGTTTGCCGCGGCGTCGTCGATCACGTTGATCATGACAAGCTTCCGCCTTCGGCGATCTCAAGCGCCTTACTCGAAGGGATCGTGAACAGCACGTTTCCCCTGATGTCGTGTACCTCGACTCTGACCTTACCGGTTCGGTCATCGATGTTGAAGCACAGCTGGCGCCCCGCGGCCGCGAGCTGGGCGTGGGATTGGCCCGCGATCGCGATCGCGTCACTCACTTCGGGCGGCGGGCTTGACGGGATCGTGCTGACGTCGACGATCACCGCCTCCGTATCAGCAGGCTGAGCGGGGCGCGCGGACGGCGCGCGCCCGGTGGGCAGGAGCGGCGTTGCCGCAGAGACCGCTGTTACGTTTAAGCTCATGGCGCGCGTTCCTCGCTGGAAGGCGACCGCCTACCAGTCGACACTTGGCGTGACTCTTTTATCGGCCGCCCTGGGGCCAAACTTGAGTGCGATCTTTGGGTGCGAGCTCGAGCGCTCGGCAACGTCCGACTGATTCGACGTAGCGATCGGGTACAGGCGCCTGGCTGAAAGCAGTAGCGTTCCCGGCGATGAAGCCTCTTGTCACTATCTCTGCTGCCTACGGCGCTAGCGGCAGCCTCGTTGCGCCGCGCCTCGCCGAGCGGCTCGGCGTCGCGTTTCTCGACCGTGCGATTCCGGTTTCCGTCGCGGACCAGCTCGAGGTCCCGCGGGAGGGGCTGTCGCGAACGGAGCTGCCGCGTGACACCTTCCGGCGCTGGCTGCCCCGGTTCGCGCCGGCCGTGAGGTTGTTCCCCGCTGCCGACACGGGGACCGAGCCTGCCGTGATGAGCGAGCAGGAGTTCCGTGAGGCAACCGAGCGCGTCCTGCACGAGTATGCCGAGGCCGGCGCCGTGATCCTTGGCCGTGCGGCGGCGGTAGTGCTCCGAGATCAGCCCGGGGCAGTGCACGTGCGCCTCGACGGGCCGGCGGACCGCCGCATCGGACAGGCGATGATCGTGCTGAGTGTCGATCGACCGACCGCCGAACGCGAGCTGATCGTCGCCGACCGCGCACGTGAGACCTACGTCAAACAATGGTACGGCGTCGATGCCCACGACCCGGGCTGCTACCACCTGATCATCGACTCGACCCGGTTCTACGTCGATGAGTGCGTCGAGCTGATCGCCGCGGCGGTCAAGTTGCGCGCCCGCTGAGGCACTTGTAGGCGCGCCCGCGGGCGCGCCTGCGGCGTTCGTGCGTGAGCGGTGCTTCGAAGCGTTCATGATCGAGCGCGTCACGAGCCGCCCGGCCTGATCGCGGCCCCGGGGGCTCAATTGATCGAGGCTGCCGGCCGATGTAGCGGATATGACGCGGCGAGAATCGGTTCGAGTCGTCCTGTTCGCGCGCGCGCGGCTGATCGGGACGGACCGTTCCGTGCGCTGCGCGATCGTCGACCTGTCCGCCGCTGGGGCGAAGCTGAGCTTGAGCGCGCGCTTGCCGGTGACGCCGCTGCGGCTGGAGTTCGAGCTCTGTGGAGAGCAGCTCGAGTTCGAGGTGGACGTCCGGCGCGTGGCCGCCGACGGGAACGTGGTGGTGGTGTTCCCACGGCCCCGTTCCGAGCGGCTGTACCGCGTGATCGCGGCAGAGCAGCGACGTGCACTCGCCCAGGGCCGGGTCAACATCAGCGAGCGCCGCGTGCCGCCATCGTTCCGGAGCGCCGAGGGCGAGACCGCGCAGCCACCTGAGAACTCCAGCCGATGAGACCAGTTGCGAGATCCGCCAATCGACGGTTCGCCTGCCTGGACGCGTGGCGCGGCCGAACCAGTCTTGGCACCTACGGTTTTTCCGCAGGCCCTCGGCGGGCATTACCGAATAAGAAGCGTGACCTACACGACGGCTTGCGCGGGCAGTTGGCCTAACCTTAGACAATGCAGGAAGCTCCAATTCAGATCCTGGAGGTCCGCGCCGGCGAAGGCGAGGCGCCGGTGACGATCACGTTCACGATCACGGCTGACGCCAGCCAGGCTGTCTTCACGGCCCTTTCGGAGGAACTTGACCGTCGCCGCAATCGACCGGTAGCGGGCGTCGAGGAGCTGCTCGCGTTGCGAGCGCAGGTTGCGCTGATCGAGCGCTTTGACCCGCTCGCCGGCGCGCACGCGCTGATCTGCTTCTCCGATGCCGATCTGCGCGCTTGCCTGCTGGGGCTGGCCAACTACGAGAACCGGGTTGGTGGCGAGCACTACCAGCCCCTCGATCTGCGTGAGCGTCTGCAGGTGATCGCTGAGATCGCGCCGATCTTGTGGGACGCCAACGCGACTGCCGCCGCAGCCGTGGTTGCCGCAGGGCGGCGCGCACCGCTGACCCGCGTTGCGTCGTAACGGCGAGGACTCCAGACGCCGGTGTCCACCGGCGACGCGGCGCTGTCCCTTTGCGTCAAGGTCTCAGACGCTTTGGGTCCACGAGCATGCTCGGCGCACACTGGAGCCGATCGCCTACGACGCGTTTGGTGCTCGGTAGCGCAGCCCGTCGAGCGCGATCTCGAGAATGTGGTCGAGTTGGTCAGCTTCGCTGGTCGTGATCTTCGCGATCCCGCCGAGCATCTGCACGACCTCGCCGAGGTCGGTGTCGGTGCGTGCCACGCGCGCCTGCTGCGCGCGAGCTAGCAGTGGTCCACCGGCGGCGAACAGCGCCGTGCGGCAACTCTGGAAGAAGTCCGCGTCGCGGTCGACGTAGTTCATCAATTCCTGGGCGAGCGCCTGCTTGGTGGCGAGGTACCCGACGAACCGGTGTAGCCAGGCGACGAGCGCCTCCCACGGCGGCAGCTCCGCCAGATCGCTGGCGGAGCGGCACAGCGATAACACCTCGTCCAGGTAGACGGCTTCAAGCAGCGCCTGCCGGTTGGGGAAGTGACGGTATAGCGTCCCGATCCCGACCTGCGCGCGGCGAGCGATTTCCTCGAGCGAGGTCGACGCGCCTCCCTCGGCGAAAGCCTCACGCGCGGCCGTCACAACCTTTTCATAGTTGCGCCGCGCGTCGGCCCGTTTGGGGCGGGCGTGGGCGAGTTGATCGGCGGCGTTCTCGGCGGTGCTCATAAATGGGTTGCGGACCGTGCTTGACAAAACGGAGGAGCCCTCCGTATAGTTTCGGAGGAAGCCTCCGCTTAGTTCTGGAGGCAGCCTCCAATTTACCACCGGACCTACTCCGGATCAACAGTCGGGAATCTCACGATGAGCACAAGTTTCCTACCCACCCTCGTCAGCGACCGCCGTCGCTGGATGACGCTCGCGGTCGTCTGCCTGGCGCAACTGATGATCGTCCTCGACACGACGATCGTGAACGTCGCGCTTCCGTCGATCCAGCGTCAGCTGCACTTCGATCAGGGCGACCTTACCTGGGTGATCAACGCGTTCCTGATCACGTTCGGCAGCTTCCTGCTGCTCGCCGGGCGACTCGGCGACCTGCTCGGCCGCAAGCGCGTGTTCCTCACGGGCGTGGTCGTGTTCACGGCAGCTTCGGCGCTGTGCGGAGCGGCTCCCAGCCAGGGTGCTCTGATCGCCGCGCGTTTCGTTCAGGGCGTCGGCGGCGCGCTGCAGGCGTCGGTGATCCTGGCGATCATCGTCACCGAGTTCCCGCAAGCGGGCGATCGTGCCCGCGCGATGAGCGCCTACGTGTTCGTCGCCGTCGCCGGCGGCTCGCTCGGTCTGCTAGCCGGCGGCGCGCTGACCGAAACTTTGAGCTGGCACTGGATCTTCTTCGTCAACCTCCCGATCGGAGTCGCGACGATCGTGCTGGGCAAGTCCCTGATCCCCGACGACCAGGGCATCGGACTCCAGCACGGCGTCGACTGGCTCGGCTCGACGCTCGTCACGGTCTCGCTGATGACGGCCGTCTACGCGATCGTGCAAGCCACCAACCACGGCTGGACCTCACAGCAGGTGCTCGGCTTTGGCACTCTGGCGGTCGTCCTGATGGGCGCCTTCCTGGCTCTCGAAGCGCGGATCGAGCACCCGATCATGCCGCTGCGCATCCTGCGCCTGCGCCGTCTGATCGGCTCGAGCGCGGTGCGCGGGTTTCTGGTCACGGGCATGTACTCCACGTTCTTCCTCGGCACGCTCTACCTCGAGCGCGTGCTCCACTACAGCGCGCTGCGCACGGGCCTGGCATTCCTGCCCTGGACCGTCACCGTCGGCCTGCTGTCGCTGGGAATCACCGCGCGCCTGGTGGCACGCTTTGGGTCGCTGCGTGTTCTGATCGCCGGTATGGCAACCGTGATCGTCGGCCTCTTGTTGCTGCGCAGCGCCGGGCTGCACACGGCTTTCTTCCCGACGATCTTCCTCGCCTACTTTGCGATCGGACTTGGGATCGGCAGCGCGTTCATGCCGCTGCTGACGATCGCGATGGCCGATGTGCCCGGAGCCGACGCCGGGTTGGGCTCGGGAATCGTCAACCTCTCGCAGCAGGTCGCCGGCGCGATCGGCCTCGCCGTGCTCGGCACGATCGCCACCAGCCACACCAAAGCGCTGCAAGCCCGAGGCGACACGCTCGCCAACTCGCTGATCAGCGGCTACCACCTCGCGTTTACGATCGGCGCCGCGAGCATCGTCGTCGGTATCGTGACCGCGCTCGCAGTACTTGGATCGCGCCGCGCCACTGCGGACGTGGAGTCCGGGTCGGCGTCAAATCTGATCCGTCACACGACCAACGCGCCCGAACCGCTGATCGAGCGTCGGGCCGCGTAGACCGCCGCGGCTGTTAACAGGCGCGCCCGTGCGAACGCGCGGATCTTGGAGCCTCTGGTTCCCGCGGGGGGCGCTGAACGCCGGTGGCTCTACTCGCGGGCGCGCGCCGCGAGGCGCTGCTCGCGCTCGCGCTGCTCCCACTCCTTCGCCACCTGACAAACGGTGAAGGCCCAGCGGCGGCCGCGACGCAGCCGATTGAGGTTGAGCGCGATGTACGGGAGCGCGATCACGGCGAGCAAGATCAGAAGACCGTTCATGATGACCCTCTCTACGCAGCCGCCGCGGGAGCGGATCACAGGCGGAGTTGACGCCGCGCGGCGCGGTCGGTCAAGGTGCTGGTTGGTCGCAGGCGGCGTTCTGTCAGAGTCTCCTGGCAGATGCCGCCAGAGTTGAGCACCGACCCAAACCCGACGGATGACGGGGCCGGCGCGCAAGCGCGAAGGCTGAAATTCGAGCAGCGCGCGCACGCCTATGCGCGGGACCGCGGCCTGTCCGCGCCCGTCTACGTCACCGTGCTGACGCTGGCAAAGATCCTCCTGCGGCTCTGGTTCCGCGTGCGGATCTATGACCGAGAGCTGATTCCCGCGAGCGGGCCGGCGATCATCGCCCCGAACCACAAGAACTTCTTCGACGTGTTCTTCGTCGGCATGGCCACGCGCAGACGCCTTCGCTACATGGCCAAGATCGAGCTGTTCAAGGGCCCCGTCGGGTGGCTGCTGCTACGCGTAGGCGCGTTTCCGGTGCGTCGCGGCGACGCCGACAGCGAGGCGATCGAGACAGCCGTTCAGATCCTCGCCGGCGGCGGGCTGGTGGTTATGTTCCCGGAGGGAACCCGCGTCGAGCAGCCCGACGCGCTCGGCTTCCCGCACCACGGCGCCGGGCGGCTGGCACTGCAGAGCGGCGCGCCGATCATTCCGGCGGCGATCATGGGCACCTCGCACCTGTGGCGCGGCGCGATCCCCCAAACCAAGCGCGTGCAGCTCGCGTTACTGGCGCCGATCGAGACCGTGCCCGGCGGTCACGACGCTGCTCAGCTGATCGACGAACTGGTGTGGCCGGCAGTCCAGGAGGGGTATGGCAGCCTGCGCGCTCGTCCCGGTTTGATCGCCGCCTGCGTGGCGGCGATCGGCATCGGCGGCGGCTTGCTCGCCAAGCGGCGGCACGCGATCCGCGGAAAGCCGGACTTGCTTGGCACCGTGCAACCACGCAAGCTGAGGCGCCGCGGGCGCCGGCGCGAGCGATGAACCGGTCCCCCGCCAGCCGCCAGCCGCGAACCCGCCGGGCCGCGGGTATGACGCCAACGAGCCGCGCCGCCTCGAGATAGACGTCAGGAGCGGGCTTCGGGTGCCCTTACCGCGCCCGACCTCCTCCGAGACGGTCGCCGCGAACAGCTTGGTCAGCCTCGCGCGGGTCGCGCGATATGCTCGCGCCGTGAGCAACTCGCAAGCAACTGACTACCAAAACGTACTCGTGGCGCTCGACGCGGGCGCGGCGCGGATCACCCTGAACCGTCCCGAGAAACGCAACGCCCTGTCGCTGGAGCTGATGCAGGAGCTGACCGTGGCGCTGCGCGAGGTGTCCGCGCAGGCGGCGACGCGGTCGATCGTGATCGAAGGCGCCGGGCCGGCCTTCTCCGCCGGGCACGACCTGTCGGAGATGATCGGTCGCGACGAGGCGTTCTACCGTGAGCTGTTCGGCGCCTGCACTGTGTTGATGGAGACGATCCACGACCTGCCCCAGCCGGTGATCGCGAAGATCCACGCGATCGCGACGGCAGCCGGCTGCCAGCTCGTGGCGGCCTGCGATCTGGCGGTCGCGGCGCAGGGCGCCCGCTTTGGCACCCCTGGTGTGAAGATCGGCCTGTTCTGCTCGACGCCGATGGTCCCCCTGTCCCGTGCCATCGGGCGCAAGCGCGCCATGCAGATGTTGCTGACCGGCGAGACGATCGATGCCACGACTGCGCTTGACTGGGGCCTCGTGAACCGCGTCGTGCCGGCAGCGCAGCTCGAGGCGGCAGTCAGCGAGCTCGCTCAGGCGATCGCACGTTCGAGCGCGGTCACCGTCGCCACCGGCAAGCGCGCCTTCTATGAACAGATCGACCAACCCGAGCGTGACGCCTACGAGCACTGCAAGCTCGTGATGGCCGCCAACGCGCTCGACGGCGACGCGCAAGAGGGGATCAGCGCGTTCATCGAAAAGCGCGCGCCTAGCTGGCGCTGATCGTGCGTTACGTTTGCCCTGACTTCCGGACGGTGGCGCCGCCACCCTCTCCACGTCGCTCTGTTAGGTATTAGGCGTTCCTCTCGCGCGCGATCTCGGCGGCGATCGCGTTTGCCTCGTCCTGAGCCATGTTGGACTCAGCCTCCGGGCCTGACTCGCCGGTCAACGCCTGGTTGGTCGCATCGACGGCTCGTCGGAGCGCCACCGCTAGCGCCGGCGCCTCGCGCGCCTCGACGCCCTCCAAGACGATCTGATCGCCCTGGACGATCTCGTTGAGCCGCAGGTGCCCGACGGCCTCGTGGCCGACGAGCTCGTTGACCAGGCGGGCGCTCACAGCGCGCGACCAGCGCGAGCTCGGGCATCCGGTCAAGCGTACCCGCACGCGCGCGCCCACGCGGCCTGTGGGCAGTGGTTCACCCCGGACATCGACGATTCGGTAATCCTCGGACATGGCGTCTCCTCTTCGGGGTGCGGACACCTACGCTCTACCCGCTTGACGGGCGGCGCTCACCCCACTTGCCGTGTTTGCAGAACGACTCAATGGTCCCTTCCGAGGCGCAACGCGATCAAGCCCGGCGCAGCACGACGATCGATCGGGGAGCCACAGGCAGGTTGGAGCGTCGTCGGCGAAGCAACTCCTCGCCTGCGGCGTCGGTGCTCAGCGCGAGCGTCCACTTGCCCCTGAGCATCTTCGGGACCGCGAACGTCACCGGTTCATGGCCGGCGTTGAACAGCAGCAGGAACGACGCGCCTTCGATCGGATCGCCGTTGCGATCGTGATTGGGGATGCCCTGGCCGTTCAGGAACACGCCGAGCGCGTGAGCGTCCTCGCGGCTCCAATCCTCGTCGTTGATCTGCCGGCCGTCCGGTCGCATCCAGACGACGTCAGGCAGCGCCGAGCCCGCCGTCTCCTCGCCGACCAGGAAGTCGCGCCGGCGAAACACCGGCTCGGTCTGACGGAGGTGGATCAGCTTACGGACGTATTCGAGCATCTCCCTGTCGGCGCTCTGCCAGTCATACCAGGAGATCTCGTTGTCCTGGCACCAGGCGTTGTTGTTCCCCCCTGGCTGCGCCCGAGCTCGTCGCCCCCGAGCAGCATCGGCACCCCGTGGGAGAGCAGCAGCGTGGTCAGCAGGTTGCGCTGCTGGCGGGCGCGCAGGGCGAGCACGTCGGGGTCGTCCGTTGTCCCCTCGGCGCCGCAGTTCCACGAGCGGTTGTCGTCGGCACCGTCGCGGTTGTCCTCGAGGTTGGCTTCGTTGTGCTTGTCGTTGTAGGAGACGAGGTCTGCGAGCGTGAAACCGTCGTGGGCGGTGACGAAGTTGATCGAGGCGAACGGCCTGCGGCCGTCGCTGTTGTATAGGTCAGCGGAGCCGGTAAGCCGCTGCGCGAGCTCCGAGATCGGCGCATGCCCGCGCCAGAAGTCACGCATGCCGTCGCGATACTTGCCGTTCCACTCCGTCCACAGCACCGGGAAGTTGCCAACCTGGTAACCACCTGGCCCGACGTCCCAGGGCTCGGCGATCAGCTTGACCTGTGAGAGGAACGGGTCCTGATAGATGACGTCGAAGAATGACCCCAGGCGGTCGACGTCGTACAGCTCACGGGCGAGGGTCGCGGCGAGGTCGAAGCGGAAGCCGTCGACGTGGCAGTCGAGCACGAAATAGCGCAGCGAGTCCATGATCAGGCGCAGCACCGCAGGGTTCACCGTGTTGAGCGTGTTACCGGTGCCGGTGAAGTCCATGTAGTAGCGCGGATCCTTCGGGCTGAGCCGGTAGTAGCCGCCGTTGTCGACACCCTTGAAGACCAGCATCGGCCCGAGATGGTTGCCTTCGGCAGTGTGGTTGAAGACAACGTCCATGATCACCTCGATGCCGGCACCGTGCAGCGACTTCACCATCTGCTTGAACTCGACCAGCTGTTCGCCGCAGCTGCCGCTCGAGGAGTAGGCGCTGTGGGGCGCGAAGTAGCCGACCGAGCTGTAGCCCCAGTAGTTCGACAGGCCTCTGTCGATCAGGAAGCTCTCGTCCGCGATGTGGTGCACGGGCATCAGCTCCACCGCGGTGATCCCGAGCTGCTGCAGGTATTCGATCGCTGCTTGCGAGGCGAGTCCGGCGTAGGTTCCCCGGTGCTGCTCGGGAACCTCGGGATGGCGCATCGTGAAGCCCTTGACGTGGGTCTCGTAGATGATCGTGCTGCTCCAACTGCGCCTCGGCGGGCGGTCATCGCCCCAGTCGAAGTGCGGGTCCACGACGACGCTCTTCGGAATCGCGACCGCGTCATCGGCGGTGTCGATCTGCAGATCCCCGTCCTCCCCGCCGTCGGGCAGATAGGGGAGCGCGTTCGCCGCGCGCCAATCGACGGAGCCGTCGATCGCCTTCGCGTAAGGATCGATCAGGAGCTTCGCCGGGTTGAACCGCAGTCCCTGTTCGGGAACGTACGGTCCGTGGACGCGGAAGCCATAGCGCTGTCCGGGCCCGATCCCCTCGACGTAGACATGCCATTGGAATGCTGTGCGGTCGTGGATGTCAAGCCGTCGCTCCTCGCCGTGCTCGTCGAACAGGCACAGCTCGACGCGCTCTGCAGCCTCTGACCAGAGGGAGAAGTTGGTTCCCGCTCCGTCCCAGGTCGCTCCCAGCGGAAACGGCCGCCCGGGCCTGAGCTTGCTCACCGGTCGCTCTGCAGGCTCAAAATAGGTCTCCTTTGATGATTTCGACTGCGCGTTTGCCCGGCTGGCAGACGCGGCCTCGCTGTTGATACCCGTCCGGCCCTCGGCTCACACGGGCGGGCCGGCGGTTTGGCTGCAGGCGTTTGCGGGCAGCCGCACGCACAGGTGAAGCACCTTGACTGACTCGATGCTGCTGGGCGTGGGCCTTCCGGAGCTCGGGGCCATCCCCGGGCGGGACGGCAGCACCACATTTCGGGTGTGGGCGCCCCGGGCGGGCGCCGTGGCGCTTGACAGCGGCGGACGGCGCTTTGAGTTGACCGCCACTGCCGGTGGCCTGTTCGAAGCTCGCGTGCCGGTGGGCGTGGGAGCTGACTACGAGTTCGTGCTCGACGACCGCGAGCGCCGGCCGGATCCCTGCTCGCGCTGCCAGCCCTACGGGCTGCGCGGGCCCTCGCGGGTAATTGATCCTGCGGCGCTCCTGACCGCGCACCGCGGCTGGCGTGGCGTCGCGCTCCGGGACCTCGTCATCTATGAGCTGCACACCGGCACGTTCTCGCCGGCGGGCAGCTTCGACGGCGTGATCGAACGGCTGGCGGAGCTGCGTGAGCTCGGCGCAACTGCAATCGAGCTGATGCCGGTCGCGACCTACGCCGGCTCGCACGGATGGGGATATGACGGCGTGTACGCGTACGCGCCGCACCATGCCTACGGCGGGCCGGAAGGGCTCGCGGGTCTGATCGACGCCGCGCACGGCGTCGGCCTCGGCGTGATCGTCGATGTCGTCTACAACCATTTCGGCGCCGGCTCCGAAGCGATCGAAGCGTTCGGCCCCTACCAGACGCCTGGTCAAGCGACCGTCTGGGGCGCGACGATCGACTACGCCCAGCCTGCAGTGCGGGAGTGGGCGATCCAGAACGCCGAGATGTGGGTCCGCGACTACCACGTCGACGGACTGCGTCTCGACGCCGTCCACGCGATCGTCGACCAGTCCGACCCGCACGTGATGGCCGAGCTGGCGGCGCGCGTCAAGGCGATCAACCCGGCAGCACTGGTGATCTCCGAGATCGAGATCGGCGACCTGCGCCCGATCGAGCAGTGGGGCCACGACGCACAATGGGAGGACGCGCTGCATCACGCGCTGCACGTGCTGCTGACCGGCGAGCACGAAGGCTATTACGAGCGCTATGGCAAAGTCGCGGACGTCGCCGCCGAGCTGGCACGGGCGCAGGGACGGCGGTTCGTTGTCTGCGCCCAGAACCACGATCAGGTCGGCAACCGCGCGTTCGGTGACCGGCTGGCCGGGCGCGACCTGCGACTCGCGGCGTTCTGCTCGATCCTGTCGGGTGCGACGCCGCTGCTGTTCGCGGGCGAGGAGTACGACGAGCGCCACCCGTTCCAGTACTTCACCGATCACATCGACCCGGAGATCGCTCGCAAGACACGCGACGGCCGCCGCGACGAGTTCTCGAAGTTCTCGCAGTTCAGCGCCGCCGAGATCCCCGATCCGCAGGACCGCGCCACGTTCGAGCGCTCACGGCTCGATCGTACGGCCGGCGATCCCGGCCATCTGGCGTACTACAAGCACCTGCTGGCGCTGCGTCGAGCGCTGCCCGACGGTCCCGCGGAGATCGTCGAGGTCGACGAGGCGCGCCGCCTGCTGCGCTTCCGCAGGGGCGAACTCGAGTTCGTCGCGAACTTCTCGCAGGTCGAACAGGCCGCGGTCCCGCCCCGCACCGGCATGGTTTACCACCCCACCAGCGTGCTGGCGGCGCCCATCGACGGGAATCTCCGGCCCGGCCAGGAGCCGCGCCCGGCGCAGAACGGCGACTGGCAGCCCGCGAACGGTCACGATCCCGCGTCGGTCCCGCTGCGCGCGACATACCGGCTGCAGCTGACCGCTGAATTCGACTTCGACGACGCGCGTGAGCTGCTGCCTTATCTCAGCGCGCTCGGTGTCAGCCACCTCTACCTGTCGCCGATCATGCGCGCCTGCGCAGGCTCGACGCACGGCTATGACGTGCTCGATCCGACGGTCGTCTCGCCCGAGCTCGGCGGCGAGGACGGCTTCCGCCGGCTGGTCGCCGCCGTGCATGGCGCCGGCATGGGGGTGATCGTCGACTCTGTCCCCAACCACATGGTGGCGTCCGCTCAGAATCCGTACTGGCGGGATCCTGAACGCCGGCGCAAGTTCTTCGACGTCGAGCCGCGACGCGGTGGCTGGCACCGGCGGTTCTTCACGATCGATGAGCTGGCGGGCGTCCGCGTCGAGGATCCCGAGGTGTTCGAGGAGACCCACCGCAAGCTCCTGCAGCTCGCCGGCGAAGGCTTGATCGACGGTCTGCGAATCGACCACATCGATGGCCTGGCCGACCCCGCTGCCTACCTCGAGCGTTTGCGCGAGCGGGGGATCGAGCTCGTGTGGGTGGAGAAGATCCTCGAGGGCGACGAGCAGCTGCGCGACTGGCCGGTGCAGGGTACGACCGGCTACGAGTTCGCCAACGACGTTACGGCGCTGTTCATCGATCCCGCCGGCGAGCAGCCGCTCAGCGCCCTCTACGCCGAGTTGACCGGATTCGCCGGGCCGTTCGCCGAGGTCGCCGCGCAAGCCAAACGAGAGGTCGCCAGAACCGCTTTCCAGCCGGAGTTGGAGAAGCTGCGCACGCTCTACGACCATCCGGAGCTGGAGCGCGCCGTGGCCTCGCTGCAGGTGTATCGCAGCTATGTGCAGCCCTACTCGGGCCACGTCGATCCCGCCGACCGCGAAGTCCTCGCAGACCTGCCCGAGGATCTTCGCCGAGTGCTGCTGCTCGAGGAGCCCGGACACGAGGAGTTCGTCTCGCGCTTCCAGCAGACGACCGTGTCGGTGATGGCCAAGGGCGTCGAGGACACCGCCTTCTATCGCTACCTGCGCTTGATCGCGCTCAACGAGGTGGGCGGCGATCCGGGCCGCTTCTCGTTGGCGGTCGACGCCTTTCACCGTGCCAACCAGCGGCGCGCTGCGCGTGCACCACGTCAGCTGCTCGCCTCCGAGACGCACGACACCAAGCGCAGCGGCGACGTCCGGGCCCGGATCGGGGCGCTGGCGGGGCTGGCGCCTGAGTGGGGCGAGCTCGTGCGCGGCTGGCGTGAGCGCAACCGCAGCCTGCGGCGCGGCCCAGGGCCGGACGCGAACGAGGAGTACCTGATCTACCAGACCCTGCTCGGCGCTTGGCCGATCACCCCCGAGCGGCTGACCGCCTACCTGGAGAAGGCTCTGCGCGAGGCTAAGATCAACACCAACTGGGACTCGCCGGACGAGGTCTGGGAGCGATCGGTGGCGCAGTTCGCCACCGATCTCTACGATCACGCCGCGTTCCGGGAATCGTTCGACCCGTTCGTTCGCAAGCTGATCGCGGTCGGCGAGGATGCCGCGCTCGGAGCCCTGCTGCTGCGCCTCACCTGCCCAGGGATTCCCGACATCTACCAAGGCGACGAGACGTGGGCGCTGGAGCTCGTGGACCCGGACAACCGCCGGCCGGTCGACTGGGGCGATCGTCGCGGTGCGTTGCGCCACCTGGATGACAGTTGGCGGCGCCAGCAGCGCGAGCGTAAGCTGCACGTGACCCGCGAGGCGCTCGGGCTGCGCGCGCGGCGCCCGGCGCCGTTCGCGGGCGCCTACACGCCGCTGCCGGCGCCGAGCGACGTCTGCGCCTTCACTCGCGGCGATCAGGTCGCCGTGCTCGTCGGACTGCGGCCCGACTCGAGCGTAGACGCGGTCTCGCTGCCGCGCCGCGGCTGGCAGGAGATCGTGGCAGACCCAGCGTGCCTGGCGCCGATCCGGCTGTTCGAGCGCGATTAGCGCGCGGCGCCGGCCACCTCCAACAAGTAACAGCTGTCACACCACGCCGCCGAAAAGCCGCTTGGAAGCGCGGCAATTGTCACTTGCGCGGCCGGTAACCCGCTGTTAACAGAACCGGTTCCATGATCGGGGGCAAGCGGTGCTAATCTGGATCTGCGCTCAAGTTTCCGTGCTGGAAGTCGTTGACTGTAGTAACGCAGTCTTGGAGTGGGTGCTGGCAAGCACGGTAGCGCAAGCGGAGTGTTTCACGGCGGTAGTTTTCCCGTGCCAAGCATGCATACCGTAATGGCGTTGGTCCGCCATCAAATCAACCACTAACCAGGCATCCAATGCAACCACACCTCATGGCTTCCACGAACACCGGCGATTTCGCTGGGCTGCAGTCATCAGCTGAGCAGCCGCAGGCTGGACGCGGCACCGTCAACCAGCGTGATGTCATCGTCGAGCAAGGGAAGGATCGGCTGCTTCGCGCGCTTGACAGCTTGCATCGCAGTGTGCAAACCGAGGCTCCCGACAGCGTCATGCACGGCGAGCTCCAAGTTGTGTCGGCGGCGCTTACCGAGTTCAAGCAGGCGCGCGCAAACGACCGCGTCGCAAAGGTGTGGTCGATCGCTCATCGTTGAGCGCGGCCATTGAGAGAGATTGCACGAAGATAATCTGGCGAACTGACCGCTCAGCTGGGGTAAATCGCGACTGAGCGGCGCCGGGACTTCGATTCTGTTGTAGGTGCACCCGCCACGGCAAGACGCAGGAGATCTCCCCACCGGCGCCTTGCCGCGGCCGGGTATGCGGTATCAGGCGCTCAGGCCTTCACCTGGTAGCCGCGATCGGCCTTGTCGACCTCGCCTGACTTGGCAAGCCGCGAGAGGGTGGTGCTGATCGTAGCTCGGCCGATGCCCGTTGCATCGGCGATCTCGCCGGCGGTCATCGGGCTCTCGGCCGCGGCCAGCGCCGCGAGGATACCGGCCTTGGTAGCGCCGGGTGCCGTGCGCTGGGTGCTCGCAGCTTCGGCCGCAGGCTTGCTCGCGGGTGCCTTGCTCCTCGCCTTCGCCGGGCCGGTGCCCGTCCCGCGTGTCG
Source organism: uncultured Solirubrobacterales bacterium (assembly GCA_963697635.1). Taxonomy (GTDB): domain Bacteria; phylum Pseudomonadota; class Alphaproteobacteria; order Acetobacterales; family Acetobacteraceae; genus CAJCJG01. The sequence continues at coordinate 415,699 of CAVOOS010000033.1, read as the reverse complement.
ATGCTGGCGCCGGCACCCTGGCAGCACGCGCAGGAGCCGCCCCGGCATGGTTGTTGCTCTCACGCGAGGCGAGCGCCGCAAGCGCGTGACGGAGCTTGTCTACCTCGCCGAGGACTTCATCGAGACGCGCTTGGATGTCGCGTCGTATCTGGTCAAGCATGCGCTGACGGATCCTTCCATAGAAGTGTTGGCACCCGATCGTAACTTGACAGACCGTAATGTGCTGTGTTGACGTGGTCAGGCGGCGCGCCGGCCGCATGCAGCGAACAACCGCAGCGGCATTCCTGGAAGACTTCACTAGCTGGTACACGCCCTCGTGCAAGGCGGGGCAGCGCTACGGTTCTTGCTCGAGATCATGGCTTTCAATCCCGCAGGAGACAGCGGCGATCCGCGACCTCGCGTCGGGCTCGTGCTGGGCGCGGGCGGCGTCCTCGGCGGCGCCTGGCTGGTGGGAGCTCTGGCCGCGATCGCGGACCAGAGTGGCTGGGATCCGGGCAGTGCGGACTACATCGTCGGAACCTCGGCCGGCTCGATGATCGGTGCGATGCTCGCCTGCGGCATGCCGCCATGGTTCATGGTCGCCAACTCGGCCGGCGAGGCATTCGAAGGGCTCACCGACGCCGACGGTGAAGCCGCCGCCGCAGCGGTACGCGCGGCCGGCGCCACATTTAGGCTTGACCGCAAGGGGTTCGCGCTCGGCCCTGGATCCTGGCGGCTGGCGGCGGCTTCGCTCGCGCGGCCCTACCGCTACTCGCCGATGGCGGTGATCTCAGGCTGGCTGCCGCGCGGACTCGTGTCCACGGAGCCGCTGAAGGACGCTGTGCGCCGCGCCTGCGCCGCCGGCTGGGCGCCGCACCCCAACTTCTGGGCGATGGCCGTCCAGTACACGACCGGCCGGCGTGTGGCGTTCGGCCGTGCCGGCTCGCCTCCCGCTGAGCTCCCCGACGGCGTGGCCGCTTCGTGCGCGATTCCCGGCTTCTACCGCCCGGTCGAGATCGGCGGCATCCCGCACATCGACGGAGGTGTCTACTCGACCTCCAACCTCGACGTGCTGCGCAACGAGTCGCTCGACCTGGTGCTGGCGCTCAATCCGATGTCCTCGCTGCACGCCGGCTCCAACTCGACGCTCGGCGAACGCGTCGCCTACCGCATGCGGATGGCGGCCGGCAAGCGCCTTGGCGCCGAGGCCAAACGGCTGCGAGCGGCGGGCATCGAGGTCGTGCTGATCCAGCCGACGGTCCACGACCTCGACGTGATGGGCGGCAACCTGATGAGCAGCAAGCGCCGCCACGACGTGATCGAGACGGCCGTGCGGACGGTGACCGAGCACCTGCAGCAGACGCCGCTCGGCGAGCGCCTGGCGCAGCTGCCGCCGGGCGATCCGCTGTTCCTGCGCAGGCCGACTGGGCCGTCGGCGCAGTGGCCGAACTTCCGCGCGCTCGCCCGCGCGCGCCCGACCATTCCCAGCGGCTTGTAGCGTCCGCGAGAGCCTTGGCTCCTCGGATTCCCCGATCCTGTCTGATCGCCAGCCCGTTACACGAGCGTCGGGCGCTCGCGCGAGGGGTCCTTGCGCCCGGGCATCAGCGACCCGCCGTTGCCGATCAGCTTCGAGATTTGCTCGCTCGAGATTGGGCGCGAGAACAGGTATCCCTGGCCGCGCATCGCGCGCATCGCGCGCAGTTCGGCGACCTGCTCGAGCTCCTCGATTCCCTCCGCGACGATCTGCAGATGCATGCTCTCGCCGAGGTTGAGGATGCCGCGCACGAGCTCCACCTTGTCCTTGTCGTGCTCCATCCCGAAGATGAACGAGCGTTCGATCTTGACGATGTCGATCGGGAACCGCTGCAGTCGCGAGAGGAAGGAGTAGCCGGTGCCGAAGTCGTCGACCGCGATCCGCACGCCGAGCGTCTTCAGCCGCTGAAGCTGCTCGGCGGTCGCGTCGCCGTCGTCGGGGAGCAGGCTCTCGGTGATCTCGAGCACGAGCGCGCCAGGGTCCGCACCGGTGCTCGCGAGCGTGTCGCTGACCTCCTGCGCGAACGACGCCTCGTGTAGCTGCCGGGTCGAGACGTTGACGCTGATCTCGATCGTCGGCCGGTTGGGAAACTCCAGCCGCCAGCTGCGTGCCTGTGCGCAGGCCGTGCGCAGGATCCAGGCGCCGAGCGGCACGATCAGCCCGGTCTCCTCGGCCAGGCTGATGAACTCGTCCGGAAGCAGGCGGCCGCGCTGGGGGTGCACCCAGCGGACCAGCGCCTCGACGGCGACGATCGAGCCGCTGCGCAGATCGACGATCGGCTGGTAGTCGAGCTCGAACTGATCCTTCTCGAGCGCCTCCTGCAGCTCGCCGGTCAGCTCGAGCCGTGCCAGCGCGCGCCGGTGCATCCCCTCCTCGTAGGTCTGCATCGTGTTCTTGCCCGACTCCTTGGCCGCGTACATCGCGGTGTCGGCGTTGCGCATCAGCTCCTGGATCCCGACCGAGCCGTCGCTGGCGGCCAGCCCGATCGAGGCGTTGGCGCGCAGCACGCGCTCGCCGATCGGGATCGGGGGCGCCAGCTCGGCGAGGATCCTGGTGGCGATCGTGCCGGCGTCCGCCTCGTCGCCATCGATCCGCTCCACCAGCACCGCGAACTCATCGCCCCCGAGCCGCGCCGCCGTGTCCGCCGCGCGCACCACGCCCGAGATGCGCCTGGCCACCTCGCGCAGCAACTGATCGCCGATCTCGTGCCCGAGACTGTCGTTGATCGTCTTGAAATCGTCGAGGTCCAGGAACAGCACTTCGACGGGGCCGCCGCTGCGCTGAGCACGGGCCAGCGCGTGCGCCAGGCGGTCCTCGAACAGCGCCCTGTTGGCCAGGCCGGTAAGGCTGTCGTGGAACGCCTGATGGCGGAGCTCGTCCTCTAGCTCCATGCGGGCGGTCACATCGCGCATGCTGAGCACGACGCCCGACACGACGCCGTCCTGCAGCCGGTTCTCGGCGATCGCCTCGACGTAGCGCCAGTTGCCGCTGCCGTGAGCGAAGCGGGCGCTGAACGTGACGGTCACGGGGCGGTTGGCGGCCGTCTCCAGCGTCTTGCGCGCGAGTACGAGATCGTCGGCGTGCACGAGCTCGGTCAGGCGTCGTCCGAGGACCTGCTCGGGGTCATATCCGAGCATCTGCCGGATCGATGCAGACAGCCAGGTGACGTTGAGCTCCCGGTCGATGACCGCGATCACGTCGCTCGAGTGCTCCACCAACGCACGCAGACGCTGCTCGCTCCGGCGCTCCAGGGTCCGCTGCTGCGCTTGGACCACCGACTTGCGGCGCAGCTGATGCAGGCGCAGGCCCAGCAGCAACAGCAACAGCAGTCCGACCACCAGCGAGCCGATGTAGGCGAGCCCGGCGCGCTGCGACGCCTGGTCAGCGACCTTCGCCTGGTCTGAGGCGAGCTGTGAGGCTTCGCGATCGAACTTCTGCAATGCCGGCTGCAGGGTGTCGTGGTAGAACCCCACCACCGGCTGGAGCTTGCCGCTCTTGACGTCGATCAGCGCCCGAATCCCGACCACGTCGAACATCCCGGCGTCGCGGGCCAGCTTTGCCGCCACCGGTCCAGGGTCGGTTGTCGACAGCGAGCGCAGGGCTCCACTGAGCGAGCTCCAAGCGCTCAGCCCGGACAGCTCGAACTGGCTCGCCAGCTGCGGCAGCGGCTCGGTGTGCCCGTAGAACCCCGCCAACCCCTGCCAGCTGATCGATCCAATCTGCTGGCTGTCGGCGCGCACCTGCTCGACCAGCGCCTGCGCCCGCAGATGCCGCTCGGCCTCCACGCGCGCGCTCTGTGCGACCACGATCATCGTAATGATCACGATCGCGCCGAACAGCACGACGGATAGCTCACGCCACGCCGAGCCTGGAACCAGGCAGCGAATCGATCTGCGCGCAGCGCGCATCGCGTCAGCCGGCCGGCCGGCGAGGATCAGGGCGTTCCCGGTTGTGCCCGTTCGCAAGCATCGTTTTATGGGCGAATCGGCGCTCAGTGGCCGATCCTGAAGTCATCGTGCCCTTCGCTCGTCACGAATTCGATCCGCACGCTCTCGACGCGTGCCCGAGGCGGCCCGTCGTGCAGGAACGCGATCAGCCGGTCGACGGCTGTCGGCTCGCCTTCGGCGTGGACCTGCACGCTGCCGTCCGGGAGGTTGCGCACCCAGCCGCCGACGCCCAATGCCTGCGCCCGGCGCGCGGTCGAATCCCGGAACCAGACTCCCTGGACTCTGCCGTGGACGACTGCACGGGCCGCTTTGCGCTCGCGGTCCGAGCTCATGCCGCTGCCTGCGTCATGCTGCCGATCTCACCACAATCGATTCACGAATGCGCCGTCGCACCGGAAGCTGCGTCATAGTTAGCGGTTGTGCGGGTTGCGCTGTTCATCACTTGCGTTAGCGACACCCTGTTCCCGCAGGCTGGACGCGCGACCGTGGACCTGCTGGAGCGCCTCGGCCACGAGGTGGCGTTTCCCGAGCAGCAGACCTGCTGCGGGCAGATACATGTCAACACCGGCTACGCGCACGAGGCGCTGCCGCTGGTCGCGCGGATGACGCGCGTGCTCGGCGACGAGCGCTTCGACGCGGTCGTCGGCCCATCCGGATCGTGTGTCGCGATGCTGCGCCACCAGTACCCGCGCCTGGCCGAGCTGGCCGGCGACGCGCAACTCGGCCGCGCGGTCGCGGCGCTCGCCGGTCGCGTGTTCGAGCTCTCGGAGTTCCTCGTCGGGCAGCTCGGCGTCGAGGACGTCGGCGCCTACTTCCCGCACCGGGTCACTTATCACCCGAGCTGCCACGGCTCGCGCACGCTCGGCATCGTCGACGCGCCCCTGACGCTGCTGCGCAACGTGCGTGGGATCGACCTGGTGCCGTTGGTCGAGGCCGATAGCTGCTGCGGCTTCGGCGGGACTTTCTCGGTCAAGAACAAGGAGACGTCGGCGTCGATGCTGACCGACAAGATCCGCAGCATCCTCGACACCGGCGCCGAGGTCTGCACCGCGCTGGACTGCTCGTGCTTGATGCACATCGGCGGTGGCCTCTCGCGCCAGCGCGCCGGTGTCAGGACGATGCATCTGGCCGAGATCCTCGCCTCGACGGAGCCACGATGAGCGGCGACGGCTTCCCGGCAGCTGCCACGATCGCGCTGCGCGATTCGCAGCTACGCCACAACCTGCACGCGGCGACCCGCACGATTCGCGAGAAGCGGCTGCGGGCGGTGTCGGAGGTCGACGATTGGGAGCAGCTGCGCGAGGCCGGACACCGGATCAAGCGCCAGGCGCTCAGACACCTCGATGTCCACCTCGAGGCGCTCGAGGAGTCGGTCACGGGGGCGGGCGGAACGGTCCACTGGGCTCCCGACGCGCAGGCCGCCAACCGCATCGTCGGCGACCTCGTCGCGGCGGCGGGCGCCAGCGAGGTCGTCAAGGTCAAGTCGATCGCGACCGACGAGATCAAGCTCAACGAGGCGCTCGCGAGGCGCGGCATCACCGCCTACGAGACAGATCTGGCTGAGCTGATCAATCAGCTCGCCGGTGACACCTCCTCACACATCCTGGTGCCTGCGATCCACCGCAACCGCTCCGAGATCCGCGAGCTGTTCCGGCGCAAGCTGCCGGGTAACACCGAGCTGAGCGACGAACCCGCGGCGCTCGCCGAGGCCGCGCGGCGCTACCTGCGCGAGAAGTTCCTGTCGGCGCAGGTGGCGGTCAGCGGCGCCAACTTCGCGGTCGCGGAGACCGGCACCGTGTGCGTGGTCGAATCCGAGGGCAACGGGCGCATGTGCCTGACGCTGCCCCGGACCCTGATCACCGTGATGGGGATCGAGAAGGTGATCCCCAGGTTCGCCGATCTCGAGGTGATGCTGCAACTGTTGCCGCGCTCGTCGACCGCTGAGCGGATGAACCCGTACACCTCGCTGTGGACGGGCGTCACACCCGGCGACGGGCCGCAGGCATTTCATCTGGTGGTGCTCGATGCCGGTCGCACGAACGCGCTGCGCGATCCGATCGGCCGCGAGGCCCTGTACTGCATCCGCTGCTCGGCCTGCCTGAACGTCTGCCCGGTGTACGAGCGCGTCGGCGGCCATGCCTACGAATCGGTCTACCCCGGGCCGATCGGAGCGATCCTGACGCCGCAGCTGACCGGACTGCAAGAAGCGCAGACGCTGCCATGGGCGTCGTCGCTGTGCGGCGCCTGCGGCGAGGTGTGTCCCGTCAAGATCGACATCCCCGGTGTGCTTGTGCATCTGCGCAGCGAGATCGTCCGGCGCAAGACCCGCCGCGGACCGCCCTACAAGCTCGATGAGCGGACCGTCATGCGCATCGCTGCGGCCGTGCTCGGCAGCCAGCGCCGCTACGAGTCCGCCCAGCGGTTCGCGCGCCTGGGCGCGCGCCCGCTCGTGCACGATGGGCGCATCGAGCGGGTGCTGCCAGGGCCGCTGGCGGCCTGGATGGTGGTGCGCGACCTGCCCGTGCCACCGGCCCAGACGTTCCGCGAGTGGTGGCGGGCGCGGGCCACGGCGAGCGCGCCTGCCCCCGGTGCGCCGGCGGCAGGCACGTTGCCGCCGGTCTCGAGCACGGAGCGACGCGCGTGAGCGCGCGCGCCGAGATCCTCGCGCGTGTGCGCGCGGCCCTGGCCGACGTCCCCGCCGGTGAGCCCGAGCGCTGGGATCCCGACCACGACCCTGACCCGGCCGCTGCCTTCACCCGCACCAGCGACTGCGACCGCGAGCAGGTCGTGGAGCTGTTTGCCCAGCGGTGCGACGAGTATCGCGCGAACGTGGTGCGCTGTGGCGCCGAGGCCGAGGCGGTCCGGCTGGCGGTGACCGCGGCGTGCGCGCGTCACCGCGTCCGCTCGCTGGCGCTGCCACGTGACCTCGACGCAAGTGTGGTGCCGCGCGAGTTGACGCTCTACCTCGATGGTCCGCCGCTTTCCACCAGCCAGTTGGACGGCTGCGACGGGGCGCTGACCGGCTGCGCGCTAGCGATCGCCCTGACCGGCACGATCGTGCTCGACGCGGGGACGGGCCAGGGCCGCCGCGCGCTGACGCTGGTGCCGGACCTCCACGTCTGCGTGGTACGCGCCGAGCAGGTCGTGCACGGCGTGCCGCAGGCGCTGGCACTCCTGAAAGCAAGCGCGCAGGCCGCCCGCCCGCTGACCTTCATCTCGGGCCCCTCGGCGACGTCGGACATCGAGCTGAAGCGCGTCGAGGGCGTGCATGGTCCGCGCCGGCTCGAGGTCGTGCTGGCCGGCTGAGCGCGTCCCTGTCTGTTGCTGACCCCGTTGGTCAGCAACCCGCGCCGGGCCCAATCGCCCGCCCTCTGGCACCCGCACCGCCCTCAGGGCGTGTCCTAGGCAGTCAGCGATGTCGTTTAAGGACTGATTGTCAGTCATATGACGACACTCAAGTTCTCTTGACAATTGCCCCGCCGACATTTAGCTTCATGGTTCGATCTTCGTTGGTCGACCGGCTGCACTCGGCGAGTTGGGTGAGTCTGTACCGCGGAGGTTAGAAGGCGACTGAATACGGACCGTGCGGCTTGAGGGTGCGCGCTAGAGGACCGGAGTCGAAGTTTCGGAGAGTTCCAGAGGTTCGGCGTTTGGGAGACGTGTCGAAACCGTTGGGAAGGCTCGAGCTAGAGCGCAAGAGGAGGAGATGGCGAGATGTGTAAGCAGCGAACCGGTCTGCCGTACGGCGAACACGGTGGACGAGTTCAAGCCCGCGCAGGGGGCTACGCGCCATGAGTGCCTGGGCGCGTCGAACGGAGGCGATGATCAGCGGTCAGCTCGCCAACTACAAGCGCGAGTTGCTCAGCGCCCCAGGTGCCAGGCCGTCAGTAGCGGTTGAATGCCCGCGCTGCGGGTTGGTGCTGACGCCGCGGCTGCCGGCGCTCGAGCCGCGCCACTGCCCGCGGTGCATGGCGCGCAGCCGCGCGGTCGTCAAGCTCGAGCGCGCGACCGGCGGCGCGCCGGACGCCGGGGTCGTCGCCTGAGACAGTCTCTAACTGAGACAGGCTCCAAGTCTCTGCGGCCGCTGGCGTTCGCCGGTCTAGCTGTCTGTCTCCGCGGGGTGCAGCTCGACGCGGAACGTCCCCACCAGGGACGTTTCGCGTCGAGCTGATTTGCGTGTGCCTCCACGGCGGCCCATGGCTGCGGGTAGGATGCCGATGCAGATGGCGGCGCCCCCGCAACAGACAGCTGAGCACGTGCGGCTGGAGGAGGCGCGCACCGGCGCGACTCCGTGGAAGGCGTGGGGGCCGTACCTCAGCGAACGCCAGTGGGGAACGGTGCGCGAGGATTACAGCGACAGCGGCGACGCCTGGGATTACTTCACCCATGACCAGGCGCGCTCGCGCGCCTATCGCTGGGGCGAGGACGGGATCGCGGGGATCAGCGACGAGCGTCAGAGGCTGTGCCTGGCGCTGGCGCTGTGGAACGGCGCCGATCCGATCCTCAAGGAGCGCATGTTCGGACTCACCAACAGCGAGGGCAACCACGGTGAGGACGTCAAGGAGTACTGGTTCTACCTCGACAGCACGCCGACGCACTCCTACATGAAGTACCACTACAAGTACCCGCAGCGCGCGTTCCCCTACGACGACCTGGTGTCGACCAACAAGTACCACCGCGGCAAGACCGACAGGGAGTACGAGCTGCTGGACACCGGGATCTTCGACGAGGATCGCTATTTCGACGTGGTGATCGAGTATGCGAAGGCCGGCGCCGACGACATCCTGATGCTCGTCACCGCGTTCAACCGCGGCCCCGAGGCCGCCGCGCTGCACCTGCTGCCGACGCTGTGGTTTCGCAACACGTGGTGGTGGGGCGACAGTTCGGCCAAGCCGAGCCTGGTCGCCGGCGACGGCGACGGCGGCCTCACCGAAGCGCAGGCCTCACACGCCCAGCTGGGCGACTGGCTGCTGCGCGCGGACGGCTCCGCACAGCTGCTGTTCTGCGAGAACGAGACCAACAACCGGCGGCTGTTCAACTCCCCCAACGCCTCGCCCTACCCGAAGGACGCGATCAACGAATACCTCGTCGGCGGCCGCGCCGACGCGGTCAACCCGGCGCGCCTGGGCACCAAGGTAGCAGTGCACCATGCGCTGCAGATCGCTGCCGGCGCCAGCGCCCAGGTGCGCGTGCGGCTGTCCTCCACGAGCGCCGTGCGGGCCTCGCGCAAGAAGCCGCTGGGGGCCAACTTCGACCGTGCGCTCGCAACCCGCCGCGCTGAGGCCGACGCGTTCTACGCCACCGTGATCCCGCCGACGCTGGCGCCGGACGCGGCCATGGTCATGCGCCAGGCGCTGGCGGGGTTGCTGTGGGGCAAGCAGTACTACGAGTTCGATGTGCACCACTGGCTGCGCGAGCACGGCATCAATCCGTGGCAGTCAGGGGCGCCGGGCCGACCGCGTAACGTGTCCTGGTACCACATGGTCGCGCAGGACGTGATCTCGATGCCCGACAAGTGGGAGTACCCGTGGTTCGCCGCCTGGGATCTGGCGTTTCACGCCGCACCCCTGTCGCTGGTGGATGTCGACTTCGCCAAGGCGCAGGTCGAGCTGCTGGTGAGCACGCGTTACATGCACCCCAACGGTCAGATCCCGGCGTACGAGTGGAACTTCAGCGACGTCAACCCGCCGGTCACCGCCTGGGCCGCGCTGTACGTCTACGAGCGCGAGCGCGAGCTGCGCGGCGCCGGCGACCACGACTTCCTTGCGCGCGTGTTCGACCGGCTGCTGACCAACTTCACCTGGTGGGTCAACCGCAAGGACCCCGACGACCGCAACCTGTTCCAGGGCGGCTTCCTGGGCCTCGACAACATCGGGATCTTCGACCGCTCGGCGCCGTTGCCCGGCGGTGGCACGCTCGAGCAGGCCGACGGCACCGCCTGGATGGCGCTCTACTGCCAGTGGATGCTGCACATCGCCGCCGAGCTCAGTAAGCGGGATCCCGCCTACTTGGACATGGCGATGAAGTTCATGGTGCACTTCCAGTGGATCTCGGTGGCGCTGAACCCGCCGGAAGCCGACACCGAGCTGTGGGACGACGCGGACGGCTTCTACTACGACGTCATGCGGACCTCGGACGGCGCCAAGATCCCGCTCAAGGTGCGCTCCGTGGTCGGCCTGCTACCGCTGTGCGCCGTGACCGTATTCGACACCGAGCTGCTGGAGCGACACCCCGAGATCGTGTCGGTGGCGGAGCGCTTCCTGTCTCACTTCAGCGACATGCTGCCAACGCTTGCGCACCTGCCCGAACCGAATCCCGACGGAACGCGGATGGTGTCGCTGGTCGACGAGCAGCGGCTGCGCCGGATGCTTGCGATCATGCTCGACGAGGACGAGTTCCTCGGCGCGCACGGGATCCGCGCGATCTCGCGCCGGCACCTCGAGCAGCCATGCAAGTTTGACTGGAGCGGCGAGGAGTACATCGTCAAGTACCTCCCCGCGGAGTCCGATACCGGCATGTTCGGCGGTAACTCCAACTGGCGCGGACCGGTGTGGTTCCCGATGAACCTGGTTATCCTGCGCGGCCTGGCGCAGCTGCACCGATACTACGGGGACCGGCTCAAGGTCGAGTGCCCGACCGGCTCCGGACACGAGCTGGACCTGTTCGAGATCGCCAGCGAGATCGCAACACGCCTGGCGCGGACCTTCACCAACGACGAGGACGGCCGCCGGCCGGTGTTCGGTGGCATCGAGAAGTTCCAGACGGACCCCAACTGGCACGACCTGTTGCTGTTCCACGAGTACTTCCACGGCGACAACGGCGCCGGCATCGGCGCCAGCCACCAGACGGGCTGGACCGGAACCGTGGCGCTGCTGTTGCTGGCGGCCGGCGAGCTGCACACCGGGGAGGCGGACTTCGCCGGGCTCGGAGACTGATCCGGCATTGCGCATCGCTCACCGTCCGACCGTCTACGAGATCAACACGGCCGTCTGGCTGCAGCGCCTGGGCCGCGCGCAGGGCGCTCCGCTGACGCTCGCCGAGGTGCCCGGCGCCGCCTGGGACGCGCTCGCGGCGCTGCCGGTCGATGCCGTCTGGCTGATGGGGGTCTGGGAGCGCAGCCCAGCGGGGCTGCGCATCGCGCTACAGAACCCCGAGCTCGACGCGAGCAACCGCAGCGCCCTGCCGGACTTCAGCGAGCAGGACGTGATCGGCTCGCCGTACTGCGTGCGCGACTACGTCGTCGACGCGCGCTTCGGCGGCCCCGAGGGCCTCGCCCAGGCCCGCGCACAGCTCGCCGCTCGCGGCATCGGGCTGATCCTCGACTACGTCCCCAACCACGTCGCGCCCGACCATCCATGGCTCGAGCAGCGGCCGGACTGCTTCATCGCCGGCAGCGAGGAGGACCTGCGCCAGCGCCCGGCGGAGTTCATCCGCGTCGACGGCGGCGCGATCCTCGCCCGGGGCCGCGACCCCTACTTCCCACCGTGGCCCGACGTCGTGCAGTGCAACGCATTCTCGCCGGCCCTGCGCGCCGCCGTCGCGCAGATGCTGATCGAGGTCGGCCGGCAGTGCGACGGGCTGCGCTGCGACATGGCGATGCTGATGACCACGGAGGTGTTCGCGCGCACCTGGGGGCAGCGCGCCGGGCCGGCGCCTGCGACCGAGTTCTGGCCGGCGCTGATCGCTGCCGTCAAGGCCGAGCACCCGGATCTGCTGTTCATCGCCGAGGCCTACTGGGACATGGAGTGGGCGCTCCAGCAGCAGGGCTTCGACTTCTGCTACGACAAGCGCCTCTACGATCGCCTCGTGAGCGACCCGCCGTCCGCGGTGCGCGCGCACCTGCAGGCCGACCCGGCCTACCAAGAGCGCCTGATTCGCTTCATCGAGAACCACGACGAGCCACGCGCCGCAGCCGTGTTCGCGCGCCCGCAGGCGCGCGCCGCAGCGGTGGTGGTATCGACCTTGCAGGGCGCGCGGCTCTACCACGACGGCCAGCTCGACGGCGCCCGCGTGCACATCCCCGTGTTCCTCGGTCGCGGCCCCGAGGAGCCCGTCGATCAGGGGCTGCGGTGGTTCTACGAGCGCCTGTTGCGCGCGGTCGCCGACAGCGATCTGCGCGACGGCGACTGGCGCTTGTGCGAGTGCGATGGCTTGTCCGACAACCGCTCCCACGAGCAGCTCGTGTCGTGGTGCTGGTCGACCGCGCAGTCGCGCCACGTGGTGGTCGTGAACCTCGCCGACACGCGCGCGCAGGCCCGCGTGCGCCTTCCGTGGCAGGATCTTGCCGGGCGCGATTGGAAGCTCTCGGACCGGCTCGACGGCCGCGGCTTCGAGCGCGCCGGCGACGCTCTGGCCAGCGAGGGGTTGTACGTCGACCTCGGCCCGTGGGGGGCGCACTTCCTCAGCTTCGAATACGTCTAGACCCGTCCAGACCGGGGGAACTGCGCCCTAACCGTGCGCCATTGCGCGTAAGAGCGCGCGTGCCGGCATGACACCCTGAGGTTCGTGGCCCGTACCCGCCAGGCGCCGACGGTGCTCGCCCGCCACGGCGAGCTTGTGGTCGCGCGCGACCCCCTGCGGCCGTCCGGGCGGCTGCTGCGCCAGGATGGCATGGACGCCTCCTATATCGATCTTGCCGACGCCTCGCATCTCGAGTTCAACTACATGCGGTGGCTGCGGATCGTGTTGCGGGCCGCCCGCGCACGGCGGATCCTGCACGTCGGCGGCGGCGCCTGCGCGCTGGCGCGGGCGCTCGCCGCTGAGGATCCGGGCGGCCGCCAGGAGGTCTGCGAGCTCGACGCTGAGGTGCTCGCGGTCGCGCGCGAGCACCTCGGTCTGCGACGGGTGCCCGGGCTGCGGGTGCGCCGGGCCGAAGGCCGCGCGTATGTCGCCGGCCAGGCGCAGGCGAGCTGGGACGCGATCGTAATCGACGCCTTCGTCGGCGCGCGCGTGCCGCGGCGGTTGATCACGGTGCAGGCCCTGCGCGATGCGGCGCGCGTTGCACCCCTGACCCTGATCAACGTCGTCGACGACCGTCAGGCGCGCGACCTGCGCGCGATCGCGGCGGGACTGGCGAGCGCCTACCCGCGCGTGTGGACGCTCGGCGCGCGCACCGGCAACACTGTCATCGTCGGCAGCTGCGTTGAGCTCACGATCGCGCGGATCGCCGCCAAGGCGGCCGCCGACCCGTCGCCGGCGCGCCTCACCGGACCAGGCGCGCTCGCGCGCCTGGTCGCCTCGACGCCTCCGCTGCGCGACGAGGATCTCGACCAGGGATGAGTGGGTGCGATCAGCGTGGCCGATTACGCTGTCCGCGATGGCGCAAGGTGAGCAGCCTTCGGGCGAGGCCTCGGATCAGGCGACCGGTGACGGCGCCGCTCGGCAGGGGCCGGACGCTGCGCTGCCCGGGCGGCCCTACCCTCCGCCGGGGCGGGCCGAGACGCCGCTGCCGGCGCTGGCCACAGTGCTGGTCGCGATCGGCCTGCAGCTACTGCTGCCGCCGCGCTTGACGGCCGGTCCGAAGTGGCTGCTGCCGGTGCCCGAGGGAGCCCTGTTGGTGGGCATGGTGTTCGCCACGCCGCGCAAGCTCGAGGGCGAGCACGCCGGCCGCCGCCGGCTGGCGGTGGGGCTTACCGCGCTCGTCAGCGCGGCCAACATCCTGTCGCTGGCGCTGCTGAGCCACGAGCTGCTGCATCACGGCTCGCCGAACGGCCGCCAGCTGATCACCTCAGGTGCGCTGATCTGGCTGACCAACGTGCTGATCTTCGGCCTCTGGTACTGGGAGGCCGACCGCGGCGGGCCGGGTAGGCGCGCCGCCGGCCGCGACGCAGCCCCGGACTTCCTGTTCCCGCAGATGACCGACGATCGCATCCAGCAGCCGAACTGGCGCCCCCAGTTCCTGGACTATCTGTACCTGTCGCTGACCAACGCACTCGCGCTGAGCCCGACCGACACGATGCCGCTGACCGTGACGGCCAAGAGCATCATGGGAATCCAGTCGCTCGTTTCGCTGGTGACGATCGGTCTGATCATCTCGCGCGCGGTGAATATCCTCCAATAGCGCGCCCTCGGCCGAGATGACGGGCCGGCCGGACGCTGCAAGGGCCGTGCATCACCACGGAGATGCGTAATTGTCCGTCGAAATCTGGCCTGTTGCCTCAAGTCAGGGCTGCAATCGGCCGAAAACGAAATCGATGCTGTGTTGGTCGTGTGGCTCGGTTGTTCCTTGGCCCGCGCGGGGCACATGCGTGCTGGGCTTACTGGCGCTGACGATTCTGTGCTCGCTGGGGTTGCCGCGGGCGGTCGGCTCGCCATCTACCGTTGCCGGCCGGGGGCGGACGCTCGCCGCGACGCGCGCGACGGGCGGCGTCGTGGTCCGGCGTGGGGGTGGCGTGATCTTCGAGGTCGCGGAGCACGGGGCGACCGTGTCTGCCGGATCTGGTGTGGCGCTGCGGCTCGGGCTCTCTGCGCTCGGGCGCGGCAGAGCGCTCGAGCCCGTCCCCGCGGTGGCGCCGGCTTGGCGCGCCAACCGAGTCAGCTATGCGCGGCCGGGTGTGCTCGAGTGGTACTCGATCGGCGCCCCTGGCCTCGAGCAGCGGTTCGCGCTGACGCATCGCATATCTGGGTCGGGCATGTTGACGCTCGCCGTGGGCTCCGTGCCCAGCGGGGAGCGCGCGCAACTCGGGCGTGGCGGATCGTCTTTGACGCTCGTGACGCGGCCGGTGCGGGCACGCTGCGCTATGGGGATCCGGTTGCGAGCGATGCCGACGGCCGCAGGCTGCCGATTCGTATCCGCCTGGCGGGCGCCCGGGTGCTCCTGCAAGTGGATGATTCGGGCGCGCGCTATCCGATCGCGATCGATCCGTTGACGCAGTCCGCTGAGATCGAAGCCGCCGACGGTGGGGCGGGCGACTCGTTCGGCGCTGCGGTCGCGGCCGCGGATGGGACGCTCGTCGTCGGTGCTCCGGATCACGAAGTCGGCGCGCAGGCTGCGGCGGGCGCGGCGTATGTGTTCTCCGACGCGTCGGGGTCCTGGCAGCAGACGGCTGAGCTCAGCGCTCCCGACGGGGAGGCGGGCGACTCGTTCGGCGCCGCGGTCGCGGTCACGGACGGGACGATCGTGGTCGGCGCTCCGGATCACAAGGTCGGCACGAATTCGCTGGCGGGCGCGGTCTATGTGTTCTCGGATGCGACGGGGTCCTGGGAGCAGACGATTGAGTTGAACGCTTCTGATCCCGCCGGCGGCGACTCGTTCGGCACTGCGGTAGCGGTCGCGGACGGGACGATCGTGGTCGGTGCTCCGGATCACGAGGTCGGCACGAATTCCCAGGCGGGCGCGGCGTACGTGTTCTCGGATGCGTCGGGTTCCTGGCAGCAGACGGCGGAGCTCAGCGCTTCCGATGGCGCCGCCGGCGACTTGTTCGGCACCGCGGTCACCGGCTCAGGGAGCGCGATCGTAGTCGGCGCGCCTGATCACGAGGTCCGTTCCTCAGCGCAAGCAGGCGCGGCGTACGTCTTTTCGGACAGGGCGGGGCGATGGCAGCAGACGACTGAGTTGGCTGCCGGCGACGGCGCCACAGGTGACCGCTTCGGCACCTCGGTGGCGCTCTCCGGCAGCGTCGTGGTCGCCGGTGCCCCCGGGCACGCGCCGGCCGGTGCGGCATACGCGTTCGACGACGACTCGGGGACTTGGCAGCAGGCCGCCGAGCTCGCCGCCGGCGACGGCGTGCCAGGCGACAGCTTCGGTGCCTGCGTCGCGATCTTCGGGAGCACGATCGTCGCTGGCGCGCCGGATCACACGGTTGTCTCAGACGCCGCAGCCGGGGCGGCGTATGTGTTCTCGTACGCGTCCGGCGGATGGCAGCAGAGCGGCGAGCAGACCGCAGCCGACGCCGCAGCGAATGACGCGTTCGGTACATCTGTGGCGGTCTCTGCAGGAGCGGTCCTCGCAGGCGCCCCCGCGCACACGGTCGGCAACAACTCCGGGCAGGGTGCGGCCTACCTCTACGCGCTCCCGGTAGCGGTGGGAGCTCCGGCGAGCACCGCGCCGCCATTGATCTCCGGTACGGCTGTAGAGGCCGACACGCTCACCGAGTCACCCGCCTCGTGGACTGATAATCCCACGTCGATCGGTTATCAGTGGGAGGATTGCGACGCCTCCGGGAGCGTCTGCAGCCCGATCCTGGGGGCGACCGGTCAGACGTACACGCTGACTGGCGCGGATGTCGGGCAGACGATCGTCGTGCAGGAAACGGCAGCCAACGCGGACGGCGCCGGCGCCCCGGCGAGTTCCTCGGCGACGTCGCAGGTGGCGGAGGGCGTTCCGGTGAGCACGTCGTCGCCGTCGATCACGGGTGCCGCCTTCGAAGGCGCGACCTTGACGGAGTCGAACGGGTCCTGGACCAACAACCCGGTGTCCTACAGCTATCAGTGGGAGGATTGTGACGACACGCAGAGCGTGTGCACGCCGATCGTCGGGGCAACCGGCCAGACGTATCAGTTGACCGCCGGTGATGTCGGTGAGACGATCGTCGTGCAGGAGACGGCCACGAACGCGACCGGCACCGGCAGCCCGGCGAACTCGGCGGCGACGGCTGTGGTGGTAGAGGGCGTTCCGGTGAGCACTTCGTCGCCGTCGATCTCCGGGAACGCGGTCGAGGGCGCGACCTTGACGGAGTCGCCCGGATCGTGGACCAACAGCCCCGTGTCCTACACATATCAATGGGAGGATTGCTCCGCCGGCAACTGCGAGCCGATCTCCAATGCAGACGGCCAGAAGTACAAGCTCGCCGCGACTGACGTCGGGCAGAACATCGTCGTGCAGGAGACCGCATGGAACGGGGCCGGCGCCGGCAGCCCGGCGAACTCGGCGGCGACGGCTGTGGTGGTAGAGGGCGTTCCGGTGAGCACGTCGCCGCCGTCGATCTCCGGTGATGCCGTCGAGGGTTCAACCTTGACGGAGTCGAACGGGTCGTGGACCAACAACCCGGCGTCCTACAGTTACCAGTGGGAGGATTGCGCGGGTAGTGTTTGTTCGCCGATCGCTGGTGCGACTGGCCAGACGTACGTGTTGACTGCCGGTGATGTGGGCGCGACGATCGTCGTGCAGGAGACGGCCACGGACGCGACCGGCGCCGGCAGCCCGGCGAGCTCGGCGGCGACCACGGTGGTCTCGGTCGGCGTTCCGGTGAGCACGTCGCCGCCGTCGCTCTCCGGTGATGCCGTCGTGGGTTCGAAACTGACGGAGTCGCATGGGTCGTGGACCAACAACCCGGCGTCCTACAGTTACCAGTGGGAGGATTGCGCGGGTAGTGTTTGTTCGCCGATCGCTGGTGCGACTGGCCAGACGTACGTGTTGAATGCCGGTGATGTCGGCGCGACGATCGTCGTGCAGGAGACGGCCACGGACGCGACCGGCGCCGGCAGCCCGGCGAGCTCGGCGGCGACGGCTGTGGTGGTAGAGGGCGTTCCGGTGAGCACGTCGCCGCCGTCGATCTCCGGTGATGCCGTCGAGGGTTCAACCTTGACGGAGTCGAACGGGTCGTGGACCAACAACCCGGCGTCCTACAGTTACCAGTGGGAGGATTGCGCGGGTAGTGTTTGTTCGCCGATCGCTGGTGCGACTGGCCAGACGTACGTGTTGACTGCCGGTGATGTGGGCGCGACGATCGTCGTGCAGGAGACGGCCACGGACGCGACCGGCGCCGGCAGCCCGGCGAGCTCGGCGGCGACCACGGTGGTCTCGGTCGGCGTTCCGGTGAGCACGTCGCCGCCGTCGCTCTCCGGTGATGCCGTCGTGGGTTCGAAACTGACGGAGTCGCATGGGTCGTGGACCAACAACCCGGCGTCCTACAGTTACCAGTGGGAGGATTGCGCGGGTAGTGTTTGTTCGCCGATCGCTGGTGCGACTGGCCAGACGTACGTGTTGACTGCCGGTGATGTCGGCGCGACGATCGTCGTGCAGGAGACGGCCACGGACGCGACCGGCGCCGGCAGCCCCGCGAGCTCGGCAGCGACCACGGTGGTCGGGGTCCCGGTCGGGGTCGGGGTCGGGGTCGGCGTTCCGCTGAACACGTCGCCGCCGCTGCTCTCGGGTGATGCCGTCGTGGGTTCGACGTTGACGGAGTCGCATGGGTCGTGGACCAACAACCCGGCGTCCTACAGTTACCAGTGGGAGGATTGCGAGGCCGGTGGTTGTTCGCCGATCGCTGGTGCGACTGGCCAGACGTACGTGGTGGCTGCCGGCGATGTCGGCGCGACGATCGTCGTGCAGGAGACGGCGACGGACGCGACCGGCGCCGGCAGCCCCGCGAGCTCGGCGGCTAGCGGGGTGGTCGGGGTCGGGGTCGGGGTCGGGGCCGGGGTCGGCGTTCCCGTGAGCACGTCGGCGCCGTCAGTCTCTGGTGATGCCGTTGTGGGTTCGACGTTGACGGAATCGCATGGGTCGTGGGCCAACAACCCGGTGTCCTACAGTTACCAGTGGGAGGATTGCGAGGCCGCCGGTTGTTCGCCGATCGCTGGAGCGAACGGCCAGACATATGTGCTCGGGACCTCTGATGTCGGGCATACGATCGAGGTGCAGGAGACGGCGACGAACGCGACCGGCGCCGGCAGTCCGGCGAGCTCGGCGGCGACCGCGGTGGTGGGCGAATCGGCGGCTGGATCTCCGCCGCCCCCTGCCGCAGTGTCAGCCGCGGCGGTATCGACGAGTGGCACCAACGCGGTCCTGAAAATCGCTTGCGCCGGCGGCGCTGGTCAGCGGTGTGCCGGCGCGGTCATCGTGAGCGCCTGGGTGCGCACACAGAGCGGAGCCGTCGTCTCCGTGCTCGCCGGCCGTGGCACCCAGCCGCGGGGCTACGTGGCCGTGGTGGTTGCGAGCGCGTCGTTCCTCGTTGAGCCCCAGCATCAAGCGGCGCTGCAGATCGGCCTCAACACCGTTGGCAAGCGGCTGCTCGCCGGCTTCTACAGGCTGCCTACGATTGTCGCCATCCGAGGCACGAATACGCTGATCCGCACAGTGACGTTTGCGTACGCGCGCGTACAAGCACGTGTGAAGTACTTCTACGCCTACACCGAGTACACCCGCTATTACAGAACCTCGTCCACGAACCTGCTTAGGCTCGAAGTCACGCAGCTCCCGGCCGAGGCGCACGTCGTTGTCAACTGCGATGGCGCGGGCTGTCCGCTCGCCACTCGCGTCGTGCAGTCGCGCAGCCAGGAGCTCGTGCTCAATGACCCGTTTGGCAACAGCGCTTTGAGCCCAGGCGCGACCGTGGAGATTGTGATCACCGCACCGGAAAGCATCGGCAAAGTCCTGGTCCTCGAAATTCGCGGGGGAGCGTCTCCAACTCTGCAGGAGCGTTGTCTGCCGCCGGGATACAAGAAACCCGTGACGTGTGCCCGGTGATGCGGGAGTCTGAGCGATGAGCGCGACTAGCTTGGTGCTGGCGCCGGGAGAGACGCTCGGCGGCTACCGCATTCTGGAGGTGATCGGGATCGGCGGCATGGCGATCGTCTACAAGGCCGAGCAGACCTCGCTCGGACGGCCCGTGGCGTTGAAGGTCCTCTCGGCGAAGTTGAGTCGCGACGAGGCGTTTAGAGAGCGGTTTCGCAGCGAGGGGAAAAACGTCGCCCTGCTCGAGCACCCGCACATCGTCAGCGTCTACGATTCCGGAGAGGTCGACGGTCAGCTGTTTCTCGCGATGCGCCTTGTGCAGGGGGAAACTCTCGCCGAACGGCTGATCGACAACGGGCTGTCCGCTGATCAGACGCTGAGCATTCTCCGACCGGTCGCGCATGCTCTCGACGCGGCCCATGCGGTCGGGCTCGTGCACCGCGACGTGAAGCCGCAGAACATCCTGCTGAGCGAAAGCGGGCATCCGTACCTCGCCGATTTCGGGATCTCCAAGGGCGTGAACGGCGGCAGCATCACCGCAACTGGAGGCTTCCTCGGCAGTTTCAACTACGCTGCGCCGGAGCAGTTCCTTGGCGATCCGGCAACCGCTGCGACGGACGTGTACGCCCTCGCGGTGGTGCTGTTTCAGTGCCTCACGGGTGTGTTGCCGTACATGCGTGACACCGACGGCGGCATGTTGACCTCCTACGTGAACGAGGCCACCGGCCCGGAGCCACTGGCGCTCGCGGTTGGTGGTGACTTCAACGCGATGATCGCACGCGGGATCGCCAACGACCCCACGCGCCGCTACGAGCGCGCCAGCGGGGTGATCGCCGCCGCCGAGGCTGTCGTCAACAAGCTGAGCAAGGAGCAGCGTCAAGTCGTTCCGGCGTTCGCGGTATCGCCGCTGAGCGGCTCGGGACTGAGTAGGCGTAGCGGAACCAATCGAGCGCCGCGCGGCCGGCCCGGGAGCGTCGTCGACGAAGGGAAGGGGAGCACGGTCGACGACGCCGTCGGCTGGCCGGGCGACGGAGGCTCGGGCGCGGCGGCCGCGGCAGGCATGGAGATCGGCGGGGCGCTCGCGGTCCGCACCGGGCCCGCGGGGGCACGTGAGGCTGATCGCCGCGGGCCCCGGTTACCTCGAGCGTTCGCGATTGTGATCGGGGTCGCCGCGCTCGCGCTCGTCGCCGCGGCGATCGTGTCGGGCGGGCGCGGGTCCGGGGCTACGGCCGGGGCGAGGACCGCGATTTCGGGTCCCATGGAGATCGCGTATCGGGAACCGTGGCGCGTGGTCAAGCGTCCGGTGCCCGGCAGCTTTGCGATCCTTCGTGCGATCCGGCTCGCGTCGGGAACCGCAACGCTCGCGGGTGGTCGGCTCGTCGACTCGGCGGCCGTGCCGGGGGGCGCGCCGCCGCAGCTGCTTGCACGGTACGGACAGCCGTCAAGTGCAACCTCGATCCCGGTCTCGCGCAGTTCCGAACGCCGCTACAGCTGGAACGTCGCTGGGCGCCGGCGGCTTGTCGCGTTCGTGATCCCGATGACTGACGGCGACCTTGCGATCATCTGCGAAGCCCGTGCTTCGGTCGCCTCGTGTGCGCAGCTCGCCAAGGCCGTCAAGGTCTCTGGCGCACAACTGCTTGCGCCGGGATTCGATCGGCCACTGCTGGATGCGCTCGAGCGTGAGCTGGCACCGCTGCTGCACTCACGCGAGTTGCCCGGTCTCGGCGCGAGCACGCTTACCGATCGAGCACTGCCCGACAGCCAGCTCGCCGAGCTCGCGGGTCGCGTCGCAGGCGGACTATCGGCACTTACGGTTCCGCCTCGCTTTGAGCCGCTCATCGACCGACTGATCCGTGCGATCGATGCCAGGGCAAGCGCGTTCGTTTCGCTCAGCGCTGCCGCGGCGAGCGATGACAGGGAGGGCTACGCCCGTGCCAGGAGGAGCGCCGTCGGCGCCGGCCGGAAGCTCGCCATGGTTACCCTCGACATGCGTCGCAGCGGGCTAGCGGTACCCGCGTTTGCCAGCACGGCGATTCCCGCACTCCCGGCGCTGCCGCAGCCAGTCCAGGCCGCACCGGCGCCGGAATACACCGCACCGGCTCAGACATACACCGCACCGGCTCAGACATACACCCCACCGGCGCGCACCGAGCCTGCTCCGGCCGCGACCTATACAGCGCCGACTGCGAACTACACGGCGCCGCCGCAGCCGGTCGCCCAAGGTTCGGGCAACGGCTGATCGCGAACGCGTCTGGCAGCGGCGCGCCGCGCCGCGCCGCGCCGCCGAAGAGCCTCACCGGCCGGCGCCGGCCGATCGCGACGGCCCTCAAGCCGGCGCTCCAAACATCCGATGATTAGAGCGTGGACAGGTCGCATTCAGTGCTTGTCGACGCTCCCATCTGCGCCGATTGCCCGCTGCCCGGCTCGCGGGTCTCCGCTTCGAGCCCGTAGCAAGCGGCGCTATGAGCCTGCAACAACACCTTGTCCCACCCAGTTCGCGGCTGTCGGCCGTGGAGCTGAGCGAGCTGATCCACCACCTCAACGCCGGCCAATCGCTGATCCATTACCGCGACCGGGAGGGGCGGCTCGAGCTGGTCGTGCTGGCGAGAAGCGAGATCGTGATCGGCAGGGAGCCGCGGTCCGGAATCACGCTGGACTGGGACCGCTCGGTATCCCGGGTCCACGCGATCCTGCGCCCGCTCGGCCCCGCGTGGACGATCGAGGATCAGGCGCTGTCTC
The DNA here is from genome assembly GCA_963697635.1 of uncultured Solirubrobacterales bacterium. GTDB lineage: Bacteria > Pseudomonadota > Alphaproteobacteria > Acetobacterales > Acetobacteraceae > CAJCJG01. The sequence goes on along the minus strand of CAVOOS010000033.1, from coordinate 393,606 downwards.
GTAACGGAACCTTCGTCAACGGCGCGCGCGTGACGACGGCTCGCCGGCTCGACAACGGCGACGCGATCCTGATCGGCTCGACGCCGCTCGTTTTCCGCGCACCCGAACGGACCTCCGATGAGAGCACCCATATCGTCGTCGGACATCCCGCAATGACCGAGCTGACACCCTTGCAACAGCAGGTCCTCGCCGCTCTGTGCAGACCGGTGGACGCGCTTCACCCGTACGCCGAGCCGGCCAGCAACCGCGAGATCGCCGAACAGCTGGGGTTCGACATCGAGGATGTCAAGTCGCACGTGCAGGCGCTGGCGCAACTGCTCCAGGTCGACCGGCTCCCACAAGCCCAGCGGCGCTACGTGATGGCGCAGAACGCATTGCGATGGGACCTCGTGTCCGATCCCGGGCAGGGTGACGTGTTCGAGCATTCGCCCGTTCCGGCGGTGATCTGCGACCGCGAGGCGACAATCGTCGCAGCGAATCTAGCGGCGGTGGCCTTGTTCGAGGACCCGCAGCAAGGATTCCCCGGAGCAAACCTGATCGACCTGTTCGCGGCGGCGGATCGTCCCGCTCTGCAACAGTCGATCAGGAGCCTCACGCTCGGCGAGATCCCCGTTTATCGGGCGACGCATGCGCTCGGGGACAGCGACCGAGCGCAACGATGGATCGAGCTGAGCATCGCCCCGCACTACCCGATCGGGCGCCGCGAACCGCTGCTACTCGCGCAGCTTCACGACGTGACCAGTCGCCAAGTGAACGAGCTCGAGCTCCGCTATCTCGCGGACCACGACGCCCTCACGGGGCTGCTGAACCGGCGGCGGTTTGAGGAGGAGCTGCACCGCGTGATCGCCGAAGCCGTGCGCTACGAGCAGGCGGGAGCGCTGCTCCTCCTCGATGTCGACAACTTCAAGTCGATCAACGACACCAATGGTCATCTCGCCGGCGACGTGGTCCTGGCCAAGGTGGCCGACGTCCTCATGGGAGTCCTGCGCGAGACAGATTCGGCAGGACGCCTGGGCGGAGACGAGTTTGCGGTCCTGCTGCCACACACCGGCGAGCACCAGGCCCGCACGGTCGCGTCGAGGATCGTCCTTGCGGTGCGCACCTTGGCGCCAGAACATGGGCCCTCCCGACTCCCGATCTCGGTCAGCATCGGCATCGCCAGGATCACGGGCACGACGCAACATGTCAAAGAGGTTCTGGCCGCAGCAGACAGCGCGATGTACCATGCGAAGCGGCGCGGCGGCGACAGCGCCGCGCTTAGCTCTGATCAGCCGGAGGCCGGCGCCGGCTCCGAGAGCACGTCATTTAGCTCCCACGACGGCTCTGGCCGCCCTCCTGACTAGTCCCGAAGCGTCGTTGGGTCGCGTCTCGGCGCACTCGCCGCATAATCAGCGCGATCCAAAATCCTGTGCCCGCTCCGGCGAACTTCCGACTGTTGCCTCGGGAAGGAGTATCCTGGATGACAGCTTCGTCTCAACCCTTGGCGGGCCTATGTTTTCCGGCTTTGGCACTCGGTCGGCGTGGGCGCATTGACCTCGAGCGGTCAGCGTCATCACGAGCGCGTCAGGAGCCGAGCCATCCGCACTTTCTTCACTGCACGTTCTGATCCAAAAGGGTTGTCTGAGGGCGCGGGCAGCGTTGTTCGCTGGCGTGGGCCTGAGATGCCGTCTCAGGGCACTATCATTGGGCTCCAGAGGTCAACTGCGATTGTGTGCCAGTTTGCTGCCGCTCGTTTCCGGCACGTTTCCCGGCCGTTTGCTCAGTGGGACCTACGGATTGCGGTGCCGAGATTCGGTGTAGGGTGTTGGCTATGGACCTGATCGTCATCTTGCTCGCCGTTCTGGTTGTGTTGGCGGTGGTCGGGAGCGTTGCCTTGAGTCTGCTGCTGTGGGCGCTTGTTGCCATCGTCGTGCTGCTCGCCGTGCTGGGTCAAGGGCGCTACTTCGCACGGCGGGGTGATGGTCCGCTGTAGAGCCGCGGCGCAGCCCGCCGTCCGGCGGCTTTGCCGTGAGGTTCAACTAATTTGGCTTCGCTCGGCGCCGCGATGGCGACGTGTCTGGCCATGACAACTACTACCCAGGAGGTCCGCCATGGGCAAGACGACCGACAAAATCGCAGGCCGCGCGAAGCAGGTTGTCGGTGTTGTGACCGGCGATGAGGAGACCAAGCGCGAAGGGCAGCGCCAGGAGGACAAAGGTAAGCTCAAGGGCGACCTCGAGTCAGCCATTGACACGGCGCACGACGCGCTCATCCACTTCAAGGACAAGACCGAGCACGCGCTTGATGAGCTAAAGGACAGGATCGACAAGAAGTAGTCGCCGAGCGCACCGCCGGTCCGTCTCCGCCAGACGTTAGCTTAGAGCCTGTCTCGGTAACCCCGCGCACGTTCGGATTCCGCCCTATTTCTGCGGCCGGTTAAGGGTAATACCATTTCCTTAGTGTCCGGTGGGACGTCATCGTTGCGACGTGTCTCGATCTCGGTCGGGCTCAAGCATCGGCTGACTGTTGATGCCTCTCGGATCGTATCTCGATCGGTGTCCTGACGCGGCGTAGACCTTCAGTCCGGTGCTGGTCGTGGTCGAGGCGATCAGGTCGATGATCACTTGCAGGCTTCTCCAGCGGCTTGCCGCGCCAGTTCAGGCTGACGTAGGAGAACAGCCGGTGCTCGATTTTGTTCCACTTGCTGGTGCCCGGCGGGAAATGGCGGACGCGGATCGGGATCGCGAGCTCGTTGGCGAGCTTCTGCAGCTCGGTCTTCCACAGGCGCGTGCGGCTGGAGTTGCTGCCGCCGCCATCAGCAGTGATCGTCAGACACCTCGCCTCGGGGTAGCGCGCACGACCGAGCGCCGCCCACCACGCGCGGATCGAGTTGACCGCGAACGCGCTCGTGTCGTTCGTAACACCGACCGACACGAACCCCTCGTTGGCCTTGAGGTCAAGTACGCCGTATGGGATCGCGTGCCCGAGATCCTTGTCCTTGAAATCGTGGGTACGGACCTCAACCGGGCGACCGCTCGGCTCGTACTCCCGCCCGACAGCCTTGAAATCACCAACCAATTCTCGCTTCTTGGCATCTACGCTGATGATCGGCTCGCCCGCCTCAAGCGCCGCCCGAGCGGTCTCATTGATATAGCGAAACTGCTCATCACGATCAGGATGATCGGCGCCCTCCCGAGTCTTGCGGTTCGCGTGCAGCCGATACCCTCGGCCCTTCAACAACTTCCCGACCGACCGATCAGACACCTCGTGCCCAGCCGCCACCAACGCCCCGCGTCGAGCTTCTGCTCATGCTGGCTTCGAGCGTCCTGAGCACCGCTACGGCTGCTGAGCATCGATCCCCGCGCCCGTATCAGGCACCGGCACGCAATCGCTCAAGAGTCCTCTACCACGAGCAGCTTCGGATCGAGACACGCGCTCAACGCAGGACTGCCCAGCCCACCATACGACGAACCTGCGCGTCATGTTGCGCTCCAGCCGCGACGCCCTCTACCAACTGCCTTCGATCCCTCTACGCCCACTACCGTGTCCTCAAGAGATGCCGACGCCGCGCGCCAAACCGCATCGATCCCGACCGACTGCCGTTCACACGCAGCCTACGAGCCGCACTCGCCGCCCAGATCCGCCGCCAGCCGGCTCGTTCAGCCCCAAACGACCACAGCGCCCATGCAACACGCTCACCGCAATCCTCGCTTCATCGACTCATGACCACGCGCGGCTACGCCACCCACCCGCGATCATCCTGCCCACACACGTCCAACTAAATCTTCTCGTGACTCCTTAGCTCCGAGACCTGCCAAAGCCGGCCAAGGCGCCCAGCGCACGCCTCGCCATTCCTAGCCACCTAATTTCTGCGGTCCGGCCTAAGGGTGCCCTAAGCCCGAGTTCCGCTGCGGAACCCGGGCTAAGGTGCAAGGTGCCGTAACCGCAGCGAGTCCAGTCAAAGGTGGAACACGCCCTGGCCAACAACCTCCGCCAGCCGTTTCCTGGCTCGCTGCGATTCGGCAGGTCCGCGTCGAGCCGCTGCCGGCGCTTGTCAGCCGCGCAAGGCTTGGCTGATCGAGGCGAGCGCGGCGATGTGCTGATCGACGGTCGAGAAGCCCGCGCGCATCGGGTTGATGCTGAGGTGCGTGGCGCCGGCCTCGCGCCAGGCGGCGATCTGCTGATCGATCGAGGATGAGCGCTCGGATCCGAGATTGATGCGGCCCTCCATTCCAAGCGTTGTCGGGTCGCGTCCGGCCTCTAGCGCGGCGCTGTGCACGATCGCGGTGGCCCGCGCGAGCGCGGGCCCCGGCTGGTCCATCGGGAACCAGCCGTCGGCGATCCTGCCGGCCCGTCGCAGCGCAACGTCCGCGTAAGCTCCGATCCAAACCGGGATCGGGCGCTGGACCGGAAGCGGCGCGATCCCGGCGCCGGTAACGTGCTCGTACTCGCCCGCGAACGTGACGCTGGTCTCGGTCCACAGCCGGCGCAGTAGCGCAACCTGCTCTGTGAGTCGGGTACCGCGGTCGGAGAAGTTCTGGCCCAGCGCCTCGTACTCGACCTCGTTCCAACCGAGGCCAACGCCGAGCCGGAGCTTGCCCTGGGTGAGTAGGTCGACCTCGGCGGCCTGCTTGGCGACCAGCACGGTCTGGCGCTGCGGCAGGATCACGATCGAGGTGACCAGCTCCAACGACGTCAGCGCCGCGAGGAAGCCGAACAGCACGAACGGCTCGTGAAAGGTCGTATGCACGTCATACGGTCCGCTCCAACCGCGGTGGACCGCGGGATCGGCGCCGACCACGTGGTCGAAAACCGCGATGTGCGCGAAGCCTAGCTCCGAAGCAGCCGTGGCGAACGCCCGCACCGCCCCAGGGTCGCCCCCGAGCTCGGTCTGCGGAAACACCACCCCGATGCGCATCGACTCAGCCCACCGCTCCGCCGCGACGGACAAGCTCGACGTTACCGTCCCGCAGTGCCGGCAGCTTGAGCCACTGTTCTTCGGAGTCCTCCACGAACGCCAGCATGTTCGCTCGCCCCATGAACCCCTCGTCGATCCGGGTGACGGTCAACTCGGCGCCGGACCGGGCGCGCACGCGGTCGCCCAGCCGAACCTCGGTGGCCTTGACCGTCGCCGGTGCGAGGGTCACGCCAGCACGCTCTCGATCGCACTCGTAACCTGATCGTCCTCGGGCTCGACCACAGGACGGAACCGCGCGACGATCTCGCCTGCCGGCGAGATCAGGAACTTCTCGAAGTTCCACTCGACCTCACCCGCACGGCCCTCGCTGTCCGCGACGGCCGTCAATCGCTCATACAGCGGGTGGCGATTACGGCCGTTGACCTCGAGCTTCTCGGTCAACGGAAAGCTCGCTCCATAGGTCGTCGAGCAGAATCGCTGGATCTCCTCGGGCGTGCCGGGCTCCTGGCCCGCAAACTGGTTGCACGGCACCCCAAGCACCGTGAACCCCGCGGCGCCGTAACGCTCCTGCAGTCGCTCGAGGCCCTGATACTGCGGCGTCAGCCCACAGTTCGACGCGACATTGACGACAAGGACCGCCTTGCCATCCAGAACCGCGGGATCGATCCGGCGTCCGTCGATCCCAATGAGCTCTTCTACGACCACCAGAGGACTAATCCTAACAATCCAGGTGGAGATGGCTCGAAGGTCATCAGCAGGGCCCAAGTTGGGCATGACCTCATGAAGCTCCACCCCAAGATCCAGAATCACAGAATCAGTAGCCGTTCAGTCGATGGGCGTGCGCCGGCCACAACGCCAGTCGGGCGGTGCCCGAGTGCAGTGACGCCTCGCGGCGTGCTCGAACGGACAAACCTCCTCGTGGCCGGGTCGTTTGTCCGTGAGGTGCAGATTTTCGGGTCGCAGTGGACAATCCGGCGCCGCACGCAGAGGTTTGTCCGTCCCGACATGCCGACGCTCGCCACCACGAGCTCCCACGGCTTGCGCGAGGCCACCAACCAACGCAGCTGGGGCTCGGCTGAGGCGATCGGCGCCTGCGCGTAGCATCCGATGAGCGCGTTCGCGTCCGGCCGGAGCTGGGTCCTCGCTACGCCGGGTGCAGCCGGTACGGCCTTCCTACGTTGACATTCGAGCGGCTCCGGGCGGCGCTGGGCGGCGTCCTCGTCGCCTCGCGTAGCTCCGCTACGCGTCGGCTCGTGCGTCCTTGCCCAGCATCCACCGGTGACCACTGCACCGCCGGTGGTATTGCGGTAGTGAGCGGCAACGACGCGATAGGGTTCGCGGCGCCCTGCACCACCAACGAACCCTAGGGGGACGCGATGAATCTGTCGTCGGGCCGCACACGGGCCCTTCTGTGCTCCGCAGCGACCGTGGCGGCACTCGCGCTGAGCGGCGGGGTCGCCGCGGCGGCGACCGCTGACGGCTCACCTGGCAGCAACGCCGTCGCCCAGGGGATCAGACCGTCGGCGATCCCGGGCGCGACCGCGTTCGGAAGCACGCCGGCGGACACGCCGGAGTCGGTCTCGTTCATCATGCGCGAGCGCAACCTCGCTCAGCTCGAGTCCGAGGTGCAACAGGGCGTTCGCCAGTACCTGACCGTCGACGAGTTCGCCGCCCAGTACGGCCAGACGCCTCAGGCGATCGGCGCCCTCACCGGCTATCTGGCCGGGTTCGGCATCTCCACCGTCGTCTACGGCGACGACGTCGATGTGAGCGCCGACGGAACCGCCGGTGAGTTCGACCGAGCTCTGGACGTGCAGCAGCTCCAGTACCACGTGCCGGCGTGGCGCGGTCGTCCCGGCATGCGCGGGATCCCCGCCCAGAACGTCCACGGCAGTGCCGGCGCTCCCGAACTGCCCGACCCGATCGCGCGCACAGTGCTGGCCATCCTTGGGCTGAGCAACTACAGCCCGTTTACGAGCGACGCGATCCACGCCGGCGCGGCGTCGGCAGCCGCGGCGACGACGCTCGGATGCCCGGGTGAGTTGCCGCTCAACGCTCCGGTCGACCTGCAGCTCACCGCCGATCCCTCCGGGTGCCACACGGCCGCCGACTTCGCGCGGCAGTACGGCCTCACCCCCCTCTATCGGCAGGACGCCATCGGGCAGGGCCAGACGCTGGCGATCGTCACGCTCGCCGCGCTCGACCCGGGCGCCCCGCAGTGGTATTGGCAAAACGTTCTGCACCAGACGCCGAGCGGCCGGACCGTGACGGTCGACAACGTCGACGGCGGTCCCGGCGCGCCCAGTGACGCGTCGGGCACCGGCGAGACCGACCTCGACGTCGAGCAGTCGGGCGGTATCGCCCCCGGGGCCAACGTCGTCGTCTACCAGGCGCCGAACACCGATCCCGGATTCGCCGACGCGTTCTTCACCGCCGCCAGCCAGGATGTCGCCGGATCGGTGTCGGTGAGCTGGGGCGAGCCTGAGACCTACTTGCAGGAGGCGGTCGCTGCCGGCGAGGAGACTCCGGTGTACAACGCTGCGCTTGACGAGGCCTTCCTCGAACTGGCGGCGCAGGGTCAGGCGGCGTTCGATGCCACCGGTGACAGCGGCGCCTACGACGCGCAGCCGAATACCAACCTGTCGATCGACTCGGACAGCGACAGCCCGTACATCACCGCCGCCGGCGGCACCTCGTTGCCGCTGAGCGTCACGATCGCCGGGACCAACAACGGCAGCGGTACGCAGGACAACGACGGTTCGGAGACCGTCACCCTGACCCAGCAACGCGCCTGGGGCTGGGACTACGCATGGAAGGCCGGTGCCGACACGACGCCCGAGTCACTCTCGGATTCGGCGCAGGCGAACGTCGTCGGCGGCGGCGGCGGGTTCAGCGCGTTCTACCCCACGCCCGCCTATCAGCAGGGCGTTTCGGGCACGACGACGTTCGGCGCGGTGCCATACCTGACACCGACCGATTACGTCACCCAGGACGGCCTGACTCTGCCGGAGGCGTGGAGCTTCGACGGTTCGCCGCCGGTCATCCAGGGCATCGCGTCGGGTCGGGCGACCCCCGACGTATCGGCCAACGCCGATCCGTTCAGCGGCTATCTGCTCTACGAGCCGTCGGACGGGCCGATCGGACAGCCGTTGCTGGAGGAGGGCTGGGGCGGCACGAGCTTCATCGCGCCCCAGTTCGACGGCTCAACCGCGGTGATCGACTCCTACATCGGCCGACGGACGGGCTTCTGGAACCCGTCGATCTACCAGTTCGCCACCGAGCCTGACTCGCCGTTCACCTCGCTGGATCAGAGCGGCACCGACAACGACAACATCTACTACACCGGTACCCCAGGGACGGTCTTCAACCCGGCCACGGGCCTCGGGTACCCGGACCTGTCCCGTCTCGCGGTGGACTTCGCGGGGAACCGCTGAGTTCAGTGCACTGCTTTCACGGATCGTGGCGTCACGGGGTCACCGTCCGACGGCTTGAAGTGTCGCGGGCTGTGAAGCTGGGTTCGCGGTCGTCGCGGCCGGTCGTTCCGGGCGTGGCGTGAATATTTGGATCGAGGCGAGGACGAGCGCGGTAAGGATCAGCGAGATGTTGACGAGCATCGCGTGCTGGAAGCATGTCCGCACAGCCGCGTGTCGGTCCCACCGTGACGAGAGCCGCGCAGGGCGCGCTTTTCTCCAGCTTCCCGCTGGCGCCCGCGCTGGCGCGTTCGCTGGCAACGCCGTCGATCCTGAACGTCGGGGACAGCTCCTCTGGCCAGGAGGACGTTCAAGCCCACACGCTGCTCGCCGCGTTCCAGCTCGACCGGATCGCCGCGAACCTCGAGCTCGCACTCGCGTACGAGCTGGTCGCCTTGCGCCAGGCCCGCTACCTGCGCGCTGAGCCGCTGCCACGCGCGCTCGAGGTGGCATCCTGCCCGTCGTCGAACTGGTCGATGAGATCGACCAGGACCGTTCACTGGCCGCGGACGTGGAGCGTGTCCAGGACCTCGTCGCCTCGGGCAGGATGCTTCCCGACGCGCCGCGTTGGGAGCCGCTGCTGGCTGACGACCGAGCCGCCGCGGCCGCGTGCGGCAGCCCTTAGGGTTCCAGCGCGATGCTGCTCTGGGACGCGTGCGCGCAACAGGGCCCCAGGCTCAGGCATAGCGGGCCGGGCGCGACGTCTTGATTGCTTGACCTCTCGCAAGTAACCAAGCGCACCGAACGATCGATGACCGGGCCGCGCGTGCGCGGCCCGGTCTCGGTTGGGGGTGATGGGCTATCTACCGGCCGTGATGATCGCGAGCCGGGGTGGCGAGCAGCCCGTCGGTGTTGCCGGCAGAATCAACGTAGAAGCCGACTAGCTGGCCCTGGTCGTTGACGCCGTTGATCGTGGTCGTTCCGACCCCGTTGGGGTCGTCGACGGTCCGGAATCCGCTCTCAGGCGTCCACGTGAAGCCGTGCATCACGGCGTTCGATCCGGTGCCGACCTGGTAGACGCCAACGACTTCGTCGAAGTCGTTGACGCCGAGCGCCATCGTCGAGGACGCGTCCGGGGCCGCGAGGTCGCGGAAACTGTCGCGGTCGGTGAGCAAAAATCCATCGGTGTTGCCGGTGACGGGGTTGGTGTAGAAGCCAGCGACCTGGCGGTACTGGTTGATGGCCGCTGTGGTCAGGCTCGCGCCCGGCGAGTTCGGGTCGACCACGGCGCTGTAGGTGTTGCGGGAAATGTTGTACTCGTAACCGTGGTTGTTGCCGTTTGCGTCGGTGTAGAAGCCAACCGCGACGTCACGGTCGTTGATCCCCAGCAGTTGGTCGACGGGTGGACTGGCCGGCGAGGCTGTCGGGAAGTCCGCCGTGTGGAACTGTCCGCGGTACTCCACAAACCCGTGGTTGTCGTTGACCTGGCTGGCGTTGTTCATGCTCGACCAGAAGCCGACCGTCACCCCGAGATCATTGAGACCGGTGACCTGAGTCTGCACCGACCCGGGGAAGTTCTCGTCGACGTAACTCCCCTGGTAGGGCGCGAACAGCAGGTAGCCCTTGTTGGGGTGATCCTGGGCTCCGGACCCGAAGTAGCCGGCGATCACGCCCTCGTTATTGATTCCGAGCAGCTGGTTGAAGGTGGCGTCCTGAGCGTTGTCGAGCGTCGCGAACTGGTAGTTGATCGACTGAGCGTGCGGATCCGCCAGAGCCGGCGCCGCCACCGCCCCGAGGCTCGCGCCTGCGACGGCGCTGGCCGCGGCGATCCGTGCCCACTTGGTCACGCGGCCTTTACGCCCGCGCTTTGACGCGCGCGGCAGGGAGCGCGCAGGCTCGTTAGCATGCGATTGATGCATGGACTCTCTCCTTATTGGAAGTGTTAGAGGGTTCGCACCCAGCGTCGGAGGAAACTGCTGTTGTTTTCTCCTAGCCCCATTCGGTGCCAACATCCCGATAAGACGCAGCGACCAACCGGCCTATTCCATCCGGGCGCAAAAAATGCACGCCAGGATCGGCCTCTATCTCTGGAGTGACCGGCAAGCCGCGCAAGGAAAACGTCTCCAGGCTAGTCCACGCAAGTAACCTCCTGCGTGAAGGGAAACTGCTGTTTTGCGCGCGAAAATGGCGATTTGCTGGTCGCGCAAGCTCGACGTCGAGCGTCGGGAGCCTTCGTCAGCTCCCGTCGGGGTATCCGCCGCGATGCCAGACGAGCGGATGCCAGGGCAGCAGCCGCGGCGGCGGCAGCTGTGCTCGCCATCCGTTTGCTGGCGGCTCCAGACCTGCGAACAGCGGTGACGCGTCCCGGGTGCCGTCCCCGGCGAGCGCGCGTAGCGCTGCGTGCAGCTCGGCGAGGGCTGTGCGCCCGTAGGTCTGCTCCCACGCGCGTAAGGTCCGCTCGATCCGCCGCGGGACCGCGGCGCGTGCCTGGACGCCTCGGTCGGGCGTGAGCCGCAGCTGCTTGCCGCGAGCGGGTGCGGGTCGCGGCTCGAGGACAACTACACCGGCCTTCTGCAGTCTGCCGCTGATCACGCTGAGCGCCTCTTTCGACACGCCGGTCAGCGCCGGCAGGTCACGAACAGGGACCGCGTCCGACGGATCGAGCACGCGGATCAGGTCTGACCACTCCGCAAGCCACACCCGTTCTGCATGATCGCAGTCGAGCTCGAAGCGCAGGAGCACCCGCGAGAGCAGCGAGACGAGCGGCAGCCCGCGGTCCTGCGCGCATTCGGCGGGGTCACGGGCAGGCGGTTCCGGGGGCTTGTCGTAGCCCAAAGTGATCGGCATGAAGTCCGGCAGCGCTGCCTTGAATTGTCCCGCGAGCGACACCAGCCCGTCCCGCAGTCGCTCGAGTGTGGCAGCGCCGAAACGGTCGCGCCACCGCGCCTCGATCGCCCCGGGCAGCGGCCGCCAGGCTGCGTCGGCGTCACGGCCGCGATCGGTCAAGGCGAGCACCGATCCGGACTTCGTGTGCGGCTTGCCGGCGCCGCTTGGCCGCCTCGGCACGCGCCCGATCCCGTCGATGGTGATATAGCCCCAGCGGCGCATCCCGTCGAGGTTGGTCCCCATGCGGACCCGCCGTTGGAGCTCGGCGACCGTCTGCGGGCCGCCGTCGCTCAGACCGCGCACGCAGTTGAACCACATCGCCAGCGACGTCAGCCACACCGCACCGCGCTCGGCGCTAGCGCCGAACGACGTGGTCCGGTGCGGGAGCTGCTGCTCGAAAGCGTTGTCGGCCTCGACCGTGAACGCGACGAACGCGGCCGAAAGGAGCGCTGGGAGCGGTAGCGCATCAGGCTTCACCGGTGGCATTGGCAGCAGCTCATTATGTGTGGTCGCGGCGCTCGCGGCTCCCGGCACCGTAGGCGAGGTCGGGCTGCCTTGGCGATCGCCTCCTCGGCGGCGATCGCCCGCAACGTACTCGAATGGCGATGCGACTCCGCCCCGGAGCGGTAAGACCATGAGGTCCTTGGCCAGCCAGGCTACGCTTCGACACTCGGGCTAGTCGATGAGAGCAAGCAAGAGCCAATTCGGGTCTACCCAGACGAGCTAGACCCATGCGACACGCGCGAACGCGAGTGATCTCGGCGTAGGACGCCCCGGGCGTCAGATGCTCAACCGATGGCGCCGGGGATAGCAGCGTCCCAATCGTCAGTAGGAGCGAACCCGTACCACGCCGCGCGGCGCGGTTGGGTTGGATTCGTTTGCACCCTCGCTGGCGGACTGGTTGAATCATCAGTGGTGTCTTTCAAAGTTTGGGGAATCCTCCTGCTGGGACTCGCCGCTGTCGCGCTCGCCGTTTCGAGGTCGGGAGCGACCGTCCGGGCGCTCGACGCTCCAGCGATCGTGTCTCCCGCGGCGACCTGCGCAGCACCGCAGCTGACGGTCCCGCGTGATCCCACGAACCCGCTCGCGCTGGTGGTCGCGCCTGGATCGGATCCTCTGAACGGGGCACACTTCTTTGTCGACGGACCAGCCCATGGCACCGTGGCGAAGGCGATCGAGACGCTGCTCGGGCTCAACAACGCTTCCTACACCGACAGCGACAGCTGGGCGGCGTTCAAGCAACAGATCCTGCCGATGCTGAGTTCGGTCAGCGCCACCGTCGCCCACGACGTCAGGGAGCTGATGAAGATCGGTAACCAGGAGGAGACGGAGGCCATCAGCCTCTACTCCGAGGGCGGCGGCTACGCCGGAGTCAACGGCGAGGTCACGAAGATCCTCTGCGACTACATGCACGCAGACCCGACGGCTCCCACCGTGCCGGTGTTCACGACCTTCATCGCCTACCCCCAGGGGCAGTTCTGTCCAGCCGCCGGCGCGCTGACGGCGTGGTGGCCGACGAAGCCGCCACCGGGCGACTACACACCGGCGCAGCTGCGGCAGATGAAATCGTACTTCCGTCCGGACGTGCTGGGAATGAAGGATGCGATCGGGTCCGCCCGGGCAGTGATCCTGATCGAAATCGACGCGATCGGCACGATCAACTGTCTGTGCAAGAAGCCCCCGTGGCCGCCACCGAACTTCAGCCGGCCCGTCGCGGGCGCCTGCCTGCTGTGGCTTCGCGAGCTGTACTACGAAGCGACGCAGTTCTCGCAGCTGCCCCACCAGGTCTCCTACCTGGAGGCAGGCTCCTACGACGAGGGCGACGCCGAGGACACCGCCAAGTTCCTGATCGACGCTGGCGTGCAATCGATCCGAGGGTTCTTCACCAACGGGACCCACTTCAACTGGTCGATCAACGAGATCGCGCGCAATGCAGGCGGCAGCTACCCCGGTGTGAGTTACCCGGTAGGCGTATCGCACTGGGTCACGAAATTGCTCCTCCAGCTGCACCGCGGCAACTACGTCCCCGACTATGTCATCAACACCGCGGGCAACGGACGGGGGCCGCTGCTCAACCCTGACCCGGCGAAGCAGGGAGTCGAGTATCTCTGCAACCCGAAGGGCCGCGGGCTCGGCCGCCTGCCGACCGGCGACGTCAGGCCGACGTTCGACGGCCACACGTTCCCATTCCTCGACGCCTTCCTCTGGTCCGGGGTCCCGGGTCTCAGCTACGGCAGCAGCTGCAGCAAGGGCTCCGCCCCGCCGGGCGTGTTCTACCTGCCATACGCACTAGAGCTGGCCCAGAACGCCAACCAGCAACTAGGCCCCGCGTTCCCGTCGCAGCCGTACTAGTCTAACTACTAACGGCGCCCGCAGAAATTAGTGGCGGAATCCGGCGAGTGGCTGGGCGTGTCTGGCATCGCCGGCTCGCCCGATAATACCTGGAGTATGTGAGGGCGAGCCGGCGGCGTCAGGCGCGTCCAGATGCCGTCGGAAACGTCAGTAATTTCTGCGGGTGCCCTAAGCGCCACCCGGTGAGGAGTAGCCGTTCAGCGATCGTCGCGTTCGTGAGGCCCTGGGCGACCAGTCGGATGATTTCGAGCTCGGCCGTCGGCGTCGCGTCGCAGCGCTTGGCGGCTGGAGACGAGGAGCTCGCTGCCGTCCTTACGGACGTGGCGCAACTCGCCACTCCAATGTCCATCGCGCGCGAGCGCCTCATCGACAGCTTGCAGGGAGTCCGGGAACACGGTGGCGAGCAGCTCGTGGGTGACCCGCCCGGTCGCTTCCGCGGCGCTGTTGCCGTACACGGCGTGCGCTTCCCGGTTCCAGAAGCGCACCCGGCTTTCGGCGGACTCACGCACGATCACCGCGTCGTGCGCGAGCGCAAGCAGCTCGGCGCGCAGCGCGAGCTCCTGCTCGGCTTGCTTGCGTGTGGTGATGTCACGGATTGCGCATGATACGAGCGTCCCGTCTTCGGAGCCCCGGGGGCTGAGCGAAATCTCGACGGGGAACTCGCTGCCGTCCTTGCGGCGTGCGAACAGCTCAAGCCCGGCGCCCATCGGGCGCGCGCGGGGGTCGGTGAGGTAGCTGGCGCGGCGGCTTCGGTGGCGATCACGAAGCAATTTGGGGACGAGCAGCTCTTGGCACTGGCCGACAAGCTCCTCGCGCGCAAAGCCGAACAGCTTCTCGGTCTGAGCGTTGACGAGCACGATCTCGCCCTCGACGTTGACGATCACCATCGCGTCCGTAGCGGACTCGATCACGTCCCGGAGCCTTGCCTCGGCCGCTTCGTGCGCTCGCTCCGCGTTGACGCGATCGGTGACCTCACGGGCACAGACGACGATGTTCTCGCCCGTGGATGCGATCACGGTGTCGAACACGCGCCCGGTAAGCGGGCTGCCTACCCAGGCATCCTGGTCGAACAGCTGCTCGTCGGCGGCGGGCTCGCCGGTGATCGCGACTTCCCGGTACAGCGCGAATCGCCCACTTCCGATGAACGCCGGGAACAACTCGCCAGCCGGGCGTCCCACCAGCCGCTCGACGCCGAGATCCACGAGCTTGCAGTACGCGTGGTTGGCGTACTCGTAGCGGAAATCGACGATCCCATCCGCATCGTCGCGCGTCGCGGACCGGCGAGATGATCGCCACACATTCGAGGGTCGCCTCCGCGGCAGACCGGAACCTCGCCTCCCGAGCCGCGAAATCGCCCGATAACCCCTCACGCTCGGTGCTATGCCGCGGTTCGTGAGTATGACCTCCCGATCTTCCCATTTGCTTGACATGGACCCAGTCCCCAGGCTCTCGCTCGATAGTATCTGCCGATCCAGAGGCGCAGACCTGCCCCTCGAGATGTTCTCGGCGGACTCGCCGATCTCACAATTCCGGGCATGCTTCAGCGAATGGAAAGCGTCCTCATCGTTGTCGATGACCTCGAGGCTGTTATTGAGCTCTTCGTCGAACTCGGCATGGAGCTGTGCGGCAACTCGTAGCCGGCCTGCTCGAGCTCCCGTGCCGCCGGTCGAACCGCCGCGGCGTCCGCGACGTCGAACTCGATGCTGACCTGCGGCCCTGCCTCGCGACCGGCCATTGCAATGTCCCGAAGCACGCCTCGGCGGCCTGGGACACCGGCCAGATGCCGAACGACTTGCAGCCGTCGATCTGCTGGCTGTGGTGATAAATCGTCGCCGTGGCTCTCGAGCGGCAGCCCGAGAGCGTGGACGTACAGCTTCCGCCTGGCTGGTGGATCGGGCGCGATCACCGCCACGGTCGAGAGGAACTGTATGTTCATGCCATCTCCTCGCCTGGCGTGTCTTGCCTGCGATCCAACCAGATTCCGCAAGACGGGCCGCCGCACGACCGACGCTCTCGGTTTGCTCTCGTCGTTACCGCGCCCTCGTCTCCACGCGGAGCGGGACTCGCCGGTCGGTAGGTGCTCCTGCTTTTCCGGGGTGGCTGCGTGCCAACATCACGGATCATGCGAAACGAGCAGCTGATCCCTAGGCGTACGCCGGAATCGCGTGCGGCGACTGACCGGGTTCAGGTCGTGATGGAGTTGACATCTCGTCTCAACGTGCTGCGCCACAGCGACGTCGAAGCTCGTAGCGCGTTACTCAGCGAGATTCTTGGCCGGCCCATGCCGGAGACCGTCACGATCTATCCGCCCTTCTACTGTGACTACGGACTCCACCTGGAGTTCGGCGAACGGATCTTCGTGAACCAGAACTGCTCGTTCTACGACCTCGGCGGCATCACCATCGGGGACGGCACGATGATTGGCCCCGGCGTCACGCTCAGCACTGCTGGCCACCCAGTCGAGCCAAACGAACGATTCGACGGAATCATGACGGCTCCTATCGTCATCGAGTCCAACGTTTGGATCGGCGCGAACGCCACGATCACGCCCGGCGTCCGAGTCGGCTCGGGATCAGTCGTGGCCGCAGGCGCCGTCGTGGCAAAAGACGTGCCACCGAACTGCATCGTGAGCAGTAGTGGCTACGTCAAGCGTCGTGATCTCAACCCAGCCGGCTATCCCTCGGCCACAGCGGGAAGCAAGATCGCGGTCGAAACGGAACGATGACCAACCGCGTATCCCAAGGTCGGCCGCGGACGTACGTGGAGCCATGGTCGAGCTGGTGCGCTGCGGGCGGCTATTGCGAAACCCACCAGACACGAACCTCAACATCGTCGGGTCTAAACTGCGGAGGACGCGGTCGTCCAGCGCGCCGCGTCTACCCCCAGCAGGCGTTCGGCGCCCTGCCACCAGCCGGCCGGCGGTCGACGACGAACCCCTGCTCAAGCCCCAACGGCCCGTTTGACCACCACGCCCGAGCGCCGGCGAACGCGTACGCGACCCGGTTGAGGCTCACGACCGGCCGCGCCGCCCCCGCGGCCAGCAGGCGAGAACCAGCGCCCCAGCCGACGATGCTAGGCGTCATCTGCAGGCCGTCGGACGCGATCCGCGGCGCGCGTGAGGAGGACGACACCGCCGAGCGAGGCAGAGACGGTCGCTCGTTCGCGCGCAGAGCAGTCATCAGAGATCCAGTTCGCCTAGCCTAGCAACCGTCAGAAGCCGATCGAGGCAGGAGGCGGGCCGTGTCGCAACATGCCGTGCTTGGGGTCGAGCGCGTCGAGCGTCTGTCTCACCGGATCCTCCCAACGGGTTCGAGTGACTCGAGTGCCTCGGTGATCGCCAGGCCGGCTGCGCGCTCGTCTGCGATTCGCAGTGCCATCATCGGGCGTTGTCCGCGAGGCCGGGGTTGGCGAGCGCGTCGCGTACCGTCGCTGCGATCTGCGCCTCGGTCGCGTCGCCGGAGAGCTGGATGCCGGCGCCGGTGTGCGCGACGCGTGCGGCGACGTCGCTTTGATCGCGGCCCTCGGCATGCACACGAGGCACGCCATGCCCGAGCGCGGCCATCACCGTGCCCATCCCGGCATGGGTGATGACGAGCGACGTGTCGGGCAACACCTGCTCGTGGGCGATGAACCACTCGACGCGGACGTTGACCGGTACCGTTGCGTCGAAGTCGATCGCGGGCCGGCCGTGACCAGCGCCGTGACCGGCAGCGTGCCGAGTGCGTTCACGACCCGTCGCAGCAGCGGCTGCTGCGCCTGGTAGGTGGTGCTCAGGCTGACCAGCACCCGCGCCGGACGATGCTGCTCACCCGTCCGCTCGGAGACTTTTGACCTGCGGCCCGACGTAGCGCACGTTGGCGGGCAACGCAGCGCCGGTGATCGCCCCGAAATCAAATGCCGCGCTGGTCAGCACGAACACACGGTCAAGCCGGTCAAACTGCTCAAGCACATCGCCCATCGGCTCCAGGTCCAGCCCCGCACGCACGTCGTTGAGCGTCGGCAGGCCCTCGTTCCACAGCGCCGACATATCACGGCGGGCGGCGTTTAGTTCCGGCTTTGTCGGGTTGAGTGACGAGGTCGTTGCGGCGATCTCAACGGGCGTACTGGATCTCGGGTGCGTTGAAGTAGTTGCGCACGATCTCCGGCTGGCTCTGGCGCAGGCCGAGGAAGCTCGTGAGCGTGTCCTTGAGCGCCGGCTTGGTGCTGGGGCGCTCGTGCAGCGCTCGCATGTGCCGCTTGACGTCTTGGTTGAGGTACTCGTCAGGGTTCAGGTGCGGGCTATAGGCCGGCAGGAAGCACAGCTCGATCTGCTCGGTGTGCGCCACCGCCCACGCCTTGAGCTCTTTGGCGTGGTGGGTGGAGTGGTTGTCGCAGATCAGGATGATCTTGCGGCCTTGGTACTCGCCGATCAGTCGCGTGAGGTAGTCGATGAACACCTGCGCGGTGAACTTCCCCTCGAACAGCGAGAAGTGCAGCTGCCCGGAGTTCGACAGCGAGCTGATCATGTTCACCGAGACGTACTTGCCCGAGACCTTCGCGACCGCCCGCACACCACGCGGCGCGTACCCGGCCTGCGGGGTCAAATGCTGCAGGCGCACCCCGGACTCGTCCTGCCACAGGATCAGCGCTCCCTGCGCCTTCGCGCGCGCCTTGATCGCCGGGTACACCTCCTCAAGCCACGCCTCGACGACCACCGGATCGGCCTCCAGCATCCGCTTCACTGGCCGCTTGAGCGTGAACCCCCAACGCCGCAGGTAGCGCCCGACCGTCGTGACATCCAGCCGCACCCCGCACTCCCGCTCGATCAACGCCTGCACAGCCGAGCGCGTCCACAACAACCCCGGGATCCGCAACTGATCCGGGAACCGGGTCCGGACCGCCTCGACGATCCGCTGCTGATCAGCGGCCGAGAGCACCATCTGATCCTCAGACGAGCGACCACGCTTGCGCTTCGCCAGCGCCTTCCAGCCACCCCGCCGAAACCGCCGCGCCCACGCACGCACCGCCCGATCGCTCACACCCAGATGCTCCGCGACCTCGACCTGCGTCAACCCATCCTCAAGCATCTTTACCGCCCTGACTCGCAACACCTCTTGCGCGTCCTGCGACAGCGAGCGAGCGTCTGTCTGATCGTCAGTCACCCCGCAATTGTATCAACATGCGAAACTGTTAGCAGCCCACTGTGATAACCCTGCGCATCGCCTCCTCGCGCGCCCGTGCGGCCGCGTCCGCGGACAAGCCCGAACTGGGCGCTCAGGAAGGCGAGTGACTGCGGGTTGCCGCCAAGTGCGGGCCTGACCACTGCGCGACCATGCCTTGAGAATGTCGGGTCAGGGAAATTCGGCACGCACAGTCGTCCGCAGCTGTGGCGCGAACGAACCGGGAAGCGCTTCCGCGATGCCGCCATTGAAGAGGCCAGCCGCGTCGCACATCATCGTGCTCACCAGACAACGAGGAGGTAGCGGGCCAGCGGAGGAGACGCGTCGCGACGTGACGAGCGCACGACGCCTGCGAAGAAGGACCGGCTCACGATCCCTGCACGCGACATGCATGTACTTGCGGGGCGTTGCTGTTCGTGGTAGTTGGTTTCGCTGGGATCCGCACCGTCGCCAAACAGCAAACAGAAGGCCCATCAACAAAAGCAAGACGCTGATGACACTCGCACAGGCTCTCGACAGCGCGGCGGAACGCGGTCTGCTGAACTCCAACCCCGCCAGAGGCTGGCGCTCCGCTTTCAGAACAACAAAAGTCCCGCAAAGCGAAGCTTTTGGGTGAGTGTTCAGTTGGTTGGTAGTCTCGCGCAAGCCGTGAGATCTAACGGGGCTCCGCCCCAGCCCGACAAGTCGGTGTTGTGGTGGTCGAGCGGGTCGTAGTTTCGCAGCTGGGACGGGGCCCTGCGCTCGGTTTGCGCTCGTAGACGTTGGTGCCGGGCGATTGTAGGCTCCGGTCGAACCTAGATCCAGGACCCGAGGGTCCTGCGTTGAACCGCCCGAAGCGGTTAGTGGCCGCGTTGGGCCTGTCGACCGGAGCCTGTCATGACGATACCTCGCAGCGCCGCTGATGTCCTATCCGGGCACGTGACCCTGGAGGTCGAATGCGTCGACCGGATGTATCTGAACCTGTACGTCCCAAAGCTGCAGTACGCGGCTGGGGTTGTCGGCTTCTTGCGAGATCACCGCGGCGCGACGTTTGCGTCCTCGGCGCTGATGGCCCCGATGACCAGGCAGTTCGTGAGCGAGGTCGAGCGTTTCGTGACGCGCCAGGGCGTGGACCTGGTTACGTTTGAGAAGGGGCAGCGCAAGGACGACGTCGCGCATGAGTACCTGGCCGGGTTTCGAGGGTGAGGAAGGGGTGCTGTTTGTCGGCAAGGCGCAGGAGAAGACGACGACGTTTCGGACCGAGAAGCGCCGCAACGCCGAGACGGGCGCGAGCTATCCGTGGATCGTGCGGACGAGCGCGATGGTCAACAAGTACTACATCTACTGCGTTGATCGTGACTTCGGGCCGTTCTTCATCAAGTTCAGCTCCTACTTTCCCTACAACGCGAAGCTGTGCATCAACGGCAACGAGTGGGCCAAATGCCAGGCCGCCAACGCGGGGATCCCGTTCGAGGCGCTGGATAACGGCTTTGCTTGGTGTGCGGACCCGCGGGGTCTGCAGCGGATCTGTGAGCGGCTGAGCGCCGCGAAGATCGACGCGTTGGCGCGTAAGTGGTTCAAGCTCCTGCCGCACCCGTTCAGCGGTCGCGACCGTCGCGCTGGGTATCGCTATGACATTTCGATCCTGCAGGCCGAGTTCTCCCTTACCCAGGTGCTTGACCGGCCGCTGTCCGGACGCGTGTTCTTTGAAGACGTCATTCGTGAGAACCTCGACCTCGGCCGCCCTGACCAGGTTTCGCTGATCTTCAACAAGCGCGTGAACCGACGCACCCCTGGCCGGTTTCGCACGCGCGTGATCACCGAAGGCGTCACGCCCTCGATCCACGTCGACTACAAGCACAGTCGCATCAAGCAGTACCACAAAGAAGGCCGGGCTCTGCGGACCGAGACCACGATCAACGACACCCGCGACTTCGGTATCGGTAAACGCCTTCACAATCTTCCCGCGCTGCGACAGATCGGCTTCCAGGCCAACCGACCAACCGACGTCTGCTTGACGTGCAACGAGTCAGCGCGGACTGCCACATCGGCCAACAGGCGTTTGACGAGGTCTGCCAACCCGTCGTCATCAATCACCAGCGCGCCGCTGCGCTGCGCTTCGGTGACCCTCGCGTCCAGGCGCTGTTGAGTGTTCTGGTCGTCTTTCGTCTCCTGCCCATCGGGTTCTCCAACCGAGACCTGCGAGCCCACCTCGCACCACTGCTGGGCCTTGACCCCAGCGTCATGACCGCGGGCAGGATGACCTACGACCTACGACGACTGCGCCTGCACCAGATCATCGAGCGCATCCCTCGGACCAACCGCTACCAGGTCACGCCCTTCGGGCTCCAGGTCGCGATGTTCTTCAGCCGCACCTACAGCCGACTGCTACGGACCGGCCTGTCGGAGATCTGCGACCCGATACCAATCAACACCCCGCTACGCCGGCAATTCGACCGACTTGAGGCCACGATCACCGATCACATCCAACAACTCAACCTCGCCGCCTGAAACTTGACTCGTTTAGGCCGGCTTCGCCGGCTCAAGCTTCCTAGTGGTGGCGAGCTTCGGCATGTCGGGACGGACAAACCTCTGCGTGCAGCGCCGGATTGTCCACTACGGCCCGAAAACCTGCACCGCACGGACAAACGACCCGTCCACGAGCAGGTTTGTCAGCCCAAGCACGCCGCCCGGCGTCACTGGGCCCAGGGACCGCCCGATTGTCGCTGTGACCGGGCACGCCCATCGACTGAACATCTACGCTTTTTGGCTTTGTTCAGTCAGTGGAGCCAAGCGGGATCGAACCGCTGACCTCCTGCGTGCAAAGCAGCCCATGAGCCTCTAATTCCCAGAATTTGCGGCAAGCTGCGGCCCGAAAGAGCCCGTATTTATAGGCTTTTCGCGTCAGTATGTGGCCCAAAATGTGGCCCAATTCCCACGTGGCCCAAATGTGGCCCAATCCGATCTGGGGTGATATTTTGGGTCTATGAGCGAGGCTCCGAACGTCGAGGCGAGCAGTCTGCGAATCCGCCCTCGGGCGGGCGCCGGCGGGAAGGTCTACTGGACGCGGACTGGCGCTGGCGCGACAACCGCACCGATCCGTGGAGGTTTCGCAAGCAGCGACTCGGGCTCGCCGGGAGGAGCCCGATGGCAATGGCGGATGGCGCAAGCGTGCCGGCCGCTGCCGCGAGGGATGGCTCGATGAGCGCTCCGCAAACGTGGCGGCTGTCGCTGCGGTCGAAGCCTTCCAGCGCGACACCGCCGCCAAGGTACTCGCCGCGAAGCAGGCGGCCGAGCACAAGGTCACCGTCCCGGAGCTCGGCGTGTAATGGCTCGAGTGGCTGCGAGAGGTACGCGGCGCGAAGCCCTCGACGATCGAGGACTACGGGTTCCTCTTGCGAGAGTGCGGCCATCCGTACAACCGCGGCACGCGTGTCAGCCCCGGCCGGACCATCGCCGCGTTCGCGATCGAGCGGCCGCCGAGGTCACGACTGCGGAGGTCTCAAAGTTCCTGCGCGCGCTGGACCGCGAAGGTCTGACACCGCGCAACGTCAACAAGCACAGGCAGGTACTCGCCGCGATGTTCACCGACGGCTGCCGCGAGGACACCCACCAGCGCGACTCAACCCCGTGACGGGGACCGACAAGCGACGCGAGAATCCATTGCCGGCGCTCGATTACTACGAGGTCGAGGAGGTCGAGGCGCTCGCCCGGGCCTGCGAGGCCGGTGAGCATCGGACGGGCGCGCCAGCGGTTGATGACGCGGAGCGGGCTGCTCGCGAGCTGGAGGACCGCCAGGACGCCGACGCGTTCCGCGTGCTCTTCTATACCGGCCTGCGACTCGGCGAGGTCCCACGCTTCGCTGGGAGGACGTCGACCTGACCGCCGGACGCTGCTCGTGCGGCGCGGCCTCTCCGCCGGCGAGGACACCATGCCCAAGGGCGGCGCCACCGCTTCGTCCCGCTGTCGATGCCGGCGGTCGAGGCGTTTGGCGCGCCTCGCTGAGCGCGGCGAGTTCACCGAGCCCGACGACTACGTGCTCGCGAACCACTTCGGCCGACGGCTCGACGCCCTCGCCGTCGCGCCAGCACTACAAGCGCGGCTGCACCGCCGCCTGCGCGTGCGCCTTCCGCCTGCACGGTCTGCGTCACGCCGCCGGCAGCCTCATTGCCCGCACGAGCGACGCCGTCTTCGTCCGCGACTTCCTCGGGCATTCCAAGCCCTCACGACCACCGACCGCTACCTGAGTGCCAAGCTCCGCCCGGAGGAGTTCGAGCGGCTCGACGGCCTTCGGGGTCGGCGTGGATGAACTCGCCGGCGGGCCGGATGAGCGCTGACGCAACGAGGCCTGGGCGAAATCCTCGCCGCTCTCGCCGAGATCAAGGCTGAAACACGCGGGAGCCTCGCGGCCGATGGAGGATGATCATCGGCACACGCCTCTGGCGACTGCACTTGCTGTACTGTGATACCTCGATTTCTGCGGTATCATAGTACGAGAGATGGAGTCGCGCGCCCATGTTCTGCCGGTTGGCCCACCCGTCGAGCCGCGGTATCAGATCGGCCGCGAGGGAGCGATTGCGCTTCTCGCGGACGAACTCGCCGAGCACGAGCACACGGTCATCGCCGGTGCGCGACGCATCGGCAAGTCCACAGTTGGCGCTCGGAGCCCTGGAGCGTCTCGCGGACGCTGGCGTGGTCGTCTGCGCGATCGACTGCCGGCTGGTTCCGACTGCCGCGGACCTCACGCTTGAGCTCGACGCGCAGCGGCTGGCCAACGCCCCTAGCTCAGCCAGCAGGTGCGACGGTGCGTGGTTTTCGCGTTACGGTTGTGGCGCACATTGCTTGCCTCGGAGGACCGCCCGAGCACCGATGAGCGCTTCGCCGAGGCGGTCGCCGAGCAGCTCGCGCAGGGCCATGGCTCGCACCCGGTCGCCGAGGCGCTCGCGGCGGTCGTGCATGCCGGCCGCGACCGCGGTGCCGTCATCTTCCTCGACGAAGCCGAAGCGCTCCACGGCCAGCCCGAGGCTGCCGACGCGTTGCGTGCGGTGATGCGAGCGAGCAGCCGGACTCTCACGCTCCTGTTCGCTGGCTCTGAGCCGTCGCTGATGGAGACCCTCTTCGCGAGCGACGGGCTGCTGGAGACAAACGCCCAGCCCTTCGCGCTTGAACCGGTCATCGCCCCGCACGCATGGATGGAGGGACTGCGAGCGCACATGCGCGAATACCTGGGCGTCACCATCGACCGCGGCGCCGTCCACATCCTCCTCGACGCCTCCGGAGGCCATCCGTACCGCACCATGCTGGCCGCCAACCGAACGCATGCGCTCGCTCGCGAGCTCGTCAACTCATATCGACGAGGCACTCGCCGCGACGGCGCTGGCACGCGTGGTCGCGAGCGGCGCTGGAGCCTGCCGTGAGCGCGAGGTCCACGTCCAACCGAAGCCGTCGGGTGGAAGCGCGCGACTCGCCGATGCGGCCGCCGTCGCGCAGGCCAGGCTCATCGAGGAGGCGACCACGTACGGAAAACTCGACCGGGTCGCCGGGTACCGCTGGGCCAGACGCTCGCGGCGTATGTCGCCGGACGCGGCCGCGAGGTCAATGAGATCGCCGAACAGCGCCCGAGGGGGAGCTGGTCATCGTCAGCGCCGCCGACCCATCACTCGCAAGCGCACTCGCTGATGCCGCGGCGTTCACGCTCGCAGACCGCGACAACGGGCGGTGGTCCGCGCGGACGCGCGATTCGCTGCCGATGAGAACGCCCTCGCGGAGCAGCTGATGAGCGCCGCGATCGAAGCGATCGCCCGCGTCGAGTTCCCGCGCCAGATCGTCCAGGCGGCCGCCCCCCCGAGGGCGATGACCGGACGGCGACGATCCTTGGGAGAGCGTTGCTAGAGGCCACGCGCGCCCTCGCCAGCAGTCGCCTCACCGAGCACGGCGACACGACCGGCGGCGCGCTCGAGACCCTCGGTGCGGCCGTCCAGGCGGTCATCTCGGCCCGGGAAGCTCTCGATGGACGACTCATCCTTGTGCTGCACGGTGTCGATGAGCTCGCGCGCGGCGGCCGTAGCCGGTTCGCTGACGGCCCCGGCGCGCTGTGGCAAATACGCGGCCTGTGGCAGCGAGCGCAGGGCGCGGCGCTGCTCAGCGGCGGCACAGCAGCGGCGGCGATGGCCGCCGATGACCGCCAGGCGTTCTACGGCTACGGGCAGCTACACGAAGCGACAGACCTGCCGGACTGGGAGCTGCGCCGCGTCCTGGGTCAAGTGCTCCAAGAACCCACGATCGTCAGCACGGATGGCGTCGCGGAGGCAGCACGGCTCGTCGGCCAGGCGCTGTGGCTGGCGCCCGGTCTGCGGTCGCGCCTGTCCGGTGAGGCGCGCGGCCCGGCCGCTGTGCGCGCGGCGTTCGAGGAGCTGGTGCAGGAGCGTGAGGTCGAACATCATCAGCTGCTACGCGCGCTCACGCGCGTGCACCGCCTCGCGCTCCCGGTGCTCGCTGCGCTCGCCAACGGCACCGGGCCATATGCCTCAGCGGGAGGGAAACGCCTGAGGCCCGCAGACGTCTCGCGCGCCCTGCTCGCGCTCGAGGACAACGGCGCGGTACACCGCCTCGGGCACGGCGCGTGGCGCCTGGCGGACCCCACGCTCGCCGCGATGCTCCGCGGAACAGGCGCGCGCTGAAAGCCATCAGAAGGCGCGTCGTGGTCTGCCGGCAATCACGGCTTGTCCCCGGGTTGATCACGAGCATGCCTCAGGGCGGTCGGGCGTCGGGACAAGCGCGTGGGGTCAAGTCGCACGTTCACGCAGCCACAAGCGCAAGCTATGGCCCGATGGGTCGAGCGTTGGCGAGTGCGTTCATCGAGAAAGCGATCGCGAGACCCTGCCGATGCGGACGACAGAGTCGTCGCCAAAGCGATGACGTGCTCTGCACGTACGAGAGCACGAATGCGATCGATCGTGCGGCGACTAGGGCGAGACGTCGCTCAGCGGCAGATTCAACAAGGCCAATGTCGCTCGCTGGGAGGCTGCCTTGCGGTCAGGCACCGACCGCGACGAATCCTGCCCAGAGAAAGGGGATGGTCGAATGGGGTCTTAGCGGAATTGGCATCGTCCGCAGGCAGATAGCCGCCAATCTGAAGGGCCGGTCGAAGGTCCGGATAGTGGCTCAACATTGTTTCGAGGTCTCTGAGCGTAAGCCGCTGTAGCGCGATCTGTGCTCGTCGGACGGCCTCTGGTGGGCGCTGGCCGTTGCGCACCATCTCCTCGTACACGAGAATCATGAGCACCGCTGTGGCTGCATCGTCGACGGGCCACAGACTCGCGACCGCACACGCACTGCCCACAGACAGCAAAACTGTTGCCAAGGAGAGTGCCTCTTGTGGCAGTCCGGTCAGAGACGCCAGCGCGGTCTGACAGGCCGACGCGACGCAAACCCTACAACTCAACTGCAACTCGCTCAGCGCCAGCAGAGACACAGCACCGTCCGCGAGCAGAAGCGCCGTTGCTTGCTCGTCGAACAGCCCGCCGTACGCGTGGCAGGCGAGGTGCAGATGAGTCGCCTTTGCGGCGTGCTGCTTGAGGAAAGCCGCCGTGGCATCTCCTCCGAACGCAATGAGGCTTTGCTCGAAAAACGCCTGCCCCACATATTCAGCCTCCGGCCGCGCCCCGAGGAGGTCACCAAATGGATCGGCGACAGCTACGAAATTAGGGGCACTCGCAGGCTGCGTCCGGCAGCGCTCTAGCGCGGCGGCCGCGATCGCAGCCGATGGGGAGTAGCGCACCGGGACCTGATCGATGAGGCGGGTTTGGTTCGACCACCGAGCGGCGTGCAGCGGCGCAGTCGCCAGCGGGCCATACGGAATGATCGTTACACCTTCTGCCTCAGCCGCAGCTACGAGTTGGGCCAGTGGTTCGGCAAGTGCCTCGCCCAGCCAGGGAAGGATCAGATCCAGCTGATCCTCCACCTCGGCATTCCCGGCTGCCCCTACCCCATGATGTACGACCCAGGTGAAAGGTCGGCCGCTTCTGGCTCGGCGGCGTAGGCTCCAAGAGATAGAGACGGTTGAACACCTCGGTGCTCGTCGTCTCGAGGAGGTCCAAGCCGCGATCCACGCCCGCCTCGCCGATCAGGAGCGGGCGCTCGAAGCGCTCGTCGGGTTGGGCGGTTCGGAAGCGAGCGAGGCCGCCGAGCGACTGGAGCTGCTGCGCCGCACTGGGCAGCTCTCACCGAAGGAAGAACGCTGGATGGCGACCATCACCCGCGCCACCAAGGCGTGCATCACCCTGCAGGATCTCGACAAAGAGTGGCGGCGCACAGCGCTGGCGCTCGGGGTCAGCCGCGAGCGGATCGACGTGCTCCGCCGCCGGCCAGCGCCGGCGCTCGAGCCGGCCGGGACGCCCGACGTGCTCGGGGCGCTCACTGAGTTCGACGCAACCTTCCCCGCCCGCGACGCCAGGGCGGTCGCGCTGGAGCGCTCCGCCGCCACCCCAATCCACGCCGCGCTAGAGCAGCTCCGTGCGCTCCGCGCCAGCGAGGACATCCTCGTGCTCTCGGACGGGACCGGCACAACCCGCGATCACCGCGGCCGCGAACGCGCCGTCGTCGCTATCGCCGAGCGGCTCGCCGCCCGCGAGGTCCAGCCCCTCGCCGCAACGGCGACCGCGGCCGAGATCCGTCGGCTCGACCGCGAACTGTCCGAGACTGGGGGACGTCTCTCCGAGGAGCAGCGCACCGCGATCCAGGTCGGGTGCGGCGAGCATCCGCTCGTGGTGGTCGAGGGGCACGCCGGCACCGGGAAGAGCACGACGTTGACCGGGATCGCGCGCGCCCACCAAGCCTGCGACCGCGAAATCCTCGTGACAAGCACCGCTGCGCTCGCCGCCGAACGACTCGCCACCGAACTCGCCGAGCGCGGCGTCACCTGCCAGGCGTACTCGACCGCGAGCCTCGACGCGGCGATCGCGAGCGGCCGCTTCGAGCTGGGCGAGCGCACGACGGTCATCCATGACGAAGCGGCGTTGGCGTCAACCCGCGAGCAGCTGCACCTCCTCCACGCGATCGGCGCGGCAGGCGCGCGACTCATCGCTGTCGGCGATGTGCGCCAGAACCAGCCGGTCGGCGCGGGCGGGCTCTGGACCCGCATCACCCACTCCGCCCACAAAGCAGACGCCCGGGTGGAGCTGACCGTCAACCAGCGCGCCCGCGACCCCGGTGACCGACGCGACCAAGCACGCTTCCGTGACGGCCAGGCCGAGCTGTCGATCCGCGGGTACGCCGCCCGCGACCGCATCCACCACCACGGCGACCAACAGCACGCCGAGGACCAAGCGCTCGAGGCCGCCCACACCGACCGGACGGCCGGGAAGACCACGATCGTGATCGCGCAGACCTCCAACGAGCAGCTCGACGCGCTCAACGCACGCGCCCAAGCGATCCGCCACCAAGCCGGCGACTCGACGACGAGCGCCTCGACCTCGCAGGACGGCCCTATAGCCTGCACGCCGGCGACGAGATCCAGATCCGCCACACCATCACCCACCCCGACCACGGACAGCTCTGCAACGGCACCAGCGCCCGCGTCACCCGCATCGACTCACACTCCCACGAGCTTGATCTCGGGCTCGCCGACGGCACCCAGGTTCACCTCGATGAACGGCAGATCGCGGACGCCGACCTGCGACTCGCCTACGTCCAACATCCCTTCCCCGCCCAGGGGCAGACGACCGACACCGCACATCTGATCGTCGCGCAGCACCCCACACGCGAAGGGACCTACGTTGCCCTGACCCGCGCCCGCGAGCGGACGCACATCTATGCCGCTGAGCCCGCCGAACTGGCAGGCGACCGTGATCGTCTCCAAGATCTCGCCGAGCGCGTCAGCCGCACCGACCCCGACCTCCCCTCAATCCAGTCGCCACTCGCCCACGAGGCAGACGTCCTCCACGCGGTCAATGTCGCACGCACGCGCGAGCAGCCCGTGGAGCTCATACCCGAGGTCGACACGGCTCCCCTGGATCGCGACCACACCGCGGGCGTCCCGCCCACCCATGAGCCCGCTCTCGCCCAGAACGGTTGGGGCGCCAGAGAAGCTCGCAGGCGCGAACTCGAAGCCGACGCCGACCACCCGACAAGCAGCAGCGACGGTCACAAGAACGCAGAAGACCGATTGCGGTCATGGCCACGACAACTCGGCCACGTCCTCAGCGCGAAGGATCGCGCTATGGAGATCGAGCGCGACGAAACACACGGTTGGGAGCCGTGATGGACATCGCAGGTGGTCGGAGCTCGCTCGCGTTGTATCAGGGCTTGCTCGCCACATCTCGCTCGGCCAGTACCGCTCCCACTGCGGGCGGGCATGCGGGATTGCTCGGACCCTGTGCGGCAGGCACTGGCCGACGGCTCGAACATGTCCCCGCAGGATGAGACAGGTCCGACCGAGCTAGCGCATATGGTTCGAGCCCATGAATCGTCGGCGCCCGAATCGAGAGCGCGGCCGGGCAGAAACTGGGGCACTCGCCGATGCGGAGGTTCCCGTCGTCACGCCGCTGTACCGTCTTAGGAGCGGAACCGCCTACGTCGGCGACTCGCTTCTCGGTATGCGGAAGCACCTGCGGGACGAGTCGGTGTCGCTGTTCATGACGTCCCCGCCTTTCGCCTTGTCGAGCGCGAAGGAATACGGCAACAAGGCTGAGAGTGCCTACGTCGAGTGGTTCCGGGATTTCGCGCTCGTGATGTGGGACAAACTCCAAGCCGATGGTTCGCTCGTGCTCGACCTCGGCGGCGCGTATCAGCGTGGTAGGCCGGTGCGTTCGCTGTATCAGTTCAAGCTCCTTATTGAGCTGTGCGAGGGTCTCGGTGACCGGAACTTTCATCTAGCGCAGGAGTTCTTCTGGTTCAATCCGGCTAAGATGCCGCTGCCCGCGCAGTGGGTGAACGTTGATCGAGTTCGGGTGAAGGACTCCGTCAACGTGATCTGGTGGCTTTCGAAGACAGAGCATCCGAAGGCGGATAACCGCAAGGTCTTGACCCCGTACTCCCGCGACATGGAGTTGCTCCTCGAGCGCCAGACGTACAACGGAGGACGCCGGCCCGGCGGAGCGGTCGTCAATCCCGAGACTTGGAAGCGTCGGCACCAGGGCGCAATCCCGTCGAACACCTTCCAATTCGCGTTCGATGAGGAGCGAGCTGACACGGAGCCATCGTGGGCGAACTTCCTGAGCGTTGGCGGCTCCGAGTCGGCGTCGAGGTACCACCGGGCTTTCGCGGCGCTCGAGAAGGCACACGCAGAGGACCTTCCGGGGCTGCGCCAGCGAGCTCGTAAGCACCCGGCTCGATTCCCGCACCAGATTCCGGAGTTCTTCGTTCGCCTACTCACAGAGCCCGGCGATCTCGTGGCGGACCCCTTCGCCGGATCCAACGTCACTGGCAAGGTGGCATCCTCCCTTCGCCGGAAATGGGCGAGCTTCGAGCTGCACCGCTTCTACTTGGAGCCGTCAATCGCGCGGTTCGACGAGTACTTCACCGGAGACATCGAGTGGCTGGACGACCATCAGAAGCCACTTCTGGATGCATTGAGCGTTGCGGACCTCGCTACCTAGCGCGATTGTTCGTGAACCCTTGCACGCGCCCGGACGACGTGCTACTTTGGTCAACCACTGCGGCAACGAGGCAATCCCGCCGACACTGCCCCAGCCAGGAGACGATATGAATCGCTTTGACATCGCCTGAGCCGAACGCCAGGCCACCAGCAACCGGAACTCACGAGTTCCGCCGCGTCCTACTTCGATGGATGCATTCTTTGGAGTGACGGCACATTCAAGTGCTATCGCGCCGATGTTCCTATTGCACTGCTTGCCCCTGAGGGGCTCGCACTCCAAACGAGGAGTTACAACATGAGTCAAGATACGTTGGATCTCGCGCTGTTTGACGTCGTGAAGCTGGCGGACGAGCAGATGCTCGCGCACGGTTACAAGAAGGTGAAGAACGGTGAGGACGTCCCAGATGAGGATGCGCTCAAGCAGCGCGTGTACGACCTCGTCTCCGGTCGGATTGTCTCTGTCAAGGAAGAGAAGTCAAAGAAGGCGTGGACGGTTGGCGAACTCTACGCCGCGACGTTTCCGCAGGCGCCCGGCGCAGACAAGCGTGAGAACAAGGATCTCCTGAACGAGCAGGAGTTCGCCCTCATGGACAAGTTGTCCCGCAAGGTCTGGAACCTGACGAATCCGGGGCGGGCTGGATACATCCAGAAGCGACTCGGGCAGGATGGCGGCTCGCTCGTCCTGTGTCGTGCCGCGGTCTATCGCGGCCAGGACGCAGTGCCGGGATGCTTCGTGACCGACAACGACGATCTGATCATGAGCGACTCACTGCAGCCGCAGATCGAGAGCCTCGTGAAGAAAGCCGACACACTGCGGCAGCACGCTGACATGATCGGCGAGCGCAGGCCGGCGCTTGAGAGCCGGATGAAGCAGGCGCTCGGACTCGGGGTCAAGCGAACCGTTGCGGCACTGCCCGCTGTGTCGGGAGACGGCTCGGAGCTGCAGGACTAGCGAGAGCGATGAGCATGGGAGGAGCCGGGATCGGCCCTGGCTCCTCCATCATCCCCACCCATGACCACCGATCCGACCAAGCCACTGAGTCCCGTCCAGCGGCAGGTGCTGGCCGCGTTCCACGAGCACGGTGCTATGACCGACGAGGAGCTTGTCGAGCGCTCGGGCATCCGACTACGGACGGCGAGCCCTCGCAGACGTGCGCTCGCCGACCTCGGGTTGCTCGAGATCGTCGGCACCAAACCCACCGGGTCCGGCCGCAAGGCGAAGGTTTGGGGCCTGGTGCCGCAGGATCGGATCGCCGCAGTGCGGGAGGCAGCGCAACAGCGAGATCCACGACGGCTGCCAGTGACCAAACTCCCGCTCAAACGGAAGCTTGAGATCGTGCGGCAGCTTCTCGATGACGAGGAGACGAACAGCGCCATTTTGGAGCAGCGCGGACGAGCCTGGCGCAAGGCGCGCGGCCGCACGCGGGACCGCAAGAGCATTCGAGAACATGAGCGTCGCGAAGCTTAACCGTGAGCTGCGCGAGCAGCAAAGAGATCCGACTGGTCTGGTGGACTTTTTGAAGAGCAAGCGCAACTTGCTCAACGTCATCGAAGCAATGCGCGGCACCACTGAGTTCGTCAAGGAGGAGATGGATGCGCGGCGCGAGGGTGGCTACCTACGAATTCCCACCGCCTATTGGCCAGAAGTTCAGGACCTTCTCGGCGATCTGGTGGAACTTGGCATCGAGGCGCAGGCAGCGATCGACGAGGTCATGGGACGGTTGGGCGACGATGTTATCGAAGCGGAAGCCATCGACGTCACGGATCTTCAACTTACTGAGGGCGCTGCCAGCTAGTCGGCCGGCAATCCTCGTGAGCGCAGAAGCGGGTTGTTGAGGCGCGGGATCAGGATCCCCCTCCGGACCAGCTCGAGAGCGTGGTGGGGTCGCGACCCCACCACGCCCTTCTGCGGTGATCGACCAAGTGCTGTTGCTACTACTTACTCCTACTCCTAACCCGTGCGCCGTCGATCGCGCTCGCCGAGTGAGTCGGCGATCTGCCTAACGGCGTGCCGAAACGTCATTCCGCCCCGGGCGTACGCAGGCGCGCGAGCATGCGGCGAAGGCCCAACGTGGGGCAACGCGCCGCGCGGCAATTGACGCCGCGGGACGAGGCGCGGTTGCGCGTCGCTGCGAGCCTGGACTCTCGGTAGCATGCGCAGTCGACAACTCGGGAAGGTCACTGAGCAGCTGCGCCGAAACCCCTGGCAATGTCTGGCATTCATCCGGAGTCACCACACGCAGCCGCCACCTTCACTAGCGAACAAGATGAGATCGAGAGCCGCAAGACCAGACTCACGCAAGAAGAGCGGGAAGCTGCCACATCAGATCGTCTCATTGATCTGATCAATATCTTCTTCGCCCTCGTCCTCGGCGACGGCGTCGCCCGCTACAGCGCCGTAATCTCGGCTCCGTGGCACAGCAATGTGCCGGTCGTGCTCGCGCTATTGACTATCTATTACACGATCCTGCGGAGCTATGTGGCGTGGCATGCGGCCATCGTTGAACGGCGATACAGGATCTACGCATCGGTCAGGACCACCGAACTGTGGCGCGTCTATATCGATGTGACAATCGTCGCCGTGTACGCATACATGTTCATCGTCGCGAAGCCGCTTGAGAAGCATTCTGGCGCGGACATATCGCGTCTGTTCTACGCGTTTCCAGTGCTGTTCCTCCTTTACGCGCTCTGGGGTCAGCTTAGGCGAGCGGCATGGGGACGCGATGACTTCAAGATCAAGATCCTGTTTGTATTTGCGCTCTCCTTCGCGCTCTTGGCGCTCCAATACCGGGTTGACATTATCGACATCAAGGTCAGTAACACCATTAGCAATGTGCTCGGGCTCGGCACGGCGTTGTGCTTGATGGCGAGCTACCGCTACGTGAACTTCTGGCAGGGAGCGGGAGATGCGGTCGAGCGCTGGCACGGCGTCCCGCGGCCCCGCTGGCCGAAGTTCAGGACGCTCCAAGACGAAGCATGAATCGCACGGGTAGAAGTTCCCGCAACAGCATGACCCTGAGCCCGTCGCCGGATGGAAACGCGACGACGATCCCCCCGGCAGGATCGAACTCAGCAAGAACTTGAAGGCAGGCGCCGCAGCATGAAAGCGTGTGTACGCGCTCGGTCTCGCCGGCAACGGCGAGACCGACAAAGCTGGTGTGACCTTCGGCGACGGCGCGGACGACCGCTGCACGCTCGGCGCAGATCGTCAAGCCGTAGGAGCCATTCTCGACATTGCCGGCGGTGTACACGTCCCTAGATGAGGTCTTTAGCGCCGCCCCGACCCGAAGCTGAGAATATGGCGCATATGCCCGTTGCCTGGCTTCGTGTGCTCGACGGAACAGGGCTTCAGGATCCACATCGTGCACGAACGGAGCCGCGGCAGGCGAGATATCAAGCGCGCTGGGAGCAAGGCTGCGGATCTCAAGACTCATGCACCTGAGTGTTGCACGTGCCGCGGTCGGGCTGAGGCAGAGCGACGAGCAGACGCCTGTGGAACGAGCTTAGAAGTTGCCTCTTCCCTTGGCGCGTTGGAGTTGGCCGAGCGACCGGGCCAGGCAGTCTGGTGCCTCGCTCAGCCGGTCGATGCGGAACAGGCGACCGCTGGTTGCCCATCCTGCTAGCTCTGGGACGTCGTGATTCCAGGGTTGGTCCACCAGGATCGCCGGCCCGTCGGCTGCTTCGAGGAACTCGGTGATGTTTCCCGCGTAGTCGTCGATCAGAGCGTCGGCTCCATGGCGGCTCTTGAGCGCCTCCTTGGCTGCCGCCAGCTCGGCGTAGCGGAAGCCGTGCATCTCGAGCCACTCGACTGTCCAGGGGATCGCTTGCGGCGGACGGACGGTCAGAAGCTTCACGATATGGTCGCTATTGAGCGCGTCTACCATCGCGACGGCGCCCGGATGAACTCGCATTCCGAGGACGTACGCCCGGTCCCTCATAGCCGCACGTATTTCCGTCACGAAATCCGAGTGCTCGAACTGAAAGTTCCATTCGACAATATCTTCGTAGCTATGCGAGGAGCCATCTCGCGCGTTCACCCTGTCCAGGATTCCGCTCACCTGGTCGGCGAGGACGCCGTCGATGTCCACACCGATAATCGTCTTGTCAGCCACGCCTCGTCTTATCCTTGTCGGTCGGTCGCTCCTCCGAGCAGTCCCTAGAGGTGCCACTACATGCACCTCGGCCCGATGTGTAACGGACCCCGGCGACTCTAGCTCCAGATCGCCTACTTCTATCGCCTAGGGACCGCCTAGCCAAGATCGGGCAATAGGAACCGCTAGCAGATCACCGAGGCGACCGGCGCGGACGTGTTCTTCTGTCACACGCACTCGCCGTGGCGGCGCGGCAGCTACGAGACTATGAAGGGCTGCTGCCCTATTGCTTCCCGAAGGGCACCGACCTCAGCATCCACACCGTCGACGATCTCGCTCGGATCGCCGGCGAGATCAACGACCGACCCCGCAAACGCTCGACGGGTCTCGGCCGGCCGACCTGTTCACCGGCCCGCTCGCAGCCACGTGAACCTACATGCGAGACCGCGCGACGCGACGCGTCACGCGTGATCCAGTTCAGCACGAACCTGAAGCTCACAACCTTCTCCCGCATAATCAAGTGCGAGTGCCCCTCGTGCACGGCGCGTCCGCCTGCCCCGCCCGTAACTTCTCACCAGAACCATCCGCCTCCTGTCCGGTCAGCCTTGGCGTGCCCTTAGGCACCAACGTCCCCGATCTGCCGGACGCCGGGGCTTTGGTTTCCAGGCCTGCTGGAGTGCCGTCGGATGGGGTCTGTGGCGCTCGGTTAGCGGGTCCCACGGGCGCAATCGTCCGTCGAACGCTAGTTCGCAGCAGGCGCGCCAGTCGTCCTCGACGCACCGACGAGACCAAGCGGGAACGCGCGGAGGGTGGACCCTTCCCGCCGAGGCTTGGACGCTGCGCTGCGCGTCCGCGTCGTCGGGGCCGCCGATGCTGAGGGCCGTATGTGGACCAATCATGTGGACCAAGTTGGGAGCGAGTCTCATAAAGCTTCACTCCGGAGTTGAGAAACATCGTATTTCCAGGATGTTTCTCAGTGGAGCCAGCCGGGCTCGAACCGGCGACCTCCTGCGTGCAAAGCAGGCGCTCTCCCAGCTGAGCTATGGCCCCTCACACGACCGAGTTTACGCGCACAGCATCGTCGCGGCCTCAGCCGTTGAAGTCAAAGTCGCGCGGAGGACGCTGCTCGAACCAGAGTCGATCGTGCTCGGGCGTGTCCTGGAGGAATTCCGGCGTCTCCTCGAGCACGTCGTCGCGCTGCTCGGACGACTCCTCATCCAGCGCACTCTCGACGTCCCATTCGATCGTCTCATCGCCTCCGCTGTCGCCGGGGGGCGGTGGTGTTTCGCCCGGGGGCGGTGGTGCGTCTGCCGCGCGCACGGGAGATGGCGTCTTGCCGGCGGCTCGAGGATCGCTGCGCTGAGCGCTTGGTGATGGCCCGGTCGGGGGAGCCGTCTCATGTTGGCGGCGGTCCTCGAACGCATAATCGTCGAAATCGTGCTCCTCGACCGGCTCGAACGGATCCCGCTCATCTTCGTCCAACAGCTCGTCGGAGAAGTCCGGGGCTGGCGTCGTGAAATCAGCGGTGCCAGTGGGCGCGTCGAGTTCAGAGAGCTGCCGCTCCTCTGGCCCCCGACGCACCGGCCCCAAGGCTTCACGCTCAGCCCGCTCGATCTCCGCGGGATCGGCGCCACGGCGGCGCTTGAGGTCAAGGTGCTCACGAATTGCGTCGTCAAGCAGGCCCATTGACTCAAAGCGTACCGGGCGGACACCGCGTTCGCAGCTGACTGCTCTGATCGCCGGTCGCCGTCGACTGCGCGCGCTCGAGAACGCACGATCACCTGGGCCACTATGACAGCCCTGGGCCGCTGCCCTCATCTTAGATGCGTGTCCGCTACGGCATCAAGTTCGGCCGACGTTCCCGGCTAGACTGTGCGGAACCGCGCGGTTCTGCCGCCGCACGGGGCTATAGCTCAGTTGGGAGAGCGCCTGGATCGCACCCAGGAGGTCGTCGGTTCGAGTCCGACTAGCTCCACTCTCAAGAAAAGCCTGCAATTCACGGGCTTTCTCAGGTCTTGAGGGCCACCTGGCTCAAGGCTCAATCCGGCTCTTAGGGGCCATTAAGGGGCCATCAGGATTTGAGGGTGGCCCCCGGGGGCCTCGGGTCCTACCCACTGGGTCGGTGAGCCGCTGGCGCCGGCGCACGCGGACCGAATAGAGGCGAGCGGCTCCGAACTGCGGGGTAAGCGCGCGCTTGTCTGCTGGATCAATCGCCCCTCGCTTTGCGCGCAGACCAACACCGGTGAACGCCGGTGCCTCGGCCGCCTCGCGGTACGTGGGCTTGCGCGAGGCCCCCCTTGGCTCACGCGCATATGACCGCCTCGCGGAGCTGCTGGAGGGGGTGCTGGTCAGATGAGCGCCAGGCGCAGGATCACGTTGAGGGTCGATGATCCACTCGCTCCCACGCCCGGCGCGGCTGCGCGCGCCGCGATCGCCGACGAGCACGGAGATGGGGCGCCGGCGGGGTCAAGCGCACAGAACGCCACGATGAAAGGCAGCGCAGGCCGGCACGACGTCGCGCCGGGGCGCGGCGGTGACGGTGCGCGGACGGTCGGCGTTGCTCGGCGCCGTGCGTCGGGCAACGGCAGCGGCGGGGCCGAAGGTGACGCGCGGCCAAAGGCAGAGGCTCGCGGCGGTGGCGCGGCTAGCGGGGGGCGCTCGGACGGTGTTGTGTGGAGGGCGTGGAGTGGCGCGAGTCGGGTGGCGAGCTACCGGCTGCCTGACGAGCTGCTCGAGGAGCTCGCCGCTAGGGCCGCGGCGTTGCAGCTCCCGGTCGGGCTGATCGTCACCGCGGCGTTGGCGCACATCCTCGATGCCCCGGGGGAGGTGATCGCGACGCTCGTTGATCGCGCGGACGACGCTCGCATCAATGGGCGCCGGGAGGCTCGCCGTGCGCCCGCCGAGGACACCCGAAGCGAGACGCCGCCGCTGGTGGGCCGGTTTTGATGGGATCGTCGGTTGTTAGGATCCGCGCCGCGCATGCGGGCAGGGATCGGCGCGGGACACCCGATACGGGCTGTCGCTCAGACGGCTGCCCTTGCGCTGCGCGGATCGCGGTTCTCCCGTCGCTGTTGGAGCGCTTTGAGCCTCGATCGCCCTACAGGGATCCTGCGCGCCAGAGCGTCTGCCGCTGGGCGGTTGGTGGCCCGCGAGAAATATTTTCGGGGTGGCGTCGTGAAAAGTGTCGGTGAATCGCTTAAGGGGTGTATGGCTTCTGTTTGCCGAACTGCGGGGTGCGCCGGTGTCGAGCTCGACGAGCTCGGCTACTGCGCTGTGTGCCGTGGCCGCTACGAACGCCACCGGCGGGAGGTAGATGCGCTGGGCGAGCGGTACCGTCGCGCGCATTGGCCGTTGTTCGCGGGGTTGGGTGAGGAGCTCGCGGCACGGCTGGCGGCGCATGTGACGGGCCGCGCGCAGATCGGCGGCGGCGTTGGCGCGGCGCTGTGCGACATGCTTGCCGAGGCGCGCGAGGTCGCGGTCAACCGCCGCATCGAGACGCTCGCGCCCGGGTTCGCTGGCGGAGCGTTCGCGCGCCCACGGCTGCGCGTGTACCAGGGTGGAGGTGAGCGGTGATGAGCGCCGCGGGTGGGGGCTTGAGCGGGGAGCGGCTCGCGGTCGAGCTGCTGCGGGTCCGCGCGAGGGTGCTTGCGGTCACGCAGCGGCGGTTCTTGCGGATCCCGCTGGCGGATCTCGAGGACGCCTACAGCGCCCTGACCGAGCAGGCGCTCGCGCGGAGCTTCGCGGACAGCGGCGAGCTGTCCGCGTGGATGCTCGAGGCGATGCGCCACGACGCGACCGACATCACACGCTCCGCGCGGGTACGCACAAGCGTTGAGCTGGACGCCGACGCCGAGCCCGCGATCAGCCGCGCCGGCGAGTTCGCTGACCCCGAGGCCGCCGCGATCGCGGGGGAGTACAAGGACCTGCTGTACGAGTTCTTGGCCGAGCTTCCGGATACGGACCGGCTGATCGCCTACCTGCATCTGGATCCGTGCTGGGCTCCTCGGCAGATCGCCAAACGGTTGGGGATCCCGTTGGCGGATGTCGTGCGAACGACTGATCGGGTCGGGCGTAGGATGTCGCGTTTTACCGCGCTGCTCGCCGACCCAGACGCGCTGTGCGAGCGGCGCCGGGATGACGTGCTCGCGTTCCTACAGACCGGCCAAGCGAGCCTCGAGTTGCGTAGGCACCTGATCCGCTGCCCGAGCTGCAGCGTGGAGGTGCGCCGCTCGCGCGAGCAGCTGCGCGCCGCGATCCTGCCGCTACTGCCCGCCGGAGCGATCCCCGCCGCGAGCGTCGGTCTGCTCGCCCGAGCGCACGCGGCGGTCGCGACGCATCCCGCGAGCCTGCGGGCAAACGACGCGGCCTCGCGCGTACGCAAGCTCATTCCCGGTGGCACCGTCGGAGGCGGCGCAGCGCTGACCGTCAAGGTTCTCGCCGCCAGCACGGTCATCGGCGTCGGCGCGGCGATACACGCCGCCACGCGGTGATCTGGGCGATGCAGCTTTCCAGCGTGCTTCCCCAGTTTCGTGGCGTGAGCTGGCGGATGCGGTCCATCGCGTTGCGCTTGGTGCGCTCGGACAACAGAACCTCCGCGGTCCCGCTGTACGGGTCGGCCCATGAGGAACAACGTTGCTCCTATGTCAAGGGAGATCCCGCTATTTGCGGGTTTCTGAGTGGGTTGGTGAGGTGGATCGACCCGACGGCGATGGCACAACTGTTCGCTCGGATCCCAGATTCGCGGCGCTTGGCGATTCGAGGGTCTACGGCTAGCGTCCGCTCCGCGGCTGTAAAGGTCGGCCCTTCGGGCTGCCATCCGGGCACCGCTGACGCGGCTCGCTTGACAGCCGCTCCGCTCCCGCTTTGTGGCGATGAGGTCCGGTTGGCACCGGACTGGGCCCCATCACCCGAAAACCTCTTGCTCCCGCAACCCAGGAGGTGGGCAGTACCGCGCTCCCGACGGCGTTGCGCCGCAACATTTCCAGAGCGGCCTTAGCTTAGAGCGCGTTGGTTGGCGTCGGTGGGGTCGGCGCCCGTATGCGTCGATTTGCGCAGGTGTCGTCGCACGGCGATTCTCGCCGCGTGGGGCAATCGCGGCAGGGGCCGCGGCGGAGTTGTGGTGGCTGCGAGAGGGAAGAGTTGGCGGCTAGGTGATGCAGAGCATCGGGATCGCCCCGGTGATCGTGCGGTCGACGTCTCGACGGGGAGTTGGGCGTTCTGGGATTGCGAGGGGCTCTGACCCCGGCGCGTTCGTGGGCGGCACTGGCTCGGCCTGCGTGTTCGTGGCCGCCACGGTCGGTGCGTTGGTGGGCTCGCCTGTGGCGGCTTGTTCTGGTTCGAGTGGTGGCTCGGCGAGCAGCCGCCAGAAGCGCCGCGCGAGGTAGCGCTTGAGGCAGCGCAGCGCGCCCTCTTGGTTTTGCCTTCGGCCTGCTTGCGCGCGAGGTACTCCTTGGTGGCCGGGTCGTGCTGGGCGCGGGTGATCGCGATCGTGTGCAGCGCCCGGTTGAGCTGGCGGTCCCCGCCGCGGTCAAGGCGGTGCTGGGTTCGCTGCCTGGAGGAGCACGGAATTGGGGCCTGTGCCTGACTGGCGCCCGAAGCACGCGTCTGAACGGAATCGCTGCGCGCCGGCGGTGTGTCCGATCAACAGCGCCGCGCTCAGCGCACCGCAACCCTGCTCTTCGAGCAGCCTCGGCCGGTAGGCCGTGATCAGCTCGAGCAGCTCCCGCTCGAGCGCGTCGGCCTCGCGAGTCAGGCGACGGATCTGCGCCACCTGCTCACGCGCGACACGCACGCGCGCGCCGGTGCCGATCCGCCGCAACCGCCCGTCCAGGCGCTCCAGCTGGCGCAGATCAGACAGCGCGCCGCGGCCGAGCTCGGCCTCAAACTCAGGATTTAGCTCCAGCAGATGCCAACGCAGCCGGTTCTGGAAGCGGGTCCGCTCCCGCACCAGGCCCTCGCGATGGTCAAACAGCAACCGGATCTCCATCGCCCGCGCGTCCAGATAGGCGGCGGGGAACCGCTCGACGCCGTCCTTGACGACCGCGCGAGCGACCGCCTGCGGATCGATCTGATCAGACTTCCCGCGCTCACGCTCGCCGCGACGCGAGGCACCCATCATCTTCGGCGGCACCCTCACAACCCGCTCACCCGCCGCGATCAGCGCCTGCTCCAGACGCCCGGAGACATGCCGGCAGTCCTCGATCGCCCACACCCGCTCCGGATCCAGGCCGCGCGCCCATTTCACCGCAGCCAGATGACCCGGCTCAGTCGCCTTGATCTCGGACGTGCCACGCACGCGGCCGGTCCCCTCGTCGACCGCCGCCAACGCGTGCGAAGCCTTGTGCGTGTCCACCCCGATCACAACCATCTGCACCGTCCCTTCGTTTGGTTTGACCAGCGATCAAGCGGATCTCCGGCGGACATACCTCTGTCAATGCAAGCCAACTGCCAGGCTCCTATCAAGTCACGCCGTAGATCCTCGGACGGCGACGGGCGACACAACGAATGTTCGGTCAGACCAACCGGTCGACAGGAACGAAAAGAGTCAGCCCGCCACCAGCCCGAGGACCTATCAGCCGGGTCGGACGTAACCGGCCCTTGACCAAGCACCTTTGCACAGAG
Source organism: uncultured Solirubrobacterales bacterium (assembly GCA_963697635.1). GTDB lineage: Bacteria > Pseudomonadota > Alphaproteobacteria > Acetobacterales > Acetobacteraceae > CAJCJG01. Next base: position 352,615 of record CAVOOS010000033.1, on the reverse strand, counting down.
GAACGAAAAGTGCCGGTAAGCGTCTCTGACCAATCGCTTGAGAGCAAACGTTTGTATTTGTCGCCGTCGAGGCGTGGCCGGGCCCCGGCCCGCGCGCCTCAAGCGGTTTTGAAGTCCCCTACGAGCTTCCGTTGCGCCTGGTATGTGGAAGCGAGCGCCGGGTTGACGATCCCGACCTCTTGGATGATTCCTTTGCGCACCTTGAAGATGTAGCTCGCCGACCGGCTGACTGCGAAATACCAGTCGTTGTGGCCCACGACGATCTCCTTGCCAATCCTCAAGCTCTTGGACGCGCCCGCCAGCGGCAGTCCCGGGGTCACTCCACCAGCCCGGTAGAACGGGTTTGCGGTCAGCATCCACACGATCCGGTCCGACTGGTAGTCGGCGCGGATTCCCCACCCGCCGTAGAGGCAGAAGTTGTCGAACCCGTACCCGATTACGGTGTGTCGCTTGAGGGTCGCGCGGGCGCGGGCGCGGGTCATCCCGAGCGCGAGCGGGCCGATCCGCGATCCGCTCAGCGACCCCGACGGTTTCTCGCACGTCAACGTGCCCTTGACCGCCACGACCACCCCGCCGCTGTGGGCCGGCGCGGCCACGGCGACCCCGTTCGACGCGCCGACAATACACGTGATCGTCTGGCCCTCGTCGAGGATCGTCACCACGTATGTGTTCGTCGTGGCGCCTGTGATCGTGCTCGAGCCTCTCAGCCAGCGGTAGGTGAGCGTCGGGTTTCCGGTCCAGGTTCCCGGATCGCAGGTCAGCTTGTTCCCCGGCAGCGGCGTACCGATCACCGACGGCGGCGTGATCGGAGTGGGTCTCGCCGTGAAGGTGGCGGTCACATTCTGATCGGACCCCACAACGACCTCGCAGGTACCGGTGCCAGCGCAGCCGCCTCCGGACCAGCCGGTGAACACCGACCCCGACGCCGGCGTGGCGGTCAGCGTGACCGTCTGGCCGGCGGTGAACTGCGCCGCGCACGTCGACCCGCAGCTGATTCCCGACGGGGAGCTCGACACGCTCCCAGAGCCACTACCGGCAAGCGAGACCGTCAACGAGGGAGCCGCCAACGCGCCGGCAGCGGAGAACTCATCGATCCGGTTGTTGTCGAAATCGGTGACGTAGACGTCGCCCGAGCTATTGGTGGCGACGCCCCAGGCGCCGTCGAGCTCCCCGGCGCCGGGGCCAAAGAACCCGCCCTGGGTGCAGTTGCTGGTGCAGGTCTCAAACTGGCTGGCGCCGTCGGCAACGCCCCACCCGTAGGTCCTGATGAACGCGCCGGCGGCGGAGAACTCATCGATCTGGGCCCCGTTCGAGACGTAGACGTCGCCCGAGGGATCGATGGCGACGCCCGAGGGGGTGAGCCCGGCGCCGCCGCCCCCGATCCCGGCCCGGCAGGTGGTGGTGCAGGTCTCAAACTCCTCGCCGTTCCCGTCAAGAACGCCCCAGCCGTAGGCCTTGATGAACGCGCCAGCGGCGGAGAACTCATCGATCCGGTGGTTGGCCTGGTCGGCGACGTAGACGTCGCCTGAGCTATCGCTGGCGACGCCTTCAGGGGAGTCGAGCTGCCCGGCGCCGGCGCCCCCGATCCCGGCCCGGCAGGTGCTGGTGCAGGTCTCGAACTGGCTGGCGCCGTCGCTGACGCCCCAGCCGTAGGCCTTGATGAACGCGCCGGCGGCGGAGAACTCATCGATCCGGTTGTTGTCGAAATCGGTGACGTAGACGTCGCCGGAGCTATCGCTGGCGACGCCCCCGGGTTCGAAGAAGTCGAACTGTCCGGCTCCGCTGCCCAGGATCCCGGCCTGGCAGGTGCTGGTGCAGGTCTCGAACTGGCTGGCGCCGTCGACAACGCCCCAGCCGTAGGCCTTGATGAACGCGCCAGCGGCGGAGAACTCATCGATCCGGCTGTAGCCGCCATCGGCGACGTAGACGTCGCCCGAGGGATCGATGGCGATGCCTCCGGGGTCGGCGAGCTCCCCGGCGCCGCCGCGAAGAAAGGCGCCGGCGTCCCCGGCCTGGCAGGTGGTGGTGCAGGCCTCAATCTGAGGCATCCCGTCGACAACGCCCCAGCCGTAGGCCTCGATGAACGCGCCAGCGGCGGAGAACTCATCGATCCGGTTGTTGAACTCGTCGGCGACGTAGACGTCGCCCGAGCGATCGGTGGCGACGCCGAGGGGCTGGTCGAGCTGCCCGGCGCCGCCGCCCTCCAGCCCGGTCTGACAGGTGCTGGTGCAGATCTCAAACTGGCTGGCACCGTCGACAACGCCCCAGCCGTAGGCCTTGATGAACGCGTCGGCGGAGGCGTCGGCGCTCGGCACCGCAGCGAGGGTGAGGCTGAGGAGAAGCGCGAACAGGGCGAGGATACGCAGAGCTACGCGGGGTGGCCACGCCTCGCTGGCGTTTTCCTTCTCGTGTCGCCCGCTCACCCGCATCTGTCCGACCGTCCCGCCAAGCAACCACAGCTCGGCGCACTGACCGCCGCGCCTGGACGCCCAGCGCGATCTCTCGTCACCACTCGACCGCCCATCGCTTCACGCTCCGATCCCGTCGGCCACCCACTCACCACTCAAGCTCGAATGATGACTGAAATTCCCAAGCTGCGTGAGGAGGGAGACGGGCGCCGGCCGGCCACGCCCCCCTTTTCTCCGGACTTGGAGTCGAGAGTCGAGAGTCGACAGTCTGAAAGTAGTTTCCCGCGGCGACTAACTCTGCTTAGTCGCCGTCGTGGGGCCCTGCGGCGGCGACTAATACGCTTCTGACGGGCCCGTATCAGGCTCCATCCGCGGCCACAAATAGGGTGGCGACTCGATGTCCGGGAGGGTTGAGCCTGCAGAGGTGGTCGAGCGGTATCGCCGCTGGTTGGCGTCGGTGCCGCTGGCGGAGCGCTCCAAGCGCGAGTACGAGCGCAACATCGAGGCGTTCTGCGACTGGTTGGCCGCAGTCGACAACGAGGGGTGGGGCGGCGATCCGCTCGCCGATCCGGGGTTGCGACCACAAGTCTGCGAAAAGCAACGCTCATATGGAGGAACCTTTGTCAAGTGCCCAGCGTTCATTGCTCCTCCGGAATACGGTGGCTTGACACGGTTGGGCTCGCGTGGGGAGGCGTCGGGCGCGTCCTCGACGTCGGTCAGTCTCATATGCGGGGGTTGGCACCCCAGGTCCCTGGTTTCGTCGCCGGCTGACGCGTGTCTAAGAACGGGCGTGGCCTGGTTGGGGCTGCCCATAGGCGTTACCGCGCGTGCCGGCGGACTTCGGGGCCCGGCGTCTCCCCACGCGAGCGAGGGGGCTGTCAGCCTGGGTTATGCGGTGGCGGCTGCCCAGAGGAAGCAGGAGAGCTCGCGTGCGCACGCGACGACGATCACGTTGCCAGGCTTCTTGCGCTCGCGCATCCGGCGGTGGATGCGGTGCAGGCGGTGTTGGGCGCGCCAGGCGATCTGCAGGATGTGGTCGGGCTGGTCGGCGTGGCGCTCGGTGAGCGCCTGGCCGATCCTGGGTGGGCGACTGTAGTGCCAGGCGGCCTCGACGAGGATCCGCCGGGCGTACTTGGAGCCGGTCTTGGTGATCGCTCCGTGCCGGTCGTGCTCGCCGGATTGCTCTCGGGAGGGAACGAGCCCGAGCCACGAGCCGAGCTGCACGGCGCGCGCGAAGCGGGTGAAGTCCGCGACCTCGAGCACGAGGATCAGCGCCGAGAGCGTGTCCAGTCCGCGGAACGCGCGAAACCGGGACACCAGCGGCCAGAGTTCGGGCTCGCGCGCGACTCGGGAGAGCCGCTCGTCGAGCGCTTGTTTGCGCGCCACGAGCCCGTCGGCGGCGGCGAGGTTGTCGATGAATGCCAGCTCGGTGTTGGGCTGCTCGAAGCTCTGCGCCGCCAGCAGGTCAGCGCGCTGGCCATCAGTTGGCGCAGCAGCAGGTCGGTGTCGCGGTGGTCTGACTTGTTGTGATCGCCGGGCGCGCGCGGGGTCTTGCTCGGTGCGATCACCAGGCAGTCGATCCCCGCCGCCCCCGCCGCCCGGTAGAGCCCGAACCCCGTCGGCCCAGCCTCTAACACGCGCGCACCGGCCCAGGTAAGCTGGCCAGCCATGCCACTACCGGCTCGACCGCGCCGGTATCGAACCGCCGGCGCGTCACCTCGCCCGTTAGCACATCCAGAGACGCGGCATAGGTAGAGCGCGCGTGGACATCCATCGCGGCCCATGTCATTGCTCCGGTCACGGCCGGACCTCCTTCGTATGGGGTCAGCCGGAGCCCATCTCCGGCCAGTCAAACCCCCGCATAATGCGTTCGAGGTCCGGCCTTCGACGTTCCGGCGCAGCATCCTCCATAGGGTCTAACCGCACGCCGAGTTGGACGGTCGCTGAGACCGACCTTTGGCGCGAACAGCCGAGGAGTCGCTCCTGACGTCTTCGGTTTGCGCCAAATCCAACGACGTCAGTTCCGGGCTCGAGGCCGTTGCTTGCTGGGCGTGCTCGCTGCGATCCCGGAAGCACGCGGCGTTCCTCGCATCGCTTCTCTTCCGGTCGCTGCCGTCGAATCCGTGATTCCCTTGGCACGTGCGCGGCGGTCGGCTCCGGCGAGTGCATTCACGTTCCGGATAGACCAGCCGGCGACGTCGTTGTGACCGAGCCACAGAGCGGACGGAAGCGGAGCGCGGCAGAGCCGGTCGGTGGTGCCCCCAAGGCCCACCTCAGTCGTGTGACGGCGTCCTGCTCGTGGCGAGAAGTTGGACTCACCCCGCTATCGCGTGGACACCCGTTCGGTCGTGACTGCGGTAATCCGGTCCGGCGGGCGCCGGCCCGTAGCGCGCGCTGCGACTGCGGCGCGGGCGGTGGTCAGCGCCGCGTCCGTCGACACGAATAGGGATTGTCGGAACCAGCTCGAAATGGGGGCCGGGATAACGGGTCCGCGGTCGGCGTTTGGTCGCTCACTGCCGGCCTCGGCATGAAGCGATCAAGGGTGCTGGTAAGTCTCCGGTAGGCTGCGCCGGCGTGCACGACTACAAGCCCCAGGACCGGAAGACACGCATCGAGAAGGCGCTCCAGGCTTTCGCCCAAACCCGCCTCGTCAGCAAGCTGTTCATCACGATGTTCCCCGCCATCGACCGGCGCCTGATACCGCTGAGCCGAGGGCGGCTCAGCACCGCCGGCGTGGGGCAGCCGTTCGTCCTGTTGCATGTCCGCGGGGCCCGGAGCGGGCTCGAGCACACGGTGCCGCTGCTGGCCACGAAGACCGGCGACACGTTGCTGTTGGTGGCGTCCAAGGCGGGCGCGATCAATCATCCTGCGTGGTACCACAACGTCGGGGCCAGCCCGGACGTAGAGGTGACAATCGACGGCCAACGCCGGCCGATGCATGCTGAGATCGCCGCCTCGGGCGAGGAGCGCGACCGCTTGTGGCGAATCGTGTGCGACAACTACACCGGCTATCTGGCCTACCAGCGCCGGGCCGGCGGCCGCGTGATTCCAGTGGTAGCACTGCGGCCGAGGTAGCAGCCCAGTGCTTTCTGCGATCGCCGCACAGCACCGCAGCGATTCTCCCTCGTCCAGAGCCCGCAGCTCAGCACCGCGGCGATTCGTCGGCGCAACTCGCCAGACCGCTGTCGACCACGATCGCCGCCAGCCACCTTGCCCAAAGCTACGCGTCGCCGCGACCCCGCCAGGCTCGTGCTTCGTTGACACGATCCTCTCGCTGGCGGTTCGGCGGTCACAGGTTCGGGAATCGAGTCGACCTGGGCGTGAGCCCTATGCGGCCGGCGTGGTTGCGCGGGGTTCGATCCGTAGCGTCTGGGCGGTGAGCGTCGAGGACGCACCCGCGCCGCCGGATGGCATCGTCATCGGCGAAGACGGTGTCGCCCGCTGCTGGTGGGCTGATTCCGCCCTGGAGTACCGGGCCTACCACGACTCGGAATGGGGGTTCCCGTTCGCCGAGGATCGCCGTAGTTCGAGAAGCTGAGCCTCGAGGGCTTCCAGGCCGGTCTTTCGTGGCTGACCATCCTGCGCAAGCGGGATGCCTTTCGCCGCGCCTTCGCCGGCTTTGATTTCGCGATCGTGGCGAGCTTCGGCGAGAGTGAAGTAGCCCGCCTGCTCGAGGACGCCAGCATCGTTCGTCACCGCGGCAAGATCGAGGCGGTGATCAATATCGCCCAGCGCTCGGTCGAGCTCGTCGTCGGCCCGGCCACGGTGTACGCGTTCATGCAGGCAATGGGGCTGGTCAACGATCACCTCACCGGCGGCCAGGCCTGCGCCACTGCGCAGGCGGCGCGCGAGGCCTTCACCCGGCCCTCACCCACCAAGCGGCGGTTCAGGCCGTGTAGGCGACTGCAGCTCACGGTCGAAGTGCGCGACCAACACGGTCTGCGGCTGGCTACCTAAACCATGACGTGGGCAAAGTCGACTGTCATGAGACTCGGTCTTCCTACAAGGCGCCGGTTGGTAGGGGCTCGGCGTCGGCGCCGTGCCGGCGTCGACGGCACGCGGCGCGTTGTCGATGGACCCTGGCCGCACGCCGCCCCGCCGTCGACGTCGGAGAACGGCTGACGCACACGCGAGCGTGCGTCGGACACGCGGGGCCAGCGCGGCGCAGGACATGGACAGAACTCAGCCGACGGCCCGGGGGGACGGGACCGGACGTGCCCCAGCCCGACATCGAACCGACGGCCACGCATGCCGAACAGCAGGCGCCAGCTCTCAGACGATCTCGCCGCAGGCCGAAAGTGGAAGTGACCGCAGGAGGCAGTGGCCGTGAGTGCGTCAGTCGTATTGCAGTAGGCAACGATCGGTGGCTGTCCACCGCCTCGCACCGAAGTCAGAAGCGACGACGCACGCCCCGCGCTCGCATTCGCCCAGTCGCGGTCGTGCGCTCCGCTATAGCGGCGCGATCGCTATCGACGGGAACCAGCTAGGGCGCGGTGTGCTTTGGCGGTTAGCCCCGGGGAGCGCGGAGCTGAGTTTGGTCGGGCCGAGATCGAGGTCGCGATCCAGCGACCCTTCGCGGGCGGCCGGTCGGCGGACATCTCGACTTCAATCTGTTGGCGGTCGTGTCTTCTGGGACCGGAGCAACGCACCAGGCATCGCGCGCCTCGCTGGGGACGACCCGGCCCCAGGCCGGAGATGACTGTGGGTGGCACCGATTCGGCGCTGGGTGGGGAACACTCCGGACGCGTCTGGCTCGGTCCGCCGGCACGGAGCGCCCGTGCTTCGACTGAGTCTCGTCGTTCGGAGCGATACTTCTGCGCTTATGGATCGATCTGACGGGAACAGCCAGGCGGATGCAGCTGCCGCACGGGTTGGTCGGCGGGTTCACGACGCGGATTCTTCTTCCGTTTACCTTCGGGTCCACTCTCCGGGGAGGCAGCTCGCTCCGGACTTGCCGCTTGGCGGAAGTTCCTTCCCCCCGATCGCGGACTACGGCTTTCTGTCTGACTGCGAGACGGTCGCACTGGTGGCGCCGGGTGGGAGCGTTGAGTGGCTGTGTCTGCCTCGCGTGGATTCGCCAAGTGTGTTTGGGGCGATGCTCGATCGCGACGCGGGTGCGTTTCGTCTCGGACCTGCTGGCGTAGCGGTCCCGGCCTCGCGGCGGTACCTGCCCGGGACGATGGTGCTCGAGACGAGCTGGGGGGTGGGTTCGGGTTGGGTCATCGTCCGTGATGTGTTGTTGATTGGCGGCTGGCATCACCACGACGAGCGATCGCGCACCCATCGACGGACGCCGACCGATTACGACGCTGACCACGTGCTGCTGCGCACGGCACGGTGCGTCAACGGCGAGGTCGAGATCGTGCTCGATTGTCTGCCGAAGTTCGATTACGGCCGCAAGCCAGCGAACTGGGAGTACGCCGGGTCCGGGTACGAGGAGGGGATCGCGCGCGCGGATGGAGTTGACCTCCAACTAAGGCTGCGGACCAATCTGCGACTGGGGTTTGAGGGACCGCGTGCGACGGCTAGGCACCGGATGAAGGAAGGCGAGCAACTGTATTGCGCGCTGTCCTGGAGCGAGCACGCCCCGCCCCAGGACTTCCCGGAGGCCTATCGGCGACTCGTGTGGACGGCTCATCACTGGCAGCACTGGGTCGCGAGGGGCACCTTCCCCGACCACCCATGGCGAACGTATCTGCAGCGCAGCGCACTGACGCTGAAGGGACTCACCTACGCGCCCACCGGGGCGCTGCTCGCTGCCGCGACGACGTCATTGCCTGAGGCGCCCGGCGGCGAGCGCAACTGGGACTATCGCTACAGCTGGATCCGTGACTCGACATTCATGCTGTGGGCGCTCTACACGCTCGGCTTCGACTCGGAAGCCAACGATTTCTTCTACTTCATCGCCGACGTAGCCGGCGGCGAGGAGGACCTCCAGGTGATGTACGGCGTTGGTGGCGAGCGAGCGCTCGACGAGGACGTTCTCGAGCACCTCGGCGGCTACGAGGGTGCACGTCCGGTGCGGATCGGAAACGCTGCCTACAAGCAACAACAGCACGACGTCTGGGGCGCGCTGCTGGACTCGGTGTATCTCCACACGCGCTCACGAGACGCGCTCGACGAGCGCGTGTGGCCGATCCTCAAGCGCCAGGTCGAAGCGGCAATCGCCAACTGGCGCGAGCCCGATCGTGGCATTTGGGAGGTGCGAGGCGAGCCGCGGCACTTCACGTCGTCGAGGCTGTTCTGCTGGGTGGCGTGCGACCGAGGCGCACGGCTGGCGGAGATCCGTGAGGACGTGCAGCAGGCCACGCGCTGGCGGGCGGCCGCGGACGAGATCCACGCGGACATCTGCGAGCGGGGCATCGATGAACGCGGCGTGTTCGTGCAGCACTACGACACGAAAGCTCTCGATGCCTCGCTACTTCTGATGCCTCTTGTACGCTTCCTGCCGCCCAACGACGAGCGGATCCGCAACACCGTGTTCGCGATCTCGGAGGAGCTGAACGAGCACGGTCTGGTTTTGCGCTACCGCACCGAAGAGACTGACGATGGACTGCTCGGCCGGGAGGGGACCTTCGTGATCTGCTCGTTCTGGCTCGTGTCCGCATTCTGCGAGATCGGCGAGCTCGAGCGTGCTCACGAACTCTGCGAGCGTCTACTCGGTCACGCAAGCACCCTCGGCTTGTACGCCGAGGAAATAGATCCACGCACCGGACGCCACCTGGGCAACTTCCCGCAGGCGTTCACCCACCTCGCATTGATCAACGCCGTCATGCACGTCATCCGCGCCGAAGAGCAACTGGCAATCGCACAATCGCCATGGGCGGACTGGCGCTGATCCGGCTCCACCGCTTCGCTCCGCGGACGACGGATCGCGACCGGCGACACGCGAGATCTCTGCATATGCAGGAAGTCATCGCAGTCCGACCACTGAGCCACGAGGAGAAATTGGACTGGCCCAGCAACGACGCGCAGTCGTGCAGGCTCCGCAGCACCCGCAGTCGAAGCTGGTACGAGGTCAACGTGCGGCTGTACGTCTCAGCATCCACGAGCGACCACGGCCGTGGCACCATGCCCGGTGACATACACGAGCAACGGACCCCGGACGCTCGGTTTCGCCCAGCTGCGAGCGTCAGCTCCGCTACACGGGCGCGATCGCTTTCGACGGACAGCGCTCGTGCGACCCGCCCACGCGGGGTGATCGCTTCGCCACGAACCGGGTAGTCGCGGCGAGCTGCTGCTTCGCCAGGATGCAGTCGTCCGTGTTCGGGACCGGCGTCCTGCCGCGCTCGATGTGAGCGGAGGGCTCGACGGGCGGTCCATCCGGCGGTAGAGCTGGATGCTCACCTTCAGCTCTCCAAGGAGGGAGCCATGTCCACTGCTCAGCAGCTGTTCGACGTTGCCGGCCGTCGTCGTTCGCCGGCGACGCTGGCGGAGTTTCACGCCGGCAGGGCGCCGGGGAACAAGGCACAGCACGACCCCGCTGACCCACCGACGGTCGATGAGATCATCGCGGTCACGCGCCACGCCCGTCAGATCAGGTACGGCAATCGCCTCAACGGACTGATCGTCGTGCTCTGGCGCGCAGGGCTACGGATCCACGAGACGCTCGCGCTGAGTGAGACCGACCTGGAAGAGCACCGCGGGTCGCTCCTGGTCAGGCACGGCAAGAACGACCGTTGCCGCCAGGTCGGGATGGACGCCTGGCGATGGACGGCACTCGCGCCGTGGCTGACCGAGCGCGCGACGCTGGCGGTCGGCCCGCTGTTCTGCGTGATCTCGTGACCCACGGCCGGGCACGCCTGGTCGGCCGCAGCGTCCAGGCAGCAACTGCACCACGTCGCGGCCGAGACCTGCGTCCGACGTCGCTTTGCCCCCCATCAATTGAGGCATGCTCACGCTGTGGAGCTGCTGCATGAGGGGATCCCGCTGCCGTTGATCCAGCGCCAGTTGGGGCACTCGCACCTGTCCACGACCGGCACCTACCTGCAAGGGATCTCCTCGCAGGAGATCATCTCCACGTCCACGCCCGCCGCGCGCCGATGATGAACGCTAGCGCCGGCATGGCCCAGTAGACGCGCCACGCGGGAGCGCGCGACGCGCTCCCGCGAGCCTCGCCAACGCCCGCTCGGGTCCGACAATCGCTTCGCAGGTAAGCAGTAGCCAGCCGCCACTACTCCGCTCGTAGCGACGCGATCGCGCCAAATGTCGCCGACGCACGATCGGTTCCCGTCGCAAGCGATCGTCCCGGTACAGCGGCTGTGGCTGCCGGACGATGCGACTGCACCATCGTCGTCGATGACGCTCGGTGCTTGCAAAGCGGCGTCGAGCGCGATCCTCAGCCTCAGTTCGCGCTCGACGCTTTTCGGAATCCGTTGAAGGCATGCGCCCGCAATCCGGCCTCGTCATCGCGAAAGTAGGCGTGCGGGCCTGCCTCATCGGAGGCTTGCTGCTCGCGCTTTGCGACAGTCACCACGGTTACTTAGTTCGTTTGTAACGGTTCCAACCGCAGCCAGTTCAGCAAGCACGGCATCTGCTTGCTGTGGCGCGCCGCAAAAAGCAACCAGCTGAACTCTGCAAACGCTGGGCCGAGCCCCCAGATCGACTCGAGACGGCCACCGTGCGCGGGTTCACTCACCGACGAAGGCGCTGCTCCCGTCGCGAGCGTGTCTTCTCAGAGCCTCGAAGAGCACCGCGGCCGTGTGTGCCCCGCCGCAGGACGTGCGGGAAGGCCACGTGAGTTCCGTTGCCCAGCAAGCATTGTGGGTCGCGCGATTGCAAGGTTGCCGGGAACAGATCCACAACCGGCCGTTTGAGCGTTTGGGCGAGGTCGCTAGGGGTCTTCAGACCGGGGGCGAGCCAGCACTCCAGCCATTCCACTGCAGACACTGCGGCTAGAGAACGAGGGTGAAGGTCTTGCTCGGGGTCACAAGCTGCTTGCCGTCGAGCGTGGAGTGGAGCTTCAGACCCTGAAATCCGCCGGGGGCTGTAGGGTGTTTGCAAAGGAGGTGGTTGGCGGATGGTCGAGCTTGGACGAGGGGCGTGGTGTTGGTTCGCGGATCCGCGTGCTCTGTTTCACGCGGGCGCCTACCGGCGCACGTATGTTGGGTGGCTGGACACGGTAGGCGACGTGCGCGTTGCCGCGCACGACCACGACACGGGCTCGCAGACAGTCGCGATCCTGCGGCGGGGCCTGGGTGTGGATGATCACGGCAGTCCTGCGCTGTTGCTGCGCGCCGATGGGCGCTTGCAGGTGTTCTACTCGGCCCATGATGGGCCTCACATGTATTACCGGTTGGCGGACGCGCCCGAAGACGTGAGCGCGTGGGGCCCGGAGCGCTCGCTCGCGACCAACACGCCGGGAACTTTTGGCTACACCTATCCGAACCCAGTGCAGCTACGGGATGAGGGCGGGCAGATCTATTTGTTTTGGCGGGGCGGTAATTGGGAGCCGGCGTTCTCTAGCTCTACGGACGGGCTGAGCTGGACGCGCGCCCGGACCGTGATCACGGTCGCCGGCCAGCGGCCGTACGTCAAGGTCGCCGGTGACGGTCAGGAGAGCATCCATGTTGCGTTCACCAACGGTCACCCGCGCAATCTGCCGACCAGCATCTACTACGCGCGCTACCGCAACGGCGCCTGGTTACGCGCGGACGGCTCGCATATCTGCACGGTCGATCAACTGCCGTTCGTGCCTGGCCAGGCGGACATCGTCTATGATGTCGCCCAACGCCACTTCCGCGCGTGGGTGCACGACGTGGCGTTCGACGCGGTTGGCCGCCCGCTGATCGCCTACGCGATCTTCCGGTCTGCGACCGATCATCACTACCACTACGCGCGCTGGACTGGCAGAGCATGGGAAGATCATTTCGTGACCTTCGCCGGCGGGTTCATCGACACTGACGGCTCCGAGGCGCAGTACTCGGGCGGGGTTACGTTCGATCACGAGAACCCCGAGGTCCTTTACCTCTCGCGCGAGATCAACGGGCACTTCGAGATCGAGCAATGGCGCACCGCCGATGGCGGTGCGAGCTGGACACCCACCGCCATCACCTCCCGCTCGGACGTGACGAACGTGCGGCCGGTCACCCCACGCGGCTGGCAAGGCGGGGAGCTGAACGTCCTCTGGATGCGCGGCGCGTACCCCAACTATCGTGACTACCAGACAGCGACCACCGCGCAGCTACCAAACGGCCGCACTGCTCCGCTCGCGAGCGCGACCGCCACCCCGGCGAGCGGACCTGCGCCACTCACGGTCAACCTCGACGGCACAGCCTCCAGCGCCGCTAAAGGCACCGCGATCACCACGTGGGCGTGGAACTTCGGGGACGGCCAGTCATCCGCCAGCCCAACCGTCCAGCACACGTACAGCTCGCCCGGAAGCTGGTGGGCAACCCTAACCGTTACCGACAACACCGGCGCTCAAAACACAATCGCAACCGAGATTTCCGCATCCGGCTAATCGCGCACGCGCGCTGCCAGCTGCCATCCGCCATCCAGCACCTTGCTCAACCCCCGAACGGACCATCCTGGCCGTCGCTGACGTCAGAACGCCTTCGCGTACCGAACCAGCGTGTCGTTCAACACCGACGCTTAAGAGAGCGGCTGAACGCTGGCTTAGGAGCGCGCTCGACGCTGCTTTGCAAGCACCGAGCGTCATCGACGACGATGGTGCAGTCGAATCGTCCGGCAACCACAGCCGCAGTACCGGGATGATCGCTTGCGGCGGACAGCGCTCGTGCAACCCGCCGAGACGGGGTGATCGCTTCGCCACGTACTCAAGCGACGACGCGGGATCGGGCGATGCACCGCGGCGCCGTGTGACAGACGGAAAGCGACGACACCGCTTGCTGACGACGGCGCTCTCTGCAAGCGCGTCGCGATGAAACGAATCGCGCGCACGACAGCCTCGACGATAGGAATCGCGCGAACCCGACCGTCGGCTCGTTCAAGCCGAAGCGATCCCGTCGTCGGAGAAGCGGCTAGAGAGCACGCTCGTGCTTGCGGAGCTTCAGCGAGCACCTCGAACAGAAGCAACGGAATTCGACGTCGTCGCGAGCTATGCTGTGCAACGACCGTTCCGGCGCCGGAGTCCAGACGTCGTGGGGTTTCGCCAGCAGCGACGAGGTCGTCCCGCGGTCGTGTCGTCTTTGCTTGGGGGCACGTCATCGAGACGCTCGGGTCGTGGTTTTGACAGACGATTAGTGATCGGTGAGGATGGTGCGCAGTGTCGGACGATGTCGGCCTGGATCTTGATGCCTACTTCGAGCGGATAGGCGTGCGTGCCGAGCCGGATCTGGCGCAGATCCATACCGCGCACGTCTGCTCGATTCCCTTCGAGAACCTCGACCCCCATCGTGGTATTCCGGTACGGCTGGACCTCCCGGCCCTTGAGCGGAAACTCGTCGCGGCAGGTCGGGGAGGCTACTGCTTCGAGCACAACCTCCTGTTCAAGGCTGCGCTGGAGGCACAGGGAGCGTCAGTCGACATGATGCTCGCCCGCGTGCGGTGGGGTGCGCCTGAGGGAACGGTGAGACCGCTGGCCCATCTCGTCCTGCGTGTGAGGACGGGTGGCCAGGAGTGGCATGCGGACGTCGGTTTCGGTGCAGGCACGCTCTTGGAACCTATCCCTTTCGGCCCGGGCGGGCCCTACGAACAGTGTGGCTGGTCCTTTCGGGTGGTCGAGGAGGGGGATGACCTTGTCTTGCAGACTGTGAGCGATCGACAGTGGCGTGACGTGTACGTGTTTGCCCCCCGACCGGTGCCGCTAGTCGACGTCGAGGTGAGCAACTGGTTCACCTCCGCGCATCCCGGTTCGGCTTTTGTCTCCGGACTGATCGTCGCAGCTCAACGGGTCGATGGCACGCGTGTCTCGCTGAGCGATTGGAATGGCCTTGGGCTTGTGGAGCGGACACCGAGCCAGGTCTCGACGACGCCAGTGGAGCGGTCGGCGATCCCAAATCTCCTTGAACAGCGCTTCGGGCTCGCCGGCTTCGCGCTCTCGGACTCGGGTCGGGTGGTTACGCAGAGCGATCGGCGTTAGCTGGCTCGCGAGCGGCTGCGGCGCCACACCTGTCCCCCATGTCGAACTGGCGCTGCCGGTTGATGCTCGTCGCGATCGCCGATCAGCGCAGGCCGGTGACAGGCTCAACGGCTGACCGGAGCACGCACGGTCAAGCGAGAGCGAGCGAGTGCGGACGGATGCGAGGAGTCCACCGGCTGACAGTCGCATGGAAGCAATGACCTCGGTCCCGATCGATCACCTCATCTCGTCGCAACTGAGGCGCATTCCACCAGTCCGGGTCGCGCGGGACACCCGACAGCTGTGGCCGAGAAGGGCCAGTGACCATCACGCCGTTGGTCACGAGCACGTGCGATGGGCTCACTGGACTGGCGGCATCGGAGCGTTCCCGCCACGGAGGCGTACCGATGCAGAACAGACATTCGCACCTCCCTCGGGCGCCCTGGTTTCGGCGAGCCGCACGGTCCGTCGTGTCCGCGGATGCCTGCATTCACGATCGTGCGATTGGCGTTGGGATCGTCTTCGGCGCTGAGCGCCGGGAGCCGTCGGTTCCAATCCTGGCGACGCATGCGCCGGCGGCGCGGAGGCCTCGCCGAGTTCGCACGCGCCCTCAACGACGTCTCGGTCGCGCCGAGGTCGTCGGATTGCGCCAGAAGCATCGACGTCGGAGGAGCGCGCCGACACTGTCGCTCTGGCTTCGGTGCTTGCTGCCAGCCGGCAAGCACCGTTTCGACCAGGGTTCAGTGGCGCCCCCGGATGCGCTCGCCTTGGCGAAGGCAGTCGCTCGCGACCGGAGCGCGGGCGACACGTTGCGAGAACCGCGCGACCCCTTCGAGCTGAGAGCGGTCGCGCGCCGCGCAGCGATCGCGTGACCGAGGTTGTCCGCAAGCGGTCGCGCTTTGCTGGCCGGGCGACGGCGACCTCATAACCGCTTCTCTCGACGATCGTAATGGTTCAAGCCGAGCGCGTGATTGATAACGTGGCAATTCGAGCGCCGGTGGTCGGGCAGTTGGCCGCCCTGCGGCCCGCGAGATCGTGCGCCGGGTTGTGCTATTGGTCCCGGCGTGCTGACCCTGTTATTGCCGGAGGCTATGCCTGCTGCCACTGCCGCTGCCACCCGCCTCGGCGAGTTGGTAGAACGTCGAGGTTGTGCCTGACGCCGTGATTTTCGATCTCGATGGTGTGCTCATGGATTCCGAGCAGCTGTGGAACGCGGCCAAGCAGGCTCTTGTCCGTGATGCCGGCGGACGGTGGCGAGAGGACGCGCCGCGAGCGATGATGGGTATGAGCTCGCCGGAGTGGTCGGCCTACATCCGTGACGCAGCTCGGCGTCGAGCTCGAGGACGAGGAGATCAACCGCGACGTGGTTCAAAGGATCGAGGAGCTCTACCGGGCGCGGTTGCCGGTAATGCCAGGCGCAGTCGAAGCGGTCCGCGCGCTTCACGGTCGCTGGCCGCTCGGCCTGGCCTCCTCATCAAACCGCGAGATCATCGATCTCGTGCTTGACTTGGCGGGCCTCGCAGACCGGTTCGTGGTCACGGTCTCCTCCGAGGAGGTCGCTCGCGGCAAACCAGCGCCGGATGTGTATCTGGAGGCGGCTCGTCTCGTTGGTGTCGAGCCTGATCGGTGCGTCGCGATCGAGGACTCGAGCAACGGTTTCCGGGCGGCTGTCGCGGCGGGGATGGCGGTGATCGCCGTCCCCAACCAGCACTATCCGCCCGACCAGGACGCGCTCGCGCTCGCCGCCGCGATCGTCAGAACGATGGGAGACGTCACGCCTGAACTGGTCGAGCGCGCCGGCCGGGTCGTACGTGATCCCTGAGCGGCTTGGCGTATGTCCCGCGCGTCGTTATGCGGCGCCGAGTGCTGCGCGCGCACCCGCCAGGATCGAGGAGTCAAGGCTGGCCGGCGGTGTTCGCCCTGCGAGCAGGTAGCGCCGGATCGCGGAGGCGGGAAGGTCGAGGACGGCGAAGGTCATCGCGCGCCGGCGTGCAGGGGTGACGTCGGTGAACCAGCGGTTGGTGAACTCGGTCATGGCTGCGGCGAGGTCGTTGTTGACGTTCTGGAGCGCGGTGGCGAGATCGTCAGGCCAGCTCGGGGTGAGTTGCTCGCGGCCGTAGGCGGCGAGGATGCGGGCTGGCGCGGGGTGCGTGCGCGACCAGCGTGGGTAGTGCAGTACCGCGGCGTCGAGTGCCTCGTCGAGGTCGTCGCGGGCGAGAGCTTGGAAGAGGCCTGCCTGTCCGGTGCGGGCGCATCGCATCCAGAGCGCGGCGAGGAGATGGTCCTTGGTCGGGAATCGGTAGTAGATCGAGCCGGCGTGCCCGCCCATGCGGTCGGCGACCGCGTCGGTGGTCGCGGCGTGCGGCCCGTGGTCTGCGACGACCTGGAGGGCGGCGTCGAGGATCACTTCCGGGCCGAAGCGTTCTGGTCGGGCCACTTGATCTCAAGCCTACCTGTTTTTGACTCCTAACTCAAAAACGGTTACGGTCATCGCATGAGCTGGCAAATCGAGCGCCGCGGCCGCGTGGCTGTGGTGACCATGAACACGAACAAGGTCAACGCGCAGAACCCAGCGTTCTTCGCCGACCTCCACGAGGCGTTCGACACGCTCGAGCGCGATCACACGGACTCGCCGGTGGTCCTGACCGGCCAGGGAAGCCGGTTCTCGGCCGGGCTGGACCTGGACCGGCACTTCGCGTTGTTCGCGACCGGCCGCGAGGCGGTCGCCGAGTGGTTCCCTGTCTACCGGGCCACCAACATGCGCCTGTTCACCTACCCGCGGCCGGTGATCGCGGCCATCGACGGACACGCGTATGCCGGTGGCGTCGTGACCGCCGGGATGTGCGACTACCGCGTGTGTGTGGATTCCGAGGCTGGGTTCGGGCTCAATGAGGTGCCGATCGGCATTCCGATGCCCGCGGTCTACGTGCGAATGCTCGCCTACGCGTGGGGCGACCGGGCGGCGGCGCGCGCGTCGCTGTTCGGAGAGATCTTCACCCCACGGCAGGCACTCGAGCTCGGGATGGTCAACGAGCTCGCACCACCTGGCGAGGTGCTCGATCGCGCGGTCGCGGTCGCCGGCTCAACCCCCGCGGATTGCCTTGAGGCCTACGCGTTCACCAAGCGCGCCTGCCAAGCCGCGACCCTCCGAGACATCGCTGAGCTCGCTGATCCGCTGGACCAGAACGAGCTGCCGGACGGCTTCGTCCACGAGCGTTCGCGGCAGGCGCATCGTCGCTACTTTGAGCAGCTCAAGGGCCGGCCGGCCCCCTGGTGAGCGACGAGTGAGTCGGACACCAGGTGCGGGCATTGCATGACGACACTGTCAGCGTCCTCGGTCTGTGGTGAGAACGCCTGATTGGCTTGAGGTCTTCGAGCGGCCGTTCCCCAGTTCGGTGATGGTCCTCGTCAAAGGCCCACGGCCGATCGTGATCGATCCCGGCTCCCTCACCGACTCCGACCAACTCCCGCAACTGCTCAACGGCGTCAACGTCGTCAACGTCGTGTGCGGCCGCGGCAGCCCTGGCCTCCAACCGGCGGCGTTGCACCAACCGGCCGTTTCATGCTCAAAATGAACGGCGCTCAACATCAGCACCGGAAGGACCGCCGAGCTGGCACGAGCGCTCTGGCACGAGCGCTCTGGCACGAGCGCTCCGGCACGATCTCGATCGGGGACGCTCGAAGTAAAGGACGTTGCCGGTCCCAGCGCAACGCAGTCACGACCTCGGCGTGATCGGTGTAGGCGTTGACCGACAGGCCTGCCGTCGTCGGCCCGAGCCAGCCGGGCTCCCGTTGGATCTCCGGAGCGGTGCGGAGATTCTCGGGACCCCGTGGCCGAGGGTGTCCGATCCCAGCAGCGCGCGGCGGGTTTCGGGGATGTACGTGATGACTGCTTCGGTCGTCGACCGGCGATAGCATCTCCGGCGCCCTCACGTTTGGTCCCGGCGAGGCTTTTCTGCAGGCTGTCTGGGGGAGTGGCAGCTTCTCGGTGCGAGTCAGGCGTCGTCGTGGGCGAGCGAGCAGGAGAGCTCGCGGTAGGCGTCGACCTGGGCCAGGAGTGTCATTGCCTTGCGCTCGACTGCGTCCACGGCGTCGGCGCCGGCTACCCACCGGGCGGGCGGCGTGTCGGTATCGAGGACCGTGACGAGGGCGGCGGCGAGTTTGGCGGGGTCACCATCCTGAAGGCCGTTCATGCCCTGCCACGCTGCCTTGGTCGCGGCAGTCTGGACGGCGTAGTCCTCGATTGAGAGCTCGGCCCAGGTCGTGGACTCAGGGGTGAGCAGGTCGGTGCGGAAGAAGCCGGGCTCGACGATCGTGGTGCTGATCCCGAACTGGTCGACCTCGGTGGCCAGGGATTCCATCCAGCCCTCGAGGCCGAACTTCGCTGCCGCGTACGCGGAGCAGAACTGCTGACCGACAATCCCGGCCGTCGAGGAGATCGACACGATCGCGCCCGCGTGTTGTGCTCGCATCCTCGGCAGCACCGCTCGAGTGACCGCCATGGTTCCGAAGAGGAGGGTGCCGACCTGCGCCTGGACCTGTGCGGGCGATAGCTCTTCGAAGAACCCGGCGATGAAGTTGCCGGCGTTGTTGACCAGCACGTCGATCCGGCCGAACCGCTCGACGGCCGTGGCGACCGCTGCGTCGGCCTGCTCGGCGCTGGTGATGTCCAGGCGCACGATGAGCAGGTCGTCGTGCGCGCCGATCGCGTCTGTGACGGTCTCGGTGTTACGTCCGGCAGCCACGACATTCTGACCCGCGGCGAGCGCGGCCTTGGCAAGTTCGACGCCGAGGCCGCGGCCCGCGCCGGTGATGAACCACGTCTCCTTCGATCTATTCATAGTCCTAGATAACCACTGCCGCGGGGAAGCTGGGAGTCCCTGCTGAAAGGGGTTCTCGCAGGGCCTCCCACCTAGCAGGTCAGGCCCAGCGTGCAATGGGTGCTGGACTCGATCACCGGCGCAGCCGCCTTCGTCAGCAACGGATCCCACGACATCCTCGCAGCCAACCGCGTACGTGAGGCGCTGTGGTCACCGCTATACGCCAACGTCGACCGGCCGGTGAACTCTGCCCGCTACCTCTTTCTGGACCCGGGCGCCAG
Organism: uncultured Solirubrobacterales bacterium; assembly: GCA_963697635.1. Classification (GTDB taxonomy): domain Bacteria; phylum Pseudomonadota; class Alphaproteobacteria; order Acetobacterales; family Acetobacteraceae; genus CAJCJG01. The sequence continues at coordinate 333,084 of CAVOOS010000033.1, read as the reverse complement.
GGAGATGTACCCCGACTGGGAGCGCATCGCCAACGAGACCGTCGCGATCATGCGTCGCACCGCCGGCGCCGATCCCCACGATCGCAGACTCTCCGGACTCGTCGGCGAACTCTCGATCCGCAGCGAAGCGTTCCGGACTCGATGGGCAGCGCACGACGTGCGCTTCCACAACACCGGCACCAAAGCGCATCGTGCATCCCCTCGTCGGCGAGCTGACCCTGAACTTCGAGCGGTTCGACATCGCCGCTGAGAGCGGGCTGACGATGTTCACCTACACCGCCGAACCCGGCACCCGCTCCGCGGAGGGTCTTGACGTGCTCGCCAGCTGGGCCGCAACCCCGCACGCATCCTCGACGCAGCGCTCGCACACCGAACAGATCGACCAATAGCCGACCACCGTGAGCGGCCGACGATCGATCCGACGGTAACTGGTCGTCGACTGGTCGGCTGTCCCGCGTAGACGTTCGTTTATCGCCTCCGCAGCGATGTTGTGAGGACCTGTTCGCCGTAGCTGGTGTCGGCGGGGTTGAGGTTGACGCCGGGCTTGACGATCTCGTCGATGCGGTCGAGGATGGTTGGGTCGAGCGCGACGTCGCCGGCGGGGAGCTGGCTGTCGAGCTGCTCCATTGTGCGTGGTCCGATGATCGCCGAGGTCACGGCCGGGTGGTTGACGACGAACGCGATCGCGAGCTCGATGAGCGGCACGCCGGCCTGGTCGGCGACCGTGGCGAGCTGCTCGACGGCTTGGAGCTTGCGTTGGTTCTCGGGCAACGACATGTCGAACCGTGCGGCGAGCCGTTGGCGTGCGGGGGAGGTTGGCGAGCTGTCAGCGCTCCAGCTCCCCGACAGCCAGCCGCCGGCGAGTGGGCTGTAGGTGAGGATCCCGATGCCGTGCCGCTTGGCGGTGGGAAGCACGTCGAGCTCGATCCCGCGGACGAGGATCGAATACGGCGGCTGCTCGGTGCGGAAGCGCTGGAGGTTGCGGGCGCGGGCGGTCCATTGGGCCTCAACGATCTCGCCGGCCGAGTAGGAGGAGGAGCCGATGTAGCGGACCTTGCCCTGTTGGACGAGGTCGCTCAGCGCGCTGAGGGTTTCCTCAACATCGGTTTCGGGATCGGGTCGGTGGACCTGGTAGAGGTCGATCCAGTCGGTGCCGAGCCGCTTGAGAGAGTTCTCGACCTCGGTGATGATCCAGCGGCGCGAGCCGCCGCGCTGGTTGGGATCATCGCCCATCGGCACGAAGAACTTGGTGGCGAGCACGACGTCGTCGCGACGGCCCTTGAGTGCCTTGCCGACGATCTCCTCGGACTCGTCGGCGGAGTAGACGTCAGCGGTATCCACGAAGTTGATCCCGGCATCCAGCGCAGCGTGGATGATCCGGATCGAATCCTCGTGGTCAGAGTTCCCCCAGGCGCCGAACATCATCGTGCCGAGGCACAGCTTTGAGACCTGGACGCCAGTACGTCCGAGCGGGCGGTATTCCATGATGGGTCTCCTTGCCTTTAGGCTTCGGGGATCTCGCGGCCGAAGGCCTTGAGGGTGATCGCGTCGGGCTCCGGGCCGCCGCGGCGAGCGGTGTCCAAGCCGTCGAGTGCGGCCATGTGGTCGTTGGATAGTTCGAAGTCGAATACGTCGATGTTCTCGGCGATCCGGCTTGGCTTGGTCGACTTCGGGATGACCGAGCGGCCGTGCTGAACTCCCCAGCGGAGCATGACCTGCGCCGGCGTCTTGCTGTGTGCGGTGGCGATGTCACCAATGGTGGGGTCATTGAGCGTGCTGGCGTGGTTGCCGTCGCGGTAGAACGTGATCCCGCCGATCGGAGACCACGCCTGGGTGAGAATGCCGTGCTCGGCACCGAGGTCCTGAACGGGCTTTTGGGCGAAATAAGGGTGGCATTCGATCTGGTTGACCGCCGGCACCACGGTTGCGTGCTTGAGGAGCGCGCCCAGGTGCTCGACCATGAAGTTGCTGACGCCAATCGCGCGGACCTTGCCAGCGGCGAGCAGCGTCTCCAGCGCACGGTACGCCTCGACGGTGCGGTCAAAAGCCGACGGGAGCGGCTGATGGAGGATCAGCAGGTCGATCTGCTCGACGCCGAGCTTCCCGGCGCTCTTCTCGAACGCATGCAGCGTTTCGTCATATCCGTAGTCGCTGATCCAGATCTTGGTCTCCAAGAACACCTCCGAGCGCTCAAGGCTGGAGCTGTGAACGGCCTCGCCGACCTCCCGTTCGTTACCGTACGCGGCGGCGGTGTCGATGTGCCGGTATCCGGCCTCGAGCGCGGCGTGGACGGCGTCGCGGGTCTCGTCGGGGGGTGTCTGGAAGACACCGAGGCCGAGGGCGGGCAGCTCGACGCCGTTGTTCAAGCTCAGCAGAGGGGTAGCGGAGGTCATGGTCGAATCGATCTCTTTCGTCATAGGGAAGGGGTGGAGCGTTCAGCCGGCCTGGCCGGTCGGGCGCACGAGGATCTCGTTGAGCGACACGCCACGCGGGCGTGAGACCGCGAACGCGACGATCTCGGCGATGTCCCGCGCCGCGATCGACGTCCGCTCATACATCCGCTCGGCCGCGGCCTTGGCCGCGGGGTGGGTGATGTGGTCGGTGAGCTCGGTGGCGACGGCGCCGGGCTCGATCACGATCACGCGAACGTCGGGCTGCAGCTGCTCGCGCAACGACTCCGACCAGCCATTCATGCCCCACTTCGTTGCGGCGTAGACCGCATTGCCAGGCCGTGCGGTACGGCCCGCAACCGAGGAGACATTAATCAGGTCCCCACCGCCGGCGGCGATCAGCTGATCGAGGAACACCTCGGTCGTCGTGATCGCACCGAGCAGATTGGTCTCGATCATCCGCCGGTAGTCGCCTGAGAGCTCGGCGGAGAACGGCCCGAGGAGCATCACCCCGGCGTTGTTGATCAGAACGTCGACGCCGCCGAGTTCGGCCTGGACGCGCCGGGAAGCGGCGAGGATCGAGTCGCGGTCGGTGACGTCGGCTTCGATCGCGACCGCGCCGTGACCGAGCTCGTGAGCGAGCGTCTGGATGCGATCCAGGCGCCGGGCGAGCAGCGCGACGCGATAGCCGTCGGCCCTCAGCGCGCGAGCGGTCGCCTCGCCGATCCCTGACGACGCGCCGGTGATGACCGCGACCCGGCCAGCGCCGTCCTCGGTGCTCATCATCGTGTCTTCTCTCGTTTTGAGGTCATGGGGTCTGCTGTCACTTTCGCACCGTTCGCCGGGATCTGAGAGGCCCTGTCAGAGGGGTACTGACAGGGCACCCCTACCCAGTTCGCCCGGGCGTACAGTCCGACCAGTGGACCCAGCAGGCGATCTCTCGCAGTTTCTGGCCTCCCGGCGAGCGAAGGTCACGCCCGACCAGGCCGGCCTGCCGAGCTACGGTCAGCGGCGCGTGCCCGGCCTGCGACGCGAAGAGGTCGCCTCTCTCGCCGGTGTGAGCGTCGAGTACTACAAGCGCTTGGAGCGCGGGAACGCCACCGGCGCCTCCGATCAGGTCCTCGACGCGCTCGCAGGCGCGCTGCGCCTCGACGACGCTGAGCGCACCCATCTCTTCGACCTCGCGCGCGCCGCCGGGCGGGCGGAATTCGTTTCCCCACAGCGCCAGCGGACAGGGTCGGCTTCGCAGCGGGTCCGCCCGGCGGTGCAGCGCATCCTCGAGAGCATCGACGCGCCCGCGGCCGTGAGCAACATGCGCTGCGATTACCTCGCTGCCAACCGGATCGGCCGTGCCCTCTACGCCCTCTTGTTCGACAGCCGACAACATCCACCCAACAGCGCCCGCTTCACCTTCCTGGACCCCGCCGCCCAAGAGTTCTTCGTCGACTGGGAGAAGGTCGCCAAGGACCTCGTCGCGGCCCTGCGCCAGATGGCCGGCCGTAACCCGTACGACCGTGCGCTCTCAGACCTCGTCGGCGAGCTCTCAACCCGCAGTGACGCGTTCCGCGCCTGGTGGGCCGCGCACAACGTCCGCTACCACCAGACCGGCACCAAGCGCCTGCATCACCCCGTCGTCGGCGACCTCGAACTCAGCTACGAAGTCATGCAAATCACCGCAGACACCGACCTTCGCCTGGCCATCTTCACCGCAGAACCCGGCAGCCGCTCCCAGCAGGCTCTCGACCTCCTCGCCAGCTGGGCGGCCATGCCCGACCAGCAGCCCAGCGAACACCCGGCCGCCGACGACACGCGGCGCCCGTAATCCCAGCCAATCGACGAACCGGCCGCGAACTGCGGCGGCTGCTCCACACCCGCGAGCATTCTGCTCTCATCACGGCGAGCACCTCGCCGCCGAAATACAACTACCCCGCTCAGCAGGATCTCGGGCAAGCGCCAGCGCCGCGGGCGTCGCCACCGCTAATCGAGGAGAGCGGTCACCCCGCCCGCGCTGCTGTTGTAGGCGTGATCCAGCAACACGTGATCGGGAGAGGTCGCTGCTGCATTTGTTGCCGAGGAGACGTCCCGCCCCGACTTGGTGTGCCGCTCCCCCTCGCCAAGTGGCAAGCACCGCCGGTACGCCAGCGCCACCGCATTTGAGAGCGTGGCACTGAACCGGGACGCTCCGGCGCTTGCGGGGTGCCAGCAAGCACCGAAGCCAAAGCGACAGTGTCGGCGCGCTCCTCTGACGTCGATGCTTCTGGCGCAAACCGACGACGCAAAGACCGACTCCGCGGCTTTTCGCGCCGAAGGTGGTCTTGCAATCGTCCGGCTCGGTGTGCGCTGAACCTTCGACAACTGCGACGCGTTCGCCAGTGACCCGAGCGGTTGCCTGGCGCCCCTTGATGTCGATTCGACCGTCGGGCCCGAGGACGAGGATTCTCCCCATTACGATTGGCTCCCCGTGAACGAGCAGCGTCGCCGATATGCCGCCGATCTCCTCGAGCGATCGCGTCGGCACGACGAGGGCAAGCTAGGCCGCTTGGGGCGATACCGCAACCTCGAGCCGGAAACCGCCGAGTTACTCTGGGTCCTTCGCTGGCGCCGAGACCGACGTGGCGACGCCGCAGCCGCCCCTTGACCGGGACCCTCACCACCGGTGACGGGTCAGCGCCCCGCGAGCTGCGGGTGATCCGCGCCGGGCGGGGCCTGCCGTGTGCGCTTGACCTCGGACCCGCCGAGAACTGATGTGAGCCTGATGTGGACGACCGGACCGCCGGGGTCCGGAGTCTCGTCGACGATGTCGATGTTGTTGGCGCCGAGGATGGCGGTATCGGTGATGCGCACATTGAGATGGGGCGGTAGCGTCACCCCGGCGCCGCCCAACAGGCAGAAGATCGACAGCTCGACGCTGTCGCCCGCCAGCTCGACCTGAGTGAGGTCGAGCTGGACGCCGCCGAGCACGCACGTCACTGAGCAGTCGGCGGCCAGCCGCCATCGTCCTTTGCGCTCGCTCCCGCCGAGAACCGCGACGATCCGGTGCGTGCTCTCGCCACCGGCGCGCACCGGCACCCGCTCGGTCCGCGCCCCAGGGCCCACGCCGCCGCCGGCGAGCGGGTGACGATCGTCAGTCGGGGCGATCACGTCCGCGACGAGCTGCTCCAGGTCGACCCGGGTCTGGGCGCCGAGCACGCGCTGCATTCGGTCGTCGAGCTCGTCGATGCCGAGGCGCCCGCTCGCCATGGCCTCGCGCAGGACGTCGGCGGCCCGCTCCCGTTCGGCGTCGGACGCGCGCAGCGCGGGCAGTGACGATTCGGATTCCGACATGCGCTGCGAGCTTAGCTTAGAGGCTGTCTCACTCGAGGTCCGTCCGCTCGCCGGCTAGGGCCTGGCTCTCAATGTTGCACGCTGACGTGCCGCAACCGCAGAGCCGCGGATGCGGACCTTCCTGCCGTGCGTCTGCTCAGGGTGAATAGCGGGATTCGTCGCGCGGTCTTGGCCTGGAACTCGTCTAACGCCGGTGACGCCGCGACCAAGTTTGCCCACAGCTCGGCATGTGCGGTGTTGGTGACCTCTTCTGCGAGCGCGGTGAACGTCTCGGTGCCGAGTTCGACCGTGATCGTCGGGTGTGCTTTGAGGTTGTGATACCAGGCGGGGTGCGTTGGCGATCCGCCGTTGGAGGCGGCGATCACGAGACGGCCGTCGGCCTGCGAGCTATACGCCAGCGGGGTGACTCGCTCGGCTCGGGTTCGAGCGCCGATGTGGTGGATGAGGATGATCGGGGTGCCGGCCATCTCGCCGCCGACATGCCCGTCGTTGGCTCGGAACTCGGCGATGACCCTGTCGGCGAACTCACTGGACATGGCCCGGCCGCGGGGCCGTAATGCGGTAGGTCAGGTTGACACGCCCGGTGGTGATGCGCTGGCTGTTGACGAGTTGCAGGTCCTGTCGCCGACTGATCCCGCTCAGCAGCGGCGCGCCGGCGCCTACGGCGACCGGGTGCACGCTCACGCGAAGCTCGTCCAGCAGTGCTTCGTCGATCAGGCTCCTGACGAGGCGAGCACCACCGACGACGTAGACGGGCCCGCCGGGCTGCGCTTTGAAGGCGCGCAGTTCGTCGAGGTCGCGAACGATCCGCGCGCTGGGCCAGGCGGCATCGCGAAGGGTTCTCGAGAGCACGAGATGCGGAGTCTCGGCGGCGACCCGCGCGTACTCGATCTCGCGTGGGTACGGGTCGCGGCCCAGCCACTGCGCGACGGCTGCCGGGTCCGTCCGGACCGCCGTCCAGAACACCTCGTAGCCCGGGAACATTCCGGCGCCGAGAACGAACGCGTCGACGCGGGGGAGCAGTGCGAGGCCGTCGGCCCAGGAGTCCACCCAATCGGCGTTCCCGTCCGGGCCCAGGCTGTAGCCGTCGAGTGTGACCTGCATCGCCGCGATGAAACGTCGTGATGCTGCTGTGGTCATGTCCATCTCCTGTTCGGTAGGCGAGCTAAAGCGCAACCAATGGTTGCACAAGCCGGTCAGATGCGCAACCTCAAGTTGCGCATCAGTGGTATCGTCACCACCGTGCTGCCCAACGCCATCACCAGCCAGATCGACATCGACGCGCCCCCGGACGTGGTCTGGACGATCATCACCGAGGCCCGGCATCTGACCGGCTGGTTCAGCGACGACGCGGAGATCGACCTGCGCCCAGGCGGGGAAATGCTGCTCACCTGGCATGGCCATGGCACGTACAGAGCGCGCGTCGAGACCGTCCATCCACCCGTGACGTTCGCGTTCCGCTGGGTGCTGCGCGACGGCGAGGAACCGCTCCCCGGCGGCTCCACCCTGGTCGTGATGACGCTCACTCCCACCGACGCCGGAACGCGGCTACGGGTCCTCGAGACCGGGTTCTCGGACCTGCCCTGGCCCGAGCCCGAACGAGAGCGCTACGCCGACCAGAACGCCAAAGGATGGATCACAGAACTCGACGAACTGCGCGCCTACGCGGCGCGAGTGACGAGCGCACGCCGCACGCAATGACGCACGACGGCCAGGACGCCGATCGGCTGTGGGCAGCGCTCGCCGACCCGACGCGGCTGCGATTGCTCGACCTGCTACTCGAGCGCGGCGAAGCGACGGCAAGCGCGCTGGCCACCGAGCTCCCCATCACACGCCAAGGCATCGCTAAGCACCTCCGCGTGCTTCAGCGCGCCGACCTTGTCCAAGCACAACGCACCGGCCGCGAAACACGCTTCACGGTACGCGACGAACGCCTCGCTGAGGCCCAGCAGCAGATCGCGCGGGTCGCCTCACGATGGGACGAGCGCCTCGCGAGAATCAAGAGAATCGCCGAGGCGGCACACAACCCATCCCGCGCTGCTGACCCCCAGTAAGAAACCAAGGCCACATCAGCCGAAGACCCACACACAGGCATCAAAGGAGTCCAGCGGCACCACGACCGGCGATGATCACCTGCTTCGTCGCCAAACTCGCGGTCCGGAGGCGGAAGCGCTGCCGTTCCCGGACGCGTCCTTTGACGCGGCGCTCGCGGTTCTCTCAGACCATCACTGGCGCGACCCGATCCGTGGCCTGCGAGAGCTGCGGCGTGTGGCGAAACGCGTCGTGGTCTTTCAATGGGACGACGCCCAGCTGCCGCGGTACTGGCTCATACGCGACTATCTCCCTGAGGTCGCCGAGCTCGCAACCGGTCGCCCGAGCCTCGCTGGGCGGGCGCATGCGATCGGCGCGTCGATGCAGCCGGTGCTGATCCCGTGGGACTGTGTGGACGGCTTCTTTCACGCCTACTGGCGCCGGCCCGAGGCATACCTTCAGGAACGGGATTGAGCGCATTTCGCGTCTGGGCTCCGAGATGCCTGTGCGTCTACGAATGCAGGGCTGGCCCTCGGCGTGTGTGTGGTTGACCATTGGTCGTGTTGCCCGTGGCGTTGGCCGGCCGCGCTAGTCGGTGTCGATCCTGCCACACGGCGACGCCGGCACGACACCCAGCCAAGCTCGTGATCGGAGATCGACGCGGGCGCCGACCACTGCCACGCGGCTCCGAGCCAGCCCCGGCGAAAGCCCAAGACCAACCACAGAGAATCACGGCCGCAACGACTGCCGCCAGCCCCCGCATCCGGCATCCCAATAATCGCTCTGATCACGCTGCCGGCTCGCTTGAGGGGTTTGTCTCGAAAGTCAATGGTCCGCGGATGGTGGAGGCGGGCCGTGGCGCACCATGCCGAGCTCGCGCTCGATCGCGGCGAGGCGCTCGGGCGGGACGCGCGGGCCCTCTGGTGGGGGCTGGAGCCAGGGCCAGCGAGCCGGCTCGGCGACAGCTCGGACCAAGTCTTCGATCCCGGCCGGCGTCGAGACGATGAGCATCCGCGCCGTGTCGGACTCGACCCGGAAGGTGTGGGGTGTTCCGCCCGGAGCGAACGCGGCGGCGCCGACGCCACAGCGGCGGCCGTGGGTGAGGACCCAACTCGGCACCGCGACGGCCACGTCCTCGCCGCCGCCGGCGGTGTCCGTGGCGAGCGCCTGGCGGTTGTCGACGGCGCCTGGCTCGACGAGCCAGACGGTGACTTCGCCATCGAGCACGTAGAACGTTTCGTCCTGGGGGTGGGAGTGCAGCGGCGGCGCGGCACCGAACGGGAGCACGGCCTCCCACATGCCGAACCGTCCGGCGGTCTGCTCGCCGACGAGCTTCGGCCTTACGACCGTGCCGAGGAACCACAGCACCTCGCCACGCGGGTCGGTGACCGTCGGCTCTGCGACGCGGTCCTGGCCGGGGACGAGGGCGGGTGCAGTCATGCCGTCACCTCCAGGCGGAAGTGCGGGGGCCGCTCGTAGCGGCGGCCGGCGGCGTTGCCGATCGCGAGCACGCGCACGCCATCGGGGCCGGGCTCGAGACGGCGCCGGGCGCCGGGAGCGATCCTCAGCATCACCGACGGCTCGATCGGCACAGGCTGACCGTCGATCACGAACGTTCCCGACCCGGCGAGCGTCACGTAAACCTCCTCCATCCCGTCGCTGGCGTGATCGTGCTCCGGGTAATCATCGAAACCGGGCGGCAGGTCAAGCAGTTGCATGCCGAACGACTCGATCCCGAGCTCCGCAGCGGCGAGCTTCACCGTGCCGCCATGCCTCGACGCCATCCGGGCGATCTCGATCCGACGATAGGCGCCCATCATGCGTGGTCCTCGTGCAACAGGCCGCCGAGGCCGTTGAAGTCGACGGTGACGCACGGCTCGTCGCCGATGATCCACATGTCGTGCCCGGGCCCGACGACGAACGCATCGCCGGCGCTCAGCTCGAGCTCGGTGCCATCGGCCATCCGCACCATCTGGCGGCCCGAGACGACGTATCCGACGTGGGTTAGCTCGCACAGGTCGGTGCCGACGAGCGGCTTCATGTGCTCTGACCAGCGCCAGCCCGGCTCGAACGTGGCCCGACCGGCCGTGAGCTCGCCGAGCGAGACGAAGTCGATTCGCCCGGGGCCGTGGGTCGTGCGGGTGTCGTCCGGGGTGGAGAAGCTCTTGACGACGGTCACTGCGGTTGGGTTGGTCATGGGTGACTCCTGGTCGATGTGGCACCGCAAACTACGGGTGATCTCGCGCCGCCACATCGGACGGCCTGCCTATATTGGCTCCCGTAGCGGCCCATCTTTGGCGAGCAGACCGCGCTCGCGCGCCTGGGCGATCGCCAGCTGGCGGTTGGGGACTCCGAGCTTGGCGAGGATCGCTGAGACATGGTGGGCGACGGTGCGCTCTGACAGGCACAGCCCCGCTGCGATCTCCGGGTTCGTTGCGCCGGAGGCGACCCTTTCGAGCACCTCCTGTTCACGCCGCGTCAACCCCGCGCGGTTGGCCATGGTCGAGCGGCGAGGGCCGCGCGGGGCTCTCACCCCGATCGCCGCGCGCTCGCGGGCGAACGCCCGGGCCGCGCCCGCAGCGCCGAGACGGTGAAGCACCGCCTGGGCCGCGCGCGCGGCCCGGTCATCGCCCGGCAGCGCAGCGAGCGCCGCGTCATAGGGCGCGTCGAGCGACCGCCACGCCTCGATCGCTCCGCGCCAGTCGCCGCCGAGCTCGAGCAGCACCGGCGCCGGAGCATTCTCCGGTGGCTCGAGTTCGAGCCCGAGGCGCCGAGCCCACAGCGCGAGGTCGCTGTAGGGCCGGGCGAAGTGCGGCGTGCGTGGCGACTCCCGGGCCGAGCGGATCTGCGCCAACGCCAGGCCGGGGTCGTCCGTCAGCCAGGCGGCCTCGGCGAGCGCCACTCGCACGAACCCGTGACGCGAGCACTCCGGAAGGCTCGCCATCTCGGCCCACGACCGCTCGAGCACCGCGCGCGCGCTCGACTCGCCGCGACGCAGGGCGATCACTGCGCCGATCGCGCGGGCGAACGGCGCCAGTTCGTTCCCAAACGAGAGGCTCCAATCGATCATCTCCTGCGCTTGATCCCACACCCCCCGATCCAGCGGGCTGATCGCCGCATAGACACGCAGGCCCGCAAGGGGGAACATCGCACCGGCCTCCTCGAACATCGGCACCGCCTCCCGCAACGTCGCCTCGACGGTCGCGTGATCACGCAGCGCGGCGCCGACATACGCGAGGTTCACGTACGAGCGGATCGTCTGAATCGTCAGGCCGGCCGCAAGCGCCGCTCGCTGCGCGCTCCGGAGAAGCTCGACGGCTGCGGGGTCGCCGAGATGGCCGCGGGCAAGACCAAGGCTGATCTCGATCTCGATCCGGACGTCATCGAGCCCGGCCGCGACCGCGAGCGCGAGCGCACGCGGGCCCGCGTCGGCAACGATCTCGGGATCAAAGCCCGCCGCCTCGATCCGCAGATGGGTCGCGTGTGCACGCGCCAAGTCCCCGGGGTCGGCGCCGTCATCGAGAATTGAGACCGCCTCGGCAGCGACAGCGCGCGCCTCATCGAGCCGGTCCAACGACCACAGCGGCCACGCCAGTGCGCTCCGGGCGCGAGCCCGCTTGGCCGGGACGCCGATCTCGTCGGCGAGAGCCACGGCGCGCTCGGCCACCGCGGCCCCGTCAGCCATCCTCATACTCGAGAAGTTAGCTGCGCCGGCCGCCTGGATCAGCAGATCGAAGCGCTCGTCGACACTGAGATCGCCGCCGTGGCGGAGCGCGCGTTCCGATTGCAGCCACACCTCGCGCAGCGCCCCCACCCGCTGTGCGTCGGCGGCCGCGAGCCGCGCATACCGTCTCGCCGGCCCCGCCAGGCCGGCGAGCTCCGCGTGGTGGGCAAGACGTGCATTGTCGGCGCTGTCCGGACCGGACTCGAGCGCGGCGAGCACCCGCCCGTGGACCGACGCGCGACGAGGAAGCGAGATCGCGCTCTCGATCGCCTCGCGGATCAGCTCGTGACGGAAGCCGACCAACGTGCCGTCCATCACGAGCACCCCACGCGCAGGCGCCTCTTCGACCGCGGCCACGGATTCGGGCACCAGCGCCGCGAGCAGCCCGAACGAGACACGCGTCCCGGCGATGGCCGCGACATCTACCAGCGCACGCGCGGCGCCGCTCAACCGGCCCGCACGGGCGAGCGCGGCATCGCGGACCGAGGCCGGCATCCGCCCACCCGCGGCGATCGACTCGACGACAAGGAACGGATTGCCGCCGGTCGCGCGGGACAGCGCGGCCGCGTCGAGCCCGGTCGCGCCGGCCAGCTCGCGGACGGCCGGCTCCGACAGCGGCGCCAGCACGATTCGGCGCACTTCCGGACGACTAGCCAGATCCCCGAGCAGAAGCCCGAGCCCCGGGTTCGCCGCCACCTCGTCATCACGGTAGGTGACGATCAGGCCGACACCCGCCCGCTCTGCGCGGCGGGCGAGAATCCGCACCACGTCGAGCGTCAGCGGATCCGCCCAGTGAGCATCCTCCACCACGGCGACGGCTGGCCGGCGCGCGAGCAGCCCCTCGGCCAGAACGAGCCGATCCTCGTTGCCGACCACGGCCCCGTCACCGCCCGACACCGCCAGCAGCTCACGGATCGGGGCGAGCGGAACCGGCACCGACAGCGGCTCGCAGCCGCCGACGCAGACCGGCACCCGATCGCCCACGCGCTCCCGTAGCGCGCGCACCAGCGAGGTCTTGCCAGCGCCCGCCTCGCCACCGACGAGCACGATGCCACCACGACCGGAAAGGACGCCGTCGACGATCCCAGTCAGCACCCCAAGCTCTTCCTCGCGCTCGAGCAGGCGCTCCATCCCACGCGATGCTAGAGGCGGCGACCGCCGCGTCAAGCACGATCGCAGATCCGGATCACGCGGTGCACTGCCTCACGATCCGAAAGCGTCGCTGAGCATCGCGCTCATAGACGAGCAGCAACTCGAAATCATGTGCTGACACCCGCCGCAACCGTTCCGCCACATCGGCCGCAGACGCGTGAGCTTGGCGCCACGCGGCAACCTCCGCTGACGCGGCCACCGCACGCTCGGCTCGCAGACCGCCGAGTTCGGACATGGGGAAGCCACGCGACACGCCGTAGGCGGCAAATGCCAGAGCCAGCACGAAAGCAGGGTCGCGAAACCACGGCTGTGGGCCAGTCAGTAATCGAACTCGGCGTGCGCTGAGCGTTCCGATCTGCGACGACCATGGCGCGGCGGCGGTCGCCTTCATCGGCCTCCCGGGAACGTCTGGCAGACGATCGCACGTGAGACGTCGGCTCATCCACCTCGTCAGATGGTTCCCGAAGCCGGCCGCCGCGTGCCGCGATGGAGCTGCATAACCGCCGGCCACCGCGCGGCCAGCCGCGTCAGCGGCATAGGTCTACCAGCCAGCGCCCTCAGCTCAGCGTACGTCGCCGAACCGCCGCTACCGCCGTCCGCAGCACGCGGCGCAACACTATTCGCTGCGCCGTGCACCGTCGCGGCTCACCGCGTGCACGTCCAACACCCAGCGGGTCATGGGCTGAGGGAAATCGGTCGGCCGCGGAGCCATCTCTTTCGTGAACACATACCGAAAGCCGGCACGCTGCAACGTACGGTTGGGAGCGACGTTGAACGCGTTCGGCTGGCAGTACAGCCGCTTGAGCTCGAGCACCTCAAAGAGAATCGCAGCGGTCAGCTTCACAAACTCGGTGCCCAGGCCAGATCGCCGGCGGTCCGGCTCCAGGATGTGCAGATGCATGAAGGCCTGCTCACCGAAGGTGATCTGGTCAGCGAGGCCCATGCCGACCACCTCCATATCCAACTCCCAGGCCAGCAGATAGTTCTCGCGATCGCGGATCGGCCGGGCGAAATCCGCCTGATAGAACGCGCGCCATGCCTCGGGCGACAGCAGCCGCGCTCGATGAACACCCATGGCGTGCAAGTACTCATCCGAAGCGTCGTGGAAGTAGTCGATACGAATCCCGACTTCCGCCAGCTGCATCTCGCGGACCCTCAGGCGGGATCCCGCTATTCCGGCGACGCCGGCGATCTCACGGTTCGCGGCCATGCTCTGATGATCGCGGTTCACCGCTCGCCGGGCCGGACGGACCTTTCATCGACCAGCGTCCATCCCGTACAGAACGAACAGCCGTAGCCCTCGCTGCCCACCGAGGACCGTTCGGTGAACCTTCGACAATTGAGACGAGTCCGCGATCGACGTCGAGCGACTTCCCCGGGCGCTCTGAGCGTGCGCTGGTGGATTCCACAACTGCGACAGAGTCCGGCGTTCCGCGGGACGCTCGTCGTCTGATCCAAGATGCGGTCCTCAAGTGAAGGCGCGTCGCGGTGATTTCCCGCGCGTCGGTGTCGGCGCCTGCGCTCGTCGACGGTTTGCGCGACAACCACCGACAAATGCGATGCCGCTCGGGGCCGTTCCTTCGGAGCGGTGCTTGCTGCAGAACGGCTGGCAGCAGAGCCTTGTCGGCGGCTTTGTGCCCGGCGGGCTTCGCGAGTTGTGTACGAGCGCTTCCACACACGCGAAGGCGGTTAGCGGTTGGCGTTGGCAGGCTCGCTCTAGTGCAAAAAGCGCAAGTGACGCGAAGGGCGAAAGCCCGCCGCTCGTTGGACTCGGCGGTGACGCGAGCGCTCGCGTCGATTGCTTCCCCCGTCGATGAGCGGTGGTCAGCGGTTTCGGCGGGCAGCTCGATGCCCACCCAGCAAGCACGAGGCCGTGTGCCGCCTCGTCATGGGTCTGCGAGACCCTCATCGTGCCTTTGATGCCGGCGTAGAGTCCGGTCCCGTTCAGTACGGCGCCGGGGGCGGTGCCGGTGAAGATGCCCGAGCAGGTTGCCTTGTACGGGGTCTTGTGGTTGTCGGCTAGTGCTGTGACGTTGACCTCGAATGTGCCCTTCTGCAGGATGGCCTTCAGGTAGTTGCCGTTCGGATCGGGGGTGCCGTTCTCGTCGGCAGCGACGTATTTCCCGAAGTCGCCGATCGCACCCACGATCAGGATGGTGCCGCTGGTTCCGCTTATCGTTGGTTCGAGAACAGTGTGATCGCGCCGCCCGCTGGGGCGCTGGCGCTTGCTCCGACGGCGGAGCCGGAACCGAGGAGCGCGGCTCCGACCAGCGCGAGACTGATTGCTGTCTTCCCTGCTCGCATGTCTGACCTCCGAGATGCGCGAACGGGTCGCGCTATGCGAGGGCGAGATCGAGGTCCATAGCACCGCCAGGACCCAGGCCGTGCAACTCGGGGTTCGCTGAACGTTCGACAAATGAGACGCTGGCGGAGGGTTTGTAGCCAGACTGTTGGGCGGGGCTGGGCCGCTACGGACGTGGGCTGAGCCGTGAGCGGACCGCCGCGATCGGAACCATCAGAGTCAGGCCGTCCTCACTGGCTCGCTCGAAGCCGTACTTGCGATAGAACGCTGCGGCGTCCTCATCGATCGCATGCACGAGGACGGCCCTGATGCCGATCTCATCCGCCGCGGCGAGAGCCCGTGTCAGTGCATCGCCCAGCAGGGCGCTGCCAAGCCCGTGTCCCTGCCAGCGCTGATCAACGGCAAGGCGCGCGATGAGACAAATCGGGATCGGGAAGTGCCGGGAGATGCCGCGAGTCACGGCAGCAGGGGCGGACGCGTGGTCCACCTGGCCGGCAACCAGGGTGTAGTAGGCGACGACCCGCGGGTTGGGTTGCGCGGCGACGAAGGTGCGGGCGACATCACGGCGTTGCGAGTGCCCGGCGTAGGACTGGAGCCAGCGGTTGAGGCTGGGCCGCCCGCAGCGGGGAACTCGCTAACCAGGTGGCGCTTGGGATCGAGCGGCTCGACCGGCCGCAGATCGCTCACAAGGGGAGAACAGAAGGGCGGGCATTGAGCCGCGCCAAGCCAGCCTCAAACCGCTCGGGGTGCGAGAGTCACGGTCGCGCCGAGCTGCGACTCCAGATGCCGCAGCGTGGCCTCGCCGCTCAACTCCGAGTCGAGGACGCGCAACTGCGCAGCGTAATCCACGAGCTCCTCGGTACGCAGCGAGACGCTCACCCTGGCCGCGAACCGGCCAGATCGCAGCGAACAGCCGGGGGCCGACGCATCGAGGTTTCCGTCGACGATCTCTTCACCTGAGCAGGTCGCGCCGATCGCCGGTAGCTGGTGTACGTGGGCGCCGGCGATTGAGCTCACATCAGGATTGGTCTGTTCGGACCTCCTCGACGCGGAGTTCCGCTTCCACGTGCGTGCGGACGAACGCAGTTAGCGTCCCACCGCCGGAGCGGATAGCGTCGAGCGCGGGTTACTGCGACGTACAGCAGCCGTCGTTCCTCGGCCAGAGACTCGCGGCTGCCGGCAGCCAGGTCGGATGGAAAGTTGCCTCATAGGCAGCGACGAGGTGGACGGCTTGCCATTCCAGCCCCTTGGCGAAGTGCACGGTGGAGAGCACGAGCCAGTCCTCATCCTGCACGGCCGGGCCAGCCAGGTCGGCGGATGAGGCCGGTGGATCCAGCAGCAGCTCGGCTACGAACTTCCGCAGATCGCGGGCGGCACGCGCTAGGCCGCAGAGCGCGTCGAGATCCTGGATTCGCACAGCTCCGTCCACATAGTGTGCGCGGACGATGGGGGCCAGTGCGTCGCGCAGTCGCTCGGCGTCAGGGCCGGCGGCGAGCGCCGTCGCCCTGCTCCTGCGCCACCGTCGGTAGGTGCATTCGCGCGTCGGACCAGCGCTGGGGCAGCTGCGCGAGCGACAGCAATCCGCCGGCGAGCAACTGGTTCAGGCACCGACGGGCCCGGGCCGGACGGCACCCCTTCGAGCAGCAGCAGCACCCGGAACCATGACATCTCGTCGGTGATGCGATCGGTCAGTCGCAATAGCGCCAGGAAGTCCTTGATGTGCGCGGCCTCGAGGTAGCGCAAGCCACCGTATTTGACAAACGGAATCCCCCGCCGCGACAGCTCGAGCTCCAACAGGTCGGTGTCATGCCCGGTGCGAGCCAGGACCGCCTGCTCGCGAAGGAGCATCCCGCGCTCACGAGCGGCCAGCACGCGATCGCAGATCTCCTCGGCCTCGTGCGCCTGGTCACGGCAGAACACGAGCTCTGGGCGCTCGCCGCCCGCGCGCTCGGCGCGCAGTGTCTTGGGGATGCCGATCTCCGCCTCGGCGGCGATCACGTTGGCGACGTCAAGCAGCGGCTGGCCGCCACGATAGTTGCGCCCCAGCAGCACGGTTCCGGCGCCCGGGAATCGTTCGGTGAAGCCGAGCAGGTGATTGGCACTGGCTGACCTGAAGCCGTAGATGGCCTGAGAATCATCGCCGACTGCGGTCACGGTGGCGCCGTGCCCGGCAAGCGCATCGACGACCTCTACCTGCAGCTCGTTGACGTATGGGCGTTGACCGTGCGCGAGTAGACATCGGCGAGGGTGTGCTTGCGCGGGAAACGCCGCCCGCTCTCAGCATGACCCTGCTCTTGACGGACCAAGTCGATCAGGTCCGCGGCGTCACCGGCGTCCAGCAGACCGAAATCGGCGGGCAGGCCCAGCGCCGCGGCGTCGCGACGCACGAAGCGGTGCGCCATCGCATGAAAGGTCCCGCCGGCGATCCGCCGAGCGCCGCCGCCAGGGTGCGCCCCGGTCAGCGCCACGGCCCGGCCGATCACCTCGCGGGCTGCACGGCGGGTGAAGGTCAGCAGGAGAATCCGCTTCGGCGAGACGCCGTCCTCGATCAGACGGCCAACCCGTGCGCACAGCGTCTTCGTCTTATCGGTACCCGCTCCCGCCAGGATCAGCAAGTGGCCGCCCTCGTGCTGGCCGCGGCCCGCTGCTCTGGATTCAGATCGGTGAGCTAGCGGGCTCAGAGGGGCTCTCCAGGCTGACGCACATAGGTTCGCCAGAAGCTAGACCACGCCCCCGACAGAGCGCGAGCACGCGTGCAACAGCCGTCCGCGCGACAGCCGAGAAGACCGACCACCGGTGCGATGCGGGTTGGGCTTGTGAGACGAGCGCTGAGTTCGGCGCCAAGCAGGGCCCCAGGCTGACGCGGCGAGATGCCCGCCACCGGCGCATTGCAGGAGCGCGTCGGCCGATCAGTTCGCTATGGCGAGGTTCTCGAAGAACGCTGCGACTTCATCCGGATCAAGTGGATCGGTCAAGCTGTCGCGCAGCATCTCGTCGATGTCGGGGAACTCCGTGCAGCGGAGCGCCTCGGCTGCGTCAGTGACGTCGTAGATGGTCCGGCGCAGCGAGACACTCGGGCCCAGCAACGCCCAGTAGGCGCCGGCGCGGCCCTCGTATGGAGACCCGACGCTGCCGGCGTTGATGAAGCGGTGATCGCCGAGGCGACGATCGGACTGGCGGTGGGTATGACCACCGACCACGACCGCCTCGGCGACACCCGAGAGGATCTCCCTCAAGCGCTCGTCGCTGGTCGCGGTCGTAATGATTTCCGTGTCGCTTCGCGGCGAACCGTGACAGAAGACGGTCGGCCCAAGACCGTCGACGTCGAGAACTACCGTTGTGCGGAAGCCGGCAAGAAGATCTCGGTGGTCGCGCGAAATCCGGGCGGCGGCGAATGCCGCGGCCCGCTCCGCCGGGCCGCTTTCGTCCTCGGGGCGTCGGCGCCCCTTGTCGTACGCGGCAACGACCTCTCGGTCAGCGTTGCCGCGAACAAAGCGCGCGCGTCCGCCAAGCGCCATCAATTGCTCGATGGTCTCGCGGGGCAAAGGCCCAGCCGCGACGTCGCCGCCGATGACGACCGTCTCGACCCCTTCTCGAGCGACTTCGGCCAGTACCGCCCGCAGCGCGGGCAGATTGCCGTGGATGTCGTAGAGGGCCGCAATCCGCATCAACGAGATCATCCCAGAGCCACGACCGCGCCAACCTCGCTCCCTCCCGCGAGCAGCGGCACCCACATCGGAACGATCTCGATAGCGTCGCCGGTTTGCGCTGAGTATCGCTGCCACGGCAAAGCGGGTCTCAACGGGTAGACGGCTGAGTTCCCTCCGTCCCCGCATTCGTACTGAGACCCCCTCAACACGTGCGATCGCGTGGTGGGCGGACGAGAACGACCTGGTCGCTGTCAGAGGATCACATCCCGGTCGGCGGCCGGTGGATCCGGACGCGTGCCTGCAGGTCCCGTCGCATCTCCTCCGCTTCGCGCAGGGTCCTCTTTGCGTCAGGCGTGTCAGTTGTCGAGCACTGAGCAATTGTGGCATCGAGTGCTTTGAAGGCTTTATTGAACTGCTTGCGGGTCACGGCGTACTTCGCTTGCAGCAAGTAGAGACCAGCGACATACGATCGCTGCTTTGGAGTCGTACCTGTCCCCACCCGTTCGATCAGCTCAGCACCGCGGGCACACGCCTCGCGGAGCCGGCCCAGCTGCTCAAGACATACGCATCGCGACCAGTAGATCGTGGCAATTTCGTCCACTAATGATGAGTCGCTCAGCTCGGGGTCCAGCAATTCGCGGTCAAAGGCAGCGAGTGTCTCTCTGGCGGCGCTGAGCTCGTCGAATATTGCCAGAGCTTCAGCCCAGCGCGCCCTCGCCAGGAAGCAGGCTGCGCGCCGGGTCTTGGCCTGAACGAAATAGACCACCAGCTGCGGTAGGCACTCGGCTTCGACGGCTGCGAAGCTTGCCGCGGCCTGCTCGTACTGCTTGGCTTTGTATTCGCGCATAGCAGCGAAGTAATGTTCATGAACGACGCTAGGCTTGGCCGGAGTGGCCGTGCCGACAACGGCGGGCGTGCCGCTAGGCACACCCACCGCCGCCTGGCCTCGCGGAACGTTTCTTCTCCACGAGAATCTCATCTCTTATATAGAACCACGAACTTCCTATCCGCGTGACAAAGACGCAACCGGCGCCGATATCCTCGACGCCATCTTCGAAGCCCGTCGCAGCAGCACTAAAGCCGCCTGCGACGGATTGGTCTATCTGGTTCCCGACGCCTTCCAAAGTTTCGTTGAGTTCCTCCCATTTTGTGATCACCAGCCTGTTGAGCTTCAATTCGTCTTCGCCCGTGCTCTCAAGGCCCTTGACAATTGTCGCCGCCGGCGAGTCGGGTGATAGGACGCTCTCGTAATTGACAGCGATATTGGCGCAAGCGGCAAGCGACCAAGGCGCCTACAAGCAAGCGACTGTCGACGTGAAGGAGTCGGGTTCTGCGACGAATTGCTGCCCTGGCGCCTCAAGTGGATTGCCAACGGTGGTAACCTGCGACCAGCTCTGGGTCGCAGGTTGATACTGCAAGACAGTGCCCTCTCGTCCGGTCGCCTCAGCTCTGGTGATGGCGGCAGCTACGTCACTCGCGTACGGTGTCGCCGAACTAGTACTAGTCAGTCCGGAGGCAGCCGATGCTGAGGGAACAGTGATAGCCGCCGCGCACAAGAGCGCTGACATTCCCAGGGTCACTCTAAACGGCATTCGGTGCATGGTTGCACTCTTCGATTAGATCATGCTGCTGTAGCCTGCCGCTGCAAGCTCCGATATCACTGCGGTGGTAGGAGTCCGACCCGGCTCCGGAGGCAGCCACCTAACACCGTAAGGCTTTCAAGGCCACCACCTGAGATCCTCCGCTGGAACTCAGGACAGTTCTACGGGGAACTACGCGCACGCGCCAACCCGCACAAGTTCAGCTGGACAACGGTCCCCTTACTAGAATGTTCGCTCGTCACGGCTCGCTCTGTGTGAACGATCCTATTTGTCGGTCAAGGCGACGGTCAGCCTTGGAATTACGCAGAGAATCGATGTACATGTACATGTACGGCATCCTCGAGCGCGTCAAACTCGGCGTCGGTCATGGGTTGAGCGCGCTCACGGCGAGCATGGCGCAGTTTGCGAGCATGGTGTCGGAGCCGGTGCGATGCATGTTTGGCGGCCTTGTGTGGCTGAAGCAACCAGACAGTCAGGCCGAACACCGTACCTCCGCCAAGTATCAACGCGATGCCTGTGTAGCCAGCTTTGCCGTGTACATGCAACCAGGCGCTCCCGTGGAACAAGGCGCCCCCGCAGGAGATAACACACAAGCTGGCAAAGATCAGCGTCAGCCCGAGCTTGTCGCGGAGTTCGAGCGGTTCGCGCTCCAACTCGACTGTCCGCTCGAACGCGCGGCGTCGTGATTTAGCGTCAGCCGGGATCGGACGCCGGTGATCCCGGCGCAACGCGACGACTTCGCGACCGACTCCGCCGCTTTCGCGCCGCCGATGAGGCTCAGCGACCGTCCAACTCGGCGTGTGCTGATCGTTGGTCCTCTGAGAGTCCAGAGCGGCTCTGCTGCCCCATAGCGCTCAACGGATGAGATCGGCCGGTCCGAGTTCGGCTTCTCGGCCGCGGTGGTCGCCGATACTTGCCGGGTGGATGACGACGAGATTCGGCTGGGCGGCTTGACGGTCGCGATGGACGTGAGTGCTGGCCTGTGGGCGGTGGCCGGGGTCGGCGCGTGGGCCACGGTCGCCGGGCAGGTTCCGGAGGTGTTCCCTGCGTACGCGAGGTTGTTTCACCCCGCGTACAGGTATGTCGGCAGCGCCCCGGAGGCAGGCCCGGGCTCGGTCGCGGACCGAAATCCGTCAGGTCTCACGGTGTGGCGCCGTGAAGTCCGCTGGAGCGAGGTTGCCGAGGCGAATGGGCGGGTAGCGCATCCCGCGATGGAATGGGCGTCAATCACCGGCGCCTACCTATACCTGCGCAGCAACAGCCAGCAGCCCGGCATCTGGGATCGCGGCCCGAGCGAAGGATCGCTGCCGCTGGCGCAGCTCATTCGCCTGGCCGAGATCCTCACCGGACACACCAGCACGCCCGAGCGCTGCTGGTTTGGGATCTGGGAGGGGTTCGGGGACCTGCCGTACTTGGGGAGCCTCCGCCCACCGCGTCTGCCGATGCCGAACCGCGCCATGATCTTGCTGGGTGGGCCGCTCGCGGCGCTGCGTGAGGTCTCCCTCAGTGAGAGCTGGTACCGCGAGCCGCGACCCGAGTTCCGCGCGATCTTCTACCGGAGCCCGAGCCTGTGGTGGCCTGATGACCGTTCCTGGTGTGTGGCCACAGACGTCGATCTCAACAGCACTTACATCGGTGCTTCTGTCGACTGCGTGCGAGCACTCGCCAGCGACGAGCAGCTCGAGATCCTGGCGGTTGACGCCGAGCAAACGATCACGTTCGACACCGACACGATCAACCCGGAACCAGAAGGCTCATACGAAGACTCTTGGCGCGGCTAGCTTCTGCTCGCGGCCCGAGCTTGCCTGATCCAGGTGAAGCGCTGCATTCCGCAGGAAGGAGGCATCGCGCTGTGCCGTGTTGCCCCCGATCTTCAAGAGCTGCTGTTGATCAACGCGACAGCTGCACGGGTGGGCAGAGGTCAAAATCTTCTTGTCACAGGATCTCAGCTCGTGCGAGGGAGTGGGTGTGGGCTATGACGAGGCCGATGATGCGCGCCTGCTGGTTGATGCGGCCAAGGGCGACGAGGCGGCTTTCGGGGCGTTCTACCGGCGGTGGCTGCCGCCGGTCACCAGCTATCACCTGCGCCGGACCCGCTTGCGCGAACTCGCCTTCGATCTGACGGCGGAGACGTTCGCGGCCGTCGTGGCTGATCTTCACCGGTTTGATGCGCACCGGAATTCGGCGGCCGGCTGGTTGTTCGAGATTGCCGAGCACAAGCTGTTGGACAGCGTGCGGCGAGCCCGGGTGGAGAGTTCCGCTCGTATGCGCCTGGGCCACGAACCGCTGGTGCTTGAGGACCGCGACCTTGAGCGCGTCGAGGAGCTCGCGTCGCTCGCCGACGCTCAACGGCTGGATCGCCTATTGGCCCAGCTGCCCACGCCGCAGCGCGATGCGGTGCGAGCGCGCGTCCTCGACGAGCGCTCGTATGCCGAGATCGCGGTCGAGATGGATTGCTCGGAGGCAGTCGTTCGCCAGCGAGTACACCGCTGGCTGGACCGCCTGCGCGAACGATTGAAGGAGACACCATGAGTGCACACGACAAGCTCGAACACCAGCTGCGAGCCAGCGTCGCTCGCAGCGCGGTTCGACGGCCGGCACGTCGGCTGGGCCTGTGGTCGCGGTCGCGGGGTGTGTCTGTGCTGATCGTCGTGGGTAGCACTGCTGTGGCGGTGGGCGTCGCGGTGTTCGCGCTGGTTGCGTTGCACCCGCGCCAGACCAGCTCCGCACACCCCGGTGGCTGCGACGACCACGCATCATTCTTGGTTGAACTCCAGCGCCACGATCCGCGCGCTCGCGGAAAGCGCGCGCCAGCCGATCGCGCCTGCACTGATCGAGCAATTCGCGATATTTGACCGACGGGTACCACCGCCAGCAACGATCGAACCTCTCCCGGAACCGCTCGCCGCCCGCGTGGCACGGAGCGGCGGCTACGGGCCCAATGTCGCCGATGCACGGTTTGTTCCATATCCGGGCACCTCAGGACTCTGACTGATCCCCGGCAGCCGTGGCGTCTCGATGCTCAACAGCGTTCTTCTCAATGGCCGTGCCTCCGCGCTATCCGGTGGCGGCGGGAACAGCGTTCCTCTCAAGGGCCATGCCTCCGCGCTAGCCGGTGGCTTGATCACCTTGTTCGGTAGCACGTTGGTCGGGTTAGTACCGGACGGAAACGCAACCGTCACCGTCGTGCTCGTCGGCGGCGACACTCGGACTGTGCGAGTGATCGACAACGCTTACGCGATCACAACGCATCGCCGCGCGATATCTGTAATCGCGAAAACCACGACGGGCCACCCCCTGACGATCCGCGCCCCAGGCTGACCGCCTGGCGGGAGCCTGACGAATCGTCGCCCTACTGCTTCCCTTCGGGCTGGCCGCCGCTACGGCGCGTGTGGACGCGCCAGCCTTCCCCAATCCCAGAAGGTTCAGAGCGGCCGCCGCCGGAGGAGACGTTGCGCTCAGCCTTCCTTATCGTGCGTTGGCCGAGCCGAGCGTTTTCCTGAGAAACACCGCCGAGCGTTCGTAGCCGAGGCCGATGTAGAACGCCTCGACGCGACGAGTAGCGAGCGCGATGTACGCCGCCGGGACGCCCGCCGCCCAACGCTCCGCTTCGGCCATCAGAGCCCGGCCGATCCCGGACCGCCGGGCGGACGCGGCGACCATGACCTCCTCCACTCAGGCGACAGGGGCGTTAGCGAACAAGGTGCGATGGTGGCTGGCCAGCAGGTAGCCAACGATCACGCCGCCGGCTAGCTCTGCCACTTCGAGCAGAGTGTCCTCGCCTGCGATCAGAACATCAAAGGAGCGATCGAAGGCCGCGCTCTCGGGTACAAACGACGCAGCGCAATCCTCCACGAGCGGCCACAGCCGATCGCGATCTCCGCCAGCACCGTAGCGACGTCCTGACCGACACGGTGCCGCGGAACGGCTCGGTGTCGATCCGGGCACTCCCGGTGACTGGATCGTCGGTCAGTCCGCCTGGCCTCACGATCGTCCAATCCCGGTCGCTGCCTCGTACGGCGTCGTCGGCATCGGCCTTGGCCCGCAGGTAGACGCTGAACACGTCGTCGCCGGTGGGTGGGTTCTCGCCACCAACGGCGCTGACCACGACAAAGCGAGCGACACCCGCTTGTGCGGCGCCGGCAAGAAGTTTGGTGCACCCGTCGCGGTCCATCGTGAGCGCCGCTCCCCGGACCGGCGGCGGCCGCGAACACCGCAACATCGGCACCACTGATCGCCTCGGCGATCTGCCCAACGGTCGCCCGCTCGAGATCGCATAGCTCCGCTGCCGCGCCAAGGGAACGGAGGTCCTCGGCGTGGTCAGGGTTGCGGATCAGTCCGATGACCGCGTCGCCACGGCTGATGAGCTGCCGCGTCAGGAGCTGGGCGATCTTCCCGTGGGCACCGGCAATCGCACATCTCACCCTTGGAAGGGTAGACCGGCCGGGCACTTCCAGTCGGACGCGCCGCGCAGGGACACGCCGTCAAATCGCTGAGCGGAGACCTCGAACGCCACCAGCGAGACCAAGCGGGTCGCTCACGACTCGGCGTGGCCGACAACGGGTGACGATCCTCCGCCCGCCGTCGCAACTTCTCGATCATCGACAGCGCAAGGCCGACTTTTGCGCTGAACGCTGAACTTACGGCTACCGCCGTAGATGGCTTTTGACCGGCGAGCTCGTTGATCAGCGGTCACGCGTCTGGGCGTCAGACGATCGGTCGGCGGCCGCCTCGTCGTCGCGGAGGGAGCGGTACAGCGTGGTTGGTCCAACGCCGAGCGCTTTGGCGATCGCGGTCATGGAGTGCTCTCCCTGCTCGCGCATGACGCGCGCGAGCGCGACCTTCCCCGGGCTGAGCCGCTGTGGCCGTCCGCCGATGCGTCCGCGGGCGCGGGCCGCTGCCATCCCGGCGCGGGTCCGCTCGAGGATCACGGATCGCTCGAATTCGGCCAGCGCACCGAATAGCTGGAACTGGAGGGTGCCCTGTGGCGTGGTGGTGTCGATCCCTTCGGTGATCGACAGGAACTCGACCTTGCGAGTCTTGAGGTCCTCGACGAGTTCGATGAGGTGCTTGAGGCCACGTCCGAGACGATCCAGGCGCCAGACGACGAGCACGTCGCCGGCTCGCACGTAATCGAGTGCGCGATCAAGCTCGACGCGCTCAAGCGCAAGGGGTGCACGCGGATCTTTCAAGACGTCGCCTCTGGGTCGCTCAAATACCGTCCCGAGCTAGGGAGAGCACTCCATGACCGCGATCGCCAAAGCGCTCGGCGTTGGACAATCCGGAGCCCGATCACCCATCCGGCAGGCCGCTCCGCCTGGTCCTCAACAAGGAGAGCGGGGCCTTCTGGCTGAACGGCCACCCGTTCGGCCTGCCCAGCGCATGCGTCAGTGTCCTGGCGCGCAAGCTGTATCTGATGGAGACGCAGGCCCGCCGCACCGCATAGGCACCTAACGCAAGGTCCCGGTGCTCAAGTCCAAGGAACCGGGACCTCGTCGCGTTCCAAGCGCGAGTTCTGGGGTGGGGCACCAACTCTGGGTGACCGACCGCCGGCCGCTAGCGGCCGGGAAGGATGCACCAAGGGGACTTGCCCGTGGGGCGCGGCGTCGGCCCGCCGGATCTTCTGATCAGATGCTCGTCCGTACGCACAGCAGTCACGCCGTGGCCATGCCGACGGCCGCTGTCAGCTCGAGCACCCGATCCTCCGTCCGCGGTCTGCTCATCGCCGAGAGCAGGGCGCGCTACCGAAATGCAAGATCGCTCAGTGCCTATGCACATGTCGGTTTGGCTGCTCCGGCGCTGAGACCTTGGTGGGCGTCCGGAGCTTGGTCGACGCTATCGCATCGTCGCGGGGCCGTCGCACAAACTCGACGGACCAGATTCTTGTTGTCAAATGGCGCAATCACCTGCTTCGGGCAAGGTCAGAATCGGTCGCGCGAGTCGGTCCCAGGTCGTCAGACGGCCTTACAGAGCGTCGTTCCAGCTAGCTGCTAGGGCTCTGCTAGGGCTCCGCCCGAAGCTGCGATGCGAGCCGCCTCGGAATGACAATGACAGACATCCAGTTGAGACGGCCGAATCATCCCTTTGGCCGATGTGCGCTCTACGGGTCGGTTGGAGACTGTCGGCCATGAGCACGTCATTACTACGCCAAATGTCCAGCGCAGGGTCGGAATCGTCGGACGAGGAGCTATTGCAACGCGTCAGTCAAGGTGACACTCGGGCATTCGAGCGATTCTATGACAGACACCGGTGCGCCGCGTTCGCTCAAGCGTACCGCTACTGTGGCACCCGATGGGCCGCCGAGGAGGTCGTCCAGGACGCTTTTGTCAAGGTGTGGCGGTCGGCTCACACGTTCGATGCGTCGCGGGGTGCTGCTCGTGCTTGGATTTGCGCGGTCATCCGCCACTGCGCGCTCGACGAGGTTCGCAGGCACGATCGACGGTCCGGGCACGAGAAGACGCTTCACGGACTCGAGGAGTCCCTGGAGGCCTCTACACGGACCGATCTCCAGGTCGAGCGTCGCGAGCGTCGCGGCGCTGTGCACGACGCGTTGATGAAACTCCCGGTCGCCCAGCGAAGGGCCGTCGCATTGAGCTGCATGGCCGGGTTTACGCAGATTCAGATCGCCGCCGCGACGGGAGATCCGCTTGGGACGGTCAAGGGTAGGATTCGCCTTGGCCAGGCAAAGCTGCGCGATTCGTTGGCTGAGTTGGCTGGTGCGAATACGCGATCCGCGTTACCGGGTGTGGCGAGCCGCGAACGCGGCGGCCTCCGCCCGGTTGCGCAATCGTAGCTTCTCGAGGATGTGACGGACGTGGGTCTTGACAGTCGGCTCGGACACCACGAGTTGATCGGCGATCTCCCTGTTTCGAAGGCCCTTAGCGAGGAGCGCCAGCACCTCGCGCTCCCGGGCGCTGAGATCGAGCAAGGGATCGCCATGGTTGCGCTGTCCAGTGGCGAACTCGCGGAGCATCCTCGCGGCCATTCGCGGCGCAACCCGCGGCTGGCCTTTGCCGGCATCGAGTACGGCCTCGATCAGATCCGACGGCGGCATGTCTTTGAGCAGATAGCCGGCCGCTCCCAGACGGAGCGCCTCCCACAGGTCGGCCTCCTTCTCTGACACCGTAAGGATGAGCACCTCGATGTCCGCGTGGCGTTGGCGGATCACCGCGCAGGTCTCAAGACCTCCGATGGCGGGCATCTCGAGGTCGAGCAGGACCACGTCCGGTTTCCGGCGCGTGATCAGTTCAAGCGCCCGATGCCCGGTAGCTGCCGTACCGACGACGTTGACTCGCGGGTCGGTGTCGAGCAGCGCAGCCGTGCCTTCGCGCATCAACTGGTGGTCGTCGACGATCAGTACAGCGACCTGGTTGGCGGAGGCGAGCATTACCCGCCAGTATGCTTGCCGACGGCGATGACCACGCACGACGCCGCACGCAATCAGCCCGGCGGGATCGCAGGGCGCCTGACGCCGGAAGTACTCGGAAGCTTGGGCGCGATCAGCCGGGTGGCGCGAGCTCTCGTGGCCTCCAGCTCGTTTCCCGAGATGGCGCAACGCGGGCTATCGGAAATGCGTGAAGTCCTGGACCTCGACATCGTTAGTCTTTACCTGCCCGATGGCTCCGGCCGCCCACTGCTGGGTCACTACGTGACAGCCGCCGACCGCGGCGCGCGGTCGCAGCCGGCGGCCGAGATCGTGTTCGACGCGGAGGCGTGGCGTCTTGCTGTCTCCAGCGGCGTGCCGCTGATCTTCCGCGAGGAGGGCAGCTGGCTGGTGGAGAACCCGTTCGAGCCGCCGGCAAGCCAGTGGCTGGTGCTGCCGCTGCACGCCGGCGGACGACTGATCGGAGTAGTGATCGCAGCGGCTGAGGAACAGCTTGCCCTGGGGCCAACGCGCGCGGCCATGCTGACGCTGATCGGCGATCTCCTAACGGCCGGAATCAGTACGGCGCAACTACGTGTAGCGCTCGAGGAGACAGAGGTGGAGCGCGAGCGCGCCAGGCTCGCGGAACTCGTCCATGACGGCCTTGCCCAGGACCTCGCGCTCGCGGCTCGAGAGGTCGCACTCCTGCAGACGTCCCCGGAGCCCGCGATCAGCGTCGCTAGCCTGAAGCGGCTGTGCGCCGCGGTCACCGCCGCCCACACGATCGTCCGTGAGCGACTCAGGGAGCTTTCCGCGCCGGTTTCCCTCGGTGGCCTCTGGGATGCAATGGCTGAGATCTGCGACCGTTTCCGCGATCGCGGCTTGACGATCCGCGTCCGTCAAGTGGGGGCGCAGACGCAGGTCCCGGCTTGCGCTCATGCCTCGGTCGTGCGGGTACTCACCGAAGCGCTCGCCAACGTTGAAAAGCACGCGGAGGCGCAGGCGGTCGATGTGGTGCTGACCGTGGAAGACGCGCGGCTTACGGTGAAGATCGACGACGACGGCGTTGGGTTCGTCATCGACGATGCCACCGGCGTCCCCGACGGTCATTTCGGGCTGCTGCTGATGCAGGAGCGCGCTCGACGCGCCGGAGGATCAATCTCGTTGAATAGTCGACCTGCGGGTGGCACGTCGGTTCAACTCAGCCTCCCAATATGACAATCGATCTACCCCTTGAGCCGACGCTGGACAGCGGGTCTTGCCCCCACCTCGCAGTCCTGCTGCGGACCGAAGCCGAGCTCTACCCGACGCTTGCTTCGTTCTACGCGCTCGGGGCCAAGCGCGGCGGATTTCTCGTCCACCGCTCGCTGCAGGGGGAGCGCGACGCGGACCGCGCGCGGCTAGCCGCAGCCGGTCTCGACGTTGCACTACTGGAGTCCGAAGACCGGCTGAGGGTCGTTGAGTTCGATCCGGACGAACCGCCCGAGGCATCAGCCCAACCTTGGAAACAGGTGATGGACCAGGCGCTCGCGCGAGGCCACAACGCGCTCTGGTACTCGCGTTTCGCAGTGGGTCCCGACGACGAGGAGTACCGCAGGATCGTTCCGTTCGAGCGCGCGTGGGACACGTTCTTCGCCGGTCAGCCGGTCGTCACGCTATGCCCCTACTTCGTGGGAGCACTTGACGGCGCACAGGCGCTGGAGCGCCTGCGCGGAGTCTCCGAAACACACGAGGGCGTGCTGATCACCGGGAACAACGGTCTGACGCTCCTTCGGCCAGCGGCGGACGGATAGCTTACCTATGCACGTGCTCGGACCTTGTGCCCGCGGCGCGGGCCCTGCTTTCGGCGAACTGCAGGGCCGCGCGCGCGGCGGCTGACTGGCGGACTACCGTCCGCCTGGCGCCCGCGTCGCGCCGCTGCGCCTGAGGCACGCCGGTGGCACGCAGCACTCGCTCGTGGCGGCCGCGAGTGAGCATGGATGCAGAAGCTGGCGCTGCGCCGTCGGGCGCATGCTGGCCGTTGACGGAGGCAGTAACCCCGTGCACGTAAAGCAAGAGTCGGACCGGCGCCCCTTCCGGGGCTCGAGCCGCCGCTGAGGCGGCCGGGGAGGTCCTTTGTCCCGTGTGGGGCGTCGCGGCACCGCGCCTCAAGCCGTCTATTCGCCTGGGTCCGAAACCCCTCGCATCGGCCGACCCCGGTCGCCCCAGCGCGACCCTTGCGCCGATCACGAGCGTTCCCTCGGCGCGCACGCCACGACCGTGCTGCCTTCCCGTTACCACAGACTCCGATCAAGAGCCCCGCCAACGCCAGGCAGTGCGCGCAGCGCATTCATCGCGGCCTCGACAGTCGACTGTCCCGGCCCGGCCCGGTACGTCACCGTCTCACGGCGTCGAGTCCCGTCCGGGTTCTCGATCTCGATGACCTGGCTGACCGTTTCGTCGTGGGAGCGCTGGCGAGCAGCCAGATACCGCGCAACCGCGCGCAGTGCCCGAGCGGTCACGATCACGGCCACGGTCCTCGACCCAAGGTCGCCGTAGCCCCCCACCGGCAGTGACTCCTCGGACAAAATCGTTGCATCTGCCCCGACGCCATCGGCCAAGTCGTCGGCATCGGACTTCCGAAGTCCGCGAAATCTGAGGATCAGGCGCTCGTCGATCATCAACAGGTGCCTATCATCACGATCGAGCGCCGAAAGCGGGCCGGTCAGCGTCAGGCGCCGGGATCATCCGCCCGCGGCGAGTGGAGCATACGGCCAGGCCCGGAGACCCGCCGGCGACCGGCGCCGCCCGCCACCGCACCAGCGTTCAGGGCCACCGCTATTCGCCAGACACCTGCGTCTTCTCCCCAGCCGGGAGCGGACGGCGACGACAGCTCCAACACCAGCGGCGCGATCGGTCGGGAGATCGTCCTCTCCGCCGCGCCGACAGCCGCCGCGAGCGGAACCGCCCTACATACCTCGACCACGCCGCGAACAGTCGTCGTGGCGCTGCGCAATATCGACCAGCTCCGCTTCATCCGGTGCAGGCAACCCTCGCCGTCGGATCACACTGCGCTGCCGCGACGTCAGCATCCCGTACGCGTACGCGGAGCGCGATCCGGCGCTCGTCTCGGGCCGACGCGAGAGTGCCGCATCGCATGGAAAGGGGAAGCGCGACGATGCGCTGCTGACCTTCCAACGGCACCTCGCTGTAGGCCCACGCAGCCGGTCTCACATGAGCATGGAGGGCGGCGGACGCGGAACGTCTTGATCATCCACGAGTGTCTGCCGTTGGGGGTTGCGGTGGTCAGTCCGTGCTGAGGTGGGTGTCGAAGAACGTCAGGATCCGCTGCCACGCGTCCTCGGCGGACGGATGGTGGTAGTGCATTCCGACGAGCTTGGTGACGTAACCCAGCGCGGGGCCCGTGTTGATGCGGTTCAGGAAGCTGTGACCAGCATCCGGGTACTCCTTGACATCGTTCTCGACCCCGAGCTCGGCGAGCACCGTCTGCAACTGCTCAGCGCGCCCGGCGAGCGTCCGGTCCCGGCCGCCGTAGCTTGCGACGATCGGGCAGGCGCCCGCCAGTCTCTGCAGGGGATCCGGCGGCACCTCACCGTAGTTGACCGACGCGGCGGCGAGACCGTACCGCGGCGCGCACAGCAGCGCGAAGCCGCCGCCCATGCAGAAGCCGATGATGCCGATCCTGCCGGTACAGTCCACTCGCTCACGGAGCAGCGCGGCGCCCGCCTCGATGTTCTCGAATGCCTCTCCAGTTCCCGAGCGCGACGACATCAGCGTCGCGACCACGCAGCGCAGCCCGCGCCCGGAGTACAGGTCAGGAGCGAACGCCAGGTACCCGGCGGCGGCGAGCCTGTCGGCCTGCTGCATGATGTCGTCGCTCAGGCCGAGAGCGTCCATCACGACGACGACTCCGGGCCACGGGCCGCCACTGCGCGGCACGGCTAGGTAGGCTCGTAGCTCGCGCGAGGCGGCCGGACGGTAGGTCAGCTCGGGCATTGCGTATCGGTCCTCAAGGTCAGGCGGGCGGCATCGACGACCGCACGAGCTTACGCGAGTGGCACAGCACAAGCGTGAAGCTCACGTGGCCCAGCGCAAGGCCCATCCTCCCGGGAAGGAGCGGGCGAGGATCTGGCGTTCCCGCCGTCGGCGATCTGGCTGTCGCTTTGGACGACAAGGAGCAGTCTGAGGCTCGTCGATGAGCGCGCGGTGGGCGCTGAGCTATCGTCGGGGCGAGTCTCGGCGACGATCAATCCCGACCTTCGATCTCCGCTCTTCGTGCCGCAAGCTCATTCAGCCGTTTGCGCAGCTCAGCGGTTTCGTGCTTGATCTCCCGCAACTCTGTCTTCTCTTGCCACGCGCGCAAGTAAGCGTTGCCGAGGTCCTCAACAATGAGTGCCTCAAGTTGGCTTCTCAGCACGCGGATGTACGGGTTGCCGTGGATCGTCCCTTCGCGATACTCGAGCTTTCCGGCGTTGATGGCGCTGATAATGAAGTCCGAGTCGACGCCGTATTCCTTGCGGGCTGTCACGTCCCTGAGCGTCGCTCCCTTGCGGTTCCATTCGCCGTATTCCGCCATGACTCACTCAAATGACTGCGCGCCGGGCCGCGTCGTGGGACGCAGCCTACGCATACTGGCAGGAGGTCGACTCGACGGGCCCGCGGCAAACCCGCAGGATTATGCGGGCCCGGCCTACCGTCTCGGCTACTCCAGGGAGGCTGGCACCCCGCTCGAGCCAGCCGTTGGCTTGAGCAGGAGCGACTCCCGAGACCCGGTCGAACTCTCTTCCGTTTCGCCAGTGATCCGGAGGGGCAGCCGCGGGAACGGTCACCACGCCGGCACACGATTCGTCGCGTCGGACCCGGTGTTCGTGGAACCAGGCCTGACGGCTGGCCGGTGGAGGAGATCGCGGTGCCGGCGGCGGAGTGCGTGGTCATTCTGCGCGGTCGGCGAGATAAGCGTCGGCCAGCTTCTTCGGCGCGCGGACGAGCCATGCCTCGATGATCGTCTCCCGTAGCGTCTGCTCGTCGATCCGGTCGAGCCAGACAAGGACCGCAGGGTATCCATCGAAGTGCGGCGTGTGAGGAACACAGCTGGGTCGTCGGCAAGCACGGCCTCCTTGGCGATCAGGTGCTCGACACGCGCGCCGAGGATCGGCGCGTCGCGCATCCGACTGCCCATCCAGTCGATGTCCTTCTTGCCGAGCGGGCGCTCCCATACGAACAACTTGCCGTTGACCCGCCACTGAGCGTGGCCGCGGGAGACGCGCTCGTCCGTGCCCGGCAGCCCTAGCGCGATCCGCCGCACGTCGTCGAAAGTCGCCATTGGGGTGAACGGTAACCGGCGACCGACCCCAATCGTGCTTCTCGCTGTCTCGAGCCTGCACATCTTGGCGAAGCCGAACGGTGGAGGCGCACGCAGTCGCTCATCGTCCAGAGCGGCAGTCTCCGCCTCGCCGGCCGGGCTCTGGGATTCAAGGGAGCCGCAATCGTCCGGTGCCGCGTGTCGCAGCTCATTCGGCTGATCAGAGCGGGCTTGGATGCTTCGGCTGGTAGACCTTCAGCTCGGCGCCGTCCGGCAGCTTGAGGTGTGTGGGTAGGCCCCATCCGGCGTCAGTGATCTCGGTCGTGAATTTGACGCCTTTGCCCCGGAACTCCTCGACGGTGGTCTCGATGTCGTCGCACATGAGATAGAGCTCGTGCCGACAGTCGTCCTCGGCCCGATGGCCGGCGAGCTCGGCGGGCGGTAGCGCGAAGATCGGCCAACCAGGCGCCGCTTCGACCGAAGGCAGTCCGAGCACATCGCTGAAGAAGCGGCGAACGCCGTCGGGGTCACGTGTGAAGAGGATCGCGTGGACGCCGGTGATCATCGCCGGCCTCAGGATATCCACGGCAACAAGCCGTGGCGGCCAGCGGCCTTGCGCGCGGTGAGCAAGCGCACGGCCGCACAACTCCTGAGTGCCGCTTGCCATGTCGTGTGGACGGCCCGACCCCCTCGCCGCGGCAGCGTGTGCTGCCGAAAGGGACGACTTCGGCGCTGGTGCACGACGCCGTCTCGTGGTGCAATATGGCGCCATCGACCGCGTCTGGGGCTCAGCCCGCGGCCGCCGGCCGGGCAAGAACCTTCATCGGAGGCTCGAACGGAAGCCGCCTACCGGTGTGGGAGTGCCGCTCGTGACCAACAGTCCGTTCGATGTGCTGGGGGCTTGGTACTGTGAGGTCGCTCGTGGCTGGTGTACTGCGTGATGTGATGCGAAGGGCAGCGGTGTTTCCGATTTTGACGGCGCGTCTGCGGTTGCGGCCGTTGCGAGGTCAGGATCTCGATGAGCTTGCTGAGGTCTACCTGCACCCCATCGTCGCGAGATGGATCGGTCCGCATACTGTGGAGGACGTCGAACGTGAAATCGCTCAGCAGGTCGCCCATCAGGCCTTGGCTGGTTGGAGCTTTTGGGCCGTCGAGGATCGTGAGAGCGGGCGCTTGATCGGCGACTGCGGCCTGCAGCCGCTCGAGCATCGCGGCCCCGAGGTTGAGCTTGGCTATGACCTTCACCCGAGCGTTTGGGGGCGTGGTCTGGCGAGCGAGGCCGCGAGGGCCGTCATGCTGCACGCGTTCACGACGTTCGAGCTTGACTGCCTCATGGCGGTCGTCAAGCCCGAGAATGTGGCCAGCCAACGTGTCCTTGTGAAAGCTGGTCTGCGTCGCGTCGGGATCCGCGAGGCGTATGGAGAGTCGATGCTGCTCTACGAATGCAGCGCGAGCCCTCACGGCATGCTGTCCTAGCCAGGGCGTCGTCGGATTGGCGAAGGTCCGCTCGCCTGGTGGAGTCATCAGAAGCGTGCGATCCCCGCGATCGGTAACCATCCGCGGAGTCAAGCGGCATCTCCAGCTACCTGGAGGAAGCGAGGCTCGGGTGGCTCGGCGCCCGCCTGATAGCCCGGGTCGCAGACGAACCCGAAGCGCCCGGCGAAATCGGCAAATCGGCATTGAGTGTCGCTGGAGGATGACCCGGGAGCAGTGGACTGCGCCCAAGCTGTGAGGATGAACTCGGACCGCTCCATGCCGCTTCCGTTCCTCGTCCATTGCGGCAGTCGGCGACCCGCCCGCCGGCGCCGCTCCGCCTCAAGCAGCAGCGCTT
Source organism: uncultured Solirubrobacterales bacterium (assembly GCA_963697635.1). GTDB lineage: Bacteria > Pseudomonadota > Alphaproteobacteria > Acetobacterales > Acetobacteraceae > CAJCJG01. Next base: position 298,414 of record CAVOOS010000033.1, on the reverse strand, counting down.
GGCCGACTTCCGCTTCGCGCCGTTTGGGGGAGCCTTGGCGACGGCAGGACGGCCGTTCAGGGCGCCTGCATTTTCGTGAAGGCAGCAGCGGATGGGCGGCGGCGCAAAGGCGAGGCTACGGGCCCCGTCGGTGCGGAGCGGATCCGGCGGTCGGTCCTGTGGGCTGGTTGCCAGGTCTGGGCTTACTCGGGCCGCAGATCCGCAAGCCGCGACCGCCAGGGTCACGTCGTCAGGGCAAGCTGGGGTGACGACGGACCCCTCGAAACGATGCTGGTTAGCGTGTGCCGGGCGGTGCTGCTGCCGTGGGGATGGCGTTGTCGATGAGGACTGCTGCGATGGTGGCGGCGGTGGAGAAGGTTGACGTGTTGAGGACTCGGCTGCGGGCCGAGGCGCCGTCCAGGAGTAGCGCCAGTTGCTCGCCGAGCTGTTCTGGGTTGGTGGCGCCGGCCTCGCGGGCGGTTTCGGTGAGCCGCTCGGCGAAGGCGTGCTTGTAGTCGTGGGCGTAGACGCGCGCGGGGTGCCCCGGGTTGTTGATTTCGACGGCCGCTGCGATGAACGGGCACAGCGGCGAGTCGATGTCGAACGCGGCGAGCAGCCGCGCGCGGGGCGTGAGGTCGGTTCGGTCGAATACCTCGGGTCGGATGTCGGGATCGAATCGCCGTAGGTGTTCGGCGATCAGCTCGTCCTTGCCGCCGGTGAAGTGCTGGTAGAGCGTGCGCTTGGACACCTCGGCCACCGTGCAGAGCTCGTTCACGCCGGTGCAGTTGATGCCCTGGTCGCGGAACAACTGCTGTGAAGCGCTGAGAATGCGCTCTCGTGCGCCCCTGCCGCGGCGCAGGCCGCGCGGCCCCTTTTCCGCTTGCGGCCCGTTCTTCAACTCCGTCATAGACGAAGCTTAGCTCGGTCGGTACTGGTCGGTGTGCATAGCTTCACCACCTGCTACATTAAGCACTCAAGTCGGTGTGCATAGCATAGGAACGACCAAGCGAACGGAGTGGTTATGGGAAAGCTTGAGGGGAAAACCGCGGTGATCACCGGCGGCGCTACGGGCATCGGCCGCGCCGCGGCAACGCGCTTCATCGATGACGGCGCCTTCGTGTTTATCTTCGGCCGCCGGCAGGAACAGCTCGACGCTGCTGTGGCCGACCTCGGGGCCAATGCTCGCGCGGTGCAGGGCTCCGTCTCGGATCTGGGGGACCTCGACCGACTCTACGCGGCGGTGAAGGCCGAGCGCGGAACCCTTGACATCGTCTTTGCCAATGCCGGGACCGGCAGTCAGCTCGCGCTCGGTGAGATCACTGCCGAGCACGTCGACGAGGTCTTCGACACCAACGTGAAGGGGACGATCTTCACCGTCCAGAAGGCGCTGCCCCTGATGGGCGAAGGCGGTTCGATCATCCTGACCGGATCAAGCGCCGGCACCACGGGCGCCCCGGCATTCAGCGCCTATGCCGCAAGCAAGGCGGCCGTGCGCAACCTCGCGAAGACCTGGGCGGAGGACCTGAAGGGCAGCGGCATCCGGGTCAACGTGCTATCGCCCGGGGCGACGGCGACGGAGCTCGCCAAGGAAGCGTTGGGCGAGGAAGGCCAGAAGGCGTTTGCCTCGATGAATCCGCTCCAGCGCATGGCCGAGCCGTCGGAGATCGGAGCCGTGGCTGCCTTTCTCGCGTCACCGGACAGCAGTTACATGACAGCCAGCGAGGTCGCCGTCGACGGCGGCCTGGCGCAAATCTGACGCGCACCCAAACAAATGAGCTACGCAATTATTGGCTTCGGCAACATCGGCCAGGCGTTTGCCCGAAGCGGCATCGAGGTATCCGTTGCGACCACCCGCGACCCGGAGAGCTTTGCCCCTGATGCGGCCGCGATCGGTCCCGAGATCATTCCCACGACACTCGCGGAAGCGGTCGAGGCGGACATCGTCATCTTGGCTGTCCGCTTCGAGTCCCACGGGGACGTCGCGAAGACGCTAGCGACCTGGACAGGAAAGACCATCATCGATGTGACCAATGCCTACGGCGTGACCCCTGAGGACCTTGGAGGCCGGCCTTCCTCCAAGGTCGTCGCACAGGCCTTCACCGGTGCAAGACTGGTCAAGGGTTTCAACCATCTGGTCGCCGGCGTCCTCAACCAAGATCCGGCCGTGAATGGCGGCCGGAGAGTCGTGTTCCTGGCCAGCGACGACGCCGAAGCAGTCCCCGGTAATGCTGCGCAAGAGTTGGCGCGCGGCGTCCAGCAGTTACGTTGCGTCGATGTCGCATGAGCTCACCGTCCAGTCCAACACCGACGGCGCGACCGCGCTCAGGAGATAGGCGGCAAACGCCGGCGCGCGGATCAGCGTTGACCTCGGCGATCACGGGAGTGGCTGGCAGCTTTGCCTGGAGCTACACCGAAGATGGCCCGCTTCACGACCTTCCACAAGCCAGTCGAACGCGACCAACTAAGCGCCTGCGCAGCACCTGCTTCGTCGCCGCACTGGCCAGGCCGGTTTCGCTTCTGCTCGATGCGCCGGCAAGCTCGAAGCAGGAGCGGAGCCCGACGCGAGCGCCGACGTCGTTCTGGACCCGCCTCTTCGTTTAGGCGGCCGACGAGCGCGCGTCGATGATGCGCAGCTTCGCCAGCGGCACGAACACGATCCGTGCCGCCGCATCAAGCGGCGGCTCGGTGATCTCGATCATCGCCATGTCGTGCGCGCGCAGCTCGAGCACGCCGCCACGGGCACCAGCCGGGACGTCCTCGACAGCCGCGGTCAGTTCAACGAATGTCGAACTCGGCGATGCGGCGGGTGACGGCCATGCCCCAATGCTAGAACGTGATGTACGCGGTCACGAGCCATCAGGCCAGACTACCGCCGCGCTGCTCCTTTCCATGCGATGCGGAAGCGCTGGCACGACGATCGCACGGCCGCCCGCGCATCAGTCCCGTCGTTTGAGCCGCTGGCCGCGGTGCCGGCCGGAGATCGGCCTGCGTAGACAAAGGCGGGATTCTGCACGTCCCCTTGCCAGCCCTGGTTTCGGCGAAAAGCGGGTTCCGCCACTGGTCGGCTGGGCACCCGCTTTCACGATCCGCGCACCGACCGCAGCGCCAGCGCCCTTCCCCGTTGCGGCGCCCGCGTCCGTGTTGGGCGGCCGGTCCCCGCTTGGCCTAGCGCCCAGGATGAGACGCCGCGCGCTCAATTCCGAGGACGCATGCTTCGCCACGGTGGGATCTGGTGGCGCGACAGCCGGCGACGACCGTGCCCCCGATCCAAATCTCCCACGCTGTAACACGGTCGCCGCTTTCGTGAGTCAGCGGTTCCGTAACGTACTCCTTTCGCTTCGAGAGCGTCGGGCTGTGCGAGCGATGGATCGCTCAGATGAATATCGATAAGAGCACGACCCCGTCGGCGACAAGGAACGACAGCGTTGCCCACTGCCACGCGCCGTAGATGCCGTGGTCCCACCCAACCCACACGGTCTCTGCGTCGGTCCCGTTCGGCTTAGCGTCGTCCACGTCGATAGTGCCGAAGCGCTGTGCCAGCCCAAGCTCTTTGGAGACCCTCGACGCCAACTCGCCATGATTCATCGCGTGACCGCGCTGGTCGTGCATCAGCCGCCATGAGGCCAACGCGATCAAGATGGAGAGCGGTGAGGCAACCCACTTCGCAATGTTGCCGTTGCCGTGGGTGAGCGCGAGAGTAAGGAGAAATGACTGGGCGGTGAGGCTGAGCGCGGGGACCTGCCAAAGGAGCGTCGTATATTGCCCGAACTGGGTGGTATAGGCTGTCAGTAAGCTCGCCAAGAGGGCCACCTTCGCGTCGGCCGACAGCCCTTCGGGCCAGGGCGGTGCTGGCGGATCGGCCATTGACAGGCCCGGCAGCCACCAGGGATCTGGGTCGAGCACGCGCTCCTCCGGTTGTTGCGGCAGCCGGCGTAGGAAGCGCAATAGCCGGCTCGGGCCCGACCAGAGCTTCTTGACCTTCGGCCTCTTCGACCACGGCAGCTTATCGTCAAGGAGGTGGCCAAGCTGTTCGCATTCCTGGCGGACTGTCTCAGCCAGTTGCTCGCCAACACAACGCTGTATCTCTAACAGCGCACGATCCCTGTCTCGGGTCGCGTCAGCCGAAGCCACCGGCTCGTCGTCCAGGGCGGCGATGACGGCGAGCGTCTCAACGACTTCATCGCTGCGACCGTTGTTAAAGGCGTCGCCGTGTTCCTTTGATCGCCACGCCGTGGATAAGCCCTGAACGTGCCGCCACAAGGCCGCCGCGATCGCCTGCTTCGCCGCGAGTCGGTCAACCTCGGGGTAAGTCACCGCAAAGAAGGCGTCCCGCACTTGAGTGCCCGCGCGTACAGGGAGTCTCCGCCTTTCGGCCTCACGCGCGCAGAGCCGGTGGACGGCCTGCCTTTTACGGACCTCGAGCCCTGTGCTCACCTCTTTGCCATTCGACGCGGACTGCCGACAACCTTCTCGCAAGCAACGACGATGGCGGTTCGCCGCGAGCGGGCCTTAGGTTGACTGACTACCAGGCACGATCCTTCGTCCCCGCCGACACTTAAGCGCTGTGTTGGGCTGTGTGACAATGGCGTTCCGGGGGCCTTCCCGGGCGCCGGGTGCAGCATCTAGCGCGGAAAGTCCGAGGACGCGAGGTCGACGCCGAGGCGCTGGCCCACTTGGACGCCAGAATCCCGGTCAGCACCGGGCAGGTCTCGTCATGCGACGCCGAGCCGGCGACCTTGACGACCGTGTCGACGAACGCGGCCGCCCTGCCGTAACCGATTTGACCGATGGCGATGACCGCCCGCGGTTCGTCGCGCGAGCGTTCGCGCCGACTTGCTGGTCCGTCTCGCGCACGGCAGGCTCGGCCGCCAACCCGCAGCAAGGCAGCGACCGGGCACCGCGCGCGATACCTGCAGTGACGGAGAACCAGAAGCCGACCCGTTCAGTGAATTGGGTCTGGCTCCTCGCGACTCCAGGGATTCAGGCGCGGAAGCCTGCCTATGTGCGCTCGAGCCCGTCCTGCGGGCCCTGCTCTCGGCGAAGAGGAGGCTGCGCCGCGCGGCCTCGCGCCGCGCACTTCTTCGGTCGCGCGTGGCGCCCGCGGGCGAAATCGCTAGCCGCGATGCCGTTCGGCTGCAAGCGCGAGGCGGAAAGTGACGACCTCGAGCCCGAAGCCGACGTTGTTGCTCGTGGCGCACAGCGACGACCTCGCGATCCGCTTCGAGACTGATGCTTCCGACGACGCGACCCGACGCGACGCGACGTCGAGGATGCTGACGACGTGAACGGTGAGCACGCACCGCATGCTGACCGGTCCCCCGCTCGGCAAGCACGATGCTCGCAAGCGATGGCGGCGTCCGCCAGTGGGCGCGACGGTCCGACGCGAGCTCCGTGTCTTGAGGCGTCGGCCGAACGAGCACATTCGTCTGCGGCGGCCTCTGGCCACGTGATCCCTTGTGCGCGTGAGAGAAGCGGGCCGGTCGGACGCCAGTGCACACGGCGGGCAGTGGGCGAGCCGCTATGGCTTGCACGCGATAGCAGTAGCCCTACCGGGAGAGCGCTGAGCAGTCCTTTGGTGGCGAAACGATCACGCCGGCCAGCAGCGGCGCCTGACGAAAACGGGATTGTGAGCAGTTCGACGCGCCCGGAGTCAGGGACCGATGGCGGCGGCGGGGGTCGTGCTTGCTCTTAATCCGCTGGTTGCTAGCGCCGCGTGCGGCTGTGCGGCTCCTGCTGTTGGGCCAGAAGGAGGGGTCTGGAGTGTGGTCGGCTGAGCTGGATTCCGGCTCGCGGGTGTCGAGGCCCGGCACTGATTCTGGGACCGCCCGTGTCAGCGTCAGAACTTAGCTCAGCTGCCGGCAGCAAGGCTGGGCACGTTGACGTGGCTCTCGCGTGCCGCTTCAATTTTCGAGCGTCCCGATCGTCATGGGCACGCTACCCAGGACGCAGCACGACCTTCCGAGGATTGAACATCACTGAGGCTCGTCGTTACATGCGGCGTGGCTGGAGGGCTGCGGAACGCCGTGATACCGTGCAAGCATGCACGGAATCGAACGCGAGTCGCCTGCGGCTTGCGATCCGGTGCGCGTAGACCACCGAACCGGCGTGGACATGACCGCTATGGCACCGTCAGCTCCGGTGGTGACGCAAACGCTCAGCTTGCAGAGAGCGATCGGTAATTGTTCGGTCGCCCGCTTGATCGCGGCCGGTCGTCTGCCAGGCGAACGCTTACGGCCGCTGCAACGCGCTCCGACCAAGGAGACGCTCGCCGACGATCCGTATCCGGGGACGTCTGACGGCGAGCAACCGGCGTTGATCAGTTTGTCGGATGACGGATTTGAGTTCCTCAAGCGTCATGAGGGCGCTGTCAAACACTTGTATAACGACTCGCAGGGCCATTGCACGATCGGGGTCGGTCACCTAGTCCACAAGGGCAAGTGCGACGGTAGTGAGCCCGATAACTTCAAGCAGGGCCTTAGTGACGACGACGTCGACCAACTCTTCCGCGACGATCTGGTGGTATTTGAAGGAGCCGTGACAAGCGCGATCACGACGCGGATCAACCAGTATCAGTACGACGCCCTTGTTAGTTTCGCGTTCAACATCGGGACGGGTGCGTGGAAGACATCCGGCGCGCTGAGGCAGATCAATGCTTCGCAATGGGGCAAGGTTCCGGCCGAGATGCTCAAGTGGAAGAAGCCACCCGAGATCGCCGGGCGGCGGCAGGATGAAGCGGACCTATTTAGGACCGGGAACTACGGCCCGTGAATACTCTCAGAAGTTGCTAGCTGAGACGCAACCGCCTGCACACCGGCATTGGAAGGGCTCGCCGACCTGCGGCCGATTCGGCCGGCATGGTGCCTTTCTCACGATCGGTTTCGTCGGGCGCCGCTGCTGGCCGGCGTGATCGTTTCGCCACGAAAGGACTCCTCAGCGCTCTCCCGGTAGGGCTACTGCTATCGCGTGGAAGCGATCACGGCGCTCGTTCACGCGGGATCGATCCCCGCCCGGTCGAACGGACGGCGGGAAGGACGTTGCTGCTTGCAAGAGCGCGGCAACCGCGTCGACGAAAGCGACAGTCTCGCGCCGATTTGCCGGGCCGTCGCTTGTGGCGCCGAGCAACGACGTCCTTCACTGCGACGATCGTCGACGCTCAGAGCACGCCCGCGAGTCGGGCTTTCGCGCGAGGACGAACATCTCGCTGTAGAGCACGAGCGACCCGCTTCGCGGACTGCAGGGTCCTTGCTGACGTCCATCGGACGGCGCACGCCTTCGTTCCGCGACTTCCGTCATTGCCGCGCGCCGGAGGCCTGTGGCCCGCGATTGTCGAGCGCTTACCGAACGCTCTGTTGCGATCCAACTTGGTGAGGAGGCGAAGGCACTTGGCGGGTCCCAGAGCACTCTGGGCATCGCCCGTGGTCGCTTGCCAGCGATCGGTGTTGTGGATGAGATCAACCGAGCAACGCGTGTGGCCCGGAAGGAGTAGCCGTCCTGCTGCGGGCGGGAAAGGCTCGCACGCGAATGCACGTGCTCACCGTCGTTTAGCGACATGTATCCCTGGCCGTCGATGCAGCTGAAGTGGGTGAAGACCTCGCCTGGCACACCGGGCGAAACGAGGACGCCGCAGCCCTCGTCGTCGTCCCAACGCTTAACCGTGCCGATGGAGCATTTCTCAACTCTCAACTCTAGGTCGTGAGCGCTGCTTGAGGGGATCGACGCCACGGGCGTAACCGGTGAGGACAGGGCATCGCAGGCTGCTCAAGCAGCGGCCCGAGCTTCGTAGCCCGTGCTGGTTTGATCAGTTCCGAAGCGATCCGACGGGTTCGCGAGTTGGCCCCTCCCAGATCGATCGGAGGCTTGCGCGCGAAGCGTCAACGACGGCAGCCAGTCGTCATATCATAATCATTACCGTGCACGACCGTGCGAGCCTTTTAGTTGTCGGACGGCTGCCAGCTTGGGATGTCAACCACCGCCCGTCATGATCGTCTGGATCAATGGCATCGACACGTCGTCGCCGGCGCTCGCGGCGTGGGAGAATGAAGCCGAGTGACTGGATCGCATTGGCCGCGGTGGCTGCGACGGTTCTCGTTGCAGCGGCCAGCATGGTCCGTGACTGGTCGCGATGGCGGGAGCAGCGAAGGAGGGAAGACGCGCTGCACGAAATGCAGCAGCGCCGAGAAGACGATCTGCGAGAGGTCCAGCGTCAGCGGGAAGAGGAGCTACGAGCGACCCAGCAGCACCGGGAAGACGAGTTGCGAGAAGCTCAGCAACGCCGGGAAGCCGATTTACGCGAGCAACGCCGTGAAGATGTACCTCACATCGAGTTTGGCATCGACCTCAACGTTCACGGTCAGGAAGACGGGCAATATCTCGCCGAGTTCCTACTGAGTATCCACAACGTTGGCTTGGTGCAACAGAAGTTCAAGAGCATTACGCTCAGGGTTCGCGGCATACCGAAGGGCCAGCCATTTGAGACCTGGCAGGAGAATGCTCCGCGCTTGTTGTTTCCGCTAAAGGTCATCGACGATGCTCCAGTCATTCCAAATAAGTATCTCTACTTCGTCGAGCCGGGGGTCAGACAGTCGTTGACCTATGTCACGAGCCTGCCAGCGTCACTAGAGTACATTTTGGCTCACGTTGAGTTCCAGTACGACAGATTCGCGCTCCACAGCGCTGAACGGGTTTTTCGTATCACCTCCTCGGCACTGGGCAATTGAACCAGCGATGAAGGGGTCGCCGCGCCGAGGTACCTGACGGGAGTAGTCCGCATTCGGCGGAAGTGGCGTGCCGGCGAATGTGCCGGCCCAACTGCTTGATGAGCGCCGTTTGCCGGGGCACCGCAACGTCGGCGCTCGCTCAGTCATCGACATTCGGCTTCCCGAGGCCACCGCAGAAACAGGTTTCCTGACTGTTCGATAGGCGCTCTTTTCGCGCAGCCCGGGCGGGCGGATCTGCGCGGTTCCCCCCGGCCGCTGCGGCCGTGCTTTGCGGGCATCGCAACTCATGCTGCGTCGAAGTCGAGAATCCGTTTCTGGTGCGGTGCGCTTGCGGGCTCGCGGCCGGGCGGGCCTTGCTCTTGACGTGCCGCGGGACTCCGCGCTTATCCGTCCAGAGACCCGCCTTGCGCGCGCACGGCGGCACGGCAAGATCGCTAGCTGCGACTTTGTTCGGCTGCAAGCACCGGCGCCGGAAGCAGTAGCCCGCTGCGGCTGGCCGGCTTGGCCCTCGGACTTGCGCTATCGCGTGAACCGGATCCTCGGCTCGGTCAAGCCAAAGCCATCCCAGTTCGCCAGAGGAGCGGCTCAAGAGAAGCTCGTGCTTGCAGCGCTTCAGCAAGCGCTTCGAAGAGAAGCGACGGCCTCAACCCGGATTCGGCGTCGTCGCAAATGGCGCATCTCGACGACGTCGGCGTGTCGCGTCGGAGCGCTCGGATCGGGTCTATCACGAGTGCCGTACAATGTTCGGCATGGCTGCCAGGACGGAACGAATCGAAGCGCGGATTGACCCCGAAAGCGCCGAGCGGATCCGGTACGCCAGCGTGCTGGAACATACGTCGGTGAGCGGTTTTGTGGTCGCTGCCGCGGCGGAGAAGGCCGAGCGCGTGATCGCTGAGCATGCCTACACATTGGTCCCGAGCGACTACTTCGACCGGTTGCTCGAGATTCTCGATCAGCCGTCCGAGCCGATGCCCGAACTCGCAGTCGCTGCCAGACGCGAGCGAGATCAGCCGCGCTTCCGGCGGGCCTGATCTCAGCCGGCACCCGTGTACCTCTCTGAGCGGATCGCTGCGCGCCACGACGTGGCTGGGTTTGCGTGCGGCAACGCGACGCTCGACGAGTGGCTTCGTGGCGCCGCGCTGGCCGCTGACGCGATGGGCGCCGCCCGGACCTACGTCTGGCTTGATGGGACGATCGTCGTCGGCTTCTTCAGTCTCTGTCCGCACGAGGTTCGCCGTGACGAGTTGCCCTCCAAGCTTGCCCATGGCGCGCCGCACGGCATCCCCGCGATCCTGCTCGCCCGGCTCGCGCTCGATCAGCGTCTCCACGGCCAAGGGTTGGGCGCCAGCCTCCTGCTCGACGCGCTCGGTCGAGCGAGCGACGCGATCGAGATCGCCGGCGGTCGGCTGATCGTCGTTGACGCGATCGACGAACGGGCACGGCACTTCTACGAGCATCACGGGTTCCGCGTGGCCCCACGCCGGCCAGCCCGGCTCTTCCGAAAGGCCTCCGACGTGACCACCGCGCTGCGCATGACCTGACAGGTACGACAGCATCACCGTGTTCGCCTGCACAGCGGTGACCACTCGATAGCCATCGCCAAGCTTGCCGAGCCGAGCTGGGCGCATTCGCGGGTGTGGGGCGAGCAGTGGCCTGCAGCGCTCGGTCGGGAGCGCTGCAGGACGTGCGTGTGGTGGCCAGCGTGCCGCCGCCGGGTTTCGTTACAGGCTCAGGCCGGCACTGGCCGGGATCACCGGCGGACGACGCGCGTGGACGGTGTCGACGATCTCGCTGGGATCGATGCCACGCAGGTAAACGCTCGTGACCCCGAGGTGGGCATGCCCGAGCTGGCGCTGGATGACGGGCAGCGCGGTCCCTTCACGGGCGAGCTCGACAGCGTGCGCATGGCGCAGCTGGTGGGGCGCAAACCGCCGCCGCACCCCCGCCTGGGCGGCGAGACTCTCGAGCTCCGCGCGGGCGCTGCTCGCTGACGAGATGCGCCCGTTCGTCGGGCCGTCCAGAATGCAGAACAGCGGCCCGACAGGCAGCGTAACCCGCAGTTTCACCCACGCGTCGAGGTGCGACCAGCCCCACGCGTCCATGCCGACAATGCGTCGGCGGTCGCCCTTGCCCCGGCGCACAAGGGCCGACCCGACGGCCGCGTCCAGATCAGTCTCGGTGAGCGCGAGCGCCGCTGATCCGCAGCGCCGCGCGCCACAGAACGACGATCAACCCGCGCATTCGTAGAGCGTGCCGCCCCTCACCGGCCTGGCGCATGACCGCGATGATCTCCTCAGCCCGCGGCGGATCCGGCGGGTAGCGCATCCCCTTGTTCGCCGGCGCACACCCGGCACGGTAGCCCGGCATCACCGCTGGCGAGCGCCGCCGCCCGGTCTTATCCAGCACGATCGTCTCCGGCATCGATGTCTCCCTTCCCGAGACAGGACTATCGGCCCGGCGCGCACAACCGCGCGGCGAGCCATGACAGCCACATCCTCCCCCGCGCTCGGCACCTCGCGTGTCCAAGACCAAGACACCACGAGCCACGAGACTCCGGCTCATGCGAGCCCTTGTGCTTGCCCAGCGCGGCGAAGCCAGCAAGCGCCACGGCCCACCTCGAGCCCCTCGCGCCCCGACGGCCGCCGCGGTGTCGAACCCGAGCCCGAAGAGCACCCCGATCGCGTCCTCATCGGAATGCAACGTCCTCGACGCAGGTCATGAGGTCGCCGCTGCGCGCCATTTCCAACGACGTCGATTTCGGGCGCGAGGTCGTCGCTTCGGTCAGCTTGCTTGCAAACGCATTGCAAGCGCCGCCGTGCCCGACGATCGTCCTGCCGCTAGCTGGCCGGCGGTAGATCGGCTAACTCCGAGGCAATTTGCCGTGGCTACAGCGGCATTGCAGTGGTCTCGTGTCTCTGGATCAGACCGCTGCTTCTCGCCGGGAGCGACGGTCGGCGTTTGCTGGCTTGGAGCAAGCGCCGGCTGCTTCTTCGGCGGGCAAGGCTTCGCGCTGATCGGTGCGGCCGCGATCGGCCGACGGGCCCGGCGAGTCTCGCGTTTGGGCGGGAGTGGGTTCCCGTGGTGTCGAGCACGAGCCCTGCGTGCCTCTCAGCGCTGCGCTCGCTGAGGGTCGGGCGGGCCCTCCGCGATCCGGTGAGATGCGCGTTTCAGTTCGACCTGTGTTGGGGGCTGGCTTCTTGCTGTGCGGCGCGAGCATCGCGTGCATCTATTTCCGCCGGAGCTCGAAGCGGGCGAGCGAGTTCGGTGATCGGCTCGCTGGCCGGGGTGGTGGCACCGCGTGGGCCGGTGTTCTGCAGGTGTTCGCGATCCGAAGCGGACGGCAACCCCCATTCCGTCTAGTCTAGTTCGCTGTTATGCGCTCGACGAAGATCTGCTCGGCGGGGACGTTATTTAGGAGCAGTGCCTGCTCGGTCGCCTCGGCGAGCGCCGGCGGGCCGCAGACGTAGACGTCCGGCGGCTCATCGATGCCGGCGAGATCGCGCTTGACCGCTTCGGGCGGCGTGCCCGTGAATCCTCGCCAGCCGGTGGGGTTCGCCGGGCGCCACAGGCAGATCTCGAGGGTCAGCTCAGGCATCGCGGCCAACAGTTCCTCGATCTGGGTGGTGGCGAACACGTCGTCCTCATCGTTGAAGCCGGCGTACAGGCGCGCGGGCTGGGGATCCCCCCACTCGGCCATCCGGCGGAGCATCGAGAGCAGCGGCGTGATGCCGCTGCCGCCTCCGACGAACCAGCGTGGCCGCAGACCATGTTCATGCAGCCCAAATGCCCCTTGGGGTCCGATCACGATCAGCCGCTCGCCGACGGCAGCCGTCTCGGTGAGATAGGTGGAGAAGTAGCCGCCGGGCTGCAGCCTGATGAAGAACTCGAGCGCGCCGTCCCAGTTGGCGGTGTTCGCGAGCGAGTACGCGCGACGATCCTCGCGGCCGGGCACCTGCAGCTGCACGAACTGACCGGGGTCGAACTCTGCCGAGCAGGAGCCCTGCTCGTCGCGCTCGAGCGCGAGCGCCAATCGCACCGTGCTCGGCGTCACGATTTCGAGTGCGGTGATCGTCGCGGATCGCTCCGCGGGCAGCGAGTCGCCGATCCGGGCGCTGTCGTACGGCAGCCTGATGCGGCAGTCGCTGCGCGGGTAGGTTCGACACAGAAGCGTCGCGCCCGGGGCCGATCGGTGGCCGAGCGCCTCGGCGCTGTGGCTGCCGAGCTCGAACCGTCCCTCTACGACCTCCGCTGCGCACGCGCCGCAGGATCCCGTCTGGCAGATCGACGGGAGGACCATTCCGGCTGCCGCCGCGGCTTCGAGCACGGTCGTCTGCGTTGCGCAGGTGATGCTGCTCTCCACGCCGTCGGTCGTGCAGAGCAGCATCGTGAAGATGGCGCTCGCGGATTGCGCGAGCGTCATCGCCCGGCGAGCGCGCTTGCGAGATCCTCGCCGGCGTCGCCGATCGGCATCAGGCCGAACTGCTCGACGAGCACCGCGACGGCCGCGGGAGTGAGGAACGCCGGCAGCGACGGACCGAGCCGGATGTTGCGGATTCCAAGCGCGAGCAGCGTCAGCAGCACCGCCGCCGCCTTCTGCTCAAACCAGGAGATGAACAGCGACAGCGGCAGGTCGTTGACCTCGCATTCGAACGCATTGGCGAGCGCGAGCGCGATCTGCAGCGCGGAGTAGGTGTCGTTGCACTGCCCGACGTCTAGCAGACGCGGGATGCCTGCGATGGTGCCGTAATCGTGGCGGTTGATGCGGTACTTCGCGCAGCCGAGGGTCAGCATCACGGTGTCGTTGGGTGACTGGTCGGCGATCTCGGTGTAGTAGTTACGACCTGCGGCGGCGCCGTCACAGCCGCCGATCAGCAAAAACCGCCGGATCTCGCCCGACTTCACAGCGTCGATCACCGTGTCGGCGACACCGAGCACGGCGTTGCGCGCGAACCCGACCGTGATCGTGCGCTCGGGCGCGTCATGAGCGAAGCCCGGCAGCGCCCGCGCCGCTTGGAGCAGCGGCGTCAGGTTCGCGGTGTCGAGATGCCGCACGCCGGGCCAGCCGACCGGGCCCGTGGTGAAGATCCGCTGCTTATAGGAGGCCGCCGGCTCAATGATGCAGTTGGAGGTCATCACGATCGGGCCTGGGAACGTCGTGAACTCGGTCTGCTGGTCCTGCCACGCGCCGCCGTACTGCCCGGCGAGATGCGGATACTTGTGCAGGGCCGGGTACCCGTGCGCCGGCAGCATCTCCCCGTGGGTGTAGACGTTGACGCCGGTGCTCGCGGTCGCCTCGAGAATCGCGCGCAGATCACCAAGGTCGTGCCCGCTTACCAGGATCGCCTTGCCGGCGACGGGCGTCACCCGGACCGGCGACGGGACCGGGTGCCCGAACGCGCCCGTGTTCGCCGCATCGAGCAGCTCCATCACCTTGAGGTTGAGCCGTCCCAGCGACAGCGCGTGCTCGAGCAGCGGCGCGACCTTGGCCGGTGGATCAGCGAGGAAGGCGAGCGCCTCCTCGATCCCAGCGTCGACGTCCTCGCTGCGATAGCCAAGGACGTTGGCGTGATGTGTGTACGCGCACACGCCCTTGAGGCCGTACAGATTGAGGCTACGCAGCCCGACAATATCGGCGCCAAGGACATCAAGGCCCGCGTCCACACCAACTAGACCCCCCTGGAGCACGAGCGCGCTCATCCCGGTCGCGAGCTCCAACGTCGCGGGTCCTGCGAGCGTCTCGGGCTCCAGTCCCGCGCTGCGAGCCACCTGCTCGTAGTGCGCTCTCGCGCGATCGCGCACCTGCGCTGCCTCGGAGAGCAGGGTCACGAACCGGGTCGGGTTGAAGTTGACGTTCGTCAGCGTCGTGAACAGCGCCCCTGAGGCGAAATCGGAGAACTGCGAATCGCCGGCATCGAGCTCGCGAGCGCAGCGGGCGTACTGGCCGATGCCGTAGCAGATGTACACGAGCAGGTCCTGCAGCGCGGCGGTTGGCTCATCCTTGCCGCAGGTGCCACGACCGGAGGAGCATCCGGGTCGCTCGCCCGAGCGATCGGTCTGCTCGCATTGATAACAGAACATGGACCCTCCACAAGGTCGTCAGAAGTCAGTTGAAGCGGGCGCAACCGTAGCTGAGCCACGCGTTCGTTTCCTTGACCCAGATCAAGTCGGCGAGATCCGCGAGCTCAGCTCAGCCGGCGTAGCTCGCGAGAGCCGATGGGTCCGGCACCGTGATCCGCCGCCCGTCAACGGACACGACGCCGTGGTCGGCGAGATCGCGCATCACGCGCGACAGGGTCTCCGGTGTGAGCCCCAACCGCGACGCGAGCACCTGCTTGGTGGAGCGCAGCACCACCCGCTGCGGCTCGCTGGCCTCGATCCGCTGCCCCAGTTCGCGTGCGAGGAACGCGACGAAGCGTTGCGTCGCGGACCGCAGCGTGTACATCTCAATGTCGGTGACCATCGTGTGAAGCCTCGACGCCATCGACGCGAGCATCGCGCGTGCAAAGCCGGGATCCTCAGAGAGCATCAGATCGACTGCCCCGGTGCCGATCATCAGCAACTCGGTGCGGACGAGCGCGAACGCGTCGACCGGGTAGGGACGACCGAGGAACATCACGGCCTCGCCGAACGTCTCGCCGGGGCCGATGATCTCCACCACCTTCTCGATCCCGTCGGCGTTGCTCACCGACAGCTGCATCATCCCAGCGGCTACGCCGTAGAAACCGAGGCAGGGAGCGCCGCGATGAAACAAGCACTCACCGCGATCGAGCCGGCGCCGCCGGCAGCCACTGGCGATCCGCTGCAAACGTTCAGCACCCAGACCGCGCAGAAGCGTGAAATCTGCCAGCATCGCCGCAACGTCGCGCTCAAGTTCAGGCACGCTAGGGTCATGCTACTGCCACGACTGCAGCGCGCGCCGAAGGCGGCATAACCCAGGCAACAGGCGCCTCCACGCCGCAACACGCCGCATGGCTGGCGCCCCACACGCGACTTTCAGGACCTTGAAGGCAAGCTCACGGGGTGGATGTGCCGAGAGGGCTGTCACAGATGCGGTCTGCCTTTGCTCCCCCGGGCTCGCCATGGAACGGTAAGCGCCGTCGCCTACGTCATCCCAGACGAAACTCTGCGAAACGGCCACGCTGCCTGTGGCCAATTCTTCGCGGCAGCAGCCCACGCGGATCAACCTACGCGGTCGGACCCGCGAGATGCTCAGCGCCATCGCCAGACCCGTGGCTGAGCCTCCGCGCTGCGGATGGCGGACCGGCGGGCTGCTCTACCGACCGCGGTCGAAATGGCAGCGGGGTTCACGCTCGCTAACGACGATTACGCCGAGCGCCAGCTGCGAATGCGCGCAATTCTGACACCGGGCCAGCCCACGCTCAGCGGCCCAGGCGGCCGCCGAGCCGCCACCCGGCGCGGCGCGTTGGGCGGCGAGCTCGGCGAGCAGCGCTCTCACGGCACACGTCAGGTTCACCGGGTTGCTGCGCGCCTGCTCGGCCACCGCCGGATCAGGCCGCGTGCGCCCTTTCTTCGAGTCGCGTTTGGACCTCCCGGGAGGCGCTCTCGCCTAGCAGCACTGTGTGGCCTCGGCGCAGATCGCTGATCACGTGTCTGGCCGCGTCGCCGGTCACGCCGGCTGCCGCCAGCCGCCGTCGGGCGCCGCGATCGCCGACCAGGCGTGAGCGCTCGGAGCCGTGGTCGTAGGCCACGATGTTAATCGCTTCGGTATCGGCAAAGGACCCTTGTCGCTGCCGGTCGGGCACGCCGTGGAAGCTCCCGGCGGCTTGCCAGCGCTGCCGCGGCGGCCCCGCGTAGCGCCCCACCGGCGCGCTCGGCTCGACCGCTCCGGCGAATCCGCCGGCGCGCTCGGAGCGAACGTCGTGGCGGCAGAAGCCGATCAGCAACTGGACATCGCGGTCCGGGACGCCTGTCGCTCGCAACTCCCCAAGGGCCCGCCGCGCTGCGGCCTGGCTCGGATAGGCCTCATATAGGACTGTCATCGTCCCACCTCCGAAGGTATATAGATCGTGTCACGATATCGTAACACGATATGGGGCTATGTCAACGCAGATCACGCCCTGGTCGGCAGCTCACCCGCACAGCACCGGCCGCGAACGCCGGTATCCAAGCCGGTGAGGTGCGCAGCTAAGTCGCTGCGCCGCTGTGCGGTCGTGAGGCTGACCCGTGGTCTTGTAGGTCTGTGACCAGCGACTGCATCGCGCGAGCTAGGCGCGCGAGCTCTTCGATGTGTAACTCAGACAGGGCCTGCAGGCGCCGGTCGCCGTCGTCGGTGAGCGTGAGGCGCACGGTGCCGCGATGGTCGGGGTCGGGCGTGCGCGTGACCAGGCCGTTCGCTTCGGCGCGGTCGACGAGCCCGACGGCGCTGTGGTGGCGCAGTAGGAGGTAGCCGGCGGCGTCTCCGATCGTCGGCCCACGCGGGTCTGGGTGGCCTTTGATCGCGAGCAGCAGCTGGTGCTGCGCGGCGGTCAGGTCTTGGACGCGTGCTTGTTGCTCGCTCCAGTGCAGGAAGCGTCGCAGGCTGGTCCTGAACTGGAGCAGTCGCTGGTAGTCGTCGTTTGTGAGTTGACGTGGCATATCGCGGCTCGATATCGTGGCGCGAGAGGTACCGCGACCTGGAGAGGTTAAGGCACGAGAGCTTTGAGCAGCGGCACGCGAACGTCTACAGCAGGCGCGGCGAGCCCTTCTGCCTCGCCATTCGGAAGCGCGTTGCTCGGGGCGCACCGGTTCCTGCGCCGCGGTCCGGTGAGTGCTGAGGGGTGGAGCCAGTTGGTCGCGAAGGACCGCGCGTGGGAGCGCTCCTACCGGGGGCGTTGGGCGCACGACAAGGTGGTGCGCTCGACGCATGGAGTGAATTGCACGGGGTCGTGTTCGTGGCAGGTGTTCGTCAAGGACGGGTTGATCACGTGGGAGACGCAGGCGGTCGACTATCCCTCCACGGGCCTGGGGATGCCGGTGTACGAGCCGCGGGGATGCCCGCGGGGGGCGTCGTTTTCGTGGTACACGTACTCGCCGCTGCGGCTGCGCTACCCGTATGTGCGGGGCAGCTTGATCGAGATGTTCTGCGCGCCTCCGATCTCGGCGGGCACCATGCGGCGCTCGAGCATGCGGACTGGAAGACGGTCGTGCTCGATGTGCGCACGGGCGCGGCGGCGGTCCCGAACGGTTCGGTCGGGCACCGCTGTGGCTCCTCCGATGAAGGGCGCTGGAACCTACGCCTCGACGGAATCGAGCAGGCGCTGACGCTGCTCGACCTGGCGCAGGAGCGGGTTGCGGTCGACCTGCCGCGGTTCGACGTCGGCGAGAGCGAGGGCGGCTCGAGCATCCGTCGCGGCGTGCCGGCGATCCGAATTGGCGGACAGCTCGTCACGACCGTGCTCGATTTGCGCTCGCGCAGTACGGCGTCGCGCGGCCTGGGCCGCCGGGCGACTGGCCTGCGGGCTACGACGACGCGCAGGCGCCGTGCACGCCGGCGTGGCAGGAGCAGATCACCGGCGTCGAGGGGCGACTGGCGGCGCGGGTGGCGCGCGAGTTTGCGCGCAACGCGGAGGTCACCGAGGGGCGCTCGATGATCTGCATGGGTGCCGGCACGAATCACTGGTTTCACTCCGACCAGGTCTATCGGACGTTCCTGGCGCTCGTGATGCTTTGCGGCTGTGAGGGCCGCAACGGCGGCGGCTGGGCGCACTACGTCGGCCAGGAGAAGGTCCGGCCTTTGACGGGCTGGCAGACGCTCGCGTTCGCGCTCGACTGGACGCGACCGCCGCGCCACCAGTCCGGCACCCCGTTCTTCTACGGTGTGGCGGGCGAACCTGCTCGGATCATCCGGGAAGGGCCACGAGTACCTCCTCAAGCACCTGATCGGCACGACGGAGAGCGCGGCGGGCGCCGAGGAGTCGGGGGCTGCGGCTCTGGCTGGCCTCGCGATCCTGATCTATCGTCGCGCGAGCGTCCGGCGCGTCGCGCTCACGACCTCCTACGTCGACCTGGGCGTCTATCTGCTGCTGTCCTTCGTGATCGCGCTCGGTATGACCGACACCCTGTCTCACAACCTGTTCGCCGCCGGCAATGGCTACAACTACCGCGACAGCGTCGCGATCTGGTTCCGCGGCGTGTTCCTGCTCCAAGACCACGCCCAGCTGATGGCCGGCGTTCCGCTCATCTACAAGATCCACACGCTCTCGGCCTGGGCGATCCTCGCGCTGTGGCCGTTCAGCCGGCTCGTGCACGCCTGGAGCATCCCCTACCAGTACTTCGGACGGCCGTACCTCCTCTACCGCCGCCGCTACCAAGCAGCCCGCTGATGCACAGCAAACCGGCGATCGACCGGTTCGAGCAGCTCCTGAGCGCGATCCCGCCCGCCTCCGGCGCGGTCGTGATGGGCACCGGGATCGTCTCGATCGCGCTCTCACTCGACCACCACGAGACGCTCTCGCGGATTCTGCTCGCCATCGCCGCCGTGGCGTGGATCGCGCTCGGCCTGCTGCTCGCGGGCCGCGCGCTGCTCGACCGCGAGCGGGTACATAAGGAGGCCCGCTCGCCCGCGGCGCTGACCGGCGTCGCCGGCAGCGCCGTGCTCGGCACCCGCCTCACCCTCCTGGGTTGGAGCTGGGCCGGCATCGCGCTACTCGTGATCGCGCTGGCGTTCTGGCTCGTGCTGCTGAGACCCGTGCTGACCCACTGGGCTACGCCCACCGTCGGGGTGTCGCTCGTACTGACGGTATCCACGCAGTCGCTCGCCGTGTTGTCCGCCGCGCTCGCAGCGAGCGAGCGCGCGGACTGGCTGCTCTACGCGGCGCTTGCGCCGTTCCTGCTCGGCCTCGTCTTCTACGTGTTCGTGATCTCCCGCTTTGACTTCCGCCAGATCGGTGTCGGCCGCGGCGACCACTGGATCACCGGCGGCGCGCTCGCGATCTCGACGCTCGCCGCGGGGCGCATGACACTCGCCGCCAAGGCCCTGCACCAGTTCGGCGGTGTCCCCGGGACGCTGAAAGTCGTCTCGCTCGTGCTCTGGGGGCTCACGATCGCCTGGCTTCCCGTGCTGCTCGCCGCCGAGTTGCTGAGGCCGCGGCTGCGCTACGACGTGCGGCGCTGGTCAACCGTGTTCCCGCTAGGCATGTACGCCGCCTGCAGCTTCGTCGTCGGCGCCCTCGCGACCGCGGGGGCGATCACCGACTTCGCGCGCGTCTGGGTGTGGGTCAGCGCCGCCGTATGGCTCGTAGTGTTTCTGGCGATGCTCCGCCGCGGCGTGCAGCTTGCCCGCGGCGAGCACCCGCGGCGCGTCGAGGAGCTCGCACCCAGCCAGCGACCGACCAGATAGCCGTCCGCACGAGATCGAGCGCGACCGCGCGCACCCACCGCCCGATGAAGAGGATCTCAGGCGCCCGCGGCTTGGATCGAGTGCTCCCCACTTCACCCGTACTTGAGCGTCGGATGGCTCAAACATGTCCTTCCCGAGCCCGAGCTCGCCGTGTGATCGCGGCTCATCGTCACGGTCGCGATCGCTGTCTCTGTCACACCAGGTCGAGGTCGGAGCGCGCGGTTCCGAGGTAGTTGATCACCGCAGGATCGTCCGATTGCCGGCGCTCGACGAGCTCTCCGGTGCACGCACAAAGGTCAACCACCGCGTGTGCGTTCGAAACCGCGACGGCCCGCCAGTGGGCGCCTGAGGACACCCAGTGCTCGAGTTGCTCGATCGTCAGCGTTTCAGTCGCCATGACGCTGCGACTATGAGCGCGTTGTCTGGAAGTACGCGACGTTCTTCGCGATGTAGCTCGCCCACTCGGCCGGTACCTGGTCCTCGCTCGTGATCGCGTCGACCGGGCACGCCTCGACGCACGCGTCGCAATCGATGCACTCCTCCGGATCGATGTACAGCTGCTCCGCCTCTGCGAACCCCGGCTCATCCGGCGTCGGGTGGATGCAATCGACCGGGCACACTTCCGTGCAGCCAGCGTCCTTGACGCCGATGCACGGCTCGTTGATCACATACGTCACACACGCTCCCTTCCTCGCACCAGCCTTCTTACAGTCCTCATGGGTAAAAGCTATCATGCCCGCCGCGACTTCTCATAGTCCAACTGTGCAAAGCTCTTGTCGGGGATCGATCTTCCCCCGGTCGCGGGCCCCGACGACGCGCTTGCGCAACCGACCAGGGCACGGTTGTTCGCCCTGCTCGCCGAGTGGGGGCATCCCGCCGGGACAGCGGAGCTCGCTGAGCACCTCGGTCTTCATCCCAATGGCGTGCGAACCCACCTCGACCGACTCCAGCAGGCCGGGCTGGTTGTCCGAGCCCGTCCCCGATGCAGGGCACCTTCGCAGCGCTCGGGTTTCAACCGACCGTCACCGTCCGCGAGGACGAGCGGCTCACGCTGCGCCTACGCAACTGGCCCTTACCGCGCGGCGGTACACGAGAACCAGCCGGCGGTCTGCGCGCTGCACAAGGGCATCACCCGCGGGCTGCTCGACATCCTGCTCCCACACGCCAAGCTCGAGCGCTTCGAGCCGCACGACCCCGATCAAGCAGGCTGCGAAATCGAATTCCAAGGGATCCAGCCCCCGACGGTCGCACCCCTGGTCAAGTCGTGAGGCGCCATCCCGCTCTGGTTCCGCTCTCGCGCGACCATCACCGCGCGCTCGTCATCGCCCAGCAGCTCCGCCGCGCGACCAGCGAGAACACCACCGAGGTCGCCCGCGCCTTCCTCGCTCACTGGGCAACCGAGGAAAAGCACCACTTCCGACTCGAGGAAGAGCTCCCTGCTGCCCGCCTACGCAGCCCACGGCGACCCCGGCCACCCCGCTGTAACGCGCATGCTTCAAGACCATATGCTGATCCGCCGCGATGCTGACCGGGCCGCGAGCGAACCCTCGCTCAAACTGCTTCACGACCTCGGTAAACGACTCGCCAACCACGTCGAACTCGAGGAACGAGAGGTATTCCCGCTGATCGAAACGACAATCCCCGAGTCCGAGCTGGACGCGCTCGGCAATCGGCTACACCACACCGCGACATGAGCGCCCCAAACCCCGCTGCGCTGAGGACCCCCTGGTCAGCATCGTTCGGGCTCAAGGTGCCGATCCTCAACGCGCCGATGGGCGGCGCCGCCGGAGGCAGGCTTGCCGTCGCGGTGTCCTCGGCCGGAGGCCTCGGGATGATCGGGATCGGGAGCGCCGGATCGGTCGAGCTGCTCGAGCGCGAAGCCAGCATCCCCCGAGCAGCCGGCGTGCGCTACGGCATTGGACTGCTCGCCTGGGCGATCGAGCGCGACCCCGAGCTGCTGGCTTGCGCGATCAACGCCGGCCCGGACCTGATCGCCGTCAGCTTCGGAGCACCGGAAGGATGGCCAGCCGCGTCCGCGATGCAGGGATCGCGACGCCACCCAGGTGCGTCGGCCGACCGGCGGCTGCACCGATCAGCTCGGAGCCCTGGTTCCCGCGCAAGGAGGAGCCGGCGCTTGCTCGATTCCAGCACACGCCGGCCGCCGCTCCCGGCGAGAAGCAGCGGTCTGATCGCAAGACGCGAGACCGCCGGTTTGCCGCTGTAGGAGCCACGGCAAATTGCCTCGGAGTTAGCCAATCTACCGCCGGCCAGCTAGCGGCAGGACGATCGTCGGGCACGGCGGCGCTTGCAATGCGTTTGCAAGCAAGCTGACCGAAGCGACGACCTCGCGCCCGAAATCGACGTCGTTGGAAATGGCGCAATCCGACGACGTGGTCCGCTGGTCGCGAAGCGCTGTGCGCGGCTGGCCGACGAGGAGCGAGGCAGGCTGTCATTGGTTGGCAGCATCCGGGAGCGGTTGGTGCGGTGAGGCGACTGCATCTTTGGAGCGGAGGTGCGTGGCGGTGGCCGCTACGCTCGTCGGCGGTGGCGGCTGAAAGCGACATGCGGCTGCAGCGACGCGTGGTGAAGGCGGCGCAGGACGCTCTGGCCGAGCATAAGTTTGTCTCGCCGATCGACGTGTTGTGCGGGCTGGGATGGCTTCACCCGTCGAACGTCGAGCGCTGGCGTCGCGGGCACCCTGCGATCCTGGAGGACGTCGTGTTCATCGAGTCGGCGCGGATCGCTGCCGCGATCGGGCTGCTTGAGGCGTGGGCGCGTGATCGAGGGCTGCAGCCCAGCGAACACCCATACCCGGCCGCGTCGCGCACGCCACGCGAGCTGCGATTCTCGGCCAGCGGCGATCCTGCGCTCGAGCAGGCCTACAGGACGCATTGGCTCTCGCCTGATCTCAGCGACGAGCAGCGCGTGCGGCTGACCGAGCGCGCCGCCCGGGGGCCTGAGCTGGTCGTGATCGAGCCGCACAAGGAGTTCACGTGCTCGGTATGCGGCGCTGAGCAGACCGGGCTGCTGATCATGGAGGATCCCGGCCCCGTTTGCATGGCGTGTGCCGACATGGACCACCTCGTGTTCCTGGCCTCAGGGAACGCGGCGCTCACGCGTCGCGCGCGGGCGGCGAGCGGCCTGTCTGCGATTGTGGTGCGCTTCAAGCGCGCCCGCAAGCGCTACGAGCGCCAAGGGATCCTCGTTGAGGCGAACGCGCTCGAGCGCGCCGAGACCGACTGCCTGGCCGATGAGCAGGCTCGAGCCCGCCGCCGCGCGCGCGACACGCTGCGGCGAGCCGAGCAGGATCTTGACCTTCAGCAGCGCATGGAGGCGGAGATCATACGTCTGTTTCCAGGCTGCCCGCGCGAGCGCGCGAGCGAGATCGCCCGCCACACCGCGCTGCGCGGCAGCGGGCGCGTCGGGCGCAGCGCCGCCGGCCGCGCGCTGCAATCCGAAGCGATCGAGCTCGCGGTCCTTGCCTCCGTGCGCCATCGCGATACCTGTTACGACGAGTTGCTCATGTCGGGCGTCGACCGCGCGAGCGCGCGCACACACGTCAGCGACGAGGTCGCGAGCACGCTCCGCGCATGGCGCACCGCCGCGCCCTCCGCCCACGCACTCGTGACCGGACCCCGCACAGAGCTACAGCACGGCGCTGCCCTGCACCATTTTCGACGACGCCCTGGATCGGCACGGGCCGTCGCTGCCGATCAACCCGCTTGCTCAAGCTCCGCACGCACGGGCGTGCTCTTTTGCCACAACGCGGTCGGCCGGACTCGCTTTGGGTTGACGAAGCCCGTGATCGTGTTCACGCGATAACCATCGTCAGGCGCAACTGGCGCGCGCGATCGCGTTCGTGGATTTGCGATCGCCGGCCGTGGAGCGCGCGATTGAGATGTCGCCAAGGGAAACGTGCGCTACAAGCACCTCCCTGAGACGAAAGCAGTCGCAGACGGGTTCGGTCAGCGACTCGTGCTTCAAGCCGATACGGGCCACGGTGACGCGGTTGCGCCCGGTCGGCCGGAATTCCAGGGATGTGCGGAGTGGTCCCGCTGCGCTCCGACGGCTCAGATAAGCGGTGCCCGCTTTCCGTCACACCGCGCGGCGGTGCATCGCCCGATCGCACGTCGTGACTGACGTCGACGTCGTCCCCCGGGCGCGCGCGGTGCGTCGGACTGCCCCATCGCATGGAAAGGAGCAGCGCCCGTCGTCGCCTCGAGTGGGTGGCTTGAATGTTCGCGCGCCGCAGCGCGTGGCTCCGTCTTCGACCGCAGGGTCCTCTGCCAGCCACCATGGAGGCGTGAGCGTTCGTCGCTGAGTAACGTTCTGCTATGGAGCGCCGCTCGGTGGTTGCCTCGGCGGGACTGGCCGGACTGGCGGGACTGGCGGGACTGGCGGGACTGGCGGGACTGCACGTGATCTGGGCTGCTGGAGCGTCACCGCCGCTGCCTGACACCGCGAGCCGGTCGGATGCCGTCATCGGTCATGACAAGTTCCCGTCACCGGGCGCCTGCCTGGCCGTCGCCGGCGCGCTCGCCGTCGGGTCGGCGCTGGTCGCGGGGCTGCCCACGCAACACGACCGGCTGCAGCTAGGCGCAATACCGTAAACTTAGCGTCCGAAGGGTTGGATATTCTGGCGGTGTGCCTCGGGCTGGTCAGCGCAAGCCGGCGTCTGATTCTCGTCTGACCGATCACGTATCGATCGGGGTGTTGACGCGGGTGTTTCCGCCGGAGTTGGTGGATGGCGTGGTGGTTGAGGCTGGCCGGCGGGAGCGTCGCTCGCGGTTGTTGCCGGCGCGGGTGGTTGTCTACTACGTGCTGGCGTTGGCGTTGTTCGCGGACTGCTCCTATGAGGAGGTGATGCGTCAGTTGGTGGAGGGGCTGGCGTGGGAGTCTGGGTGGCGTCAGGCGTGGGAGGTGCCGACGAAGGTCGCGATCTACAAGGCGCGTGAGCGGTTGGGGCGTGAGCCTTTGGAGTTGTTGTTCCGGGCGGTGTGCTTGCCGTTGGCTGTCGAGTCGACGCGGGGGGCGTTCTACCGCGGGTTGCGGCTGGTGAGCATCGATGGGACGTGTCTGGATGTGGCTGATACGCCTGCTAACGACCAGGAGTTCGGGCGGCCTGGTTCGTCGCGGCGCGAGGGTGGCGGCGCGTTTCCGCAGTTGCGGATGGTGGCGCTCGCGGAGTCCGGTACGCACGCGATCTTTGACGCGGCGCTGGGCGCGTATCAGACCGCGGAGCGAACGCTCGCGCAGGATCTGCTCGCGTCGCTCTCGCAGGGGATGCTGTGCCTGGCTGACCGCGGCTTCTACAGCTTTGAGATGTTCACGAAAGCCCGCAAGACCGGGGCGGCGCTGCTCTGGCGGGTCAAGTCCGACGTCGGGCTACCGCGCGAGCAGACGCTCGCCGACGGCTCCTACCTGACCACTATTTACGCGCTTGAGGATCGCAAGGCTCGGCGCGATGGGCAGCCCGCGCGCGTGATCGAGTACCGCGTCGATGACCCAGCGCTCTCCGAGCCCGAGGAGCGTTACCGACTCATCACAACGCTCCTTGACCCCGAAGCAGCGCCCGCCAGCGAGCTCGCCGCGCTGTACCCCCAGCGCTGGGAGCTCGAGTCAGCACTCGATGAGCTGAAGACCCACCAGCGCGGACCGCGCGTGGTGCTGCGCTCAAAGAACCCCGACGGTGTCTACCAAGAAGCCTACGGACACCTCGCCACCCACTACGCAATCCGGCGCGTGATGCACGACGCCGCGCTGCAAGCGGACCTCGTCCCGCACCGCTTATCGTTCATCCACGGCCTACGCGCCGCACGCCGCAGCACCCGCACCCAGCCGGGATTTTCCCCCCCACAGGACTGACAGCGCACACAACCAGGCGATCGCCGAGATCCTCGCCAACCCGCTTCCCCAGCGCAAACTGCGCGAGAACCCGCGCGTCATCAAACGCAAGATGAGCAGCTGGCCCGTCAAACGTCCCGAGCACCGCGACTGGCCCCAGCCAGCCAGGCCCGCCGAGGACAGCATCACCATCCTCGCCGCCTAAGTTTACGGTATTGCAGCTAGGCGCGACGGCAGTATTCGTGGTTCTAGCGACGCGAGGGATGCTCGGGCTGGCCGGCCTGACGCGGCTCATTTCGCCGGGGTCTTCGTCACCACGTTTTCGCCGATTGGACCGCCGCGTGTACGCGCCGCTGTGCCTGACGCTCGCGGCGCTGGCGGCACCAGCGGCGCGGCGGCGTTCAACACGGGCGTAGACCTCGTCGGCAGCAATTTCCGCTACGGCGAATAAGGGCAACAGCCGCGGGCATAAGCATCAATACGGAGCTTGCGTCCTCGCGCGCTAGGGTTCCCTCGGCACGTACGGTGGGAATAGGCGTGAGCGTCGCGGAGTGATCGGACTTCTTGGCGGCGGTGGGCAGGCCCTGCACATCGGCGTGTTCCGCGCCGGGCGTGGGGGTTCTTCCCTCCTTCACCGTTCGTGACACACGGAACCGGCCACTTCTACGCTACCGGCTGGACGACCGACAATCCATATGGTCTAGCCTGCGGCGGAGTGGGTGATCGGTCGCCGACGATCTACGAATGGGCGGGAGGCCGCGATGCCTTCGCACGCTGGATGAACCGCTTCTACGACCTCATCGAGGTCGATGCCCCCGATATCGCGGCACTTTTCGGCGGGAAGGTGAGCGACGAGCATCGCATCCGCGTCACTGACTGGTGGGCCGAGGTGATGGGCGGGCCGGCGACGTACACCGAGAAGCGCGGAGGCTATGAACACATGCTCGCCCGCCACCAGGATCTCGCGATCACGCCCGAGCAGCGACTGGCGTTCGTGACCCTGCTCAGCCGTGCCGCCGATGATGCTGGCTTGCCTGCAGATCCGGAGTTCCGCGCCGCGGTCATCGGCTACGCGGAGTGGGGCTCGCGTCTGGCTCTGCACAACTCCCAACCCGGAGCAGCGACGGTCGCGCACGCTCCGGTGCCGCGCTGGGGATGGGGAGTGGCGCCGCCATACCAGCCCGGAAACGGCGCCAGCACCTGACCAACGGGGCCGGGGGCGGCGGTCACCCCTGCACCGCGTGAGGGCCCACCCAGGCGCGCGTTTGAGGTACGCGACTGGGCTTATCGTTTGGACGACGAGCAGCAGCGGTCTTGGAGCACCGACCTGCTGCTCAGCGCACATCACAAGAGCTCGCACACTTGCTGATCGCCCGAGACGCGAAGGCTAGCAAGCACTCGCAGGGTCCCCGTCACCGTCGAGGGCGGGGTCACCTTTGCGACGAGCGTGGTCGCTCCGGAGGAGTCGCCGTCCCGATCGCTTTGACCTCCCGGGCGTCGATTTCGGTCTCGAGGTCGTCGCTTCTGTTAGAGCTGCTTGCTGAAAGCGCAGCAAGCAAGAGTGTGCTCTTGAGCCGCCTCGCCGCGGATCACCCTCACCCGCCCGATCCGTGTCTGACGGGCGCAGCGCTCGTGGCCGCGGGCCAACTTCTGGTTGCGGTGGGAAGGAATCGAGCGTGGCGGCGTCTTCTTGCGCGAAACCCTGTTCCACAAGGAGGGAGTTGCATGCTCATTCAGCATCGAGATGGACCGGTCGGCGAGCGTCGCCACGCGCGTCGCAGGCGCGCCGTCGTTACTAGCGCGGTGTGCGGGGCGAGTTTGTTTGCCGTCGCTTTTGCGTCGAGCGCATCCGCAGCCGCAAACTGGAATGTGGCAGATCTGCCGTTCAGCACCCCGTTGGGCGTCAACGTTCCGTTCGCGCCGCTGAACGGGATCAGTGCGATCTCGGCGAGTGAAGTGTGGGCGGTCGGCGAGGTCTCCGGTGCGCCGCTGACCGAGAACTGGAGCGCCAGCAAGTGGTCCTCAGTGGCGCTGCCCGCGGGACCATGCAGCGCGTTTGAGAGCGACTGCGTGCTCACCGGCGTCAGCGGCGACTCCCCGAACAACGTGATCGCGGTCGGAGATGGGATCATCAACTCCGAGTCCGCAGCCGGCTGGGTCGCGACGCCGCTGGCGTTCCATTACAACGGCAAAGCGTGGGCGGCGATGACACTGCCGAGCGGGCTGCCGTACAACGCGCTCGAGCACGTCGCCGCGTTCTCGCCAAGCGACGCGTGGGCGGTCGGGATCGGCAGCTCGGGAAACGCGACGACTGCACTCGCGCTGCTCTGGAACGGCAGCACCTGGACCCAGGCTCCTACCCCGATCTCGACAACCAACGATCTTACGATCAACGCGATCTCCGGCTCGTCGACGAGCGACATCTGGGTCGTGGGCGAGACGGTCACGCCGGGCTACCACAACCGGCAGTTCACGTCGGTGATCATGCACTACAACGGGTCCAGCTGGACCCAGACACCGGTACTCGACCAGAGCGGCCTGCTCGACGTCGACGCCCTGTCGCCCACCGACGCATGGGCCGTTGCCGCCGACGGCTCGGTGCTGAACTGGAACGGCAGCGCATGGACGGTCCAGACGCAGGAATCAGGCGCCCAGCAGGTAGCCGTGCTGTCGGCGACTGATGTCTGGGTCGGCGGAATCGTGTCGCTTGGCCACTACAACGGCTCCACTTGGACTACGACACCAACGCCGAGCGGGATCAACGAGCTCTACGGCGCCGCCGCGCTGTCCCCCGACCGCGGGTGGTTTGCGGGCATCTCCTACGAGTCAAACGGCGATGAGGTGCCGGCAGTGCTGAGCACAAGCAACGGCTGAGGCTCGCCAACCTCAGAGGGAACGATCAAGTCCGGGCCGCGCGGCCCGGCCCGGCCTTGGTCTCGGCCGCCTCGTCTCGCGCCAACACGCGCGGTCAACACGCGGGCATTCCCTGGCCCGAAACCTGCCACGAGGAAGTGATCACCCTCAACCACGAGTGATCGCTTCGTCGTCCACGCGCCGAGCCCGGGCTATTCGCACGCTCGCTGGAGGGGGGTTCGCGCTGCTTGTGAGATGCGCATCACGAGATGCTCGCGAGTGATAGTGGCTGCGGGCCGCGCTCTGGTCGGAGCGGGCTTGCGCTTTGCCACGCGTTCGAGCGCCGGCTCCGACTCGACCGGACGCATGCTCCCGCGTCGATGCAGGCGCCCTTGGCGCCATGCGCCCGCGTCCGCCGGACTTATGCATTCGCGATCCCGCCGATCTCAGAGGCGGTTCTGCTACGCGCCGAAGGCGTGGCCCGAATTGACGATCCGGGGCGCTCTCGATCGCGTGGGCGGGCGGGACCGATTAAGGCCTTAGCCTTAGCCGCGCGGCGGGGGGTGGCGACCGGCGCAAATCGCTCGCGCAATTCGATCTTCTTGAACTTTCCGGTGGCCGTTCGGGGGATCATCTCGACGAACTCGAAGCGCTCCGGCAGCTGCCAGCTTGCGAACTCGCGGGCGAGGTGCTCACGCAGCTCATCCGCGCTGGTGTGCTCGCCGTCGCGCAGCACGACGGTGGCGAGCGGACGCTCGCCCCATCGCTCGTCGGGGACCGCGATCACCGCCGCCTCGGCGACGGCCGGATGGGCCATGAGCAGGTTCTCGAGATCGACCGAGGAGATCCATTCGCCCCCGGACTTCACGAGGTCTTTGGAGCGATCGCAGATCCGCAGACAGCCGCGCGAGTTGATCCGCACAATATCGCCGGGCTGAAACCAGCCGTCGGGCGTGAACCTCTCCGCCGCGCGACCCTGGTGGTAGGCGGCGGCGACCCACGGTCCACACCCGCTCGCCCGCCAGCAGGTCGAGCACGCTGACCGGATCCAGTCGCGGACCCGGCAGCACGAGCGCCGTGCCGGCCAACGCAGCGGCGTACGGAAGGCCCCACGCGTTGGCGTGAAACATCGGTACGACCGGCAACACCGTGTCACGCGCGCCGACGCCGAGCACGTCGGGCAACGCCGCTACGAGCGAGTGCAGGACCAGCGAGCGGTGCGAGTAGACGACCCCCTTGGGACGCCCAGTGGTGCCCGACGTGTAGCACATCGCCGCGGCTCTGCGCTCATCGAGCACCGGCCAGCTGACCGGTTCGACGTCAGCGATCAACGACTCGTAGTCGATCGTCGCGTCCGGCACCTCGCCTGAGTGAGAAACGACGATCACACGCTCGAACGCGTAGGCCAAGCGGAACGACTCGAACACCTCGAGCAGCGACTCATCGACGACGATCGCCCGATCCTCTGCGTCGCTAACGATGAAGCTGAGCTCCTCCGGCCGCAACCTTTCTATTCTCCACGCTGCGAACCCAATACCGACCCTGACGCACGCACGCACGCGGCGCACGGGCATCGAGGTCCCTTTGCTCCTTCGCCGATTATTGTGCCATCAATCACGTCGTTCGGACGAGCGTTACCCGGTTTGTTCGGGAATGGGCGGCCTCCTACCGGACACAGGTATCGAGCCGGACCTTCCATGGCCTGGACGCATACCTGGGACCTGGGGAAGCTCACCTACATGTGGGCAACCTTGTGAGTGCGTCGGACTGCTCCATCGCAATGCTGATGTCTGAGAGGTGCAACATCAGGGACACCGGCTTATGCGCCTATGGCGTGTTCGTTAGTCTTTAGTCGCTTTAGTCGCAGGCGCCGATTGGTTTTCGGACCACGGTCGGTAGCGGGTTACCTGGTGTGGAGTGAGGTTGCGAGTGACGGACTTCTGGTTGAAATTTTGCGTGTCCATCCGATGTAGAGCCCTGCAGCTTGGGCGGGTTGGCGTGGCGGGCGCTGAGACCAGCCCGCCCTCAGAAAGCGCAGCACTGACCTGATAACGTCCGGTGGCGCCAGTGATTGGTTTGCCTCAAGCCATCCACCAACAATCGGTGTGGTGGTCACAATGACGTTTGAATTGCGCCTGGGCTATTTGGCAGCAAAACGATTAGGTCAATAAGTGCGTATTGCGACGGCACGGGAGGGATGGATATGACAATTGTGAAGCGTTCAGCGGATTGGGGCCATGACCCTGTCCTGAACCCTGATTACCATCCCCTAGACCCGGACGCTCCGGATGTTGTGGCCCTGCGATACATCAAGATGGCCGACACGATTCAAGGCTCGTTACACGAGTTGCCAGATGGGTGGGATGCCTATGCGTCCTACATCGATAACTACGGCGGATACCAGGAGCTTGTCCAACTCAAGGAAAAGACCGGCGCGTTCCTGCTCTCGATCACCCTTTTCGGCGGTGCGGCACGCTGCGCCGACGTAGAGCCGGGCGGCATGAATGCATCGGACCTGCCGAACTGGATTGACCATGTCGCGCTCACCGTCGGCTCTCCGTCCTGGGTCTACACCAACGCTGCCAACATGGCGGTGTGCAATAAGCTCATCGGTAGCAGGAAGGTAATCCGCTGGAGCGCGCACTACGTCGGGTGGCACGTCTGCGGCCCGAGCACCTGCGGCTACCCCCAAGCGGACATCACGCAGTGTTACGACAAGGGACCGAATGGGGAGAACTACGACCGCTCGCTCGGGTTCGCTTACGCCATCCCAAATCTGCATCCGCCGCAGCCGCCGCACCCGCATGGCATCGCAAACGCGTCCCTGAGCTTCGACCTGGCATCCGGGAACTGGCATGTTCAGCCTTCGCCCGGCAACGTGCAATTCGACACGCAGGCTCGGTGGGCATCCGTTGAGGTACAGCTCGACGTTCATACTGGAAGCTGGCGCGTGAAGCCACTTGAGTGGAACGCTCCGCCGCTCGGCGGATAACGCTCGTCTCCCGCTAAGTCTGTGTGTGCTGGATTTAGGGAGTGGGACAAGTGCGCGATCCGGACAATGTCGATTGCGACACTCGGCCGGCGGGCTTTCAAACTCGACATCGTCCGTCCCCGTCAACGTACCCGGTCACTACGTGGACTGAAACCGCTCGACCTCGACCGTGGCCGAGTAGAAGCCGTCGATCTCGACTAGAATGCCACGAGGCGTCGGCCTTTAGCATCGCAGTGTTGGTATGTCTCCAAAAGCGAGTCGAGTCGCTCGGATGATCAAGCCCAGCGGGGAAGGTGGCAGAACATGTCCACTCTAAGCGGGTGCCGGGCACGTCTAAAGGGCCCGCAAGTATCTCAGGTGATGCCGCCGGCGACTCGGTTTCGGGAGATCGCCGTTGGAGCGCGGAGGTGGCTCCTCGCGGCGGCCTGTTTAGGGCTGGTGGCCTTGGCCTTCCTGGCGAGCGCCGGCCGTCCAGCGCTCGGGTCTCTGTTGCGCACGGGGTCCGTCCAGGCAAGCTTCAAGCCGGGTTCGGTGACCTTCATTTCGCTCCAAACCGGGTGGGTGCTAGGGACCGCGCCGTGCGCCTCCGGTCGTGAGTGCCTTGCGTTGCGTGAGACGAATGACGCGGGACGTGCGTGGTCCGCAAGGCCGCTGCCGGCGTCGTTGGTCGTGGCGGCCGACCGTCTGGTCGGCGGTGTGCCGGGGGCGGTGTACGGGATGGCGGGTTTGAACGTTCGTTTCGCCGACCGTAGCGACGGATGGATCTACGGAAGCCTCGCAGTCACCACGGACAGCTATCGGCCGACCTTGTGGTCCACACACGACGGCGGGCTCGTCTGGCGAGAGCAACCTCTTCCTGGGCTCAGTCTCGACACCTCTATTTTTGACCTGCAAGCCGCCGCTGGCACGGCTTATCGGGTGCAGTCAAACCCCCCCGGCGTGACCGTCAAGAGCTCCCCCGTCGCGCAGGACAGATGGCGTGTAGCCAACACCGCACGCCTGGGCCTGCCAGCTGGTGGAGCTCAGCCGTCAGGCTCGATCGTCCTTCAAGGTAGGAGCGGCTGGCTTGTCGTGGGCAACGATCGCGGCACGAGCGGCAGCGCCCGCCTGACCCCCGACGGCCAATGGGTCAGCTGGACGCCTCCGTGCGCCTCCGTTGGCGGCAGCTTCGCGATCCCCGCCGCCTCCACGCCCCGCGACCTTGTCGCCGTGTGCGTGATGGGCGGCTTCGCCTCTCAACCACCTGCAGGTCGAGCCGAGGGGTCGAGCTGGCTTTACTTCTCCAACGACGGCGGGAGCACGTTCTACTCCGGGCGCGAGCTTGGTCCTACGGGCGACTTCTTCGGTGGGGTGCTTGCATCGCCCAGACCCGGGGTAATCCTGATCGGCCACGGAGTCGCCAACGGCCAGGACCTGATCGCCAGCTCCGACGGAGGTGTCCGCTGGAGCGTCGTATACCGGGGCCAGCTCTTGTTTCTCGGCTTCACCAGTCCCAGCCAGGGAGTCGGCATCGTGAAGTCCTCCAGCAGCGCCAACACGATGATCATGACTTTCGACGGCGGCCACCGCTGGGCCCCGGTCAAGTTCTGAGCATAGAACGTTCCGCTCGCTTTCCACGCCGAGAGACGCTGTGCGCGTGGCAGGGGCCGCACGCGCTCCTGGGGGCGTCGCGCTCAGGAAGCGCGCGGCGAGAACACCGCGGCGATCGCTGTCGGGCTCGCGGTCGTCTTGAGCGCGCGTGTGGCCTGCCGCGGACATGGTCACGCCGTTTCCGTCGCTGGTGGCGAGAGCGTGTGTGGGGTCGGGCGAGAGCCGGGACGAGGATCGCGGATCTGGTCGCGGTCGCGAGGTGGCGGAGGAGGTAGGGAGAGATCCGCACGGCGGTCGGTGTCGTGTAGCGCATGCGTCTCATTCGGGATCCATCAGCGCACGCTCCGAGTACTCGGGGAGGCCGTCGATGTCCATTCCGGGCTCGTCTCATTTGTCGAACGCTCAACGAACGCTGCTCAAGCAGCGGCCCGGGCGTAGTGGTCCGCCCCCGTTTCGATCGGTACCGAAGCCGGACGGCGGGTTCGCGCGCTGGCGCCTCCGAAATCGATAGGAGGCCGCGTTCGAAGCGTCACCGACGGTCCCGGCCACACAAGTTTTGTGCCCGGCACCGTCAAACAGCGTCGTGTGCGCCGGGTCGGAACACATCCCGAACCTGACAGCGACGGCGGCCCAGCCCGACCCCGCCACCGCCCGCAGGTACTCGCTGTTAGGCGGCCCGAGCTGCTTGGGGGCCAAAGATCTCAGCGGGCGGCTCGGGGTCCGCGGCGAGCATGGCGAGGGCGACCTGGCGCAACCCGCCGAGACGCTCGGCGTCGGGCAGCTGCTGCGCCCACAGGTACACGTCGTCCCGGTCGACGCCCAGCTCGGCCAGTAACGTCGCCGGAGCCATCCGTGTCAGCACCCGGCCCAACAGGTAGGCGTCAAGCTGCGCATGACTGATTTCCCGCTCGGCATCGTGCGCGCGTTGGCGATCGGTGACCCGCTCGCGGTTGGCGACGTTCGAGGAGTAGGACGGTTCGCCCCCCAGCGTCTCCTTGTCCCAGCCGTCACCGTTGTCCTTCTCGGAGTAGGAGTCGTTCTTCGCGCCGCGCTTCGCGGCCCAGCGTGCGTCGTCGAGCGCCTTGGCGTGCTCTTCGTAGCTGGGTGGCGCCGGCGGCACGTAGCCGGCCCCGAACTTCAGCTCGGTGGAGGAGAGCTGGCCGGAAACATGCCGCTCGACGAGCTCGGTGGCTTGCGTTTCAGAGATCGCTCCCTTGGCGATGCCGCGGCGAACGAAGTCGGCGTTGGTGAACGACAGGTCGCCGCTCTCGATCCGCTGCACGATCTCCCCGGGGAGGTTGAGCATCCGCAGCGCCTTCTGCGTCCAGGCGGCCGGCGCCCCCACGATCCGCGAGACCTCAGCGGCGCTCAGCTCGGGATCCTCGCGCATGATCGCGCGCACCGCCCGGGCGAACTGGATCGGCTCGGGCTTGGCTTGGTGAAAGTTCTCGGCGAACTGCATGCTCAGCGCCTCGCGCGTGGAAACGCCGTCGATGCAGTCAAAGCGCCAGGTCCGCGGCTCCTGCGCGGCGCTGTCAACCAAGCCCATAGCCGCCAGCCGCCGACGGCCGGCCACCAACTCATACCGCTGCTCGCTATCGGTGGCGCGAACCAGCGGCGGGTGAAGCAGACCCGTCTCCAGGATCGAGATCGCCAGCTCGTGGAGATCGGACAGATCGCCGCTTCGCATATTGGTCATCGTGCTGACCTGCTCGAGCGTGGCCTCGACGATCCGGCGCGTCTTTCCGGCGGTGTCGGCCACCGGCGCGGAGCGCAGCTCGGCGAGCCGACGCTCGCGCTGCATGCGGGCGGCCTCCTCGCGACGCTGGGCGGCTTCTTCCTCTGCTTGCTGATACCTATCGACGTCGGACATGCCCTCACCTTACGAACCAGCCGAAAACGGCGCTTCGCGATCGACATAGGGACGCCTCAAGCGTCCGCTCAAGCCTCCAGATTCGGGAGCGAGCTCGTCGCAATACCCAACGACCGCCGCCACCCGTCCCCGCCGGCGTAGAACTCGTTCTGCGCCCGGTGGAGCAGGTCGAGGAGGGCTGTCGCTGTGGACCTGTCCAACGATGCGGGATAGGCCAGCCGCGTTGCCCACCGCATCTTGCCCAAGCGTCGCCGCGATAGCGCGATCGCCATGGCTTCCGCCGACGTCTCACCGGGGGATCGGTGAGCGAACAACGCGAGAGCGCTCCTGAGCGCGAATAAACTGGAGCGTCTCAGAGTCAGAGGCCTGATTCGGGCGTCCGACGACGGACTCAAATCGCGCCGGCATGATCAGTCTTCACGACCCGCAGCCGATTCCGACCCCATGGCGAGGGAGGCGTGGCGGTCGACGTGGGGTGCCTGCCCTCGGCTTGTAAGGGGCGGCCTGGGCCGGTCGGCGTCTGGTGTGCGCGTTCGGTCGCTCGTCACACAGAGGATCGGAAGCGACCTGTTCCGGGGACGAGTGACGGCGTGCGATGCTGTCTGGCATGGGTGCGGCGCCGGATCGTTGGTCGGATTGGCTGCTGGAGCGTCGCGACGCCGGCGACCCACGCCAGCGAGAAGTCACGCTTGAGCGGCTCGCGGGCATTCGCGACCGCGTCCTGGCAGGCGCAGAACCGTTGCGGGGCGCGACGTTGTTGGATGTCGGGACCGGTGACGGGCTGATCGGGCTTGCGGCTCTGGAGCGCGTCGGCGAGGACGGGTCCGTGATCTTCTCTGACATCTCAGACGCGCTCCTTGATCACGTCCGCAAGGCTGTCGAGAAGCGAGGACTCGGCGCGCGCGCCCGGTTTGTTAACGCCAGCGCCCAAGACCTGGCCGCCCTGCACGACTGCTCAGCGGACGTGATCACGACGCGCTCGGTCCTGATCTACGTGGCCGACAAGGCCAGGGCGTTTGCCGCGATGCACCGCGTGCTGCGTCCGGGCGGACGGTTGTCGCTGTTTGAGCCGATCAACCGCCTGATGTTTCCCGAGCCCCCCGACCGCTTCTATGGCTACGACGTCAGCGAGGTGCGACCGCTCGCGGAGCGGGTGAAGACGACCTTTGACCACCTCGAGGATCCCGC
This sequence comes from uncultured Solirubrobacterales bacterium, assembly GCA_963697635.1. Taxonomy (GTDB): domain Bacteria; phylum Pseudomonadota; class Alphaproteobacteria; order Acetobacterales; family Acetobacteraceae; genus CAJCJG01. Next base: position 262,040 of record CAVOOS010000033.1, on the reverse strand, counting down.
AGCCGGGTCGATGATGGACTTCGACGATCGCGATCTGGTGCGGTTCGCTGAGAACGCTGGGTTTGAGCGGGTGCATCTGGAATGCCACATCGATCTCGGGCCCGAGCCGCTGTGGCGACCGGTCAGCGTCGACGCGCTTCTGGACAGCAGCCCCAACCCGCTGGCCCCCACCGTCCGCGAGAGCATCGCGCAAGCCCTGACCGCCGACGAGCAGCAACGCTTCGTCGCGCATCTCGCCCACGCAATCGCGATCGACCGCGCCGTTCAGCGCTCGGCGGTCGCGTATCTGACCGCCACCAAGGACACCGCCGACGGTCCAATCTCAAGACAACTGACCCAGCGAGACTCCCCGCCTGACTGATAGTCAAGACCCGCGAGCGGACGAGCCGGCGTTTGACGCGATAGCTCGGACGCCCCACGGTGCCGCTCAGACGCAGTCTTCGTCTCACGGGCGTCCGACCACCGGTCGGCGCAGCCGACCGATCGAGGCGTCTCGGCCCCCGGCGCCGAGGGCGTCTCATTTCCGAACGATCAGCGGACGCGCCGATAGCGGGCTGGGCTGGGTCAGCTTGACAGCGCTGTTGTGATCGCCGAAGATCGAGGAGTGGGCATCCCCGCGATTGGCAGCGAGCATTTGGTCACTCTTGGGGACGGCCGCATGCTGCAGGTGTTGGAGCGAGGGCGTCCGGATGGCAAGCCGGTGTTGGTTCACAACGGAATGCCCAACTCGAGGTTGCTCTACGAGCCGCACGTTCACCGCGCTGAGCGCCAGGGGATCCGGTTGATTAGCTATGACCGCCCCGGCTACGGCGGCTCGACCCCTCAGCCCGGCCGCACGGTCGCCGATTGCGCGCAGGATGTCCGTGCCATCGCGGCGGCGTTGGGGATCGAGCGGCTGGTCGTTTGGGGGGTCTCCGGTGGCGGTCCGCACGCGCTCGCGTGCGCGGCGCTGCTGCCCGACCTCGTACCCGCCGTTGGCGTGCTCGCCTCGTGCGCGCCGTGGGGCGCTGACGGACTCGACTACTTCGCCGGGATGGGCGAGCTCAACGCCGACGACACCCGGCTGCTCCTCGAGGATCGAGCCGCCGCTCAGGCCAAGTGCGAGCAAGATCGGCTCGCGTTCCTTGAGTTCTCCGCGGAGCAGTTCCACGAGGAGCTCAAGACATTGCTGTCGCCCGTCGACGCGGCCGTGCTCACCGGCGAGCTGGCGCAGTACCTGGTCCAATGCGTACGGTCCGGGCTCGCTCCCGGCGCGGAGGGCTGGTGGGAGGACAGTGTGGCCACCATGGAGCCGTGGGGGTTCGAGTTCGGGGCAATCCGCACGCCGGTGCTGCTCTACCACGGACGGCAGGACCGTTTTGTGCCGTTCGCCCACGGCGAGTGGCTCTCAGGGCAGATTCCCGGCGTGCAGGCGCAGATCACCGACGACGACGGCCACCTGACGCTGACCGAGCGCCACCTCGAGCAGGTGCACGCCTGGCTGCTCGATCGCCTGCGCTGATCAGTCGGGATCTCATCCGTCCATACCGGCCCGGGATCATCGCTCGTAAGATCCACAGGTCACCGAGATGCGCGTTCACCTGAGGACGAGCATCTTGGATCTCGGACGACCTGCGATGCATCGAATTCAGGACCGCGTCTCAGTTGTCAAACGCTCAGCGAACGCGCCCTGCTGCGCCGGCGATTGGAACGCGAATGCGATCCTGTCGGGCCGACGCGCCCCCCTAGGTCTGATCACTTTGCGTCGACTAAATTGATCAGTTATGTGTGCTGTATGGACTGTGCCTCCTTCTGTGGTGAGCTGACTAGCCTGCGGCGGTGAGTGGTGCCGGTCGCCTGGTTGGTCGTCAACCGGCCCGCCAGTGGTTGGCGGTTCACTCGAGTTGGTATGACGCTTGCCTCAGCCGGCGAGCACGGCAACCCGGTGATCGCCGGGTAGCTCGTCGTCGTCGTCGTCGTGATGTGCGGCTGGGCTGGCTAGTTCGCGAGACGTGCGGCCAGGCGGTCGATCGCTCGCGAGGTTGTCCGCGGGTGCGTGTGCTGGGCTTCGCGCACCAGTCGCTGCTGGGCAGCCGCTTGGTGCAGCTCGGCGGTGCGCTGGCGCGCGAGCCGTTGGTGGATGCTGTGGTGTGTCATCTGCTGCCTCCGGTCGGTTGATCACTGGGCGTTCGAGTCGACGGGAAGCATCCGGCCGAGGGGTCACCGGCAGGTCACGGCGATCACCGCCAGATCACACGCGAACTGCGTCGCGCCGGTTGCCGGCGGATCGCGCACGAGCTCGCCCGTACTGCCTCCAGTCCGGAACGGCGAGCTGGGTTGCTGTGCGGCTGGTAGGGGCGGACAATGCGCGGGTGGCGGGCGAGGCAGCGGGACGGGTGCGATTCGGGGTGTTGGGGCCGCTTGAGGTGTGGCGCGGCGGCGAGCCGGTGCGCCTCGGTGGTGAGCGTCCGCGCGCGCTGCTGGCCCTGTTGTTGGTCTGCGCGAACGAGTTGGTCAGCGTCGAGGTGCTGGTCGACGCGCTGTTCGGCGAGCAGCCGTCTGATGGGGCCGTGCACGCGGCGCTCGCGGTCTACCGGGAGATCAGCGGCCTGTTACGCGACGAGCTGGGCTTGGAGCCCGGCCGAGCTCTGCGGGCGCTGGAGCGCCAGGTTCTGCAACAGGACCCGCGCTTGACCCGATCCCGATCCCGATCCCGTCGGCGGCCGCGACGGTGGGAAGCCTGCCGGTGGCGGCGACAGCGTTCCTCGGGCGCGAGAGAGCTGAGCGAGCTCACCGCTTTTTGTCCAGAGCCGATGTGCGGCTGCTGACGCTGACCGGTGCGGGCGGAAGCGGCAAGACCCGGCTGGCGCTCAGGCTCGCCCAGGCCGTCGCTGCGGCCTACCGCGACGGCGCCTCGAGCCACGAGACCCGATTGAGTTGTTGATCGCCCGCGCGCACGCCGTCGCGCCCCATCTGAGCGTCGACGTAGACCTGGCCGAGCAGATCTGCGAGCGCTTGGACCGGCTTCCGCTCGCGATCGAGCTCGCTGCCGCGCGCACCAAGACGCTGGCGCCGGGCGAGATCCTTCAGCGCCTCCAACGTCGTCTACCCGTGCTCAGCACCGGCCCCCGCGACGCACCTCGGCGCCAACGGACCCTGCAAGCGACACTCGATTGGAGCTACCAGCTGCTCACCGACCACGAGCAGACGCTGTTTGCGCGGGTTGCCGCGTTCGCCGGCGGGTTCACCCTCCCGGCCGCCGAAACCGTCTGCGATGCCGACCTCGGCGCCGTGCAAGCGCTCACCGCCCGCAGCTCATCAGAGTCCACGACGGCCGCTACCGGATGCTGCAGACACTCCGCGATTACGCGCTCGGACGGCTTGAGCAAAGCGGCCAGATGGGTGAGATGCGACTCCGTCACGCCCGGTGGTTCGTCGACATCCTCGAGGCGCAGGCGCTCGACGTATACACGCCCCGCTCGACACGAGCGCCATTCGCCCCGAGCTCGATAACTTTCGCGCTGCGCTCGAATCCGCGGCGGAGAACGGCGATGCCACAATGCTTGCGCGGCTCGCCGCGCCGCGCCGCTGACATGGTCACTCTGGGTGCCGCAAGGTCTGCCCAGCGAAGCGGCTCGCTCGGTCGGCATCGCACAGGGCCACATCGCGGACTATCCACGCCGGCAGCAGGCCCACGTTCTCACCGCGACACGTTGCCTCACTGCAAACCGGGGCGAGACCGAGCACGGCACCGAGCTCTGCGAGCGGGCCCTGGCGATCTATCTCGAGCTTGAGGATGCGGGCGGCGTCTGCCGCGAACTCATCAACCGCGCCAGCTTCGCCGGCGACCGTGGCGAACTCGCACGGCAGCGAATCGCGCTCGAAGAATACGCACGCGACCACAACGTCAGAGGCTCCCTACCTGAAGCGTTCGGAAACCTCGGTGATCTCGCCATCCAAGAAGGCGGCTTGATGATACCCGTGCGCTGCGCGAGAAGAGCCTCGCCTTAGCCCGGCAGTACACCCCCGAAACCCATTTACCGGTTGCGGCTCCGATCAATCTCGCACACGTCGGAAACTTGCAAATGCGCCACGGCGACGTCATCGATTTCGGGCAAAGAGCGGCCCTGACTGCCGTCAAACGCGAGGACCCGGCTTTGCTCCGCGTCGGCTGCAACGCAGCTGGCGTGGACGCTCGCTGTCCAGGCTCAGCCCGAGCGAGCCGTGCGGCTTTTGGGAGCGGCAATCGCCTTCTTCGAAGACAGGGCATCGCCAGCCAGGCAGCACACCGACACCGTCAGTGAACAGACGACACACAACTCCCTGCGTGACCAGCTCGGCCACCACACATTAGAGACGATGGTCGCAACTGCACACACGACGACACTCGAACAAGCGCTGCTCCAGGAAATCCAGTCCGCCAGCCAGACGGTCAGATCACGTAGAGCATCATCGACCAAACGCGACAACGCTCGCGCACGGGGGACGCGATGAACGTTTTCGGCTAAGCTGCCATGCGCCGTGGCTCGCCGGGCCGCCGAACCTGCAAGGGCAGTGACGGGTCGATGTCCACGCATCCCCCATCCAAGCACTCCGATGTCGCCCAAGGGATCGTCAGCCTCATCGGGATCGTCATCGTGGCAAAGCGAAAGTCCGCGCTGCCCTTATTCGGACGCTCCGGTTGCTAGCGGCGGAAGAACGACGCACCCACCTACGGTCGGCACCAGGCTAGGCTAGCGCTGCGCAAGATAATGCGGCTCAACCGACAAGTCGCCCAAACCTACCCGTGAAACTTCACCGGGTGGTAGCGGAGGGGCGGAAAAGCGTGCGGGACACTACGGGCGATACGGCGGTCTTTCCCCGATGGGTTTCGACCACCAATGAGAGACACTCGCGTAGCTCTGTCGTTAGTCGGCCGAGGCGTTTCACCTCCGCTGGCGCATCAAAACTTGTAGGGGGTCTGCGCGTCATGAGCATTCGCCGCACGACTACTCAACGGGCAGCCCGGACGGTTGCTGGCGCCACGGCGCTGGTCGGGATCGCTCTCACCGCGGCGCCAATCGTAATCGCCGCCGGTAAAGCTCCTGGATATCACTCTGTCGACGCCTTGTTAGCCGCTACGGGCGTGATGCTGTTGATTACAGCGGTTCTTCTGCTTCCAACTCGGACAGTGAAGGTCGCGCACACCGACGCCAAACTCCGGTGGAAGGACAGCGACAATGCTGCACATCAGATCCTGGATGGCTGGCTTGTGTCCGATACCGTTTATGCGAATCTTCTCGACAGCAACGACAACCCAATCGATGACGATAGAAAGAAGGCGCTGGTGCGCGACCAGTGGGTTTCGGCGCTGCGAACGATGTACCGTGGTAAGGACAACCGGGCATCGACATCGAAGTCCGTAGCGCTCGCGTGGACGTACGCGATTGTATGGGGCCTCCTCGCACTGCTTGCTTTGAAGTTGATGGGCAGCGGCGCGTCATGGGACAAACTCACCGGTGGAGGCGGCCTCCAGGAGGACTACCTTCTGTTGCTCGGTGGCCCCTACGCGGCTGTTGTGATTGCCAAATACACGGCGGTCGCTGGCGCGGCCTCCGACACGAAGACCTCAGATCCGAACCAGTCGCCGTCGCTGACCGCCGACGCCAAGAATCTCATCGCCGATGATGTTGGGGACACGGATCTGGGCGACTTGCAGTACGTCTTGTTCAACCTTGTGGCGCTGGCGTTCTTCTACGGCGCCATGATCCCGCATCCCGGCCGGGGTTTCCCGACCTTGCCGTCGCTGCTGGTCGGACTCGCGTTGACGTCGGCTGCCACCTACACGGCGAAGAAGGTCGCCGTGTCCGCCGTCGGCCCGCAACTCAACAGCATCTTCCCGACTTCGATCCCGGCGGGTAAGGACGCGACGGTCGATTTGTACGGTCGGTACCTTGTGTCGGATGGCACACCACCGGCGGTCAGCGTTGGTGCCTATCAAGTCGGCGAAGTGCAGGTCATCAAGACTGCTGGTACGGGCGACCACGTGAAGTTCACTCTTCCGGCCGGAAGCCTCGCCGCGGCGGACTCGTATCCCGTACGAGCCATCGATCTGTCCACCGGTGCCAGCGCAGTCGGCCCGGGCGGGGGCGACTCGATCTCTCTTGGCGTCGTCTGACCGCACGGCGACCGATGGACTCACAAACCGCCACCGCACTCATCAGCGCCGCCGCCGGCCTCGGAGTGGCCACAATTGGTGCGATTGTCAAGGGCGGGCTCGCGTCAGAACGTAGGGACCCATAGCGACTGGGCAGGACGCTTGTCTTGACTCCAGGAGGCTGGCCGGGCCACACGTTCGCATGGCTTGCGCACTGCTCCTTCGGACGAGACGCGGCAGTAGGAAGTCGTGTCCCCCGCACAGGGCGATCGAACAGTTGTTGGCCGCGTGGCGAGCTGGCTCGTGTCGAGCAACGTCTCTGGCGAACGTCAAAGCATGGATATTGCGCCCGACCGCGCCACCCGAGGGCCGTCATCAACCGCCGGCGCGGCATCCCATGCCGAGGACCTGGCTGCCCTCAACCGCCAGATCAGGCTCGACCTGAGTTCGCCGCGTTCGAAGCCGGGGTACCGTTTGCTTTTGCTCGCCGTGCTGCCGGTCGTGGTGGCAATCGTGGTCTTTGCAGCCACTCGGCCAACCGAGCCTGCCAGCGGCGCGCCAAGCTCGGCTGCGGGCCGCCTTGGCCGGGTTTACCAGCTGACCGAGCGGGCGTTGCGACAGGACCAGAGCATCGCGCAGCAACTGGATGGCGCTTCGCCAGCCACCAGTCCCTAGCAGCCAGCGGCAGACCGGTGACGAAGGCGCGCCCGGGGCCACACCAAGATTTCCGAGGCGCGTCCAACAGGAGGATCCACCAACGTGCATCTCCAACAAAGCCGACGTCGCCGACACGCCTCGAGCGCGCTCACGCTTTTGCCCGGGCACTCGGGAACGCTCACGGTGCAGCTGCGGGTTACGATCACGGTACCCGTCTACACGCAAGGACCGCCACCCCCCATGCTCGACCTCGACCAGATACGCCGCGACATCCAAGCCCGCCTGCAGGAGCTGTGGGGCGAGATCGACAAGCTCCGCCGGGCGCTGGCGGCGCTCGCCTCGCGCGGAAGCGAGGCGGACGACGGCGATCGCACAGCGCCCGTGGCCAGCTCGGCGTCCGTCGGCGAGAGCGCGGTCAAGAGTCCGCGTGCGAGCACGCGTCGGGCCCCGCGCCCACGCAAAGCTTCGGTGCCGCCGCGACCGGCGACGCAGACGCCCGCCAGCTCAGCCGCTGCTCCAGCCCCTGCGCGGACCGCACCGGGCGCGACCAAGGCGGCGGTCCTGGCAGCGCTAAGGGACGGCCGTGCGATGACGGCCGGCGAGATCGCCGCCGCGAGCGGGCTCGGGCGCGCGACGGTCAGCACCACGCTCTCCAAGCTCGCAGGGTCCGGTGAGATCACCAAGGCCGCGCGCGGCTACCAGCTCGGGCGCGAGAGCGACACGAACCGCAAGCCTGCACGGCCACGCGCGAGCGTCACAGCCGCCACGACCCCTTCACCGCCGGTTGCCGAGCCGCCGGTTGCCGCGCCGCCGGTTGCCGAGCCGCCGGTTGCCGAGGAGCCGGTTGCCGAGCCGCCGGTTGCCGAGGAGCCGGTTTCCGAGCTGCTGGTTGCCGAGGAGCTGGTTATCGAGGAGCTGGTTGCCGAAGAGCTGGTTATCGAGGAGCTGGTTGCCGAAGAGCTGGCTATCGAGGAGCTGGTTGCGGAAGAGCTGATTGCCGAGGAGCTGGTTGCGGAAGAGCTGGTTGCGGAAGAGCTGGTTGCCGAGGAGCTGGTTGCCGAGGAGCTGGTTGTCGAGGAGCTGGTTGCCGAGGAGCTGGTTGCCGAAGAGCTGGTTGCCGAAGAGCTGGTTGCCGAGGAGCCGGTTACCGAGGAGCTGGTTGGCGAGGCGCTTGCCGCCGGCGCGGCTCGCCCGGTGTCGGGCGCAACCAAGCGCGCTGTCCTGGGGGCGCTTGCCGGTGGCAGCGCGATGACCGCTAGTGAGGTGGCCGCGGCGACCGGACTAGCTCGCGCGAGCGTCAGTACGACGCTTTCAAAGCTCGCCAAGGCTGGCGAGTTGACGAAGGCTGCTCGCGGCTACCAGCTCGTGGGCGCGGAGTCCTCTCAGCGGTTCTATTTCCGAACCGAGGACGCGGGCGCCGGGGCGGTCGTCGCGAACCTTCCCGAGCTCGAAGGCGCGATCGCGGTCTGCGAGGCAGGAGTGTTGCGCGCGCATTGTGCTGAGCGCGACTTCTCACGCTGGGTCGCCGGCGTCTTGCGCAACGAAGCGCTCGCGGCCGAGATCGCAGCGGTCGAGGCGCAACTCTCCGCCGATAGCTCCACCGAGAGTGTCGAGCACGCACGCCAGGCGCTCATTGCAGCCCTCCAAGCTCGCCACGCCACGGAGCAGTAGCTGCCGCGCGTGCCCGGTGAGCGCGGCGCCGCGACGCGCACCCAGCCGATCGAGCACGAGGGCGTCCCGTATAGGGCCCCGTCGTCTGCGTCGCAGGTCCGCCCGCGGGCCTGGGTGCGCGGCACGTTGGTGCGCTCGCGCGATGAATTGAAGTATGTCGATCCCAGCACCCTGAAATCGCCTGTGTTTGCGGGGTGGTGAGCCTGTGTCTTGGCTGTGAATTGGACTAATGTCCAGTTCAATGAGCACGAACGCAGCGATCTGGGTCCGGGTCTCGACCGATGGCAAGCACGAGGACAACCAGACGCCCGAGCTCGAGGCTGCTGCGCGATACCGCGACGCGTTGCGCGTGTGCACACGGCAGCGCGGTGGCAAGATGTCGGTGTGCCGGGCCACCGCGCATCGAGTCGGCACGCGGTTTCGCAAGCCTCCCACCTGACGCGAGCGGCGCACAGCACTCCTGCCCGCCCTTCTCGGCACTCTCTGCGCCCGTGAGGGCCTTATTCGGCGGGATCGAACTCGGAGGCACAAAGACCCTGTGGGGCGTCGGAGCCGCGCCCGACCGTCCGCTCGCATGGGGCCGAGTTACGACCACGGGACCTGCCGAAACGCTCGCTGCCGCGGTCGCTGGGATCCAAGCCAACGTCGGCGACGACAAGTTGATGGCGATCGGAATCGGCGCATTCGGGCCAGTTGTCGTCCATCCGGCGTCGCCCCGATATGGAGTTGTCCTGAACACACCGAAGACGCAATGGATCGGCGCAGACCTGCTCACCCTGGTGAGGGAGCGGACGTGTGTTCCCGTGTTCATCGACACAGATGTGAACGTCGCTGCGTTTGGCGAGCTCACGGCGGGTGCTGCGGTGGGACTCAGCGACGTCATCTACCTCACGGTCGGAACTGGAATCGGTGGAGGGGCGACGATCGACCGGAAGATCGTGCACGCTGCAGGGCATCCCGAGATGGGGCATATGTATCTCCCGCTTCATCCCCACGACGTGAGCGTGAGCTTCTCTGGAGCGTGCCCCTACCATGCAAGCTGCTTCGAGGGTCTGGCGTCTGGCCCTGCGATCGCGGCGCGCTTCGGTACTCCCGGTGACGCGCTACCGCCGGAGCACATTGCGTGGGAGGTGGAGGCGCACTACATCTCTCGGGGGGTGAGCAACCTGGTGTTCATCTACCGTCCGGAGGCGATCATTCTGGGCGGTGGCGTGATGCATGCTCGCGGCCTCCGCGAGCGCATTCGCGCGCTGCTCGTGGGTCTCGTTAACAGCTACATCGATATCGGCGACGGCGCGAACTATGTTCTCGAGCCGGGACTTGGCGAACTGTCCGGCGTTGTGGGCGCTATCGCGCTCGCTGCCTCCGCGAGTCAAGGCCCGTAACAGCGCGTGATGTGATCGAGCGTGTCGCCCGCCCGGAGGCGCTCGTGCGTGGCGCTGAAGCGCGTGATCGCGCCGCTGAAGACCCGCCGCAGCTGCTCGGCTTCCTCCGAGTCTTTCGGGAACGCATTGCGCTGGCAGAAATACAACATGACGCCCGGGCGGCCGTTCGCGCTCCAAGAACCCCACGCCTTGCGCAGCTCGTGCTCGGTTCCGGATGCCGCGTCGCTCGTCGGCGTTCCGACTCGCTTCCACAGCATCCCGACCGTCACGTCGGACTCCTCGATCTGCATCCGCTCGTCGATCAGACCCTGTGGACCCTTGAGGTGCAGCCCGGACCGGGCGTCCTCCTCCCAACGCCAGAGCGACAGATGACAGCCGTGCGCGGGCGCGATCTGGCGATTGAGCCCATCCACGACGAGCCCGACGAGGTCACGCTCTCTCGGGACGTCACCCGGGGAGACAACCACAACCCGCATGATCTCAACGCCGCGGTCCGTCGGCTTCACGGATGGGAGCGTGGCCGCGGCCCACCTAAGCCTAAGTGAAGTAAGAATCGATCGTGGCTCGACCTGCAGCCGAAGCAACCACAGACCCGGACCGGAGGGCCTTATCTTGCCGAAACGACAACGACAACGGCGACGGCGACGGCGACGGCGACGGCGGCAAGGTGATTCGCGCGACGGCCGGTTCGCGTGTCCACCAGGATCATCGTTGCCTCCTCAGTCGTCTATGTCGCTGATCATCAATGCTGCTGACGGTCAGCTTACCGGTAGTCTCCAATCAATGTCGACGAGCGGTGAAACCCGATCTCGGACGAGCCGGCGGCTGGGCTATCTGTTCAAGCACGCGGAGAGGCTGATGTCCGAGTTGAATATCGAGGCGCTAGCGCCCTTCGGCATCCACCCACGCGATCTCGGGGTGCTGCTCGTGATCGACAGCTTCGAGCCGGCCTCCCAACAGCAGGTCGCCCTGCGCATCGGCGTCGACCGCACCACGATGGTCGCCATCATCGACGCGCTCGAGGCCAAGGGCTTCATCGCCCGCCACCCCGACGCCGAAGATCGCCGTCGCAACGTGATCGAGCTGACACCAGTCGGCCACGACGTCCTTGACCAAACGACCGCAGCCAGCGACGCCGCCGAGGCCAAGCTCCTCGCTCCACTCAACCCCGAAGAGAGCGAGCAACTGCGAGACCTATTGGCCCGGGTCATCACCCACGGCTCAGCGCAATCTGACCGGGACTCGAAGACGACACGCCGCTGAGCAGCCACCACCGGACTGGACTGCAGCACCGGACTGAACTGGACGATCACTGTGCCGCCCGAAAGGAGGGCTGCGCGAACAGGGCGCCGATCGACCTGCTCGTCGCCAGGCACAGGACGGCCCGGGTGCGTCGGCCGATCGGCGGCGTCATCGACAAAGGGGACCCTAGCTTCGCGGAAAAGGGGGGAGCCGGCGCTTGCCCGGCTTCAGCAAGCGCCGACCGCCGCTCCCGACGAGAAGCAGCGGAGATCTATCTACATGAGACCGCTGCAATGCCGCTATAGGAGCCACCGCACATCGGCCCGGAGTTGCTGACCGGCCGCCGGTCAGCTAGCAGACCGGGATTGCTGGGACCGGCAGCGTTTGCCAAGTTCTGAGCAAGCGCTGTGACAATTGCGCCGGCCTCGAGCGCGGATTCGGCGTCGTCGCAAGTGACGCACAGCATCGACGTCGCATGGGCCCGGCGCAGCAGTGGATCCGAGGTTCTCGGTCCGCGCCAAGAGCAACGACGTCGTAGACGGGCGGCGACGTCGTCGCTTTTTCGCGCAGGCGAGGGGGCGCGCGGGTGAGTGGGGTTGCCCCATCGCGCAGGTGGGCGTCATGCGGGCAGTCCCGCTGTCAGCGGTCCGCACGTGAACGCGCGGCTTCCGCTTCTGGCCCCAAAAGCATCGGCGGCCCGGGGTATTCGGATCGCGGCGGAGGTGAATCGCGGCGCCTATGCCTCCATCGTTGATCGATGGACCGTTCCGAGCCGGTCGCCTGCTATCGCGATGGTGCTGGCGCCCCGGTCCGCTGGCCGCTGGCCGCTGAGTATCCGATCGTGCCATTGGATGATGCGAAGGAACCCTGCCCGGCCTGCGGCGCCGTGGTTTGGGAGGAATAGGTTCCGGCGGAGTCCCCGTGAAGCGGCCGGCCAGGCTCAGACGGCAGGACCAATCCGAACCCGATCGTCGTGTGCGGTGTGTCCGGCCACGAGGAACCTGAGGGCACGTTCTACGGTGCTCACCCATCCTTGGAGGAGACTGAGGACGAGGCCGCTCGCGACGCCTGGTTAGCGCGTGTCCTTGCTGATAAGCGTGCGCAGCGGTGGTATTCGGACACGATGACGCTGCGTGCGGTCACGTTAGCAATCTACGCCGCGGAGGGCTGGCCGGCGGCTGTCGGCAACCAAAGCTCGCGCGGTGATCAGCTCGTCGTCACGCTCACGATCTGCCACCACGACCGACCCGATGCGGACTTGTACTCCGCAGACTCGCCGCGGATTGAGGTCACCACCTCGATCGACGGGTGGTATCGCGGCGAGCTGACACACGGTGATGAACACTATCTCGGAAAGATTCCGTCGGTCAGCTCCGGCCTGCAGTCAGCGCGCGGTTGTAGGCGTCGCACACGACGAGCTCGCACGGGTGTTGGGAGGCCGTGCAGATACGGGCTACTCGTTCGGCTTCCTGGAGTGTGTCGCAGCTCGCGTGGCTGTCATGGTGAGACCGTTGGATGTCCAGCTCGGTGCGCCGGTCGGGATCGACGCTCGCCTTTGGTGCGCATTGCGCCACCGCACGAGTCCATTGGTCAGGAGCGGATGCCGACGCTCTCGGGTCGCGGTGTGGTTGGCGCTTATATGCACATCTCGGGGCCGGCGTGGTAGTTGCCGGGGTGTACCGCTGCGTCGGCTTCGCTGTCGATGAACTTGCGGTGCACGACGCGGTGGTACGCGTCGAAGGTCACGATCTGGCAGGGGCGTAGGTCGGCTGCGAGCCGATACGCCGCTCGTCTCGCTTCCGACAGCGATTCGTAGGTGATCGAGTCGGCTTTGAGAGGAGGCGTGAGCCGCCATCCCCCGCACCGGTCTGCGTCCACACTGATCGTCGGAGCCCTCGTGACGAGAGCTCGTGTTGTCGCGTCGCGCGCAGCTCGACGGTCATCCGCGATCGTTGCGGTTGTCATCATGCCTGCTCCGATTCGGCGCTCTCAGGGGAACGTGGCCCTGCACGGAGGATTGAGAGCTGGCCGATGAAGGACCCAGCGAACAGGCGCAACTCGATTGTACTCCCTTGTCTATCGTGCGATTAACTAACTGATTGCGCCGGGGCCGGATCTGGGAGGCTGTTAGCAGCGGCGCTCTTGCCAACGGACGCTCAGATCACCACGACGGTGCGCCCCAAGCGGTCCGTGTGCACGACCGCCGTGATCAATCCGCGTCGCCGACAGCCGAGTTCTCGGACCACTGACCGATACGCGAGCGTTTCGGCGCCGCGCTCTAGCGGTCGGCGTCCGAGAGGAGGACGGGGTAACGCCGACCGCTCGGCGCCCGGGATCGTGGCCGAAACGTTACGCACCCAGCGGGGTGCTTGCATATGGCCCGTTCGGATCTAATCGCAGGGTCCGTTCGGGCCCCCCTGTCAGTCAAAGCGGGCAGCAAGGGTCGAGGATCACGATCGCGTCCGGCGCGGCGTCGAGCAGCATCCGGAAGCGCCGTTCGGCATCGAGCAACTCGCGCTCGGTGCGCCTGCGGTCGGTGATGTCCAGCGAGAACGCAGCGAACGCACTGACCCGGCCGCGGCCGTCGAGCACTGGGTATCTGAGCACGAGGTCTTCGCGCTGGCTGCCATCAGCTCGCGTGAGGCTCGTGATCTCGCTCAGCGGCTGGCCGGTGCGGCACATCTCCGCGTCTTGCGCAGCGATCAACGCAACTGCTGCCGGGTCCCGCTCTGCTCACTCACGATCGAGATCTCCCAAAACCATAGCGACGGCCGGCGAACTGACCGTCGCTATACCAGCGTTCCCGTTAATCGTGCCCGTGGGCTGGATCGTCACCTAGTCGACCGTGCTCGCGGGTCCCGTGAGCAGCCACCGTGACAAAGAACCTCCCAGCCGAGCAGCCTTCGCTCGATTACGCGGCTCGCTGCCCAGGCTGTCGCTGCCGTGGCGGGACGCCATACGTGGTCCTGAGCAGGTAGGCGTTCTCGCACTCGACGGCCTCGATGTGCGAGCAAGTCGACGTTGCCAGGAGGGTGCTAGCTCATGTTCTTCGGCGAGCTGGATCAAAGGCGAACGAGTCGCTACCCGCGGAGTTGGGGTCAACGCTCGCGCACGATGCGCACGTAACGCCGTCGCCTGCGGCCCAGGGTTCTGGCCGCGACCCGTGCGTGAACCCTGCTGCCAGGTTTCGCTTCAGGTCTCGGGCGATCAGGACTTCCGGACCGCCACTCACAGTGCCCTTGAAGGAAGAGGTGCTTGGGATGCTCATCACCAACCGTGATTCTCGGACCAGGAACACGCGAGATCTGTCTGTAAGCCTGCGATCGGCCGGTCGCCCGTATGGGCCGGGAGGCATCCTGAACCTGTGCGAAGGCGGGATGCTGATCAGCTCCGCCAGTGATCTGGCGGTTGGCGATATCGCTCGCGTCGAGCTCTCGGGACCGGCCTTCCGCTACTGCGGCTGCGCCAGGGTCGTTCACTGCGACGGCGCCGTGATCGGTTTGCGGTTCTTGAGTTGGAAGGGCCCGGTCGGTCGCTGTATCCGGACGCTGGTCGCGGCGCGGTTGCGCGGCGAGCAACTCGACGCGTCGGCAATCGATCGCACGACGATGTGGGCTTCTGTGGAGCGTGATCGTATAGCTCTGGGCGTGCCCGCGGTGATGATCGAACAGTCGCTGCCAGCGCCGTTAGCCGTGACCGGCGCTGGACGCGACTGAGGACAGGTCGCTCATCGACAATTTCGCTCGTTCGCGAGACCCAAGACCCGCGCGCCGGCGTGAGCCCGGCCCTCGCGGTGGCTGAGGATGGCGCGGTTTGCACGGTGAGCATGTTCCTACGCAAATATGGGCCCGTGAACTACTCGATATGGCTGGCTGGCGCAAGCGACGGGCGCGGTCCGCGTGCGAGCGTTCGGCGGCCTCTTGCGGTCCGGTCAACGCGAAGGGTTCCGAGATGAGTCTGAGAACCGCAGAGAGGCGGCGATCGAGTACGTCCGGCCAAGAGCGCTTCCGGGCCACGGCCGAGACGATGCTGGATCGTCTTGCGATCTTTTCGTCGGTCCGTGATCTGTCCGGGTCGATCACGGACTTCCGTTACGAGTACGTCAACCACGTCCTGTCCGCTGCGATCGGCGTGGATCCGGAGCAGCTCGTTGGACGCGGGTTGCTCGAGATGTCCACTGACCAGGCCGAGTCCGGGCTGTTTGACGACTGTTGCGCGGTCGTTCACAGCCGCCAGCCTCTCTCCAGACAAGACGTCGTACTCCGCGGGACGTTTGGTCTGCAGCTGCATGTCGCCAAGCTCGGCGACGGGGTCTTGGTGATCGAGCGGGACATTTCGGCGGCCAAGCAGGTGCAGGCGCTAGCCGCGCAGCTCGCGGCGATCGTCGAGTCCTCTGACGATGCGGTCATCAGCATGACTGTGGAGGGCGAGATCGTGAGCTGGAACCGTGGCGCGGAGCGGATGTACGGCCACACCTCCAAGGAGGCGCTCGGACGTCAAATCGCGCTATTAGCCGGACCAGGTGGCAAGGCCGAGATTCCGGCGATTCTCGCGCGGGTGTGCCGCGGCGAGCGTATAGATCATTTCGATACCGTCCAGCAGCGCAAGGACGGGAGCATGATCGACGTGTCGATCACCACGTCTGCGGTAACGGATGGTTCCGGGGAGCTGATCGGCACCTCAGTGATCGCCCGTGAAATCACTGAACGCAAGCAGGCCCAGGCGGCTGCGTAGGAGGCCGAAGAGCGCTTCCGCCGGGCGTTCGAGGAGGCGCCGATCGGGATGGCGATGCTCGACCTCGATCGACGCTTCCTGCAGGTCAACGACGCGCTGTGCAAGATCACCGGCTATTCGTGCGCTCAGCTCGAGGCGAGCAGTCCGGACGCGATCACGCATCCCGACGATCTCGGCAAGCAGGACCGCGAGATCGCGGCGGTGCTGGCCGGCGACGCGGTCGGCTACCGCTCAGAGAAACGCTTCATCCACGAAGGCCAGACCCCGTATGGGTGGCGATCCGGACGACCCTGCTCAGGGACGCCGACGCCCACCCACTGAGGTTCCTGGCCCACATCACGAACATCACCGACCGGCGAAGCTCCGAAGCGCGCCTGATCCACCTCGCCGACCACGACGCCCTGACCGGCCTGCTGAACCGCCGCAGCTTCCAACGCGAACTCGAGGCCCATCACGCCCGTAACGAGCGCTACGGCGGCGGTGGCGCGCTGATCATGTTCGATCTGGACCACTTCAAGTTCATCAACGACACGCTCGGGCACCATGAAGGCGACGAAGCGATCATCAAAGCCTCGATCGCGCTCAGCTCGCGGCTGCGGGAGACTGATCTGCTCGCCCGCCTCGGCGGTGACGAGTTTGCGGTGCTGCTCTCACACGCGG
Source organism: uncultured Solirubrobacterales bacterium (assembly GCA_963697635.1). Classification (GTDB taxonomy): domain Bacteria; phylum Pseudomonadota; class Alphaproteobacteria; order Acetobacterales; family Acetobacteraceae; genus CAJCJG01. The sequence continues at coordinate 245,576 of CAVOOS010000033.1, read as the reverse complement.
ACGGCCCAGAGGCAAGCCACCTCGCCCTAGAACTGCTCGCGGCGCTACGGACACAACCATCCAAGTCGGACCCCACGCCAGACCGCTCACAGCCAGCGCCGGGATCGCGCTATTCGACTCCGCAACCGCCACTACCAGCCAAACCGACCGGCTGCTGATCAAAGCCGCGGTCGACATCGCGACCGGCATGGGCAAACAAACGATCGCTGAGTTCGTCGGCGACCAACAAACCGTCCACCTGCTCACCGACCTCGGCGTCAACTACGGACAAGGGTTCCACCTTGGGCGCCCCAAACCACTCAACTGAGCGAGCCCGGCGAGCTCCCGTTCATCGCCCGCAGAAGTCGAGCCTCAGGCGTACGGACGCGCGAAGCAATAATGTTCATGACTACCTCGCCGAGCTGGGCTGATCGCCCCGGCATTTACACGGCCGAAAGCAAAGCCCGCGGGCAGTGGACTGGAGCGATGACTATTTCGTAGGAGGGACGCGTGAGCCACTCGCACGACTTCGGTCCCCTGGAGTGCCGATCTAGCTACCGATCACGGCGCTGGCGCCAGCGCCGATCTGGAGGCGGCGCGATTGGGGGTGCTGTTGGAAATCGCCTGCGATGCAATCGTGGCCGTCGATCAGAATGGGCTGATCGTGCTGGTCAACGCCCGCGTTGAGCAGATGTTCGGGTTCACGCGCGAGGAACTGGTCGGCCGCCCGGTTGAGGATCTGCTGCCCGCGGATGCACGCCCAAGACATGTCGTATCCCGATCTGTCTACATCGCTGACCCCAAGCCGCGGCGGTTGGAGGTCAAACGCCGCGGAGGCCGAGCGTTCCCTGTCGAGATCACGCTCAACACGCTCGCCACCGAGTCAGGCCTTCTGGTCGTGGCCGCGATCCGGGAAATCGGCGAACGCAAACGGCGCGAGGCGCAGAGCGAGCGGCTTGCCACGATCGTCCCCTACTCGCAGGAATCGATCATCGCTGTGAGCCCAGATGGGCTGGTGACTGACTGGAACGCGGGCGCGGAGCGGATGTATGGCTACTCAGCCCTGGAGGCGATCGGGATGCCGATCTCTGCCACCCATGCAAGCTCAGAGCAGGACGAGCTGTTGCGCGAGGTCCTGACGCGGGTCCGGGAGGGCGAGGTGGTCGCCGATCTCGAGATGACCCGCAAGACCCGCGATGGGCGATTGATCGAAGTGGCGTTGACGGTCTTGCCGATCCGCGACGAGCGCGGGGAGGTGGTCGCTGTCGCTTCCGTAGGCAGGGACGCCACGGCTCGCAAGCGAGCCGAAGAAACGGTGGCGATGCTGGCCAGGATGGTGGCGTCCTCGCGCGATGCGATCAACTTGGTGACGCTCGGTGGAGTGATCACCTTCTGGAGCGCAGGGTCGCAGGCGATGTCCGGCTACAGTAGCGATCAGGCGCTCGGCCGGCACGTGTCAATGCTGATGTCCTCCCCGGATCAACGCGCCGAGTTTGACGCCATCCTCGCGAGCGTCGCGGACGGGCAAGGCGTCGATGACCTAGAGACGACCCGGCGGCGCAAGGACGGCCGCGTGATCCACGTTTCGCTGTCGGCATGGCCCGTTCACGATGGCGACGGTCGCGTTGTCGGCGCCGCCACGATCGCTCGCGAGATCACCGAACGCAAGCACGCCGAAGCCACGCTGAACGAGGCCCGGGCGCTGCGTAAGCGCGTCGACGCGATGAGCTCCGTGCTCGACGGCGCACCGATCGGCATGGTCCTCGCGCGCCCCTGCGGGCGCTTTGAGCGCGTCAACAAAGCGATGTGCGAGCTGCTGGGCTACTCCGAGGAGCAGCTGTTGGGGATGACATTCGCCGAGGTGACGCACCCAGACGATCTCGCAGCGAACACGGCCATGCACGAGTCCGCGTGGGCCGGCGAACTTCGATCCGGCTCGGTACACAAGCGCTACCTGCACCGCGACGGCCGCACGATCTGGGCCGGAGTTTCGTGGTCGGCGATCGGCGCGGAAGGTCAGCTGCCTGCGTTCCTGATCTCCCAGATCCAGGACATCACCGCAGAGCGCGCAGCCGCAGAGGCACGCGCGCAGCTGGCCGCGGTGGTCGAGTCCTCCTCGGACGCGATCATCACGACCACGCTGGACGGCACGATACTCACCTGGAACGCCGGGGCGCAACGGATCTACGGCTACAGCGCCCAACACGCAATCGGCGCCAACGGAGCCATGCTCGCAGCCGGGCCCGCCGAGCGAGAACAGCAACTCCGGCTCGTAGAACGGATCTTGCCGGAGAGACAGTGGAGCCGATCGAGACGCGCAGGCGCACCAAACGCGGAACCGTGATCGACGTCTCAAGCACAGCATCGCCGGTGTTACATGCCGACGGTGTAGTGACCGCCGTTTCGATAGTAGCGAGAGACATCACCGAGCGAAAACGCTCCGAACGCGAACTCGAGCACCGCCGCGAGATCCTGCAGCAGGCAGAGGCGATCGCGCAGATGGGCAGCTGGGAATGGAATCTCGCCACCGACCACCTCACCCTTTCGCCCGGCGTCGACGACATCCTCAACCTCAATACCAAAGCGCTCAGCGTGAGCACCGACGACGAAGCGGCACTGGAATCCAAGCTTACGCAACTCGTGCACCCCGATGGTCGCCAGCCCGTTCGCGAAGCGCTGCAGCGAACCGTGTCAGAGCTGACAAGTGTCTCGATCCAAACCCGCGCGATCCGCGCCGACGGGCGCATACGTCTGCTGGACTGGCAGGCAGACACGATCGTCGACGCACACGGCAAGCCCCTCAAGGTGATCGGCGTAGTGCGAGACATCACCGAGACCAAGCGATCGCCTGCCCCCCAGGACGCGAGCGCGTCGGATCTTCGCCAACCACGTGCAGGAGCTACAACGGCTCGTTCCAGCGCACGCCCCCGCCCAGGACCCAGCTGGGCTCAGCCCGCGGCAACTCGAGGTCCTACGGCTTGTCGCTCAAGGATTGACCAACGCCAAGATCGCCAAGCTGCTGTTCATCTCGGAAGGCACAGTCAAGTTCCACGTCAAACAGATCCTGCTCAAAACCAACACGGCTAACCGCACCGAAGCCGTAGCCCGCCTGCTCGGACAGCCAGCCAGCGGCCATCCTGCACGTTGACAGAGCTCGTCGCGTCGTGCAGACTCCTCTTGTGTCGGCCCGGGCATGCCGGGATCGCGTCGCGGCATCCTTGTGCCACCCCGTCCCCGATACGGTCCCGGGCGCTACGGTCTGGAGCCATGCTGATCTATTCGATGGGCGTTTCGGTGGACGGCTTTATCGCCGACCGCGAGGGCGAGTTTGGGTGGACTGTCCCTGACGAGGAGCTGTTTGGCTTCCATCTGGCGAGGGTTCGCGAGCTTGGCTGTCATCTGTGCGGCCGCAAGCTCTACGAGACCATGCTGGTGTGGGAGACCGATCCGTCGCTGCGCGACAGCGAGCTCCACGCCGCGTTCGCCGACGTTTGGTGTGCGCTTCCGAAGGTCGTCTTCAGCCGCACGCTCGACAGAGTCCATGGCAATGCTCGGCTCGCCGAGGGGTCGGTGGCGGAGGAGGTCGCCGCCGCGCTCGGCACGACTGACGCGGACGTTGAGATCGGCGGCGCCGGCCTCGCCGCGACGGCGATCAAGCTCGGTCTCGTTGATGAGCTGCGCATGTTCCGCCATCCGATCGTCGTCGGTGGCGGCACGCCGTTCCTCCCGCCGGTCACCGAGGACATCCTGTTGGAGCTGATCGAAACCAGGACGTTCGGCTCCCGGGTCATCTGCGAGCGGTACAGGCGCATGCGCGCTGAGAACGACTGACGCTCCTGACGGCCGCGACAGCGCTAGCGCGACGCGCTGCCCTTTGGTTCAAACTCGGGCGCTCAGCCGAGTTCTTGCGCGAGCCCGATGAGAAGTCCTTCGGGCCCGCGCATGTAGCAGAGGCGGTCGTCGACGACGATGCCTACGTGTGCATCCGATGGACTGCCATGCGCCCAATCTAGCCGCCCAGTGGGAACCTGCCGGCCGCGAGACTGCCACAGCGGAACCCTGAACCACCGGTCAAGCCGGACAGCCACGCGATTCCAGACGCGACACGCCCGCTGGCGACCGTCAAGAGTGGAATCAGCCAGGCCCGCCGCTCAGAGCCAGGCCCGAGAGGCAGGGCTGCTGCGATGCCCCTGATCCCGTCGGAGCGCGAGCATTGAGCGCGGGCGGGAGGCTGGCCGCCGGGCAGTTAGTCCTTGTCAGTTCACCTGGTGGTCATGGTCTCGGGATCGGGTCGTTGACGTCCCAGATCTGACCATGTCTCTGGTCCGGGCGAGCCGGTCGATCGGCAGCGTTGGTTAGAGCTTGGCGAGTGCTGAGATGATGGCTTGGACCTCGGTGCGGCTGGTGTAGTCCGGGTGCACGTCGGCGAACCGCACAACCCGGTCGCGATCGACGACGAGGACGGTCGGCATCGGCAGTTCGCTCGCGCCCTCCGCGTTTGCTTCTCGGATGTCGAGGCCGAGCGCTCGCTGGGCCTCGAGGACGTCCAACGCGGGCTGGAAGGTGACGTGCAGTTGGCGTGCGACGCGGGCGCCGGCGTCCGAGAGCACGGGGAACTGCAGGGCGTGCTTTTCGGCGGTGCTGAGCGACTCGTCTGGTGTCTGGGGGCTGATCGCCACCATCCGCGCGTCGAACCGGGATAGTGCGGGCACCAGTTCGGCCTGGTAGTGGTGAAGCGCGAGGTTGCAGTACGGGCACCAACCGCCGCGATAGAACACGAGCACGGCTGGCCCGTCCGCCACCAACTGCGACAGTGACACGTCCTTGCCGGTGGCGTCGGGCAGGTTGAAGTCCTGGAGCAGATCGCCCGCGGACACGGCGTTAGCGGGTTTGCCACGCGCGCGCAGCAGCGCCCGGTCGCGCGCGAAGGCCGCGGCAACCTCAGCCGGGATTCTTCCAGCGGAGGCGGCCTGCAGTTGGTCTGACTGCTCCTGAATTGTCGCGCTCATCGCGTTGCTCCCCATCGTCACGTCGGTTGCATTGGACCGGATAGTCCAACCGACAGTGAAGCACACGTGAGCTGCGCGCGCGCTGCAGTGGACCGTTGGGTCCACTGCAGGTAGAGTCGTCGTGATGACGCCAGCGCCGATAACCGACCAGGGCCGCGCTACGCGCGGGCGAATCGTCGCCGCTGCCGCCGCGCTGATCGGCGAGCGCGGAGCGGCCGGGACCAGCCTGGACGATGTTCGCGCCGCAACGGCTTCGAGCAAGAGCCAGCTGTATCACTACCTTGGCGATAAGCACGGGCTGGTTCAGGCGATCAGGCGGTGATCGATCACCAATCGGCCGTCGTGCTCGGTGCCCAAGCGGACGCACTGGATGGTGTGCAAGACTGGCGCGACCTCGAACGCTGGGCGGACTGGATGGTGGCGATGCTCGAGCCGCAGAGCGGACGCGGCGGTTGTCCGATCGGCACCCTGGCCGCGGCGCTGGCGGATACCGACGAGCAGTTTCGGGCCGCTCTCAACGACGTTTTTGAGAGCTGGCGTGGGACGATCGGCGCAGCGCTGGCGCGGCTGCGTGACAGCGGCCTGCTGGCCGCGGATGCCAACCTCGAGCAGCTGACAACGACGATGCTGGCCGCGATCCAGGGTGGGCTGCTGCTGGCCAAGACCAGCCGCGACAACGCGCAGCTTCGAGTGGCGCTCGACGGTGCGATCGCGCAACTGCGCACGCACAGCGTCTCTGACAAGCGTCGAGCTTGTCGCTGCCAACAGGGTTGATCAAGGGCCCACGCGCAAGCATCAGAGCAGCAGGAGCGTCAAACCGAACCATGCCGCCTCGGCGCGCGCGATCACGAGCGAGCCACGGGAACGCGCTAAGGGCACCCGCAGAAATCGGCGTACTGGTCGGGTCCGGCACCGAACCCCCAACACCGTCGGGTTCTGCGCGTCGCTGGCGTCACCTTCGATGCCGCGGTGTCCGCGTAACGGTGGAGACGGTGATGATCGCGGCGGACACGCCAGACTGGACCTTCGGCTCCTTCTGGGCGCACCCCGAGCGCGTGCTCGACCACAGGCGCGCGCGGCGACGTCAGGCTTTGCGAGGATGCCCGAGGCGGTGGTCAACCGTGTCGGCGCCACTGTCGAGCGGGATCTCGCACTGGGTGCGTGGGACGCCCGGCGAGATGCGCGCTCTGCGCTGACTGTCGCGATGTCCGAGACGCGGTCAGCGACTGGTAGCCACCGGTCGCTGTCGATGCCCGTCCGCACGGCGATTAAGGCCCCGTGCTTGGGTGGCTGTCCCCCGCAGCAGCAATACGATGAAGTCGAGGAAGGCGACAAGGCAAACCCCCTACGTATTGCTCGTCCCAAGTCGTCTGCATCCAGGGATCGAACACGATTTTTTCGAACGTATGGTTGGGATGCAAGGTTGCGACCACGCGCTCGGCGGAATTGTAGAACAGCGTCGGGCTGACGCCCCATTTCTCGATTGAGAATTGCGGCATGGCGCTGAAGAAGGGCTCGTATTGCCGGACCGGCTTGCCCTTGTTGTTATAGATTTTCGTGCCGGTGCCGATCCAGCGCGGGTTTTGCACCGGCGATGTGGGGTCGTCGAGATCGAGCGGGCCGGGCTCGGCGGGCGCCTTGGTCTGCGCCTCGCGACCAAAACCGTCGGAATAAACGAACTGCATCTGCACCGGTTTGCTGCCCGGGGCAAGCGCGCTGACGTGCGTCTCGCGCGCGATGGCGGCCGCGCAAACCGGGGCACGATCGAGATCGTAGACGATCCGCGTCGTCGCGGAGCCGAGATAGCCGACGGCGAGCGCGCGCGGGTCGGGGGCGTCGAAAAACGCCGCGATCTGCGCCGGCGAGAGGTCCGTGACAAAGGCGTCGAGGGAATCGCCCTCGACCGGCCCCGCCGCCTTGCCTTGCACCGCCGTTCCCGCCAGCATCCCGAGCGCGTCGAACAAGGCCTGCGCGCGATTACCGTTGGGATCGGTCACCAGCGTCGGCTGCAAGACGCGATAGTCGGTTGTTGCCGTCGTGACATTGCCGACCGCGTCGGTCGTCGAGGCGACCGCCAGATCGTACGTGTCATAGGCGACGATGCTGTTGGCGCCGAAAGGATCGGCATAGCGATGCGGCTGAAGAAATGCGCCTGTGCGAAGCCGAGTTCCTGCGCAGCGCTGTCGGTCGGGCCGGTCGAGAGATAGGTCTGACCCGAGGGTATCCAGAACGGCCCGTCGCCCTCGATGTCGCGATATTGTCCCTGCGGCCCCGCGAGGATCGCCGTGAGGTCGGCGGCGGACATCCTTGGCCTGATAGATGGCGAGCAGGCCTGGTGTCAGCGCCCGTTTGTAGCTCTCACCTGGCAGCGCCAGGGATTCGACCTGCGCCAAGGCCAAGAGGGCGGATAGATCATCCTTGCGATAGAGCGTGCGGATTTGCGACAGCAGGCGCTTGTTCGGCTGCGCGGCGTCGGGCTGCGCCTCATAGGCGATTGCCGTCGCCGCCGTTGCGATGGAATCGATGGTCGCGAAATCCAGCGCCGCCGCGCCGGCAAGCGTCGGCGCGGTCAGTTCGAACGTCTTGGCCTCGGCCGGCAGCGGCGTGCGATAGGCGTCGGCGGCGAGGATCGCATTGGTGTATTGGCTTTCGGTCAGCGTCGCGAGCGTCTTGCCCTGCTCGTCGAAGGCCGGCGTGCGCCTCTGATAGCCGATCGCGGCTGATTTCAGCACATTGCCATACGCATCGACTTCCAGGGTCAGCGCATGGCTGATGCGGGGGTCGGCCGGGTTGCGCTCGTAATGATAGTCGATGGTCTCGCAGGGGTGATTGAAAAACACCGCATGGCGGTTCGGTCCCTGCGGCTGCAGGGTTGTCAGCCGGTAGCTGCGCTCCGACACGCTATAGGGCAGCGCCGCCTTCGGCGTGCCGTCGTCGGAATAGATTTCCTGACGCAGGATACTCCCCTTCAGGGCTCGCGCGGCCTCGCGCGTTTCGTTGTCGGTAAGGCCGGCGGGCAAAACCGTGTCCGGCAGAAAGGCGGCCAAGGAATCGCCGGCGAAAAATTCCTGGTTTGCCGGGTTCTTGAAAAATGTCTCGAGAACCTGCTGCTTGAGCCAGGCGCCATTATGGAACCAGGTCTTGGTCAGGATCGGCGGCAGATCGAAATCGCCGACGACGGATTCCACGTCGCGTTGTTCGACATAGGCAAAGCCACGAAACTCGCGCTCGACGCCGTCGTAATAGCCGTGACGGTAGCGGTAGGTGCTGACCAGCGTCGTGTTGGAAACAAGGTCCTGGGTCTCCAGCCGTTCGATGACATGTACAGGGAAAGCGAGTCTGGTCACCCAGGGGTGCCCGGCCAGCCGGTCCTGCAGATAGAATTTGGTCGAGGTTGCATACTGGACCTTGGCGACCGCACCCATATTGTTGTTGGTCGATACAAGCAGATGCGGCTTCTGGCCGCCCATCAGGTCGACATAGCGCATGTTGCGCCTGACATCGCCGGGCTGCTGCGACATCCAGACCAGGCAGGATGTGCCGTTGCCCAGGAGGTCCATCGCCTGCACCGAGGCGAGATCGTCGACCCGCGGAAACGCCGGCAGCGCCTGCGGGTCGCTCCAGCCGTTGCCGGCCTGGTTGAAATAGAGCCGCACCCCCTCGGAGGCGAGATAGACGATGTCGGCGGTGCCCGATCCGTCGATATCGGCCAGACGGATGCGGCGCGGATCGAACAGATCCTGCGCCTCGAACCAAGGTGCATTGTCCATCGCGATCTTGGCGCCGAACTGGCCATAGCCGATGTTGGGCCAGTAGCAGATCGCGCCGTTGCGGACGCGGACGATGTCGGAAAGACCGTCCCCGGTCATGTCGGCCAGAAAAATACTTTGTGTTCCATCGGCGAAGACTACCGCGGGGCCTTTCTCCTCGTCCACGGCCTTGACCACACGAAGGGCCGCGTCGAACCCGGCTTCGGCCAGCGAGGGATACCAGCTGAAGACGTCGTGCTCGGTGACCAGCACGTCGGCATGGCCATCGCCGTTGAGATCGACGAAGCGCAGATTGGGATCGTTCCAGTCCACATTCGGGATGGAGGTCAGGGGCAGGAAACTTTGCCAGTCCTGGTCGTCGGTGCGCTTGTAGAAGCCGGGATCGGGCCGCTCCAACACCACGCAATCCTGCTGCCCGTCGCCGGCGAGATCGAGAAACTGATGACGGGCCGTTCTCGCCTGCGCGAAGCCCGGCAGCTTGGCGACCTCGGTAAGGGTCTCGAATGTCGCCGCTATCGCCGGCTGGTCGCCGACAAATGTCTGGGTCATCGGGCTGAGATTGCGCTTGTAATACCAGACGTCTTCATAGGCGGCGAGAATGCCCTGTGCACCTTCACCGTCGAGGTCGAGCCATTGATATTGTCCGCCATCGACATTGGCCGGGAGATTGGCGAGGCTGGCCGGGTCAACTTCCCTGACATCACTCTGGACGACGGCCGCCGAATATTGAAGATCGAGCCGCGGCAGCGAGCGCTTGAGGTAGCTTCCGTCGCTTTGCCGGATATACCCCGACTGCGTGACCGACGTGATGAAGGACGCCGTTGCGCCTTCGCTGTAGGCGAACTCGGTGCCGCGGACCAGGTAGTCCGGCGTGCCGAGTTCTCCGGCGAAATGATGGAACATCAGCACCTGGCGACACAGCCGATAGGTGCGGATGTCAAAACCGGAGCGATAGCGCGAGAACGGATCCTGCCGCACCGGCCAGGGCTGCGTGGTGGCCAGCGAGGCCGCGACGAATTGACGACCATCGGCGTCGGCGGCAAGCGGCGTCGCGTGGCCCTCGCCATAATCGAACACCGCCTCGAACAGCCAGGATTGTTTTGAAAGGTCGGGCTGCGCCGAGGTCGGCAGCGTATTGCCGTATTTGACGCGCTTCAGATAGCGGTTGGCGGCACGGCCGGGGTCCGAGCGATTGCCCTCGTGGTCCTGCAGGAGGTCGACGTTGACGGAATCTTCCGCGACATATTCGTAACTCGTCGCGTTGCCCTTGTCGTCGCGGCTTTCGCTGATCAGCCAGCTGAAGACATCGCCCGGGATGGCCGGATCGGCGATGCGGCTCTCCGGCGTCGTGCCATAGAGGGTGGTGACATTGTCGCGGGAGATCGACCGCCAATAGGTATCGCCGTCGCTGACGCGGGTCCAGCGCTCGATGCGCGAGAACAGGCCTTCGATCCGTGGCCGATAGGGCCACACGATATAGCCGTCGCGCGTGGCCGGACATCGCGCCCAGCCGCCGCTGGTGTCTTGTGCCAGCTGGGGTACGAGGTCCTCCGCGCCCGACAGCACGAACACGTCGGACTCGCCGGCGTCGTCATATTGCGGCAGACCCTTGTCGGTGCGGCGGGTGATCGAGGGCAGCGACAGGCTCCAGCCCAGCCCGAAAGCACCGTTGCCGGCGCCGGAATCATAGGACAGCGACAGCTGCGCGCCGAAACCCGCGCGGCCGGGGCTGAGGGCGAGGGGGACGCTGAGCGAGGCGGTGCCGGTGACCGTATTGGCCGAGAATTTCTCGCCGATGCCGCGGATGGCGCCGCCGCCCTTGGGCAAGGACACCTGCGGCGCCGAAACCGCGAACGGTTTTTCCGGCGCCTTGTCCTCAGGTCCGCTGGATCGCTTCGGCTCGTCCACCGCGTCGTCTCCATCCGCAACGGATCAGCTTGTTGTCAACTGGTATTCCACATAGAGCATCACATCGAGCAGGCTTGTATCGTCGATCGCGGCGGCGGTTGCGGCCTGCGGAGCGCCGGATGTGAGGCTACCTGCATTGGTAACGATGATCGTGTGGTCCGCGAACAACCCGCTGGCAAAAGCGGCGCTGGCATCGGCCGACCAGAGCCCGCCCATTTTCGGATCGGCGGCAAAACCCGATATGCTGTTGCCGTCGATCGATACCGTGAAATTCCCGATCGGTTTCGATGCCGCTGTTCTCAACAGCAAGGCGGCGGTGGTGACCTGGACCGCGCCGCTGGCGACGAAGTACGGGAGATAATTGGCGGTGATGCTCATCGCCAGCGAGGTGTTCAACGGGCTGTGCAACAGCCGGTTCAGCACGCTGGGGAATTCCTGGCGCAGGCTGAACAGTCGGACCAGGGGCGTGCTCTTCAGGGCCGCCGCGATCGCGCCGTTTTTCGTTTCGACTTTCAGACGCAGGCTGTCGTCCTGCTGTGCGGTATAGCTGATGTGCACGATCACGTCGCTGATGGTCTGGTAGTCGAACTGCCTGAAGCCGGAGGGCAGTTCCACTTTCCACGAGCTGATCGCGCCGGCGCCCTCGAACGGCATGTAGCGCTCGTCGCGGAAGTTGAATTCGAAAACGCCGGTATCGTTCTGCGCGGTGCTGGTCGCAATGACGACGCTATGATTGAGCTGGATCGGAACCATGCTGGACGCATCCAGCGACGGCTTGAGACGCAGATTGCTGCCGGTAAGCGTCAAGGTTGCGCCGATGTTGGCGAGCGGGCCGGCGACGCATGGAATGGTCAGCCTGACGGCCTTGATCTTGCGGCAATATTGCCCGGGGTAGAACAGATCGAAGCAGAACTCGGGGATGCTGAAATTGCAGGAGGCGTTCTGCCGGAGATTGAGCAGCGCGGCCGGCGAGATCTGCAGCATCGAGAACGATTGCGTGATCTCGGGTGTGCGATAATTGGTCTCGATGAAACTGCGCTCCATGTTCTGGAGATCGCCGAGCAGCATTTCGCCGGCCATCAGGCCGCTTTGGGCTTGCGACCAGTAGGGGTCCGACAGCAGGATTGTCGTGTTGTCGTTGCGCTCGAAACGGTAGGCCTGTTCGGCGAGTTTCGCCATCGCATAGGCGCTGCTGTAGGCCTTGCGATAGGTTGTCTTCAACGTCGTCGCCAGCCAGGTGTAGAGCGCGATATTGCTGAAGCGCGAGGTGTAGAAATCGGCGACCTGCTGGTTTTGCGCGATCGTCTTGTTGTGAATGGCCAGGGCCTTTTGCGCGCTTGTGAGGCGGATATTGGCGCCGACCAGTTGCGTGTTGATCTGGGTGATGTCCTTGCTCGCCATGTTGACTTCATGCTGCCAGCCTTCGCCGCGGCGCTCGTAGCCCGCCACCAGGCCCGTGGCGGAAGCCAGGCTTTCGAGGAGAGCAGCGTCCGCCTCTGTCGATCTGCCAAATTGTGATATGGCGCCGCCCAATTGCTCGCCGCCATAGGTTATTGCAAACGGCGAACCGAGATTTGGAATTAGGTTCATCACGCCGGCCAGGCACAACTGGATAACTGCGCTAACCCTGTTCGCCAAAGCGAGCGCGCGAATGCCGGTTTCCGCAATCTCACCTGGATTAAGCCACTCTTCGATCAGCCCCTGAAAATAGTCATGCCGAAACTGGGCGGTATCCAGCTGCGCGTTCAGCGTGTCGACCGCGTTCTGCGCCGCGTCGACGTCCGCCTGCTTGGTCGCCGTGGTCATCGCCAGGATATTCTGCTGCTGGGTCACCCGCAGCACCTCCAGCTGCTGGGCGTCGCGCTTTTCGATCGCGGACAGCAGGGCCCCGCCAAAGCCCTGCACCTGCGAGGCGTATTGCCTGGCTTTCTCGATCAGATAGGTGAAACGATAGGGTGGAACATTGCCGCTGGTCGCGCTCTGGACATCGTCCAGCGAAAGCCCCGCCGCGGTTGCTTCGACCAGCATCATCGGGTCGATCGGCGGCGCGAACAGCGACAGCTGACGCAGCGCACCGGTGATGTCCATGCCGTGGCGGATCTTGTAGAGGCGATCCTCGACCAGATCCCAATAGCCGAGCAGATTGGTGTTCGGCGGCACGCAGAAGGCCGGGCCGATATGCCGGACCACCGAAGAGGCGAATTTCGGCGCGCGCCGGCCGGAGCTCTGCGACGGCTGCTTTCGCCCCAGACCCTTCTTTGCCTTTCGGCGCGGTGCGTTGCGGGCAGCGCCGTGATGGGCCTTCCAGTGAAAGGGATGAGCCGCGCCCCGCTCGGCCCTGGCCTTCGCTGCATGACGATTCTCAGTGTCGGGTGCGGACGCACGGGCCGCGGACGCCGCCTGCTGCTGCTTCGCAGGCGCATGCGGCCTGGCCGGCGCATGCGCCGACGCCGTGGCCGCCCGGCGAACATGACCCGTCATCGCCTCCTTGCGGTAGTAGTTCGCGACCTTGGAATCTATCACATATTGATGTTGCGGCCTGGAACCGGACTGCGCGCGCGCAGCACCAGTCCCGGCATGGGTGTAGGTCTCCATCTCCACCAGGAAATCCGAGCCTTTTCCGAGCGTTCGCGCGATCGCTTCGTAGGTTCGCTGGTCCTCGTTTGCCTCGCCGCAATCCCCGACCACGACGGGGCGGGGTCCCAGAATTTCCAGCGCCCGAACGTAAAGCAGCGTCGCCTCGTTCACGGTCTCCATCTGGAATTCGGTAAACAGAGTGTCGCCCCATTCAATCAACACATCGATATAGTTCATCACGATGCATTTTTGATAGGCGCTCAACCGCAAGCGCGCGATCGCATGCGGATTGAACGGGTCCTGTTCGTAGGCTTCGATCGCCGCGGCGTCGGTCAGGACTTTGCGAAGACTGGGCACATCCAGTCCGCGAAACTCGATGAAGCGCCAGACCCGATCCTTTGCGGCCTCGGCGCGGGACCGCGCCAGGAAATCGCGAAGCTCCTGCTCGGTCTTCTTCCGATCTTTCCCCTTGCGGTGCTCGTCCTGGATTTCCAACTCCTCGCGCTCGTGTTGTTGCTGCACATCGAGCAAATCATCGTCATCGGCGGTCGGATCGAATATGTAACCGTACCATTGCAGCGCTGCCGAAAAATTCTGCTGGCTGTTGAGCTGATCGGCGATCAAGAACGGTGTGTGGAAGAATATCTCGCGAAAATACGTTCCCATGGCTCCCGTGAAATCCATTTTTTCCCTGACCACCTCGTCCTGGATATGGCTGCGAATGCGCAATCGCGGGGCATCCTCGCCAAACGAGAACTGGCTGTTCAGGCTCAACAGGCCATCGACACCGCCGGCGAACAGCGAACGGCAGAGCTGCTCGCCCAAGGTCGTCGTCAAACGCTTCATGACGAAGTCGCCGGGCCGCAGATTGGCCTGCAGCAAAAGCAGGTCGCCGCCGGCGTCAATGATGGCGTCGGTGATCTCATCCGTCGACGAACTGTTGATCAGCGCAATGTCCGGGTCTTCGTCGATCGATGCGATATGCTGCCGGTAGAGCCCCTGCTCGAGCGGATAAGTCCACCCGCCACTGGGCGATTGGGTTGCAAACAAATCAAACGATTCGTAGGTTTCGCCGAGCTTGTGAATGTAGGCCTGCTTCGCCGCGATGGAGCACCAGGGGTAACGATCCAGCTTTCGAAAGGAGTGCTGGACTCCCGTATATATATCGGTGGTCCCGCGCTTCTGGTCCCATTTCGAACAGATGACGGTTTGTTGGACTTCCGCGACGCTGCCGCCCTTGTTCGCCGTGACAGCTTGATTGTAAAAATCGACCGTGTCCGCGCGCATCTGGAAATTGCGGCCGGTCAGCAAAAGATCCTGGTTGTCCGCGGACAGAGTTGGATAGATATCGTCCCATTGAAATCCGGAAAGCGTGTAGCCGTCGACGGCCGCGGTGTGGACGCGATTGTCATATTTTGGAATCAGCACGGCTTGATAGCTGGCCAGCGTGAAATTCGACGCGGAAAATCCGCTATCGAATTTTGCCATGTTGGTCTTGTAGTCGCTGATGAAACTGTTCTGCCAAGGCGTCAGGCTGCTGCTGGGTGTCGTCAAGGCGACAATCGTGGTTGTGGTCGATTGATCGTCGCCGCTATAGCCGTCGAATACGTCGAAATAATTCTCCGGCAAGTCGAAAGACTGTTGGCTATTGTAGACGTAGGGCTGGCCGAGCCCCTTGTCCATCTGGTCGAGCAGCGGATCCAGAACAATACCGTCACCATTCCCAAACACCGTTTTGTCGGTCATGGCAATCCGCTGCGGAGGCGTCCAGGTCTGGTCGAGGCGCAGCGATGAATAGTTGACCCGCCAGGTATGTTTGTAGCCGCCGAAAATCGAATTCGCGTTGTTGACGATGTTGATCGGCGCCGTCGAGATCTGCGTCCAGAATACGAACAACCGGCCGAGGTAGACGATGGGCGCCACGTTCCGGCAATGGATCTGCAGGCTGACCGGCTCCCACGGCGTATAGGTCACCGCGCGATCCGACTGCGTTTCTCCGTGGGACGCATTTTCGATGGTACGATAAAAAAATGTCGGGGGATCGGCTGGCGTGACGCCGAACAGATGCAGCACGTCACTCGCCGAGTCCTTGTCGATATCGTGAAAACTGCCGGCGATCTGCAGCTTTGATAGTTGGTCGAAGCCGGCCATATAGCTCGAGTAGGCGTCGAGGACGTTCTGTTCGTCGATCGGCTGTTGCAGCAGGGCCGATTGAAGGTCCTCGAATAGCGGCGTCTGGTCGTCGCGCAATTCCGGCAGAATGTAGTTTTCCGGATAGAGGAAGACCTCGCGGTTCGCCTGCCAGACCCGAAAGTTCTGCCGCCATTCCCATTCCTGCGCGGGCTCGGAGCCGAGCCTCACCTCGATATGGTCGGGATCCGAGGGGTCGCGGGCGTCCTGCTCGAGCTTCATGATGCAGCGGTAGACATAGAGCTGCGCGCTCGAAATTGCCGCAACCACCCACGACGTCTGCATGATGCCTTCGAGCTGCACGTCGAGCAGGAAATAATTGTAGAGGTCGTCGAGCGTCGAAAATTGAGGGTCGTGGCACCGCAGAAGATAATCCGTCAGCCCATCGCGTTTGCGCGAGCGAAGTCGGTCATCGAAGGGCTGGGAGCGACCGGAAAATTGCGGCGTCGAACGCGACTGGGCGCGAAAGGCGCCCAGCACGGCGTTAACGGCCATCGCCTGATCGGCATAAAGCGGGGAAATGATCTGCCTCAGCGCTTCCGCGCCGACGCCCAAATTCCTGGTGATGCCCGCGAGCGTCGCCAAGGTCGTCAACGCCTCCGGCGCCGTCGCGGGCAGGGTCACGTTTGGAACCAGAGAAGCGATCTGGTGTTTGTCGATGGTGAGCAGAAGCGCGAGTTCGTCATAAGTCCCGGGATCGATGTGCTTGGCGGCGGAATATGCCGTCAACACGTCACGTAGCGGCGTCATGTCGGTTTGGCCGGAGCCCAGCAGACCGGCCGCAAAAGTCTGGTAGACCGAAAGTTTGCGGACGTCGGTGATCGTCAGATTGTTGAAATCCGCGATGGCAAAGATCGCCGCATGCTGCTGGATGAAGCTCAGATCGTCGGCGCTGTAGCCGCCGCCGCCAAACAACACCTTGAGCGGCAGCAGTTTCGCGACCAGTCCGACCAGCGCTGCCGGCGGCGACGGCGGCACCGTGACGGGAGCCTGCAGGGCTGCAAAAATATCGGTGGATCCGAGATCGACGCCGGTCGCGGTCAGCAACGCCGAGAGCAGGCCGGCATCCACGGACAGCAGCCCGGCGAGCGCGGATGGAATGACATTGACGGGATGATAGTTCATGGCCAGGGCGGCGGCGGGAACCGCATCGGCAGCGTATTTTGCCAGCGCCGCATTGGCGGCCGCCGGGTCCAGGGCGATTCCGTCGGGAATGACGATGGCGGTGGTCGGGCCAAATGAAGCGCTCAAGGAAAGCGCCTGCGCCCCGGATTGGGCAGTCGACGTGAACAGGCCGGGGTTTGCCGCGACGATTTGCTGGGATTGATCGCCGGTTATTCCGGGCAGGAAGGAAAATACCGTGTCGGCGAATGCGAGCGTCGTTGCCTGGGAAAATGTCGGCGCCAGCCGGTAGGTTGGCGTCGGAGCCCCAATGACGGCCTGGAAAAGCGACGGATTGGCAGCGACCATCTGTTGCGACTCGGCCTCGGTGATGCCCGGAATCGACATGAAAACCCGGTCCGCGAATTCGAGCGAATGGGCGCCGGCCACGCCGGCCAGCAGCGCCTGCGCGATTTTTGTCGGATCGGGATAGTGCGAGGGCAGCTGCACCTGGCCGTGAGTGATTTGTCCGAGATCGTCGAGGCTGTACCCGCTGGCCTGATACCAGTCATAGAACCCAAGCAGCGACGTGACATCGTCCAGATTGCCGATGAAGCCGGTGGACAGGCCGGCAAGCGAGATCAACTGGAAAAGACCCGGAATGCCGAGATTGAGCAACCGCGCCAACAAGGCGTGCCTGAACAGCAAGGTGATATTTTCGAGGCTCAGGGCAAATCCACGCTCGATCTCGGAAGGATTGGATATGTCGGCGCCAAGCGGCTTGGCGAGCGACGTGATGAGAACGACGAGGTCGGCGTCGCTGACCTGCAATCCGGCCAGAAGCCGCGCGGTGAAGCTCTGGCGGGTGTCCTTCTTGCCGGCGGTGCCGGAGGTTGCCGCGACCGTGACCGCCTTGCCGAACGTTGCAAAGGCCGCATGGACGATCTTGACTTCCGGTCTCGGCAACGGACCGTCAGTCTGCGCAAGGGGCGCAAAATTGAACAGGCGATCGAACAGGCTGCCTGCCTTCGGCGTTGCCGGAATCGGACTCCACAGCGCGCAGAGCTGGTCGACCGGATCGCTCCAGCGATGTCGCAGGTCGAGGATCTGGACAATGCGGTAAAGTGCGTCGTCCGCACCGCCGAGCGGCCATCCGCAAGCTTCGAGCTGGGCCAGAATCAGATCGAGTTCGCCGATCGTCCATGGCAGCACGCGCAACAGCCGGGTGAAACGATAGAGTCGGTGCAGCGCGTCGGCGTTCAGGCCGCTGATTTTTTCGACATCGTTCTGGACGCTGTCCGGCGACGATTTTTCGGACCGGATTGTCACCTTGTAGGCGCCATTCTTCGTGACGAAATGGCTTGTCGCAGCCTGTTCCAGATCGGCGCGCGAATATCCGGTTTTTGAGACCAAATCCTCGACAATCAGCGCTTTGACGTGACCGACGTTTCCCGAAAAGGCGAAGGCCAGCCCGTAGACCTTTTTCAGAAATTCCTCGTCGGGCGCGACGCTGTTGATCTGCCGATAGATTGTTTCGGATATCCTGAGCGCCGCCATGGCGATGGTAGCCGGGTCGGCGCCGAGCGCGCGCGCAATCTTTCCGCGGCCGGTCGAAAAATGCTCAAGGTAGATGTCGAGCGCCTCCAGCGGCAGCGTGAACGGTTGCGCGAAGGACGCCTGCGACTTCGCGAGCGCCTCCTCGTAAACCGCGCGCTCGATCGCCGCCCGGTCGTTCAATTTTCCCTTGTAACCGAGATGCCGGACGGCAATGTAATTTTCGAGCGTCGGGTTGATGATGTCGAGATAGGAAACCAGGGTGTTGGTATTGTCGCACGTCAGGGGCAATTTCCACAGATCGGGCCGCCGGACTTTCAAATTCAGCGCATCGTCAGCCTTCTTGCCGCGGAACACCGGCCCGGTGAGATGTTGTTCGATAAAACTCATGAGATCGACAAAATAGGCGGGCGCGCCCAGAATGGATTGGCATTCCGAGCAATTGCAATAATCCTGGCTGCCGAACAGATCGGCAAAACCAGGAATTGATTTCAAATGATCCTTGACGCCTGACCGCACGTTGCCGACCGGCATGCGATGGAAGGGTCCGTCGTAAGCATCGATCGCCGAAACGACGGCATGGGCGGAGCGGGAATGGGCGGCGGTGGCCTTCTCGTGATAGGTCCGGCTGCTGCCCTCGTCCAGTCCGGTTTTGCTACGGAAATCCTCGGCACTGTCCATCGCGACGTCGCAGCCGGACGCATATCCGGCCGCCATGATGGCGCTGGTATGGTCGACATGTCTGGTGATCGCATGCACGCGCTGCGCCGCCTTCAGATGCGCGATCGCCATATGCGCCTCGCTGGCGGAAAGACCGTCGGTGTTCAGCGCTGCGCGATCCGCGCTGCCCTCCGTCAGGTCAAGCCCCAAGACCTCCTGATCGGGATTTTGCGCGCGCAGCTTTTTCAAGACATCGAGCCGTCTGCCGACTTCGGAGACCTTTTCGCTGGCGCTCTCCTTGCCATCCAGAACCTCCGCGAGGCCCAGGCCGGGATGACGGTTGGCCAGAGCCTGCAGCTCCTGGTGCGCGGCCTGCAGCTTTTGCAGTTGCCCGCTTGCCGCGTCGCTGGTGTCGAGGTCATCGAAGGCTGCGCCGACAATCTTGGGGTTTTTCGTGGCAAGCGGCTTCAGGTCCGCCAGTGCCTGCTGCAGCATCTTGATATCCGAAGGGGCGTTGGCCGCCTGCAAGGCGTCGGAAGGATAGAGATTGGCGGCCGCGGAACGCAATACGGACGCATAGTCGCTGTCGCTGAGACCGTCGGGCGCCTTTGCCTTTGTATGCGTGATGGCGTCCAGCCACTGCGCCGCGGTCACCTGCGCTAGGTCCGGCAATACGCTGACGACCGGTTTGATCGCTATCGCAAGATCGGCGTCGCCGCCGGCCAGATGACAAAGGCTGACCAGAAGCCCGATCTGGTCCGCCTCCGCGGCGCTCAACGTCTTGTCGGCGACCAGCGCGGCCAGCATGTCGTCATCGACGAGTGCGGGAGATCCCGCCAGGGTTGCCAGCCGCGCGGCCTTGGTATCCGAGAGTTTCGCGCCGTCGGTGAGCTTGTAAAGCGACGCCTCGTCCAGCTCCGGCTGAAACAAGGGCTGGCTCCGGATTGGCAGGTCGAGATCAGCGGGATCAGTGAGCCGGCCCGAGAGCTCCAACGCCTTGAACTTGGCTGCGGCTTCGCGCATGATCGTCGAATTGCACTTCAGCGCGACCAGGCCGTTCTCGATGATCTGGCGCAAACCCTGGCCCGCCTGCGGCCCCGGCGCATAATCGAGTTTCTGCAACGCGTCGAGGAACGGCTTGGAGCCGCCCTTGGCCCGGCGCAGAACCTCGGTCTTGCGCTCTGCCGCCATCTTGTCGGCGACATATTTGCCGAGCGTCGGATCCGCCTTCTGAAGTTGCGCAACTGTTGAACCGGCGAGCCGGTCCAACGCAAGAAGCTGCGCCTTCGGCATCGTTCCGCCGCTCGCCGGGTTGGAAGTTTCGGATCGGGAATTGGACGATGGCTGGTTTCCGGAATTGGAATGCGCGCCCGCGCTCGCATCATCGTGCGCGGGCTTGGCAGCTGAATTTGTGCCCGCCGCGACTACCTTGAAGGACGACGGATACTTGGCTGCCTCACTTTCGGCGGGCACCTGTCCATTTGGCCATTTTGCCACTGCAACATATTCAACCACATCCCCGACGCGAAAATCCGGGAGAGCGGCCTTGAAGAATTGGATATTCTTCCGATTGTCGGAGCCGGCATGCGATGCGGAGAGCGCCGGACATCCGGCACCGTTAATGCGGTAGCGCACTTCCACCCCGTATCGCGAACCGATCGGGCTCAAGGCTATCGTCATTCGAACGCCGGTAAGCCTTCCGGAAGACGATGCACGGACATCGCCTTCGTATGCTGGCGCATCGGGTGTCCCGTACCAAAGGGCGATACCATGTTCGTCGTAGCGCATGGCCGTCCTTCCACTGGCAAATAGCCTACGGACGAGTTGTGATGCGAAAGCTATCCGGCAGCGGGACTTTCCCGCCAAACCGATCCAGCGATGGCGCCCGGTCCCAGGCCGGACGCTGTCCCGACTTCGTTCATCTAGCAATCCAGGAATAGCAGGAGAACAACTGCGGTTGGGTCCTTCAGTCGCAAGGCGAGGCGCTGAACGGCCCGGAAGCGATATTGCTCGTTTTGATCCTTCTGGTTGAACGTCACCGAAACGTCGAGCCCATCGTCCATCTGGCCCCGCACCAGATCCATCGTGTTTCCCGTCAGCCCCACCACGACTCCCGTGTAAAGGACTGTGGCCCCTGCGGCTGGCCCTGCTGGACCTCCTTCCGGAAAAAGAGCAGGCGCGAAAGGCAACGGCAGTTGGGCGCTGCCTTGTGTTGTTACGTAGTTGGTCCCGCCGGATACTGGAGTTACGCTCGGCAAACCTGTTTGTGGCTGCAATGTTATCTTGGTGCTTCCAACAGTGATGGTCGACGGTGTGGCGCCCTGAGGTAAAATAGCCGTTGGAGCGGTACCGGGGGAACCCAGTGTAAGTGGGACGAACGGAGGCAAAACACCCGTCCCAAAAATTCCGGACTTCATCAGGGAGCTGGCCGGCATCACCGGTTCGATCAGCGTGGTCGGCAACGCCTGGAAAAGATCCGCATAGGGAACGGTATTGAAGGTTGCCGAGTAGCCTTCGTAATGCCCCAGCGACTGCAGTATCGAAACGGCTTGAGCCAGCGCGTTAAGGCTGTTTTCCCGGTACATCGGCACCGTACCTACAGGACCGATCGCCGCCGGATGGACCAGGACCACCTGGTTGCTGGGCAAGTTTATCGTGTTCTTCGGGGTTTGTTGCCCATCGGAGGTGATATTGAGCAGGCCGGCGTCGAGACTGCCGGGAAGCGTTGGATCCAGATATGTAACCAGACCGCTGGCAAACAGCGGGTGATGCTGCAGCGCATTCAGGCCACTGAAGATCACGGCGTCTTCAGCCTGGGCAAGAATGGTGGCGCTGTATTGAGCCAGCGACACGCATGTACTGGCGCGGTGTGGACGGCTCATGGCGCCATGCCGGCTTGCGGCCTTGTCATGTCCGTTGCTGGCTGCGTCATGTCCGTTCCCGGCTGATGGCTGAGCGGTTGCTGAAGCGACCGGATTGGTCAGTTCCGCGTCGTAGCTTCCTTCCGCCTCCATTTGCGCGGGCGACAATTTGAACTGAATCCAATATTCCTGAATCCGCGTTGTCTGCGTCTCGTCGACGCTGAGTGCCTGGTCGGTCGGGCTTGTCGGAAGAACGACAGCGTCCGAATCGACATTGACTTTCTTTTTGTGGACATAGACTTGCGGCAAAAATTTCGACGCCATCCGCGAACGCATGATTTCATCATGGACGGCCTGATCGACGGATTCCCAGACCTCGTCGCTCCACGGAAGCTGGTCTTTTCCGCGTTTTGGTTTGCCACCTTTTGCGGAACTCGTCCCAACGGTTGCTGATGTATCGTCCATAGCCCTTCTCCCCTGTTCGTTGCGAGGGTTGCGTAAGGTAGCGGGTCAGCGTCGTTTTACGTTTCGATAGACAATCGAGTCGGGTCCGAGTTCGCGTCGCTCCGTTCCGGAGTTCAATCGCCGAAAACTTCCTACATTGGCGTAGGCGTTGATGTCTTGACCTGGGTTGGGCTTGGGTGGCGTTCTGCCCTGCGGAGACTTCCCAAACATCGCAGTTTTCATCTGCAAAAATGTTCTTGCCCCGTGAACCGGCATCATGGCGCGTTTCTATGAGCACGTGCTCGGGCGCTGTAAATTCTCGCGTTCGCGCCGAAACGCCGCCGAAATCGAGAGCTGACCCTCCGGGCAAAACCGACACGCCATGCTCCTAATTCGAGCCAAAAGCCTATCTTGAAGGTTCTGCTTTCCGCGAAATTAAAACGCAGTTTTTCGCGAAATCGAAAGTGTAAGAAAATTCGAAACGTCTAAAAAAATTTGCAATTTAGAGTAGCCCCGCGACCGATACTTGTAAAGCGCAAAAACACGAGGCGGCGTTTCGGACGGCCTAACATCGACTCGACCTCGCCGAGATTCACGTCCAAAGAACGGAATCGCGGTTGGTCGTCTGCCGGCATTCGCAACAAAATCGACACATTTCAGACATGCCACCGTGACTGCGTGAATCTCTGTTCGTCGGCCAGACGAAAATAACCAACCGTGGGTTGAAACGGCGTGCCACTGCCAACGGAATCGCCCTGCCACGAATATCGCGCCACACCCTTGCCGGCATAGGACCGCGTCACGTCGGAGAACTCGCCCTCAAAAGTCGCAGCGAGCGAAAAGCCGTTCAGCCATTGATTTCGGCCGCGGCGGTGGTCAGCGCGGCGTCATGGGCCTGGGCCGCGCCGTTGACGACAAAGGAGGGGCGGCCAATCGAACTTTCCCGAGGGCTCAAGCCGTCGGATCGAATGTCGATGCCCTTTGTAGAATCGCCACAAGCGCATCTGAACCGGGCGCACGCATCCACACTTAACCAAATGGACGGCTGAACCTTGCAGCACGGTGGCGGCCGCATTTGCGGTAATGTTGGCTCCCGCCGAGGCAGCAAAGATGTCCGCCGCAAGATTGCAGGCTTTGATGCGCGCGGGCATGCACCGTCTTCCGCCCTGTGACGCGCATCACGGAAACGGTGCCTTGCCCGACGTAGCTTCACGGGCAGGTTCACCACCGACCCGCTCAGGAGGCTCTCGTGAAAAAACTTTACGTTCTCGCCGCGCTGCTGATGGCCACCACGGCAGCGCATGCCGGCAATTCGATTTCCTTCGAGATCGAGGGACACCGGATCCACATCGAGGCGCCGAAGCATTGCGACCAGCTGTCATGCATCAAGATCTCGGCCCCGGGTCTTTCCGGCTCCGGTTTCGGCATCAAGGGCCTGAAATCGCTCAACGACAATGACGATGTCGCTGACAACAGCGCGCCCGTGCGGGATTCCATTCCGGCGCCGGCCAGCCCGGCCGCAGCCGCGTCGCAGCCTGCCATTGCCGCGGTCGGCAGCGCTCCGGCGACCGCCGGCGTCGCAACCGCGACGCCAGCGCCGACCGCCCATGCCGATGTTGTGCCGGTAGCGCCGGTCACGGAAGTTCCCTCGCCGAAAACGGCCGTGGTGGCCGCAGCGCCGGCTCAGGCGCCGACGACGCCGCTCGGGATATGGGCCACCGAAGAAAACAAGGGCGCCGTTCGCGTCGAACAGTGCGGGCCGAACCTCTGCGGATATGCCGTCAAGACCGGCGAGAAAATTTTGATCAACATGAGGCCGTCGGATGCCAAGTGGTTCGGCCAGATTCACGATCCGGACAGCGGCAGAAATTACGATTCGACGATCGCGATGAAGGGTCCGAATGCGATGCGGGTCCAGGGCTGCGCCTTTGGCGGGCTGTTCTGCGGCGGTCAGACCTGGAGCCGCGTCAGCTAGCAACACGGCCTCACCCGGTGAACCGGCCCTCGCGGGTTTCCCGCGGGGGTCTCAACCCGTCCACATTCATCTGGCATTCAGCCGGCAAGGCTCTCAATCGCGAAACTGCCGCCGCCAGCTCTATTGCTGCCCTCATTCCTGCCGGGACCCCATCGTGACAAGGCATCGGTTTTCGTTCGCGGTCTGGCTCATGGGCTGCTTCATGCTGGCCGGCACCGCGAATGTCCTGGCCAAGTCGTCACCGTTGGAAGTCGGGCAGACGCCGTCGAGGTTGGCGGCGATGTCCGGCCTGATGCAGATGGCGCAGGCCCAGCCCGCGCCGCCGCCCGCGCCGGCGGCCACACCCTCACCGGCGCAGCCTGTCGCCGACGAACCCATCGGCAATGTGGCGACGCTGACCGGCAGCGCCACCGTCACCCGCAACAACGCGGCCACGCCGCTCAAGCTGCAAGACGACATCTTCCAGAACGACGTGCTGCAGACCTCGGCGAATTCCTCGCTCGGCGTCACCTTCAACGACGCCACCACCTTCAGTCTTACCGCCAACGCGCCGGATCACCGTCGACTATTATGTCTATGAGGACGGCGGCAACCAGAACGGCGCGCTGTTCGATGTCGCCAAGGGCACGGTGGCCTTCGTGGCCGCCGCGGTCGCCAAGACCGGCGACATGAAAATATCGACGCCGACCGCGACGCTGGGCATTCGCGGCACCACCGGCCTCGTCGAGGTGCCGGAAGGCGCCTCCGCCGCCGGCGCCAACTGTCGCGATCAAGCTCTATCCCGACCCCGACGGCAGGGTCGGGCGAATCGAGATCCAGGGCCGCGACGGCAGCCGGCTCGGCGCGCTGACCCAGGGCGCCAGCGGCTTTGCCATCCGGCCCGGCGCCGGCGGGCGCTTTGGCGCGGTACCGCTGATGATTACGCCGCAGCAGGCGCTGCGCGACCAGGGCATCGTGCGCCAGGTCCATGCCGCGCAGAGCATCGGCCGCCAGATCGTCAGCCAGCAGCGCGCCTTGCGCCAGGCCAATCCGACCCGCAACAATCCCGCCACCAATCCGGCGCGGCAGCCCGGCCTGCAGCGGCAGAACGAGCGGCAGAATGGTTTGCCGCAGCGGCAGGGCCCGCAGCCGGCACTGCCGAACCGGCCGGCACAACCGCCGGGCTTGCAGCGGCAGACCAATGCGCCGGGCGTGCAGCGGCCCGGACCGCCGAACAGGCCGGCCCCGCAACGTCGGCCGGCGGCGCCGAAAGCAGAAGCCGCCGCCCAAGCAAAAACGCTAGGCTCGGACGCCTGAAACGGTGCTCGTCCCCTCCTTTCTCGGGGGCGGGACGAACCCAGCTCGCTGTTGGAAAAAAAGCCTGGCGCGATCAGGCGGCGCGCCGCAGCCAGTCGCGCATCCGCTGCATCAGATTTCTGCGGCCGACAGCAATTGTCATCGCCGGCTGATCGTGGGGTTGAGGCGCCGCTTCCGGCGCAGCGGCGTCGGCCGACGCCGATACCGCCGCTGTCCCGAAATCCAGCGCACCGAGCCACGTTTCAGCGTCATCGACCTCGCTTGCGATCGTGGGGCGCTGATCCGGCGCGATCTCGGCCGATGACAATCCGGATGGCGGCGCCTCCGGTTCCGGCAATGGCGGCGAAGCCTGCGGCGTGGCGAGCCTCCGACTGCGGCGCTTGTCGACGGCGGACGGCCGGGCCTTGGGCCGCTGCTCCTGCTCGGCGAGCGCCGCTGCCTCCAGCGCGATCGGGCCGACATTGGCAAGAAACGCCTGCTCATAGGCTGCGCGACAGCCGCTCGACCGCGGCCTCCAGCGGCAGCCAGTCGACGGCCCTGATGTCGTCCATCAGCGCGTGTGACGGCCCGCCGCTGGTCTCCATGCGCCAATAATGCACGACCTTGGAGCGGCCGCCGAACTCGTAGACCAGCGTTCCCAGAAATTCGTGCACCGACACGTCGTGCCCGGTTTCTTCCAGCACCTCGCGCTCGGCGGCCGTCGCGCGGCGTTTCGCCGTCATCGAGCTTGCCCTTGGGAAGAACCCATTCGTTGCGCTTGCGCAGCCGCACCACCGCGATCAGCGGCGTTGCTTCCTGCCGCAGCACGATACCCCCCGCCGCCAGCACCGGCACCCGCGCCATCCCACGCCTCGGCTTTGCAATTTCGAATCGGCTTTCGACCGCCGTTATATAATGCAAGCGCGCCCGCAAATCGAGATTGGCATCGAGAGTTTTCCGTTAACCGGACAGGCCGGAGCGCCGCCGCTCAGATTTGTTTTCGCATCAAGGGCTGGCCGGCAATGATCCGGCGCCGTTCCACCGACATTGTCGCAGAACTCGAAATCATCGGGCGCCAGCACGATGATGGTCGAGCCGTGCTCGAACCAGCCCATTTCCTCGCCCTTGCGCACGCCGGACGTCGCAGGGGAACACCGTCGGCCCGCGGTGTCGCCGCATTGAGCAGGACGTCGAGAAAACGCAGCCGGATGCTCGCCACCAGGATGGCCGCGACCGGCACCAGGGTCAGGACTTCGCCGCCGGCCAGCCGGGTCCGGATCACCGCGCGCTCGTTCTTGCAGAACAGCCGCTCGACCCGCTTCAGCGCGATCGGATTGACGTTCCAGGTATCGCCGGTGATGTAGCTGACCTGCTCGATCCGGCAATCGTACGGCGCATGAAAGCGGTGATACATGCTCGAGGTCAGCCGCAGCGTGATGTAGCGTCCGTCGCGATGCGCCTCGACCAGCGCGGATCGCCGAGCAGATCGAGCAGCGAATAGGGAAACCCCTTGACCTGGAACAGCTCGGCGTCGGCGATGGCGCCGCAGGCGCCGACGATGGCGTCGCAGGGACTGACCACGATCGCCGGATCGGGGTCGGGCGGACGCGGCCCGGCTTGAGCTCGCGGGTGAAGCAGTCATGCAGGCTCGCGAAGCTCGTCTTGCGCGCCTCGCGCAGATCGAGATCGGAAAACAGCCGCCAGCAGGCGATCGAGAGGTCGCGGACCAGCGGCTGCTCGATCTTGCTGAACCAGCCCATGAAGCGGGTCAGCGCGGCCCGCGGGATGCGGTTGGTCAGCAGGAAATTCAGGTCCTCCTGCTGCGACAGGACGGCGATGAGGCCTCGGATTGTCATGATTTTGTCAGCAGGACTGTGTTAGCGCTTGACGGCATGGATTCGACTCTTCCGATTCTCGTCGCTGGCGCCGCGGCGCTCGCCGGCACGGCCGCGCGTCGCTGCCGAAATTGCGGGCGCGGCTGGAGCTGTCGCGCGCCAAGCACCGCTCGCTGACCGGACATTCCCGGATGGCGCGGCGGGTGGCGCGGCTGATCCCGTTCTACGAATTCGACGATCAGACGTTTCTTCCGCTCCGACGGCGCGCCCGCCGGAGTCGCCGCCCAGCGCCAGGACGGTTTCTTCCGGCTGGCCGCACTCTACCAGGACCGCTTCGCCCGAAGCCGGCAGATGACGGCGGAGGCCGCGGCCGCGATCTCCGACCTGCAATTCACCGAGGCCTACCGCGTGCCGTTCCAGTACAGCCGGCTGGTGCGCGAGCATCTCGGCGCCGGCAGCCTTCGTGCAGTCCTCGGCCGGCGTCACGCGTCACCGATCTCGACGGCAACGTGTTCTACGACCTGACCGGCTCCTACGGCGTCAACATCTTCGGCAACGACTTCTACAAGGACTGCATCGAGCAGCGGCGCGAAGCGCGCGCAGGCGCTCGGGCCGGTGCTCGGCGCCTATCATCCCGTCGTCGCCGACAACGTCGCAGCGGCTGCGCGAGATCTCCGGCCTGGACGAGGTCTCGTTCCACATGTCGGGCACCGAGGCGGTGATGCAGGCGGTGCGGCTCGCGCGCTACCACACCGGCCGCTCGCATCTGGTGCGCTTCTGCGGCGCCTATCACGGCTGGTGGGGCGACGTGCAGCCCGGCGTCGGCAACCCGATGCCGGCGCACGAGACCTACACGCTGGCGGAGATGTCGAGCGGCACGCTGCGTGTGCTGCGCACGCGGCGCGACATCGCCTGCGTGCTGGTCAATCCGCTGCAGGCGCTGCATCCCAACGCCGGCGCGCCCGGCGATTCCGCGCTGGTCGACAGCGTCGCGCGCGCCGCATTTCGACCGCGCCGCCTATACCGACTGGCTGAAGCAGCTGCGCGCAGGTCTGCACCGAGCGCGGCATCGTGCTGATCTTCGACGAGGTGTTCGTCGGCTTCCGCCTCGCCGCCGGCGGCGCGCAGGAGTATTTCGGCGTGCGCGCCGACATGGTCACCTACGGCAAGACGCTCGGCGGCGGCCTGCCGGTCGGCGTGGTCTGCGGCCGCAGCGACCTGATGCAGCGCTTCCGCGACGACCGTCCGGTCGATATCTGCTTCGCCCGCGGCACCTTCAATTCGCATCCCTACGTCATGGCGGCGATGGACGAGTTCCTGCAGCCGGCTCGCCAGACGCCGGACGTCGCGGCGTCTACGACGACCTCGACGAACCTGGAACGGCCGGGCGCGAGCAGCTCAACGACGCCGTCTCAGCGCGAGCGACCTGCCGGTCCGGGTCGCCAACCTGTCCTCGATCTGGACTGTGTGCTTACACCGCAGCCGTCGCGCTACAACTGGATGCTGCAGTACTATCTGCGCGCCGAGGGGCTGGCGCTGAGCTGGGTCGGCACCGGCCGGCTGATCTTCAGCCTGAACTACACCGACGCCGATTTCGCCGAGGTCGCCGATCGCTTCGTCGCCGCGGCGGCGAAGATGAAGCAGGACGGCTGGTGGTGGCATGCAGGCTTCGCTCACCAACAAGAGCATCCGCCGGCAGATCCTCAAGGAGATGATCGCCGGCGCCTTCTCGCGCTGAGGCCGGCCCTGCATCGCCCTCGCCAAGGCTTCGGCGGACTGCCATCGCTGTCGTTCCAGACGCCAGATCGCAGCGAATATCGATGCCCGGGAGATCCGGCGCGAACTTCGCACCGGCTGCCCGGGCATCATCAATGCTGCGACTGATCCGGATGACGCGTCTTCAGGCGTGCTGCTCTTCGAGGCCGTGCTCGATGATGTCGAGGCCGGGATCGATCAGCTCGCCGCGCAGCAGATACAGCGGCGCCCTGTAGTAGAGCTTGAAGTCGTTGAACGGGTCGGTCAGGATCTTGGTCATCCAGACCAGGCCGGTCTCGACGTCGCGGATGAAAAACAGCTGGACGGTGCGGAACATCAGGCCGCCGACGCCCACCGCCAGCCAGATCTTGGCGACCTGGCGCATGAAATCGGCCGGCGAAGTCCAGGGCGTCGAACAGGCCGAACAGCGTCGGATCGAAGTAGAGCACCAGCGGCGACAGCGCCCAGATCGCCATCAGCACCACCTTGCGGCGCAGATTGTAGCCGACCTTGATCTCTTCCTTGTGCTCATGGGTCGCGTGGTTGACGTGGTCGTAGCCCTTGCGGCTCGAAGAAGAAATGGCCGGCCTGGCGCGTGGTCATCGAGACCAGCCAGCCGATCAGCGCGGCGATCGACCGGATCGAAAAACATCAGCACATAGGCGACCAGGAAGCTGACCGCGCTGACGAAATGCAGGCTCTGGTTGATCCGGCTGTGATGATAGTAGCGATGGTCGTCCCAGCGCTGCGTTCGCAATGCTCTCGGAAGTCCTTGATCATTGTCTTCCCCCAAATAGGTCGATTCGATTGTTTACTGGGATTCGATGTACGGCATGTGACATCATCATATGACATGTCGACGATCGCGCCGGTCGAAAGCTGCGGCAGCCGCGCGGCCGCGGTGAACCTCTGCGGCTTCGGCGGCCGGCTCGCGCCTTGCGGAAGCGAATCAGCGAGAAATGGCCGAACGGCGGCACCGGGCGACGCTCGACCAATTCCATGCCATGCGCGCCGGCCGCCCATTGGGCATAACGCGACCACGCAAATTCGGTGCGGAAGCCGAGCTGGCGCACCACCGGCTGCAGCCGCTTCTCGATGAAGCGGCGCATCCCGGCATCGGCGCTGACGCGGCTGAGCAGGATGATCTCGCCGCCCGGCCGCAGCACGCGGGCGAACTCGTCCATCGCCGCTTCCGGATTCGGCACCGCGGTCACGACATATTGCGCCATCACCACGTCGAAGGAATCGTCGGGAAATTCGAGCTTCTCCGCGTCCATCACCGCGAGACCCTCGACATTCTTCAGGCCGAACTCGGCGACCCGCTGCCTGGCCTTGCGCAACATCGCTTCCGAAATATCGGTGCCGAAGATGCGGAGATTCGGCGGGTATTGCGGCAACGAGATGCCGGTGCCGACGCCGACCTCGAGCACGCGGCCGCCGATGTTGTTGGTGGCGACGATGGCCGCCTTGCGGCCCTTGCTGAACACCCCGCCAAACACCAGGTCGTAGACCGGCGCCCAGCGATCATAGGCGCGTTCGACCATCTCGCGGTCGAAGTCCAGCTGTGTGCGTCCGTCAAGTCTTGATGATTTCTGCCATGTGTCTTCTCGTTGTCGCCGTTCGTTCTGATAGACCTGTGGTCGATCGATGCCTGTCGTGCTCAGTCCGTCAGCCGCGCACGGCGCTTCTGCCCGCCAGGCGGCGGGCAGGTCGCAGCGAGCGGCTTGGCTGCAACGCCGTCAGATTGCCGATGAACTGCCTTGCGCTGTTTTCCCAGGAACGCTCGAGCGCAAAACTCCGGCACGCTTCGCGGGACATGCCGAGCGCGCGGATGCAGGCGCTTCGCAGATCATGATCCAGCGCGCCGACCGGATGGTCCGCGATCACATCGAGCGGGCCGGTCACCGGAAATGCAGCGACCGGCGTGCCGCAGGCGAGCGCCTCGAGCTGAACGACGCCGAAAGTGTCGGTGAGGCTCGGGAAAACAAAGACGTCCGCCGCCGCCAGATGCGAGGTCAAATCCTCGCCGGTCTTTTCGCCGAGGAACTTGGCCTTGGGATAACTGGCGCTCGCAGCGCCGCCTTCTGCGGGCCATCGCCGATCACGACCTTGGACCCGGGCAGGTCCAGCGCGAGAAACGCCTCGATGTTCTTTTCGACCGCGACCCGGCCCATGGTCATGAAAATCGGCCGCGGCAGATCGAGCTCGGCCGGGAATCGGGCGTGAACAGATCGGTGTCGACGCCGCGGGTCCAGAAGCCGAGCTTCCGGAAACCGCGCTCGCTCAGTTCCTGCCGCAGCGAGGCGGTCGCGACCATGGTCATGGCGGCCGCCGCGTGAAAATGCCGCAGCACCGCATAGCTCAACGACGCCGGGATGATCGAGCGCACCGCGATATATTCCGGAAAGCGCGTCGTATAGGAGGTCGTGAACGCCAGCCTGCGGCGGCGGCAATAGGCCCGCACCGCCCATCCGATCGGCCCCTCGGTCGCGATGTGAATGGCGTCCGGCGAGGCCGCCTCGATCCTGGCGGCAATCTCGCGCCGGTTCGGCAACGCGATGCGCAGCCCCGGATAGGTCGGAACCGCCAGCGACGGAAACCCGTCGGGGGTCAGGAATTGATCTCGGCTCCCGAGCGCCGCGGCGCTGCGGGCCAGCGAGGTCAGGGTGCGAACCACGCCGTTGACCTGCGGATGCCAAGCGTCGGTCGCAATCAATATCCGCATCAGGGAAACCCGGGAGTTCTGTTGATTCTCAGTTCCCGACGTTCGGCCAAGGATATTTCAAACGTGTGACGTCACGAACGCGTAGCCGTGGTTTTTCGCGTCCGGTCGGATTTTTGCGTCAGACGACACGGCGACGAAACATTTCCCTCCCCTGACGAAACCATTTTGAGCTTCTGACGCAAATTTCTGAAACCGGAACCGGGTACTGAGGGCGTCAACGACGCGCCGAACCGGCGCGAAAAACCGCTCAGACAGGGGACGGCCGATGTTCAATACGGATGCGATGAAGCCTAATTCGCGCCGCGCCGCTTTCGGGGCGCTGGCGATCGGCGCGCTCGCATTTTCCGCGCCCGCCGGGCAGCGCCGCTGCCGCTGTTTCCCTTCTTCCTGACGCCGCCGGCAGCATCGGCCGCCGCCGGTGCAGGCCACCCCTTCCGAAGATGAAAACGCCGTCGGCCGAATTGCCGGCGCGGTTCCAGCCGCCAGGTCGTCAGCTACCCGCACCCGCGAGGCGCCCGGCACCATCATCATCGATACGCCCAACACCTATCTCTATTATGTGCTCGGCGGCGGCAAGGCGATCCGCTACGGCATCGGCGTCGGCCGCGACGGCTTCACCTGGTCGGGCGTGCAGTCGGTCACCAGGAAGGCCGAGTGGCCGGATTGGACCCCGCCGCCGGAAATGATCGCGCGCCAGCCCTACCTGCCGCGCTACATGGCCGGCGGCCCCGGCAATCCGCTCGGCGCCCGCGCCATGTATCTCGGCGGCACGGTGTATCGCATCCACGGCACCAACGCGCCGCAGACCATCGGCACCCAGGTTTCGTCCGGCTGCATCCGCCTCACCAACGAGGACGTCACCGATCTCTATGCGCGGGTCAATGTCGGCACCAAGGTGATCGTGCTGCCGATGGACCGCCGCGCCGACAATGCCGACGGCAAGCGGAGCTGAAGCGGACAAGCCTGCCCGGCATCGCCCCCGACATGAGGACGGTGCGGTCGAAACAGGCGACGATGCGTTGGCCGAGATCAACGCGATGTTTGTTTCTGGCTGGCAACAAATTCCGCATTGTTGCCGCATGCGGCGACCCAGCACGATGTCGCCGTCGATTCCCGCAGACGTGGCCGGCGATGCGGATCGCCGCTCTGGCGCCGCACAAACCCGCCCTGTAAACTCGCGCGCTCAATCAGTCCGGGGGGACGATGCGTCTGCCGATGCGTCTCAAGACCATTCTGCTCGCGATCGCGGTGGTTGCGGTCTCGTTTTTCGTCAGCCTGAAGGCCATGGACTGGCTGTCGCCGCGCGGCACGGCGGTGCGCCGGTGCTTGTCGAATTGCCGCCGCTGCCGCCCGCGTCGCGCAGCTCCATCATCATCGCGACCGGTCTCGGTTTCGATCGCCGCCATCCGCGACGCCGCCGACCGCGGCGCGCCGCGCAACTTCGCCGGCAAAGCCGACAATCCGGCATCGCAGATCCTGCAGAACGCCGACATCGGCTGGACCGCATCGCGCGGGCCGATCGCGGCGACCGGCGCCCAGGATGTGCTGTCGCTGGCGACCCCGCTGACGGGAACGCTGAACGTGACCGGCTCGCTGTCGTCGAAGGCGACCGGCGCGGTCGGCGACGCGCTCGGCAGCCTGCTCGGCGGCAATGTCGCCAAGCAGATCGGCAGCGTGAACATCAAGGCGCTCAACGCCAACGCCGAGATCAAGGGCAACATCACCATCACCTCGCGGCCGAAGCTCGCCGCGGCCTGGCACCTCGAGCCGAATCTGGCCGGCCAGGTGACGCTCGGCGACACCAGCCTTACGGTGGCCGGGCGCACGCGTCAACGTCCCGGCGCAGGTCAAGCCGCTGATCGACAAGACTGTCGCCGATCAGATCGCCGCGGCGGCGCGCGAATCCGCAACGATCCCGCGTTCGAGCAGAACGCGCGGCTGCAATGGGCCAAGGCCTGCCGCTCGATCCCGCTGCAGGGCACCGGCGCCGCCTCGTCGCTGCCGGCGCTGTGGCTGGAATTGCGGCCGACCCGCGCGATCGCGGCGCAGCCACGCGTCGATGCGTCGGCGGTCACGCTGACGCTCGGCATCGAGGCCGAAACCCGCATCACCTCGGCGCAGACCAAGCCCGATTGCCCGTTTCCGGAGAAGATCTCCATCGTGCCGCCGACGCCGGGAGGCAGTCAGCGTCGGCGTGCCGATCGACATGCCGTTTACCGACATCAGCAAGATCCTGGAAGCGCAGTTCGCCGGACGGACGCTTTCCCGAGGACGGCTCGGGCCCGGTCGACGTCACCGTGAAGCACGCCACGCGTCGCGGCGTCGGGCGACCGGCTGTTGATCTCGCTGCTGGTCAACGCCAGGGAGAAAAAGAGCTGGTTCGGCTTCGGCGGCGAAGCCACCGTGCATATCTGGGGCAGGCCGGTGCTCGATCAGGCGCAGCAGACCGCTGCGGCTGACCGATGTCGAACTCGCCGTCGAATCCGAAGCGGCGTTCGGGCTGCTCGGGCGCCGCGGCGCGCG
This sequence comes from uncultured Solirubrobacterales bacterium, assembly GCA_963697635.1. Lineage (GTDB taxonomy): Bacteria > Pseudomonadota > Alphaproteobacteria > Acetobacterales > Acetobacteraceae > CAJCJG01. Next base: position 211,435 of record CAVOOS010000033.1, on the reverse strand, counting down.
CCGCCGATGCCGCATCTGCAAAAGGCGCTGGCGGAAAAGGCCACCTCGATCTCAAGCCGTTCGCCGGCAATGCGCAGAAAAAGATCGCCGCCGCGATCTCGGATTTCCAGAAGAACGAGGACGGCGTGCGGGTGGCGGCGGAAATCACCAGCCTGCGGCTTGCCGACATCGCCTTCGATTCCAGGACGCTGCGCGTGATCGCGGAAGCCGACGGCACCATCAATGTCTACGTCACGGCGCTGCCGGCGCTGTGATCCTTTGCTGCCTCGCCCTTTGCTGGGCGCGCGCGCCATGCGGACCAGGCCGCGTTCAGCGAAACGGTGCAGCGTCCCGGACGCGGTGCAGCCTCCGTTCACGCGCTGCGCCGCGGAGCCGGGATCATTGGTGGTCAGTAAGGGTCCGGGGATCGGGGGTCAGCTGCCCTCGAACTTGAACGAGACGTTGAGCTTGGCGCGGTAGGCTTCGATCCTGCCCTTGGCGTCCAGTTGCATGTCGAGCTTGACCACTTCGGCCACCCGGAGATCCCGGAGAGATTTCCCGGCCCGGTCGACCGCCGCCTTGGCCGCCTTTTCCCAGGAATCCTTGCTGGTACCGATCAGTTCGATGACCTTGTAAACGCTCTCAGCCATATCGTCCTCCCGTTCCATGTTGGGCAGGACGCAGGTGGTCCCGCCGGCAGCAAGCCTAACATCGCGATACCACCGCCGAAAGACGCAATCCGGCAAGCCGGCACCGCCGCGGCGCATTGCGCAAAACTCGGCTTTGCCGGCAGCCATGAAGCCGCGTAGAACGGGTGCTTCACGCACCAAGCCCAAAAAACCAGGGAGAAGAACACCATGAAGTCACTTGCAGCCGCGCTGGCCGCCGGCCTCGCCTTCGCCGCGTCCGGCAGTGCGGCGAACGCGCAGATTTCCGACGACGTCGTCAAGATCGGCGTCCTCACCGACATGTCCAGCCTCTATGCCGACGCCACCGGCAAGGGCTCGCTGGCCGCCGTCGCAGATGGCGGTCGCCGACTTCGGCGGCAAGGTCAAAGGCAAGCCGTCGAGGTGCTCGTCGCGGCGACCACCAGAACAAGCCCGATGTCGGCGTCAACATCGCCCGCAACTGGTATCGACAACGAGAAGGTCGACGCGATCTTCGACGTGCCGACCTCCTCGGTCGCGCTGCCGATCTCAGCGCTGACGCCGCGAGAAGAACAAGATCAACATCAATTCCGGCGGCGGCAGCTCCGACATCACCGGCGTCGCCTGCTCGCCCAACACCGTGCACTGGACCTACGACACCTATTCGCTGTCCAATGTCGCCGGCAAGGCGATGGTCAAGCGCGGCGAGGACACCTGGTTCTTCGTCACCGCCGACTACGCCTTCGGCATGGCGCTGGAGCGCGACGCCGCCAATGTGGTCAAGGAAACCGGCGGCAAGGTGCTCGGCGACGTCCGCCATCCGCTCAACACCGTCCGACTTCTCGTCGTTCCTGCTGCAGGCGCAGGCCTCCAAGGCCAAGGTCATCGGCGCTCGCCAATGCCGGCGGCGACACCACCAACGCGCTGAAGCAGGCGGCCGAATTCGGCATGACGCAAGGGCGGCCAGAAGCTGATCGCGCTGCTGCTGGAGATCACCGACGTGCATGCGCTCGGCTTCAAGGCGACCCAGGGCCTGATCGTCACCGACGCGTTCTACTGGGACATGAACGACGAGACCCGCGCCTTCTCGAACCGCTTCCTACGCGCAAGGTCGGCACATGCCGACCATGATCCAGGCCGGCCTGTATTCCGCGACCATGCATTATCTCAAGGCGATCGAGGCGATCGGCACCGACGAAGCGCCAAGGTGATGGCGCAGATGCGGGCCACGCCGATCAACGACTTCTTCGCCAAGAACGGCAAGATCCGCGAGCGACGGCCGCATGGTCCACGACATGTATCTGTTCGAGGTCAAGAAGCCGGAGGAATCAAGGGCGAATGGGATCTCTACAAGCTGCTCGCCACCGTCCCCGGCGACCAGGCCTTCCGCCCGCTCGACAAGGGCGGCTGCCCGCTGGTCAAGGCCAACTAAAAAGCTTTATCGGCGACAGTAACGTCGCAAGCGGTCAAGCCTGCTCAGCCCGAATATTTGAACTCCGGCATCGCCTTCAGCTGGTCCTTGGTGGCGTTGAAGACCGCGTGATCGGGATACCAGCGGTTGGCCAGCGACGCACTTGCCGGCGTGTTGCTGGTCGGCTCCCCCGTGGTCGATGGGCTCGGCCGGCTGCCGGTGGCGTTCGGAGCACCGGCCGCGCCGGTATAGGGCACCGGCGCGTTGACGAATTTGAGCTTGTCGAAGGCGACGGCGACCAGATGGGTGCCGACCCCGAGGAAGCCGCCGACGCTGAGCACGACCGCCCGGATATTTCCGTTCCGGTCAGTCAACAGATCGTTGATCGAGCCGAGGTTCTGGTTGTTGTCGTTGTAGACATTGAGGCCGACCAGCTTCGACGCGCGCCAGTCGCCCTGGAACGAGGAATCCGACGCCGTCGCGGCCGCCATGTTGTTGGTGGCGGCCGGCGTTTGCGCCAACGCCGCCGTCGCAAGCAGCGCCGAGCCGGCGATGCCGACCGCGATAAATTTCGGAAACATCTGTTTTCTTCCCAAGGCAAAATATCGGGACAAAACCCGCCGCTGCGCCGGCCGTTCCGCTGCCGAACCGCTTTTCAGCGACTATTCCGTGACCGGCTGATCGGAAATCTGCCAGTCCTTGCCGTCGAAGATCGAGATGTGCAGCGTCTTCATCGGCGAATAGTCGTCGGGCGTGTAGCTGAAATTGATATCGTCGAGGAAAAACGGCGAGTGGAATCCCGCCAAGGTCGAGGCCTGCTTCAGGACATTGGCGCGGGTGAGATCATCGCCGCAGCGGCGCAGGATTTCCGTCATCGAGGCGGCCTGGCCATAGCCGGCATAGGCGATGGTGTTGTCGCGATCGACGTTCGGCAGGTATTTCGCGCGCAACGCCTCGAACGCCATCGCGTCCTTGTCCTTTTCCCAGCGCCCCGGTCCGGCCTCCTTGGAGTAGCGGATCGCGACGATATCCTTGGCATTCCCGAAGCCGGCGGCATTGAGAATCGATCGGCCGGTCGAACCGGCCGAGAGCAGCTGCAGCGGCTTCCAGCCGAGCTCGGCCGCCGCGCGGATCGACTGCGACGACGCTTTGCCGGTGCTGATGTTGTAGAACACGTCCGCGCCCGACTTCGACAGATTGATCAGTTGCGAATCGATGGTCGGGTCGGTCAGGTCGTAAGTCTGCTCCATGATGACCTGGGCCTTGCCGCCGGCGTCGGCCAGCACCTTCTTGAAGGGGCCGAGGAAGTCGCGCCCGAAATCGTCGTTCTGATAGAGAATGCCGATTTTGGCCTCAGGCTTGACGCTCAGGACATGCTTGGCGAGGATTCGGGCTTCGGTCGGATAAAGCGGCAGGCCCGCCATGGTCCATTTATAATTCTTGGGATCGTTCCATTTCGAGGCGCCGGTATTGAGCAGCAATTGCGGCACGCCCTTGGAATTGAGATATTTGTGCACCGCCGTCTGCGGCGCGGTGCCGAGCGAGCCGAACAGCGCCAGCACCTCTTCCTGCTCCACCAGCCGTCGCGTCGCTTCGACGCATTTCGGCGCGCTGTAGGCGTCGTCCAGCGTCAGGAACGTGACCTTGCGCCCATTGATGCCGCCCTGCTCGTTGATCATCTGGAAATAGGCCTCGCCGACCCGCCCCAGCACGCCGTAGAGCGAACCCGGGCCGCTGTGCGGCACCGTCTGTCCGAGCTTGATTTCGGTGTCGCTGGCACCGGGATCGTATTGCTTCCCGGCCGCTCTTGCCGAGGCGGTGGAGGCGAAGATCGTCGCAATGGCGGTCGCGCAGAAATCCCGCCTCGATTGATGATTTGTCATTCTTGTTTCTCTCCCTGGATTGCATGATTGTGCTGGGATTCCGCCTTTGGCGGCAAGAGCAAACTGGCGTTGCGTCGCAATATCGATCGCCGCTGCGCCGGCACCGATGGGCGCGTCCGCGCCCTCACTCGCCACAGTGCCTTGGCGGAGGTGCGTGATGGAGCCTGAAGTTGGGCCGCCAGCCACCGATGCAGATGCCGCCTGAGATCGCCAGCAGCGCCGTTTTGATCGCGCAGTCCGTCGGCCTGTATATTCTCATTGCTTGCGCCAACGGGAGGCCCTTGAAACGATGGGTTCGCGGTGAAGATTCTCGCCGGGCCGCCCCGACATTATGGTTAATAATGTCCTAGGGGCCTTTTTATTGCCCCGCTTGCGTGGTGCGCCGTAGGACGGGGGAATTGCGGGAAATATTGCGAAACAAAAATCCTGCAGCGGTTGCCCCGAATCCGGACAAAGGTCCCGCATGGCTACGGCACCACCGAACATTCTGGTCGTCGAGGACGACCGCGAAACGCGCGCATTGATCGCGAAATACCTGCGCAGCAATGGCTGCAACGTGACTACGGCGCACAGAGGGCCGTGAAATGGCACGGGCGATGGCCGATCATCGCGTCGACCTCCTGATCCTCGACGTCATGCTGCCTGGCGACGACGGCCTCAGCCTGTGCCGCAAGGTGCGCGCGGAATCGCAAGATGCCGATCATCATGCTGACCGCGCGCGGTGAGGACGTCGACCGCATTCTCGGGCTGGAAATGGGCGCCGACGATTACCTTGCCAAGCCGTTCAATCCCCGCGAATTGCTGGCGCGGATCAACGCGGTGCTGCGCCGCCAGGCCGCCGCCCAGACCATCAGCGCCACCAATGGCGCGACCGCCCTCACCTTTCTCGGCTGGCGGATCGATTTCCGCCTGCGCGAGTTGCGCAATCCGGCAGGCGCGCGGGTGGCGATGACCAGCGCCGAGTTCGACCTGCTGCGGACCTTCTGCGAACGGCCGGGCCGCGTGTTGTCGCGCGACAGCCTGCTCGATCTCACCCAGGGCCGCAACGCCGGCTCTTTCGAGCGCAGCATCGATGTGCTGGTCAGCCGCATCCGGCGCAAGATCGAACCCGATCCGCAGGACGCCACCATGATCAAGACGGTGCGCTCCGGCGGCTACATGTTCACCCCGGCGGTGGAGGCGGCCACGACGACCGCGACCGACCGCTCATGAAGCTGGCTGGGGTTTCTCAATCTGAGGCGCATCAGCGGACAGATCGCGGCGCTGGTGGTCGCCTCGATCATCGCCATCCACCTGATCCTCACCGCGACCTTTCTGGTTCATCGGCCGGACCAGATCGATCCGTCGATCGACCGCGGCCACAGCCAGCTCGCCGCCTCCGTCCAGCTGCTTGGCGCGACGCCCGCCGCCGGACGGCCGCCGCTGTTCGCCGACATCGCGCGGGCGTTTCCGCAACTCGGCATCGAGAGCCTGCCGCCGGGCACCGCCGCCGCCAAGCGATGCGGCGGGACTTGACCTGCGCGGGCTGCATCGCCGCCTCGGGCGCGGCTACCGGGTGTTTGCCCTGGCGCAGCAACCGGACAGCCACAAGGTCGGCATCGTGCTGCCCGACGGCGCGATGATTTCCGCAAACTTGCTGCAGGACCGTAGGCAACGCCCGTTCTGGGCCGGACCGTGGATCGTGACATTGCTGTTTGGCGTAAGCTGCGTCACCGTGCTCGGCCTGTGGGCGGCGCGGGCCCTGGCGGCGCCGCTGTCGTCATTCGCGCGGGCTGCCGAAAGCTTCAGCGTCAACGGCGCCGCGGCGCCGCTGCCCGAACGCGGTCCGGAAGAAATCCGCTCGCTTGCCAAGGCGCTGAACCGGATGCGGGAGCGGATCACCGCCTTGATCGACGACCGCACCCGGATGCTGGCCGCCATCAGCCACGACCTGCGTACCCCGATCACCCGCATGCGACTGCGTTCCGAATTCATCGAGGACGACGTGCATCGCGGCCGGATGCTGCGCGATCTCGACCAGATGCGGTCGATGCTGGAATCGGTGCTGTCGTTTCTGCGCAACGACCGCAAGCTCGAGGCCATGACGCTGGTCGACGTCGCCTCCACGCTGCAGCTGATCACCGACCAATTCGCCGATATGGGACACAAGGTGACCTACGACGGGCCGGAGCACGCCATGGCCACGGTCCGGCCCGACGATCTGCATCGCAGCGTCACCAACCTGGTCGATAACGCGGTCAGGTTCGGAGCCGAGGCTACGGTTCGGCTGATCGCCTCACCGGACAGCGTGACCATCGAGGTCGAGGATGACGGCCCCGGCATTTCCGATGCGCGCAAGGCGGTCATGCTGGAACCCTTTGTGCGTGGCGACGACGCCCGCAACATGGACGAGGCCGCAGGCTTCGGACTCGGCCTTTCGATCGCGCGCAGCATCGTGCTGGCGCATGGCGGCGAACTGACCCTCAACGACCGGCCGCCGCATGGACTGGTCGTCCGCATTCGTCTGCCCGTCCGACAGCAGATCCGGCAATCGGCGGCCTAGATTGATTGTTTCAATTTTGTCTGGCGTTTCAACGAGTTGTCCCTGCGCACGAAGGCAGGGACGCATACGGCAAGGAATCTCGTTTTCGCAGTGTGGCAAAGGCCTTTTTCTTCGCATTATGGTAGAGGCCTTTTTTCACTATTAAGGCCAGGGGTGATGGGTCCCTGCAGTCGCAGGGACGACTCGCTGGGGAATTCGTGCGTGACCACGAAGACATCAACGCGCGGTCGATTCGGCCATATGCGATCGCCGTGCGGATCAGCAGCGCACCACGCCGCAAGGCAACGCGCGTCAACGCTGCGCAGCATCCGGGGCACAAGAAGGTGCGGCTAGCTGGAGCGCGATGCCGTTAAGTTCAAAACAGCACCAGCGATAGGCACCTGTCCCCGCAAGCGGGGCGAGGGAGCAGCGGGCTATTGGCGCGGCGAATAAATCTCAACTCATCCCGCTCTTGCGCTTCGAAGCTCAGGCCGCCAGCGCTTCGCGATCGGGCTGCGAAGCCTCGAAATAGGCGATCGCCTCGAAGCGGTAATCGCAGGCCCGGCAGTGCCAGAGATAGGCCGTGCGGCGCGCACCGGCCTCGATCCAGTCCGGGGCGGCGATCGGCTTGCCGCATTGGCCGCAGGGGTTTCCTTGGGGCAAATAGCCGAAGTCTTGGCTGGCCATCGCGCATCTCCCTTTGCTGTCGGCGAATTGGACAGGCCTGCTGTCGGACAGCAACGTCCCGTCATCGGTGATTTGTGGGGAGCAATGAGTCTTTTGAACGGCGGGCCGGCCGCGCGAGCAAAAGACCCGCGATTACTTCGCCTCGGGATCCACCACCGGTTCCACGGTGTGCACCGCGCCGGGCTTGCGGACGTGGATGGTGGCGATGTCGTCGGCATAGACCTTCTGCCAGCCGTCCATATGATCGAGCAGCTTGGTCGCCGCACTCTGCGTCCGCATCAGCGTGGCTTCGATTGCGTACCGGTCCAGCAGCCGGAACAAATTGTCCGGCTCCATCAATCCGCTGGCGGCATTGTGATCGACAAAGAATTTCTCGCCATAGAGCTCGGTGCGGCCGTCGATGAAGGGTGCCACGCCGTTGGCGATCAGATAGCCGCCGAAATCATAGTCGTTGAAGACGCGGCTGAGATTGAGCTTCTTCAGCGCCGCCACCGCTGCGGCCGGCGAGCTGTGGCTGTGCGGCTCGAAGCGATGCACCGACGCATAGGCGAACGTCCCCGCCATCAGCGCCGCGGCGACGATCGCGAACAGCACGCCCCGCCGCGCCGTCGGGGCCTGGGAATTCGAGGCCTCGGCGCCGCCGATCTGGCCGGCCAGCGGGGCGGCCAGAACCAGCGGCGCCAGCAGCGCCAGAATTTCAGCGGAACGTTCCTGGGCAAGCGCCATGTGCAGCAACCCCAGCAGCAGCAGGATGCGGGTCGGCGGCAGCCTGATGCCGCGCAGCAGCGCCATGCCGATTCCGAGCAGCAGGCAAATCTCCAGCGCGCCGATGTTGCCGAAATTCGCCGGCCGCCATTCCATCACCAGCGGCAGCGCGTCGCCGAGCTCCAGGATGCTTTTCGAAGCCAGCATCGAATTCCAGCCATAGGGCGTGCAGCACCCCGCCGCCAATGTCGCCAGCGTGAATACCGCCCAGCGCAGCGCCAGCGACTTGCGCGACGCCGCATCGGCCTGCACCACCGCGTCGAGCGCGATCGGCGGCACCAGCACCAGACCAAGGATGAAGCCGCCATGCAGGTTGGCCCACAGCGCGAGCAGCGGCAGCAGCCAGAACGACGGCGCCTCGCGCCGGTCCGCCGCGGCGATCAATCCGGCGAACCACGCCACCATCACCGGCATCGCCAGCACGTGCGGCCGCGCCAACAGATGCCCCGCCGTCAGCGCCAGCGCCGCGGCAACGAACACCATGGTCGTGCTGTCGTTCAGATGCCGGCCGAGGAATTTGGCCAGCAGGGCAAAGGTCAGCGCACTGAAGGCTGCCGCCAGCACCACCGGTCCGCTCCAGCCGAACAGCGCATAGGCCTCGGCGTAGAGCACCTGCGCCAGCCAGTACATCGTAATCCAGGGATGGCCCCGCATGGTGAAGGAATAGACGTCGGCATGCGGCACCGCGTGATGTTCCAGGATCCACTGGCCGACGGTGACATGCCACATCGTGTCGGGATCGATCAGCAGGTGGTTGCCGGCCAGCACCAGCAGCGCATAGACGAAGACGCCGACCCACAGCGGCAGCAGGCCGTGCATCGGGCTGGTGCGCTCGGCGCCGTGGGTGACGGACAGGGTCATGGCTGCGGCCGGATTCTGTTGGGGCTTCCGGCGGGATCGAAGCACGCCAGGGCATAATGCTTGGTAAATCCCATCCCCGGGGATCGGCCCGAACGCGCAGGAAAGCCGGGATTTCGCCACACCAAAGCCCGGCAATTGCGACAAGAGGGCCCGCATGCCCCATCCCTTGATCCCAGTTGCGCGCTCCAGAGGCCCGGTTCCGATCAGACGACTGCTCTGGCTGGCCTGGTTGGCCACCCTGGCGCCGGCCTATTCCCAGACGGCCCAGCCGCTGCCCACCGAACCGGCGCAGCCGGCCGAGCAGATGCAGTCAGCCGAGCAAGCGCCGCTGGCGGAAAAAGCGCCGCAGACCGAGCCGGCCAGGCATGGCGCAACAGGGCACCGCGAATATGATGCGCTGGTCGCCGCCCATGCCAAGGCCAACGCGGTGCCGGAAGTGCTGATCCATCGCGTGATCGTGCATGAAAGCCGCTACCAGCCGGCGCTGGTCGGGCGCGGCGGCACCATCGGGCTGATGCAGATCAAGCTCGCGACCGCGCGCAGCCTCGGCTACACCGGCGACGCGGCGGGGCTGCGCGATCCCGACACCAATCTCACCTATGCGGTGAAATATCTCGCCGGCGCCTACCGCGCCGCCAATGGCGACCACAACCGCGCCATGGCCTATTATGCCAGCGGCTATTACGAAGCGGCCAAACGCCAGCGCCACGATCGCGCCGCACATCCCCGGCCGGTGCCGGCAAATGCCCCGAAGGCCGTCGAGCCGAGCCCCACCGAGGCCGACGCAGCGAAGGTTCCCGCCCAGTAAGCTTGCCGTCTCCCGGGCGCGCAGGTCCTCCCCGCTGCACCGCATCCGGGGCATGCGGCAGCGTCGGTGTAGTTCCCGGACAGACGCGTTGACACTTCGCCGCATCGGCCTACATTGCATCCGTTCCGAGGGGAGCTCCGATGAGGAGCTGAGAGACCGCACGCTCAAAACCTGTTCGCAGGGCGCGAGACCGCGGTGACCCTTTGAACCTGATCCGGGTCATGCCGGCGAAGGGACAGGGATGTTTCAGAGTTCGGAAGCTCATCGCCGGGGGGATTCCCCCGTCAACGTCATCGGCGCCGGCATTGCCGGCGCCTGGCAGGCGTTGCTGTTTGCGCAGGCCGGCCGCGACGTGACGCTGCACGAGCGCAGCGCGACGCCGATGACGCAATCGACCAGCTACTGGGCCGGCGGCATGCTGGCGCCCTGGTGCGAGGCCGAGACCTCGGAGCCCGTGATCGTCCGGCTCGGCATCCGCGCGCTCGATCTCTGGCGCCGGAATTTTCCGCACACCCCGTTCAACGGCTCGCTGGTGGTCGCGCATGCGCGCGACCGCGCCGACTTCGAACGGTTTGCCAGGCTGACATCGGGCCACCGGCGGCTCGACGCCGCCGCCACTGACCGCGCTCGAACCGTCGCTCGAGGGCCGTTTCCGCGATGGCCTGTTCTATGCGGACGAAGGCCATGTCGAGCCGCGGCGGATACTGCCGCGAACTGCACGCGCGCTTCGCCGCCGCCGGCGGCACCATCAAATTCGACAGCGAGGCCGACCCCGGCCGGCTCGACGGCATCGTGATCGATTGCCGCGGCCTCGCCGCGCGCGACGACCAGCCCGAGCTGCGCGGCGTCAAGGGCGAGATGATCCTGATCGAGACCGACGAGGTCGAACTGTCGCGCCCGGTGCGCCTGATCCATCCGCGCTGGCCGCTCTATGTGATTCCGCGCGGCGGCCACCGCTTCATGCTCGGCGCCACCTCGATCGAGGCCGAGGACGACGGCGTCAGCGTCCGCTCGGCGCTGGAACTGCTGAGCGCCGCCTATGCGGTGCATCCGGCCTTCGCCGAGGCGCGCATCGTCGAATTCGGCTCCGGGCTGCGCCCGGCCTTTCCCGACAACCTGCCGCGCATCGCGGTCGACGACCGGCAGCATCGCGGTCAACGGACTTTACCGCCACGGCTTCCTGCTGGCGCCGGCGCTGGCCGAACTGACGCTCGGCTATGTCGAGCGCGGCGTGATCGACAATGAGGTGATGCAATGCGCGTGATCGTCAACGGCGAGCCGCGGGAGATCGCGTCGGCGCGGGTCGACGCGCTGCTCAGCGAGCTCGAATATGAGGGCAGCGCATTTTGCGATCGCGCTGAACTTCGACGTGCTGCCGCGCAGCCGCTGGGCCGAGACGCCGCTCAAGAACGGCGACGAGATCGAGATCATCACGCCGCGGCAGGGAGGCTGAGGATGGGGCAAATGGCTACGCCTTTCGCTGCATCTCCTGACTCGTCCCGCGCGGGGCATAGCCGCGTCGCGACAGGTCGGCGCAGTCAGAGGCGTCCGCGCATCGACGGCCCGTCGGCGCGAGTCTCGTTCGCAGGGCAGCGGCGCTGATCACGAGACCAGCGGTCTCGTCCGCGTTCGCCGGACGACTCGCAGAGCTCGCGCGAGACCGCGATCCACTTCGCCGGCGGTCCGGAATGACCGATCCGCGGCTCTGCCGCGCGGGATGACGGCGCGTCTGCGAGGAGCTGACACGCCATGCTGAACTTCTACGGCAAGACCTTCACCTCCCGCCTGCTGATCGGCAGCGCGCTGTATCCGTCGCCGGCGATCATGCAGGCGGCGATCCGCGCCTCCGGCGCAGAGATCGTCACGGTGTCGCTGCGGCGCGAATCCGCCGGCGGCAAGACCGGCGATGCGTTCTGGTCGCTGATCCGCGAGCTCGACGTCACGGTGCTGCCGAACACCGCCGGCTGCCGCAGCGTGCGCGAGGCGGTGACCACCGCGAAGCTGGCGCGCGAATTGTTCGCGACCTCGCTGGATCAAGCTCGAGGTGATCGCCGACAACGACACGCTGCAGCCCGACGTGGTCGGCCTGGTCGAGGCCGCATCGATCCTGATCAAGGACGGCTTTGAGGTGTTTCCCTATTGCACCGAGGATCTCGGCGTCGCGATGCGGCTGGTCGATGCCGGCTGCAGGGTGGTGATGCCATGGGCGGCGCCGATCGGCAGCGCCAAGGGCATCATCAACCGCGACGCGCTGAAACTGCTGCGCGACCGCCTGCCCGACATCACGCTGGTGGTCGATGCCGGGCTCGGCGCGCCGTCGCACGCCGCCGCAGGCGCTCGAACTCGGCTACGACGCCGTGCTGCTCAACACCGCGATCGCCAAGGCCGCCGATCCGGTGGCGATGGCCGCGCGCGTTTCGCTCCGGCGTCGAGGCCGGACGCACCGCCTTCGAGGCCGGGCTGATGGAAGCCCGCGATTTCGCCTCCCCTTCCACTCCAGTCATCGGGACCCCGTTCTGGCATGCCGTATCCTGATCGCTTCTATCCCGTCGTCGACAGCGTCGCCTGGGTGGCGCGCCTCGCCGCGCTCGGCGTCGGCACCATTCAGTTGCGCGCCAAGGAGCTCGACGATTCCGAGGCGCTGCAGATCGTGCACCGAGGCGCTGGCCGTCACCGCGGGGCACGCGCGACGAAGCTCGTGGTCAACGACTACTGGCGCGCGGCGATCGTCGCCGGCGCCAAGCATCTGCATCTCGGCCAGGAAGATCTCGCCGACGCCGACCTCAAGGCGATCCGCGACGCCGGCCTGACGCTCGGCATCTCCACCCATGACGACGCCGAGCTGGAAACCGCGCTGCGCGCCGACCCCGATTACGTCGCGCTCGGCCCGATCTTCTCCGACCACGCTGAAATCGATGCGCTTTGCGCCGCAGGGCATTGCCGAAGATCACCGAATGGAAAAAGCGCATCGGCGACATTCCGCTGGTGGCGATCGGCGGCATCAAGCTCGAACAGGCCGCCGAGATCTTCGCCGCCGGCGCCGATTCGATCGCCGTGGTCAGCGACGTCACCCAGAACGCCGACCCGGACGCGCGGGTGCGCGCCTGGCTCGGACAGAACGCGGAGGCCGCGTGAAATATTTTGACCCCAGCGTCATTCCGGGGCGCATCGAAGATGCGAACCCGGCATCCGCTCGCCAATAGGACTTCCAGATTCCGGACGGTCCGCGTTCCGCGGACCGTCCGGAATGACAAACAATTCACAGGAGGATGCCATGAACATCCGCTCCAATCCCGACACCACGCTTCCCGCCGTCACCACCGGCCCGCTGCCGTCGTCGCGCAAGATCTTTGTCACCCCCGACGAGGCGCCCGATGTGCGGGTGCCGCTGCGCGAGATCATCCTGAGCGAAGGCGCCGGCGAGCCGAACCTGCCGGTCTACGACACCTCCGGCCCCTACACCGATCCGGCCGTGACCATCGACGTCAATGCCGGGCTGGCGCGCGCCCGCATCGCCTGGGTCAAGGAGCGCGGCGGCGTCGAGGAATACCAGGGCCGCGACGTCAAGCCGGAGGACAACGGCAATGTCGGCGCCAGCGCATGCCGCGAAATCCTTCAACGCCCATCACAGGCCGCTGCGCGGCGCTCGACGGCGCACATGATCACGCAGCTCGAATTCGCCCGCGCCGGCATCATCACCAAGGAGATGATCTACGTCGCCGACCCGCGAAAACCTCGGCCGCAAGGCCCAGCTCGAACGCGCCGAGGCGGCGCTCGCCGACGGCGAAAGCTTCGGCGCCGCGGTGCCGGCCTTCGTCACCCCGGAATTCGTGCGCTCGCGAGATCGCGCGCGGCCGCGCCATCATCCCCTGCAACATCAACCACGGCGAACTCGAGCCGATGATCATCGGCCGCAACTTCCTGACCAAGATCAACGCCAATATCGGCAACTCCGCCGTCACCTCGTCGGTGGAGGAAGAGGTCGACAAGATGGTGTGGGCGATCCGCTGGGGCGCCGACACCGTGATGGACCTCTCCACCGGCCGCAACATCCACACCACCCGCGAATGGATCCTGCGCAACGCGCCGATCCCGATCGGCACCGTGCCGATCTACCAGGCGCTGGAGAAGTGCGACGGCGATCCGGTCAAACTCGACCTGGGAGCTCTACAAGGACACCCTGATCGAGCAGTGCGAACAGGGCGTCGACTATTTCACCATCCACGCCGGGGTGCGGCTGCCCTACATCCACCTCACCGCCAACCGCGTCACCGGCATCGTCTCGCGCGGCGGCTCGATCATGGCCAAGTGGTGCCTGGCGCATCACAAGGAAAGCTTCCTCTACACCCATTTCGACGAGATCTGCGACCTGATGCGCAAATACGACGTGTCGTTCTCGCTCGGCGACGGCCTGCGGCCGGGCTCGATCGCCGACGCCAACGACCGCGCCCAGTTCGCCGAACTGGAGACGCTCGGCGAACTGACCAAGATCGCCTGGAAGAAGGGCTGCCAGGTGATGATCGAAGGCCCCGGCCATGTGCCGATGCACAAGATCAAGATCAACATGGACAAGCAGCTCAAGGAATGCGGCGAGGCGCCGTTCTACACCCTGGGGCCGCTGACCACCGACATCGCGCCGGGCTACGACCACATCACCTCCGGCATCGGCGCCGCCATGATCGGCTGGTTCGGCTGCGCCATGCTGTGCTACGTGACGCCGAAGGAGCATCTCGGCCTGCCCAACCGCGACGACGTCAAGACCGGCGTCATCACCTACAAGATCGCCGCGCATGCCGCCGATCTCGCCAAGGGCCATCCGGCGGCGCAGCTGCGCGACGACGCGCTGTCGCGCGCGCGCTTCGACTTCCGCTGGGAGGACCAGTTCAACCTCGGGCTCGATCCCGACACCGCGCGCAGCTACCACGACGAGACGCTGCCGAAGGAAGCGCACAAGGTGGCGCATTTCTGCTCGATGTGCGGCCCGAAATTCTGCTCGATGAAGATCACCCAGGACGTGCGCGACTATGCCGCCACGCTGAACGATCCCGAAAGCGCGCGGTCGCAGGCAGCGGCGTGGCCGTCGATCTCGGGCGTGATCGAGGACGGCATGGCCAGATGAGCGCCAAGTTCAAGGAGATGGGCGCAAGCGTGTATCTGGATGCGGAGAAGGTGAAGGAGAGCAACCGGGTGTTGTGAGGCTGAGCTCTCTTTGCGCCATGTCCGGGCGAAGGCCCGGGCCTCCACCGGAAATGCAAAAGGCCGGGTGAAAGCCCCGGCCTTTTTCTGACTTTGCCGCCGCATGGACGGCCGGACGCGGTCGCTCGACCCGTCCCGCAAATCACCTTGGCTCGATCTTCGTGATCGTCTTGTTGCCGTCGATCTGCTGGGCGGAGAAGGTGACCTCGTCGCCGGGGTGAACGGTATCCAGCACTCCTTCGGGGGCCTTGAATTGCTGTTCGGTGGCTCCGCCGCCGCCCGCGCCGACGGTGCCGTCTTGAGTCCGTTCGATCACGATGGTCTCGCTGGGCCGGTCGATCGTGGTCACGGTTCCATTGACCGATTGCTGGGCCAGGCTCACGGAAGGGATTGGCGCCAGCACGGCGGCCGCCAAGAGCAACTTTGCGAGATTCATCGAATCCTCCGGCACTCGACCACCTTCATCAAGCTCGAACGAACGGATTTGTTCCGTTAGTCCGGTGATCGCAGCTAGCGACGAGCTCGCCGAAACGTTTGACTTGAATGCGGTGTCGTAAACACATCCGCGTGCTGGAAGCGAGCGGCATGGTCGCGCGGCACGGGAAAGGGCGCGGCCACATTCTGTCGATCAATCCCGGTTCGCTGGACGAGATCGACGGCTGGATCGAGCGGAACGCGGGGCTTTTGGGAACAGCGGGTCGAAGGTCGCGATTTCCAAAGATAAGCGAGCGTGCGCCTGCGGTCGCCGAGCTGGCGCCGGTCGCCATCTTGCTCGCTTAAATAACTGACAAATTTATCTTTTCCTGCGGCCGGCGTCGCTGGCAACGCGCCAAATATGCAACTTGTGAGAGACATGATAACGTCTTAGTCTTAATCTCAGGGCTGGCCATCAACTCAACTGTCAAAAAGCAACATTGCGCCGGCCGAGGAAACTCTTTTGGTTGGGATGATTTGGGAAGTGCATGGTGGGGTTGCCTAGGGTTTTCATTTCATATTCACGCGACTCTGACGAACACACGGCGTGGGTTCGTCGATTGGCCGAGCGCTTGAGATTGAACGGCGTCGACGTCGTTCTGGACCAGTGGGACCTCGGAACTCGGCGCGGACGTCACCGAATTCATGGAACGAAGCCTGTCCAGCTGCGATCGCGTTCTGGTTATTTGTACCGAGCAATATGTTCTCAAGGCCAACACCCTGAAAGACGGGGTTGGCTACGAGCGAATGATCATAACGGCGCAGGTCGCCCGCGATCTCAAGACGGTCAAGTTCATTCCGGTGCTGCGCGGCGGCGAGGGTGAAAGCCTGCCGCATTTCCTGGGGGCCAGAATTTATTGCGATTTCAGATCCGGGGAATTCAATGAAGCTTCCTACGAAGAATTGCTGAGAGAGCTGCACAATGCTCCCAAATTCCCGAAACCGCCGGTCGGAAGGAGTCCGTTTCCCGAAAGCGAAAATTCAAGGCCGGAGAATATTCCGAGGCATCCAAGCTCCAACGCCACGACGCCAAAATACCATTGGCACCGCGCGGTCCACGAATATTGCGGAAACAGGCTGTACCTGATCTTCGTCAGGTTTTCCAAGGACAGCATCATCATCAAGGAAAGCATCCTGGACGACATCAGACGATCAGGGATCTCCGATTACATCGTGTTCGGCCTGCTATCGACCTGGGATGCCCTGGTCCGGGTCTGGGCCAGCCAGGAGAGCATCGAGTTGCTGCGAAAAAAGCTCGGAGCAAACATCGATGTTCACCCCGAAAAACAACCGGAATACCTGATCGTAGACGACATCGCGCACTTCTCGGAAGATCAATCCTACAAGCCCTACGAACAAGTCACGCGGTTCGTCCAGGAAATCTCCTTGAACGATCTGCGAGACGTTCAGGAAAGAGCGAGCACGAGCAAGTCGTTCGACAAGATAAAATCACGAGGGTTGTTGCTGGAAGACTCCAACAGATACCATCCGCAAAGGATTCAGTTCTATACTCTCATCAGGAGCATGTACAATCTGGAGCCGGCCGCCATCAGACGCCTGCGTCAGCTTTTGACCGAGGCGAAAAACATCAATAACCGGTCGCTGTTCATCACTTCGGGATCTTCGGCGAGGGTAGTGCTCAAGGGCCAGGTGGACAATTTCTACGACACCGTGGCATTCATCCAGAAAATCGCACCGGAAGTCACCAACATAAATGCGGTGACGGAAACCATGCTGGTGGCAAGCCAGCATCCAAATCAATCGACCACGATCGATTTCCAGAAGGCCCGCGCCTTTGTCGCCTACAAGGAGTTCCGCGAGCTTTGCCCGGGCTCCTGGCAGCTCGGCCTGAGCGAACAACGCAAGCTTGAAGGCATGTATGCCGGTATCCGCGACGAGCTGGGTAGCGAGAACGGCGGCCTGCTTTTGGCATTGATCAAGGCAAAAGCCGCCGATTCCATCGAGCAACTGAACCAGGTCCTGGGCACGTTCTTCCCGCCATTTGAAAAAGCCTTGCGTGAGAAACTGGTGCCGATGCTGATAAAGGAATACGACTCGAACTGGCAGGGCGTGCTGGACAACCTGAAGAAAACCGAAGGAGTCGTCCAGTCAAACAAGGCGTCTTTTACGCTGGGCGATTCACTGAAAATCTATAAGCGCATGTTCCTCGATAAGCGGTATTTCGAGAAATATTCCGACCAGGAGTTATCGAACCTGATCGACACTGCTGCGTCGAAGCGGAACGAATACGCCCATGGATATACCGACCTGAAGCGGTGGGATGAATTGTTTTCCTTCTTTTCCGAATTCATGCCCGTGTATGCTGGGATCACAGCCTACCTTGAGTCGCTGCAAGCCTCTCGGTGAGGCTTCTGAATGGGTTGAGGCCGTCGCGAAACCATCGCATGCCGCGGTCGTCCCGACGGGTTTCGCTTGCGCCTGCATCGGTTGAGGCTGTCCGGACGAGGCCGCACCACCCATCCTGCAAACCGCTGAATTTGCCGGCCGATCGAAACGCCGGCGGCGAGTTATTGCTTCAAGGTGATCGCCAGCCCGCTGAGGTCGAAGTTCGCCATCAGTCCGAGCTGCTTGCCGCTCAATTCCAGGATCGCGCCGTTCGGGTTGGTCAGCACGATGCCGCGCACGCCGGCGCCGAACGCGACGCCGGCGCCCGCCGCGGCATAGACGCCGACGATGTCCTGGGCCCGGTGGATGTTTCGGATCCGCCCCTGCAACGTGGTCTGGGAGCCGCCGAAGACGAGGCCATAGTCCAATCCGCCGGCCGAGAGCCCGTAGGTCTGGCCATGAAAGCTGAGCACGCCGGTGCCGGCGGAGCCGCCGAAGAACCAGCCCGCCTTGAAGATGATGAGCGTCACGGCCCCCTCGTCGGCCCGGGCGGCGGACGATCCAGCGAGCAGCGCCAGTGCAAGCAGGACGGCGCGGGCGACGAATGACGATTTCATGGGACGTTCTCTGAATGTCGTGAGGCAGATCGAATCAGCCCAATCTAGCCCATGGGCGGTCCCGTTGATATGGCCGCAAGGCGTGCGCCCGGATCCGCACCACTCTCCTCCCGCGTCGGCGACCCGCTGTTCATCTCCTGGCGGCGCGTTACGCTCGGTTTCAACGCGATCACCGACAAGCGGGCGGGCAAAGGCGCTCTTCGCGCCTTGCCCCCCATTCTATTTCCCGTATCCGCCGGCGTGGTGGGCTCGCGGAGTTTCCCATCGGACGCGTATTCGCGCGACCCGTTGGCTAGCCCACGCTATCCTGCTACTTCAGCGTGATCGCCAGCCCGCTGAGATCCACATTGGCCATCAGGCCGACCTGCTGGCCGGACAGTTCCAGCACGGCACCCTTCTGGTTGGTCAGCACGATGGCGCGGGCGCCGCCGCCGACCGCGAGCCCGGCGCCGGCCGCGGCATAGACGCCGGCGACGTCCGACGGCTGGCCGATGTGGCTGACCCGGCCGTGCAGCACCGTCTTCGATCCGCCGAACACCAGGCCGTAGTCGAGGCCGCCGGCCGACAGCGGATAGCTGCGCCCGTGAAACGTCAGCACGCCGCCGCCGCCGGAGCCGCCGATGATCCATCCCGCCTTGTAGATGGTCAGCGACACCGTGCCGCTGTCGGCATGGGAAGCCGAGGACAGCAGGCTGCCGGCAACAGCCGTCAGCGCCAGCAGCGCGACACGAAGGGCGGATGACATCTTCATGGGCAGAATCTCCCTTGGGTTTTTGTGAGCAGGCGCTGGGACGAACATCGAATCGCGGCTTGGCGACTGTAGCAATCCTGGCACCGATCAGCCACGGGCGCACGAAAACGCGGCCGCCCTGGCCCGTTGCCGGTCATTTCTCGAACATCGCCTCGAATAGCGCTTTCGCGTACTGCCGATCCAGAGCCGTGGTTTCGCGCAATGAAAGTATGGGTCCGAACCAGCGGAGCAGCGCGAAAAGAGCGCTGCACCGCATCCGGGACACGGCGATATTTGCGATGGCAAGCGCACCGCTTGATGTCGCGATGCCGCAGGCTACACTGTGTGGCTAAGGCCCAGAAGGAAAATTATTGTTATAGTTCCTGCTCCTTCCAGCCACCGAGGTGACCATGCCACCCATCCAGCACTTCGCGCCGCCGCCCGGGCTCAGGGCGCCGCCGCTGTCGTTCGCCGCGCGCGTCGGCGACCTGCTGTTCATCTCGGGCATTCCCGGCTTCGACGACCACGGCGCCCTGCCCGCCGGCTTCGAGGCCCAGTTCGGCCTTGTCGTGCGCAACATCAAGCGCGTGCTCGAAGAGGCCGGCGCGACCTTTCGCGACCTGGTGAAGGTCAACGTGCTGTTGACGCGCGCCGCCGACGTCGCGGCGATGAATGCACTGTATGCGCAGGCCTTCGGGCCGCCGCCTTTTCCCGCACGCACCACCTGCGTGGTGCAGGCACTGCCCGACCCCGCCATGCTGATCGAAATCGAAGGCGTGGCCTCGCTCGGACGCTGAGCTTTCGTCGGCCGGTTTTGAACCTGATGGCGCGTCGTGCCTACTCAAACGTGGCCGGGGCGTTGAAGCCGCCGGCCTCCGCTTCCGCAGGCGACCCCCGCGGAGACGGCCCAACATTTCTCAACCGGAGACATTGCACCATGCGACGCATTTCCATTCTGTGTGCCGCGGCCGGGCTCGGCCTTGCCGCGCTTGCCGCGACTAGCCCGGCGCGGGCCGCCTACCACCTGATCCGCTGGGACGGCACCGGCTTCTGCCAAGTCTGGGACGACAGCATTCCGACTACCCCGTTCCCGTCGGATTACAGGAACGTGTCGGCGCCGATGCCGAGCTTCGTCGAGGCGCTGGCCGCCAAGGAAGGCCTGTTGCGCACCCGAACCTGCGCGTTCTGAAGCCGTTCGCGTTGCATCCCCGATGGACGATTGCACATCGGGGATGCGTCCTCGGTTGGGGATGGCCGAATTTTGGCGGAGGCCCGCAATGACGATTGCTGTCAGCGGCCGCTACGGACCAGGATAATTCGAACTTCGACAACGCCGGACCGGGGTTTGCGAACGTCGCGGAGCGGGAGGCAATCAAGCGAAGCCGCGCCCGGTTCGGACTGCCTGCTGCGAAAATAGCACGCCGCCCGGCGGGTGGTCCCAGCCAGACTTGCGCTAGCCCCGCCAAGGCTTCATCTCCTTCAGCAGCGCATCGCGCGCGGCGGACAGTTCCAGAAATTCCCGCGCGCTGCCGCCGGCGTCCGGGTGCGCGGTCTTGGCGGCGCGCTTCCAGGCGCGGTGGATTTCGGCGCGCGACAGGCGGGCGTCGAAGGGCAATTGCAGCAGCTGGCGGCAACTCTCCTCCGGCGTCAGCGCCTTTGCGGCGGTCCCGCGCCTGCCGAATTGCGGCGTGGTGAGCGTCTGCAGCACTTCGTGCATGATGCCGAGGCGGCGACGCGCGGCGTCCCGGGTGATGCGGTCGGCGTCCTCGGCCGCGGCGCTGCGCAGGATCGGAAGTGTCTGCGTCGCCGCCCGCCGCAGCACCGTCTGATCGCTGAACCGGACGATATCGTCCGCAAGGCGCGCGGCGGCCTGGTAGTCGGGCGTCGCCGCCGACCAGATCTGCTCGATCCCGCGTTTCCATTCCGCCAGCTGCCTGTCCATGGGACCATGGCTACAACGCAGCGGTAAAGCTTTCGATTTCGGCAACCGTCATTTTGAATTAGTTTGTATCGACGCCCGAAACCATGATCGACCAGAGAGGAAACCCCGATGCCGCTCCTGCAAGACCATATCGCCGTCGTCACCGGCGCCGCGTCGGGGATCGGCCGCGCCATTGCATCAGGCTTTGCCCGCGAGGGCGCGCAGGTCGCACTGCTCGATGCCGATGCCAAAGCAGCCGCCGCCGCGGCGCAGGAAATTCGAAGGGCCGGCGGAAAGGCCGAGAGCTTCGCGCTCGATGTCACCAGGCGCGAGGACTGTGTCGCAATCGCAAAGCACGTCGCCGAACAAGTCGGGCGCGGCTTCGATCCTGGTCAACAATGCCGGCATCGCCCGCCGCAACGGCATGCTGGGCGCGGCCGGAGCGGTGATCGCCGACTGGGACGACATCATCGCGACCAACCTCACCGGCGTCTTCAATGTGACGCACGCATTTCTCGAACCCCTGCGCGCCGGCAGGGGGCGCATCATCAACATTGGCTCGATCCAGTCCTTCGTTCATGTCCGCCAGCCGAGTTCGCCAGCCTATACCGCCTCCAAGCACGGCGTGCTCGGCTTCACCCGGGCGCTCGCCGCCGAGCTCGGCAAGGACGGCGTCCGCGTCAATGCCATCGGTCCGGGCTTCATCGAGACACCGCTGAACGCGGGTACCCGCGCCAGCAATCCGGAAGCGGTGAAGATGTTCATCGACCATACGCCGCTCGGGCGGCCCGGCAGGCCCGAGGACATTGTCGGCCCGGCGCTGTTCCTGGCGTCTGACCTGTCGGCCTACGTTACGGGATCGATCGTGATGGCGGACGGCGGCTACCGGGCGATCTGAGCGGCCTCGGCGGTAGCGATCGGGCGCCGGGGCCTGCCAACCGGCGGCGCCGTCGCGCCGATGGGCGCTGCAAACGATTTGACACGGCTGCTCGGCTTCACCAGTTTACGCCAACAAGCAAGCCGTCTCACCGGCGGCAGAATGTAGGCCGGGGCGGACGCCCCATGGAACCGCAGAACTCCATGTCCAACGCCCCGCATTTTGCCATCGACGTGCCGGCATTCTGGGCCGATCCCTATCCGGACCTCGCAAGGATGCGCCGCGAGGCGCCGATCGCCTTCGTGCCGCAGCTCGGCAGCACGGTGTTCACCCGCCGTGACGACATCTTCAGCCAGGAGAAGCGCACCGACGTGTTCTCCTCGCATCAGCCGGCCGGACTGATGAACACGCTGATGGGCCACAACATGATGCGCAAGGACGGCGACGCGCACATGTCGGAGCGGGCGGCGATGTTTCCGTCGGTGTCGCCGCGCACCGTGCGCGACACCTGGAGCCGGCAGTTCCAGTCCCATGCCGACCGCATCCTCGAGGCGCTCGCGCCGCTCGGCCGCGCCGACCTCTGCAAGGCCTTCGCGCTGCCGCTGTCAGCCGAGTGCCTGAAGGACATCACCGGACTCACCAACATGCGCTTTGAGGACATGGATGCCTGGTCGCAGGCGATGATCGACGGCATCGCCAATTACGGCGGCGACAAACAGGTCGAGGCGCGCTGCCATGCCGCCACCGCCGGTATCGATGCCGCGATCGACGACATGATTCCGGTGCTGACGAAGCACCCGAACCATTCGATCCTGAGCGTGCTGCTCACCGCCGGCCAGCCGCTGCAAAGCGTGCGCGCCAACATCAAGCTGGCGATCTCGGGCGGCCAGAACGAACCGCGCGACGCCATATCGGGCACGGTCTGGGCGCTGCTGACGCATCCCGGCCAGCTGGCGCTGGTGCGCGAGGGCAAGGCCAGATGGCTCGACGTGTTCGAGGAATATGCGCGCTGGATCGCGCCGATCGGGATGTCGCCGCGCCGGGTGGCCAGATCATGGTCATTCGGCGGAGTCGATTTCGAACCGGAAGACCGCGTGTTCTTCATGTTCGGCTCCGCCAACCGCGACGAAGCCTGCTTCGCCGACCCTGACGTGTTCGACATTCGCCGCGATACCGCCAAGAGCATCGCCTTTGGCGCCGGCCCGCATTATTGCGCCGGCGCCTTTGCCTCGCGCGCGATGGTGGCGGACGTGGCGCTGCCCGGCATCTTTGCCAGGCTGAAGGGCCTGCGGCTCGACACCGCCGACCCGGTGCGGATCGGCGGCTGGGCGTTTCGCGGACTGCTCAATCTGCCGGTGCGATGGGACCCGGCGTAGCCTGGCTAAAAAACTTCAACCGAACCGCAGCCGCGAGCGCTCCTTGGCCTTGTCGGCCTCGATCCCGCGGTCGCGCGCCGGCGCATGGGTATGCAGCGACTCCAAAAGCCGGCGCGCCGACGCCGAGACTTCCGCGACCGCGCGGTCGAACGCGGCCTGCATTGGCCTGCGATGGCCGGCCGAAGCCCGAAAGCTTGCGCACGAACTGCAGCGCGGAGGCGTGGATTTCCTCCTCGGTGGCGGGCGGTTCGAAATTGAACAGCGTCTTGATGTTGCGGCACATTTGTCTTACTCCCTCGCCAGGACGGCGCACGAGCCGGGTTCCCGTCCTAAACCGAGGACGACCCGGCGCGCACGCAACACCTGCATCGCCCCCTATTTTATCATAGGATGGACGGCGCATTCAGTCCCATCGCCGCAAGCCGCGCCAAAAAAGCGAGTTCCCGATGTCCCATGTCACCTACAAGATCGTCCAGCATGACGGCGGCTGGGCCTACACCGTCGACGGCGTGTTTTCGGAAGCCTTCCCGACCCATGCCGCGGCACTGACCGCCGCCAAGCGCGCCGCCGCCGAGCAGCGCGTGCCGGGGCGCACCGAAGCGATCGAATACGAGACCGCCGACGGCAAATGGCACACCGAGACCGCCTCGGGCAGCGATCGCCCCGAGACCGACATCGAGGATCAGCCGTAGCCGCTGCCTGCGAAATTGTCCTGACGGCCGCACTGCCGGCCCCACGTGGCAGGTCTGGGTCGGCGGCGCATGGGAGAGCATCATGAATCTATCAGCCGCGGCGTTGGCGGTGATTCTGGCGATGACATCGACGATCGCGCTGGCGGCGGATTATCCCGCGCCGAAACAGGGCGACTGGGTCGCGAAGGATTTCAAATTCCACGGCGGCGAGACCATGCCGGAGCTGCGGCTGCATTATACCACCCTCGGCGAGCCGACCGGCCAGCCGGTGCTGGTGCTGCACGGCATCGGGCGGCTCGGCGGCCAGCATGCTGACGCCGGCTTTCGCCGGCGAATTGTTCGGCCCCGGCCAGCCGCTCGATGCCGCGAAATACTACATCATCATTCCCGACGGCCTCGGCCACGGCCAATCGTCAAAGCCTTCCGACGGCATGAAGACCGGCGTTTCCCGAAGTATGATTACGACGACATGGTCGATGCCCAGTACCGCCTGGTCACCGAAGGGCTCGGCGTCAAGCATCTGCGGGCTGGTGATCGGCAATTCGATGGGCGGCATGCACGCCTGGATCTGGGGCGTGAAATATCCGCAGACCATGGATGTGCTGGTGCCGATGGCGTCGCAGCCGACCGAGATGGCCGCGCGCAACTGGATGCTGCGGCGGATGATGCTGGAGACCATCCGCAACGATCCGGAGTATCAGGGCGGCGATTACACCACCCAGCCGCGGATGATGAAATATGCCATCAATGCCTATCAGGATCGCCAGTCGGCGGCGGCACGCTCGGCTATCAGGCGCTGGCGCCGACCGCGGCCAAGGCCGACAAGACTGGTCGACGAGCGGCTGGCGACGCCGGTGACCGCCGATGCCAACGACTTCATCTATCAATGGGAAGCCTCGCATGATTACGATCCTTCCGGCGCGCTGGAGCGGATCGAAGCCACGGTGCTGGCGATCAATGCCGCCGATGACGAGCGCAATCCGCCGGAGACCGGCGTCACCGAGGCCGCGCTGAAACGCATCAGCAACGGCCGGCTCTACCTGATCCCCGCCAGCGCCGAGACCCGCGGCCATCTCACCACCGGCAATGCGGCTTTCTACAAGCAGCAACTGCAGGAATTGCTGCAGACCGCGCCGCAGCGCACGATGTGAAGCCGCCGCTGATCTTGCACCGCATCAATTTGCTGCGCCGCGCATCGCTTATTTTTTGAGCTGCTCGCATGACAGTCTCCGCCTGATCGCGTTCAATCCTGCGATTCGCGGGCGCGCTTGCGACAGCGGCACGCCACGATGATGCGAAAGCAACGCTGTGGAGGATCGCATGCGAAGGTTCGCGCAGATCGCCCTGCTGGCGTGCCTGTCCGCGCTGGCCGGCGCGGCTCTCGCCTTCGACAACGGGCAATACGAGAACGTCCCCGCCGACATCCGCGCCTGGTTCAAGGGCGTGATGGCGCCGAACGGCGTGCCCTGCTGCGACATCGCCGATGGCCATCGCACCGAATATGATTTTCGCGAGGGCGCCTATTGGGTTCCGATCGAAGGCCAATGGATGGCGGTGCCCGCGCACGCCGTGATCCGCGACCGCGGCAATCCGGTCGGCGAAGCCGTGGTGTGGTATGTGCATCACCGCGGCGGCATCATCATCAGCTGCTTCGTGCCGGCAGACGCGGTTTGAGTTCGGCGTCACGCTGGCTCTGGCGCCGCCGCCCGGCAGATGTTAGGTCCGCGAATGTCTTCGAACCTCGAGCCTGCGCGCGTTGCGCACCGCCCGCGCCGTCATGCGCTGGATTCTGGCCGCGTTCTATGTCGCGGCGGGTATTGCGCATCTCTGGGCGCCGGACCAGCTGCTGGCGATCACGCCGTCATGGGTGCCGTTCGCGCCGCAGGTCATCTTCATCACCGGCTGCTGCGAACTGGCCGGCGCAGTGGCGCTGGTGACGAAACCGCTGCGCTGGCTGGGCCGGCATCGCGCTGGCGGCCTATGCGATCTGCGTCTGGCCGGCCAATTTCAAGCACGCGATCGATGGCGTCGATCTGCCCCACATCACCAACAGCTGGCTCTATCACGGACCGCGGCTGGCGTTTCAGCCGGTGCTGGTCTGGTGGGCGCTCTATGCGCCGAAGTGATCGACTGGCCATGGCGGCGCCGGATGCCGGAGATAAGAGGTGGCCGCCGCCGACATGCCGCGATGATATCCTTCGGAGCCGTCATGTCATCATCCTTTCCGGAGACAGCCCTTGACCGATCTTGCCGCCAGCGACCTTGCGGCGATCTACCCAAAACCCTCGCCGCGCGTGATCGCCAAGGCGCGTCCGGAGATCGACGCCCACGCGCAGAAATTTCATCGCGATGTCGCCGTTCTGCGTGCTCGCGACATCGGGTTCCGACGGCAGCGTCGATGCCTCGCCGCGCGGCGGCAATCCCGGCTTTGTCCATGTCGCCGGACCGAACCAGCTGCTGATGCCGGATCGCTCCGGCAACAACCGGATCGACAGTTTCAGGAACATCGTCGAAGGCAGCGGGCTTCGTGCAGCTGATCTTCTTCGTGCCCGGTATCGACGAGACGCTGCGCGTCGGCGGCAAGCGGCGCTTGTCGGCGGAGCCGGAGCTGCTGGCCTCGATGGAGGAATTCGGCAAGCTGCCGCGCGCGGTGCTGAGCATCGCCGTGCACGAGGCCTATTTCCACTGCGGCAAGGCGCTGATGCGCTCGCAAACTGTGGTCACAGGAGATGCCGGGTCGAGCGCGCGGTGTTTCCGAGCATCAGCCAGGTGATCCACGACCAGACCAAACTCGGCGAGCCGGAAAGCCAGGCCGAGGTCGAGGCGCGCTACAAGACGCAGCTTGGGTAGACGTATGCCGCTCATCGTCCGTAATCGATGTCGCGTAGCCCTAAGCTGCTCGCTCTCGAGCCCGCCGACATGCTTCTGGGTGTAGAGCTCGAGCCCGATCCGCCCGATCAGATCGAGCTGGGTTTCGAGGAAATCGATGTGGTGCTCCTCGTCCTTCATCAGGCTTTCGAACAGGTCGCGCGAGACGTAGTCCTTGACGCCGTGGCAATAGGTCGCCGCTTCCTGGTAGAGCGCGCGCGCACCGACCTCGGCGGCAAGATCGCATTCGATGATTTCCTTGACGTTCTGGCCGATCCGCAAGGGATCGAGCACCTGCATGTTGGGAAAGCCGTCGAGGAACAGGATGCGGTCGGTGAAGCGGTCGGCGTGGTTCATCTCCTCGATCGATTCCTTGCGCCACTGCTTGGCCATTTCCAGCAGGCCCCAATTGTTGAGCAGCCGGAAATGCAGCCAATACTGGTTGATGGCGGTGAGTTCGCTGCGCAGGCCCTTGTTGAGATATTCGATGACTTTTGGGTCGCCCTGCATGATGCGCTCCGGCTGCTCGAGGCCGAAGCACGGCCTCGTTAATATTTAGAACGCTTCTAAATCAGATTGACGGCAAGAGCAACCTGCTGCCGCCGAACGGCCCGGCACGCGCGGAAGTCGATGACAATACTCGGACTTTCAGGCGGCGGCTTCGAGCGAGAATCCCGTTGATGCGACGCGGTCGGCGGGATCGGCCGCGGCCTGGCTGTGCGGGCATCCGGAACAGCAGGCCTTGGCGCAGGCGCCCAGCGCCTCGTCGATGATGGTCTTGATGGTGCGCGCGCAACGGCCGCATTCGGCGCTGCAGCCGAGGCAGCCATAGATCTGCTTGGCGTTACGCGGCAGGTCTTCCGCGGCGCTGACGGCATTGCGGACATCGTGGTCGCTGAGGACGTTGCAGGAACAGACAATCATGAAAACGGCGGAGCCCATCGGTGATGCGATGCCCATCGATATTTAAGACCGCCGCGGGATGCAAAAGGAAAAACCGTCTTTTCAAGTGATTCCAAACTGCGCGAGGTCGAAGACTGGAATGAGTCTAAATATCGATTTACGACCGGTCCGCCACCGCCGTCACTTACCGCCATCGCCGAACCGTCGGACGCGGCCTGATCTGGCGCAAATGGCCGCTGCCGAGAGCGTGCAGATGGCTTTCGCCCTCGCCGGCCATGCTGCCGTTGTCCGCGCCGCCGCCATCGCCAAGACCGGCTGCCGCCGCGGCAGCAGAGGTCGGATCTGCAACCGCCTCATCGCCCGGAGCAGATCGGGCCGTGCCGCCGACCGCAATTGCGAGGGCCGCCGGGGCTCATTTCGCGCGCAGGCTCCAGAATGGCCGAACCCCGATTTTGCGCCGCAAAAAAGCCGCCCGGGCCCGCCAAGAAACGGTCAAGATTCGTCGCCGAAATGTGGCGGCTCCGTTCATTGATCATTCAACCGGAATATGGAACTTTCGTGCTGACAGACTGCTTGATCCGCTGTCCTTGCTCATTCAGAAAGGTGAAGCCATGAAGAAAACCCTGATGGCACTTGCTGCCGTCGCCACCCTGGCCGTCTCGGCCGTGGCAGCGCCCGCGCCGGCCCATGCGCAACGCGGGCTCGGCGCGGCCGTGGCCGGCGGACTGATCGGCGGCGCCATCGTTGGCGGCGCGATCGCCGCCAGTCCCTATGGACCCTATGGCTATGGACCGGGCTACTACGCACCCCGCCACGGCTATTATGGCGGACCGGCCTATGTCGCGGCTGGACCTGGCGGCTGCGTCTGGCAGCGCCAACGTTTCTGGGACGGTTATGGCTGGCGGATCCGCAGCGTGCGGGTGTGCGGCTGATCTCGTTCATCTTTGCTCCAAAGTTACGGTTCCCGAATTGCGTTTTCGGGAACGTCATTTGACATGGGCGCGAAAAAACCGTTTTTTCGGCCCACTGGCTCGACGTTAACTTTGGATTGACGGTTGTGCGCTTTTTTTAGCGATACGGCCTGTCTGGAATCCAGTTCGATACGGCGTGAGTCACCTTAAACCCGGCGCCGGAGATTGGCGCCAATCTGCAGGAGAGCCCAAGACATGAACAAGACCTTTGCTGCCCTTGTCGCGGTCGCAACGATCGCTGGTTCGCTCGCCACGACGCCCGCCAGCGCGCAGCGCTACCTCGGCGCAGCCGTGGCCGGCGGACTCATCGGCGGCGCGATCGTCGGCGGCGCTGTGGCCGCCAGCCGTCCGGCCCCGGTGTATGTGGAAGAGGCCCCTCCGCCTCCGGGCTGTCGTTTCGTTCGCGAGCGGTTCTGGGATGGCTACGGCTGGCGCTTCCGCCGCGTCGAGGTCTGCAACTGATCTGATCGAACCGGCGCGCAATTCGCGCCGCACGGCGAAACCCGGCCGATGTTTCGGCCGGGTTTTGTTTTGAGTCCTCATCCCGGCGCAGCGGCTTCCCGTTGGGCTTGAGCACCCCTGGCCGCGTCTCGAAGGATCGTGCAGCGGACACGACCGATCCAACCCCAGGTTGCGCATCTTCCGTTCAATGCAGCGCCACCGCTCGGCAAGGCCGAACCGGCGGTCGCCATCGACATCAGCGCGGTGTCGACCACCACCATGGCGATGGTGGCGACGGCGAAACCTTCGACGCGCAGAAAGGCCAACGCGGAGTTGACGGCCTTGCGCCCCGCGATTTTTGCGATCTTTGAGCAAGCGGCTCGCAGCGCACGAATGCCGGCACCGAACGGGTGAGATACCGCGGTCGGGAAACCGGCGGGGTCGACCCGCCCGTGACGTCTGATCCGGCATGCATGAGGAGCCCACAACAACACTCGGACGGCACGCGCCCGTTTAGGTTTTGTTAACTGCCTAAGGTGTTGATTTAAATGTCAGAAATTTTTTTGTTTGAACAATTGCCATCAACCCGATCAATATCTGGAACCTGACTTTCGCGTATGACGGATAGGTGACAGGTTAGGCCTCGGATGAACCTCAAGAAACTGGATCTCAACCTGCTGGTCGTGTTCGAGGCGATCTACTCCGCCGCCAACATCAGCCATGCGGCAAAACAGCTCGGCATGAGCCAGCCCGCGGTGTCGAACGCGCTGGCGCGGCTGCGGGTACTGATGGACGACCCGCTGTTCGTGGCGCAGCGGCGCGGCGTCGAGGCCACCGTCAAGGCGCGCCAAATGATCGGTCCGGTGCGCGAAGCGCTGGGCATCATCAAGGGGCAGTTGAACACCCACGACATCGATCCCGCCACCTACCAGCGGCGGTTTCGCCTGCTGCTGGTCGACGCCATCGAGCCGATCGTGATGCCGCCGGTGCTGGGCATGATCGCCGATTCCGCGCCGGGCGTTTCGATCGAATCGTGTGTGCTGACCTCGCCGAATTTCGCCGAGCAACTGCGCGACGGCACCATCGACCTCGCATGCTTTTCGTACCCGTTCAATGCTCCCGACATCGTCACCATGCCGATCTGCGGCGTCGACGCGGTGGTGATCGCGCGGCGCGGCCATCCCGAGATCGGCGACAGCCTAGATCTGGCGACCTATGCCAAGCTCGGGCACGTGGCGCTGGTCCCGGAGCTGCGCGCGATGATGCATATCGAGAAGGACATGGTGGCGCATCAGGTGCCGCGGCGGATCGTCTGCATGGTCAACAAGCTGTGGTCGATTGCGCCGCTGGTCGAGCGCACCGACCTGATCGGGCTATTGCCGCGCTGGTTCGCCGCCCAGATCTCCGGGAATTTCGACGTCGCGGTGCACGCGCTTCCGGTCAGGATCTCCGAGCAGTATATCTACATGATCTGGCACTCCAAGAATGAGGCCGACCCGGGCCTGCGCTGGCTGCGCAACGCGATGCTGGCCGCGATCCGGGATCGGGGCGTCGGATTTCCCGAAGACACTCTGCCGCGGCCGATGCCCGGCACGCCGGGCATCCCGGCAATGCCCGGGGCGTCGATCTGATGCTCCCAGGCGCCGACGAAAATCCGCCAAACCGAACCGGTGCACCGATGGAACTGGGCAACATCGATCTCAATCTTCTGGTTGTGTTCGAGGCGATCTATTCGGGAGGCAGCATCAGCGGCGCCGGCAAGCAGCTCGGCATGAGCCAGCCCGCCGTCTCCAATGCGCTAACTCGGCTGCGCGAGCTGATGGATGATCCGCTGTTCGTGCGTACCCGGCGCGGCGTCGATCCCACCGTCAAGGCGCACCGGCTGATCGGGCCGGTACGCGAGGCACTCAGGCTGATCGAGGGGCAATTCAAGAACGGCCGCACGATCGACCTCACATCCTACAAGCGGCTGTTCCGTATCCTGATGTTCGATCCGCTCGAGCCGGTGATGCTGCCGGCGGTGCTGCGGCAGATCGCGATCGAAGGACCGGGAATCTCGATCGAGTGCGTCCGCGCCACGCCCGATTTCGCCGAAGCCCTGCGCGCCGGCACCATCGACCTCGCCTGCTACGCCTATCCGGTCAATGCTCCCGACATCGTCGCGGTGCCGATCATGATAGCCGACGCAGTCGTGATCGCGCGCCGCGGCCACCCCGGCATTGGCAAGACGCTGGACGCCGCGACCTACCGCAAGCTCGGGCATGTGACGCTGGTGCCGGCGCTGCGCGCGGTAACCAATGTCGACCAGGACATCGCCGCCCACGGCCTGACGCGCCGCGCGGTCTACATGATCAACAAGGTATGGTCGGTCGCCCCGATCGTGGAGCGAACCGATCTGCTGGGTACCCTGCCGCGCTGGGTCGCGCAGTCGCTCGCCCGCAATTTCGACATCGAGATCCACGACATGCCGGTCAAGGTGCCGGAGCACGCCATCCACATGCTGTGGCACCAGAAGAGCACGAGCGATCAGGGCCACGAATGGTTGCGCGAGACGATGCTGGCGGCGATACGGGAGCAGATTCAGCTGTCGGACGACGTCGCAAGCCCGGTCGTCGCCAACTTGCCGCACGCTGGATGAGGTCGCCGGCCCCCGGCTCAATACCGCCAGGTCACGCCGGTAAACAACCGCCAGCCGTCCTGGGTGGGGTCGTCGCTCTGCTGGCGCGAGCCTTCGACGAAGCCATAGAAGCTGGTCGGAATCGCGTCGGTCTCGCTGACATTGAACCGGATGCCGCCACCGAGATTGGAGGCATGGGGGTCGCGGATTTCGAGAACGGTCGGCTCGATCAGGAGGCGCTCGCCGGTGGCGCCGAACAGATAGGGGGTCACCACCAGCGGCAGCGGGCCGATCGGCGCCGCAAACGGCCGCTGCAGCTCGGCGCGTATCACCCAGCCGAAATCGCCGACCAGGGTGCCGGTGTCGTATCCCGAGAGCTGCTTGGCGCCGACGATGTCGAACTGCTCGGACACCAGTAGCGGCCTGAAGGCGGTCTGGCCGGCCGCCGCCACCATTCCGGCGGGTCCGGAATGACAAACGGATCGATCACTTCCCATTCGATCGGTATTTGGAATCGCTTCATCAGCGCGCCGCGGCGAGCGAATGCAGCACCGTCTCGCTCGGCCAGCAGTCGACCTTGAGCCCCGCCGATTTCTGGTACGCCCCGAGCGCCGCGCGCGTCTGCATGCCCGCCTTGCCGTCGAGCTTGTCGGCATACAGACCAAGCCGCGTGAGCTGACGCTGCATGGCCTCGACATCGGCGCTGCGCAGCTGCGAGGAGGCCGACCACGGCGTCGCAAATGGCTGCGGGCTCAGCATGCGGTCGCTGAGGTGGCCGACGAACAGCACATACAGATCGGAAAAATTATATTCCTTGATCACGAAATAATTCTTGGTGGTCAGGAACGCCGGACCGTAAATGCCCTCGGGCTGCAGCAATGACGCCGGCTCGGACTGCTCGGTAGCATTGAGTTTCTGTCCGCGCACCGGCACGAAGCCCTGGCGCAGCCACTCGCCGATCGGCTTTGTCACTTCCGGCACTCCCAGCGTGCAATCGACACCGGCGGGCGCCTGCACCTCATAGGCCCAGCGCACGCCGGGCTGCCATCCCTTGTTGACCAATTGCCGGGCGGCGGAGGCGAGCGCATCCGGCACCGAATGCCAGATGTCGCGACGGCCGTCGCCGTCGAAATCGACGGCATGCTGATAGAATTCCGACGGCAGGAATTGCGTCAGGCCGGTGGCGCCGGCCCAGGACGAGCGCAAATCCTTGCGCGCCACCTCGCCGTCGCCGAGCATCTTCAACGCCAGAATGAATTCGTTGCGATACTTGTCCTTGCGCCGGCCGACATAGGCCTGCGTCGCCAGCACCCGCAGCCCGTCATAGGGCAGCGTATAGCGGCCGTAATCGGTCTCGCGGCCCCAGATCGCCAGCACGACGGTGGCGGGCACGCCGAAGCGTGTTTCGATCGCGGTCAACGCCGCGGGGTACTTCGCCATCAGCCGCTGGCCTTCCGCAGCCAGGGCGGCGATATGGTCCTCTTTCAAATAGTCGGCCGGCACCTGCACGAACTCGGCCTGCGACGGCGCGCCGGTGGCCGGCCGTCCCGGCAATATCAGATCGGGCAATTTGTAGTCCGGCTCGAGACCGCGGGTCTCGGCATCGAACGTCGCGCGCGATACGCCGGCTGCCTGCGCCTCCGGCCAAAGCGAGGCGATGAATTGGGTGAAGCCGGCGTCGGCGGCGCGGACGGGGGAAGCGCCGAGGAGAAACAGACAGATCACCGCTCCCAGCCGCACGCAACTGCCGATCAACGCCTCGACGGCCGCCGCGGTCCGCTCGGGCAGTTAGACCTCGATCGTTGCCGGTCAGGATCGCCAATGCGTCTACCTCACCGCCACGATGAAGAGCCGGGGAAACCGCAGCAGCACCTTGCCGTCCGCCTGCGGCAGATAGCTGGCTGCGACCCGCGCGGTATATTCGGCGAGATATTGCTTGCGTTCGGGCGGCTCCAGCGGGTCGACGAACGGCCGCAGCCCGGTGCCCTTGACCCATTCCACGACGGCTGCGGCGTCGTCGAGCACGTGGTTGTAGATGCTGTGCCAGATTTCCAGCCGGGCGCAGAGCGGGCGGAGCGCGTCGTAATAAACCCCCGGCCTGGGAAGAACGTCGCGCGCCCGCGCATTTTCCGCGAGTGCCTTGCGCCACGGCTCCAGCTGCGCGACCTCGCGCATCAGGACATGAACCGGCTCGTCGAGATTGTCGGGCATCTGGACCGCGAGCACGCCGCCGGGCGGCAGCGCGCCGAGCAGCCGCTGCAACTGCCTGAGATGGCCGGGCACCCACTGAAAGATCGCATTGGCAAACAGCACGTCGGTATCCGCCGGCGGCGCCCAGTGCGCGATGTTGGCCTCGATGAAACTGTGTCCCGGCAAGCGTTGGCGGGCCTGCCGCAGCATGTCGGCCGATGTATCGATGCCGATCACCGCGGCCTGCGGCCAGCGCCCGACCAGAAGCTCGGTCGAATTTCCCGGTCCGCATCCGATATCGACGACCTTGCGCGGCTCGGCGAGCGGGATCTGCGCCAACAGGTCGCGCGCCGGCCGGGTCCGCTCGTCCTCGAATTTGAGATACTGCTCGGCGCTCCAGTCCGCCATGTCGGGCTCCCGTTTTAACGCGTCAGTTTCTTGTATTTCATGCGGTGCGGAATGATGGAATCCTGCCCCAGCCGGCGCATCTTGTCCTTCTCGTAGTCCTGGAAATTGCCTTCGAACCATTCGACATGGCTGTCGCCCTCGAACGCCAGGATATGGGTGGCGATGCGGTCGAGGAACCAGCGGTCATGGCTGATGATCATGGCGCAGCCGGCAAAATCCTCCAGCGCCTCTTCCAGCGCGCGCAGCGTATCGACGTCGAGATCGTTGGTCGGCTCGTCGAGCAGCAGCACGTTGGCGCCGGATTTCAGCATCTTGGCCAGATGCACGCGGTTGCGCTCGCCGCCCGACAGCGCGCCGACCTTCTTCTGCTGGTCGGCGCCCTTGAAGTTGAACGACGAACAATAGCCGCGCGAATTGACCTCGCGCTTGCCGAGCAGGATCAGTTCGTTGCCGCCGGAAATCTCCTCCCACACGCTCTTCTTGCCGTCGAGGCTGTCGCGCGACTGGTCGACATAGCCGAGATGCACGGTCTCGCCGACCGTGATGGTGCCCTTGTCCGGCTTTTCCTGCCCGGTGATCATGCGGAACAGCGTGGTCTTGCCGGCGCCGTTGGGGCCGATCACGCCGACGATGCCGCCGGGCGGCAGCTTGAAGTTCAGATTGTCGATCAGCAGCCGATCGCCAAAGCCCTTGGTCAGCCCCTCGAAATCGACCACGTTCTGGCCGAGCCGCTCGGCCACCGGGATCATGATCTGCGCGGTCTGGGTCTGCTTCTCGCTGGCCTGCTTCAACAGGTCCTCGTAGCGCTGATAGCGCGCCTTGGACTTGGCCTGGCGCGCCTTCGGCGAGGCCGCGATCCATTCCTTCTCGCGCTCCAGGGTGCGCTGGTGCGCGGCTTCCTCGCGGCCTTCCTGCTCGAGGCGCTTCTGCTTCTGCGACAGCCAGGCGGTGTAATTGCCCTCGTAGGGAATGCCCTTGCCGCGGTCGAGCTCCAGAATCCAGCCGGTGACATTGTCGAGGAAATAGCGGTCATGGGTGACGATCAGGATGGCGCCGGGGTAGTTGCGCAGGTGGCCTTCCAGCCACGACACCGATTCGGCGTCGAGATGGTTGGTCGGCTCGTCCAGCAGCAGCAGGTCGGGCTGGTCGAGCAGCAGCTTGCACAGCGCGACGCGGCGGCGCTCGCCGCCGGAGAGTTTGGTGACGTCGGCATCGTCGGGCGGGCAGCGCAGCGCGTCCATCGCCTGGTCGACCTTGCTGTCGAGATCCCACAGGCCGGCGGCCTCGATCTCGTCCTGCAGCTTGGTCATCTCGTCGGCGGTCTCGTCGGAATAGTTCGTCGCCATCTCGTTGTAGCGGTCGAGCATCGCCTTCTGCTTGGCGACGCCTAGCATGACGTTCTCGCGCACCGTCTTGGCCGGCGTCGAGCTGCGGCTCCTGTTCGAGATAGCCGACCCGCGCGCCCTCGGCGACCCAGGCCTCGCCGTTATATTCCTTGTCGAGGCCGGCCATGATCCGCAGCAGCGTCGATTTGCCGGAGCCGTTGACGCCGAGCATGCCGATCTTGGCGTCGGGATAAAACGACAGATGGACGTTATCGAGCACCTTGCGGTTGCCGGGATAGGTCTTGGACAGACCCTGCATGAAATAGACGAATTGGCGGGCCATCGAGATCCCTTGAAACCGAGAGGATTTATGGAAAATTTGCTGCCGCTGATGTAGCGGCGCGGCCGCCAAAGGGCAACCGCACCGCGGTGTTTTCGATCCGTTCACCACGGATCATTACGGGGCCGACACCATCTGTGCGCCAGATCACGACAATTGAAACCTTGTTTTAATAAATCAGGCCAAAGCTGTCGAACGCGCCGCGGTAACAGGCGCCTCTCACGCGGCAGAAGCCGCGAGCGAAAAAAAGGGCCGCGTCATGGCAACCATCACCTCAGCATCCCTTGTCCCCGCGGCAGGCAGCCGCCCCGGCCAGTCCAGCCTGCTCGCCGAAATCCGCGCCTTCTGGCGCCAGTTCTTCAACCGGGCTTTCGACCCCTACCGCCCGGAGCTGCATTATATGCGCGGCCCGGGCCCGGCCTGCCGCGCCAAGCAGCAGGCCCTTTCTCCCGCGGTCCAATCTGATGGTCGCCGAAATTCGCGCCGCCAGGGCGCTGCGGTCGCCAGCAACCCGCTAACCGTACGCGCTTTTTGCGACGCCTGGCGCTTGCGCGCCTGACCGTTGCGCGCGACCATGGCGCTCCCGGACGGCCCGTCCCCGGGCCGTCCCCGTCGCCATAACGGACCTTCGCCATGACGCGGCTGCGCTGTGCCATTCTCGACGACTATATGAACCTGACGTTGCAGATGGCGGACTGGTCGAAAGTCGGCGACCGCGTCGATATCACCGTGTTCGACCAGCCGTTCGCGTTCCGCCGAAGCCGCCGCCGGCGCGCTGGCAGGATTTCGAGATCATCTGCGCGATGCGCGAACGCACGCCGTTTCCGCGCGACGCTGTTTGCGGCGTTGCCCAAGCTGAAGCTGCTGATCACCTCGGGCATGCGCAACGCCGCGATCGATCTGGAAGCCGCCAAGGACCAGCGGGTGGTGGTGTGCGGGACGCAGTGGGGCCGCGATCCGACCGCGGCGCTGACCATGGGCCTGATCCTGGAACTGACCCGCAATATCGGCCGCGAGAACGCGCGCATGCATGCCGGCGAACCCTTGCAGAAATTCATCGGCATCGAGATCGAGGGCCGGACGCTCGGCGTCGTCGGCCTCGGCAAGCTCGGCGCCAAGGTCGCGGGGCTGGCGAAGGCGTTCGGCATGAACGTGATCGCGTGGAGCCCGAACCTGACGCCGGAGCGATGCAAGGAAGTCGGCGTCGGCTACGCCACCAAGGAGGAATTGTTCGCCACCGCCGACATCGTCACCGTCCATATGGTGCTGAGCCAGCGTTCGCGCGGACTGGTGGGGCGCGCGGATCTGGCGCGCATGAAGCCGACCGCCTACCTCGTCAACACCGCGCGCGGGCCGATCGTCGACGAAGCCGCGCTGCTGGACACCCTGCAGCAGCGCCGGATCGCCGGCGCGGCGATCGACGTGTTCTCGGTCGAGCCGCTGCCGGTCGACCATCCGTTCCGCAAGCTCGACAACCTCGTGCTGACGCCGCATCTCGGCTACGTCACCGAGGAAGGCTTTCGCGCCCATTACGGCCAGATGGTCGAGGGCATCGACGCCTGGTTCAAGGGCGAGCCGCTGCGAACCTTGGCATAGCCCAATCCGGGATCCGCCCTGAATCACCGATCCGTCACGCGCAAGGCAGCCCGCCTGCCGTCCGCCAAAACCTGCTTGCGACGTTCAGCGCACCGTCACCGGCGCGGGCAACGGCGGCACCACGGTCGGCGCGGCACCGGGAACGCCTGGCGGCGGCCCGGCATTCGGTCCGGGAACCGGCAGCGCCGAGGCGGTGGCGTGGTCGGCGGCGAGCCGCCGGGAAGCACGACCACGCGGGTGCCGACCTTGACGCGATCGAACAGGTCGGAGACGTCCTCGTTCAGCATGCCGATGCATCCCGACGAGACGAACTTGCCGATCGTCGACGGCTGGTTGGTGCCGTGGATGCGGTAGACGGTGTTGCCGAGATACATCGCGCGGGCGCCGAGCGGATTGCCGGGGCCGCCGGCCATGAAGCGCGGCAGATAGGGCTGACGATCGATCATCTCCGGCGGCGGATGCCAATCCGGCCACTCGGCCTTGCGCGAGATCTTCTGCACCCCGGTCCAGGTGAAGCCGTCGCGGCCGACGCGGACGCCGTAGCGGATCGCGCGCCCGCCGCCCAGCACGTAATAGAGATAGGTGTTCGGGGTATCGACGATCAGCGTCCCCGCCGGCTCCTTGGTCGGGAAGGCGACTTCCTGCCGGCGCAGATTCGGCGCCAGTTGCGCCGGCCCGACTTCGGGCTGTTCATCCGGCGGCAGCGCCGACAGCACCATCGGCCTGCCATCGGGCCCCTGCGGCGGCTGCATCGCACCGGTGGCTCCGGTCGGAGCCCCGACACCCTCGGGCGGACGCAAGGCGCGATTGTCTTCGTCGGGATAGATGAAGCCGGATCCGGGACCGCGATTGTCGCCGTTGCCGCGGTCCGAATAGGTCTGTTGCGGCGTCCCCGCCGGGACGGTCGGAATAGATCACCGGCGGCGGTCCGGCGGGACGGCCATAACGCGGGTCATCCGGCGAAAGCACCGGGCCGGTCGGCACGCCGCGGTCGGAATAGACCGGCGGAGCGCCCATCGGGCGGCCATAGCGCGGATCATCAGGCGAAAGCA
The DNA here is from genome assembly GCA_963697635.1 of uncultured Solirubrobacterales bacterium. Taxonomy (GTDB): domain Bacteria; phylum Pseudomonadota; class Alphaproteobacteria; order Acetobacterales; family Acetobacteraceae; genus CAJCJG01. Next base: position 172,933 of record CAVOOS010000033.1, on the reverse strand, counting down.
CCGGGCCGGGCGGCGGCAGCGCGGTCGAACTTCCATTCGGCCCCTCGTCGTCGTCCAGCGCGTCGAAATCCGGCGGGCGCGGCCCGCGGCGATAATCCGCCGGATAGCCGCCGGCGGATAGGCAGCCGGGGCGGCGCGGTCGAATAGACCGCGCCCGGGGGCGGCGGATAGCCCTGCTGCGCCAGCGCGAGCGAGCTCCTGCCGCCGCCGCCAGGCAGCCAGCGGCAGCACAAATCGTCAGAATGCGTTTGATCATCATCGCTCTTGTATAGTCCCCAAGCCGACACCGGATCGTTAACGGCAGATGACTGAAGATAGCGGCGCATTCAAGACAAATCCGGCCAATTCGCGCCAGATTCCGGCATTTTGTGATGTTCCGCCGGCGCCGTTGCAACCAAGCCTCACCGGCCGGGAAACGCGCTTTCGACGTGTGGCAGCGGCCATTCGCGCCGCCGATTTTTAACAAACGCCGGCAGGCCGTTGCGGTATCCTTGAATCAGCCTGATTCGCTGCGCGCCGGCGGTGCCGGCCGCGTCGCGAACGCGGCCAGTTCTGTCATCACCGCGTTCCCGACGGCTCAAGGGCCTTTGCAGATATCCCGCGATATCCTCGCGAAGGCGGAACTCGGCGTCCATGCTCCCCGGCTTTCGTTTTCTGTTCGCCGCGATCGTGTTGTCGATGTCGATACTGGTCTTCGGACTGGGCGCCGCGGCGCTGCTGCGCGCGGCCCACGAGGAATTTGCCAGCACCCCGTCGTGGCACGCGGCGCCCGAAACCAGTTTGCGCAGCAAACCGAAGCCGCAGCGCCGGTGCTGGCGATGCTGCGCGTCGAGCCACCGCGCCGGGAAAACGCGGCTGAGCCACGGGCCACGATCGGCGGCGAGCCGCGAACCGCAACGCGCGGAGCCGGCTTCGATCAGCCGCCGAGCCCGCGGAGCCAATCGGACCGCCGCGCTGCCGCCGGCGGAATCCATCGCCGCCGAAACCGGCCAAGCCCGAAGATCGCGGTCGCGGAAGTCTCCGCCGGACCAGCCGAAGCCGACTGGCCGCGCCAGCCGAATGCCCGCTCGCCGCCGGCGACAGCCAAGATCGCGACCCCCGACGAGGCAACCGAGGCCCGTCGCCGCCGGCCGCGAAGAGCGCCAGCCCTGCAGCCGGCGAGACGCGCGCTGCCCCGCTGCCGCACCCGAACAAGCGCAGCGTCCGCCGGCTGCAGCGGACACCGACATCGCCTCGACCAAAATCGCGACGCTGGGCGGCCCGCCCGTCACCATCGAGCACGCCGCCGGCGAAGCCGCCGGCGCCAAGCCCGACAGAGCATCGTCAAGAAGCGCGTCAGAAGCCCAGCGGCACGCGACCAGGCATCGCCGGATTGCATTGCGGCGCGCACGCGTGCAGCAAGGCCCCGCAGCAGCCGGCCGACCCGTTCGCCCAGCCGGTCGACCGCCCGTTCGCAGCCGCTGAGCTTCGCCGCCGACTCAAGCCGGACCGGTTGCGACCGGCGGTCCGTCGGGCAATCCCCATTCGGCCCACGAGCCGTCATAAAGCGCGGTGCCGCGCACGCCGAGCCGATAAAGCGCCAGCGTCAGCACCAGCGCGGAGACGCCGGAGCCGCAGCTCGTCACGATCGGCTTGGCCATGTCGACGCCGGCCCCCTCGAACGCCTGCCGCAGATCCTCCAGCGGCTTCATCGCACCGGTCTGGGCATCGAACAATTCGGCGTAGGGCACGTTGCGGCTGCCGGGGATGTGACCGGAGCGGCGGCCCGGCCACGGCTCGGCGACGGTGCCCTCGAAACGCGGCCGCGGCCGCGCATCGACCACTTGCTCGCGCATGGGTTGCCAGATTGCCGACCAGTTGCTGCTGGCTGCGGATGAAGCCTGGATCGAGCTTGGCCTGGAATTTTCCGGGCTTCGGCGATGACCTTGCCGGAATGCGTCGGACGTCCTTCGCGCAGCCATTTCTTCAAGCCGCCGTCCAGCACCTTCACCTCGCGATGGCCGAACGACAGGAACATCCACCACGCCCGGGGCGCTGCGACCCAGCCGCCGGAATCATAGGCCACCACGGTATCGCCAGAGGAAATGCCGAGCGCGGCGACCTCGCGCGCGAACTGCTCGGCGCTCCGGAAACATGTGCGGCCGCGGATCGTTCGGGATCGGCGATGGTGTCGACGTCGAAGAACACCGCGCCCGGAATATGCGCGGCGAGATAGTCGTCCGACGGCAGCGGCAGCACGCCGGGCATCTTGAAGGACGCGTCGATGACCTTGACCTTGGGATCGTCGAGACGGGCGGCGAGCCAGTCGGTCGAGACCAGCGGATCGTCGGTGGATGATGTCATGTGCAATTCTCCGGATCCCTTCATCGTCATGGCCGGGCTTGACGCCATCCTCGGACGATGGAACGCAGCGCCCTAGACCTCTTGGCTCGGCTCTTCGGCTCGACCTTCTCGACCGGGCCGCCGGCGTCGCGCCAGGCGGCGAACCCGCCGCCGATATGCGCGACCGGCTTCAGTCCCATGTCCTGCGCGGTTTTCGCCGCCAGCGCCGAGCGCATGCCGCCGGCGCAATGAAAGATGAATTTCTTGTCGCTCTGGAAAATCGGCTTGGCATAGGGGCTGGCCGGATCGATCCAGAATTCCAGCATGCCGCGGGTGCAGGAGAACGCGCCGGGAATCCGCCCCTCGCGCTCGATCTCGCGGGGATCGCGGATATCGACGATCACGACGTCGTCGCCTTGCGCGGCCTTGATGGCCTCGGCGGCGCTCAACGTCTCGATCTGCGCATTGGCCTCGTCGATCAGGGCCTTGATGCCGCGATGGATGGTCTGGGGCATTGTTGTTTCCTCGCTCATTCCGGGGCTGCGTCAGCGTCGAGCCCGGAATCGCGAGCGCATTTTGCTGATCCGATTCCGGATCGTTCCGCTGCGCGGACCGCCCGGAATGACGACGATTCACCGTTACCGCACCAGTTCCTTCATCGCGCCGTCGAGACCTTCGATCGTGATCGGGAACATGCGCTCCGAAAACAGCCGGCGGATGATGGTGGTGGATTCCGAATAGTCCCAGTGCCGCTGCGCCACCGGATTGAGCCACACCGCATGCGGATAGGTGCGGGTGATGCGCTCGAGCCAGACCGAGCCCGCCTCCTCATTGACATGCTCGACCGAGCCGCCGGGCACCATGATCTCGTAGGGCGACATCGAGGCGTCGCCGACGAACACCACCTTGTAGTCGTGCGGATATTTATGCAGCACGTCCCAGGTCGGGGTGCGGTCGGTAAAGCGGCGGCGGTTCTGCTTCCACACGCCCTCATAGAGGCAGTTGTGGAAGTAGAAATATTCCATGTGCTTGAATTCGGTCTTGGCCGCCGAGAACAGTTCCTCGACCTGTTCGATGTGCGAATCCATCGAGCCGCCGATATCGAAGAACACCAGCACCTTGACCGCGTTGCGCCGCTCGGGGCGCATATGCACGTCGAGATAGCCGTGATTGGCGGTCTCCTTGATGGTGGTGTCGAGATCGAGTTCGTCCGGCGCGCCGGTGCGGGCGAATTTGCGCAGCCGCCGCAGCGCGATCTTGATGTTGCGGATGCCGAGTTCGACGTTGCCGTCGAGATCCTTGAACTCGCGGCGGTCCCAGACCTTGACCGCGCGGAAATTGCGGTTCTTCTCCTGGCCGATCCGGATGCCTTCCGGATTGTAGCCCTCGGCGCCGAACGGCGAGGTGCCGGCGGTGCCGATCCACTTGTTGCCGCCCTGATGCCGGCCCTTCTGCTCCTTCAGGCGCTGGCGCAGCGTCTCCATGAGCTTGTCCCAGCCCATCGCCTCGATCTGCTTCTTCTCTTCCTCGGTGAGGTATTTTTCGGCGAGCTTCTTCAGCCATTCGGCGGGAATGTCCGCCTTCTCCATGGCGTCGAGCAGGCTTTCCAGCCCCTTGAACACGGTGCCGAACACGCGGTCGAACTTGTCGAGATTGCGCTCGTCCTTGACCAGCGCGGCGCGCGACAGATAGTAGAAATTCTCCACCGTCTGCTCGGCGAGGTCGGCGTTGAGCGCCTCCATCAGCGTCAGATATTCGCGCAGGCTCACCGGGACCTGGGCGTCGCGCAAGCGATGTGAAGAACTGCAGGAACATGGACTGACAGATTGCCCGCCGGCACCGTGGACGTCAAGGGCCTCTGCGCGGCGAGAGGCCTAGACCTGCCGGGTTTTTCAACTAGAATTGAGGCCTCGACATCTAAACGGGGCATGATCGATGGGTATTATTGCTGCACTCGTGATCGGCGCGATCGCCGGCTGGCTCGCGGCCTGATCGTGCGCGGCGCCGGTTTCGGGCTGATCGGAACATCGTCGTCGGCATCATCGGCGCCTGGTCGCCGCTGGCTGCTGCCGCAACTGGGCGTCAGCTTGGCGGCAGGCTTCGCGCGATCGTCGACGCCACCATCGGCGCCATCATCGTTCTCGTCATCCTGTCGCTGATCAGGCGCGCTGACGAATTCATTCCCGCGACGACCGCCGATCCAGCGGTCGTTCCGCTTCCCGCCGAGGCGCGCTCCTGCGCTCAAGAATAGAACACAAGGCACATGCTCGATGAAATTTACCGGCACCAAGGACTACGTCGCCACCGATGATCTCAAGATCGCCGTCAACGCCTCGATCGTGCTGGAGCGCCCGCTGCTGATCAAGGGCGAGCCCGGCACCGGCAAGACCGTGCTGGCCGAGGAAGTCGCCAAGGCGCTCGGCGCGCCGCTTCTGACCTGGCACATCAAGTCGCACCACCAAGGCGCAGCAGGGCCTCTACGAATACGACGCGGTGTCGCGGCTGCGCGACAGCCAGCTCGGCGACGCCAGGGTTTCCGACATTTCGCAACTACATCAGGCGCGGCAAGCTGTGGGACGCCTTCACCCACGAGAAGCGCCCGGTGCTGCTGATCGACGAAATCGACAAGGCCGACATCGAATTTCCCAACGATCTTCTGCTCGAACTCGATCGCATGGAGTTCTTCGTCTACGAGACCGGCGAGAACATCAAGGCCAAGCTGCGCCCGATCGTGATGATCACCTCCAACAACGAGAAGGAATTGCCGGACGCCTTCCTGCGCCGCTGCTTCTTCCACTACATCAAGTTTCCCGACATCGACACCATGAACCAGATCGTCGACGTGCATTTTCCCGGCATCAAGAAGCGCATGGTCGAGGAAGCCTTGCGGATCTTCTTCGAGGTGCGCGAAGTGCCCGGGCCTGAAGAAGAAGCCGTCGACCTCGGAACTGCTGGACTGGCTCAAGCTGCTGCTCAACGAGGACATCACGCCGGAAATGCTGCGGGAGCGCGACCCGCGCAAGCTGATCCCGCCGCTGCATGGCGCGCTGTTGAAGAACGAGCAGGACGTGCATCTGTTCGAGCGGCTGGCGTTTTTGAGTCGGCGGGAAGTGTAGCCGCGCCGCCGGGCGGAGCGGCCGGGCGCCGTTTTCGAGCGGTACGCCGTGGATGAAAAAAGATCGGGACCGATGAACGTTCAACAGCAGATCGAGACGGCGGCGTCCGGCGCCGCGGCGCATTTCGACGTGCTGATCGTCGGCGCCGGCATCTCCGGCGTCGGCGCCGCCTATCACCTGACCAGGCAATGCCCGGGCACCAGCTTCGTCGTGCTGGAAGCCCAGGACGAGCTTCGGCGGCACCTGGCTGCACCCACCGCTATCCCGGCATCCGCTCCGACAGCGACCTCTACACCTTCGGCTACCGCTTCAAGCCCTGGACCGGCGCGCCGATCGCCACGCGCCGCGGAGATCCTGCACCTATATGGGCGAGGTGATCGAGGAGAACGACCTCGGCCCCCACATCCGCTATCGGCACCAGATCCTGCTCGGCGCATTGGTCGAGCGACGGAAGCTCTGGACGCATCGAGGCGGCGCGGACCGACACCGGCGAGGCGGTGCGTTTCACCGCCGAATTTCCTCTGGATGTGCCAGGGCTATTACCGGCACGCGGAGGGCTATACGCCGCAATGGGCCGGGATGGAGACCTTCAAGGGCCGGATCGTCCACCCGCAGACCTGGCCCGACGACCTCGACTACGCGGGCAAGAAGGTCGTCGTGATCGGTTCCGGCGCCACCGCGGCGACGCTGATCCCGGCGATCGCCGAGGATTGCGCCCATGTCACCATGCTGCAGCGCTCGCCGACCTATTTCCGCACCGGCCGCAACGCCATCGAGCTCGCCGACGACCCTGCGCGCGCTGCAGGTCGACGAGAGCTGGATCCACGAGATCGTGCGCCGCAAGATCCTGCACGACCAGGACGCCTTCACCCGCAAGTCCTTCGAGGAGCCCGAGGCGGTGAAGAAGGATCTGCTGTCCGCGGTCGCGGCCTATCTCGGACCCGACTACGACATCGCCACCCACTTCACGCCGAGCTACCGGCCGTGGCGGCAGCGCATCGCCTTCATCCCCGACGGCGACCTGTTCCAGGGCATCAAGTCCGGCAAGGCCTCGGTGGTCACCGACGAGATCGAGCGCTTCACCGAGACCGGGCATCCTGCTGAAGTCCGGCAAGACGCTGGAAGCCGACATCATCGTCACCGCGACCGGCTTCAACCTCAATGCGCCTCGGCGACATCGCCTTCGACGTCGACGGCAAGCCGCTGGATTTCGCCGACACCGTCACCTATCGCGGCATGATGTTCACCGGCGTGCCCAACATGGTCTGGGTGTTCGGCTATTTCCGCGCCAGCTGGACGCTGCGGGCCGACCTGGTCGCCGATTTCGTCTGCCGCCTGCTCAACCACATGAAACGAAATCGGCGCCAGCGAGGTCGACCCCGGCGCTGCGGCCGCGAGGACAGCGACATGCCGCTGCTGCCCTGGATCGACCCGGAGAACTTCAATCCCGGCTACATGATGCGCGGCATGCACCTGCTGCCGAAGCGCGGCGACAAGCCGGAATGGCAGCACACCCAGGACTACTGGGCCGAGAAGGACGAGTTCCCGGCCATCGACCTCGACGATCCGGCGTTCGTGTACGGGTAAGCCCGCGCCACGCGATCCGCGAATGCCGGGGATTGCTACGGTCGCCCGGTCGGGGCCGGGCGATGACGGCCGAAGCTGGCGCGCGCTGGATTTTTGCCGACGGATTCACTTTTCAAACAGCCATGGGCCGTCGCAACGAAGGTCCAGACATGCGCCGGGATGCTTGCCGGCTTCCCCCATAATAGGGATTCAATGAACAAAGCATAAACAGATTTTTGGAAAATTGCAATCCCGATATTTTTGCTCAGCTGGATTGACGCCAGGTCGAGCAGGCTGCCCGTCGGGCAAATCGCCGGTGACCGGGAGTTCGCTTCGTGCCATCCGGGGTCTCGCCGTCAAAATATCGAAAACAACCCCATGCAAAGTAGCCCGGCGTGGCCGGGGAGGCACGGAAGGTGCCCTAACACCCCCGGCAGATCCCCGTGAACGTGCTGGGCCGGGCGCGGCCTCGCCGGCGGCGTGGTGCCTTGCCCGCTGGCTCGACGGCATGCGCGCTGACGATCCGCTGCGACGCGCCGGCATAGGGCGGCGCGACGAGGCGTGGAGGCGGCGATGGCGACACCGCATTGCCAGATCCGTAGGCGACCGGTGGCGGCGGGGCGTTGGTGCCGAGCGGCGGGATGCGTGCGGCGTTTCCGATGCCGCTGGGATCCGAAAGCACGCTGGGATTGGCAGGACCGAACGGCACGCCGCTGATCGGCGAATTGCCGGCGCCGGCCGAGCCCGCCGGCGGGGTCAGCTGCGCCAAGGCCTGCGCGGGCACCATCAGGTTGCCAAGCGCCAGGGCGAGAACAAGCGCGGAATTGCGGGACATCCAGGTGTTTTTCCGGGGGGCTGCACCTTCAACCATTGAAGCGGGGTGCGGGTTCCCGCACGTCCACCGGGTGGTCTGAACGATGCCTCGTCAACCGATCCTGATGGTCGAGGCGGCGGGCAAGCAATGGCTTTCGTTCAACGCGCGAGAAGATCATCTCAACGGTCTGACGGTCGGACAGGCCGCGAAGGTGATGCGGAACGGCGCCGATGCCGCGGCCACGGCCGTCGTCACCGAACTGCGCCCGCTTGGCGTTTTTGCCCCCTGGCAGGCCGAGCGGGTGATTGGCGATCATGACCGCAATACCTTGCGCCTGCGCCTTGACCCGCAGGGAGAGCCGGCCGGCCTTGAGCCGGGCATGACGGTCTGGATCGAGAATCAGCGAGAGCGTGATGTATTTATGTCAGCGTGCAGCGGCGATCGACAACTGCCGCGATGGCGGAGCACGCGTGTCCCGGACGCGGTGCAGCGTCCTTCACGCCGCGGAGTCGTCATCCGGCGCGCATTCGCGCGACCCCTTGGCAGCGCCGGACCCATCACCATTTCGCTGCAAGCGATGGCCCTCGCTCTGCAGCGCACCACGCCGGAACGGCGGCGCGTCTGCGTCCGCAGCACGATGTGAGCGCCGACCTAACTCAAATTCACCATGCATGCTCCGACGAGAGTTTTCGCGCCTCAGGATGGTCAGCCCCCTGCGGCCGGCAGCACCGCCGCTTCCGGCGCGCTCCTGCCGCGGATCAGGTCGGAGGCCTTGTCGGCGATCATCATGGTCGAGGCGTTGAGGTTGGCCGAGATCATCCGCGGCATGATCGAGGCGTCGATCACGCGCAGATCCTGCAGGCCGTGCACGCGCAGCTGGTCGTCGACCACGGCCCAGCCGCTGTCGGCCGGACCCATCCGGCAGGTGCAGCCCGGATGAAACGTCGTGGTGCCGCGCCGCGTCGCCGCGGCGAGGAATTCGTCGTCGGTCTGCACGCCGGGTCCGGGAAAATCCTCGTAGTCGTAATAGGGCGCCAGCGGCGCGGAGGCGAGCAGCCGCCGCGCCAGCTTCATGCCGGCGACCACGGTGCGGCGGTCGAGCTCCTCGACCAGATAATTGGTCTGGATGATCGGCGGCTCGAACGGATCGGCGGAGCGGGCGCGGACATAGCCGCGGCTTTCCGGCCGCTGCTGCCAGGAGGCCACCGTCATGCCCGGCTGGTCCTCGAGCTGCCCTGCACGCCCTCCTTGTAGCTCGCCGGCGTGAAGGTCAGCTGCAGGTCGGAACTCTCGGTGGTCTCGCCGGAGTGCCAGAAGCAGTACACCATGGTCGGCGACAGCGACAGCAGGCCGCGCCGCGTCGGCGGCCCATTTGATCGCTTCCCCGACCAGGCTGAGGCCGCGCCGGCGCTCGTTGATGGTCTTGATGTTCTTGACGCGCGCGACCGAGCGCGGCGCGTAATGGTCCTGCAATCCCTCGCCGACGCCGGGCAGCGCGTGGCGCAGCTCGATGCCCAGCGAGCGCAGCAGGTCGGGCGGTCCGACGCCCGACAATTGCAGGAGCTGCGGCGAGTTGTAGCTGCCGCCGGCGAGGATCACTTCCCTGACGGCGCGCACCTCGACCGGCACACCGCCCTTGCCGCCCTTGAGGTAGCGCACGCCGGTCGCGCGCTTGCCGTCGAACAGGATTGCCGTGGCATGGGCATGGGTCCGCACATCGACATTCGGCCGCTTCATCGCCGGATGCAGAAAGGCGGTCGCCGCACTGACGCGCAGGCCGTTCCGGATGGTGCGCTGGGCGTAGGAGACGCCCTCCTGGATCGCGCCGTTGTAATCGGGGTTGCGCGGGATGCCGAGCGAGATCGCGCCGGCCATGAACGCCTCGCAGAGCGGATCCTGCCAGTCCATGGTGGTGACGGTCAGGTTGCCGTCGCGGCCGCGAAACGCGTCCTCGCCCTCGCCGATCCGCCGCTCCAGCCGCTTGAAATAGGGCAGCACGTCCGGATAGCCCCAGCCGCGGTTGCCGAGCTGCGCCCAGGTGTCGAAATCCTGGCGCTGGCCGCGGTTGTAGATGTGGCCGTTGATCGAGGAGGAGCCGCCGAGCGTCTTGCCGCGCGGCGCGTAGATGCTGCGGCCGCCGGTCCACGGGCCCGGCTCCTGCTGATAGGCCCAGTTGATGCTCTTCATGTGAAAGGTCTTGATGAAACCGGCCGGCAGATGGATGTAGGGGTGCCAGTCGCGCGGGCCGGCTTCGAGCACGCAGACGCGCGTGCCGGCGTCCTCGCTGAGCCGGTTGGCCAGTACCGCAGCCGGCCGAGCCCGCCCCCACGATCACATAATCGAACGTGTCCATCATACGACCCTGGCGGCAGGCTACCGCGCCTTCTCGTTGCAATTGATAGGTCAGATGCGCCTTCACCGTCGGCCATTCCGCCGGCGATGATGCTGTAGACCACGGTGTCGCGCAGCGTGCCGTTGGGCGCGATCTGGTGGTTGCGCAGGATGCCGTCCTGCTTGGCGCCGAGCCGCTCGATGCCGCGCCGGCTCTGATGATTGAAAAAATGGGTGCGGAATTCCACCGCGATGCAATCGAGCGTTTCGAACGCATGCGCCAGCAGCAGCAATTTGCACTGGGTGTTGACCGCGCTGCGCTGCACGCGCCTGGCGTACCAGGTCGAGCCGATCTCGACCCGCCGGTTGGCCGCATCGACGTTCATGTAGGTCGTCATGCCGGCGATCTCGCCGTCGGCATCGAACACCGTGAACGGCAGCATCGCGCCCGACGCCTGCAGGCCGAGGCGGCGGTCGATCTCCTTGGCCATGTCTTCGGGCGTGCGGAATGGAGGTGTACCAGAGCTTCCACAGCTCGCCGTCCCTCACCGCCTCGGTCAGCCCGTCACACATGATCGTGCGACAGCGGCTTCGAGCTGCGCGTAGGGCCGCTCAAGGTCACCGGTTCAAGCCAGGGCATTGCATTTTCCTCTCCTCACCAGCGTCATTGCCGAAGCGCAGCCACGAAGCAATCGATGCTCGCGATTCGCGATGGTTCGGACTGCGTCGCAATCGCGACGCACCTGACAATGACGATTGTCGTTGATCGCCATCATCACTTGTTCAGGAAATTCAGCGGCAGGCCGGGCCGAGCCCAGTCCATCGCGATCAGTTCGCCCTTGCCGGACAGCGTGATATAGGCGGTCTTCAGTTCCGGGCCGCCGAAGGCGATGTTGGTGGTGACGCGGTCGCCGGTCGGCACCTGCTCGACGATGCTGCCGTCCGGCGCGATCACCGAAATGCAGCCCGAGATCAGGGTCGCGACGCAGACATTGCCGCAGGCTTCCACCGCCAGCGAGTCGAACATCTGGTAGCCGCCGAGGCCCGCGATCGGCTTGCCGCGTTCGCCGCGATAGATCACGTCGCGCGGCCTGACCTCGCCGGGCGCGGACAGATCGAACGCCCACAGCCGCGCCGTCGGCGTCTCCGCGACATAGACGGTGTTTTCGTCCGGCGACAGCCCGATGCCGTTGGCCGGCAGCATGCCGAACACGCCCTCGACGACTTCGTTGGCGCCGGGCTTGATGTAATAGAACGCGCCGACATCCATGTCGCGGGCGCGGCGCTTGCCGAGATCGGTGAACCAGAGCCCGCCCTGCCGGTCGAACACCAGGTCGTTCGGCCCCTTCAGCGGATGCTCGCCGCATCTGTCGAACAGGGTTTCGACCTTGCCGGTCGCCAGATCGACGCGCTGGATCGAGCCGCCGATATATTCGTGCGGCGCCGGCGCGCCCGGCATCATGGTGCCGCGCGACGGCACCCAGCTGAAGCCGCCATTGTTGCAGATGTAGCATTTGCCGTCGGGCCCGATCGCCGCGCCATTGGGGCCGCCCGGAATTTCCGCGACCACCTCTTTGCGCCCGTCGGGCCACACCCGGGTCAGCCGCCGGCCGCGGATTTCGACCAGCACCACCGATCCGTCCGGCATCACCACCGGCCCTTCCGGAAATTCGAGATCGGTGGCGAGAACGCGAACATTCGGCATGAAATCCTCCCCGGCTTTTGTTTCGGCTGCAGGCGGATTCCAGGCTCATCCCGCACGCGCAACGCATTTGGTTGCGCCGATGTTATGGCAAAGTCGATCTCGCTTGCCAAGCAATGCAGCATCGCAGGCAACGCAGCCCGCGCGGCAAGGCAGCCTCATCGTGGCTCGGCCTAGTCCTCTGACCGGCACCCAGATCTCGAGGCCGCCATTGCCGGTCAGCGGATCGAATTTCTCGTCATAGCGCTCGAAGTTGGGCGCATCGGCCGCCTTCAGGCCCGATGCCGGCAGCCAGTGGTTCCAGATCGTGTTGACGGTGCGGCGAATGGTCGAGATGTGGTCGCGGTGGGTGAACACGGCGTATTTCTGTTCGGGAATGCGCACGCTGGCTGAATTCGCGCGGCAGATCGGAGAAGTCGGACACTTCGACGCCGGCGATGTAGTCGAAATTTCCGGCATCGTCGCCATTGCAGCAGACGCCGTAGGCGACCTTGCCCGATCCGGCCGGGAATGTTCGGGACCGATTGATGAAAGCGATTCCACTGGCCGGGAATGCCGGCGCTGCTCTCGCAATTGTAGCGCTCGCCGAGGCCGGCGACGAGCAGCGGCTTGCCGGTCTCAAAACGCGGCGCTTGCAGATTGTCGGTAAGGGTTGAATCCATGGCGATCGGCTCCTGCAGTCTGAGGTGGTCGAGACGCGCCGGCCGCGGACCGCTTCGGGCGTCACCCCGAAATGGTCGCGGAACGCGCGGGTGAATGCTTCGTGAGAGCCGTAATCCGCGTCCAGCGCCAGGCTGAGGATGTCGGGCGCGCCGGCTGCGAGCGCACGCGCCGCTTCGCTTAAGCGGCGGGCACGCACGTAACGCATCACCGACAGTCCGGTCGCGGCGGCGAACGCCCGCACCATGTGAAAGCGCGAGACACCGCCGACGCCCGCGATCTCGTCGAGGGTCAGGGCGTCGGCAAGGTGGCTTTCGATGTACCAGAGCGCTTTCTGGGCTAGGTTCATGGACGATGGCCTTCTTTCGAAGCGCGCGCATCATGCTCGCTTCGCAAGATGCTGCATTTGACAGTCCTTGCTCTTGCGGGGCGCCACCGAACCGGGGCCGGCGACCAGGTGGCCTGTTCCGCACTGCGGAAGAAATAGCAACCGGGCCGTCGCTGGCAACCGCGTCGCAATCGTGCATACTGGCCCGGCATTGATCCGAAGGCTCGACGAGCTGCCCACAAGAGACTGCCTGAGCCTCGGCCAGAACGTCAGGGAGGACGATGATGCCTTCTTCGTGTCTTGAGCCACGTCACGTCGGCCGCGTTGGCCGCCATGGTCGCCGCAGCCTTCGCGGGTGCCGCACACGCGCAGAAGAAATATGATCCGGGCGCGACCGACACCGAGATCAAGATCGGCAACATCATGCCCTATTCGGGCCCGGCGTCGGCCTATGCCACCATCGGCAAGACCGAGAACGCCTACTTCAATAAGATCAATGCCGAAGGCGGCATCAACGGCCGCAAGATCAACTTCATTTCCTACGACGACGGCTACAGCCCGCCGAAGACCGTCGAGCAGGCCCGCAAGCTGGTCGAGAACGACGAGGTGCTGCTGATCTTCAATCCGCTGGGAACGCCGGGCAACAGCGCCATCCAGAAATACATGAACGCGAAGAAAGTGCCGCAGCTCTTCGTATCGACCGGCGCCGCCAAATGGAACGATCCGAAGAACTTTCCATGGACCATGGGCTGGCAACCGAGCTACCAGGTCGAGGCCCGGATCTATGCGCGCTTACATCCTGAAAAACTATCCCGGCAAGACCATCGGCGATTCTCTATCAGAACGACGATTTCGGCAAAGACTACGTGACCGGACTGCACGAGGGCCTCGGCGATCAGGCCAGCAAGCTGATCGTGGTCGAAAGCTCCTATGAGACCTCTTCGCCGACGGTGGACTCCCAGGTGGTGCAGATCAAGGGCGCCAATCCCGATATCTTCGTCAATATCGCCACGCCGAAATTCGCCGCCCAGGCGATCAAGAAAGCCGGCGAGCTGGACTGGCATCCGGTGCAGTTTCTGACCAACGTGTCGGTTTCGGTCGGCAGCGTGATGCAGCCGGCCGGCTACGCCAACGCCCAGGGCATTCTAAGCGCGGCCTATCTGAAGGATCCCAACGACCCCACCTGGAAGAACGATGCGGCGATGAACGAATGGCGCGCCTTCATGACCAAATGGTATCCGGAAGGCGACCAGGAAGACGCCTCGACCACGTTCGGCTATGGCGTGGCCAAGGGACTGGAGCAGGTGCTGCGGCAGTGCGGCGACGACCTCACCCGCGAGAACATCATGAGGCAGGCCGCCAACCTGAACTTCGAGATCGGCGTCTATTTGCCGGGCACCCGCATCAAGACCAGCCCGACCGATTTCGCGCCGCTCGAACAATTGCAGATGATGCGGTTTCAGGGCGAAAGCTGGAACCTGTTCGGGCCGATCATGTCGGGGGAAAAGAACAGCTGAGGAGAGACTTTTCCTCCCTCTTTGGGAAAGGGAATCTTCGCATTGCGACGCACAGCGCAGTCTACGCCAGAATGGTGTTCAACATCCTTTGCGGCAACACCGACGACCATGCCCGAAACCATGCGGCATTCTGGAATGGCCGTGAACTGTCGCTGACGCCGGCCTATGACATCTGTCCGCAGTCGAGGTCCGGCGGGGAGGCGACCCAGGCGATGCTGATCGTGGGCGACCAACGGACCAGCCAGATTTCGCTTTGTCTAAAGGCGGCCCCGCTGTTTTTGCTCGGGTTGGACCAGGCAACCAGGCTGATTGCAGATCAGATCAGGGCCATCAGGAGATTCTGGAAGCGAGTTTGCGACGAGGCCGCGCTCTCGGAAGTGGACCGGAATTTGATGTGGCGGCGTCAATTCCTGAACCCGTTCGCCTTCGTCGATGCGCCAGCGGCGATCACCGAACTCGTCGATTAGTACAAATGCGCATGGCCTGCGCTGGTGCGGCGATTCCTTGAAACCGGTTTTATGATCCATCATTTGTCGTTCCGGATGTGCAGTTGCACATCCGGAATGTGCTCAGGCCGGCGATAGCCGGGCGGAGCACAGGCCGGGAATGACGATTGTTGCCAACGGTCAGCCCTCCGCACCTCCCACCCCGCTCGCCGCGCCCTACTTTACGCCCTGCTTCGCCGCCGGAACATCCTTGGCCGGCGGTGACTTCGGCCTTCTTCTGCGCCTCGGCGGTTTTCTTCTGCGCCGCCTGCAGGTCGTCCACGGTCTTCTGCAAAGCGGCGACGACGGCTTTCAGCCCTTCGATCTGGCGGTTGGCGGCGTCGATCTTCTGCTGGTGGTCGATGGCCAGTTTGCCGATGGTCTTTTGCAGGAAATCGACATTGCTCTGCAGGCAGGAGGTGCGCCGCTCCATGGTCTTCTCGACGGTGCAGATCTCGATGCCGGGAACATCCTGGGCCGTGGCGACAGCCGGTGCCAGCACCGGGGAGAGCAGGGTCAGCGCGGCGATGCGAGCGATCCGGACGATCATCGAAATCCCTCGTCGGGTCGGGCTGCGGTCAATTTGTCGCGAGCGGGTGCGGCGTAGCGAAGATATCACACGTGAAACCTCATTCGCGCGTTGAGGTTTGGCGGGTACACCCCAGCTAGCACAGAACCGGGGCGAGCAGCGAGGAACGCGGGCCGACGGCCGGCGCGTCCCTGCAACGGAGAATCATGGAATGGCAACGCGCGAACGACGTCTGGCCGAATTCAACGGCAACGGCGAACCGCCGCCGGATCAGCCGGTGCAGGTGCTCTGCGAAGATCACAGCGGCACCTATCAACTGCCGTTCACCTGCCGCTTTGTCGATGGCGAATGGCGCAATCACGAATCCGGCGGCCTCCTCGAGGCGACCGTGGTCGGCTGGCGCCTGAGCCGGCCGTGAGGAGCCCGGGGCTATCGCAGATGGAATTTTCTCTGCTGTCCGCGCTTTGACCCGAGCCGTCCGTGCGGACGTTCGCAGGGGCGACCTGCTGAGTGCTGGACGCTGTGCCATAATGCAACGGCGGCAGGCCGGGCCTTAAGGTCCGGAACACGCCCGGAACGAAACGCGCCCGAATCAGCCGAATCAGGGGAGTGCCGATGCGTTCACGGCTAGATGTCGATGACCCGAACCGGATACCGCACCATATCCAGTCACGCCCGCCCTGCCGGCACTGCGCCGCGGGCCTGAAACGTTAACGGCGGCGGCGAGATCGGCCGCCGGCCGCCAAAGCTATTTCCAGGGCGTCACCGGCGGCACCTTGTCGGTGGCCGGCGGCATGTCGACGGTCTTGAAGTCGGCCGGGCTGACGATTTCCAGATATTCCATGTCCGGCGAGTAGTCGTAAAGATAATGCACGATCCCCGGCCGCTGATGCACGCACGTCGCCGGCCTGCACCAGGGTCGGCTTGTCCTCATACATGAAGCGCGCCCAGCCCTTCATCATGATCACGATCTGGAAATCGCATTCATGCGGTGCCAGCCGGTGCCGTCCTCGGGCGGCATCTCGGGATTGGCCTTGACCAGGTGAGCAGATCACCTGGCCGCCGGTCGCGTCGGCGATGCCGAGATCGCGATACAGGAAAAAGTCGCGCAGGCCACCGCCGGTGAATTCGGTATCGCCGGGCTTGACGTGGGAAAATTTGTTGACGACGGCATGCTGATTCATCGAGGCCTCCACTGGTCCTGGTGATGCAATCGCGACGATCGGCCGGCGTCCAATTTTTTGGCAGCGCGGGATCGCCGTGTTCACAGCTTCATTGTGCCATGCGAAAATCGCGCCAGCCGCGCTGCAGCGCGGCAATCGTCGATCCGCTGCTCGCCACGCGCGAGGCCGAAGCCGCTGGCCGCAAGACCTGAATTCGGATCGAGCCGATCGCGCACGCGATTCGACGGCCTGCCACAGCGCTTCCATCGCGGATGTCTACGGATGGCACCAAGTTAAGCAAGGCCTGCCCGATGCTTGAGCCCCGCAAACAGGCAACAGCCGCGCCGGCGCTGCCTAATATTCGACCTCGAGCTCCTCGATGTCGGCCGGCTCGGCCTTGGCGGCCTCGATCCATTCCTGCATTTCCGGCAGCGCCATGATCATGTCGGCATAGGTCCTTGAGCCTCGGCTCCAGCTTCACGTCATAGGTCATGAAGCGGGTCACGACCGGCGCATACATGGCGTCCGCCATGCTGCGCTCGCCGAACAGGAACGGGCCGCCCGATTTGGCCAGGCATTCGCGCCAGATGGCGCAGACCCGGTCGATGTCGGCCTGCGCGCGCGACCAGATCTTGAAGCCGGGGAAATGGCCTTTCAGGTTGACCGGCAGCGACGCGCGCAGGGTGGTGAAGCCCGAATGGATTTCGCCGCAAATCGAACGGCAATGCGCCCGCAGGATGCGGTCCGCCGGCAACAGGCCGGCTTCGCGGCATGACCTCGTTGAGATATTCCGCGATCGCCAGGGTGTCCCACACGGTGGCGCCCTCGTGGCGCAGGCACGGCACCAGGATCGATGACGACAGCAGCAGGATTTCGGCGCGCGCCGAGGCATCGTCGGGCGCGGTGACGATCTCGTCGAATTCCAGCCCGGAGAACCTGGTCAGCAGCCAGCCGCGCAGCGACCACGACGAATAGTTCTTGCTGCTGATGGTCAGCGTCGCTTTCGCCATATGGCTTTCCCCTTACGCCCAAGCGCCTGCCTGGGCCATGCCGGGGCCGCTTCGGCGCGACGGCCCGCTGCCCATGCCTCATGCTACCTGCATCTTATGCAGCAAGCGACGTGCCAGTTCTGCGAGGCTATTTGACTCTTCCCTGGCTTCGATATTGCATGGCAACAGCGGCAGGGGCGCGATCCGGATGATGTCAATGATGTATCAAGCCTATCAGAACCACATGGACCTGACGGCGCCATGGCGGACCGGAGCCGCGTCGGCGCTGAAATATCTCAACCTCGTTCCGCAAGGCATCTCCGACAAGCTGTTCGGACGGCTTGCCGCCGCCCTCGAGCTGATCTCGCGCACCTCGCTCACCTATGCGCGGCCGCCTTACGGCATCGACAGGGTGATGGTCGGCAATCAGGAGCTCGAGGTCACCGAGGAGGTGGTCTACGCGACGCCGTTCGGTTCGCTGCTGCATTTCAAGAAGGAGAATTCGCCGCCGAGCAGCCGCGCATGCTGCTGGTGGCGCCGATGTCCGGCCACTTCGCCACCTTGCTGCGCGGCACCGTGAAGACCCTGCTGCAGGACCACGACGTCTACATCACCGACTGGCACAATCCGCGCGACATTCCGCTCGACCAGGGCAAGTTCGGCGCTCGACGAATATACCGAGCACCTGATCAGCTTTCTCGATCAGCTCGGCCCGCGCTCGCACATGGTGGCGATCTGCCAGCCCTCGGTGTCGGCGCTCGCCGCCGCCGCGATCATGTCGGAGGACAACCACCCCGCCCGCCCCGCCAGCCTGACGCTGATGGCCGGCCCGATCGACACCCGGATCCAGCCGACCAAGGTCAACGATTTCGCCAAGAGCAAGCCGCTCAAATGGTTCGAGGAGAACCTGATCAACTACGTGCCGTTCCAGTGCAAGGGCGCGTTCCGGCAGGTCTATCCCGGCTTCATCCAGCTCACCGCCTTCGTGTCGATGAACCTCGAGCGCCACATCAAGTCCCATGTCGATCTCGCCGACCATCTGGCCAAGGGCGAGAAGGACAAGGCCGAAACCATCAAGACGTTCTACGACGAATATTTCGCGGTGATGGACCTGCCGGCGGAGTTCTACATCGAGACCATCCGCGACGTTTTTCAGGAGCATCTGCTGCCGCAGGGCAAGCTGACCTATCGCGGCCGGCCGGTGAACCCGGCCTCGATCAGGCGCATGGGCCTGATGACGGTCGAAGGCGAAAAGGACGACATCTGCTCGATCGGCCAGACGCTGGCGGCGCAGGACCTCTGCACCGGCGTGCGCGCCTACCGCAAGGTGCATCACATGCAGGCCGGCGTCGGCCATTACGGCGTGTTCAGCGGCCGGCGCTGGAACAACGAGATCTATCCGCTGCTGCGCGATTTCGTCCACGTCAATTCGTGAACACGGAGCCGTCGTTGAAGCCATCTTTGCGAGGAGCGTTGGTAACGACGCACTCCACGCTCTGCCGGCGGTGACATTTCCGTTCACCCCCTAGGTGTGGTCTTTCAGGAGGTTGTCCATCTGGTCTGAACCGAGGAAGCTGAGGTTGCGAAGCTTCAGTGTTCCAAGGAGAGACCAGATGAACGTCCACAAGAATGCGCCTTTGACGCCCAAAGGTCGAGAGGCGATGGTCCGAAGCGTGGTGGAAGGCGGGTTGAGCCAAGCCGACGCAGCCTACCAGTTCAACACGACACCGAAGACCGTTGCCAAATGGGTCCGGCGGTTCCGCGCGGAAGGTGTGGAAGGGTTGCGTGATCGCTCCTCCAGGCCTCTTTCATTGCCGAGCCAGACCCCGCCAGCCACATGTGCCGCCATCGAGGCCTTGCGCCGCCAGCGCCACACCGGCAAGCAGATCGCGGCCGAGGTCGAGGTATCGCCGGCCACCGTCAGCCGCGTCCTGCGCCGCTTGGGCTTGAACCGGATACGTGATCTGGAGCCGGCCGAGCCGGGCGCCGCTATGAGCGCGAGAACCCAGGCGAGATCATTCACATCGACATCAAAAAGCTCGGGCGTTTCGAGCATATCGGCCACCGCATCACCGGCGATCGGACGGGTCCGAACAAGAGCCGCGGCGCGGGCTGGGAGTTCGTCCACGTCTGCATTGACGACCATTCCCGCGTCGCCTTCTCCGAGATCAAGCCCGACGAAACGGCCGACAGCGCCGTGCCCTTTCTCAGAGCGGCCGTGGCTTATTACAAAGCCCTCGGCGTCACCGTCACCCGCGTCATGACCGACAATGGCAGCTGCTATCAGTCCTTCGCCTTCCGCGACGCTTGCCGCGACCTCGGCATCAAGCACATCCGCACCAAGCCTTACACGCCCAGAACCAATGGCAAGGCGGAACGCTTCATTCAGACCGCGCTTCGGGAATGGGCTTACGCCCAGGCCTACCCAACATCAGATCGGCGGGCCCAACAGCTGCCGGTCTGGCTGCACCGATACAACTGGCACCGACCCCACGCTGGTATAGACTCTCAAACACCGATCAGCAGGCTCGGTTTGACCGGGGACAACCTCTTGAGGCTCCACACCTAGGCCAAGGCCGGCTTGCGCGATACCATCATCCCGTCATCAAGCACGGCCGATCAAGAGCCGACCCGGGAGAAACGATCATGAAGCTTCGATTCGCACATCTTCGCACGCTGCTGCTGGGTCTGGCCGGCGCCGTGCTGCTGGCCCATGCGGCCGATGCCGCCGAGGTGCGGGTGATGATCTCGGGCGGCCTTTCGGCGGCCTACAACGCGCTGGTCCCGGAGTTCGAGCGCCTGACCGGCAACAAGGTGATCACGGCCTACGGGCCCTCGATGGGGACCACGGTCAACGCGATCCCGGTGCGGCTGCAACGCGGCGAACCCGCCGACGTCCTGATCATGGTGGGCTATGCGCTGGCCGATCTCGCCAGGCAGGGCAAGGTGGTCGCCGGCAGCAGCGTCGATCTGGTGAAATCGCCGATCGGCGTCGCGGTGAAATCAGGCGCGCCGAAGCCGGACATCGGCTCGGCCGAGGCGGTCAAGCGCGCCCTGCTCGCGGCCAGGATCCATCGCCTATTCCGACAGCGCCAGCGGCGTCTATGTCTCGACCGAAATGTTCGCCAGGCTCGGCATTGCCGAGGCCATGAAGGACAAGGCGCGCAAGATTCCGGCAGACCCCGGTCGGCGAAATCGTCGCGCGCGGCGAGGCCGAGATCGGCCTGCAGCAGATCAGCGAGCTGAAGCCGGTGCCCGGCATCGATATCGTCGGCCCTCTGCCGCCCGAACTGCAGAAGATCACGGTGTTCTCGGCCGGCATCGCCACCGTCTCCAGGGAGCCCGACGCCGGCCGCGCGCTGATCAGGTTCCTGGCTTCATCGGCGGCCCACGACGCCATCGTCAACAGCGGCATGGAGCCGATCCCGGTCACCGCGACGAACTAAGAAAATCGATTCCCTGAGATCGATCCGATCCATCGTTTGTGGTTCCGGGATGCGCCCTCAATTGGCGATAGCCGACTTGAGGCGCAGGCCCGGAATCCATACTCCCGGTGGGGGTTATGGATTCCGGGCTCGCGCAAGACGCGCCCCGGAATGACACTCGTTGTTGATGGTCGCAACGAACCGAAATCATTCGAACTCGGAAACGCCGTACCAGCGGCAGCGAACCCGCGCTACTTCAACCGGATCGCGGAATCTTTCAGGCCGTTATTGTCGTAGGCGCGGCGCAGCACGCCGTTGGTGGCGGCGTCGGTCATGAACCTAGTGGCGAACGCCAGGGACAGCGGATGATGCGGCGGCACGGCGACCGCGGTGACGGTCTGCTTGAAGGTTTCGTCCAGCACGTGCGTTCCCGGAATCTTCTTGGCCATGGCATTGAGCTGGTCGCGCGACAGCGCGAAGGCGTCGATCTCGCCGGCCTTGAGCAGGCCGAAGATCTCGTCATAGGTCTGGTAACCCGTGACTTTCGCCTGCTTCAGATGCGCCATTGCGCCGCGCATGGTGGTGGTGTTGTTGACCGCCGCGACCCTGATGCCGGGCTGGTCGAGGCTCTTGAAATCGCTGACCGGCAAGCCGGCCCTGACGATGTAGGTCGCGTCCGCCACCTCGTAAATGGGCCCGAACGACATCCTTTTCTCGCGTTCCGGGTCCTTCGGCAGGAAGGTGATGTCCCAGCCGCCGTTCGACACCGAGTCGGTGATCTGCCCGGAATTCTGGAACACGACATATTCGACCCCGACCCCGAGCTCGGCGGCCATCGCCTTGCCGAGATCCACCGGAACCCCGGCGTAGCCGCCGGTTTCGGTCCTGGTGGACCAGAACGCGCCGCCGGCCGGGCTGATCGCGATCGCCACCCGCAGCTTGCCGGTCGGTGCGATTTCATCCTTGAGCGCATCGGCGCTGGCGGGAACAGCCATCATCATCGAGGCTCCCAGAAACAAGAGGCCGGCGATGCGCGGCAACAGCGGAACGGTCATTGGATTCCTCAGGCTCGGCTCGCTCTCAGGATCGAGCCCTCACCGGCCATTGTGGGCGATCGGAGCCCGCGTTGGAACCCTTGAAGCCAGCCGCTACCGGCAGAATTTCAGCGGTGCCGTTCAAATCCCGTTGAAGGCGCCCGGCCGGCGCCGCCGCGCCGGCAACCTTGCAAAATAGCCGCTCACCACGTGTAGCGCACCACGCCCTTGCCGGCGTAGGACTGGGTGACGCTGGAGAACTCGCCTTCGAAGGTGGCGGCGGCGGACCAGCCGTTCATCCATTTCATCTCGGCCGAGGCGGTGGTCAGCGCGGAATCATGCGCCTGCGCGGCGCCGTTGACGACAAAGCTCGCGCCCGGCAGCGTCTGGAAGGTGGCGGCGATCGAGCGGTCGGGGTCGAAATCATGCGCCCAGGCGACGCGACCGCGCAGGGTCAGGATCGCGCCCTGCAGCGCGCAGGATTTGTCGGTGCGGATGCCGAGTTCGCTGCGCGCATCGGTGACGTCCCTGGCGCCATAGGCCAGCGCGAAAGTATTGGCGCCCGCCAGTCGCCTGCTCGGCATAGGCCGGCAGATCGAAGGTGGTGAACTGCGCGGCGGCGTAGGGCGTGACGCCGATGCCGCCGATGCCACGGCGCAACGAAGCGGTAGCCGCCTTCGAGACGGCCCGAGAACGCATTGGCGTTGAATTCGCGCGCGCAGCTGGTCGGTGCCGGCGATGGTGACGGTGCGATTGGTGGTGATGTCCTGCCAGCCATAGGCCAGCGCGGCGGAGACATAGGCCGGCCCGGCATTATGGCGGATGAAGGCGCCGGCCTGGAACAGGTCGGAACGCCCGGTGCCGCCACCGGCGACGCTGAAGCTGGTGCCGCCGCCGGCGAGCGCAAAACCGGCCAGCGTAGACGGCGAGAGGCGATAGTCGGCGCCGACCGCGGTGCCGGCGATGCTGCTGGTGGTGGTGTTGGATCCGAGCGCGGCATTGCCGTCGGTGGTCTGCGAGCCGCCAAAGCCCGCCGCCCATACGCTCCAGCGCTGGTACGAAGCTGCGGCGATCGGCCGGCGCCTTGCGATAGATCGCGGCATAGGCGTCGCGCTCGCGCTGCGACGCGGCTGTCCCTGGGCGCATAGGCGCTGGCGCCGTAACCTTCTTCGGCGTATCCGGTCGCGGCGGTGCCCGCGCCGGCGCCGTCGCCGCGTCCGGCGATGAACGGATCGGTCAGCAGGCCCATGAACAGGTTCATTGCATCGAAGGTGGTCTGCTGCGAACCGGTCGCCGTCTCACCCGAGGCCTGCGTCAGCGCGTTGGCGAGGTTGCCACCGGTAAGGCCGAACAAAGTGCCGAAGCCGGCCGGCAGCGTTCCTCCGCCGTTGAAGAAGCCGTTGAGCGCGCCGGCGACGTTCTGCTGATTGACGTTCAGCCCGGCGCCGGCACCGAGCGCCGCGGTGAGATTGAGGATAACGCTGGTGCTCGTGTAGCTGAGATTGGGGGCGAAATTACCGGAAGGCCAAGCGTGGAAAGGGAGGCGAAGGTGCCGCTGAGCCCGGCCGCCTGAAGGATGGTGTAATGCTGCGAATAGCTGCCGGTCGCGAAAGCGGCGAGCGCATTGCCCGCCAGCGCGGCGGTGCCGGTGACCGCCGCGAAGGTCGATGCCGACGAGCCGACCTGCACCAGATAGATCGCGCCGGACTGGAAGGCCAGATTGCCGGCGATGGTCAGCGACGTGCCGGGCATTCCGGGAATGCCCGGGGCAAGCGTGCCGCCCGAATTGATGGTGACGGTGACCGGATCGACAGTGCCGCCGCCGGCCAGGGTGCCCCCCGAATTCACCGCGACGCTGGACGAACTGCCGATCGTGCCGTTGACCTCCAGCATGCCGGCATCGACCGTGGTCGCGCCGCTATAGGTGCTGGTACCGGTGAGAATGCTGATGCCGGGGCCGTTCTGCACCAGGCTGCCGCCCGCCGCCGAACCGTCGACGATCGCGCCGCCATAGGACCACGACGTTCCGGCGACCGGCGCCAGCGTCAAGGTGAAGCCGTTGAGCTGGACCTGGGTGGTGTTCGCCGGGTTGTCCATCAATCCGCTGATGGTGTTGTTGGCGCCGAGCGCCAAGGTCGCGGTCACCCCGGTGCATGGCGAGGGATTGCAGACCGCGCCGCCGACCCGGCCGAGATCGACCCCGCTGCTGCTGGCGATCGTATTGACGGCCCCGAGCGTCAGGGTGCCGGCCTCGATATAGGTCATCCCGGTATAGGCCTGAACATTGGCAAGGGTGACATTGCCGCCGCTTCCGGTCGCGCTGTCGTCCTTGATCAGGGTGCCGGCGAGCACGGAGGTGGTGCAGGCCACCAGCGTGCACGACATGTCGTTGGGATCGGCGGCGCCGCCGGACTGCTGGCCATTGCTCATCACGCCGGAGAAGGTGCCAGTGCTCGACTGGTCGAACAGCAGCGTGCCGCCGGCATTGCTGATATTGCCGCCGGTCGGCAGGTTGGCGGTGGTCACGTCGAGCGTCGTGCCGACCTCGAGGACGGTGCCGCCGGTATAGATGTTGGTGCCCGGTGAGCTGAACCGTGCCGGCGACAAGGTGGAATACGCCGGCGCCCGAGATCGGATCGTTGAACACCGAGCCGCCATTGCCGGAATATTGCAGTTCGGCGCCCGATGCGACGGCAATCGGCGTCGTCGCGCTGCTGCTGAACAGGCCACTGCCAATGCGAAGCGCGCCGGCATTGACCGAAACGCTGCCGCCGGCGCCGAAACTCACGCCGCCGCTGCCGGAAATATCGAGAAGCCCGCTGCCGGCCTTCACCAGCGAGCCGGTGCCGGTACCCGTGATCACGCTCGACAGCGTCGAATTCAGGTTGTTGCTGTCGCCGATGGTCAAAATGACGCCGGTCGCGATATTGACGGCGCTGTTGTTGCCGTCGCTGTTGAGCGCACTGATGACGTTGCTAGCGTCCACCGCCAGGATGGCGTTCGACGGCTTGCTCTTGACGTTCGAGAGCCACACCGTGGTGCCGCCGCCCGAGGTCGGGAAATAATTCGCCGTGTTGAGCTGCAGCGTGCCGGAATCGACCGCGATTGGCCCGCTGAGGCCGCCGCCCGTTCCGCTCAGGACCAGCGTGCCGGACCCCGCCAGCGTCAACCCGCCGGTGCCGGTGACCGCCGAACTGATGGTGTTGGTAGCCTTGACGTCGATCACCGCCTCGCTGGCACCGAAGGCGAGCGTGCCGCCGGAAATCGTGGTCGTGCCTTCGAGGATCATGCCAGCCGGATTGCTGCCGTTGCCGATGGTCAGCGTCTGGCCGGGATCAATCGTCAGCGTCTTGCTGTTCTGCAGGTTCAACGCATAGGCTTGCGAACTGGTCACGAGCGTCGAGCTTGACGATAATTTGACGACATTCGAGGCACCGAAGCTGCCGGTATAGATCGAGGTCGCCGCCTGATAGCCGTTGGACCCGCTATAGGTGAGGAAATTGTAGGGATTGGTCGAGGCGCTGCCGCCGGATATCGGTGATGATCCAGACCGGCACGATGCCGTTGGTCAGGGTCGC
This sequence comes from uncultured Solirubrobacterales bacterium, assembly GCA_963697635.1. Taxonomy (GTDB): domain Bacteria; phylum Pseudomonadota; class Alphaproteobacteria; order Acetobacterales; family Acetobacteraceae; genus CAJCJG01. The sequence continues at coordinate 147,374 of CAVOOS010000033.1, read as the reverse complement.
CGAGGCGCCGCTGGAAAATACCTCGACGCCATTGGTGCCGTTCGCCCCGAGCGTGCTGCCGGTCGCCGGGTTGATGAACAATGTGGCGTTGGCGGGGGCGTTGCTGTTGGAATTGCCGTTGCGCGTGATGCCGTTGGTGAACGTCACCGTCGTGCCGGGACCGCCGGCGGTGCCGCTGCCGGCGTTGACCGAAAGGGTCGCCGTCGAACCGGCGGCAAGACTGCCGAAGGTGACGTTGCCGACCGCGCCGGTGCCGCTGCTGTTCGAGTTCTCGATCACCAGCGTGCGTTGTAAGTCGGTAAGCGTGCCGGCCCACGACGTGGTGAAGCCGTTGGTGTCGAAGGTGCTGCCGCCGCCGAGGAACAGGCTGCGCTCCGAACGAGAAGCTGGCGCCGGCCTGCAGGGTGCCGCCATTGAGCTCGACCTGGCCGAGCTCGTTGGCCGGCAAAGTCGGTGGCGCCCAGCGCCGCGTCGCTCATCACCTCGACGGTCGGCGCGCCGGTATTGCCGATGATGATATTGCCGTAGAAATACGGGCTGCGGCGGTCGCCAGGATCAGTTTGCCGTTATTGGCGGCGCTGAGGTCGTCGATCGTCAGATCGGACTCGCCGGTCGGCATTGCCGAGCGCGACACCGTTGGTGCCGAGCGAGACGAGCTGGCCGTTCAGCGTCACGGTATTGCCGTTGACGTTGATGGTCGCGGCTTCGCTGTCGACCGCGATCGGGCCGGTTGGTCGAGAAGGTCCCGCCGGTTGTCGCTCCCGATGGTCAGCGTGCCGTTGCCTTCGGTGAGGCTGTTGAAGATGATGCCGTTGTCGGCCTGCACCGCTGCCAGCGCATTGGTCGGAAAACCCAGCGAATTGAGGTTCAGGCTGGAATTGAATTGCGCGGTGGTCAGCGGTGGCGCGGCACCGAGCGCGGCGTCGCTGGCGATGATCAGGTTGCCGGCGATGATCGTGGTGCCGCCGGTATAGGTGTTGTTGCCGCTCAGCGTGACGGTGCCGCCGAGGTCATTGCCGAGCTGCATGACGAAGCCGACTGCGGCGTGCCGACCATGATCGGATTGCTCGGCGTTCCCAGATTGAACTGGGTGATGCCGGTGAATGTGCCATTGCGCAGTCGAGCGTGCCGGTCGCCAGCGTCGCATTGCTGATCGTGCTGCTGATGGTCAGATTGGTGCCGGCCGGCAGGATGAAGCCCGGCAATTGCGCCGACGGTCACCGTGCCGATATTCGGCATCGTGGTCGACGCTGCTGGCATTGAGATTCCACTGCGTCGCGATCAGCGATGTCACCCGGCGAGAGATACGGCAATCCAAGGCCGCCATTGGCGTCCGCGGTAGGCGTCGGCGCTGATGAAATCGGCAGTACAGGCCGGTTATCCTTGTCGATTCCGGGCTTCGACGCGCCGATCGCGCCAATGATGTTCGACGTGGTCGGGAACAGCTTCGAGTTCTTGTTCTTCAGGATGCTGTATTCGAGCCCGCGATAGGGATCGCTGGTCAATCCGGTCAGCGAGGTCGGGATCGGCGAGCCGGTCGCGGTGTTGACGAGTCTGCGGCACGCCGTTGTTCAGCGGCAGCAGCAGATTCGACGCCTGCATCTGCGCCCAGAATTGCGCCGTCGGTCAGATTCGAGTAATTGGCGATCACGTTGACGTAGACGGTCGGATTGGTGGCGCCGTAGCTGGAATTCTCCAGCGCGGTGAAGGTATGGTGGCCGTCCGTGACATAGAGCACGCCGCCGGGTCCGATCGACCACGGGCTCGATATCGCCCAGCAGACTGGCTTGCAGCTGCGAGGGCGTCAGCAGGTCGAAGCCGGTGGTCTTGCTTACCGACTTCGGTGAAGCCTTCGTTCATCTGGGTCGGCAACAGCGAGTCGACCGGGACGGTATAGAGCGAGAACGGTCCAGCTACGATCGAGCTTGCGGTGGCGGCGTTATAGGCCTGGAAGGCGCTGGCCGGAAGTTGTTGCGCGCTGGCGCCACCGGAAATGGCGAGAAAAAAACCGGCGGCCAGGACCGCGAGACCGGCCACCGGCGCTTGTTTCAAGCACGCCAAACGACCGCCGACTGGACGGCGACCACGTTGCATACGCGACATTACTACAGCCCCAGCCCGTTATGATCAGTTTTTGTTTTGCCCGGGGAAGCTCTAGTTTTTGAAGGTGACGGAGCGATGACATTACGAAACCGCGGCATCCCGGCGCGCACTCGGCCGTTACTTGTTGCTGGTCTGCAACGCTGTGGCGGCTGGCAGGAGCAGCGGGGCTACGCGCCCAAAAGCGAAAGCCGGTTCATGATCCCTCGCCATCGGAACAGCGACCAGCCGGCCAGTCGCGTGCCGTTCCTTGCACCAACACGGCACCCGTCGCGGCCGGGAACAGCGCCCGCATCACTGAGGTCGGCGGCTCACCGCCTTCAATTGGCCGGCGCCGCCGGCACCTTGATCTCGGCCGGAAGGATGATCGCGGCCGCGATCACCAGCAGGCAAAGCGCGGCGAAGGCGTGCAGCATGGTGACAAAACCGCCCTGCCGGTAGAGCCAGGCCACAAGGCCCACCGAGGCGCCGGCGGCGGTGAAGCCGACGAAATAGCGTACCGCATAGGCGCGCGAGCGCCACTGCTCGCTGGTGTATTTGCCGACCATGGCGTCGTTGACGGTGACCTGGCCGAACGCTCCCATCACGATGCCGATCGAGGCCAGGATCAGCGGCAGATTGGACAAGGACGCCGCCAGGTACAGGAACGGCGCCAGCAGCAGCGACAGCGGCAGGCTGACGGTCTTCAGCGAATGCCGGTCGATCAGCTTGCCGATGGTGTATTGCGTCATTGCGCCGAACACATAGACGAAGGCCGCGATCACCCCGAGCAATGCCGGGCTTGCGGTCAGGTCGGCCAGCCGTTCGGCGAACAGTTTCGGCAGCGCCACGGTCACCGCGTTGAAGGTGGTGGAGATCGCGACCACCACGATCAACAGCGCCACGATCACCCGCCACATGTCGCGTTTGGCCACCCTGGCCTGCGCCGCCGCCTGGCGGTGGCCGGAGCGATCCTCGTGAACCACCATGCGCGCGAAGGCGATGCCGATCAGGATGGTGACGATGCCGGGGATGATGAACGCCCAGCGCCAGCCGAGATACTGTCCGACCACGCCGGTGACCAGCGCCGACGAGGCCACGCCGAGATTGCCCCAGACGCCGTTGAGCCCCATCTCGCGGCCGAGCTTGCCGGCATAGGACACGATCATGGCGGTGCCGACCGGATGGTAGATCGAGGCGAACAGCCCGATCGACAACAGCGCCGCGCCGAGCTGGAGGCGGGTCTGCACCAGCCCGACCGCGATCATCGAGGCGCCGATCCCGGCAAAGAAGATCACCATCATGTGGCGGCGGCTCCAGCGGTCGCCGAGCCAGCCGGTGAGCAGCGATCCGGCGCCGAAGGCAATGAAGCCGGGGGTGGCGTAGGGCAGCAGCTCGGAATAGGCCATGCCGAGCGCCGGCCCCATGACGATGACGGCGGCGGCGAAGATCAGCATCGAATAATGGTCGATGAAGTGGGCGGCATTGACGAAGCCGATCACCCGGCTGGGGCTGTTCATGGACGATTCCCGTTTTTGCTGGAATGGGTTATACGTCGTTGCCCTGACGGAATGCCGCCAATGAGTATCGCCCAAGCGCCAATCCACGCCATCCCCGGGGAGCCTCGGGCGGCTCGCCGACGGCGCCCATCTGGTGGCGCGCCATTACAAGAAGGGCATCCGGCTCGATCCCCACATGCACCGCGAGGCGCAACTGGTCTATGCGGCCAGGGGCACGATGCAGGTCACCACCCCGAAGGGGCGCTGGCTGGTGCCGCCGGACCGCGCGGTCTGGGTCCCGGCCCGGCTCGAACATGCCATCGACGTGCTGGCCGATATCGACATGCGCACGCTGTATTTCGATCTGGCGTGGCTCAGGCGCCAGGCGCGCAGCGAAAGCCTGAAATCCGAATTCGTGGTGCGGGTGTCGCCACTGTTGCACCAGGCCATCCTGGCTCTGTTCGACGGCCGCAACGACGCGGAACGAACCGAACTGCTGGTGCGGCTTGCCGTCCTCGAATTGAATCACGCCGAGGATTCCACGACCTTCATTCCGCTGCCGCACGAGCCGCGCTGCCGGCGCGCCGCCGACATCGTGCTCGGCGACCCGACCGGAGCGCACGAGATCGAGACCCTGGCACAACAGGTCGGAACCTCGGCGCGCACGCTGTCGCGGCTGTTTTCCTCGGAAACACAATTGAGCTTCAAGAGCTGGTGCCAGCGCGCCCGCATCGCCGCCGCGATCGAGAAACTGACGACGGAGGCCAATGTCCCGGTCAAGCAGCTCGCCTCCGATCTCGGCTATGCCAGCGTGCCGGCATTTTCGCACGCCTTCCGCCAGGTCACCGGCAAGACCCCGACCGAGTTTTCGCAGGCGAAATAGCATCCCGACACTTGTACGATCAGGGGGTACAGCGACTTGCAAGATCATTGCATGGCTTGATTGGGCTTCGCGTCGCCCTAAATTTCATCTCGTGCATCGATCCCAGGAAACCGATCCCATGTTATCATTGTCGTCATTCCGGGATGCGCTCTGGCCGGCGATAGCCGGGTGGAGCGCAGGCCCGGAATCCATAGCTCCTGCGGTGGTTATGGATTCCGGGCTCGATTGTGCCGCGCTCCGCGCGTCACAAGCGCCCCGGAATGACAATTGTTTCTGGTCGCCGACCGAACTTCGAAATCGCAGAGCTCGCCGCCCGGGCCGAACTTCGTGCCCCGACCAGAGACAAGACCGACCATGAACAATGCCTTCTTCTCCGATCTGCTGGCGTCGATTTCCGAGCGCGGCCGCACCCTGCTGCGCCGCGCTGGGTCTTCCGACGCCAGGCAGGACGCCTCCGAACTGATCGAATTATGCGAGGCGCTGCTGTCCGGCCGCGGCGAGGCCTCCGGCACCGCGATGGCGCGCGAAGTGCTGGACCGCTATCATCAGCTCGACGAGGCCGGCCGGCTGCGGTTTTTCGAAACCCTCGCCCGCCGCTATGGTCCGGACCGCGAAAGGCTGGCCGAGGCCATCGAGGCCTGGCGCGCGCAGCCGAGCGACGACGACGCCAGCGACCTGCATTTTGCCTCCGAGCCGCGGCGGCAGGAATTGATCCGCCGCCTCAACCGCGCCCCGGGCGGCACCGGCGAACTGGTGGCGATGCGCGCCGACCTGCTTCTCCTGATGCATCAGCACAAGGATCTTGCCGCGCTCGACCGCGACATCGTGCATCTGCTGGCCTCATGGTTCAACAGGGGGTTTCTCGTGCTGCGCCGAATCGACTGGTCGACCCCCGCCAACATCCTGGAAAAGATCATCCGCTACGAGGCGGTGCATGAGATCCGCGACTGGGACGATCTGCGCCGCCGCATCGATCCGATCGACCGGCACTGCTACGCGTTCTTCCATCCCGCTTTGGTCGACGAGCCGCTGATCTTCGTCGAGGTGGCGCTGACCGAAACCATCCCGGGCGCGATCGCGCCGCTGCTCGCCGAAGACCGCCAGCCGGTGCCGATCGAGCGCGCCCGCACCGCGGTGTTCTATTCGATCTCCAACACCCAGCGCGGCCTCGGCGGCATCTCCTTCGGCAGCTTCCTGATCAAGCAGGTGGTAGAGGAATTGCAGCGCGAATTGCCCCAGACTGGAAAATTTCGTGACGCTGTCGCCGGTGCCGGGCTTCATGCCGTGGCTGAAGCAGGCGCCGGACGTGCCGGTCTCCGAGGAGGGCCGCGCGCTGCTCGATCGGCTCGACACCCAAAACTGGTTCGAGAATGCGGAACTGGCGACGCAGCTGCGGTCGGTGCTCGAGCCGCTGGCGGCGCACTATTTTCTGAAAGCGCGCACCGCCAAGGGCCGGCTGATCGACTCGGTGGCGCGATTCCATCTCGGCAACGGCGCGCGGCTGGAACGGATCGACTGGCTCGGCGACCTCTCCGCCAAGGGCCTGCGCGAATCCGCGGGCCTGATGGTCAACTATCTCTACCGCCTCGACGACATCGAAAAGAACCATGAAGCCTACGCCAACCAGGGCGAGATCGCCGCCTCGAGCGCGGTGAAGAAACTGCTGAAGACCGAAGGCCGCCGCCTGCTGGACATGCGCCTGTCGTAAGCTGGCCGGTCAGAGCTGACCCGGGCGGGTTGGAGGCGCAGCCGTAACCCGCCATCCTACACCGCAGGCCGTTCGCGATTTTCGGGTTCGACGAATCTCATGCCGCCAGCGCCTTCATCTCCGCGTAGAGATCGGCCTTGCCCTCAAACCCGATGCCCGGCAGATCCGGCATGGTGATAAAGCCGTTCTCGACCCGGACGCCATCAGGGAAACCGCCATAGGGCTGGAACAGGTCGGGATAGCTCTCATTGCCGCCGAGGCCGAGGCCGGCGGCGATATTCAGCGACATCTGATGGCCGCCATGCGGAATGCATCGGCTGGCCGACCAGCCGCAGCCTTGCAGCGCGGCCAGCGTACGCTGGTATTCGCATAGCCCGTAGGACAGCGCGCAATCGAACTGCAGCCAGTCGCGGTCGGGCCGCATCCCGCCATAGCGCAGCAGGTTGCGCGCGTCCTGGTGACTGAACAGGTTTTCGCCGGTCGCCATCGGGCCCGGATAGAATTCCGCCAGCGCGGCCTGGAGCTGGAAATCCAGGGGATCGCCGGCCTCCTCGTACCAGAACAAGGGATAGTCCCGCAGCATCCTGGCGTAGGCGATCGCGGTCTCGAGATCGAAGCGGCCGTTGGCGTCGACGGCGAGCCGCGCCTGGCTGCCGATCTCCTGCAGCACGGCCTCGATCCGCGCTCGGTCCTGCGCGATCGCGGCGCCGCCGATCTTCATCTTCACGACAGTGTAGCCGCGGTCGAGATAGCCGCGCATTTCGCCGCGCAGCGCCGACAGGTCCTTGCCGGGATAATAATAGCCGCCGGCGGCGTAGACGAAGACGCGCGGATCGGCGCCGCGTCCATGACGTTCGGCCAGCAGCCGGAACAGCGGCTTGCCCGCGATCTTGGCCACCGCGTCCCACACCGCCATGTCGATGGTGCCGACCGCGACCGAGCGCTCGCCATGGCCGCCCGGCTTCTCGTTCGCCATCAGCGCAGCCCAGACCTTGTCGGGATCGAGATTGTCGCCGGTGGAATCGCGCAGGCTATCCGGATCCGCCTCCAGCAGCCGCGGCGCGAAGCGCTCGCGGATCAATCCGCCCTGGCCATAGCGGCCGTTCGAATTGAAGCCGTAGCCGACCACCGGCTTGCCGTCGCGCACCATGTCGGTGACGACCGCGACCAGGCTGGTCGTCATCTTGGAAAAATCGATATAGGCGTTGCGGATCGGCGAGGCGATCGGTTTTGTCACTTCGCGGACATCGACGATGCGGACGGACATGGGGCTTGGCTTTCAGCAGATGAATTAATCATTCGTCATGGCCGGGCTTGCCCCGGCCATCCACGTCTTGCTTGCTGCTACACTGTAAGACGTGGATGCCCGGCACAAGGCCGGGCATGACGGGCCTTTATTCAGTGCGGCTTGATTGACTGCATTGGAGGCCCCCTCACGACGCCGGCTTGTCGCGAAAATACGGCTCTACCGGGCCATGGACCTTCAGCGTGAGCGGGTTGCCGTAGCGGTCCCGGGCGGCGCCGGCGGTGACCCGCACCCAGCCCTCGCTGACGCAGTATTCCTCGACATTGGTCTTCTCGACGCCCTTGAAGCGAATGCCGACATCGCGCGCCAGCACCTCTTCGTTGTAAAAGGGGCTTTTCGGATCGGTCGAAAGACGATCGGGCAGTTGGTCGGTCATGGCCTGGTTTTTCTCGTTCATAGCAGCGCCTCGATTTCCTTGATCAGTGCTTCCGGCCTGGTGGTCGGCGCATGCCGCGCCACCACCTTGCCCGAACGGTCGACCAGGAATTTGGTGAAATTCCATTTGATCGAGCCGCCGAGCAGCCCGGACTTTTCGGCTTTCAAATACTGGTACAGCGGATGGGCATGGCTGCCATTGACGTCGATCTTGGCGAACATCGGAAAGCTGACCGCGTAGTTGCTGCTGCAGAACTGCTCGATCTGCCTGGCATCGCCGGGTTCCTGGGCGCCGAACTGGTTGCAGGGAAATCCCAGCACCGAAAAGCCGCGTGGTCCGAGCGCCTGCTGCAGCTTTTCCAGACCGCCATATTGCGGGGTGAAGCCGCAGGCGCTGGCGGTGTTGACGATCAGGAGAACCTGACCCTCGAACCGCTGCAGCGGGACCTCCTCGCCGGCAAGCGAGGTCGCCGTGAAATCATAAATGCCAGCCATTTGTTTCTCTCAGCCTGCGCGGCCAACGTCCGCTTTTGGACATCGGCCACGCTCGAATCAGCGGACCGGGTCGACCGGCATCGGCGGAGTGCCCCCGGCCTCGATCGCCTCGCCCGCCAGCAGGCACAGATCCTCGCGGTAGCGACCGGAAACCAGTTGCACGCCGACCGGAACGCGCCCGACCAGTCCCGTGGAGACGGTTAGCGCAGGCAGCCCCATGAAGGGAATAGCAATCTGCGGCAGCTGCGCGCGCCACACCCGGGCGAACGAAGCTTCATCGCGCAGATCGAGTCCATCGGCGAACGGCAGTTCGGCTGACACCGGCATCAGCAGCACGGCATAGCTCTCGAGAAACTGAAGCCATTGCCGCGTCAGGGTTGCGCGCCGGGTCAGCGCCCGGGACAATGCATCGGCGTCGAAGGGCTGCACCTTGGCCCTGTTGCCGCGCAGGCAGGCGAGCGCGCCGGGATCGCCTTCGCGCTCGGCGGCGTCGAGCTGGGCCTGATAGCCGTCGCCGAGCCACAGCCGGGTCTGAAGTTCGGCGGCCTCCTGCAGCGGCGGCGTGGTCTTTATCTCCTCGACCACCCAACCGGCCCGCTCCAGCCGCCGTGCCGCATCGGCGACGGCCGCCTTCACTTCGGGCGACGGCCTCCAGCCCGTCGGGATGAAAACACAGTGCCGCCCGCTTCGGCATCGGGGGGCCCTCGAGCGGCGCCGGCACCCACCAGGGATCGCGCAGGTCGATGGCCGACATCGCCGCCAGCGCGAGCCTGAGATCGCCGATGGTGCGCGCCAGCGGGCCCGATACCGCCGAGATCTGCGGCCCGATCGGGCGCTCGGGCAGCGAGGCATTGAAGGCCGCGATCCGGCCGACGCGTCGGCCGCAGGCCATGAACGCCGCAGGCATAGGCCGGATAGCGGATCGATCCGGCGATATCGGTGCCGTGCGCGATATGCCCGATGCCCGCCGCCACCGCCGCGCCGGCGCCGCCGGACGAGCCGCCCGGCGTAATGCCGGGATCGCGCGGGTTTTTGGTGTCGCCATGGATCAGGTTGGTGGTGAACCAGCGATAGGAAAACGCCGGGCAGTTGGTGCGCCCGAGAATCACCGCGCCCGGCCTTGCGCAGATTGTCGACCACCGGGCTGTTGCTGGTGGCGATCGAGATCGCGCTGCAGCTTGAGCGCCGTTGGTGGTGGCAAAGCCCTGCTGATCGATATTGACCTTGACGGTGACCGGCACCCCGGCCAGCGGACCGACCGGCTGCTGCGTTCGCGATCGCCGCATCGATGGACGCGGCCTGCGCCAGCACATCCTCCGGACGATGGTCGACCACGGCGTTGATCGACGGGTTGACCGCGTCGAGCCGCGCCAGCGCCGCCCGCGCGGCCTCGGTCGCCGAAACCTGTTTTGAGCGGATCAGGGCAGCAAGGTCGGCAGCCGACAGGCGCCACAGATCTTCCATTGAAAACTCCGTTTTATCATCCAGTTAGTAGCGTAGCCGAGCCGCCGGCGCCATTCCGATTTGGCTGAAGGCACGGCGCCCGGGTTCCGGCGCCGACTCCAAATCGAGTCCCGGACGCGGTGCGCGCGTTTCGCGCTGCGCTCGCAGAGCCGGACCCAGGGACGCAAGCCGAAACTCTCATGGACCCCGGATCAGCAGCGCACCACGCCGCAAGGGCGGCGCGCTGCGCAGCATCCGGGAACGCCGACGGCACGGCATGCTCTGCATTCTCCCGCAACGCGGCTCAGCGCAGCCGGGCGAGAAAATAAGCGAGATCGGCAATCTGCTCTGCCGTCACCGGCTGCAGCACCTCCGCCATGGTGCCGTCATAGCCGTGGCGGCTGTTGTCCTTGTATTCGCGCATGGTCCTGGCGAGATAGTCCTCGCGCTGGCCGGCGAGCCGCGGAACATTGTCGCGTCCGGAGAAATCGGGGTTGTGGCAGGAATTGCAGTGGTTCTGCTGCACCAGCGCCTCGGCGCGCTGCAGCCGGGCCTCCTCGCCGGCGTCGGCCGGCGGCACCGGCTTCGGCAATTGCGCGATGAAATCCGAAAATGCATGCAGATCGTCGTCGGTGAACGCCTTGGCCATCTCGTTCATCGGCTCGAAGACGCGCAGCCTTTCGCGGAACATGAACAGCTGGATCAGCACATAGGGCGCCTGCTGGGCGCCGAGCGAGGGGGTATTTTCGGTCTCCGATTGTCCGTGCTCGCCGTGGCAGGCAAAACACGCCACCGCCCGCTGCGCGATCGTCTCGGCGGCGAGCGGCGAGGCCACCACGACGGCGGCCAGCAGGAGCGGCATGTAACGCATCGGCGGTCCCGGCGAACTCGAAGTCAGGGCAGGCAGCAAAAATCGAGGGCAACGCGGGCCGCCCTCGACCTCGCTGAAGCCCGCTATTGCGAAGCCAGTTTCGGCTTGCCGTAGGTGATGCGATAGACCGCGCCGTTCCAGTCGTCGGACAGCAGCAACGAGCCGTCCTTCAGCTGCATCACGTCGACCGGCCGGCCCAGGTAGTTGTTGTTTTCCAGGAAGCCCGTGATGAACGGCTCGACCGACTTGACGGTGCCGTCCTTGTTCAGCTTCACGACGACGACGTCGCCGCCGGCCTTGTTGGACCGGTTCCAGGAGCCGTGCCGGGCCACGATGATCGCGTTCTTGTAGCTCTTCGGAAACATGTTGCCGGTATAGAACCGCATGCCGAGCGAGGCGGTATGCGGCCCCATCAGGCCGACCGGCGGCGTATATTCGGCTGCAGGAGTGACCCCAGCCGAATTCGGGATCCGAAATATTGCCCTGGTAGCAATAGGGCGCGCCGAAATCTTCGCCGACCTTGGTGACGCGATTGAGCTCGTCCTGCGGAACGTCTTCCGACATCCAGTCGCGGCCGTTGTCGGTGAAATACAGCTGCTTGGTTTCCGGATTCCAGTCGAAGCCGACGCTGTTGCGAACGCCGTAGGCGACCACTTCGGCGCCGCTGCCGTCGAGATTGATCCGCCGGATCTGGCCATGCGCATCGTCATGCAGGACGTTGTTGCCGGGCTGTCCGACCGGAACATACAGCTTGTTGTCGGGGCCGATGGCGATGAACTTCCAGCCATGGGCTTCATCCTTGGGCAGATTGTCGTAGATCACGGTCGGCTTCGGCGGGTTGTCGATGATTGTCTTCGACCTTGTCGATCTTGGAGATCTTCGACAGTTCGGCGATGTACAGGGTGCCGTCGTGGAACGCGACGCCGTTGGGCCGGTAAAGGCCGGAGGCGAGAACCTTCACCGAGCGCTTGCCGTCCTTGTTGACGATCGCATAGACCTTGTCGACGAGGCGGCTGCCGACGAACACCGTGCCCTTGTCGCCTTGCGCCAGCGACCGCGCATTGGCCATGCCGGCGGCATAGACCTCGATGTTGAAGCCGGGCGGCAGCTTCAGCTTGGCCGTCGGCAGCTTGTCCGCGGCCGTCGCAATCGGAGGCGCCGGCGACCGGCGCAAGCTTGGCCGCGGCTTCGCTGTTCGGGCGCCCGATCAGGGGCGAGCCCGGCGGCAGCGCCGGCGCGGCGGCGGCCGGCGGACTGGCCGGCTGCTGCGCGGCAGCATCAAAGGTGAACGCGGCGATCAAAGCGCCAGCCAGCAGAAGGCTGCGCGGTACCGACCAAGAGATCATCGTGTCTTCTCCCTGTGCGGAAGCCGTTGATCTCGGGCAAAGCGAGCGCCCGTGGCTTTCCTGGCGCGCAGTCTTCCGATATTTTGCAGTCGCTGCGCAATCGGAAAACTGCTCTTGGCGATCCCGATCACAGCGGCGGAATCGAAGCAGGCCGGCGGTGTTGCGCGGCGTGATGGCACATCTCATCGACGGACGCCGGTTGGCGGACGGCCCCGCGATCCGCATTGCCGGCATCGCCGCCGTCAGTGCTTTGTCACCGGTCCATCGGAGGCATCGAGCATCGCTTCGGCGAAGGGAAACTCCAGCACGATCTCGCCTTCATCATCGGTCACTTCGAGGACCGCATTCAACAGGCCGCCGCTGGCGTCTTCGGTCTTCAGCAGTTCCCTGATCATGGCCCGCGCCACTTCCCAGGCGCGATCGGGATTCCGCAGCTCCTCGCCTTCGGGATCGGCAGATCAACTCTCGCCGATCCGTGTGTTGAAAAAATACCGCGGCATGGGTCGAAAACCACTCCCTTTGAGAGCTCCGGTGCGGAGCCGGCTAATTCTCACAAGTTATTTATCCAGGACGCCGGCGCCGTCGAATCGGCGCCGGCTTCGGACGATGTCACTTGAACCCGTTGATCCGGCATTGGTTTGACGAGCGCTCGCACAAAACCGTGATTTTATCTTGCGTTGCAGCATAAAACTTGCCGGCCAAGGCCAGAAGATTTCACTGGCGAACGTTTTGTTTCCGCATTACCTTATGGCGAGGGCGGAATTCGTCCGTTTTGAAGGAGAGCCAAAATGGCCTGGAAAACCCCGAAAATCGTCGAAGTGCCGGTTGGCATGGAAATCAACATGTATGCCTGCGCCGCCCGCAAGTAAGCGGTCGCGATAGCTTCACGTTCTGACGCAGGTGGACCTCCAGGCGTGACACGGTCCCGAGAGGGATCGTGGGCATCTTGGTGTCCACCTTCGAATTTGTCTTGTCGGGCTTGAAGATCAAGGGCTCCAAGGCTCTTGCTCAGGATGGGATTTCCAGGAGACGGATCATGCTTCGCGTCGTCGTCCTGGGCGCCGCGGCGGGCGGCGGCGTTCCGCAATGGAATTGCGGCTGTCGGGTCTGCCGGAAGGCGCGGACCGAACATCCCGAATTGCAAAGCACCCAGGCTTCGATCGCGATCAGCGCCGATGGCGATCACTGGTTCCTGGTCAATGCGTCCCCCGATCTGCGCCAGCAGCTGATCGCGACCCCGCAGCTTCATCCCGGCAGCCGGCAAGCTTCGCCACAGCCCGATCGCAGGCGTCATCCTGACCAACGGCGAAGTCGATGCGGTCGCCGGACTGTTGTCGATGCGCGAAGGCTCGCCCTTCACGATCTATGCCCATGCCCGGGTGCTGGCGATCCTGAAGGCCAACAGCATCTTCAACGTGCTGAACGCGAAGAATGTGCGGCGGCAGCCGATCGAGATCGACGCGGCGTTCGAGCCCACCCTGCCCGATGGCTCGCCCTCCGGCATCGAGATCCTGCCCTTCGCCGTTCCCGGCAAGGGCGCGTGGTATCTGGAAGGCAAGACTCATCCCGCCGGCGACGAACGGCGCCGGCGACACGCTGGGGCTTCGGATCACCGACAAGGCGACCGGCAAGTTCCTCTATTTCCTCGCCGCCTGCGCCGATGTTACCGATGATCTGAAATCCCGGCTTGCCGGCGCCGCGGCGATCTTCTTCGATGGCACGGTGTGGCGCGACGACGAGTTGATCGCGGCGGGCCTCGGCAACAAGACCGGGCAAAGCATGGGACATATCGCGATGTCAGGCGATCGCGGCGCCATCGCCAGCCTTGCCGATCTCGATATCGAGCGAAGGATATTTCTGCATATCAACAACTCCAACCCGGCGCTGCTGCGCGATTCCGCCGAGCGCAAGACCGCCGAGCGCGCGGGCTGGCAAATTCCCGCGGATGGAACGGAGATCACCCTTTGAACGCCGACCGCCAGGCCTTGCATCCGGCGTCGACGACGCGCGCCACTGCAAAACGCCGAACAGCTGGAAGCCGCGCTTGCGCCAGATCGGCGCGACGCGCTATCACAACCTGCATCCGTTTCATCGGCTGCTGCACGGCGGCAAGCTCAACAAGGGCCAGGTGCAGGCCTGGGCGCTGAACCGCTATTATTACCAGAGCACGATTCCGATCAAGGACGCGGTGGTGATCTCGCGCTTCCGCGACCGCGACATCCGGCTCGAATGGCGGCACCGGATCGAAGACCATGACGGCGATCATCGGCAGCGAGGGCGGCATCGAGCGCTGGCTGAAGCTGACCGAAGGACTCGGGCTCGACAGCGCCTATGTGGAATCCACCGAGGGCATCCTGCCGGCGACGCGCTTTGCGGTCGAAGCCTATGTGCATTTCGTCCGCGACAAGACCCCGCTGGAGGCGATCGCCTCCTCGCTGACCGAACTGTTTGCGCCGAACCTGCATGAAGAACGCATCTCGGGAATGCTGGCGCATTACGATTTCGTCAATCCCGACATCATGAGCTATTTCAGCCGGCGGCTGCACGCAGGCGCCGCGCGACGCCAACTTCGCGCTCGACTACGTCAAGACCCACGCCAACACGCCCGGCGGAGCGCGAGGCGGTCTGCAATGCGCTGATCTTCAAGACCAATGTGCTATGGGTTCAGCTCGACGCGCTGTATCATGCCTATGTCGACGGCCATGTGCCGCCGGGAGCGTTTGTTCCCAAGGACCAAGCTAGAGCGACAGCCGAACGAGACGAACCGATGGCAGCCATGCGCAGCCGCAACATCAGTGTCAGCGAGGCCAGCCGGCCGGTGCTGCCGCGGCATGCCAGGCTGAAATTCGACGAGACCCGGCAGCGCTGGGTGATTCTGGCGCCGGAGCGGGTGCTGGCGCCGGACGAGATCGCGGTCGAGGTCCTGCAGCTCTGCGACGGCGTGCGCAGCGTCGCCGCTATCATCGACCAGCTCGCCGAAAAATATGCCGCCGACCGCGCGACGCCATCGGCACCGACGTCATCGCCATGCTGCAGGACCTGGCCGACAAGGGATTTCTGACGCGAAGCCCGCGAGAGAGGACATTCATGAGCTCCGACGCTCACCGACGCCGCTGTCGCGGCCAGCGACCCCGCTGACGGGCTCGCGGTGCTGGAGACGCCGCGGTTCGACCGCGGAAACCTACGGGATTCCGCTCGCGGTGCTGGCCGAACTGACGCATCGCTGTCCGCTGCAATGCCCCTATTGCTCCAATCCGGTCGAACTCGATCGCGGCGGCTGCCGAACTGACCACCGAGGAATGGAAGAAGGTCCTGACCGAACTGGCCGAGATCGGCGTGCTGCAGATCCATTTCTCCGGCGGCGAGCCGACCGCGCGCAAGGACCTGGTCGAACTGGTCCGGCACGCCAGCGAGGTCGGGCTGTACTCCAATCTCATCACCTCCGCGGTGCTGCTGACCAGGGACAAACTGGCCGCGCTGGCCGATGCCGGGCTGTGCCACGTGCAGATCAGTTTTCAGGGCAACGAGCCCGTGGTGGCCGACCGCGTCGCCGGCTTCAAGAACGCGCATGCAGAAAAAGCTCGAAGTCGCGAAGTGGACGCGCGAGCTCGACCTGCCGCTGACGGTCAATGCGGTGATGCATCGGCAGAACCTGCACCAGCTGTCCGACATCATCCAGATGGCGGTCGATCTCGATGCCGACCGGCTGGAGGTCGCCAATGTGCAGTATTACGGCTGGGCGCTGAAGAACCGCGCGGCGCTGATGCCGACCCTCGAGCAGATCGAGCAGACCAGCCGGATCGTCGAGGAAGCCGAGGTGCGGCTGAAGGGCATCCTGGCGATCGACTATGTGGTGCCGGATTACTACGCGCTGCGGCCGAAGAAATGCATGGGCGGCTGGGGCCGGCAGTTCTTCAACATCTCCCCTGCCGGCAAGATCCTGCCCTGCCATGCCGCCGAAAGCATCACCGGGCTCGAATTCGAATCGGTGCGCTCCAATCATTCGATCGCCTGGATCTGGCAGAATTCCGAGGCCTTCAACCGCTATCGCGGCACCGGCTGGATGCCGGAGCCGTGCAGAGCTGCGCGTTCAAGGAAGTCGATTTCGGCGGCTGCCGCTGCCAGGCCTTCGCGCTGACCGGCGACGCCGGCAATACCGACCCGGCCTGCACGCTGTCGCCGCTGCACCAGCAGATCTTCAAACTGGCGGAACGCGAAGCCGCCGAAGGCAGCGACCGCTTCATCTATCGCAATTTTTCCGGGGGTACGCTGGAGACGGACGGCGACCATGGCGCCTGATGCCGAGCCCGGAAAATCGGCAGGCCTGCGTTCCGATCCGTTTGCGCCGCTGACCTCGCAACTGCTGCCGGCCGGCGACGGCCACGAAATCCATGTCGAGAGCGTTGGCCGCAATGACGGCATCGCCGCGGTCTATCTGCATGGCGGCCCCGGCAGCGGTTGCCAGCCCGACCATCGGCGGCTGTTCGATCCCGAGCGCTTTCACGCCGTGTTGTTCGACCAGCGCGGCGCCGGACGAAGCCGCCCCAAGGGCTGCCGCGACCACAATACGCTGCCGCATCTGATCGCGGACATGGAGATGATCCGCGAGAAATTCGGCATTGAGCGCTGGATGGTAGTCGGCGGCTCCTGGGGCGCGACGCTGGCGCTGGCCTATGCGCAGGCGCACCCGGATCGAGTCACTGGCATCGTGCTGCGCGCCACCTTCCTCGGTACCCGGGCCGAACTGGATGGCGCCTTCCTCGATGCCCTGCCGCGCTTCTATCCGGATCTCAGCGACGATTTCATCGGCCTGCTGCCCGCGGAGGAACGCAACCGGCCGCTCGATGCCTATTGGCGCCGCATCCTCGATTCCGACCCCGCGCTGCATGCCCCCTTCGCCCGCGCCTGGAACGATACCGAACGCATCCTCTCCGAACACACCTCGTCGCGGGTCCGGCTCGATCCTGCATCGCAAAATTCGACCCAGAACCTGCCTTCGACGCCGTTCATGGAAGCGCATTACTTCCAGAACGACTGCTTCATGCGGCCGGGGCAGCTGCTGGCGGAAGCCGGAAAGCTCGCCGGGATTCCCGGGATCATCGTGCAGGGTCGCTATGACCTGTTGTGTCCGCCGGCGACTTCGCATGCGCTCGGCGCCGCGTGGCCCGACGCGGAGATTCGCGTGGTGGAGGGCGCCGGCCACTCGCTGTACGATCCCGGCGTGCGGGATGCCGTGATGAAGGCAATCGCGGATCTGGCGTCGGGGATTGCCGGATAAAGGACATCGCAAAATGCCGATCGCCGGAACCGGCATGCTGCTGACCTCGATGGACATCGACGCCGCCGACGAGGCCGATTTCAACCGCTGGTACGACCGCGAGCATCTCGCCGAGCGCGTCGCCATCGACGGCTTCATGGAGGCGCGACGCTATATCGCGCATCAAGGCTCGCCGAAATATCTCAGCCTCTATTCCACCGCCAATTTCGAAGTGCTGGAAAGCGCGGCCTATCGCGCCGCGCTGGCCAACCAGACCGCATGGTCCACAGCGACGATCGCGCGTTTCAGGAACATGATCCGCGCGGTGGCGCGCATCACCGTCAGCCGCGGACAGGGCCGCGGTGCAGCGCTCGGCCTCGTTCGGCTGCGCCCCGAGACCGGCAGCGAGGCGAGCCTGCGCGCCGCGCTGGCTGATCGGCTCGATCCGCAAGAATTTGACGGGATCATCTCCATGCATCTGCTGGAGAGCGATCCGGCGCTCTCCAGGCCGCTCACCGGAAACACCTCGGCTGCGGGCGCCGGCGACTGGTTTGTGCTGGTCGACGGAACGGACGTGACTGCGATCGCCGCAGCGATCGCAGCGCACTTCACCGGCGCCGTCGCGCTCCAGATTTCGTCGGTGATCTCGACCGGCGTCTACAACCTGATGTGGGATCTCTCCAAAAGCGACATCGCGCCGTCAACTTCCCGCTGAAGCGGCTTGTCATGCTGCATCGCCGCATTTTCTTGCGCGCCGCATTAATCCCGCAGGCCAGACCTGCAGGGCATGGCGGTCAAGCAAAAATGCCTTTGTGCATCACCTGGAATGGCTCTAATAAGATAACCCTATGATCCAATTCGAAAACCACAAGAACGCCGGCTGAGCGTTCGCAGGAAAAGCAAGGCCGCGTCGTTGTTTGTCGCGCGGACAGGATGGGAATGAAACCGACCGATATTTCGGCGCCCGACTACTTCCACAAAGTGGTCGATTGCCAGTGGGCCTGTCCCGCGCACACGCCAGTTCCGGAATACATCCGCCTGATCGCCGAGGGCCGCTACAGCGACGCCTACATGATCAACTGGCGCTCCAACGTGTTTCCGGGAATTCTCGGGCGCACCTGCGATCGTCCGTGCGAGCCGGCCTGCCGCCGCGGCCGCGTCGAGGAAACCCCGGTCGCGATCTGCCGGCTGAAGCGCGTCGCCGCCGACTTCAAGGATGACGTCAAGCACCGGATGCCGCGGCCCTCGCCGAAAAACGGCAAGCGCATTGCCATCGTCGGCGGCGGCCCCGCCTCGCTGACGGTCGCCCGCGACCTCGCCCCGCTGGGCTATCACTGCATCGTGTTCGATTCCGACCCCAGGGCGGGCGGCATGATGCGCACCCAGATTCCGAAATTCCGGCTGCCGGATTCGGTGATCGACGAGGAAACCGATTACATCCTCGATCTCGGCCTCGAATTCAGGGGCGGCCAGCGCATCGACAGCCTGAAGAAGCTGCTCGCCGAAGATTACGACGCGATCTTTGTCGGCTCCGGCGCGCCGCGCGGCCGCGAGCTCGAGATCCCCGGCCGCAAGGAAGCGGCCGCCAATATCCACATCGGCATCGACTGGCTCGCCTGCGTGTCGTTCGGCCATACCGACAAGATCGGCAAGCGCGTCATCGTGCTCGGCGGCGGCAACACCGCGATGGATTGCTGCCGCACCGCGCGCCGGCTCGGCGGCGAGGACGTCAAGGTGATCGTGCGCTCCGGCTTCGAGGAGATGAAGGCATCGCCCTGGGAAAAGGAGGACGCCATGCACGAGGACATTCCGATCCTCAATTTCCTGGTGCCGAAGGCCTTCATCCACGACAACGGCAAGCTCACCGGCGTCATCTTCGAGAAGGTCAAGGCCGAATACGACGCCAAGGGCCGGCGCAACCTGGTGCCCGCGGGCGAGCCGGACCTGACCATCGCCTGCGACGACGTGCTGGTGGCGGTGGGCCAGGAGAACGCCTTTCCCTGGATCGAGCGCGACTGCGGCATCGAATTCGACAAATGGGACATGCCCAAGGTCGATCGCCAAGACCATGCGGCTCGACCAATCCGAAGGTGTTCTTCGGCGGCGACGCCGCGTTCGGGCCGAAGAACATCATCTGGGCGGTGGCGCATGGCCATGACGCGGCGCTCTCGATCGACAAGCTGTGCTCGCGGCGAGGACATCACGCGAGCGCCCGCTGCCGGAGGTCAGATCTCCTCAGCAGAAGATGGGCATCCACGAGTGGAGCTACGACAACGACGTCTCCAGCGACAAGCGCTACAAGGTGCCGCATCGCGACAAGGTGATTGCGCTGAAGGACATCCGCGCCGAAGTCGAGCTCGGCTTCGACGTCAAGCTGGCGCTCGGCGAGGCCCAGCGCTGCCTGAACTGCGACATCCAGACCGTGTTCACCGCGCCCCTGTGCATCGAATGCGACGCCTGCGTCGACATCTGCCCGATGGATTGCATCACCTTCACCGACAATGGCGAGGAAGCCGATCTGCGGCAGCGGCTGAAGGCGCCGTCGCCGCATCTCGGACCAGGACCTCTACGTCGCCGACGGCCTCAAGACCGGACGCGTGATGGTCAAGGACGAAGACGTCTGCCTGCATTGCGGCCTGTGCGCCGAGCGCTGCCCGACCGGCGCCTGGGACATGCAGAAATTCCTCATCGATATGACTCACGCGGGAACATCATGTCCGTCCAAAGCCCGATCAGCAGCGTCAACGACTTCGTCGTCAACTTCGCCAATGTCAACGGCTCGGGTTCGGCCAGCGCCAACGAGCTGTTCGCCCGCTCGATCCTGCGCATGGGCGTGCCGGTGGCGCCGCGCAACATCTTCCCGTCCAACATCCAGGGCCTGCCGACCTGGTACGAGGTGCGCGTCACCGAGGCCGGCCATCTCGGCGCCGCGCGGCGGCGTCGACCTGATGGTGGCGATGAACCCGCAGACCTGGGACAAGGACGTCGCCTCGATCGAGCCCGGCGGCTATCTGTTCTACGATTCCACCAAGCCGATGCCGCCGTCGAAATTCCGCGCCGACATCACCGTGATCGGCGTGCCGCTGACCGCGATCTGCAACTCGACCTATACCGATCCGCGCCAGCGCCAGCTGTTCAAGAACATCATCTATGTCGGCGCGCTGTGCGCGCTGCTCGACATCGACCCGAAGCTGGTCGAGCAGCTGATCGGCGAGCAATACAAGGGCAAGGAAAAGCTGATCGCGCCGAACGTCCAGGCGCTGCATCTCGGCCGCGACTATGCGCTGCAGAACCTCAAATGCCCGATCGGCCTGCAGGTGCGCAAGCGCCGACAAGGTCGGCGACCGCATCTTCATCGAGGGCAACAGCGCCGCGGCGCTCGGCGCGGTCTATGGCGGCGCCACGGTCTGCGCCTGGTATCCGATCACGCCGTCGTCCTCGCTGGCCGAAGCCTTCGCCAGCCATTGCAAGAAGCTGCGGCACGATCCCGAAACCGGCAAGACCAAATTCGCCATCGTCCAGGCCGAGGACGAAATCGCCTCGATCGGCATGGTGATCGGCGCGGGCTGGAACGGCGCGCGCGCCTTCACCGCCACCTCCGGCCCCGGCATCTCGCTGATGCAGGAATTCATCGGCCTGGCCTATTTCGCCGAAATCCCGGCCGTGATCTTCGACGTGCAGCGCGCCGGCCCGTCGACCGGCATGCCGACCCGCACCCAGCAATGCGACATCATGGCCTGCGCCTATGCCTCGCACGGCGACACCAAGCATGTGCTGCTGTTCCCGGAAGACCCGGCGGAAGCTTTCGAGTTCGCCGCCCAGGCCTTCGATCTCGCCGACCGGCTGCAGACCCCGATCTTCGTCATGCTCGATCTCGACATCGGCATGAACGACCGGCTGTGCCGCGCCGCTTGACATGGGACGACGCCGGCAATATGACCGCGGCAAGGTGATGACGGCGGAAGATGCTGGACGCCGGCAAGGACTTCGGCCGCTATCTCGACGTCGACGGCGACGGCATCCCCTACCGCACCTATCCCGGCACCCATCCGACCAAGGGCGCCTTCTTCACCCGCGGCACCTCGCGCGACCGCTACGCCCGCTATACCGAAGAAGGCGCGGTCTACGTCGACAACATGCAGCGGCTGCTGCGCAAGTTCGAGACCGCCAAGGACATGGTGCCGCGGCCGCTGCAGGCCAATGCCGCCAAGCCGACCAAATACGGCGTGATCTATTTCGGCTCGACCGCGCCGGCGATGGACGAGGCGCTCGGGATCCTGGAAGCAGCGCGGCCATCAGCTCGACCGCCTGCGGCTCCGCGCCTTCCCGTTCCATTCCAGCGTGGCCGAGCTTCATCGCCGACCATGACTTCGTCTTTGTGGTCGAGCAGAACCGCGACGCCCAGCTGCGCTCGCTGATCGTCAACGAGAACGGCATCGATCCGGCGCGGCTGGTTCCGATCCTGCATTATGACGGCACGCCGATCACCGCGCGCTTCATCGCCGACGCCATCGGCGACCATCAGGACCAGCTCAAGGTCACCCCGCTCCGCAAGGTAAGTCATGACCTACATCGCCAAACCCAAATTCCACCATCCCGGCCTGCCGAAGAACGAGCTCGGCTTCACCCACCGCGACTACGAAGGCACGATCTCGACGCTGTGCGCCGGCTGCGGCCACGACTCGATCTCCGCCGTCGATCATCCAGGCCTGCTTCGAGCTTCGATCGAGCCGCACCGCGTCGCCAAGATTTCCGGCATCGGCTGCTCGTCGAAGACGCCGGATTATTTCCTCGGCAATTCGCACGGCTTCAATTCGGTGCATGGCCGCATGCCGTCGGTGCTGACCGGCGCCAATCTCGCCAACCGCGACCTGATCTATCTCGGCGTCTCCGGCGACGGCGATTCCGCCTCGATCGGCTTCGGCCAGTTCGCCCATTCGATCCGCCGCGGCGTCAACATGACCTATATCGTCGAGAACAACGGCGTCTACGGCCTGACCAAGGGCCAGTTCTCGGCCACCGCCGACCGCGGCTCGAAGACCAAGCGCGGCGTGATCAACAACGACAACGCCATCGACCTGGTGGCGATCGCGCTGCAGCTCGGCGCCAGCTTCGTGGCGCGCAGCTTTTCCGGCGACAAGGCCCAGCTGGTGCCGCTGATCGCGGCGGCGATCCAGCACAAGGGCGCGGCCTTCATCGACGTGATCAGCCCCTGCGTCGCCTTCAACAACCATGCCGGCTCGACCAAGAGCTTCGATTATGTGCGCGAGCACAATGAGGCGGTGAACCGCCTCGACGTCATCACCGGCCGCGAGCCGATCACCGTCGATTACGCGCCGGGCACGGTGCAGGTGGTCGAGCAGCATGACGGCTCGCGATTGGCGCTGCGCAAGCTCGACGCCGACTATGACCCGCACGATCGCGTCGCGGCGATGACCTTCCTGCAGAAGCACGCCGCCAAGGGCCAGATCGTCACCGGCCTGCTCTATGTCGATCCGGAAGCGGACGACCTGCACGCCCATCTCAACACCGTGGAGACGCCGCTCAACCAGCTCGGCGAGGCCGCGCTGTGCCCCGGCTCCGCCGCGCTGGACAAGATCAACGCCAGCCTGCGCTAAGGCCTCGATTGCAAGAACCCGAATTCTGCGGCGGCCGGCAATCCGGACAATGTGTCCTGGAATGAAAACGGCTGGACCATTTGGTCCAGCCGCAGCAATCGTACAGTCGTCCATCAGTTGGGCCAGCACCGCCTGCGCTCGGGGCCAAGGTGGTATCCGGGAGGACAGGCCCTGCCGTTGAACATCGGATGGCATGCACCGCCCGGTCCGCGCCAGAATCCCCGTCCACATCCTTCCGCAACCCTGATCACCGAGCTGTTCGCAGCGCCTACAGGCGCGGGAGTGACCGCAGCGCTGGCGGCAGTGGCAAGACCGAATACCAACGCGCTACCCAAAAAGAGTGTCCGAATCATCCTGTACCCCTTCCTGCTTGGATTAAGTCGCTACGATTTGCCGACCGGGCCGGAAAATCAGCGGCGACCGTAACATTCGGCAGATGAAAATCAATCGGAACGTCCTTTTTGATCGAACGACACCGCGATTTTTTCACCCGCGACAATGGCGTGACATTTTGCAGCGCGGCATGAGCGGCGATCACAACCTGGTCACCCGCTTGTGTGGACATTTTGCAAGTCAACCAAACCTGGTCATGCGGCTCCGGCTTTCTCGATCGAAGATACTGCCGGACTCTATTTCTCGCCCAGAACATCGCCGAACAATACCCAGGATTTTCCGTCGAACCGCGCCATCTGAATTTGCCGGATCGGCGTGACGTTGTTCGGCTCGGTGTGGATTTTTATCCCCGGCAGCAGCATCGGCAGCGCCAGGCCGTTCAGGGTGGTCGACTGCTTCAGAATGTTCTCGCGGCTGAGATCGTCCTTGCAGTTTCGCAACACCTCGACCATGACTTGCGCGGCGGTGTAGCCCTGAACGTTATAGAGATCGCCGGTGCTGGCGTTCGGCTGATACTTCTTCATCCATGCCAGCCAATCCTTCAGCGCGGGATCATCCGCCCAGCGCGCATCGTTGGGATCCTTGAGGTAGAGCCCGGTCACCACCCCGACGGTATTCTCGATGCCCGCCGGCTCAAGCACCGCGGAGACCGAGTTGGACACCGATGGCAGGATGATCAATGGCTTCCAGCCCATGCTCGCGGCCTTCTTGATGGCCTGGGCCGCGAATTTTGGCGTCGCCTCGGCGAAGAAAACATCCGCGCCGGATTCCCGCATCGAAACCATCTGGGAATCGATCGTCGGATCTGACGTCAAATAGGTGGTCTGCGATACCAGCTGATCGACATGGTCGCCCAATCCCGCCGTGAATCCCCGCAGATAATCTTTGCCGGCATCCTCGTTGGGCGTGATGACGGCGATTTTGGCGTTCGGCCGGGTCTGCAGAATGTATTTGGCGTAGAGCCGGCCCTCCAGTTCATAGGTCGGATTGAACCCGACCGTCCAGGGGAACTGCTCGGGATCGTTCCACCGTGTCGCCCCGGTGGAAACGAAGATCTGCGGCACGTGTTTGGCATTGAGATATTTCTGAACGGCGATATTGGGGGCAGTGCCGACCGAACTGAACATCGCCAGCACCTCTTCCTGCTCCACGAGCTTGCGGGTCTGTTCGACGGTCTTGGACGGCGAATAGGCGTCATCGAGGGTCAGAAAGTCGATTCTGCGCCCGTTGACGCCACCCTGGTCGTTGAGCATCTGGAAGTAGGCTGCCTCGGCACGCGCGATCGTGCCATAGGCGGAGGCCGGACCACTGTAGGGCGCGGTATTCCCAAGCTTGATGGTGCTCTCGGCGGCGCCGGAGTAGCCGATCAGCAGCATCGAGAGCGCGGTGGCGCAGAGCGATCCCGCGAGAGTTGGGTTGCGCGTTCGCAAGGTTTCCTCCTTTTTGGCCTTTTGGCCTTTTTGGCTTTCGGCTTTGAGCGACCCGTTTTAATTAACGCAAGCGAATGCCGCAAATCCGTATATGGCCGCAGTGCTTCCCGGTCACCGGCATCAGGGGGGTGGCTTGTCGTTGACGTTGACAATCCGGCAGCTGGCGGGGGCGACGGACGCGCAATAAGCCAACGCCTGCTTGATGGCCTCCTGGATGCTGGCGCGTCCGGTCGCCCATCCGAATCCCGAACCGCCGGAGACCGCAAACGCCTTGTTGGGCCCGCTGTCCAGATAGGTCTTGAACGCCTCGCGGCCGCCCGCCTTCAGGCTGGAAGGCGCCGAAACGTCCGGCGGCGCGATTTCGATTGGCCTGTCGCGAAGCTCGAGATGATTCGACTTCAGAAACCGGTCGACGATCGGCGACCAGATCGGCATTCCGCCGGGGTCGCTGAACAGCTGGTGTCCATCGCCGCCGAAAGCCGGAGTCTTGACGAAATCCAGGTTGCCGCCGGCCTGCGAATAGGCGCCGGTGAGTTGGGACACCAGCCTGGGGCCGAAAAAATGATCGTTGTCGGCCGACACCCACAGCAAGGGTATGCGAGATGTCCTGCCGTATTGGGCGAATGCCGAAACCAGCTGGCGTTCGCCGCAGACCGTATCGGGGCCCGAGGATCCCCTGCCCGGCGCAAAACTGATGGCGGCGGCCAGACCGGGCGGCGGATCGGCAGTCAATGCCACCGTGGCAAAACCACCTGCCGAGACCCCGACACTGATCCACTTGCCCTGGCTGACATAGCGTTGGGTGGTCATGAATTTGGCGACCGCGGCGATGTCGGCCGCCCCGGCTCGCCCGGCCGTCGCGTAGTCCGGATGGGCGCAGGAGCCATAATTTTCTGCCCATTGTCCCTGGGAATGGCCATAACCGCGGCGCAGGAAAGCCACCGCGACCCAGCCCCGCCGCGCGAACGCGACCGCCTGGGCCCACATCCGGTACGGCGTCATGCCGGGGCGGTCGCCACCACTTCGCGGCGAGCCGTGGTTGAGCACGGCGAGCGGATGCGGCAGCCCGTCATCGGGCCTGATCACGATCGCTTCCAGCTCGAAGGTCCCCGATCCGGAAATCACCGCAGGGATTTTCAGCGGGTCCAGACGGACACCCTCGGCTCGGCCCGGGCCAGCCGCAACGGCGACGATCATGAGTGCCCGCGGCAAGGCCGCCCACAACCGCCCAAAGCACCTGGATTGGTTCATTGAATCCCGAAAATCTCGCCGGCGCTGATGCAGCCCTTCCGCATCGACAGATTAACATGGCTAAACCGTGGTTCCCAAATTCGGGGAAGGTGATCCCCAAAACGGTCTCCGCCATCCTGCACGGCCCGACAAATGTTCATGAGGGTGTGATTTGGGGCAGGTATATCGAGGCGGGCTGGCATTGGCCGGGGCTGATCGAGGCCATCCGGATCTTGCACATACTTGCGCCGGCCGGTTGGCCCCCCAGCCGAGATTTACGGCAGGATCGGGCCAAAACCGCAAATTCCAGGGGATCGATATGATGTGAGTGGCGTTATGATGGTGGGATACGCATATTCCCACGGTCGGCATGTCCTGACGGATTTGTTGACAAATTTTTTGGCTTGGCGCCAGAACAGGTTCCGAACGCCGCCAATGGATCCGCTCCAACCTGAACAGGGCATCATGAATCCGGTCAAAGCACTCGAAACGCACGGCCAGGCGGTCTGGCTGGATTTCCTGGCCCGCGGCTTCGTCGCCAAGGGCGACCTGAAAAAGCTGATCGAGACCGACGGCGTCAAGGGCGTCACGTCGAACCCGTCGATCTTCGAAAAGGCGATCGGCAGTTCCGACGAATATGACGGCCCGATCGGCCAGGCGCTGAAGTCGGGCGACCGGCCGGTTGCCGAACTGTTCGAGCACCTCGCCATCGAGGATATCCAGCACGCGGCCGATGTGCTGCGCCCGGTCTATGACCGTCTCGAGGGCCATGACGGCTTTGTCAGCCTCGAAGTGTCGCCCTATCTGGCGATGGATACCAAGGCCACCATCGCCGAGGCCGAGCGGCTGTGGAAGCACGTCGACCGCAAGAACCTGATGGTCAAGGTGCCGGCGACGCCGGAAGGCCTGCCCGCGATCCAGCATCTGATCGGCGAGGGCATCAGCATCAACGTCACGCTGCTGTTCTCGCAGAAGGTCTATGTCGCAGGTCGCCGAGGCCTATCTCGCCGGCCTGGAAAAATACCTCGCCGGCGGCGGCGACCCCTCCCATGTCGCCAGCGTCGCCAGCTTCTTCGTCAGCCGCATCGACAGCGCGGTCGACAAGCAGCTCGATGAAAAGATCGCGCGAGCCAACGACCCGACCGAGAAGGAGCGGCTGGCAGCGCTGAAAGGCAAGGTCGCGATCGCCAACGCCAAGCTCGCCTATCAGGAATACAAGCGGCTGTTCTCCGGCCCGCGCTGGGACAGGCTGGCCGGCCAAGGGCGCCCAGCCGCAGCGGCTGCTGTGGGCCTCGACCGGCACCAAGAACAAGGACTATAGCGACGTGCTCTATGTCGAGGAGCTGATCGGCCCCAACACCGTCAACACCGTGCCGCCGGCCACGCTCGACGCCTTCCGCGACCACGGCAAGCCGCGCGACAGCCTCGAGGAAAATGTCGAGGAGGCCAGGCGCGTGCTCGCCGAGCTGGAGAAATCCGGCATCTCGCTCGATGCCGATCACGGCCGAACTGGTCAAGGACGGCGTCAAGCTGTTCGCCGACGCCGCCGACAAGCTCTACGGCGCCGTCGCGCACAAGCGCGCGGCGGTGCTGGGCGGCGGCATCGACCGCCAGCGAGACTGGCGCTCGGCAGCAGCCTCGGCAAGGCGGTCGAGGAAAGCACCGAGGACTGGCGCGCGTCCGCCAAAATCCGCCGGCTCTGGCAGCACGACAAATCGGTCTGGACCGGCGACCGACGAGGACAAATGGCTCGGCTGGCTGACCAGCCCGGCCGCAGCCGACATCGCCGATTACGAGGATTTCGCGCGGCGAGGTGAAGGGACAGAACTTCAGCGACGCCGTCGTGCTCGGGCATGGGCGGATCGAGCCTCGGACCGGAAGTGCTGGCGCAGACCTTCGAGAAGCAGCCCGGCTTCCCGAAACTGCATGTGCTGGATTTCGACCGATCCGGCCCAGGTCCGCGCCATGCAGGCGTCGATCAACATCGCCAACACGCTGTTCATCGTCTCCAGCAAATCCGGCGGCACCACCGAACCGAACGTGATGAAGGATTATTTCTTCGCCCGCGTGTCGCGAGGCGATCGGTGCGGACAAGGCCGGCCACCGCTTCATCGCGGTGACCGATCCCGGCTCGTCGCTGGAGAAGGTCGCGACCGAACAGGGTTTCGCCCGCATCTTCCATGGCGATCCCAGCCATCGGCGGACGCTATTCGGTGCTGTCGCCGTTCGGGCTGGTGCCGGCCGCCGCCGCCGGCATCGACCTTCGCACGCTGATCACGCACACCCTGGCGATGGTGCGCTCCTGCGGACCGGACGTGCCGCCGCAGGAAAATCCCGGCGTGCAGCTCGGCCTCGCCATGGGGCTCGCCGGCCTCGAAGGCCGCGACAAGGTCACCATCCTGTCGTCGAAGAAGATTGCCGATTTCGGCGCCTGGGCCGAACAGCTGATCGCCGAATCCACCGGCAAGGACGGCAAGGGCCTGATCCCGATCGATGGCGAGCCGCTCGGCGAAGCGGCGGTCTACGGCAAGGATCGCTTCTTCATCGATATCCGCACCGAAGGCTGAAGCCGACGCGGCGCATGACGACAAGCTGGCCGCGCTGGAACAGGCCGGGCATCCGGTGGTCCGCATCGTCCTGAAATCGATC
Organism: uncultured Solirubrobacterales bacterium; assembly: GCA_963697635.1. Lineage (GTDB taxonomy): Bacteria > Pseudomonadota > Alphaproteobacteria > Acetobacterales > Acetobacteraceae > CAJCJG01. The sequence goes on along the minus strand of CAVOOS010000033.1, from coordinate 118,792 downwards.
GACCATATCGGCCAGGAATTCTTCCGCTTCGAGATGGCGACCGCGGTCGCCGGCGCCGTGCTCGGCATCGATCCGTTCAACCAGCCCGACGTCGAAGCCGCCAAGATCAAGACCCGGGAGTTGACCGCGGCGTTCGAGAAGTCCGGTGCGCTGCCGGCGGAAAAGCCGGTGATGTCCACCGCGACTGCCGACATCTATACCGACGACAGGAATGCCGCTGCGTTGCGCAAGGCGGGCGCCGATGGCGATCTCGGCTCCTGGCTGAAGGCGCATCTCGCCCGCTCCGGCGCGGACGATTATGTGGCGCTGCTGGCCTATATCGAGCGCAATGCCAGCCACATCGACACGCTGCAGCAGATGCGGCTTGCGGTGCGCGACAAGCGCCATGTCGCCACCTGCGCCGAGTTCGGCCCGCGCTTCCTGCATTCGACCGGACAGGCCTACAAGGGCGGCCCCGACAGCGGCGTCTTTCTGCAGATCACCGCCGACGACGCCAGGGATCTCGCGGTGCCCGGCCAAAAGGCCAGCTTCGGCGTCATCAAGGCGGCGCAGGCCCGCGGCGACTTCGGCGTGCTGACCGAGCGCGGCCGGCGCGCGCTGCGCGTGCATCTCAAGGGCGATCTCGAATCCGGACTGCAGATGCTCGATAGCCGCGATCCAGAATGCGCTGAACTAGAGAGAGGGATCGCCAGCGCATGATCTCGTCGGGAGAGGCCGGACGATCATCCGGGCTATTCACGTACATCGACAGTTTAGGAATCTCAAATGCAGCTCGGCATGATCGGCCTCGGCCGGATGGGCGGCAACATCGTCCGCCGGCTGATGAAGCACGGTCACACCACGGTGGTTTACGACAAGGATCCGAAAGCGGTCGCCGCGATCGCTGCCGACGGCGCGGTCGGCGCCGGCGCGCTGGAGGAATTCGTCGGCAAGCTCGACAAGCCGCGCGCCGTCTGGGTCATGCTGCCGGCGGGCAAGATCACCGAGTCCACCATCGAGACGCTGGCAAAGCTGATGCAGAATGGCGACGTCATCATCGATGGCGGCAACACGTTCTGGCAGGACGACGTCCGCCGCGGCAAGGCGCTGCAGGAGCGCGGCATCCACTATGTCGACGTCGGCACCTCCGGCGGCGTCTGGGGAATCGAGCGCGGCTATTGCATGATGATCGGCGGCGACAAGGCGGTGGTCGACCGGCTCGATCCGATCTTCGCCGCGCTGGCGCCGGGCGTCGGCGATATCCCGCGCACCGCCGGACGCGAGGGACGCGATCCGCAGGATCGAGCAGGGCTACATCCACGCCGGTCCGGTCGGCGCCGGTCACTTCGTCAAGATGGTCCACAACGGCATCGAATATGGCCTGATGCAGGCCTATGCCGAGGGTTTCGACATCCTGAAGAACGCCAATATCGACGCCCTGCCGGCCGAACATCGCTTCGATCTCGAGATCGCCGATATCGCCGAGGTCTGGCGGCGCGGCAGCGTGATCCCGTCCTGGCTGCTCGATCTTACCGCCTCGGCGCTGGCCAGCAACGAGACGCTGGATGATTACTCCGGATTTGTCGAGGATTCCGGCGAAGGCCGCTGGACCGTCAACGCCGCCATCGACGAAGCGGTGCCGGCCGAGGTGCTGACCGCGGCCTTGTTCGCGCGCTTTCGTTCGCGCAAGCAGCATACCTTCGCCGAAAAGATCCTTTCGGCGATGCGCGCCGGCTTCGGCGGCCACAAGGAGCCGACAGCAGGCCGCCGAACACCAAAGGCCGACCATTCGTGACGAGCCCATGCCGCAAAGCAAAAAAAGCCCGATCCCTGCTCGTTCGTGATCTTCGGCGTGACCGGCGACCTGGCGCACCGGCTGGTGATGCCTGCGCTGTATAATCTGGCGGCGACCGGCCTGCTTGCCCGACAAATTCTGCGTCGTCGGCGTCGCCCGCAAGGCGATGTCGAACGACGCGCTGCGCGACAGCCTGATGCAGGGCCTGCGCCAAGTTCGCCACCCGCAGCGTGGACGACGCGATCGCCAGGCGCCTGCTGGAATGCGTCACCAGCATTGCCGCCGATCCGAGCGAGCCGGCATCGTTCGATCGGATGCGGGAGCAACTCGAGAAGCTGGAGGCCAACGCGCGCCACCGGCGGCAACCGCCTGTTCTATCTGGCAACGCCGCCCAACGCCTTCGCGCCGATCAGCGGCGAGCTCGGCCGCACCGGCTTGCTGAAGGAAGAAAACGGCGCCTGGCGGCGGCTGGTGGTCGAAAAGCCGTTCGGAACCGACCTCGCCTCGGCCAAAGCCCTGAACGCGCGAATTGCTGAAAATCGTCGACGAACACCAGATCTATCGGATCGATCACTACCTCGGCAAGGAAACGGTCCAGAACATCCTGGTGCTGCGCTTCGCCAACGGCATGTTCGAGCCGATCTGGAACCGCAATCACATCGATCACGTCCAGATCACCGTCGACGAGAAGCTCGGCGTCGGCCACCGCGGCAGCTTCTACGACGCCACCGGCGCGCTGCGCGACATGGTGCCCAACCATCTGTTCCAGCTGCTGTCGCTGGTCGCGATGGAGCCGCCGGCGCGATTCGACGCCCATGCGGTGCGCTCGGAAAAGGCCGAGGTGCTGGCGGCGATCCAGACCCAGAGCGAGGCGGAGGCGCTGCGAAATTCCGTGCGCGGCCAGTATCGCGGCGGCAGGATCGGCGACGACCGAGATCGAGGATTATCGCAAGACCGCGGACGTCAAGCCCGGCAGCACCACCGAAACCTATGCCGCGCTGAAACTGACCATCGACAACTGGCGCTGGGCCGGCGTTCCGTTCTATCTGCGCACCGGCAAGGCGCTCGGCATCAAGCGCACCGAAGTGGCGATCAAGTTCAAGCAGGCGCCGTTCGCGATGTTTCGCGATACGCCGGTGGACCGGCTGTCGCAGAACTATCTGGTCATCAGCATCGAGCCGACCGAGGGCATTACGCTGCAGTTCAACACCAAGGTGCCGGGGCCGGCGATTTCGATCGACGGCGTCGAGATGAAATTCCGCTACAAGGATTACTTCAAGGCCGAGCCGGCCACCGGCTATGAGACCCTGATCTACGACTGCATGATCGGCGACAACATCCTGTTCCAGCGCGCCGACAGCGTCGAAGCCGGCTGGCAGGCGGTGCAGCCGTTCCTGGACGCCTGGAAGAAGGCGGGCGCGCAAGGCCTGGAAACCTACCAGGCCGGCAGCGAAGGACCCGATGGCGCCGACGAACTGATGAAGCGCGACGGCCGCAGCTGGCGAAAGCTCGGCTAGCATGGCCCCGAACCTTCATCGCGGCGACATCAAGCTGATCGAGGTTTCCGATTCAGCGGCGCTGGCGAGTGCCGCGGCGGATCGTATCATCACCGCGATCGCCGCCAATGGCGGCCGGGTGGCGATTTGCCTGGCTGGCGGATCGAGCCCGAAACAATTGTTTGAATTGCTGGCGACCGATCGCTATCGCAGCCGGATCCCGTGGGACCGCGTGCACTGGTTCATCGGCGATGAACGTTTCGTCCCGGCGCACGATCCCCGCAACAACATGGCGATGGCGCGGCGCGCGTTTCTGGACGCTTGCGCGCCGGCTGCCAATATCCATCCGGTCGCGACCGACAGCGCCAGCCCGCAGCAGGCCGCAGCCGCTACCAGCGTGAACTGAAATCGTTCTACGGGGCGGATCGACTGGACCCGGCCCGGCCCTTGTTCGATGTCGTGCTGTTGGGCGTCGGGCCCGACGGCCACACCGCTTCGCTGTTTCCCGGCTATCCGGCGGTGGAAGAGACCGACGCGATGGGTGGTCGGGGTCCCGACCGCCCATGTCGAGCCGTTCGTGCCAAGGGTCACGCTGACCCTGCCGGCGCTCAATTGCTGCCGCGAAATGCTGTTCGAGGCCAGCGGCTCGGCCAAGCGCGCTATCCTGCGGCGCTGTTCGATGGCGAGAACCTGCCCGCGAACCGCGCGCATGCCATCGGCGAGACCATCTGGATGCTCGACAAGGCAGCGCTTCCGGAGAATTTCAGTGGGCAGTGAGAGCGGCGGGACGCCATGCGCGCTGATCGTGATGGGCGTATCCGGCTCGGGCAAGAGCACCATTGCGGGCAAGCTCGCCGAACGCCTGGGTTTTAGCTGCGAGGACGGCGACAAGTTTCATCCGCCCAGCAACGTCGCCAAGATGAGCGCCGGCCATCCCCTCACCGATGAGGATCGCTGGCCGTGGCTGCGGGCGATCGCCGACGAAATCGACCGGGTCTGCGCAGCCGGCGGCCATGTCGTGATCGCCTGTTCCGCGCTGAAACGCGCCTACCGCGACATCCTGGTACATGGGCGGAACGAAGTCCGGATCGTCTATCTCAGCGGCACGCCAGGATCTGATCGCCGGCCGGCTGGCGCAACGCAAAAATCATTTCATGCCGCCCGGCCTGCTGGACAGCCAGTTCAAGACCCTGGAGCCGCCCGAGCCGGCTGAAAATCCCGTGACGGTATCGATCGACGCTTCGGTCGACGAAATCGTCGACGACATCGTACGCCAACTAAGGCTAAGCCCCGCCGACAGCGATGCAGGCCAGCAGGAACCGCGCATGACCCGCATCGCCCTCGTCGTCTCCGATGTCGACGGCACCTTGCTGACGAAGGACAAGACCCTGACCGACGGGCGCCACGAATGCGGTGCGGCGGCTGGAACACAGCCGGCGTCGGCTTCACCATCATCTCCAGCCGTCCGACGCTCGGCATGCGATTCCTGATCGAGCCGCTTGGGATCACGCTGCCGGTCGGGTCGTTCAACGGCAGTTCGATCGTCGATCCGCAGCTGAACCCGATCGAACAGCATTTGATCCCCGCAGCCGCGGCCCGGCGCAGTCTCGACCTGCTGGACCAATTTGGCGTCGATGTCTGGCTGTTCACCAGCGACGCCTGGCTTGCGCGCCGCGGCGACGGCGAATACGTCCCGCTGGAGAAGCGCGCCATAAGGGCCGACCCGACCCTGGTCGGCGATTTCGCGCCTTATCCTGTCGCGGGTCTGCAAGATCGTCGGCGCCGGCTCCGACGCGGCGCAGCTGCAACGCTGCGAGGCCGCGATAGCGGCAGGCCCTGGGCGGAGAAGCCACCGCGGTGCGGTCGCAGAGCTACTATCTCGACGTCACGCCGCCGGGCCGCGACAAGGGCACCTTCGTGCAGGCGATGGCCAGACGCCAGGGCATTCCGACCGACGCCATCGCCACCATCGGCGACATGCAGAACGATCTGCCGATGTTTCGATCAAGCGGCATCTCGATCGCTATGGGCAACGCCACCGACGATATCAAGAAGCTGGCGACCCATGTCACCACCTCGAACGACGACGAGGGTTTTGCCGGCGCGATCGAGATGATTTTGAAGAACAACGCCGCGGCGTGACGTGATCGGTGATATTGCGCATGCGGCTCAAGCGGCCGCCGCGCCGCGATCCGTCTCCGCCCTACTTCGAGCGCTGCATGGCCGGTTTTTCCACCGGCCGCCTGGCACCGCTGAGATTATGCGCGGTATTGATCAGCGCGATATGGGTCAGGGCTTGCGGAAAATTGCCGGTCTGGCGGCCCGCGCCGGAATCGAATTCCTCCGCCAAGAGGCCGAGATCGTTCGCCACCGCGACCACGCGATCGAACAAGGCCTCCGCCCTGGCGATCTCGCCGGCCAGCACATAGGCGTCGGCGAGCCAGAGGCTGCACGCCAGAAATGCGCCTTCGATCGGCTGCCGCTCGTCGGTGGCTTCGCGGGGATCGTGCCGCAGCACGAATCCGTCCCGCATCAGATGTTTTTCGATGGCTGCGAGCGTCCCGAGAACCCGCGGGTCCGAGCCGGGAAGGAAGCCGACCGCCGGCAGCAGCAGGATGCTGGCATCGAGCACCTGCGACCCGTAGGATTGAACGAACGTGTTCTGTCCGCGGTCAAAACCCTTTTCGCAGACCTCGCGATGAATGGTGTCGCGCAACTCTCGCCAGCGGTCGAGCGGCGCGTCGAAGCCGAATTTTTCGGCGCTCTTGATGCCGCGGTCGAACGCCACCCATGTCATCACTTTCGACGAGACGTAGTGCTGCCGGTTCGCCGCGGCGTTCCCAGATGCCGCTGTCCGGCATGTTCCACACCTGCGCCAGATGCTCCAGCACGGTGCATTCGAGGTCCCAGGTCCCGTTCTCGAGCTTCAGTTTGGCCATGCGCGACTGATGAAATGCGTCGATCAGTTCGCCGTAGACGTCGAGCTGCAGCTGGGCATGCGCGGCATTGCCGACCCGAACCGGCTGCGCGCCCTCGTAACCGGGCAGCCAGCCGGCTTCCCATTCCAGCAGGCGGCGCTGGCCCCTGATGCCGTACATGATCTGCATGCTCGCCGGCGCCCCGGCCACCGCGCGCAGCAGCCAGTTGTGCCAGCACGACGCTTCCTCGGTATAGCCGGAGTTCATCAGCGCCAGCAGCGTAAAGGTGGCGTCGCGCAGCCAGCAGAAGCGATAATCCCAGTTGCGCGCGCCCCCCAGCTTCTCCGGCAGCGAAGTGGTCGGCGCCGCGACGATGCCGCCGGTCGGCAGATAGGTCAGCGCCTTGAGCGTGATCAGCGATCGCATCACGAGGTCGCGGTGGGCGCCCTGGTAGGTGCAATGGCTGCTCCATTCGGTCCAGAAATCTTCGGTATCCTGCAGGGCCTGCGCGGGATCCAGCGGCTCGGGAACCGGCAGATGCGAGGGCCCGTAGGTCAGCACGAAGGGAATGGTTTCGCCTTCGCTCACCTCGAAGTCGGCCACCGTCGTCATGTCCTCGCCGCGCGTCATGGCCGGCGTCCGCAGTACCGTCATATCCGGCCCGCAGATCGCCAGCACGCGCCGTCCGCGGTTTGCTTGACCCAGGGGATATCCGCGCCGAACCCGAAGCGGATGACCAGTTCCATCCGCAGCCTGACCCGGCCGCTGACCCCGCGCACCAGCCTGACGATGTCGGAGGCCTTGCCGCGCGGCGGCATGAAATCGATCAGGACGGCGACGCCATCGGCGGTCTCGAAACGCGTCTCCAGGATCAGCGTGTGGTCGCGGTAGCGGCGGGAGGATCTTGTCACCGCTTCGGCGGGCGCGATCTGCCACCGGCCCTGCCTCGGCGTGCCGAGCAAGGCGGCGAAACAGGCGTCGGAGTCGAATGCGGGCCAGCACAGCCAGTCGATCGAACCGTCGCGGCCGACCAATGCCGCGGTTTCGCAGTCGCCGATCAATCCATAGTCTTCGATTTTGCAGGACAAATTCTTATCACCGGTTGGAGAATCGATGCGTCAGGTGGTTGCGTGCGCCCGCGCCCGGGTCGCGGCCTTGAGTGCGGCAACATCGATCGCCGCCATGATCTCGTCGACCGCAAGCGGCAGCCGCCGGCGCCAGTTCGGATGCTGATCCACCGTACCGGGAATATTGGGCTGGTCGACCACGCCCAAGAGATCCTCGAGCGATATCGTCAGCAGGCGGGACCTGGTCCGTGCCAGGAAATCCACCACGGCATAGAGGTCGTCACGGTCGATGGCGTTGCGACGCAATACCTGGGTCAGCATCGCCAGCGCATGCCATCGCGCCTCGTCGGTTTCGCCGGGATCGATCCCGAGCGACCGCTTCAGCGCAAGATCGCTGAAGCCGCGCCAGCCGGCATAGGTCGACAGATCGTGGGTGTTGAAGGTGACGAGGGCGTTCGGCGTATAATGGTCGACGTCGCAGAACGAACCCTGATCGTCACGCTCGAACATCATCACCTGGTACGACCAGATCCCCCAATCGGCCATCTGCGCGCGAAAGCCTTCCGGCACGGTGCCGAGATCTTCGCCGATCACCACGCAACGATGCGCCACGCTTTCCTGCGCGGTTGCCGCCAGCAGCGCCTCGAACGGCATTTGCACATAGACGCCGTTGTCGGCGGCAAATCCGTGCGGCACGAGGTAAAGCCGTTTCAAGCCCAGCACATGATCGAGCCTGATCGCGCCGGCGTGGCGCATCGAGGCCCGAAGCATCTCCCGATACGGCTCGAAAGACTGGATTTCCAGGCCCGCGGCGTTGAAACCGGCCAGGCCCCAGTTCTGGCCTGAGGTGTTCAGGGCGTCCGGCGGCGCGCCGACGGCGAGATGGCGGGAAATCGCGGCCTGCTCCTTCCAGGCGTCAAATCCGTCGGATTGCACTCCCACCGCAACATCGAGATAGAGACCGACCTTCATTCCCAGCCTGGCGCAAAGCTCCCGGCAAGACTGCAGCTGCCGATCGGCGCACCACTGCACGAATTTGACGAATTCGATCTCGTCGGAATCCGGGCCGGCGTGAAGCGCGGCGCAGCGGGCGTCGTCCGGCTGCTGCCACTCCGCCGGCCATTCCCACCACGGCGTGTGGAATTTATGGCGCAGCACTTCGAAACAGGCAAAGCGCGAAAGCATGGCCCCGCGCTCGCTGCGAAATCTGGCGAAAGCCGCATGATGTTCGGTCTGGGGACCGGTCTTGAAGGCCGCGAACGCCGATCGCAGCGCTCGCCATTTGAGCTCGGCGACGGCGGCATAGTCCACCACGTCCCTCGCCCTCAGCCCGGCGACTGCAGCCTGGCTGGCGGCGATGGCAGTGGGCTGGAATTCCGCGACCCGTTCGACGTCGACATAGAGCGCATTCAGAAACAGCCGGCTGTTCGGCGAATAGGGGCTGCAATCCGCCGGGCGGTCATCGAACAGGGCGTGCAGCGGATTGAGGCCGATGCCGTCGGCTCCCAGATCGGCGGCAAGCTCGATCAGGCCTTCGAGATCGGTGAAATCCCCGATTCCCCAATTGCGCGACGACCGGACGCCGTAGAGCTGGACCGCCAGCAGCCAGCTGCGCTCGAAATCGCCGCCGAACGCCTTTGCCGGCGCGACGATCAGCGGCGCCTGCTTCGGTGAAGGAGGCGTCGGTCAGTTGCAGCCGGTAGGAGCCGATCGGCAGATCCGGCGGCCAGGCGATGACCCGATCCGCGGCCTCGCCCTCGGCAATAACCTTATGACCCAGCAACGATTTTCCAGCGCAGCGGCAACCCGGCAGCCTCCTTGAGTTCGGTCCACGCGGACCGACCGGAGCGGACCACCACCGCCCCGTCGAGAAATCGGTAGGGACTTCGAGCCGGCAGCGCATTGAGGATGATCTCGAGCGCGGCGGCGTCTGTCACATGTCGGTGACCCTGACCGTCGATAAATTCGGTCTGGATTCCAAGGTCTCTGGGCTTTGGTGAAAAGGTCCATTCGGCACGCTGTTTGCACGCAACGGTCGCGGAGCGTCGCGAAATTCTCTAAGATGCAGGAAGAGGATAGCCGTGTTTAACTCTCCGCCGTCCATGCCGTTCCCCGGGAACCAATGGGCGGCGAACGGCTTTGTATATATGTCAGGAACGTCTCCTTTCCCGCCAACGAAACGGGACGTGATTTCCATGTCAATGGCATCACCGTGAACAAAACAACTCAAACTGTCGAGAGCGTCGCAGCCGGCGGCGCTTTCCATATTGAGGATATCTATCCGCTGATCGATGGCGGCCGCTTTGCCGTGAAGCGGATCGCCGGGGAGCGCGTCGAGGTCTGGGCGGACGTCTACCGCGACGGCCATGACGTCGTGGCGCGGCGCTGCTTTGGCGTCCGCGAGCAGGACCGCGAATGGCGCCGCGAGCCGATGACCCTTCACGGCAACGACCGCTGGGGCGGGTCATTCGTCCCGGACCAGCCCGGGCGCTATCTCTATGCCATCGAGGCCTGGACCGACGATTTCGCCACCTGGCGGCACGGCTTCGAGCTGAAGCAGAAGGCCGGCGCCGACCTGACCCTCGACGCCATCGAGGGCGCCGGCATGCTGACCAAGGCGCAGGCCGGCGACAACGCCGCGGCCGCCGTGATCCTGCGGCAATGCGAGGATTTTCTGCAGACCGGCGAGGCCGCGCCGCTGCTGACCGCCGAATTGCAGCGACGCCATGGCCGAAAGCCAGCTGCGCACCGACCTGACGCGATCGCCGCTGTTTCCATTGATCGCGGACCGGCCGCGGGCGCGGGCCGGGGCCTGGTACGAGATGGTGCCGCGCAGCCAGGGCCAGACGCCGGGCCAGCACGGCACCTTCAAGGATTGCATCGCGCGGCTGCCGGATATCGCCGCGATGGGCTTCGACGTGCGTCTACCTGACCCCGATCCATCCGATCGGCCTCACCAACCGCAAGGGCCGCAACAACGCGGTGACCGCGGCCGCGGGCGATCCCGGAAGCCCCTACGCCATCGGCGCCGCCGAGGGCGGCCACGACGCCGTGCATCCGGAACTGGGCACGCTGGAGGATTTCCGCAGCTTCGTCGCGGCCTGCAAGCAGCACGACATCGAGGTCGCGCTCGATTTCGCCGTGCAGTGTTCGCCGGATCATCCCTGGCTGCACGCAGCATCCGCAATGGTTCAAGCGCCGGCCGGACGGCTCGATGCGCTATGCGGAAAACCCGCCCAAGAAATATGAGGACATCGTCAACCCCGATTTTTCACTCCGAGGACGCCGGCGCGCTGTGGAACGCCCTGCGCGACGTGGTGCTGTTCTGGATCGAACAGGGGGTGAGCATTTTCCGCGTCGACAACCCCCACACCAAGCCGTTCCCGTTCTGGGAATGGCTGATCCACGACATCCAGCTTCGCCATCCCGGACGTCATCTTTCTCGCCGAGGCCTTTACGCGGCCGAAACTGATGAAGGGCCTCGCCAAGCTCGGCTTCACCCAGTCCTACACCTACTTCACCTGGCGGACGCAGAAGTGGGAGCTGGAGCAGTACCTGAACGAGCTGACGGCCTATCCCGAGCGCGATTTCTATCGCCCGAATTTCTTCGTCAACACGCCGGACATCCTGCCCTATCACCTGCAAGGCGGCGAGGCCTGGATGTTCAAATCCCGCGTCGCGCTGGCCGCCACGCTGTCCGGCACCTACGGCATCTACAACGGCTTCGAGCTGCTCGAACACGATCCGATTCCCGGCACGGGAAGAATATCTGCGATTCCGAAAAATACGAGATCAAGGTGCGGGACTGGGACCAGCCCGGCAACATCAAGCCCTATATCCGCGACCTCAACCGCGCCCGCCGCGACAATCCGGCGCTGCAGCAGACCGAGCAACCTGCGCTTCATTCCGATCGAGGACGGCAACGTCATCGGCTTCGTCAAGGAATCGGTCGATCGGACCAACAGCGTCGTCGTCGCCGATCGCGCTGTCGCGCGAGCCGCACGAATTCTGGTTTCCGCTCGGCGACGTCCAGGTCGGCATGCCCGGCGACCGCCGCCACGTCGCCGCGGTTGAGAATCTGTGTCACCGGAGAACGCCACCCGGTCGAGTGGGGCGGCATCCGGCTGCGCATCGACCCGCAGCGCGATCCGGCTTTGCTGTTTCGCTGCCTGGCGTGAGGGACGCCATGAACCGGATGCCATCCATCGACACCGACGCGCTGCCGGTCACCGGCCGTTCGACGGCGACGAGCTGTGGTACAAGGACGCCATCATCTATCAGCTCCACGTCAAGGCCTTTGCCGACAGCAACAATGACGGGATCGGCGATTTCGCCGGCCTGACCGAAAAGCTCGGCTATCTGCAGGACCTCGGCGTCACCGCGCTGTGGCTGTTGCCGTTCTATCCCTCGCCCGGCCGCGACGACGGCTACGACATCGCCGACTACGGCGCCGATCAATCCCGATTTCGGCACCATGAAGGACTTCCGGCGCTTCATCGTCGAAGCCAAGCGGCGCGGCCTGCGGGTCATCACCGAACTCGTCATCAACCATACCTCCGACCAGCACGACTGGTTCAAGCGCGCCCGCCGCAGCGATCCCGAAGTCGAGCGCGCGCAACTGGTATGTGTGGAGCGACACCGACCAGAAATATCGCGGCACGCGGATCATCTTCACCGACACCGAGAAATCGAACTGGACCTGGGATACCGAAGCCAGCGCCTTCTACTGGCACCGCTTCTTCTCGCACCAGCCGGATCTCAATTTCGACAATCCGCGCGTGGTCAGCGCGCTGGTGCAGGTCATGAAGCGCTGGCTCGACACCGGCGTCGACGGCTTCCGTCTCGATGCCATCCCCTATCTGTGCGAGCGCGACGGCACCAACAACGAGAACCTGCCGGAGACCCACGCCATCATCAAGAAGCTGCGCGCCGAGCTCGACGCCTATGCCAAGGGCAAGGTGCTGCTGGCGGAAGCCAACCAATGGCCGGAGGACGTCCAGGAATATTTCGGCCGCGGCGACGAATGCCACATGGCCTATCATTTTCCGCTGATGCCGCGGATCTACATGGCGATCGCCCAGGAGGACCGCTTTCCGATCACCGATATCCTGCGCCAGACGCCGGATATTCCGGACAACTGCCAGTGGGCGCTGTTCCTGCGCAACCACGACGAACTGACGCTGGAAATGGTCACCGACGTCGAGCGCGACTATCTGTGGTCGACCTACGCCAACGATCCGCGCGCGCGCATCAATGTCGGCATCCGCCGCCGGCTGGCGCCGCTGATGGACAACGACCGGCGCAAGATCGAGCTGATGAACTCGCTGCTGCTGTCGTTTCCGGGCACGCCGATCATCTATTACGGCGACGAAATCGGCATGGGCGACAACATCTATCTCGGCGACCGCAACGGCGTGCGCACGCCGATGCAATGGTCGCCGGACCGCAACGGCGGCTTCTCCCGCGCCGATCCCGCGCGGCTCTACGCGCCGACCATCATGGACCCGGTCTACGGCTACGAGGTCGGTCAACGTCGAGGCCCAGTCGCGCAGCCTGTCCTCGCTGCTGAGCGCGACCAAGCGGCTGATCTCGGTGCGCAAGTCCAGCTCGGCGTTCGGCCGCGGCACCATGACCTTCATCCGCCCGGCCAATCGCGCGGTGCTGGCCTATGTCCGCCAGTATGGCGACGAGGTGATCCTTTGCGTCGCCAACCTGTCGCGCTCCGCGCAGGCCACCGAACTCGACCTGTCGGCCTGGAAGGACCGCATCCCGCTGGAAATGCTCGGCCGCACCCGATTTCCCGCCGATCGGCGAACTGCCCTATCATGATCACGCTGGCGCCGTACGGCTTCTACTGGTTCCAGCTTCGTGAGCGCGACAAATCGGATCACGCGCCCCCGTCCGTGGTTCCCGAATTCGAGACCCTGGTGGTGCCGGTCGGCGCCGACCTGGGTCTCGCTGGCCCGCACCCGCGGCGTGTTCGAACGCGACGTACTGCCGGACCATCTGGCGCGAACCCGCTGGTATCCGGAGCGTTCGGCGACAGGAATCCATCCGACCCTGACCTCGGCGATCCCGTTCTGCGATATCGGCGACAACCGGCCCTGGCTCGCGTTCTTCGAAGCGACGCACGAGCGCGGCGAGACGACGCGCTACGTGTTGCCGATGCAGATCGAATGGGTGCGCTTCGATCGCGAGCGCTACAATCCGCGCGCCTTCGCGGCGGTGCGCCAGGGCGCGCGGGAAGGAACGCTGCTCGACGTTGCCACCGACCAGATCTTCATCGCGCTTGCTGCTGCGCAATCTGCGCAACTCCCTGACGGTCGAAGAGCAGGGCGCGCGGCTCGAATTCAGGCCGACCAGCAGGCTTTCGGACCGGCCGCTCAAGACCGCCCGAGCATATCCGCGCCGTCGAAACCGAGCAGTCCAACAGCACCGCGCTGGTGGACAACGACTATGTCGTCAAGATCTATCGCAAGCTCGAATCCGGCATCAATCCCGAGATCGAGATCGGCCGGTTTCTGACCGAGGTCGCGGGCTTTGCCAACACGCCGGCGCTGCTCGGCAGCGTCGAACTGGTCGAGGGCGACGAACACAGCGCGATCGCCATCGTCCATGCCTTCGTCGAAAATCAGGGCGACGCCTGGACCGTGACATCGGCCTATCTCGACCGCTTCGTCGAGGAACAGCGGCTGCTGGCGGCGAGCGAACGATCCCGGCGAAAGCGAGGAGCAGGTCCCCTATCTGCGCTACATGTCGCAAACCGGAAGGCGCGTCGCCGAAATGCACGTGGCGCTGGCGGGCAGCGATCGAATTCGCCGATTTCACGCCGGAACCGACCCGGCCGAGCGACGTGCAGCGTCTGGATCGAGGACGCTCGCTCGCACGCGCCGAGCGCGTCTTCGACGCGCTGAAGACAGCGAGCGCGACACGGCAAGGGAAGCCGATCGGCGGCTGATCGACCAGGCGCTGGCGCAGCGCCGCGACCTTGCGCGATCGGCTGGCCGCGCTGCTGCCGCCTGATATCGGCGGCCTCGAACATCCGCCATCACGGCGATTTCCATCTCGGCCAGATGCTGATCGTCAAGGACGATATCTTCATCATCGATTTCGAGGGCGAACCGCGCCGTCCGCTGGCCGAGCGCCGGCGCAAGGCGCCGGCGGCGCGCGACGTCGCCGGCCTGATCCGCTCGATCGACTACTCGGCCACCGGCGGCGCTGGAGCGCGCGCTCAAGGTGGCGCCCGACGAGCACGGCAAGCTTGGCCGCGGCGCTCGCTCGAATGGCGCGATCGCTCGGTCGCGGCGTTCCTTGCCGCCTATCGCGAGCTCATGACCGACCCGCGCCTGTGGCCGGCCGATCCGGCCGGCCGCCGACCGCATGCTGAATTTCTTTCTGCTTGAAAAAGCGTTCTACGAGATCGAATACGAACTGGCCCACCGGCCCGACTGGCTGCGCGTTCCGCTTGACCGGGATGCTTCGAATATTGTCCCAGCACAGCAGGCGAGGCTCTCATGACCAAACTGTCCGCGGAGGCCTATGCGATCGTGGAAGGCCGCCACTCCGACCCCTTTCACTATCTCGGGCCGCATACCGAAGGCGACACAGACCGTGGTGCGCGCGTTCCTGCCGGAGGCACTCGAAGGTCGATGCGATCGACGAGCATGGCGCGCCGGCGCGCGCTGGCGCGGATCCATCGACGCCGGCCTGTTCGCCGGCGCGCTGCCGAACGGCTCCAGGCGCTACCAGCTGCGCGCCCGCTTTCGGCGAGACCGTGGTCGACCTCGACGATCCCTACCGTTTTCCGCCGGTCCTGACCGATTTCGATCTCTATCTGCTTGGCGAAGGCACCCATCAGCGGATCTACGACAAGCTTGGCGCGCACTCCATGACGCTGGACGGCGTCGAGGGGCGTGGCATTCGTGGTGCTCGCGCCCAACGCGCGCCGGGTCAGCGTGGTCGGCGATTTCAATTTCTGGAACGCGCGCCGGCATCCGATGCGGGTGCGCGGCATCGGCTATTGGGAGCTGTTCGTGCCGCATGCCACCGCCGGCGATCACTACAAATTCGATATCATCGGCCCGCAGCGGCCAGCATCTGCCGCTGAAATCCGATCCGATGGCGTTTCGCCGCGGAACTGCGCCCGAGCACCGCATCGATCGTCGTTCGACGAGACCAGGCTGCCGCATCCGCGCCCGGCGCCCGCCGGTATCAACGCGCTGAGCGCGCCGATCTCGATCTACGAGGTCCATCTCGGCTCATGGCGGCGCAAGGGCGACAACGAATGGCTGAGCTATCGCGAACTCGCCGAGCAGCTGCCGCGCTACGCCCGCGATCTCGGCTTCACCCATGTCGAATTCCTGCCCGGTCAGCGAACACCCGTTCGACGGCTCATGGGGCTATCAGCCGACCGGCCTGTACGCGCCGACCAGCCGGTTCGGCACGCCGCGAGGATTTCGCCGCCCTGGTCGATGCCTGCCATCGCGACGGGACTCGGCGTGCATGCTGGACTGGGTGCCCGGGCATTTTCCCGACGATCCGCATGGCCTCGGCAATTTCGACGGCACCGCGCTTTACGAGCACGCCAATCCGCTGCAGGGCCGCCATCTCGACTGGGGCACGCTGATCTACAATTTCGGCCGCACCGAAGTCGTCAATTTCCTGGTCTCGAACGCGCTGTTCTGGCTGGAGCGTTATGCCATCGACGGCCTGCGCGTCGATGCGGTCGCCTCGATGCTCTATCTCGACTACAGCCGCCCGCCGGACGGCTGGATCCCGAACAAATATGGCGGCCGGGAAAACCTCGAAGCCATCGATTTCCTGCGCCGCTTCAACACCGAGGTGTTCGGCCGTTTTCCGCAGGCCACGACCGCCGCCGAAGAGTCGACCGCATGGCCGCAGGTGTCGCGCCCGGTCGAATTCGGCGGGCTGGGCTTCGGCTACAAATGGAACATGGGCTGGATGCACGACACGCTGAACTACATCAGCAAGGATCCGATCCATCGCAAGTATCATCACGGCGACATCCTGTTCGGCCTGCACTACGCCTTCTCGGAAAATTTCATCCTGCCGCTGTCGCATGACGAAGTCGTCCACGGCAAGCGCTCGCTGCTCGGCCGGATGCCCGGCGACGAGTGGCAGCGCTTTGCCAATCTGCGCGCCTATTACGCCTTCATGTTCGGCCATCCCGGCAAGAAGCTGATGTTCATGGGCGGCGAATTCGGCCAGGAGCGCGAATGGAACCACGACCGCTCGCTCGACTGGCACCTGCTCGACCAGGCCGGCATGCCGGCATCCAGTCGCTGATCCGCGATCTGAACCGGCTCTATCGCGGCGTTGCCGGCGCTGCACGAGCTGGATTGCGATCAAGCCGGTTTCGAATGGATCGTGACCGACGACGCCGGCGGCAACGTGTTCGCCTGGATGCGCAAGGGCAACGATGCCCGCGCGCGCTGTCTCGTGGTCGTCAATTTCACGCCGAACGTCTATCACAACTACCGCGTCCGGGTGCCGTTCGCCGGCAGGTGGCGCGAGGTTCTCAATTCCGATTCCGCGCATTACGGCGGCAGCAATGTCGGCAACGTCGGCGAAGTCCAGACCGCTGCACGGCCTGGTGCCCGAGCTCAGCCTGACCATCCCGCCTCTGGCCGCGATCTTTCTCGTACCGGAAGAGCTGAAGCATGCGACTGTCTGCCGGAACGTCCTCACGCCTCGGTGCAACCTGGGACGGCCGGGGCACCAATTTTGCGCTGTTCTCCGCCAACGCGCAAAAGGTCGAGCTCTGCCTGTTCGACAGCCAGGGCCGCCGCGAGCTCGAACGCATCGCGCTGCCCGAGCACACCGAGGACGTCTGGCACGGCTATCTCAACGACGTGTCGCCCGGGCAGCTCTACGGCTATCGCGTTCATGGGCCCTACGAGCCCGAACACGGCCATCGCTTCAATCGCCAACAAGCTGCTGCTCGATCCCTATGCCAGGCGTCTGGCCGGACGGCTGGTCTGGAGCGATGCGCATTTCGCCTATCGCACCGGCAGCGCGCGCGAGGATCTGTCGTTCGACCGGCGCGACAACGCCCGCGGCATGCCGAAGGCGGTCGTCGTCGACGAGACCTTCAACTGGGGACGCCGCGAGACCGCGGCCGAACGTCGCCTGGGAAGACACCATCATCTACGAGGCCCACGTCAAGGGCCTGACCCAGCAAGCGCGACGACGTGCCGCCGCAATCTGCGCGGCACCTATGGCGGCCTGTCCTCGCCCGCCATGATCGACCATCTCAAGCGGCTCGGCGTCACCGCCGTCGAGCTGCTGCCGGTCCACGGCTTCGTCGATGACCGGCACGCTGGTCGAGAAGAAGCTGCGCAACTACTGGGGCTACAACACGCTGTCGTTTCTTCGCGCCGGAGCCGCGCTATTCGCAGGACAACCCGCTCGACGCCTTCCGCACCACGGTGGCGCGGCTGCACGACGCCGGCATCGAGGTGATTCTCGATGTCGTCTACAACCACACCGCCGAGGGCAACCATCTGGGCCCGACGCTGTCGTTCCGCGGCATCGACAACGCCTCCTATTACTGGCTGAAGCCGGACAATCCGCGCTTCTACGACGATTTCACCGGCTGCGGCAATTCGCTCAATCTTACCCATCCGCGGGTTCTGCAGATGGTCATGGATTCGCTGCGCTACTGGGTCGAGGTCATGCCATGTCGACGGCTTCCGGTTCGACCTCGCCACGACGCTGGCGCGCGGGCCGAACGGCTTCGACCGCAACAGCGCCTTCCTCGACCGCGATCCGGCAGGACCCGGTGCTGGCCACGGTGAAGCTGATCGCCGAGCCCTGGGATCTCGGCATGGGCGGCTATCAGGTCGGCGGCGTTTCCGCTCGCAATGGTCGGAGTGGAACGACCGCTATCGCAGCGCGATGCGGCGCTACTGGAGCGGCGAAGGCAGCCTGATCGGCGAAGTGTCCAGCCGCATGACCGGCTCGTCCGACCTGTTCAACCATGACGGCCGCGCGCCGCGCGCCAGCATCAACCACATCACCGTGCATGACGGCTTCACGCTGGCGGATCTGTTCAGCTACAACGAAAAGCACAACGAGGCCAACGGCGAGGACAATCGCGACGGCTCCAGCGACAACCACAGCAACAATTGCGGCCACGAAGGCCCGACCGACGACGCGGCGATCGTCGCGCTGCGCCGCCAGCTTCGGAAGAACCAGCTCGCCTGCCTGCTGCTGGCGCAGGGCCTGCCGCTGCTGCTGGCCGGCGACGAGGTCGGCAACACCCAGAACGGCAACAACAACGCCTATTGCCAGGACAACGAGATCGGCTGGGTCGGCTGGGAGCAGCCTCAACCGCGAGGGCGACGACCTCACCGATTTCGTCGGCCACATGACCGAGTTGCGCCGGCGCTTTCCGCAAATCCGCGCCCGCCGCTGGCTCGACGGGCGGCGCGCCGACGGATCCTACGGCGTGTTGTGGCTGACGCCGTCGGCCGACGAGATGAAGGAGCAGGACTGGAATTTTCCGGAAGGCCGGTTTCTGGCCTATGTGCTGGGCCCGGTCGAGCACGGGCAGCCGCCGATCTTCATCGTGCTGAACGCCGCACCCGAGGCGATCGCGTTCAAGCTGCCGAAGATGCCGGAATACAAGAGCTGGCAGCAGGTGCTGAACACCACGGACAGCCAAGCAGACCGTCGCGAATTTCGCGTCGGGAAGCGACGCCAAGGCGCCTCCCCGCTCGGTCCTGGCCTTTGCGGGTTCGGCATGAATGAGCGGCAATTCGGCGCAACGCTGACGCGCGGACGGCGCATCGTTTCGGCTGTGGGCGCCGGCGGCAAAACGCGTCGATCTGCTGCTGCGACAGACCTCATCCGCTGCGGCGCGACGAGGACGGCTGGTTTTCCGCCGACATCGCCGGCGTAACGGCCGGCGCACGCTACAAATTCCGGATCGACGACGAGATCGACGTGCCCGATCCGGCCTCGGCGTTTCAGCCCGACGACGTTTCGGCGGCCCCAGCGAGGTGATCGATCACGCCAGCTATCGCTGGCGCGCGGCGGACTGGCGCGGACGCCCCTGGCAGGAAACCGTCGTGATCGAAGCCCATGTCGGCAGCTTTCACGCCAGAAGGCACCTACCGCGCCATGATCGACAAGCTCGATCATCTGGTGGCGACCGGCATCACCGCGCTGGAATTGATGCCGCTGGCGGATTTCGCCGGCCGGCGCAACTGGGGCTATGACGGCGTGCTGTGGTACGCGCCCGACAGCGCCTATGGGCGGCCCGACGATCTCAAGGCGCTGATCGATGAGGCGCATCTGCGCGGGCTGATGGTGTTTCTCGACGTGGTCTACAATCACTTCGGCCCCGAAGGAAATTATCTCGGCCGCTACGCGCCGGGCTTCTTTACGCGAGGCGCAGACCCCCTGGGGCAGCGCGATCGATTACCGGGTGCCGCAGGTGCGCGCCTTCGCGATCGAGAATGCGCTGTACTGGCTGCGCGAATACCGCTTCGACGGGCTGCGGCTCGATGCGGTGCATGCCATCGCCGAGCTCGGCGAAATCCCGATGCTGCATGAGCTCAGCCGCGCGGTCGGCGATCTCGCCGCGGAAACCGGCCGTCACATCCATCTGGTGCTTGAAAACGACGACAACCGCGTCAGCCTGCTGGATCCCGTGCAGGACCCGCCGCGCGGCAGATACCGCGCGCAGTGGAACGACGATTATCATCACGCCTGGCACGTGCTGCTGACCGGCGAGACGCAGGGCTATTACAGCGACTACGCAGCGCTCGCCGCTGCGCGATATCGCCCGCGCGCTTGGCTCCGGCTTTGTCTACCAGGGCGAAGCCTCGGCGCATCGCGGCGGCCAATTGCGCGGCGAGCCGAGCGGCGAACTCGCGCCGACCGCCTTCGTCAATTTCCTGCAGAACCACGACCAGATCGGCAACCGCGCCGCTCGGCGACCGGCTCGAAAGCCATCGTCGGCGCCGAGGCGATCGAAGCGGCGCTGGCGATCACCCTGCTGGCGCCGATGATCCCGATGCTGTTCATGGGCGAGGAATGGGGCTCGAAAGCGCCGTTTCCGTTCTTCTGCGATTTCAGCGGCGATCTCGCCGAGGCGGTGCGCAACGGCCGGCGCCGGGAATATGCCTGGGCCTATGCGGCATATGGCGACGACGTTCCCGATCCGCTGGCAGCCATCGACCTTTCAATCCGCCGTGCTGGACTGGGAATCGCGCGACGATGGCCGCCGGGACAGCAGGCGGCTGGCGCTGGTGCAGCGAGCTGCTCGCGATCCGCCGCCAGCGAGATCGTGCCCCGGCTGGCGGGCGCTCGCTTCGGCGACGCGCATGCGGCCGACAACGGCTTGCTGACCGCCGACTGGCGCATGGGCGATGGCGCCGATCTCGCGGCTGACGGCCAATCTGTCGATCACGGCGAGATCGCCCGCCAGCCCGGCGACGACAGCCGGCGCCCCGATCTGGGGCGGCGAGCCCGGCGACCGATCTGCCGCCATGGTCGGTGTTCTGGCGTCTGGAAGCGCGCTGATGCCGCCGGCCATTCCGATCGCGACCTATCGCCTGCAGCTCACCGCGGACTTCGATTTCGACGCCGCCGCGGCCATCGTCCCCTACCTGAAGGCGCTCGGCATCACCCATCTCTATGCATCGCCCTTCATGAAGGCGCGCAAGGGCAGCTACCCACGGCTATGACATCGTCGACCACGCCAGGATCAATCCGGAGCTCGGCGGCGACGCCGGCTTCGAGCGGTTGAGCGAGGCGCTGCAGCAGCACGACCTCGGCCTCATTCTCGATTTCGTTCCCAACCATGTCGGCGTGCATTTCGCCGACAATCCATGGTGGCTCGACGTGCTGGAATGGGGCCCGGCCTCGCCGCATGCGGTGTCGTTCGACATCGACTGGGACATTCTGCCGTATCGGGCTCGCGGCGGCGTGCTGCTGCCGATCATCGGCTCGTCCTATGGCGAGGCGCTGGAAAAGGGCGAGATCGAACTTCGCTACGACGCCGACGAAGGCAGCTTTTCGGCCTGGTATTTCGAACATCGGCTGCCGATCGCGCCCGAGCGTTACAGCGAGATCCTGCGCAGCGATCGTCAAGGAAGCCGGCGCCGAGGACAGCGCGGCGGGCAAGGCACATTCTCGACCTCGCCTCGCGCTACAAGGGATTGCGGCATCCCAACCGCAAGGAGGCGCCGGCCTTCAAGGCGGAACTGAAGGGCATCGCCGGCGAGTGCCGAGATCATCGCGCGCGGGCTCGCCGCCTATCGGGCCGGCGCCGGACCGCGCCGCCCAGACCCTGGCGCTGCATCATCTGCTGGAACGCCAGCACTACAAGCTCGGCCACTGGCGGCTCGCCTCCAGCGACATCAACTACCGGCGCTTTTTCGACGTCAATACGCTGGCCGGATTGCGGGTCGAGGATGCCGGCACCTTCGACGCCATCCATCGCCTGGTCAAAAAGCTGATCGCGGAAGGCAAGCTGCAGGGCCTGCGGCTCGATCACATCGACGGCTTGCGCGATCCCGCGCAATATTTCCAGCGGCTGCGCCGCCTGATCCGCGATGCACAGGGAAGGCCGCGACAGGCCGTTCTACGTGGTGATCGAAAAAATCCTCGGCGAACACGAGCACCTGCATCCGCTTCGCCGGCGTTCACGGCACCACCGGCTATGAGTGGCTGAATGCCATCACCCAGGTGCTGGTCGACGGCAACGGCCTCGAGCCGCTCGACGAGATCTGGCGGCAGGTCAGCAACATGCCGCCGAGGCTCGACGCCGGTCCTGAAGGACGCCAAGCGCCGGGTTCTGGAGACCCTGCTGACCAGCGAGTTCACGGTGCTGCGGCGCCTGCTGGCGCGGATCGCCGGCGGACACTACTCCACCCGCGACTATTCCGCCGACAGCCTGCGGCAGGCGCTCGAACTCTATGTCCTGCATTTCCCGGTCTATCGCACCTATCTCACTCCGGCGGGCCCAACCCCGCACGACCGCGCGCTGATCTCCGAGACCATCGAGAAGGCGCGCGCGGACTGGTTCGCCGCCGACGAAGGCATTTTCGATTTTCTGCGCGATGCGCTGACGATGGACCTGATCAAGCCGGGCCGGCCCGCGCACAGCGCGCCGCGGGTGCGCCGCTTCGCCCTCAAGGTGCAGCAATTCACCGGCCCGCTGATGGCGAAGTCGCTGGAGGACACCGCGTTCTATCGCTACCACCGGCTGCTCGCGCTCAACGAGGTCGGCGGCGACCCGTCCGCCAAGGCGCTTTCGATCGATGCCTTCCACGACGCTGATGCGGACCCGCGTCCAGCGAATGGCCGCATGGCATGACGGCGACCGCGACCCACGACACCAAGCGCGGCGAGGACGCCCGCGCGCGGCTGATGGCGCTGGCCGAGATTCCCGGCGAATGGGCCAGCGCGGTCGGCGCGATGGAAAATCCTCAACGCGCCGCATCTCGTCGTGGACGGCGCCATGCGCGCGCCTTCCGCCGCCTTCGAATACATGCTGTATCAGGCCCTGCTCGGCGCCTGGCCGCCCGCCGGGCACGACGACACGTCTGTTGCCGCGGATGCAGGCCTATGCGTTGAAAGCGGCGCGCGAGGGCAAGCAGGAAACCAGCTGGCTCAATCCCAATCAGGCCTATGAGGCGGGACTGCAGACGTTCCTGGCGCGGATCCTGGATCGCTCGGCCTCGGCTGAATTCCTGGACTCGCTGGACACCCTCGGCGCGGCGTATCGCGCTGCTGGGAGCGCTGAATTCGCTCGGTCAGATCACGCTGAAGGCCACGATGCCCGGCGTGCCCGATTTCTATCAGGGAACGGAGTTCTGGGATTTGTCGCTGGTCGATCCCGATAACCGGCGGCCGGTGGATTTTGCCGAGCGCGCCGCCGTGCTGGCAGCGGTGGAAACGCCGGACTGGCCAGGCCTGGCGCAGAACTGGCCCGACGGCCATCTGAAGCTGGCCTGGACCCGTCACCTGCTGAAGCTGCGGACCGAGCTTGCCGAAGTGTTCGCGCATGGCGACTACCAGCCGCTGCAGGTCAGCGGGCCGCACCGCGACCATGTCATTGCGTTCGCCCGTCGCCATGAACGCGACGCGGCCATCGTCGCCGTCGCCAAATCGCTCGCCCCGATGTCACAAGGCGGCCGGGTCTGGCCGCGCGCGGAGGCCTTTGACGGCTCGCTGAGCCTGGCCGGCTATTCGCTGGAGGGCCTTGCTGGCACGGAGCTGCCGCTTGCCGCGCTGTTCCGGCATCTGCCGGTAGCGGTGCTGAAGGCCAGATTTGAAGGTGTCGTGAAGCCGGCGCGAAAGCGTGCTCGCCGATGACGCGGCTGGCATGAAAACGAAAGGCCGTCCGGGATCGAGGCCGGACGGCCTGGCGGGTTTCGTGCCGACTCAACCAGAGGTCGGTTCCCTCCTCCCGCGCAGGATTCGATTCTCGGGAAAATTCGTTACCAAGACGCTTAGCGGTCGAGCCGCAGCTAAATTTTTCTGATGCTGCAAGGCAATACGATTATTGCAGAGCAATATCACCGCCCGCATCATTCCTTTTTGGTCAGCAACAGATGGCCTCGATTCCTGATCGCGACCTGCGCGGCTTCCGCAAATCGCTGCAACAGCCAGGGCAACGTCACTTCCAGCTGAACATGATCCTCCGCCACGTCGACATGACCGGACGCCGCCTGCCCCAGCGCGCGGATGCGAAAGAACATCCGGTTCGTCTCCCATCTCTCCTCGTCGACCTTCAATGCCGGGATGCTGGAGGCCGCGCGCGTCAGCCCGGCCTTCAGGCGGCGGATCGCCTCTTCGCGGCCAAGCCGATGCGGAATCGAAACGACAAGAGGTGCGGACATCTTTCAATTCCGGGGTGTGATCATCCAGAGCTTCGTAACGGCATGTAGTAGCGGATCGTCCGGAAAAAGAGCACCGCGGACAGCCGCCCGGGAAAAGATGGAACTTTCCGGGTTCCGGTTTGTTTTTTGCCCGAGGGCAGGGCAACAGGTGCCGACTGCCGGGTTGGAGGAATTGCTCGATGTCAATCGGAACGATCATTCTCATTATTCTCGTTATCGCCTTGCTCGGCGGCTTCAGCGGTATCGGCGGCGGGCCGTTCTATGGCACCGGCTATTACGGCGGCGGCGGTCTCGGCCTGGTCATCGTGATCTTGCTGATCCTGCTGCTGCTTGGAAGACTCTAGGTCTTTCCATTATAAGGTGGGCAAAGACGCTGTTGTGGCGTGCCCCGCTTCTATGTTGCGCGTCATCCTCAGCGAAAGCGGAGGATGACGCCGAGGTACTCCCAATGCCATCATCCGTTCCGGGCTAGCTTCTTGATCGCCGCCTTGATCGATGACGCCGCATCGTCATAATCCTTCCATGCCTTGGTTTTGCGCGAGCAGCGCCGGCACGGTGCGGACCGTGTAGCGCTTCGGATCGAGATCGCCGCGCACCTGCGCCCAGGTCAGCGGCATGGAGACCGTGGCGCCCTCGCGCGCGCGCGGCGACAGCGGCGCCACCGCCGTCGCCATGCGGTCGTTGCGCAGATAATCGAGGAAGATCTTTCCCTTGCGCAGCTTCTTGGACATGTTGACCAGATAGCGCTCGGGCTGTCCGTCGGCCATCCGCTGGCAGACGCCCTGCGCGAAGGCCTTGGCCTCCGGCCAGTCAGCTTGTCCCTGGCGCCATGCGCCAGCGGCGTCACCACATGCAGGCCCTTGCCGCCGGTGGTCTTGCAGAAGCTCTCCAGGCCGAGTTCCTCCAGCCGCTCCCGCATTTCCTTGGCGGCCTCGACGACATCGGCAAATGCGACGTCCGGCGCGGGATCGAGATCGAACACAAGGCGCCCCGGCACGTCCGGGCGCGCCCGGCGCGCAATTCCAGGGATGCAGTTCCAGCGCCGCCGATCTGCGCCACCGCGGCCAGGCCTTCGACCCGATCGATCTGCAGATAGGGCTTGCGGTCGCCGGAGACCTTGACCAGCTCCAGCAGCTTCGACGTGCCCGGCATGGCGTGGCGCTGGAAGAATTGTCTCGCCGCCGATGCCGTCCGGCGCGCGCACGATCGAGCAGGGCCGGCCCTTAGATGTGCGGAGCATCCAGCCGCCCACCGCCTCGAAATAGCGCGCGAGATCGAGCTTGGTCACGCGGCTCGCCGTCGCCGCGCGTCCGGCCACAGCGCCTTGTCGGGATTGGAGATCGCCACGCCCATCACCACGGCGGATTTGCTTCGCCGCTGGCGGCCGCGCGGTCTTGCGCTTGCGCTGCGGATCGCCGGTTCTTCGCACCGGGTTTGGCGATTTTGGTCATGGCCGGCGTCTCCGCCTCCACCTCGTCGGCCGGCTTGTCCTGCGCGCAGTCCCTTGAAGGCCGCCTGGCGCACCATGCCGTCGCCGGTCCAGCCGGCGAATTCGATCTCCGCCACCAGCTCCGGCTTCAGCCAATGCACGTCGCGGGTCTTGCGCGGCGCGTCCTTGCCGCCGAACGGGACTTGGTCTCGAGCGCCGCCGCCTTCAGCGCGCGGCAAGATGCGCCTGACCTTGTCCTGCGCCAAAGCCGGTGCCGACGCGTCCGACATAGACCAGATGTTCGCCGCGATGGACGCCCGACCAGCAGCGAGCGGAATTTGCCGTCGGTGGTCGCTCCAGCCGCCGATCACCACCTCATGCCCGGCGCGGCATTTGGCCTTGGTCCAGTTCTCGCCGCGGCCCGGAGCGATAGGGCGCAGCTGAGCCTCTTCGAGACGATGCCTTCCAGCGACATGCGGCAGGCCGATTGCAGCACCGCGTCGCCGCCGGCCTCGAAATGCTCGACATAGCGGATCAGCGCGGCTTTGCCCTGGCCGCGCGCTCCAGCAATTGCTTCAGCCGCGCCTTGCGCTCGGCGAGCGGCAGCGCGCGCAGATCCTCGCCGTCCGCGAACAGCAGATCGAAGGCGAAGAAGATCAGATCGTCGGTCTTGCCGTCGGACAGCGCCGCCTGCAGCGCCGCGAAATCCGGCGCGCCGTTGTGATCCAGCGCCACGATCTCGCCGTCGATCATGCGCATCGGGCAGCGCGCTGCGCCGCCTTGGCGATGGCCGCGAAATTTGTCGGTCCAGTCCAGCCCCTTGCGGGTGTTCAGCGTCGCCTTGCCGTCCTCGACGCGCAGCTGCATGCGATAGCCGTCGAACTTGATCTCGTGGCACCCAGCCCGCGCCGCCGGGCGGCCGCTCGACCGACTTGCAGAGCTGCGGCGCGACGAAATCCGGCATCGCGGCGGCCTTGCTCGGCCTTGCGCCTGCGCGGCTGCGAGCGCCGTCGTTGCGGCTCGCGCGCGGCCTCGGCGGCATCGCCGCGGTTCGAATTCCAGACCGCGTCGGCCTTGGCGCGGCCTTGACTTCGCCGTCATGAACGGCTTCGGCGCCTTGCCCTTGCCCGCGGCGATCTGCGTCCATCGTCCGGCCCGACGCGACCGATCGATCCTTCGTCCAGAATCGTCGTTGGCCGTCGCCTTCCCTGGCATATTCGTCGCGATGCTTGATCAGCAGCCAGTTGGTGCGCTTGCCGCCGTCGCGGTCGTGGCGCATCCGCACCAGCACCCAGCTGCCATGCAGCTTTTCGCCGTCCAGCGTGAATTTCAGATCGCCCTTCGCCAGCATCCCGCGCTCGGGATCGCCCTCGGGCTCCCAATAGCCGCGATCCCACAGCTGCACCGTGCCGCCGCCATACTGGCCCTTCGGAATGGTGCCTTCGAAATCGCCGTAGTCGAGCGGATGGTCCTCCACCTCGACCGCCAGCCGCTTGTCGTGCGGGATCGAGCGAGGGCCCGCGCGTCACCGCCCAGGACTTGAAGACGCCGTCGAGCTCCAGCCGGAAATCGTAATGCAGCCGCGTCGCGTCGTGCTTCTGGATCACGAACCGCCGCCGCTTCGACGGCGCTACCGCGCGCCTCGCCGCTGGGCTCGGCGGTCTTGTCGAAATCGCGCTTCTTCCGATAGGTCGAGAGGTTTCTGAGCGACACGATCAATCCCGCACAAATAGGCGTGGCGCCTGTCGACGCGAGCTTAGCGGCCTGGAACCAAAACCCTCAATTATCGTTGAAGTTCCCGAATGCGTCTGCGCCGAATTTACCGCAATCCGGAGATTGGCTGGAGGAATCGATGGCGCTGTCCGCGCCTATTGGAAAGGCTCCCTGAAACTCTCGCTGGTGTCATGCCCGGTGCTGCTGTATCCGGCCTCGACCGCGGTCGAAAAAACCCGCTTTCACATGATCAACAAGGAAACCGGCAACCGGCTGAAGCAGCAGATGGTCGATTCCGAGACCGGCGACGTCGTCGAAGGCGACCAGAAGGGCCGCGGCTACGAACTGAAAAAGGGCGAATATGTCGAGATCGAAAAGGAGGAGCTGGAAGCCGTCCAGATCGAAAGCAACCACACCATCGACATCGACAGCTTCGTGCCCAAGGACGAGATCGACAAGCGCTATCTCGATCATCCCTATTATATCGCCCCCGACGGCAAGGCCGGCATCGACGCCTTCGCCGTGATCCGCGATGCCATGAAGATCAGGACCGCGTCGCGCTGGCGCGCATTGTCCTGACCAATCGCGAGCACGTCATCGCCATCGAGCCGCTGGGCAAGGGCCTGCTCGGCACCACGCTGCGATATCCGTACCAGCTGCGCGACGAACACGACGTATTTCGACGACATCAAGAATCCGAAAATTTCAAAAGACATGATCGAACTCGCCAGCCATATCCTCGACACCAAGGCGGCGCATTTCGATCCCTCGAAATTCAAGGACGAATACGAGAACGCGTTGAAGGCGCTGGTCAGGCGCAAGGCCGCCGGCAAGCCGGTCAAGGACTGCCGAGCGCGAGCAAAAGCCCGACAATGTCATCAACCTGATGGATGCGTTGAAGCAGAGCCTGAAAGGCAAAGGCTCCGCCGAAGCGCGGCCCATCCGCCGGCGCGCCGGGCGGCACACCGCCCGGTCAAGAGAAAGCGCATCGGTCGGCGGCAAGGGCGCGCAAGGCAGGCTGAGGGACCTGCGCGGCCTGCAGCAAGCGCGCCAGTTCGGAAGGCGTCAACTGAACTCGGGGTTTTCAGAGTTCGACAACATCGCCAAGCAACAGCCGACCTCGATGTCGAAATTCGCCCAGATCGGCCGGCGCGTGCCCCTACTTTTTCTTGGCTTTCCGCTTCTTCGCGGTCTTGGTTTTCTTGGAAGCCTTTTTCGGCACTTTCTTGCCCTCGGCCCTCGCTTCGGAAAGGCCGATGGCGACCGCCTGCTTGCGGCTGGTGACCTTTTTGCCGGACCGGCCGCTCTTCAAGGTGCCGGCCTTGCGCTTTTTCATCACCCGCTCGACGTCGGCAGACGCTTTTTTCGAATACTTCCTTGCCATGGTGTTCTCCCGGTTGCCCGAAAAATAATCTTGGCGGACGGAGTTGGTTCCCGTTTGCCGGAACGGAGGGGCCTGAGTGCGGCAGCAATCCGACGGCAGAGGCAGTGCCGACGCTCCCATTACCGGGCATCGCGCCCATGCGTCAGGCTCAAGACCTAATCCCCCGCCCGCAGCCGATAGCCGATGCCGGTTTCGGTCAGGACGAATTGCGGACGCTCGGGATCGGCTTCGATCTTCTGCCGGAGCTGGCGCACATAGACCCGCAGATATTGCGCGTCGGTCAGTTCATCCCACAGCTCCTTGAGCAGAAACCGGTGGGTCAGCACCTTGCCGGCGTGCTGCACCAGCACGCGCAGCAATTCATATTCCTTCGGCGACAGCTTGACGTCCCTGTCGCCGACCTTGACGATGCGGCGGACCAGATCGACCGACAGATCGCCGGATCGAAACACCGGCCGCTCGCCATGAACCTGCAATTGATGCCGCAGCGCCGCGCGCATGCGGGCGAGCAGTTCGTCCATGCCGAACGGCTTGGTGAGGTAATCGTCGGCGCCGAGATCGAGCGCCTGGACCTTTCCGGCCTCGTCGCCGCGGCTCGACAGCACGACGATCGGTACGCTGTCGTTGCGCCCGCGGATCATGCGCAGCAGTTCATGGCCCTGGATATCCGGCAGGCCGAGATCGAGAATGATCAGCGCGGGATCCTGCGCCAGCAGTTCGAGCGCGATCTTGCCGTTGGAGGCTTCCAGGATCTCGTAGCCCTGGGTGCTCAACCCCATCCGCAGCAGTTTTCGGATCGGCGGCTCGTCGTCGATGACAAGGACCTTGATCGGCGTGGCGTTCATGCGGCGGTGTCCAGCTGGTCGGAGGCCGCCGGAATCGGCAGCCGGATGGTCAGCACGGCGCCGCTGCGATCGGTGCGGTTGGCCGCGGAGATCGTGCCATGCATGGCCTCGACAAAGCCGCGGGAGATCGCCAGCCCGAGGCCGGTGCCGGGGCGGACATGGTCGCCCTTTTGCGCGCGATAAAATTTGTCGAACACGCTCTCCAGCTCGGAGCCGCGGAATGCCGTCGCCTTCGTCGATGATTTGCAGCGTGACCGAATCCTGGTCGCGCAGGTCCCCTGATCGATATGGTGGTGTCGGGGGGCGCGTATTTCGCGGCGTTGTCCAACAGGTTGAACAGCGCCTGCTCGAACAGTACCGCGTCGAGCTCCAGCATCGGCATGTCGGCGGCCAGTTCGAGCGAGACCTTGTGATGCACCAGGATCTTGCTGGCGCGGCGCAAGGCGCTGCCGACGATCTCGCTGAGATCGTGCAATGCGGTATTCGGCACCACGGCGCCGGATTCGAGCTTGGTCATGTCGAGCAGATTGGCAATGAAGCGATTGAGCCGTTCGGACTTCGTCGATCACGGTGGCGAGCAAATCGCGCTTTTCCGCGTCAGTCAGGCCGCTGGCGAGATCCCGCATCGTGCTGGCGGCGCCGAGAACCGAGGCCAGCGGCGTCTTTAGATCGTGCGAGATCGAGGTCAGGAGCGCAGAGCGCAAGCGATCGGATTCGACGCTGCGCTTGACCCGATCCATGTCCTCGACCAGCAGCACCCGTTCGATCGCAAGCGCGCCCTGGTCCACCAGGGCGTCGAGCAGCCGCCGCTGGTCTGGGGTGAGCAGCGGACCGGTCTTGTCGTCGTCGATGCCGATGACGCCGATCGATCCGCGCCCGGTCCGCATCGGGAGGAACAGGCGCCTGGCGCCCGGTAACGTGTCAGAGCCGCGCCCGGCCGGGCGATCATTGCTCCAGGCCCAGTTCGCGGCGGCAAGATCGGCCTTGTCCAGCTGATCCTCGGGCGGATAGCCCGCCTTCACGGTCAGCACACCATCCTCGGGCAGCAGCAGCACCACCCGAACCCTGAGCATCAACGCGGTCTGATAGGCGGTCGCCCACAGGACGTCGTCCAGCGTCGCGGTGCTGGCGAGCTTGCGGCTGAAGGCGTACAGCGATTCAGTGGTCCTCACCCGGCCGATCGCCGACACGGCCTGAGTCCGCACGCGCGCTGCGACGTTGGAAACCAGGATCGCGATCAGCATGAAGAAAAAGAACGCCGCGACGTTGGTCGGGTCGGTGATTGTGAAGGTATAGACCGGCGGCAGGAAGAAGAAGTTGTAGCACAGCGAGGCCGCGACGCTGGCCAGCAGCGACGGCCACAGGCCAAAGCGAACCGCGACGCTGACGACCGCCGTCAGAAACACCAGGTCGACATTCTCGATGCCAAAGATCGGCTGGATCAGCTCGGCAGCGCCGAGGCCGATGACCACGAACGCCAGCGCCATCAGATAGGGCCGCGGATCGAACGGCTCGGGCCGCGCCGCGGTCTGCACCGCCGTCTTGGCCACCGGTCCGGAGGGCAGATCGTCGCCGGCGATCACGTTGACGCTGATATTGCCGGCGCGCCGCACCAGATCATGCACGACCGAGCCGCGCATGATTTCAAACCACCGCGAGCGCACCGATTTGCCGATGATGATCTGGGTCACGTTGTTGGCATGGGCGAAGCTGATCAGGTCATCGGCGATGCGGCGGCCGACGCCGGGAATGGTAAGCGCCTCGCCGCCCAGCGACTCTGCCAGTCGCAGCGTATCGGCAAGGCGGTCGCGTTGCTCATCGCTCAATTGCAGGCTGCGCCGGGTCTCGATGCTGACCGCGGTCCACGGCGCGTGCAGCCGGTCCGCCAGCCGCTTGGTGTAGCGCACCAGCCCCGCCGCACGCGGATCCTCGCTGAGGCAGACCAGGATGCGCTCGCCCGCGGCCCAGGGACCGGCGATCGCGTTCGCCTGCATGTGGGTGAGCAGTTGCTCGTCGACGCGCTCGGCGGTGCGCCGCAACGCCAGCTCGCGTAGCGCCGTGAGATTCCCCGGCGAAAAATAATGCTCCAGCGCGCGCTCGGCCTGTCGGGGGACGTAGACCTTGCCCTCCTTCAGCCGCTGAATGAGGTCGTCCGGCGTCAGATCGATCAGTTCGATCGCGTCGGCGCGGTCGAACACCGAATCCGGCACGGTCTCGCGGACCCGGACATGGGTGATCTGGGCGACCACGTCGTTGAGGCTTTCGATGTGCTGGATATTGACCGCGGTATAGACGTCGATGCCGTGCGAGAGCAGTTCCTCGACGTCGAGATAGCGCTTCGGATGGCGGCTGCCGGGCGCGTTGGTGTGGGCGAGTTCATCGACCAGCGCGATTTGCGGATGGCGCGCGATCAGCGCGTCGAGATCCATCTCTTCGAGAATCTGGTCCTTGTATTCGAACCGTTTGCGCGGGATGACTTCGAGGCCTTGCAGCAGCGCCTCGGTCTCGGCCCGCCCATGGGTCTCGACGACGCCAACGACGACATCGGCGCCGGCCTTCAGCTTGGCATGTGCACTATGCAACATCTCATAGGTCTTGCCGACGCCCGGCGCTGCGCCGACAAATATCTTGAGGCGCCCGGCCTGATCGTGCTCCCGCCGCGCCGCCTCCAGCAGCGCATCCGGAGACGGTCTTTTTTCAGGATCGCGACGTTGATTGGCCATAAGGCATTATAGTCCTGGCGCCTGATGCAGCCTAGCTCCGCTATTTCGATGCCGCCGCATCCAGCGCCAGATTCAGCGCAAGCACGTTGACGCGCGGCTCGCCGAGCAAGCCGGCCAGGCGGCCCTGGGTGTATTGCGTGACCAGCTGGCGGACGCGGTCTTCCGGCATATTGCGCGCCTTGGCGACACGCGACAGCTGGAACAGCGCGGCCTCCGGCGAGATGTCGGGATCGAGGCCGCTGCCGGAGGTGGTGACGAGATCGACCGGCACCGCCGCGGAGGGATTTTCGGCCTTCAGCTTGTCGACGTCCTCCTTGACGCGGTCATTCAGCGCCTTGCTGGTCGGGCCGAGATTGGAGCCGCCGGAATTGGCGGCGTTGTACGGCGCCGGCACCGTCTTGCTGGAATCGGCCGGGTCCGGCGCCGATGGTCGCCGACGGCCGGCCATGGAAATATTTGTCGTCCTTGAATTCCTGCCCGATCAGGGCCGAGCCGACCACCTTGCCGTCCCGCTCGATCAGGCTGCCCTGCGCCTGCTTCGGAAACACCGCGCCGGCAATCGCGGTCATCGCGAGCGGATAGGCGAGGCCGGTGATCAGCGTCAGCGCGACCAGAATGATGATGGCGGGGCGAATTTCCTTCAACATGATGTATCTCCTCGAAGCTCGACCAGAACCTGGCCGATGGAATTGGGGGCCCGCGTCAGGCCAGATGCAGGGCGGCGACCAGAAGGTCGATCGCCTTGATGCCGATGAACGGAATGATGATGCCGCCGACGCCGTAGATCATCAGGTTGCGGCGCAGCAGCGCGCCGGCCCCGATCGGCGCGATATGCCACGCCCTTCAGGGCCAGCGGAATCAGCGCGATGATGATCAGCGCATTGAAGATGATCGCCGACAGGATGGCGCTCTGCGGGCTCGCCAGATGCATCACGTTGAGCACGCCGAGCTGCGGATAGAAGGCCAGGAACATCGCCGGGATGATGGCGAAGTACTTCGCGACGTCGTTGGCGATCGAGAACGTCGTCAGCGCGCCGCGGGTCATCAGCAGCTGCTTGCCGATCTCGACCACCTCGATCAGCTTGGTCGGATTGGAGTCGAGATCGACCATGTTGCCGGCCTCGCGCGCCGCCTGGGTGCCGGTGTTCATGGCGACCCCGACATCGGCCTGCGCCAGCGCCGGCGCGTCGTTGGTGCCGTCGCCGCACATCGCCACCAGCTTGCCCTTGGCCTGCTCGTCGCGAATCAGCTTGCAGCTTGTCTTCGGGCGTCGCCTGCGCCAGGAAATCATCGACGCCGGCTTCCGCGGCGATCGCCGCCGCGGTCATCGGATTGTCGCCGGTGATCATCACGGTGCGGATACCCATGCGGCGCAGTTCGGCGAAGCGCTCGCGGATGCCGCCCTTGACGATATCCTTGAGGTGGATGACGCCGAGCAGCCGGCCGTCCTTCGCGACCGCGAGCGGCGTGCCGCCCGATTTGGCGATTTCGTCCGATATCGCCTGAATCTCACGGCCGACGTCGGAATTGATCGACGGCTGCAGCGCCCTGACGGTGTTTCCCGAGGCCATCGATTGCGCCGTCCCGCCGCCGACATAGTTGAGCATGGCGTCGACCGCGCCCTTGCGGACCGAGGATGCACCGGCATCGACGCCGCTCATGCGGGTCTGCGCCGTGAACGGAATGAAGGTCGCGGCCAGTTCCGCCATGTCGCGGCCGCGGATGCCGTATTTTTCCTTGGCCAGCACCACGATCGAACGGCCTTCGGGCGTCTCGTCGGCCAGCGAAGCCAGCTGCGCCGCATCGGCCAGTTCCTGCTCGGTGACGCCGCGCACCGGCCGGAACGCCGTCGCCTGGCGGTTGCCGAGCGTGATGGTGCCGGTCTTGTCGAGCAGCAGCGTATCGACGTCGCCGGCAGCCTCGACCGCGCGGCCCGACATCGCCAGCACGTTGAACCGCACCAGCCGGTCCATGCCGGCGATGCCGATTGCCGACAGCAGCGCGCCGATGGTGGTCGGAATCAGCGTGACGAACAGCGCCACCAGCACCACGACCGAAATCTGGCCGCCGGCGTAAGCGGCGTAGCTCGGGATGGTCACGGTGGCGAACACGAAGATGATGGTCAGGCCCGCGAGCAGGATGTTGAGCGCGATCTCGTTCGGCGTCTTCTGCCGCTCGGCGCCCTCGACCAGCCCGATCATGCGGTCGATGAAGGTCGAGCCCTGCGCCGCGGTGATGCGGACCCTGATCCAGTCGGACAGCACCTGGGTGCCGCCGGTCACCGCCGAGCGGTCGCCGCCGGATTCGCGGATCACCGGCGCGGACTCGCCGGTGATGGCGGCCTCGTTGACCGAGGCGACGCCTTCGATCACTTCGCCGTCGGAGGGAATGTTGTCGCCGGCCTCGACCAGAACGACATCGCCGACCTTGAGGCTGGTGCCGGAGACCAGACGATAGGCCTTGTCGGAACCCGATCAGCAGCTTGGCCTGGCTTTCGGTGCGGGTTTTGCTGCAGCGATTCGGCCTGCGCCTTGCCGCGGCCTTCCGCCACCGCCTCGGCGAAATTGGCGAACAGCACGGTGAACCACAGCCACAGGATGATCTGGAATGTGAACCCGAGATTCGCGCCACCGCGTGACCAGATCGCGCAGGAAGATCACCGTGGTCAGCGCGGCGACGACCTCGACCACGAACATCACCGGGTTCTTCGCCATCAGCGCGCGGATCGAGCTTGACGAAGGCCGAGCCGATCGCCGGCACCACGATCTTCGGGTCGAACATTGCCGAGACCGGCACCCGCTTGCTGCAGTTTCATGGCTTCCATGGACGTAACTCCGAATGAGATCGATCAGAACAGGGTGTTGGCGGTCATCGCGAGGTGTTCGACGATCGGTCCGAGCGCCAGCGCCGGGAAGAAGGTCAGGCCGCCGATGATCAGGATCACGCCGACGACGAGGCCGACGAACAGGCCGCCGGTGGTCGGCAGCGTGCCGGCAGACGGCGGAATCGACTTCTTGCCCGCCAGCGAGCCCGCCAGCGCCATCGCCGGCACAATCATGAAGAAGCGGCCGACGAACATCGAAGTCGCCAGGGTCAGGTTGTAGAAGAAGGTGTTGCCGGAGAGCCCGGCGAACGCCGAACCGTTATTGCCGGTCGCCGAAGTAAAGGCGTAGAGCACCTCGGTGAAGCCGTGCGGGCCGGCATTGGCCATCGACGCCACAGCCGACGGCAGCACAACCGCCACCGCGGTCCAGCCCAGATACATCAGCGGCAGCACCAGGATGGCGAGCATCGCCATCTTGACCTCGCGGGCCTCGATCTTCTTGCCGACATATTCCGGGGTCCGGCCGACCATCAGGCCCGCGACGAAGATCGCCAGCACGACGAACAGCAGCATCCCGTAAAGGCCGGCGCCGACGCCGCCGACGATGATTTCGCCGAGCTGCATGTTGATCAGCGGGATCATGCCGCCGAGCGCAGTGAAGCTGTCATGCATGGCGTTGACGGCGCCGCAGGATGCCGCCGTGGTGATGACCGCGAACAGCGACGAAGCGACGATGCCGAAGCGGACTTCCTTGCCTTCCATGTTGCCGCCGGCAAGCCCGAGCGAATCGAGCGCGGCGGTGCCATTGGCTTCGGCCCAATAGGTAACCGCGACGCCCGCGATGAACAGTACGCCCATCACGCCGAGGATCGCCCAGCCCTGGCGCTGGTTGCCGACCATTCGGCCGAACACATTGGTCAGCGCCGCGCCGAGTACGAAGATCGACAGCATCTGCACGAAGTTCGACAAGCGCGGTCGGATTCTCGAACGGATGGGCGGCGTTGGCATTGAAGAAGCCGCCGCCATTGGTGCCGAGCATTTTGATGGCGACCTGGGAGGCCACCGGGCCTACCGCGATGGTCTGCTTGGCGCCTTCCAGCGTCGTGGCATCGACATAGGCGCCGAGCGTCTGCGGAATGCCCTGCCAGACCAGGAACAGCGTATAGACGATGCAGATCGGCAGCAGGACATAGAGCGTGCAGCGCGTCACATCGACCCAGAAATTGCCGACGGTGCGCATCGAGGAGCGCGAGAAGCCGCGGATCAGCGCCATGGCCAGCGCGATTCCGGTGGCCGCGGACAGGAAGTTCTGGTGCGTCAGTCCCAGCATCTGCACGAGGTAGGACATCGTGCTTTCACCGCCGTAATTCTGCCAGTTGGTGTTGGTGATGAAGCTGATCGCGGTATTGAACGAAAGGTCCTCCGCGACGGCGGATTGCTCCGCCGGATTGAACGGCAGGACGGCCTGGAACCGCATCAGCGCGTAGAGGATGAGGAAGCCGCCGGCATGGAACAGCAGCATGGCGACGGTATAGGTCAGCCAATGCTGTTCGCGCCTGGCGTCGACGCCGCCGATCCGGTAGAGCCCGGCCTCGACCGGCCGCAGGATCGGGGAGAGGAATGTAGGCTCGCCATTGAAGACGCGGGTCATGTACCAGCCGAGCGGCTTGACCAGCGCGACAATGATCGCACAGAACAGAATGATTTGAATCCAGCCAATGACGGTCATGGTCGTGTGCTTTCAGGTTGGCACGTGATTACGTCCGGGAAGCGGTCGGCGTCCCGGGTCGGATCCGGGGCGCGCTGCTGGGCGTCAAAACCGCTCGGGCCGCAGCAGGGCATAGGTCAGGTAAAACAGCAGGCCCGCCGCGACCAGGCCGGCGAGCGTATAGTCGAACATCATGATCGTTCTCCTCAGAGCCGTTCGCAGGCATAGGTGTAGCCAACGGCCGCCACGAACAGGCAGAGCCCGAAGGCGAGCATGGCAATGTCCAACATGAAATGCTCCTTATCGCGTTATCGCGCTTGTTTACTTGGCCAATCTCTGCGTGTTTTCGGCAGGGCTTGTTGCGATGAATCAATTCAAGGCCGGATTGCGGCCGCGGCCTTGCCGTAGCGGTGAGCGTGAGGTGCCACTGCCGGCATAGGTTTTCGAGGCAGCCGCAACGGCAATATTATAGGAATCTTATAAGGGAACGGCGGCCCGACCGGCCTCCCCTGCCGTGTCGACCCCTTGGGATTCCCGCCCGAGCGTCGCCGGACCGACCACGGCTTGATCGCGGGCGGATCGAATCTCGCCCTCGGCACCTACGACATCTTTATTTTTGCAGCCTCCGCTCCCCCTCGCTTTCAAACGGGCTTTTGCCCAGCTTGAGGGCGCGGTCGCCAGTCGCGCCGCGGCTGCCATTGTGGAACGCAACCATGACACTTCTTCAGGAATATCAAGAGCCTGACACACTCGAGGGCCGGCTCCACGACGCCGATGCCGTGACAACCGGCTTGATGGCCGAGATTGTCGGCACCGTCTGCCGGCGCTTTCCGCCGCTCCGCTCGACCGGGAAGACGGCGCGGATCGCACGGCTGATCGAGTCGGAAGCCTGGACCGACGCCGCGCTTGCCTTGATCGATCTGGAACTGCCGCAATGGCAGGTTCGCCGCATCGCCTATGATGAGGGCGAGTGGCATTGCGCGCTGTCGCGCCAGCGCGAGCTTCCGGATTGGCTCGATCAGGCGATCGAAGCGCGCCACGCCGATTTGCCGCTGGCCATTCTGGCCGCCTTCGTCGAGGCCCGCCATGCCACCGCGCCGTCGAACCGGACCAGCGTCCCTCCGACACCGAGCCGCGCCAACCTGGGCTGCGAACCGGTCTGCTGCGATAATTTCGCATAGAGCCGTGGACCAAGCCGCCGGTCGGAGTGCCATAACTTGACGCCCTATTTGGCAGAACCGAGATCGCGCCAGGTGCTGATTCGCTTTTGCCTGCGAATGGTCATTCTGGTCATCTTTGCAGGCTTTGGTGGCGCCGGTTTCGCCAGAAGTCTTGCCGCCCTGCTGTGGATGTCGATCATCGTCAGCGCCCTGATCGGCGCCGTCAAGCGCGAGGTGCCATTCGACACCGTTCTGAACCACTGGGATGAAACCGTGGCCTACCTGGCGCTGTGCTACCTGGTCAGCGATTTCAACACGGCGGTCCCGGTTTGAGGCGACATCGCGCGATCCTATACGGCTCCTATGAGATCGCGGCACGGCCGGCCTCGATTTCATATCCGGCCAGGAAGATATTTGGCGGCATGAGTAAAGCCGCCGCCCCGCCACGATGAACTTCGCACCATTCGCACAACAGGCAACATCGCGACGGAAGGCCCCAGCCTCGGCGGCGCGCTACTCGATAGATGAAAGGACCACCACCGTGAAGCTCGTCGAACCTCCGTCGTGCGGCTCTGCATCCACCATCGTCTTTATCGGCAGGAACAGCAGCGGCAACTGGGTCGCCCAGGAACAAAATGGCCTCTATGGCGGCCTGTTCGTCAACCGCGCGCAAGCCGTCAAATACGCGCTGTTCGAGAATGGCCATCATCCCGAAACGATCGTCGAACTGTCGCGCGAAATCGAACTCGAGACGGGCGGAAGGACTGCCTGCTGCGACCCGATGCCCGCCGCCGCCGGCATGCGGCGCGGCGCGTGACCAGCCCGACGGCCGTCCAGGAGAGCAAGATGCTTCAGCCTCATTCCGGTTCAGACCAGGAGCAGGTCGTCGATACCATGGTCGAGCTCACCCGCCTGTCCACGCTGCATCGCGCCATTGTTGCCGGCGGCGACGGAATGCAGCTTTATCTGGCGCTTCGGCGCCGCGGCTTTCTTCGCATTGCCACCCCCGCGACCTGCCGCGTTGGGAGAGGACAGCACGCGGTTGGCCTGATCGCCGATCGAAACTCGCCGGCCTGCGTCGAGGCCGAACTTGGCCGGATCTCGCCATTTCTCAGTACCAACGCCGCCGTCGCCGTCCTGATCAATTCCCGGGAAGGCAGCTCCAGTCTGAAAATCCGGGCTGCGCTGCAGGCGATCGGCTTTCGGATCGAGGCGGGGGTGCGGTGCCAGCAGGGTCTTGTGCTTTCCGCCTATCGGCACGGCTTCGGCCAGATGGAAAAAGCGGCGTAACCTCAAGATGACAGCATCAGTGTTCCCGGCCACCTGGCTGGCGGGCTACATCCCCGATCTTCCCACCCCGTTCGACGACCAGGGCAAAGTCGATCTGGCGGCATTCGCCAGGCTTTGCGAACGCCAGATCGACGCCGGGGCCCCGGCGATCGTGGTCGGCGAGACCGCCGGCGAGGCCTCGACCCTGACGCCCGTCGAGCAGCAGAGCCTGGTCGGCGCCGCCGTCGCGGTCGCGCGACGCCGCGTCCGCGTCATTGCCGGAGCCGGATCGAATTCAACCAGCCAGGCGATCGATTTGACGCGGCGCGCCGAACGGGCCGGCGCCGATGCGGTGCTGTCAGTGGTGCCCTACTACAACAAGCCGATGCAGGCCGGCATTGCCGCGCATTTTCGGGCGATCGCCGACGCCACGTCGCTTCCCATCATTCTGCACGACATTCCCTGCCGGACCGTCCGCGAATTGTCCGACGACACCCTGGCGCGGCTGGCGGAATCCCGTCAGTTCATCGGATTGCGGGACGGGTCCGGCGACATCTGCCGTCCCCTGCGCCTGCAATCGCTGCTGCCGCCGGGGTTTCGCCTGTTGTCGGGCGATGACGCCACCGCGCTGGCTTTTTTCGGCCAGGGCGGTGACGGCTGCATCTCGCTGCTGTCCAATGTCGCGCCCGAACAGTGCCAGGCGATTTTTGCGAGCTGCCGGCAGGGTCGGCTGCAATCCGCGCGTTATCAGCAAAACCGCCTGACGCGGCTGACGGCGGCGCTCTCCAGGGAGAGCCCGGCCGCGCTGAAATATGCGTTGTGCCTGCTCGGCTTCATCCGCCCGAACACCCGCCTGCCCATCGTCGAACTGGCCGACGCGGCGAAGGCGGAGGTCGCAAGCGCGCTTGCGGAGATCGGCGACTTGTATCTCGCCGGTCCGAGCCAACGCTTGCTCGCTTGATAAAGGGCCGAGGCCGGCATCTTCCGCGTGTTCATGCAAGCGGCCAGGCTGGCCGGATCGTTTTGCCTGCGGTGTTTTTATATCGCTCCTATGCCGCAGGATTCCGATCCATCTCGCATTCCTACGGCGACGCCGGCACATCATGTCCGCTGGATTCCGAAGGAGGCCCGTGATGGCCATGATCGCCTTTGCCGCAACCGTCGGCACGAAATTCCCGCCGCTGGATCCCGGCATCGTCAGCGAGGCCATTCCGGCGTTCTTCATTGGCCGCAACCGCCAGGGCCTGTGGATCGCGCGTGAGGCAAAGGGGCGGATTGGCGGAATTTTCCTGCTCGAGAGCTCGGCGCTGTCGTTTGCAAGACGCCACAGCCGGCCGGCCGGCTGTGCAACCATCTTTCCGTCCGAAAGATTCGAACTCGACCTGGAAAACCACGGCAATCCATTTGCCGGACTGCTTGGATGGCTGATCCGCCTTGCCAGCCGTCCGCGACGGCGGGCACTCGCGCTGATCGGCAGGGTGACGGCAGCGGTCAGGCGCCGGCTGCGGAATTTTCACGGCGTCTGAACGGAGAGCCGCGGCGCGGCCGCCGGCGGCGGCGCCTGGCGCTTTCGGGACATCCCCATGAGTAATTTCGAGTATGACGATGCCATGACGCCGACGCGCACCTGCTCGGAGCGCGGCGCCCTTTCGCCGGGCAGACGCGACCGCACCCGGGCAGCCATGGCGAAAGCCCACCGCGCCATGATCCAGCGCCTGGTCGGCCGCGCCGCGACGGTCCTGGCGGCGGGGGCCGCCGTCGCCGCCATTCTGGCCCTGAAGACCGCCATTTTCCTCTGGCGTTTTGACTATTGACGCGGGCTGGGTGCAGGATCGAATTTCAAGACGAGTCGAAGCGGCGATGGCGCGCGACCCGCACGCTGCGGGTTGAGATCATACCTGCTTCGCCGACACACTCCTGGAAATCCGATGGAATTTGGCGGTGCCGACCTATGACCACGCTGGAGCGCATTCTCAACGCCGCGTCGAACAACCTGACGTTCGCAAAGGTTCTGGTCCAGCTTGGACTCGACCCCAACAACGTCACCTACAACGCCATCTTCGACCGCCTGCTGGAAATCTTTCTGGCCAATATCAACCTTGCCAATATGTTCGCCCTGGTGGGCGCGATCTTCTTTGTCGCCACCCTGCTGACCCAGACCATGGTGCCGCTGCGGGTCGCCAACATGATCGGTTGCGCATTCTTCGCCGCCTTCGGGGCGCTCACCGGAACTGTCACGACGTTCCTGCTGTATCTCCTGATGGTTCCCATCAATGCGTATCGCCTCCGGCAAATGCTGCATCTGGTCAAGATGGCCCGTACCGCAACCCAGGGCGATACCTCGATGGAATGGCTCAAGCCCTTCATGACCGAGCGCAAATATCGCAAGGGCGACGTGCTGTTCCGGAAGGACGACGCGGCCAAGGAAATGTTCCTGACCGTCACCGGAAGTTTCCTGGTCACCGAAATCGGCGTCGCGCTACCGCCGGGGCAATTGATGGGCGAACTCGGCTTTCTCTCGCCCGATAATCGGCGGACCGCGACGATCGAATGCACCGAGGACGGCCATGTCCTGACCATCACCTATGAAAAGCTGCTCGAAATCTACTTTCAGAACCCGCAATTCGGTTATTACTTTCTGGTCCTGACCAGCCAGCGCCTGCTGGAAAATATCGCGCGGCTGGAAGCGATCGTCGCCCAGAACAAGATCGCGCAGCAAAGCGCCGCCGCCGGTCCGCGCTGACACGACCGCCGGGGCGGCGGTTATTCCGCGCTCATTCCGCCGCGCTGCGGAGCTCGGCCTTTTCGGCGCGCACCGCGCAGAACTTGAATTCCGGTATCTTGCCGAACGGATCGAGCGCCGGATTGGTCAACAGGTTGGCGGCAGCTTCGGCGTAGCAGAACGGCATGAACACCATGTTTTCCGGAACGTCGCGGTCGGAGCGCACCTTGATCTCGACCGCGCCGCGGCGGGTTTCGAGCCGGACGAAGTCGCCGGGCCACAGCTTCAGCCGCCGCATATCCTTCGGCGACATGAAGGCGACTGCCTCCGGCTCGATCTGGTCGAGCACCTGCGAGCGCCGCGTCATCGAGCCGGTGTGCCAGTGTTCGAGTACGCGCCCCGTCGAGAGCACCATCGGATAGTCGTCGTCCGGCAGTTCGTCGGGTGGCAGCACATGGGCCGGCACGATCTTGCCGCGGCCGCTCTCGGTCGGAAAGCCGGTCGTGAAGATGATCTCGTTGCCGGGCTGATGCGGATCGTCGACCGGATAGGTCACCGCGCCCTCGCGCACCAGCCGCTCCCAGGTGATGTTTTTCAAGGAAGGCATCACCTCGGTCATTTCGGCGAAGACGTCGGCCGGCCCGCCGTAGTTCCACGGCAGTCCCATCCGCCTGGCGATTTCCTGGATGATCCAGAGATCCTGCCTCGCATCGCCGGGCGGCTTTATCACCTCGCGCGCCAGTTGCACGCGGCGATCGGTGTTGGTGAAGGTGCCGGATTTTTCCGCAAAAGCCGAGGCCGGCAGGATGACGTCGGCATGGAACGCGGTCTCGGTGACGAACAGGTCCTGCACCACCAGATGATCGAGCATCGCCAGCGCCTGCCGGGCGTGCTGCAAATCGGGGTCAGACATCGCGGGATTCTCGCCCTCGATGTACATGCCGCTGATCTCGCCCCCGTGGATCGCGTTGATGATCTCGACCACGGTGAGGCCGCGGACCGGATCGAGATCGTGGTGCCACAGCTGCTCGAACGGCTGGCGCAAATCGGTGCGCCCGACCGGCTGGTAATCCGGCAGGAACATCGGGATCAGCCCGGCATCGGAGGCGCCCTGCACGTTGTTCTGTCCGCGCAGCGGATGCAGGCCGGTGCCGGGCCGGCCGACCTGCCCGGTGATCAGCGCGAGCGCGATCAGGCAGCGCGCATTGTCGGTGCCGTGGACATGCTGGCTGATGCCCATGCCCCAGAAGATGATCGAGGCGCGCGAGCGCGCATACATCCGCGCCACCTCGCGCAGGGTTTCGGCCGCAATGCCGCAGATCGGCTCCATCTTCTCCGGCGTGAATTCCCCGATGCGCGCCTTGAGGTCCTCGAAGCCCTCGGTATAGCCGGCGATATATTGCTGGTCGGTCAGCCCTTCGGTGATGATGGTGTTGATCATCGCATTGAGCATCGCGACGTCGCTGCCGGGCTTGAACTGCAAATGCCGGTAGGCGTGACGCGACAGGGTCTGCCGGCGCGGATCCATCACGATCAGCTTGGCGCCGCGCTGCGCCGCGTTCTTGATGAAGGTCGCCGCCACCGGATGATTGACGGTCGGATTGGCGCCGATCACGATGATCACCTCGGCATCCATCGCGGCGGCGAACGGCGCCGACACCGCGCCGGAATTGAGGCCCTCCATCAGCGCCGCCACCGACGAGGCGTGGCACAGCCGGGTGCAGTGATCGACATTGTTGGAGCCGAAGCCGGTACGCACCAGCTTCTGGAACAGATAGGCTTCCTCGTTCGAGCCCTTGGCGGAGCCGAAGCCGGCCAGTGCCTTGACGCCCTTGGTATCGCGGATCTTGACGAGGCCCCTGGCGGCGATGTCGAGCGCTTCCTCCCACGAGGCCTCGCGGAAATGCGTCAACGGATTGGCGGGATCGACCTGGTCGTTGGCGTCCTTCGTGACGTTCGGCAGCCGCACCAGCGGCTTGGTCAGGCGATTGCGGGTGATGGATGTAGTCGAATCCGAAGCGGCCCTTGACGCAGAGCCGGTTGTGATTGGCCGGACCGTCGCGGCCTTCGGCATAGACCACCTTCTCGTCCTTGACCTCGTAGGTGACCTGGCAGCCGACCCCGCAATACGGGCACAGCGAGTCGACCTTCCGGTCCGGCTAGGTGACGCGGGTCTCGTTGGCATCGAGCATCACCGCCGGCATCAGCGCGCCGGTCGGACAGGCCTGCACGCATTCGCCGCAGGCGACGCAGGTCGACTCGCCCATCGGATCGTCGAAATCGAACACGATCTTCGAATCGTGATTGCGATACGCCATGCCGATGACGTCGTTGACCTGGACCTCGCGGCAGGCGCGCACGCACAGGCCGCACTGGATGCAGGCGTCGAGATTGACGCGCATCGCCGGATGGCTGGCGTCGCCCTGCCAGCGCTCGGCGGCCGGGAAACGGCTTTCGGTCACGCCGACCTTCTCGGCCCAGTGCCAGAATTTCGATTCC
Source organism: uncultured Solirubrobacterales bacterium (assembly GCA_963697635.1). Taxonomy (GTDB): domain Bacteria; phylum Pseudomonadota; class Alphaproteobacteria; order Acetobacterales; family Acetobacteraceae; genus CAJCJG01. The sequence continues at coordinate 74,384 of CAVOOS010000033.1, read as the reverse complement.
GGATCGTGCGAGGTGGCGCGTGCCGGCTGGTCGGCGACCAGCAAGCTCCATCACCATTTTCTGCGCCGCCACCGCCCGCGCGCTCGCCGATTTCACCTTCATGCCGACGCTGGGCGTGCGCTTGCAGGACGCCGCCAGCACGCGCTCGCCCTCGATCTCCACCATGCAGGCGCGGCAGTTGCCGTCGGGCCGGTAGTCCGGTTGCGGCGAATAGCATAGATGCGGGATTTCGCGGCCATGGCGTTTGGCGACCTCCCAGATCGTCTCGCCGGCCAACGGCCTCGACCTGCCTGCCGTCGAGTTCGAACTGGATCCTTGGTCATTCCGCGGCCTCTTTCGGCAGCAATTCTTCCGGGAAATATTTAATGACGGAACTGCAGCGGATTCGAGGCCGCCTGGCCCAGACCGCAGATCGAGGCGTCGCGCATCACCTGGCTCAATTCGTCGAGCAACTCCCGGTTCCAGACCGGCTGCTCCATCAATAGCGCCGCCTTCTGGGTGCCGGACGCGGCAGGGCGTGCACTGGCCGCAGCTCTCGTCCTCGAAGAACCGCATCAGGTTCAGCGCGACGCCTTCGATGTCGTCCTGCTCGGACAACACGATGACCGCGGCGGAACCGATGAAGCAGCCGTATTTCTCCAGCGTGCCGAAATCGAGCGGAATGTCGTCCATCGACGCCGGCAGAATGCCGCCCGATGCGCCGCCGGGCAGATAGGCGGGGAAAACGTGGCCGTCCGCCATGCCGCCGCAATATTCCTCGATCAGTTCGCGCACGGTGATGCCCGCGGGCGCCAGCTTCACGCCGGGCTTCTTGACCCGGCCCGACACCGAAAAGCTGCGCAGGCCGTGACGGTCGTTGCGGCCTGACGCTTCCACCAGTCGGCGCCCTTTCTCGACGATGTCGCGCACCCACCACAGCGTCTCGATGTTGTTGATCAGCGTCGGCAGCCCGAACAGCCCGACCTGGAACGGATAGGGCGGCTTGTGCCGCGGCAGGCCGCGCTTGCCCTCGATGCTTTCCAGCATCGAGGATTCCTCGCCGCAGATATAGGCGCCGGCGCCGCGCCGCAGATGCAGCCGCGGGCCGCCCGGCGGCAATTTCGCGATCTCGCGCGTCGAGAATTTCCCGCGAGGCCGGATATTCGTCACGGATATAGATATAGATGTCGGCCGCTTCCACCACATGGGCGCCGATCAGCATCCCCTCGAGAAAACGGTGCGGATCGGTCTCGAGGTAATAGCGATCCTTGAAGGTTCCGGGCTCGCCCTCGTCGCCGTTGACCGCCATCAGCCGGGGTCCGGGCTCGCCGAGCACCGAGCGCCATTTGCGTCCCGTCGGAAAGCCCGCGCCGCCGAGACCGCGCAGGGATGCGTCGTCGAGCGCCTTCAGCAGCTCTTCCCGTGCCAGTTCGCCGGAGCGCAGGCGCCCGAGCAGCGCGATAGCCGCCGGCCGCGACGTAGGCGTCGTAATCGATGATAGTCGGGCAGATGCGAATGGGTATCGCCGCCGTTCGCCGCGGCAAGCACGCTGGCGACGCTGGCATGATCGACAAAATGATGACCGACCTCGGCCGACAGGCGCGGTGTCGCACCGGCCGATGCAGGGCGCGCGCACCACGCGAATGCCGGGGCCGGCGCTGGCCTGCAATTGCTGCAGCAATTCTTCGCGCGCCGAGCATCGCACAGGTCAGGGAGTCGCAGACCCGGATGGTCAGCGGCGCGATGTCAGGCTCGCCCTCCTTCACCACGTCGAAATGGGCATAGAAGGTCGCGGTCTCGAACACCTCGGCGAAGGAAAGCTTCATCGCATCGGCGAGGGCCGCGAGGTGGGCTGCGGAAATCTGGCGATATTCGTCCTGAATCAGATGCAGATACTCGATCAGGAGATCGCGGCGGCGCGGCCGGTCGCCGAGCAGAAGCTCAATTTCGTGCGCCGCCGTCGGATCGACCTGGCGGCCCTTGGGGGTCGATTTGGCCCGCTTTCGTCCCTCGCCGGGGTGCTCGAAGGTGCGGACCGGTTGGGCTTCATGACTTATCGAACATCAATCCCGTCAGATCTGGATCGACTCTAGAGCTTGGTATGCCAGATGCCAATAAATATTTGGCGGTTCCTCCACGAATTGCTGGGCCTGACAGCTTACTGCCGTCGCGCCCCCCGCTCGATGGATCGAAGCCACTGCTCGCGGGGCTCGCCGGCCGCCAAATGCGCTGCCGCTGCGCCGGCTCCCCATGCGCCCGGCGCCGCGAGCTATTGGAACAGCTTCATCGCATTGCTGAGGGTCTCCAATACCCCCCAAATCAGCGGAATGCCGACGAATCCCCACGCAAGGATCAGTTTTATCTTCATCGAACCATCTTGGTTTGCGGTTTGCATGATCCTGCCTTCCTCACGCGCGAGCCGGTTTGGCGACGGCATCCATGCCGGAGGCCGCTCCTTCGTTTTCATTGCCCTTCATGTGGAAGCGATCGTGGACCGGCCTTGATCATGAAATTGCAGATGAAGCCGATCACCAGCAGTCCCGCCATGATATACATGGTGGTGTTGTAGGCCTGCGCCTTCGGCACGCCGTGATCGATCTGGTACTGGCGGATGTAATTCACCAGCACCGGACCGAACACGCCCGCCGCCGACCAGGCGGTGATCAGCCAGCCGTGGATGGCGCCGACATAGCGGGTGCCGAACATGTCCTTGAGATAGGCCGGCACGGTGGCGAAGCCGCCGCCATACATGCTCATGATCACGACGAAGCACAGCACGAACAGCGCCACGCTGCCGATCGACCCGGTGCACGGCACCAGCGCAGTAGAGCACCGTCCCGATCGCGAAGAAGCAGAAATAGGTGTTCTTGCGCCCGATGAAGTCGGACGTGGAGGCCCAGAAGAAGCGGCCCGCCATGTTGAACAGGCTGAGCAGGCCGACAAAGCCCGGCCGCGGCGACCGCCGTCACCTGGCCCGGGAACATCTCCTGGCTCATGGCGGAGGCCTGGCCGAGCACGCCGATGCCGGCGGTGACGTTGAGGCACAGCACCCACCAGATCAGCCAGAACTGCGGCGTCTTGATCGCGTCATAGACGTAGACATCGTTGCGCGGTGATCAGCTTTTGCGCGACGGCCGGCGGCGTATAGCCCTCCGGCTTCCAGCCCGGCGCCGGCACGCGCACGATCGCGGCGCCGACCATCATGAAGCACGAAATAGACGACGCCCAGCACGATGAAGGTCTCGGCGACCCCGACATGGGTCGGCGTGGAAAATTTGGCCATCAGCCATACCGACAGCGGCGAGGCGATGAACGCGCCGCCGCCGAAACCCATGATCGCCATGCCGGTAGCCATGCCCGGCCGATCGGGAAACCATTTGATCAGCGTCGAAACCGGCGAGATGTAGCCGAGGCCGAGGCCGCATGCCGCCGAGCACTCCATAGCCCGAGATAGATGATCCAGAGATTGTGGACATAGACGCCGAGCGCCGAAATGAGGAAGCCGCCGGCCCAGCACAGCCCGGCGGTGAACATGGCGCGGCGCGGCCCGCCTTCCTCGACCCAGCGGCCGAGGATGGCGGCCGAAAGCGCCGAGCAAGACGATCGCGATCGAGAAGATCCAGCCGAGATCGGTCAGCTTCCAATCATCCGGAGCGGACTTGGTGATGCCGATCAACTTCGTCATCGGCAGATTGAACACGCTGAACGCATACGCCTGGCCGATACAGAGATGGATGCAAAGCGCGGCCGGCGGCACCATCCACCGGCTAAAGCCGGGTTCGGCGACCGTATGCTCCCGATCAAGAAACGATAACATACCCATCTAACTGGTCCTCCCCTGCAGCCGCCCGTGCCGGGCATGTCTGTCGTCCTGCGGTCCCGTTATCTTAAGTTCGCGCGCCGCGCGCAAGCATGCGTCATGCTGCCCCGCAGCATTCCGGAATGCGCCGGGATCGCGGGGCGCATCCGAAATTCAAACACCTGAAGGGGCCGCCTGTGCCGTTTGCCGGTCATGCCTCCGGGTTTCAAGTCTCCACCCAGAATTGCGTGTCCTTGTGCTGCGTCCCCGCAGAGAACGGCGATTGGGACAGATGCCGCATGCAAAGTCGATAGGCAAAAGGTAGCGATGGTCGGTTGAGGGCGGTTTTGGGCCGTTTCCCGACACCGGAGCTGGCGGCTAACCGTTCCGATTCCGGCCTGACGATCACGCAGCGGCGGGAGTCAACTAATTGGCGTTTTCTATCGCACGATCCGCTTTTTCGATCAGGAACACGATTCCCTGTTCCGCCCGTTCGGTGATCTCGACCTTGTCGCCGGTCTCCCGGATCAGATTGGGGATGTCGATCACCGACAGCGGGTCGGTGCAGCGAACTTCAAGGAGATCACCCGGCGCCAGCCCCTTCAGCGCCTTTCGCGTCTTCAATGCCGGCAAGGGGCATTTAAGTCCGGTGAGGTCGAGCTGGGTGAAGGTCATGGCCGCAAGATGGCGATGCGGCGCAACATCGTCAACGACGATCGCGCCGACCCATGCGTTTACAGCAGGCTTGCATACGACAAAAATCCGACGGTCTGGCCGGGCCGAACCTGCGTGACCTGTTCGCCGAGCTCGACCAGGCCGTCGGTATCCACCAGCGACGACAGCAGGCCGGCGCCCTCGCGCGGAAATTTCATGACATCGAGTGCGCCGTCGGCGGCCCGGCGCAGGTTGACCCGGACATATTCGCGGCGGTCGATTTTCTTCCTGTAGGCGAAGGCGGCGCGGACCGGCATCGGAACCAGGGGCTGCTGCGCGGCGCCGGACAGCGCCAGCACCGTCGGCCGCACCACATGGACGAAGGTGACAAAACTCGCCACCGGATTTCCCGGCAACCCGATCAAGGGCGTGCCGCCGATGATTCCCATCGCCACCGGGCGGCCGGGCTTGATCGCCATCCGCCACAGCACCAGGGTGCCGACGCTTTCGATACTGGCCTTGACGTGGTCCTCCTCGCCGGTCGAAACGCCGCCGGTGGTGAGGACCAGGTCGTGGCGACCGGCCACCTGCTGCAATCCCTCGGCCAGCAACGCGCGGTCATCCGGCAAAATGCCGAGATCGGCGACCTCGCAGCCGAAGCCGCTTCAGCATCGCCATCAGCATGAAGCGGTTGGAATCGAACAATTGCGCGGCGGCGCGCGGCGTCCCCGGCGATACCAGTTCATTGCCGGTGGAGAACACCGCGACGCGGATGCGCCGGCGCACCGCGACGCCGCTCAGGCCGAACGCGGCCACCAGCGCGACGTCCTGCGGCCGCAGCCTGTGCCCCGCGGCCAGCGCGGGATTACCGGCCGCCACATCCTCGCCGGCGGGCCGCACATTGGCGCCCGGCCTAAGGCCGGCCGGCAGCACCACGCGGCCCTCGCCGTCGATGCGGACGTCCTCCTGCATGAACACGGTGTCGGCGCCCTGCGGCATCGGCGCACCGGTGAAAATCCGCATCGCATGTCCCGGCCGGAGCGGCCCGTGCGCCGATGCGCCGGCCTGCACCCGTCCCGTCACCGCGAAGGCCTGCTCCGCGTCACGCGGAAGGTCGCTGCTGCGCACCGCATAGCCGTCGACGGCGGAATTGGTGAACGGCGGCAGCGCCAGCGCGGCGGAGATGTCGGTAGCGAGAATGCGCCCGTCGGCCTCGGTCAGCGAAACGGTCTCGACGCCCTGCACCGCCCTGACCCGCGCCGCGATGATCGCGACGGCCTCATCGACCGACATCATCGGGCCGCCGAACGCAAAGCAGTCGTCGGACAATTGCGCCATGCTGCCTCTCAGCCTGCGGACGCCGCTTGCGCCAGCACATCCTCGACCGGGGTCGCGAACCGCTGCATCATAGCCGCCACCGCCGGGATGTCATCGAGATGGGCACGCGGCAGCGCGGTTTCGACAGCCGCCACGTCGGTCGCAAGGCCGACGATGGCGGGATCGTCCGGGAACAGCATCGCCTTGCCGTTGGCGAGCCGGTGTACCTCGATCTTGCGGTGCGGCCCGGACTTGAAGCCTTCGATGATCACGAGATCAACCGGCGACATCCTGGCCAGCAGTTCCGGCAGAAGCGGCTCGCTGGCGCCGCGCAATTCATGCATCAGGGCCCATCGCCGGGTGGACGACACCAGCACTTCGGTAGCGCCGGACTGGCGGTGCACCCAGGAATCCTTGCCGGGAATGTCGACATCGAATTCATGGTGGGCGTGCTTGATGACGGAAACCCGAACGCCGCTGGCGAGAAAATGCGGAATGACGCCCGTCAGCAGCGTCGTCTTGCCGGCACCGCTCCAGCCCGCCAGCCCAATCACCTTCATGTCATTCTCCGGCGGAACCTCGTTCGCATGGCCCGCGGATGCTTTATATCCGCCCTGCCGGCAATGTCATGCTAGCCTGACGAGCCATGATGATGAAGATCGACAAAGCCCCGGTGCCCCTGATCGTTCCCAATCCGCAGCGATCCGCGGCTGACCGAACGCGTCGCCGGCACCGACCAGACCGGCGCGGCGGTCGAGACCAATGTCCCGGTGGAGCGGCCGCTGACGCTGTACCTGAACGCGCCAGGAAATCGTCACCATGATGACGATCGGCGACTATCCGGAATATCTCGCGCTGGGCTATCTGCTCAACCAGAGCATGCTGAAATACCGACGACGTCGTCACCGAGATCGAATACGACGACGATCTCGCAGGTGGTCGTGGTGCGCACCGAACACCACACCAACTTCGAAGAGAAGCTGAAGAAGCGCACCCAGACCTCGGGCTGCGCCCAGGGCACGGCGTTCGGCGATTTGATGGACGCGATCGAGAGCGTCGCGCTGCCGCAGGCCGAACTGCGCACGTCCTGGCTCTACCGGCTGACCCACGCGATCAACACGATGCCGTCGCTCTACCTGGAGGCCGGCGCGATCCATGGCGCGTGCTGTGCAAGGAGGGCCGCCGGTCTGCTACATGGAGGACGTCGGCCGCCACAACGCCGTCGACAAGATCGCGGGCTGGATGCTATCGCCACGGCGTCGATCGCCGCCGACAAGATTCTCTACACCACCGGGCGGCTGACCTCCGAGATGGTCATCAAGACGGTGCGGATGGGAATCCCGATCCTGGTGTCGCGCTCGGGCTTTACCGCCTGGGGCGTCGATCTGGCGCGGCAGGTCGGACTGACCCTGATCGGGCGGGCGCGCGGCAAACGCTTCATCGCGCTGTCGGGCCAGGAGCGGATCGTCTACGACCAGAACCTGGACTTCGTCGAAGAGGAATCCGCGCGCCACCGGCGCAAGGGCGGCGACCGTGACGAGTGACGACTGACCGCCGACCCACCGGGCGTCATTGCTGGCCGGCGGCCTGGCGCGCCGGATGGGCGGCGGCGACAAGCCGATGCGCCAGATCGGCGGCCGGACCATTCTCGAGCGCGTCGATCGCACGGCTGGCAGCCGCAATGCGACGGCCTCATCCTCAACGCCAATGGCGATCCCGCGCGCTTCGCAGGCTATCGGCCTGCCGGTCATCGCCGACAGCGTGGCGGATTTTCCCGGGACCGCTCGCCGGCATCCTGGCGGCGCTCGACTGGGCGGCGGCCAACCGGCCAGAGCGTCAAATGGATCCTGAGCGCGGCGGCGGACTGTCCGTTCCTGCCGCGCGACCTGGTCGCGCGCCTGCATCGCGCCCGCGCCGATGAGAACGCCGAGCTTGCGGTCGCCGCCTCCGACGGACAGTCGCATCCGGTGATCGGCCTGTGGAGCGTCGGCCTGCGCGAAGACCTCCGCCACGCGCTGGTGGTCGAGGACATCAGAAAGATCGACCGCTGGACCGCGCGCTACCGGCTCGCCACCGTGGAATGGCCGGTGCAGACGCTCGATCCGTTCTTCAACGCCAACACCATGGACGATATCGCCGCAGCGGAGCGGCTGGCGGCGCTGGACGGCGGGTGACGAGCGCGGCCGGATGCTGCGCCACGCGCCGCTCTCGCGGCGTGGGGCGCTGCCGATCCGGCGCCCTTCGTCCACAGTGAAAATGGCGGATCCCGGCTCTGCGGAGCAGCGTTCCGCTGCACCGCGTCCGGGACAAGAGGCCTGAACTTCACGCCGGCCTGAAGCCGGCGCGCGCCAGCGCGGCGCGGCTTTCCTCCGACGCCAGCGACGCCAGAAACGCCTGCACCGCCGGCCGCTGCTTGCGCGCCGTCACCACGGCGAAATCGTAATGCTCCTCGGCGAGCGCAATGAACCCCAGGCCCGCGGCATGGGCGACCGGCGCGATGGTCATGCCCCAGTCGGCGCGGTGCTGGGCACCGCGGCGGCGACCGCATTGTGCGACTTCGGCTGATTCCAGTAGCCGTCGGGTCGCGCCTCGCCGAGCAGCCGGTCGATCAGGATCCGCGTGCCGGCGCCGGGGTTGCGATTGACCATGATGCAAGTCGGGATCGGCGAGCGCCGCGGCGCACCGCGTCTTGCGCGCGTCAATCCCTCGAAGCGCGCATCGCCGGGGCGAAACACGATGCCCTGCATCCGCCGCCAGCCCGGCACCAGTTCGAGCCCGTCGGCCGAGGAACGGCGTGTTGTAGCTTTCGGTCTTCTCGTCGAACAGATGGATCGGCGCGAAATCGCATTCGCCGCGCCGCGCCGCCGCCAGTCCGCCGAGGCTGCCGACCGCGATCGAGCGCACCGTGCAGGCCGGCGCGCGACAGCGGCGCCGTCACCAGGTCGAGCCCGGTGCAATGGCTGCCGACGATCACCAGATCCGGGCACCCGCACATGCGGCGTGAACAACGTCACCTCGGCTTCGGTGCCGGCCGGCATCTGATCGGCCAGCGCGTCGATCCGCAGGAAGCCGTCGGCCTGCGCGAACGACGTGATCGCGCCGGATCCCTTGCCGGAGGGATAGGCGATCAGGCCGTCCGTCGCCTTCGACCAGCGACACCATGACGAATTCGGTGCGGCCGAGTTCGGAGGCGATGCGCACCGGCACGGTCGCCGTCACCTTGGCATCGGAACGCGGCGGCAGCCCCGCCATGCGGCGCAGCACCGGCACGATCATGTCGTGGAAGGTGAACATCGCGGAGGTCGGAAATCCCGGCAGGATCACCACCGGCTTGCCGTCGCAGACCGCCAGGCACAGCGGCTTGCCTGGTTTCAGCGCGACGCCATGGGCGATGATGCCGGGTTTTCCGAGCCGCGCGATGATGCGATGGGAGACGTCGCCCGCGCCCTTCGAGGTGCCGCCCGACAGTACCAGCATGTCGCTGGTCTGCGAGCGCCCTGCGCATCGCGGCTTCGAGTTCTGCCTCGTCGTCGGCAATGGCGCCGAGAAAGCTCGCCTCGCCGCCGTTCTCGTTGACCGCGGCGGCGACGATCGCGCCGTTGCTGTCATAGATCGCGGCCGGGGCGCAGCGGCACGCCGGGCTGCACCAGTTCGTCACCGGTGGAGATCACCGCGACGCGCGGCCGGCGCGCGACCTGCGACCTGCGCGATGCCGCAGGCGGCGAGCATGCCGATCTCGCGCGACCCGATCACGGTGCCGGCGCGCAACAGCGCCTCGCCGCGCGCGATGTCGGAGCCGGCATAGGAGACGAATTGCCCGGGCGAGGCGGCGCGGCGGATCTCGATGGCGCGGGCGCCGGCGGGCTCGGTGTGCTCGACCATCACGACGGCGTCGGCGCCGCGCGGCACCGGGCCGCCGGTCGCAATCGACGTCGCGGTTCCCGACAGCACCGGCCGGGTCGGCGCGGTGCCGCAGGCGATGACTTCATCGTTCAACATGAGGCGCACCGGCGCCGCTTCGCTGGCCGAGCCGAGATCGGCCGAGCGCACCGCAAAACCGTCGACATTGGAACGATCGAACGGCGGCACGTCGATCGGCGCCACGATATCCTGCGCCAGCGCATGGCCGAGCGCGTCGGCCAGCGGCCGCGGCTCGCTCGGGATCGGCCGCGGAAACAGCGCGGCCTCGAACCGCGCCAGCGCCTCCTCGCGCGACAGGATGGTCAGGAACTGGTCCTGATCGACGCCATCGCGGCGGTTCGGCAGGGGCGCCTTGGTCATGTCGGGATCCATCTCATTCCCGCAATATATAGGCATCGACCGGGCTGCCCGCCGCAAAACCCTCGCTGCCGCCGGGCACCACCACAAAGGCGTCGGCCCGGGCAAGCGCATCGAGCGACAGGTCGCCGGCCGCCAGCGGCATCCAATGGCCCTGCTGGGCCTTTAGCAGGACGATTTCAGCGATGCCGACGCTGGAAGCAATCTTGCGCGCCAGCGCCAGGGCGAGCCGCGGGCGCGGCCGCCGCCCGGACAACTGGTCCAGCACCGGAAGCGCCAGGGTCCACCATGCCGCCAGCGCAGAATCCGGGGCACCGGGCAGCGCCACGACGGGAATGCCGGCGATCCTGCCCACCGCCGCGGTGCGGCCGGGCTGCAGCGCGATGCCATGCGCGACCACCTCGCCGCAGCGGGCCAGGGCCAGCACCGCGGCGTCGGTGCGGCCGACGCCGCTGCCGCCGATGCTGACCAGGAGATCGCAGCCGGTCGGGTCGGCCGCCGCGGCGATCGACGCCGCATCACGCCCGGTGGCCTCGGTGCGGAGGGTGTCGGCACCGGCGGCGCGGGCGCTTTCCGCGATCAGTTCCGCCGTCGCGGTGCGGCCCGACATCGCCGGTACGTTGACGAGGCGCAGGCGCGGCCGACGCACCTTGAGGGTTTGCAGCCCGGCGCTGCGCGCGATCAGGAGATCAAGCGGGCGGACCGGCCGCCCGGGGGCGATCACGGAACTTGCCGCGGCGATGTCGCCGCCGAGCCGGCGAACTCCCTGCCCCGGTATCGCTTCGGCACGCGCCTGGAACAGCGGACCGGCCTGCTCGACCCAGCCGGCATCGATCACGCAGTCGGCCCCCTCGGGCATCCGGTCGCCGGCTTCGACCCACACCGGCGAGGCCGCCAGCGGCAGCGGCGAATAGGACGACGCCCCGACGAGGTCGCGGGCGCGCAGCGCCCAGCCGTCGGCGACGGCGATGTCGAATGGCGGCAGCGCCTGCAGCGCAGCCGTTTCGGCGGCGACACAGCCCAGCGCCTGGACCGGCGGAAGCTCGACCGGCGCAACCGGGACCAGGCCGTGACGCAGCGCCGCCAGCGCCGCCTCGAGCGGGGTCAGCGCAGCCGGCAGGCGCTGCGGCGGCGATGGCGCGGTCACGTCACCTCGCCCTCCGTTTCAGGGCAGGACATAGAGCCGGCCTCCCGCAGTACCCGCATCGATCTTCCCTCGTTCGCCGCATTGACGACGACGGCGGAATAATTGCAAGAACGAGAGCGGCCGGATGGGTTAAGCTCCCGGTCAAACAATACGGCCAAATGGCCTGACGGTAACGGGAGGAGAACAGATGTTCGCCAGGAAACTATCCGTGCTTGGAGCGCTCGCCGCCGCGGCGCTGTGCGTCGCCGGCGGCGCTGGCCCAGATCTCGGACGACGTGGTCAAGATCGGCGTGCTCACCGACATGAACGGCCCGGCGTCGACGCCGACCGGCCAGGGCTCGGTGACCGCCGCGCAAATGGCGGTGGACGATTTCGGCGGCACGGTGCTGGGCAAGCCGATCACGCGTGATCGTCGGCGACCACCAGCTCAAGCCGGATATCGGCGCCGGCATCGCGCGGCGCTGGTACGACACCGAACAGGTCGACCTGATCGTCGACGTGCCGGTGTCGGCGGTGGGGCTGGCGGTGCAGACCATCGCCAACGAAAAGAAGAAGCTGTTCATCGCGCACTCCACCGGCGCGGCGGACTTTCACGGCAAGTTCTGCTCGCCCTATGCGCATCCAGTGGGTGTTCGACACCCATGCGCTGGCGGTCGGCACCGCGCAGGAGGTGGTCAAGCGCGGCGGCGACAGCTGGTTCTTCATCACCGACGACTACGCCTTCGGCCATTCGCTGGAACGCGACGCCTCGGCGGTGATCGTCAAGAACGGCGGCAAGGTGCTGGGCTCGGTTCGGCCGCCATTCGCCACCCCCGACCTGTCGTCGTTCATTCTTCAGGCCCAGGCCTCCAAGGCCAAGATCATCGGCATCGCCGGCGGCCCGCCCAACAACGTCAACGAGATCAAGACCGCCGGCGAATTCGGCGTCTTCAAGGGCGGCCAGCAGATGGCGGCCCTGCTGGCTGCTGATCACCGACATCCATTCGGCTCGGCCTGCCCGCCGCGCAGGGCCTGCTGCTGACGACCTCGTTCTACTGGGACATGGACGACAAGACCCGCGAATGGTCGAAGCGCTACTTCGCCAAGATGAACCGGATGCCGACCATGTGGCAGGCCGGCGTCTATTCCTCGGTCATGCACTATCTCAACGCCGTCAAGGACAGCGGCACCGACGAGCCGCTCAAGGTCGCGGCCAAGATGCGCGAGAAGCCGATCGAGGATTTCTTCGCCCGCAACGGCAGGCTGCGCGAGGACAATCTGATGGTGCACGACCTGGTGCTGGTCCAGGTCAAGTCCCCGGAAGAGTCGAAATATCCCTGGGACTATTACAAGATCCTGGCGCAGCATTTCCGGCGAGGACGCGTTCGGCCCGCCCGATCCGGCCTGTCCGCTGGTGAAGAAATAAGGCGGTAGCTCGCCTGGCCTCGTGTCCAGGACGCGGTGCAGCGCTCTTGCGCTGCACCGCAGAGCCGGACCCACCAACATGATAGCCACGGCATGGGCCCCGGATCAGCAGTGCATCACTGCGTGCTGCACTGCATCCGGGGCACGATGCGATCATCGCATCGCCCCTGACCGCGCATCGTCACTTCACGAGGCCGATCTCGCGGAAATAGCGCAGCACGCCGGGATGGATCAGCTCAAGGCTCGGCGCCGCGGCCAGGGTGTTGGCGGCGGTGGTTTCGCAGGCCTGCGCGAGTTTGCTGCACAGCGCGGCCTCGGCGCCGTGCAGCGACCGTGCCAGCCGATAGGCGACGCCGTCGTCGAGATCGGCGCGCGACCAGGACAAAACTCCAGGAGCCGAGCGACTCGATCGCGGTAGTCTGGTTGGGATAGCTGCCGGCCGGCACGGTCAGCGGCTTGAGAAAGTCGTGTTTGGCCCTGATCCGCGCGATCTCGTCGGCGGCGGGCGCGATGAACCTGGCGCCACCGGGGCTGCCCGCGACGGCGGTGAAGCCGGGCCAGCCGATGCCGGCGCCCCAGAGCGCAGCCACGCGTCCGTCGAGCACCATCGCCGGGCCGTCGCCGGCATGGTCGAGATAAACCGCCTGAAAATCCTTGTCCTGCCGCAGGCCGAGGCCGTCGAGCACGTAGCGCGACAGGATCGGCAGCCCGGAGCCGCGCGCCCCGAACGCGATTCGCTGGCCGACCAGATCGCCGATGGTCCTGTAGGGCCTGTCGGCGCGCACCACGAACATCCCGGGACTGGAATAGATCGCGGTGAGTATCTTCAGGCTGCTGCGCGGCCGTCCGATGCCGGCAAAAGCCTCATAGGCGGGTTCACCGGCGACCAGCGCGATATCGAGCTGGCCGGATTCCAGCAGCGGAATGTTCTCGTTGCTGCCCTTGGTGTTGCGCGGCACGATCGCCAGGCTCGGGTCAGCCGCGTTGAGGACCGCGGCAAAGGCGCCGCCGTACAGCGGGAAGCCGCCGCCGGGCGTCGCGGTTCCCAGGCTGATGGTGAGCTTCGGAATGTCCTTGTCTCCCTGTTGCGCCGCCGCGGCGCCTGCCAGCAGCAGGACGCCGGCGCAAACCATGACAGCGATTTTCATTGCAGCCCTCGGGAAAACGGCGGCGAGCAGGCAGGTCCGCACGGGAATATTCGCCAAATCCGCCGTGTAGGCAAATTCCGCTTTCTATGAAAGCATGGAGGCGAGGGGCCGCAAAAGCCCGGTCGCGCCGTGGTGCAGTCGACGGCGGCGACGGCAGACACGGGGGAGAACGGGAGCATGAGGGGAGACAGACCGATCCCATTGCTGCGCGCCCTGCTGTTGCAGCTGGCCTGCCTGGCGATCCTTGCCGCCGGCTTCACGCCGGCCGGCGCCGCCGACTATCCGAACCGCCCGGTGCGCTGGCTGATAGGGTTTGCCGCCGGCGGCCCGGTCGACCTGGTGGCGCGGATCATGAGCCAGTGGCTGTCGGAGCATTTCGGCCAGCAATTCGTGGTCGAGAACCGCGCCGGCTCCGGCGGCAATCTCGCCGCGGCGACCGCGATCAATTCGCCGCCCGACGGCTATACGCTGTTGTTCGTGGCACCCAACAACGCCATCAGCACCTCGCTGTACAAGCACCTGTCTTACGATTTCATCCGCGACACCGTGCCGGTCGCCAGCATCATGCAGCTGACCAACATGCTGGTGGTGTCGAACGCTATGCCGGTCCGGACCGTCCAGGAGCTGATCGACTATTGCAAGGCCAATCCGGGCAAGGTGTCCTATGCCTCGTCGGGCTACGGCACCTCGGTGCACATGTCGGCGGAATTGTTCAAGGCGATGACCGGAACCGACATGGTGCACGTGCCCTATCGCGGCAGCGCGATCGCCTTTCCCGACATCATCTCCAACAAGGTGCAGCTGATCTTCGACAACCTGCCGACGGCGCTGGAGCAGTCGCGTGCCGGCACCGTGCGCGCGCTCGGCGTCACCTCGCCGCGGCGCTGGCCCGGCGTGCCGGACGTTCCCGCGATCGCCGAGACCGTGCCGGGATTCGAATCGGTCGGGTTCTATGGCATCTCGGCGCCGAAGGGCACGCCGCCGGAGATCGTCGACATCCTCAACAAAGCGGTCGGCGAGGCCCTGCAGGATCCCAGGCTGGTGGCGCGGCTCGGCGAGATCGGCGGCATCCCGAAGCCGATGACGCCGGCCCAATTCGGCAAACTGATCGCCGACGAGACCGAAAAGTGGCGCAAGGTGGTCGCCTTCGCCGGCGTCTCGGTGGAGTGAGCCGAAAGCGGTCGGCCCCTCCTTGGCGGGCCGCCAAACCCGGCATTGCCGGATCAGCGGCACCATTGTAAGGGGTGTCGGCACCGTTGCCTGGCCGCCCAAAGCGGCAGCGCCCGGCGGGGCCTGTAGCTCAATGGTTAGAGCCGGCCGCTCATAACGGTCTGGTTGCAGGTTCGAGTCCTGCCGGGCCCACCACGCTTCGCCCTGACGGGCTCCGCCTGGCGCAGCCGCCCGGGACCCGTCAGGGCGAAGCGTGTCCGGCGTAGCCTGGGCGGAGCGCCAGCGTAGACGGACTGCAGTTCGACAGCCGCGCGAAGGCCGCCGCAGCGAAGCTCATTTTGGGCGAAGGCGGGCGCGTTGCCCCCTCCCAACAAAAATATCGAAAACAACCCCATGCAAAGTAGCCGATTACCGCCGGTAGGGACGCCTTGACCGATCCCGCAGAGAAACTTTTTGACACGTCGGGCAAATCAGTGGCATCAATTCATCACTCCGAAATTCGCAAAAAAATGGACCCAGCCTGACGGCGGGCGCCTTGGCGTGACTGCCGGCCAAACCTCCCGCCATTGAAGTTGCGTGCTCGCAGCGATCGATCGCCCGAGCACGGGCGCCCGTTCCGATGCGCGCGCCGCCCGGCTGTCGAACTGGCGCGGCTCGATGACGCGCACATTGGCGGCGCCAATGTCCTGTCCATTCGGTAATTCCGGGGCGTCCCGAATGCCCGTCGTCGAACGACAGCCCGCCTGGCTCACGCGCCGCCAGCAAATGCCAACGGGGATGCCGATTTTCCGTCTGCTGCAGCGCTCCCGGTGTGCCCCCTGGATTCGTCTCACCCGCGAATACGTTACCACCGCCACGGCATCGTGATCCCCCAATGAATTCCCGATCGGCAGGTTGAGCTCTCCCGGTGGTCCGAACCTGGCGGCCATCAAGCGTAACAAAGCCGCCCGGGCGGCGAATATGGGAAGAACTCAACACAGGAGGATTGCCATGCTGTCGCGTCTGCTCCCTTCACTGGGCCTCATTGTGGGTCTCTGCCCCGCCGCCGCCCTCGCCGCGGAACGTCCCGTCGTCGTCGAGTTGTACACCTCGCAAGGTTGCTCATCTTGCCCGCCCGCGAACGCTTACCTCAACGAACTGTCCAGGGATCGGCGAGACGTCTTGCCGCTTGCCTTCCACGTCACCTATTGGGACCGCCTGGGATGGAAGGATCCGTATTCGCTGCAAGCCGCGACGGACCGGCAGGACCAATATGGCCATCGCTTCGGCGACGGCTCCTATACGCCGGAGATCGTCGTCGATGGCGCCGCCGGGCTGGTCGGCTCGCATCGCAGCGATGTCGGATCAGCCATCGAAAAGGCGAAACACGAAAGCCGCACGGCCGCCTCGGTCAGCGTCACCAGGACCGGCGGGGAGCAGGTTTCGATACAGGTCGGCTCCGGCTCCGGCACCGGCAGGATTCTCCTGATCGGCTTTGACCACGACCATACCACGGCGATCGGCCGTGGCGAAAATGGCGGCAGGACGCTGCAGGAAGCGAACATCGTCAGATCGCTGCGCCCGATCGGCCAATGGTCGGGAGCGCCGCTGCAGATCAAGCAGCGATTTCCCGAAGGGCAGGACGTCGCCGTTGTGCTCGAAGCGCCCGATGGCAGGATCATTGGGGCTTCCCGGTTGTCGGACGGTTCAAGCTGAACCTTCGCGACGGTTGTACGGGCCGGCCGGCTATCTCAGACGCGACGTACCTCTGCCGAAGCCCGCCGGCCGTCAATCGGTGACATCGCAGAGTGACATCGACACGGTACTGGACGCATCATGGTTCTCGCTCGCCTTGCCACCCTCCTCGTGCTGTCGGCCGGATTCATCGTGCCGGCCGGCAGCGCCCGCGCAGCCGCCACCGATTGGGTGGGGGACGACCGGGCGGCGGTCCGCTTGATCACGGCGACGGACAGCATCGCTGCCAATTCAATTCTCGAAGCAGGGCTGGAATTCCGCTTTGCCAAGGGTTGGCACGGTTATTGGCGAACCCCGGGGGACGCGGGCATCCCGCCAGCGGTCGACTGGTCTGGCTCGGAAAATATCTCGGGCGGAGAAATCTCCTGGCCCGCTCCCCATCGTCTCGTCATCGATGGCTTGCAGAACAGCGTCTACGAAAACGGCGTGGTTCTTCCGGTCAAATTGTCGCTGAAGAAGGCGCACGCCTCTGCCCGGATCAAGGCGTCGATCAGCTATGCCGCCTGCTCTGACGTCTGCGTGCCGCTTCAGGCTGAACTCGTGCTGCCGGTACCGACCGGCGCCGGGGACACTTCGGCCCAGTCCGGGCTGATCAGCTCGGCCCAGAAGCAGGTACCGGGCTCGCCGGACGCCGCCGGTATCGATGTCATTGGCACCCGCCTGGCGGGCCCCGCGTCACGACCCATCCTCGTGGTCGACCTCAAGAGCAGGGCGGGCGCCTTTGTCCTGCCTGACCTGCTTGTCGAAGGCGCCGGGGATGGCATTCCGCCGGCGCCGAAGGTGGAACTGCAGGACGCCGGCAGGTCCGCGCGTCTGACCGTCCGGCTTGCATCGTTGCCGCCGTCCGGCCGTCCTTTGACATTGACATTGATCGACCAAAACCGGGCCGCCGAATTCAGGGTGCCCGCCGCCAAGGCAATTCCCGAACATGGCTCGCTGATCTTCGCCGCGCTGCTTTCGGCTTTGCTCGGAGGTCTCATTCTCAACCTGATGCCCTGCGTGCTGCCGGTGCTTTCCATCAAGCTCTTTGCATTTACCCGGCAAGCGGACGGCGGGTTGCGCGAAGTGCGCTTGAGTTCGGCAGCAACGGCTTCCGGCATCACGTTCAGCTTCATGCTGTTGGCCGCCTGCCTGGTCGGATTGAAATGGTCGGGTGCAACGCTTGGCTGGGGCATACAGTTTCAGCAGCCCTGGTTCCTGGCCGGAATGGCGGCGCTGACGGTCCTGTTCGCGGCGAGCTTCTTCGAATGGCTTCCGATCGGCCTGCCGGGATCGGTCGCGAACGTCGCGTCCAAACGGTCCGGCGGGCCCATGATGGAGGCCTTCCTCGCGGGCGTGTTCGCGACCCTGCTGGCCACGCCCTGCTCCGCGCCATTCGTCGGCACCGCCGTGGGCTTTGCATTGGCCGGCGGGCCGTTTGAAATCCTTGCGATCTTCCTGTGTCTTAGCCTCGGAATGGCGCTGCCCTATTGGATGGCCGCGTTGTTTCCCGGATGCGTCCGCTGGCTTCCGCGTCCCGGCCCGTGGATGCTCGCGGTGCGGAAATTGCTCGGCTGCCTGCTGCTGGGAACGGCGGGCTGGCTGATCTACGTGCTGTGGAGCACGGCGGGCGGGTGGACGGCGGTGGTCACGGCGGCTCTGCTGGCGGGCTTGCTCGGCTATCGGGCTCTGATCCGTGCGCCGGTCAAAGGCCAGATTGCCGCCTTCGCATCGCGCCGATCCGGATTGATCACCGCCGGCCTCGTCGTCTTGCCCCTGCTTTTCAGTTTTTCCGCGGCTGCTCCGGTCTTTCGACCGGCGGCTGGTCAGGGGTGGCAGGCGCTCGATCCGGATGCGCTGCCCGGCCTCATCGCAGGTGGCAATACCGTATTGGTTGACGTCACCGCCACCTGGTGCCTGACTTGCAAGCTCAACGACCTGCGCGTGCTGGAGAACGCCGAGGTTCGTTCGCGGCTGAGGAAATCGCACGTCATAACCATGCGCGCCGACTGGAGCCGGCCGAGTCCTTGGATCGCGGATTTCCTTCATCGCTTCGCACGATACGGTATTCCCTTTGACGTGGTCTACGGGCCACAACGGTCGGACGGCCAAGCCCTTCCCGAACTGCTCACCACAAACGCCCTCTTGCAGGCGATAGATCAGGCTTCGGTCCATGACGACATTCGCGGGAGGGCGATCTCCGGCGGGCCATAGCGAGCGCGATTGCCGGATTGGCATCCCCTCGTCTGCGGCATTCCCCGATGCCGGGCCACGCCGGCATCGGCATTGATCGGGATCTTCGCCCGATCTGAAAAGTTCATCTACAACAGCGATCGGCAACGGCCGGCAATGGGAGCGAGGCGTGATGTGCGAGAAGTGCCCGGAACGGCGGTCGGGGCCGGTAAATCTGAAGCCGAACGACCTGTTCGAGCTGAGAGGATGCGTGGCGGAGCGATATCTGGAGGGAACCGGCGTCGAATTCGGCGCCCTGCACGCCGCGCTCGCGGTGCCCGCGGGCGTCACGGTGACGTATGCCGACAGCGAATCGATCGACCAGCTTCGACGCGCGTTTCCAGACATCGAGGATATCAGGGCGCCGGATATCGTAACCGACCTGGAATCGATGCGGGGAATCGCCGACGAAAGCATGGATTTCGTCATTGCAAACCATGTGATGGAACATGTCGAAGATCCGTTGCGGGCGCTCAAGTCGATCAGCCGGGTGTTGCGTCCGCCCGGAATTGCCTTCCTTGCGCTGCCCGACAAGAGGTTTACCTTCGACAGGGACCGCAGGATAACCCCGCTGGACCATCTGATCCGCGATCATGAAGATGGACCGGACTGGTCACTCGCCGGGCATTATGACGAGTGGTGCCGGTGTGTCGACGGCCTGGCCGGTGATGCACACAGGCATAAATCCTCGACCATGCTGGCGCAACGCGCCAACATACATTTCCACGTCTGGGACTATTCCGCGATGCTGGAACTGTTTTGCCATGTTGCAAGGATGCCAGGATTGAATCTCGGGATCGAACTTTCAATGCTCAACAGCATCGAGGTGATCTGGATCCTCAGGAAGGTTGCCGCCTGACGGAGAGCATTCCGCGGCCGGAACGCGATATGCGATTGCCGTGCCGCAAGTGGGCGAAAGCGCCCCATCGCATGTACCGTCTCGACTTGAAGCCATTCCGCTAGCTCTTGGGCGGATACCAGACGATGTCGGCCACCGTGAACTTTTTCGGCACGATGCCGAGCTCGTAAAACGTGTCGGCCAGCTGCTGCTGCTGGGTGATCTGTGCCGGCGTCACGCTGCCGAAGGTAAAACCGGCCCGCGCAAAGGCGGTCTGCCAGGATTTTTCGTCGATGCTGGTGACGCCGGCGGCCAGTCTGGCCAGTTCGTCGCGGTGCCGGCCGGACCACGCCGTCAGCTTGCCGATCTCGTCCAGCGCCGCCGACAGCACCGCCGGATATTTGCCGGCGAAGTCGCGGCTCGACAGATAATAGGAGGCGCTGGCCAGCCGCTTGTCGGAGGTGTCGGCGATGACGCGCGCTTCATAGCGTTGCTGGGCGATCGCATAATACGGGTCCCACACCACCCAGGCGTCGATGGTACCGCCGTTGAACGCGGCGGTGGCGTCCGCCGGCGCGAGGTAGGCCGGCACGATGTCCTTGAGGGTCAGGCCGGCCAGCGCCAGCGCCTTGACCGTCACGTTGTGGGCGCTGGAGCCGCGGGCGAAGGCGACCCGCCTGCCCCTGAGTTCGGCCAGGGTCTTGATCGGCAAATCCTTTTGCACCAGCACGGCATGCTCGGCGGACGGGGTGGACGCCACGTACACCAGGGGGTAGCCGGCAGCCTGCGCGAAGATCGGCGGCGTGTCGCCCACCGAGCCGATGTCGATGGCGCCCGCGCCCATGGCTTCCAGCATCGGGGGGCCGAACTGGAATTCCACCCACTGGACGCCGTCCACGCCCAGCGGCTGCAGCCGCCTTTCGATCACCTGCTGCTCACGCGCCAGCACCAGGATGGCTGCGCCCTTCTGGAAGCCGATCCTGAATTGCTTCGGCACGGCGCCGCCCGGCGCGGCGGCACCGCGACGCGGCGCCAGCAGCGCTGCGCCGAAAACGCCGAGGCTGCCGGTGATGATCCGACGACGGGTCGTTGCCATGGAGGTTCCCTTTGGGCTCGTGTGTGTGTCGCATCGGCGCGCCCGATACAGGCGCGGGCCGGAATTGAGCCCGGACACTAAATTTAGTCGGCCGCGCCGAGAAAAGGCTTTCGTCCTTCGATCCCGCGATGAAATGGCATTGCCCCGATCGCCCGGCGCGCATGGCAGATCTGCCACGAGCCTGAAGCTGAAGCCGTCCAGGCCTGTTTCAGGCGGTCGGTCCGCTAGCGCGCTTCTTCAAATCCGGCGAGGACGGAGGTGAGATTGGCCCCGAGAATCTCCGACAGATATCCGCCTTCCTGGACGAACACGGTCGGAAGCCCCAGCCGGGCGATGGCGGCGCCGATGCGCCGGAAGCCCGCGGTGGTGACGGCGAGACCCGCAAGCGGATCGTGCTCCGACGCATCGAGGCCGAGTGCGACGACCAGCGCACCGGGCGCGAAGGCATGGATGGTCCTTTCCGCGACACCGAGCGCCTGCAAATAGCCGTCATCCCCGGTGCGAAGCGGGAGTGGAATGTTGAGGTTGGCGCCAAGTCCGGGACCCGCGCCGCGCTCATGGGCATAACCCCACACGAACGGGTTGAAGAAGGCTGGATCGGCATGGATCGAAACCGTGAGAACGTCGGGCCGTTCGTAGAAGATGCCCTGCGTCCCGTTGCCATGATGGACGTCGACGTCGAGGATGGCCACGCGCTCATGCCGCAGCCGCAGATGGGCGGCCGCGATCGCCGTGTTGTTGAGAAAACAGAAGCCGCTGGCGAGGTCGCGATAGGCATGATGTCCCGGCGGACGGCACAGCGCATAGGCCGCGTCCTCGCCGTCCAGAACCAGTTGCGCCGCCGTCGCCGCCACGTCGGTGGCGGCGCAGGCCGCAGCGAAGGTGCCCGGGCCGATCGGACAGGACGTATCGATGGTATGCCAGCCAAGCCGGCCGACAATATGGGTGGGATAGGTCGCGGCGTTGCGCACCGGATGCATGTTGGCGATCATCTCGGGGCCGCCATCGCCGAGCGCGACCCAGGCGTCCCAAGCCTCGGCGAGAAAGCCGAGATATTCCGGACTATGAACCCGTGCCCGCGGCCCCTGCCCGAACACCACGGGCTCGACCAGTTCGTGCCTGCCCGCGCTGAGCCCGGCGAGCAGGCGATCGGCGCGTTCGGGCTGCTCGGTGGTGCGCCTGACCACGCCGCGAACCAGAAAGAATTGCGGATCGTGGCTGCGGTGCAGTTCCGTATAAACGGCCTTCACGGCAATACTCCCGTCGCTGAAGACAAAATCCCTCCCGCGTTCGCCAGCGTAGCGTCGCGCAGGCCGATTAACCAGCATTCCCCCCAGGCCGGTCCCTGCGGCGCGGATTGGAGCCGACCTGTCCGCCGAAGCCGGACAGCGCAGGCGGAAGCCGCAATCGAGTCGGCCTTCGCGTCAGGCAGTCGAAACCATACAGACGATTTGATCGATACCTGAGGCTTGCGTATGTCGGCGACGTGTGAACCGCACCCCCGTCATGGGCGGCATCCCGTAAACCCTCACGGAAGCAGACATATTGCCACCCGAATCGGATCGCCACGCTCTCGGCAATCGGGTGGATCCGGGCAGGCTGTCAGGACATCTCTGTCGCCGGCTGGGATGTCAAATGATCTGAGCCTCGCAGCGGCCGGATGAATCCGCCTTTCACGGCAAACCGACGCCGCTTGAGGCCGTTATGCATGCCGATAGCCATGCTCCGCCTTTTTCGATGGCGCTGGGCCGATGACGAAACGCTGATGGCCATGAGCGACCGGGACCTTGCCGACATCGGGCTCCGCCGCGGTGACTTTGGCTTCGTCGTGTATCGAGCCCCCGATCCGGATACGACCGACCCGGCGGAACGGCCGCTGCAGAAGGCCGAATATCCGAGGCGGAGAGGACATTTTTCCGCTCGATCATCATACGCCGCAGCGCTCCTGGACCGCCGGCGGGTCGTTTTCGGCGGCGGGATACCCGACTTGTGCCTTTGCCGTCCGTCTACTCCGTCGCCGCGTCGGTGACGATCGGCCCAAACGGCTGCCAGTGCTCGCCGTCGAACCGCACCATCTGCAGCTGCTTGTTGACCCGATAGTCGGTCGGCGTGGTGGTGACGGTGATGCCCGGCAACAGCAGATCGAGTTCCACATGATCGAGATGGGTGGCCTGCCTCAGCACGTTGGCGCGGGTCAGGTCGTCGCCGCACTGCTTCAGAACCTGGACCAGCAGCTGCGCGGTGATGTAGCCGTAGACGTTGAGACTGGATTCCTTATCGCCATCGGGAACGTAGTTCTGCATGAATGCGAGGTAGCGCTGCATTCCCGGGTCCTGCTTCGAGGCGGCTTCCGAGGGATCCTTGACATAGCCGACGCTGATGATGCCCCTGGACGCGTCGAGGCCGGCCGGCTTCAGCACGGCGCCGACCGTGTTGGCGTTGATGTCCAGGATCTGCACCGGGTGCCAGTCGAGCTCGGCGATCTTCCTGATCGCCTGGGCGGCCTGCTTCGGGGTCGAGGCGCTGAACACCAGGTCCGCACCGGCATCCCTGATCCTGAGGATCTGCGAATCGATGGTGGGGTCGGTCAGTTCGTAGGACACCTCCGCCACCAGCATGTTCGCGGCCCTGTCGCCGAGCCCGGCCTTGAGGCCGTTGAGATAGTCCTTGCCGAGATCGTCGTTCTGATAGAGCACGCCGATTTTGGCGTCCGGATGCTCCTTCAGGATGTACTGGCCGTAGATCCGGCCCTCGACGAAATAGCTGGGATTGAAGCCCATGGTCCACGGAAAATTCTTCGGGTCGGTGAACCGGGCCGCGCCGGTGGCGGCGAACAACTGCGGCACTTTCCTGGCATTGAGATATTTCAGCACGGCGGCATTCGGGGCGGTGCCGATGATCTGGAAGGTGAGCAGCACCTCGTCGCTCTCGACCAGCTTGCGCACCTGCTCGACGGTCTTCGGCGGGCTGTAGGCGTCGTCATACTGGATCAGGTTGATCCTGCGCCCGTTGATGCCGCCCTGGTCGTTGATCATCTTGACGTAGGCGGCCTGGGCCTTGCCGACCGCGGCATAGGCCGAGGCCGGTCCGCTGAACGGCACGGTTTGCCCGACCTTGATTTCGGTGTCGGTGGCGCCGGCGTCGTATTTCTTCTGCGCGGCGGCGGGCGAAATCGCCAGCACGAGGGCGGCCGCGGATGCCGCCGTCAGGTTCAGAACATTGTTTCGCATCGCGTCCTATCCCACGTTTTACCGATCCGGAGTCATTACTGGCCGATGGTGGCAATTGCGGTGCACCGTGCGGGTCCTAAGGCTGCAACGCCGACAACTCGCCTCCGCCGAGGGTGGCCCCGCGCCGCCTGAACCGCGCCAGGTCGCTCTCCGGATTGATGAGCAGCATCGCGAGCACGCCGCCGACGACGATGAACAGGCCGGCGAACAGGAATCCGTCCCTGAATCCCTGCGCCGGATTCACCCCGACGTCCACGATGTGCCCCATCAGCCACGGCGCCACCAGGCCGGCCGTCGTGAACAGCCCGTTGGTGGTGCCCAGCATGGCGCCCCGCTGATGCACCGGGCTGATTTCACCGATCAGGGTCGGGCCGATGGCAAAGGTCACGCCGCAGGCGGCAAAGGCCACCATGGCCAGCGGTATCGGTTCGAACGCGCCGGAGGATTTCGCCAGCAGCATCATCGCAAGGCCGACGATGACCACGCTGCCGCCGGCGAACAGCCCGCGGGAAACGCGGCTCGACCATCCCCGCAGCCGCAGCTTTTGCGAGACAAAGCCCATAGAGGGGGACAGCACCACCTGCAGCATCGGCGGAAGCGCCACGATCCAGCCGGTGGCGATCGGCGAATAGCCGGCCGCCTTGATCAAGAATGACGGCAGCCAGACCACGGCCAGCGCCACCGCCCAATAGGACGCGAAGCCCGCCAGCGTCACGCCGAGAAAGGTCCGCGACGTCAGCAGCGTCGCATAGGGTACCCGGTCCACGCGGGCGGCCCCTGCCTCGCTCTGGTGCGCATCGAGCGGGCCTTCCTTGCCGACCACCATCCAGACCGCGACCCAGACCAGACCGATGACGCCGAGAAAGCCGAACGCGGCGTGCCAGCTATGGGACACGATGATCCATGTCAGCAGCGGCGGGAAAAGGCAGAGGCCGATCGGGGCGCCGATCGAGACCAGGCTGGTCGGAATCGCCCAGCGCTGGTTCGGGAACCATTTGTAGACGGCGTGGAGCGCCACCGGAAACGCCGGGCCTTCGCCGGCGCCGAGCACGATGCGGCTCACCACCAGGGTCTGGATCGATACCAGCCCCAGCATCGGCAGCTGCGTCAGCGCCCAGATCAGCGCCATCACGGTCAGCACCATCCTGGTCGAAACGCGATTGACGAGAAATCCCACCATTGCCGCCGAGATCGAAAACAGCAGGAAGAAGGCGCTGCCGATCTGGCCGAACTGCTCGTTGCTGAGATGCAGGTCGCGCATGATGTCGGCCGCGGCCAGGCCGACCACGGCCTTGTCCGCGAAATTGATCATCATGAAGACGACCATCATGCCCAGGATGATCCAGGCCCGTCGACCATCGGCCTGCGACTGACCGCTCGATAACGCCATGTCGTCCTCCCTTGTGCCTGTCCTTGTTGCGTCCCCGCACCGCTTTTGTTGTTTTCGTCGCGGAGAGGGTCGGCGTTCCGTTCCGCCGTCAGATGACCTTGTCGCGGGCGAGCTGCTCGAGCTGCGCCTCCGAAAGGCCAAGCCAATCCAGATAGACCTCGCGATTGTCCTGCCCGATGTCGCCGGCCGAGTTGCGCAGCTGCACGGGATCGACGGCGAAGCGCGGAACCACGTTCGCCATCGCCACCGAGCCGAAATCCCGATCGGGAACGCGCGTGATCATTTCGCGCGCCTGGGACTGCGCATCGCCTGCGATCTGCGCCACCGAATAGATCGGCGCGATCGTGCCCTGCGCCGCGGTGAATTCGGCGAGCACCTCGTCCAGGGTATGTTCGGCACACCACGCCGAAAAGATCTCGTTGAGTTCCGCCGCGTGCCTGACGCGCTGGTCGTTGCCGGCAAAGCGCGGGTCTTCGATCAGCTCGGGCCGCGCGATGGCACGGCAGTTCGCCGCGTAAAGCGCGTTGGTCGAGCCTGCCAGCGTCACCCAGCGGTCGTCGCGGGTGCGAAACACCGCCGCCGGCGCCGAATAGCCGTTGGCATTGCCGATGCGGCCGCGGCTGACACCGAGCTGATCGAATTCGACCGGAAGGACGTCGAGCAGGCGAAACACCGCCTCCGTCAGCGCCAGATCGATCTCTTCGCCGGGAGCGTCGGGGTCGCGCGCCCGCTTCCACAACGCTGCGAGCACGCCGACGGCGCCGAACAGGCCTCCGATCGAATCGCCGATCGGATATCCGGGATGGGTGGGTTCGCCATCGGCTTCGCCGGTAATGTAGGTCAGCCCGCCCATCGCCTCGAAGATCCGGGCAAATCCGGGCCGGCTGCTGTAGGGCCCGTCCTGGCCGAAGGCCGTCGCCCGCAGGATGACCAGACGCGGCTGGATCGACCACAGCATCTCTTTCGACAAGCCCCAGCGATCGAGCGTTCCCGGACGGAAGTTCTCGATCAGGACGTCGAAACGCGGCAGCATCTGCTTGATCAGCACCAGCCCTTCCGGCGTGCGAAGATCGAGCGTGGCGAATTTCTTGTTGCGGTTCGCCGCCTTCCACCACAGCGGCTTGCCGTCCTTGAACGGCGGAAAGGACCTGAGCCCGTCGCCCTGTCCCGGCATCTCGATCTTGAGGACGTCGGCGCCATAGTCGGCCAGAAGCGTCGCCGCCAGCGGCGCCGCAATGATGGTCGCGATGTCGAGAACCTTCAATCCCGCGAGCGGCCCGGCCATCTCAGCCTCCGCGTCCGAGGCGGCACGGCTTGTCCGGGGACGCTGAACCGCCCTGATCCCTGGTGAATGCGCCGGGATCGCCGATCATTTCGCGGCATTCCTCTTGTGTGGTCCGCGCGGCTCGATCGTCGGCTCGCCTTCGTCGACCAGCGCGCGGATGCTGGCGGCAAGCGCCCTGATGCGCGGGCCGATGTCGGATTCGAGCTGCCCGGGCTGCAATCGAAAGGCCGGGATGCCGCAATTGATGGCAAAGGCCTGCTTCAGGTTTGGCGCCTGAAACAGCGGCGCGGCGACCGCGTGAATCGAGGCCATGTACTCGCCATAGCAGGTGCAGAACCCCTGGTCCGCGCATTGCCGAATGCCGGCGCGATACTTTTCGCGGAAGGCGGACCACAAGTCCGGGTCGCCCTGCTTCATCCGCTGTTCCAGACGGACCAAATCGGCGGCGGGCAATATCGCGGCCGCGGCGCGCCCCATCGCCGTTGCGACGACGGGGATCGGCATGCCGATGTCGGGGACGTGCGGTCCGACGTCGCCCGATCGCGCGGTCTCGACATAGATCATCGCCGTTCCGTCGAGCAGCCCGATCGAAACCGTGCCGCGGACGCTGGCCGCGAGATCCTGCATCAGCGGCCGTGCGAGCTGGCGAAACTGCATGCCGGCGAGAAGCGGATGGGCCATGCGCAATGCCCGCGCGCCAAGGCTGTACCGCGCAAGGCCCTCGTCATGACGCAGATAACCGAGCTCGGCGAGCGTGTGCGTCAACCGCGCCACCGTCGGCCTCGGAATCCCGGTACGTGCCGCGATCTCCATGTTGCCAAGCAGGCTTGCCCCGGCCTCGAAGGCCTCGAGCACCACCAGCCCCTTGGCCAGGGTGGTGGCGAAAGCCGCGTCGCCGGCACTCTCGGCGAGCACGGTTTCCGCGGACGGGGACGGAATGAAGGTCGGCTTGCGGGATAAAGCGGGCATCATGACCCTTTCAATGGGTGAATTATCGAAAGCTGTCCACTAAATTCGATATTATTCTTGTTTGGTCCATTATGTGGACACGGTGCGAGGATTTCAACCAAATACTAAGGTTCGCGCGATACCCTCGGCTCTCGCCTTGCCCGCCCGCGACCCCCTCGCCCTGCCCCCCGGAGACATCGCCGTGAAACTCAATCACATCAAGATCGGCTCGAAACTCACGATCCTGGTCGGGGTGACGCTGGCCGGGCTTTGCGTCGCGGGGGCGCTGGCCGGGTATCTGATGCAACAGGAGATGCTGAACGCGCGCATCGAGCAGATCCACGCCGTCGTCGACATGGCGCGCAACATGGCGGCGGGCCTGCAGAAGCAGGTCGACGCCGGCGAGCTCACCAGGGAGGCCGCGATCGCCGAATTCAGCAAGCGGGGCAACACGCTGACCTATGATGGCGGCTCCGGCTACCTGTTCGGATACACCATGGAAGGCATCACGGTGCTGCTTCCGGACGCCAAGCTGATCGGCAAGAACCGGCTGGATACGCTCGGCGATGAAGGCAAGGCCAATTTTCGCAAGATGCGCGACGGCGTGGCCGCCAACGGACAGGTCACGCTGTTCTACATCAACCAGCTGCCGGGCAAGGATACACTGAGCCGCAAGGTGAGCTACACCGCCGCGATCCCCGGCTGGAACATGTTTGTCGGGACCGGCGTGTATATCGACGATCTCGATGCCAAGATGAGGTCGATCGAGTGGGTTCTCGGCCTGGCCATCCTCAGCATCGCGGTGATCGCCGGCGCCATCGCCTGGATGATCGGCCGCAGCATCAGCCGGCCGCTGCGCCTGCTCGGCGAGCGGATGCAGGCGCTGGCCAATGGCGAGCTGGAAGGCGAGATCCCCGGCAGCGGCCGCGGCGACGAGATCGGCGCGATGGCGGCCACGGTACGGACCTTCCAGGACAGCGCGGTGCGGGTGCGCGAACTCGAGAAGGCGGAGGCCGAGGCGCAGACGCACGCCGCGACCGAACGCCGTGCGGCGATGCAAGACCTCGCCAACGATTTCGAGCGCAGCGTCAACGGCATCGTCCGCACCGTGTCGACGGCGGCGGCCGGCATGCAGGGCACGGCGCAGTCGATGACCTCGACCGCGAGCGACGCCAGCGCGCGCGCCGCAACCGTCAGCGCCGCATCGAAGAGCGCGTCGGGCAATGCCGGCACGGTGGCGGCCGCGGCGGAGGAGCTGTCGAGTTCGGTTGCCGAGATTTCGCGGCAGGTGATGCGTTCGAGCGAGGTCGCCAGCCAGGCGGTCAGCGACGCCGAGCGCACCAACGCCACGGTGCGGATCCTGTCCGCCGGTGCCGAGAAGATCGGCGAGGTTGTCAAGCTGATCCACTCGATCGCGGCGCAGACCAACCTCTTGGCGTTGAATGCCACCATCGAGGCGGCGCGTGCCGGCGAAGTCCGGCCGCGGCTTCGCGGTGGTCGCCTCCGAGGTCAAGGCGCTGGCCAACCAGACCGCCAAGGCCACCGAGGAAATCTCCAGCCAGGTCGCCGCCATGCAGCAGTCGACCGGCGAGGCGGTTGCGGCGATCAGCGGCATCACCCAGACCATCGCGCAGATGAGCGAGATCACGGTGAGCATCTCCACCGCGATCGGGCAGCAGGGCGAGGCCACGCGCCAGATCGCCCGCAACATCCAGGAGGTCGCGACGGGATCGAGCGAGATCAACTCCCATATCGGCGGCGTTACCACCGCGGCAACCGCCACCGGCGCAGCGGCGTCCGACGTGCTGGCCAGCGCCCGCGAGCTCGACAACCAGTCCGGCATGCTGCGCCGGGCCGTCGCCGGCTTCCTGGAAAAGGTCCGCGCCGCCTGACCCTCTCTGCTGCCCCGCCCCGCTTTCGGTCCGCAACCAGGCAGAAATGCGATTCTGAACCGAACCCTTACGCGTGTGGTTCAGCGGTCGAGGGCGGCCCGCCGGGAGTTCGCCATGTCGCCGCGCTGACGCCGCATCACGCCGGCCCCAGTTCGAAACGGGCCTCCGTCCGTCCCCGCGCGCCGGCGTCGAGGACGAAAGTCCGGCCATGGTGAGGATCGGCGGCCCTGGCCGCTTCGTCCATTCCTTCCCAGGCGCTGGTGACCAGCAGCCGGTCGAAATTCCGGCCGACGAACACCGGACAGCTCGGCTGCGTCGCCGGCACCCCCAGGCCGCGGACGCGGGCGCCTTCCGGGGTGTAGACATCGATGCTGGATCCGCCCCAGCGCGCGTTCCAGATCAGTCCCTCGCCGTCGACCACGGCGCCGTCGAGACTGCCCGCGCCGCCGCGATGATCGTAGAGCATCGCGGGATCTGCGACCGGCATGGCGTTCGCCGGATCGATGGCGACGCGACAGAGGATGCCCTCGCGGCTGTCGGCAAAATAGGCCGTCGCGCCATCGGGCGAAAAGCAGATCGCGTTCGGTATGGTGACGCCGGCATAGAGCCGATGCCATTCGCCGCGATGAAAGCGATAGATCGCGCCGGCGCCGTTCTCCGCCTTGCGGCCCATGGTGCCGATCCACAGCGCGCCGCAGGGGTGGACCCGTCCGTCGTTCGAGCGGGTGGCGGCATTGTCGGCCTCGAGCGGCGCATGCAGCGCCAGCCGGCCATCGGCGATGTCGCGGACATAGAGGCCATCTTCGGCCGCGAGCAGCTGGCGGTGGTCGTCGATCAGGGCAACCATGCTGGCCATGAAGGGGAGCGCGTGCGCCGTGACCGCGCCGGATGCGAGGTCGGCCTGAAACAAGGTGCGCTCGGTGATATCGACCCACCATGCGGTATCGCTCGCCGGATCATAGGTGCAGCCCTCGCCGAGACGGCAGCGCCGTTCATGCAGGATCGTGGTGCCGACCTGGTCGATCCGATCGTCGGTCATCGCCCGGCTCTCACAGTGTGGAAAATCGATAGATCGAATGGCGGCGATAGCTCTGGCCCGGATCCAGCCGCACGGGCGGAAAGTCCGGACGGTTCGGCGCATCGGGATAGGCCTGCGGTTCCAGGCAGAGCGCATCATACGGACGGTGGACGCGGCCATGTTTGCCGGTCACGCTGGCGTCGAGGAAATTGCCCGAATAGAACTGCACGCCGGGCTGATCGGTCAGCAGTTCGAGCACGCGGCCCGAGCCGGGATCTTCGACCCGGGCGGCAAAGCACACCGCACCTGCGGCGGCACCGCGCAGGCAGAAATTGTGGTCGTAGCCGCTGCGGATCCGGAGCTGCGCATCGGCATCGCCAAGCCGCGCACCGACGCGATGCGGCCTGCGGAAATCGAACGGCGTGGCATCGACCGGGCGCGGCGCGCCCAGGGGAATTCCTCCCGTGTCCACCGGCAGATAGGCATCCGCCGCGATGGTCAGACGGTGGTCGAGGATATCGCCGGCGGACTCGGCGCCGGCGAGATTGAAGAAACTGTGGTTGGTCAGGTTGACGACGGTCGGCCGGTCGGTTTCGGCGGCGTATGAAATCGAAAGCTCGCGACCGCCCGAAAGGCTGTAGGTCACTTCCGCCGCAAGCCTGCCGGGAAAGCCTTCCTCGCCGTCCGCACTGACATGGCGCAGCGTGACGAAAGGCACAGGCTTTTCACCGATCGCCGTGACCGACCAGGCTTTGCGATCGAAGCCGGCCACGCCGCCATGCAGCGTGTTGCCGCCGTCATTGGCCGGCAGTTGATAGCGATGGCCATCGAGTTCGAAGGCGGCCTTTGCGATCCGGTTGGCATAGCGCCCGATTGTCGCGCCAAGGTACCGGCGAACCGCGACGTAGGCTGCCAGATCATCATGGCCGAGCACGAGGTCGGCAATCCGTCCGGCGCGATCCGGCGCCAGGATGGACTGGATCGCCGCGCCATAGCTGATCAGGCGGACCTCGAAACCGTCGTCACCGTGCAGCCGCACCGTCTCGATCGCGGTGCCATCCGGCAGCCGGCCGAAGATCGCGCGCTCGACTTTTGCCATCCGGGATCCCGACTGCGTCATTTTCAATCCTCGAAAAATGGTTCGACGTCGCGGCGGCGGCCGAGCAGGAAGGCATCCGCGACATGGACCATCGGCGAGAGGTCGACATCCGACACCCCGTTGGCCATCAGTTCGACGAAGCGCCGGTAGATGCCGCGATACTCCGCCGGCTTCTCGTCAATCAGTGTGCGGTCGTCATGGGCGAGGCGGCTGCCGCCGGCACCGAGCAGCAGATGGCCGGCGTCGGTATCGATGCCGATGTCCCAGGTCTGCGGGCCGGTCTGGCGCCAGTCGAATTCGGCCCGCATCGACAGACCGCCTTGGTCCGAGAAAGCCAGGCTGGCCGCGATCGGGGCGGCGCGATTGCGCGGAAACGACAGCTCGGCCCCGGTCAGAAAGAACGGTTGCGGCAGAATGCGGGTGAGGATCGAAAGGGCATTGATGCCGGGATCGAAGACCCCGAGGCCGCCGGGCTCCCAGATCCAGGCCTGGCGGGGATGCCAGACCTTCACGTCTTCCTTCCATTCGACGGTGACCGATCTGATCTGCCGGCCGGCGAGGAACGTCCTTGACGGCTCGACCGCCGGCGCAAAGCGGGAATGCCAGGTCGCAAACAGCGTCCGGCCGGTTTGCCGGGCCGCCGCGATCAGCGGCGTGATTTCGCTGACGGTGGCCCCCGGAGGCTTTTCGAGCAGCACGTGCTTGCCGGCCTTCAGCGCGGCGGCGGCCTGGGCGTGGCGCATCTGAGGCGGCGTGCACAGCGCCACGGCGTCGATATCGGGCGCGCCGGCCAGCAGTTGATCGAGGGTGGCGAAATGCGCGATGCCGTCGATCGCGGCATGGCGGCTGGCGATGGCGGCGAGTTCGATCCCTTCGGTGGCGGCGATCGCGGGGATGTGCTGATCCCGGGCGATCTTGCCGAGACCTGCGATGGCGAGGCGGATCGCGGTCACCACGATTCACCCGCGTCATCGCCGCACACGCGGACCGGGATTTTTCGCCTCGGGCCGTCGCGATTGAAGATCGGCGCCGGCGCCAACACGTCCTTGCGGGGCCGCTGGACCTTGCAGTTTGTCATGACCATCCCCTGTCTTCGCCGCAGCCCTCGACCCGTCGGGCAGCCTTGCAATCCAGCTTCGACCAGCGCGACATCAATAATACGATGCAGACAGGACATATCCAACCGGATATGCGTCGACGCGACGGCACACCCTTGGTAGATTCGATCGGCGCCATGAACCAGCTCGGACTGGACCTCGAACCGGAAGCTCGACATGAGGCATTTTTGCCTTGACCAAGATGGCTCGACTGCCTGCATGGCCGGCCAAAGCACGCGCTGGTTTGATGTCGCCGTTTGCTGACGGCCCCTCCAAATCGCGGGCTGTTCTGAGCCCGGCCCTTGCATATGGACTGGCTGTCGCGCTGTTGTGCTGGCCGGCCATCTGGAATGGTTTTCCGCTGGTCCACGACGATGTCGGGGGATACCTGGCACGCTGGCCGGCCGGAAGCCTCGAAGATGGCCGGTCCGTGGCCTATGGGCTGCTGCTCTGGATCACCAGGACAGATCAGTGGATTCCGGCGGTCGTGCTGCAGTCGGTTGTGACCGTCTGGAGCATCGACCGCGCCATGAAGATGTTCGAACTGCGCCGATCGCCCTGGACAGTCGCCCTTGGCGTCGCCCTGATCAGCCTGACAAGCGGGGCCGCATTTTTCGTCTCCAGGGTGATGCCCGACGCCTGGGCGGCCCCGGCGGTGCTGTCGCTCTATCTGTTGGCGTGGCAGTGGGACAGATTGACCGGGATCGAGCGCAGTCTGCTGGCCGCCATCGTCATCTTCGCCGGGGCGTCCCACATGGCGACTCTCGCGGTCCTCGCAGCGCTCTCGCTGGTCCAGGCGGCTCTATGGCCATTCGCCGCCAGGACGCGAGTCGGCCCGGCAGGGATCCTGTTTGCCGCCGGCGCCGCCTGGTTTGGCCTGGTGGCGCTGGTTGCCGTCGACGACGCGGTGGCGGGCCGGTTCGCGGTCACGCCGGGCGGCCAGGTGTTCCTGTTCGGGCGGCTGGTCGAAAGCGGCCGGATCGGCCAATCGCTCGCCGAACAATGTCCGCGGCCGGATTGGCAGTTGTGCGATTTCAAGAACGAGCTGCCATCCACGGCGGATTATCTGCTGTGGGGCGCCGACAGTCCGCTGTACAGGATCGGTGGCTGGGATGATCCGCGGGCGAAGCGGGAAATCTCGTCGATCATTGCCTATTCGGTCCGCGCTCATCCGCTCGACCATCTGACGGATGCGATCGTTCTTGCCGCCCGGCAACTTGTCGCCGTCGGTCTCGACGAACTCACGATGAGGAATTCATCGCCGCGCGCCGCGCAAGTCGTCGATCGGTACGCACCCCGGATGGCCCGGGCGTTCAATGCCAATCGCCAGCAGCGCGGCGATTTCGACGTGACGCGGATGAGTGCGTGGATCGTCACGCCGGTCTCGATTGCCGGCCTGTGCGGTCTTCCCGTTGTCGCCGTGCTCTTGTGGCGGCGCGGCAATTACCGCGGGGCGATGCTGCCGGCAATCCTGTTGCTTGCGCTCGTCATCAACGCCGCGGTCTGCGGCATCTTCTCCGGCCCGATCGCGCGCTACCAGGCCCGGCTTGCCTGGCTGGCGCCGTTCGGCTGTATCCTGGCGCTGGCATCCGCGCGGCGTCACGGCCGCCGCGAAGCCGGCGCCACGCCCGGGCAAGGGCCGATCGCCCTGTCGGCCGTGCATGACCGATCCCTGATTTCTTGAGCCGCGAGCCGGGCAACTGCAGCCACCATGATCCATGTGAGGAAGAAGATGCCGGTCGGCGCAATGGACAGCGGAAAGCCGCAGCACAGGGATGACATCGAGCTCACCATCCTGATGCCGTGCCTGAACGAGGCCGAAACCATCGGAACCTGCATCGCCAAGGCCGCGTCATTTCTGGCGCGCGCAGGCGTGCGCGGCGAGGTGCTGATTGCCGATAACGGCTCGACCGACGGCTCGCAGGCCCTGGCTTGCGCAAGGGGCGCACGCGTTGTCCCGGTCGGCACGCGCGGTTATGGCGCGGCGCTGCGATCCGGAATTCGCGCGGCGCGCGGATCCTGTGTCATCTTTGCAGATGCGGACGACAGCTACGATTTTTCGCAACTCGACGCCTTCTGGTCCAACCTGCGCGCCGGCCATGACCTGGTGATCGGCAACCGGTTCCGCGGCGGCATCGCGCCGGGGGCAATGTCGTTGCTGCACCTTTTCGGCAACCATGTGCTGAGCTTTGTCGGCCGGCTGTTTTTCGGCACGCATGTCGGCGATTTCCATTGCGGCCTGCGCGGCGTCAACCGCGACCGCATCATTGCGCTGGACCTGCACAGCACCGGAATGGAATACGCCAGCGAGATGGTGATCTGCGCGGCGCTCCGGCATTACCGGATCATCGAAGTCCCGACCAGGCTCGGCAAGGCCGGCAGGGGCCGTCCGCCGCATCTCAATACGTGGCGCGACGGCTGGCGACACCTCCGCCTGATGCTGCTGCTGAGTCCACGATGGCTGTTCATCTATCCAGGCCTGCTGCTGGCGCTGCTGGCGGCGGCCGCCATTGTCGCGCTGCTGCCCGGTCCCGTCACCATCGGGCACGGGCTGACCTTCGACATCCGCAGCTTTCTGGCCGCGAACGCCATCCTGCTGCTCGGCCTGCAGACCCTGAGTTTCGGGATTCTGGTTCGCCGTTTTGCCGTGACCTACCGGATCCTGCCGGAACCCCTGCGGTTCTCGGGCCCCCTCGCCGCCCTGACGGTCGAACAGGGGCTTGTTCTTGCCGCGCTTGTCGCCTTGGCCGGCCTGGGCGGCCTGGCATGGTCGCTCGCAAAGTGGAGTAACGTGGACTTCGGAACGCTGGACGACCCGCTTGTAACCCGCATCCTCGCGCTGTCGCTGACGACGCTGGTGTCGGCCGTCCAGCTGGCCTTCAGCTCTTTCCTGCTGGGTGTTCTCGAGTTGCCGGCGGAACGAGATGTTGGTTCGGCAAACGATCCGGCGGCAACCCCGGGCGACCAAAGCCAGTTCCCAAGCTGATCGAATCGACTGCGCTGGACGAGGCCCTGCGGAAACCGGCGGCGATGCGCCGACATCACTGCACGGCTTCGCCGTGCAAGGTAATGTCGAGTCCCTGGCGTTCGTCTTCCGCATCGACCCGCAGCCCGATGGTGAGATCGAGGATCTTGACGATGGCGTAGGAGACGACGGCGTCGTAGGCCATCACGATCACGATGCCGGCGAACTGGTTGACGACCTGAACGGCATTGCCCTCGATCAGGCCGGCGGAGCCGCCATATTGCTCGACCGCGAACACGCCGGTCAGCAAGGCGCCGACCACGCCGCCGACCGCATGCATCCCGAAACAATCCAGCGCGTCATCGACGCCCATGATGCGCTTCAGGCCGGTGGTGCCCCAGTAGCACGACACGCCGGCCGCGGCGCCGATCGCCAGCGCCCCGACCGGGTCGACGAAACCGGAGGCCGGCGTGATGGCGACGAGCCCGGCGACCGCGCCCGACCCGATGCCGATCAGCGTCGGCTTGCCGTGGGTGAGCCATTCGGCAAACATCCAGGCCAGCGCCGCGGTTGCGGTTGCAACCTGCGTCACCGTCATCGCCATCCCGGCCTGCATCCCGGCGGTCACCGCCGAGCCGGCGTTGAAGCCGAACCAGCCAACCCACAGCAGCGAGGCGCCGATAAAGGTCAGAACGATATTGTGGGGCGGCGCCGCATCGATGCGCTTGCCGAGCACAACGCTGGCGATAAGGCCGGCGACACCCGCATTGATGTGCACCACCGTGCCCCCGGCAAAGTCCAGCACCTTGATCCAGCCATGCGGGTTGGCCGAATTGAGGAAGCCGTCCGGTCCCCAGACCCAATGCGCGACCGGCGCGTAGACCAGCACTGCCCACAGGCCGATGAACCACAGCATCGCGGAAAATTTCATCCGCTCGGCGAACGCGCCGACAATCAGCGCCGGGGTGATGATGGCGAAGGTCATCTGGAAGCAGAAATAGACCGATTCCGGAATGGTCGGCGCCAGCGGATTGGGATTACCGATGCCCTTGGCGGCGTCGCTGAGGACGCCGCGCAGCAGGGCGCGATCGAGGCCGCCGATCAGCGGCGTGCCGGCCCGGAACGCCAGGCTGTAGGTGCAGACGGTCCACAATATCGTCACCAGGCAGGTGATGGCGAAGATCATCATCAGGGTGTTGCCGACGTTCTTCTTGCGGACCATGCCGCCATAGAACAGGCCGAGACCCGGGATCGTCATCATCAGCACCAGCGCCACCGAAGTCAGCATCCAGGCGGTGTCGCCGGAGCTGGGCGCGCAGTTTTCCAGCACGTTGGCATCGCAGGCCGGTGGCGCCGCCACTTGGGCCGCAATGGTCGAAGCCGGCGCCTGCGCCAGCGCGGTCTCGCCGAGGAAGATACCCGTCAGACCGCCCACCAGCATCACCGCGAATAACGCCGCGCGCGACGAAAAGCCGGTCCTCATGGGTCTAACTCCTTCACGCGAGGCAGCGGCCGCGCCGGCCAAAACCGGGCCGTCAGGCGGCGGAGGGTCAAGGCGCACATTACAGCGGGCATCGGCATGGTCGGCAAGGCCAGAAAGCATGCACGCAGCGGGAAGTGGCGCGTGCTCGATCCGGCTTGGAACGTAAAATACGGTTACGCCGGCTCCGGGCCGACGCGCTCCGGCCCGGAAGCGGATCTGCCGAGCAGCATCAAACCGGCCAGTATCCCGGCTATTCCGAAGAGATGGTACCAGGACAGCCGCTCGCCCAGCCACGCAATCGAGAACGCCGCCGAGAACAGCGGGCTGAGATAGAGAAACGCCGCCGCCCGCGCCGGGCCCAGCACCGCGACGCCGTAAAGATAGAACAGATTGCCGAGCATGGTCGGCGCCAATCCGGTGTAGGCGGTCGCCGCCAGCGCAAAGCCGATATCGGCGTCGTGCCAGGCGAGCCACGGCCCGCCGCCGGCGATCCAGATCAGATAGACCGGCAGCATCACCACGAGCAGCCCCGACCAGCCGGTCACCACCATCAGCGGCAGCGGCGCGATGGTGCGGCTCCAGTCGCGAACCCGGATCGTGAACCAGGCAAACGTCATCGCCGCCAGCAAGGACAACAGATTGCCGAGGTTGAACTGAAGCCCGGTCAACGCCTGCAGCCGGCCCTTGGCGATGATCAGCAGCGTGCCGGCAAAGGCCAGCGCGATGCCGGATTTCATCCCGACGGTGAGCCGCGCTCCCCCCGTGGCGAGCCCGAGCAGCAGCACCCAGACCGGCGTGGTGGCGTTGATGAATCCGACTTCGATGGCGAGGCTCCGATAGGCCCCGCCGAGCAGCAGATACGAAAACATCCCGACCCCGACCGCGCCGCCGACGATCAGGCCGCCGAGCCGGGGGCGGATCGCCGGCCAGCCCTGCCGCAACGCCGGCCAGGCCACCAGCGTGAGAATGATCGCCGCCGGAAGCCAGCGCCAGAACACCAGCGCCGGCAGCGGCACCGCGTCGCGCGCCGCCCGCGCCACCGCGTGGTTGCTGCCCCACAGCGCCGCGGTGGCGATCAGCGCCAGCGTCCCGGACGAGGTCGCCCGCTCCTTCACGCGCGGTCGGTGGAGCGTTGCCGGCGGGCGCGCTGCGAGACGTGCCACGGCAGCGACAGGCGCTCGGCATAGTCGACCAGAAAGAACAGCACCGTTCCGACGAAACCGAGCAGCAGCAGCGACACGAACACCCGGACCGTGTCGAACTGGCCCTGCGCGACCAGGATCTGGAAGCCGATGCCGCGGCTGCCGGCGACGAATTCGCCGACGATGGCGCCGACCAGCGCGAACGAGACCGCCACCTTCATGCCGGCGAACAGGCTCGGCAGCGCGCAGGGAAACCTGATCTTGGTCAGCACGGCCCAGGGGGAGGCCCTGGACACCCGCGCCAGGTGCAGCATGTCCGGATCGACCGAGCGCAGGCCCAGCACCATGTCGATGACGATCGGAAAGATCGCCAGCATCAGTGCGATCGCGATCTTCGGCTCCGGACCGGTGCCCATCCAGATCACGAACAGCGGCGCCAGCGCCACTTTCGGTATGGAGTTGAGCGCGACCAGCAGGGTGTAGACCGTGCGCTCGAGAAATCGCGAATAGACGATGCCGACCGCCAGCGCGACCCCGATCACGACGGCGAGCACGAAGCCGATGCAGGTCATGCCGAGGGTGAAACCGAGATTGCGCAGGAACAGCCCGGGCGTCTCCAGGAAGGCTGCGAAGATGGCCGAGGGCGCCGGCAGGATCAGCGGCGACGGGTGCAACAGCCGAACGCCGGCTTCCCACAACAGCAACGCCGCCGCCAGCACCACGACGACGTCGCGGGCTTCGCTGTCGCCTCCGAGCCATTTTCGCATCAAGCCGGTCATTCCTTGACGATCCCGAGTTCGGCGAAGTGGTGGCGAATGCGGTGCACATAGGCGGCGAATTCCGCGCTGTCGCGCACCGCCAGCCGGCGCGGCCGCGGCAGATCGATGACGATGGTCTCCACGACCATGCCCGGCGCCTTGCCCATCATCACCACCCGGTCGGACAGGAAAACCGCCTCGACGATCGAATGGGTGATGAACAGCAGGGTCTTGCGGGTATCCTGCCAGATCTGGGCCAGTTCGACATTGAGGTCGTCGCGGGTCATGGCATCGAGCGCGCCGAACGGCTCGTCCATCAGCATCAGTTCGGGATCGGCCAGCAGCGCCCGGCAGATCGAGGCGCGCTGGCGCATGCCGCCCGACAATTCCCAGGGAAAGCGGTGCTCGAAGCCGCCGAGCCCGAACCGGTCGAGCAGCGCGGCCGCCCGCGCCCGTTCGGCGGCGCGCGGCTTCGAGCCCTGAATTCGATCGACAGCAGCACGTTGTCGAGGATGCTGCGCCAGTCCAAGCAGCACGTCGCGCTGAAACACCACGCCCAGCCGATCGGGCGGCCCGTCCAGCGGCTTGCCGTCGACGACGATGTCGCCCGATGTCACCGTCCTCCAGACCGGCGACCAGCTTCAACAGCGTGCTCTTGCCGCAACCGGAGGGACCGACCACGCTGACGAATTCACGCGGCCGGATCGCGAGATCGATATTGGCCAGGGCGGCGACCGGACCGCGCGGCGAGGCATAGGTCTTGCCGACGCCGCGCAGCGACACGTAGGGCGCGGCGGCCGGCGTCGAAGTCGTCGCTGGCGCTGGCGTGGTCATGTCACTCGATGAGCGCATTGGTGTAATAGTCGGTCACGTTCCAGCCGGCAGCGACGACGCCGGCATCCTGCATCGACTTCAGCGCTGCCTCCCAATCCTCGCGGGCCTGCCAGCCGATCGGCTTGCCCTGGGTCGCCGGGGTGTCGAAATAGTCCAGCGTCAGCTTGATCTGGTTGAGCAGGATCACCGGATCCAGCCGCGCATCCGGACGCTCTGCGATCATCGCCTTGACGCCGTCTTCCGGACTCTTGCGCAGCTGCTGCCAGGCGCGCTGCTCCACCGCGATCAGCCGCCGCAGCGCGGCGCCCTTGCTGGCGATGGTATCCTCGCGGGCGACCAGGCCATAGCTCGGGAACGCGATGCCGGCGTCGGAGGCCAGCAGGCATTTCGAGGGCCGCGCGGCTTCGGCGATCGGCAGCGCCGAACCCGTGGTCGACATCATGCCGTCGGCGCGCCGGGCGATATAGGTGCCGAACAGCGCCGCGGCATCGACGACATCGATCTTGAGGTCGTCGCGGGTCAGGCCGCCGGATTTCAGGTAGTCGTCGATGAACGGCGCCCAGGGGCTCGCGGCGAACACCACCACGGTCTTGCCGCGCAGGTCGGCGGCGCGGCTGATCGGCAAATCGCGGTCGACCAGGATGCAAAGATCGGTGCGGTGCTGGAACGTCGCGATGGCGCGGATGGTGGCGCCCTTGGCGCGCGCCGAACCGACCAGCCCGACCTGGACCTGCCCGACATCGGCCTGGCCGGCATTGACGAGCTGGATGGTGTTGCCGGAGCCGCGGCCGTCCTGGATATCGACGTCGAGATTGGCCTGCTTGAACCAGCCCTGGTTCTGCGCCAGGTGCATCGCCGCCTGCACGCCCCATGGCGAGAAATCCAGCCGAACCGACAGCTTGTCCTGCGCCGACGCCGGCGCAATGCCGCCGCAGGCGAGGCAAAGAAACATCAGCGTTGCCAGCAAGATCCTTGTCATGTCCCACTCTCCGGTTTGAGCACCCTGGTGTCGGCAGCGGCGGCTTGCGCCGGCGAAGCCTGCGTCAAATAGCCCAGCACCATCTCGACGACGTGCTGGCGGCGCTTGAGCACGCGCCGGCGCGCCGCCAGATCGCGGTCGAGCAGCCAGGACAGCGTGTGCTGGTTGGACAGGAAGAAGTAGGCGAGCCCCGAAATCGACAGATAGAGGTCGACCGCATCGACATTGGCGCGAAACACGCCCTCGTCCTGGCCGCGCTTCAGCAGCACGCGGATGGTGTCGAGCAGGCCGGCATACAGCGACTTGGTGGACGCCGAGCTCTTCAGGTGCTCGGCATAGTGAATGTTCTCGATGCTCATCAGCCGGATCAGATCGGGGGTCGCGACGAAATGGTCGAACGTGTTGCTGACCAGCCGCTGCATGCCCTCCACCGCCGGCAATCCGCGCAGATCGTCATCCTGCTGGCGGGCGCGCAGATCGGCATAGATCCGTTCCAGTACCGCCAGGTAGAGCGCGTCCTTGGATCCGAAATAGTGATAGATCAGGTTCTTGTTGACGCCGCTCTGGGCGGCGATGCGGTCGACGCGTCCGCCGCTCAGCCCATGGGTCACGAATTCGATCCGCGCCGCGTCCAGGATCCTGGCGCGGCTGGCCTGCGGATTGCGGCTGACCCTGGGCGGTGATGCAGCCACGCTAGGCTCCATGACGCGCCGCCACAGGCTCGGGCCGGCCGGCGCGCTCGCAGCGTAGCCGCGCGGTCGCCTGCGCGTCCAGCGCGCCGCGCGGGCCGAACATCACCGCGTAGTGCCGTTCGGCGAAGGCCGCCGTGATCTTGCCGTCGAGGTAATCCTCGCGCACCCGTTCGGGATCACGCAGCAGCGGATCGCCGAACCCGCCGGCGCCGGCCTGTTCGTGGATGATCAGCGTATCGCGCGCCACCGTGGTGGTGATCTTGCCCGGCAGCGCGCGGCGTTCATTGCCGGTCTCGATGAAATTGCGCGACGATCCGCCGGGTTCGCCGCCATCGAGGCCATAGGGCTGGAACTTGACGCGGTCGGTGCGCAGCTGCAGCAGCGCCTCCGGCGCCAGGATGCGGTAGCTGCGCCGGATGCCGACGCCGCCGCGGTACCGGCCGGCGCCGCAGCTGTCGGCCACGAAGCCATACTCCTCGATGCGAACCGGGTGTTCGGCCTCCATCACCTCCACCGGCATGTTGGACAGGTTCTGCGAGGCGTTGGTGACGGCCTCGAGCCCGTCCTTGTCGGGACGGCCACCCCAGGCGCCGCAGATCATGTCGACAATGATGAAGGGCTGGCGGTTGGGCCGCAGCCCGCTGATGCAGATCACGCTGTTGCCGCCCTCGCCGGCCGCCGGCACTTTGTCGGGGACGATCTGCGCCAACGCGCCGAGCATGGTGTCGAACACCCGATAGCCGGTCAGCGCCCGCGCCGCGCAGGGGCCGGGCATCACCGGGTTGAGCACCGAGGCCTCCGGCGCCTTGACCGTGATGCAGCGAAACAGCCCGACATTGTTGGGTACGTCCCTGGCCAGCACGCAGCGCACGCTGAGATAGGTCAGCGAATGGGTGAAACTCAGCGTCGAGTTCAGCGCCCCCTTCACCTGCGGCGAAGAGCCGGTGTAGTCGACCAAAAGCGTGCCGTCGCCGTTGACCGTGATCGCGACCTTGATCGGAATCGGCGCGTCGGAGAAACCGTCGTCGTCGATATGGTCGACGAAGCGGTAGGTCCCCTTCGGCCAGGTCCCGATTTCCGCTCGGGTGAGCCGCTCGGCATAGTCGAGCAGTTCCTGCATGTAGGATTCGACCTCGTCGGCGCCGTAGCGCTGCAGCAGCTTTTCCAGGCCGCGCTTGCCGACCTGGGCGGCGGCGAACTGCGCCGAAAGGTCGCCCCACACCCGGTCCGGCACCCGGACGTTGATCTTGATCAGGGCCTCCAGCGTGGTGTTGAGCACGCCGCGATCGTAGAGTTTCAGCGGCGGAATCCGCAGCCCCTCCTGGTAGATCTCGGTCGAATCCGAGGCATTCGAACCGGGCACCCGGCCGCCGACATCGGTATGATGGCAGA
The DNA here is from genome assembly GCA_963697635.1 of uncultured Solirubrobacterales bacterium. GTDB lineage: Bacteria > Pseudomonadota > Alphaproteobacteria > Acetobacterales > Acetobacteraceae > CAJCJG01. The sequence continues at coordinate 31,405 of CAVOOS010000033.1, read as the reverse complement.
TCACCACCGCGAAGGCGCGGCGCCGGCCGGCAAAGAAGATCGGCACGAACATGAAGATATCCGGCAGGTGCATGCCGCCGTGATAGGGATCGTTCATGATGACGACGTCGCCGTCGTGCAGGTCGCCCTCGAATTTCGCCAGCACCGAGGCCATCGCTTCCGGAATCGCGCCGAGATGCTGGGCGATGGTCTTGGCCTGCGCCACCATCTGGCCGTCGCCGGCGCACAGGGCCGCGGAAAAGTCCATCACGTCCTTGACGATCTCGGAACGCGCGATCCGCACCACGGTATAGGCCATGTCGTCGGCGATCGAATCCAGCCCGCTCTTGATGACCGCAAAGGTGATCGGATCGACCTTCATGATTGGAACTCCAGCACGATGCAGCCGATCGCATCCTGGTGCACCATGGCGTCCGGCGGCACCACGATGGTGGCATCGAATTCCTCGATGATCAGCGGCCCCTGGCGCGGCGAGGCGCCAACCGCGCCGCGGTCGACGATGGCGACCGCGATGGCGGCCTCGCCGCGGGCAAAGCAAACCTGGCGGCTGCCGCCGCGCGACGAGCCCGCGCGTGGCGCGATCTTCATGTTGGCGAAGTCGAGCCGGTTGTCGCGCAGGCCACGGCCGGCGACCCGCAGTTTCATCAGCTCGATCGCGGTATCGTCGCGATAGCCGTAGGTCTTGAAATATTCGGCGACGAAGCGCTGGCGGATCTGGCCGAAATCCTCGCCCTCGAACGGCACGGTGAGCTCGGTGGCCTGCCCCTCGTGGCGCAGGTCGGCTTCCCAGACGAACGCGGTGCGCCCGGCGAGGTAGCCGTCGGCGGCGAGCCGGGCGGCGACCTGCGTCTGCAGTTCGGTCTTGACCGCCACGAGATCGGCGACCGTCATGCGGTCGAGCCGCCGGCTCACCGTCTTCAGCGCGGTATGTTCGATATCGGAGGCGAGCATGCCGAGCGCGCTGAAGATGCCCGACATCGGCGGCACCACGACGCGCGGAATCCCGAGCTGCCGCGCCAGGTCCGGCGCATGCACGCCGCCATTGCCTCCGAAGGCCATCAGCGTCAGATCGCGGGGATCGCGCCCGCGCTCGACCGTCACCGCACGCACCGCCCGCGCCATCGCCGCGTTGGCGACCGCGCGGATGCCATGCGCCGCATCCTGCAGCGGCAGCCCCAAGGGATCGCCGACATGGACCGCGATCGCCTTCTCGCTCAGGGCGCGGTCGATGTTGAGCTTGCCGCCGGCCAGCGAGGTGGCATTGATGAAGCCCAGCACCACATTGGCGTCGGTCACGGTCGGCCTTTGATTGCCGAGGCCATAGCACGCCGGTCCCGGCACCGCGCCGGCGGATTGCGGCCCGACCACCAACAGACCGCCCTTGTCGATGCCGGCCATCGAGCCCCCGCCGGCGCCGACCTCCGCGATATCGATCGCCGGCACCTTCAGCATGTAGCCGCCCGCCTTGATGAAGCGGCTCGAGGTCGAGATCCCGTCGCGAAATTCATATTCTGAGGTCATGGTGGGTCGGCCGTCCTCGATGATCACGGCCTTGGCCGTGGTGCCGCCCATGTCGAACACGATGACATCGCGATCATTGCGGGCGATGCCGAGCCGGGCCGCGCCGATGACGCCGCCGGCCGGACCGGAGGCCACCACCAGCACCGGCTTTTCGCAGGTTACGCTGGCCGCCAGCATGCCGCCGTTCGAGGTCATCACCAGGATCGGCGCTCTGACGCCGATTTCATGCAGTCCCGATTCCAGCCGCCGCAGATAGCTGCGCATCGCCGCCAGCAGATAGGCGTTCACCACCGTGGTGCTGGTGCGCTCATATTCCTTCATTTCCGGCAGCACCGCGCACGACGTGGTGACCAGCAGATGCGGAAAACTGGCGCGCAGGATCGCTTCGGCCTGCAGCTCATGCGCCGGGTTGCGATAGCTGTTGATGAAGGCGATCGCGACCGCCTCGATATCCTCGGCGACCAGGGCCTGGCCGGCCGCAATCACGCCGGCTTCCGACAGCGGCTCGACCACCGAACCGTCGGCCGCGATACGCTCGGTGACTTCCATGCGATGCCGCCGCGGCACCAGCGGTTTCGGCTTTTCCCAGGTCAGGTCGAACATGTCGGGCATCCGGATCCGCCCGATCTCCAGCACGTCGCGGAACCCGCGCGTGGTGAGCAATCCGGTCCGGGCGCCCTTGCGCTGCAGGATGGTGTTGGAGCCGACGGTGGTGCCGTGCAGCACCTCGGCGATCGCCGCGGGGGCGATCGACAGTTCGGCCAGGAGCTGACCGACGCCGTCGATCACCGCGACACTGGGATCGTCCGGCGTCGAGGAAACCTTGCTTTGATGGATCAGGCCGGCGTCGGTCAGCACGGCGATATCGGTAAAGGTGCCACCGATGTCCACCGCGACCCTGAACCTGCTGCCCGCATCCATCGTCACGCTGCGCGATCTCCTGTCTGACTAACCAGTTAGTCAAGAACAGCAGGGAGGCGGAACGCTGTCAAGGCAGCTTTTGAGGCAGGGGGCGGCTAAAAGCGATGCAGCCGGGATGCCGCGCCGCGAGCCACCGCCGATTCATGATCCTCGCGTGCGCCAGCCGCAACATCCGCGGCGCGACGACCGCACCGGTTCTGCTAACCGGCGTTATCCGGTCTTGGGCGACGGCGATGCGATGCCGAAGCGCCGCAGCTCTTCGCTTCGGGCAATCAGGCGTCTGGCCGTAAGGTAGGTCGGGAGTTCGACCAGCGATCCGTCGCTGACCGCCCTCGCCTCGCCTTTGGCGCGCGCGGCTTCAAACGCCGCCACGATGCCGCGGGCGCGGCGAAGATCCTCGACGCCGGGATCCAGCAGGCCATTGACGATGGCGGCATGTGCCGGATCCACCAGGCTTTTTGCGACATAACCCAGCCGCCGCGCCCAGCGCGTATCGCGCTCGACGCCCTCGGCATCGCTCCAGGTGTAGGGGCAATCGACGGCAACGACGCCGGCCGCCACGCATTCCACCAGAAAGCGCTGGCGGCAATAAGCCAGTTCCACGCCGTCCTGGCCGCGTTCGGCGCCGAGATCGGCCGCCAGATCTTCCGACGCCAGCAGGCAGGCCGCGATGCGGCGGCTGCTCCCGGCGATCGCCGCGGTCTGCACCAGCCCGCGGGCGAATTCGATGTTCGGCAACAGCGCGGTAGAGCCTTCGGCAATGCCATATTCGCGTTCGAAACGGGCGACCGCCTGGTCGAGCCGTGCGATCTGCTGCGGCTCGGCGACTTTCGGCAGTGCCACGATATCGGGCCTGCCACGCATGACCTGCGCCAGATCCTCCAGGCCATCACCGTCGAGCGGATTGATGCGCACGGCAGCGACGGCTCCGGCCTCCCGCCATGACTGGTAGATCTCCGGCGCCAGCGAACGGGCCTTTGGCCGCAAAGACTGCGGCGTGAAATCCTCCAGTTCCTGGATCAGCACATCGGCGCCGCTGTCCGGGGCGCGCAGCAATCCGCGCTCGTCGGCGCCTTCCAGAAACAGCCACGACCGGCACAATTTCGCAGGACGGATTGAGCGCATCCATCGGATTCCTTGGCGCGGCGATCAGGCGCGTTTCAGCTCGGTGGTATGAAACGGCTCCAGCGTGTCGATGTCGCCGACCGCCTGGCTTTTTTGATCCCACTTGAAATAGCGCAAGGTGATGGTTTCCGGGGTGAAGTCCATCAGCAGGAAACCGTTCTGCTCGATCGGCTTGATGGTTTCCTGCAGGTCGAGATGCTGCGGCGGTTGCGGTCCCACGCCCCTGAACTCGGACGCCCAGCCGCCGGTGCCGGTGCCCAGCGTTCCCGGCAACACCGCAATGACAGGATTGCGCGAGAAGTCGAGCTGGCCGCTGCGCATCATCCGGCCTTCGCCGGTGGCGTGCAGATCGCCGCTGACGACCAGCGGGATGCGCCCGGGCATTTCCGACAGCGCCTGCATCAGCCGGTCATGCTGCGACAGCCAGCCCCGCTGCCAGTAGGGCTTGGGTTTGGCCTCCGAGAGCTTGCCGTCGGGCCCCAGCAGGTCGGGATACCATTCGCCCCACTTGCCGGCGCTCCATCCCGGCGGGTTGGAAGGAACATTGACCAGATGAATCACTTCCCTGGCGGCGGCGCGGGCCTTCAGCCAGGCTTCGACGTCGGGCGCGACGAACACGCCGGTCGGGCCGGCCAGCGTGACGGTCCGCCTCACATCATACAGCAGCACCTCGGCCAGCCGCCCGTAGCGCAGCGTGCCGAAACTCTCGGAAAGTCCGGAAGGCCGCGACGACGGCTGGTCCGGAGTGTCCGACCCGGGAAGGCCCGGCGGCCGGTTTGGATCGGGCAGGAATTCCGGATACCAGAAGCGCTGGGTGGCGCGGGCGGCCTGCAGCATGAAATTGTCCGGCGGAAAAGTGACGGCCTCATCGGTCGCCTCGTCATTGTCGAAATGGTCGTGGTCGTCCTGCAGGAAGAACACCGGCGTCGAGCGGCACAGCGTGCCGTAGAGCGGGCTGATCTGTTCGCCGGCCGCGCGCAGCAGGGAAGCTTCGTTGGCGCCGCCCAGAATCGGCGCGCCGCGATCGAATCGCGCATATTCCAGCGCCGCCCTGGAGGCGCCGAGCCGGGGCGCGGCTCGCGGGGCCAGCAGATCCCAATAGACATGATCGCCATTGGCGATCAGCGCGTCCGGCGCGTAGGACAGCCCCCGCTGCAGCAGCCTTTGCCGAACCGCGACCGGAAGAAATTCGACGCCGGTATGGGCGGCGCGAAACAGATCATGGCCGCCGGCGCAGGAATAAACCAGCAAGCGCAGCCTGGCGGGCAACGCATCCGGCGCCGGCATCGTGGACAGGCGCCACGGCTGGCACAGGGCGCGGCCATCGGAGGCGAGCAGCGAAACCTGGTAGGCGGTTGCGGGCTTCAACCCGGCGGCCTGGAACTGCCAGAATGCGCCGCGGCTGTCCGAGCGCTCCCCGGCAACGCGCTGATCGCCGATCTGCATGGCAGGCGTCGCCTGCAGCGGTTTGCTGAACGACGCCTTGATGAGAATGCGGTCATGGCTGCTGGTCGGCAGCAGGTGGGCCAGTTCGCCCTCATCCCAGTCCTGCGCCGCAGCGCCCGCGGCCGGCGCGGTTTTCTCCGCCGCGGAAGTCGCGCGATCGAGGCCCAGCAAACCCAGAGCCGCCGCGGCTCCGCCCCCGAGCAGTTCACGTCTGTTCGTCGCCATGTTGCAACCTCCCATCGCGTGGTGCGGCTATCGACGCCGCAGGATGCGATCGCAAGTCCTCGGCTCCGCTTTTGACCGATCAAACAACCTTGCCGCGCCCTCGTCGAGAGCTATTAGGGCAGATTCGCCGCTTTCGGATTCGCGGTCCCCTGCCGGCAGCGGCTTTTCGAGTTCTGCTTGTTGTCGGCCATTTTCGTCTCGCCTATGATCGCTTGTTGCGCCGAACCGCCGAGGTTTTGTTGATGTTCCCGACATTGTCATTTGCCGACCAGGAATTTTCGCCGGAGGAGATGAGCGCGCGATCCGCCCGGGTTGCCGGCGCGATGGCCGCTGCCGGACTCAGGGAGGGCGACACCATCGCGCTGATGTTGCGCAACGAACCGGCGCTGATCGAACTCATGCTGGCGGCACGGCAGCTCGGGGTCTATTTCACGCCGCTCAACTGGCACTTCAAGAGCGAGGAAGCCGCCTACATCCTGCGCGACTGCGGTGCCAGGGCCCTGTTCGCCCACACCGACCTGCTGGCGCAGATCGCCGACGGCTTGCCGGGGGAGCTCGCGGTTTTCGCGCTGCAGCCGCACCCGCTGACGATTGCCAGCTATCGGATATCGGAACCGGCGACCCGCATCCCCGTCGCCACCCTTGACTGGGCGGCGCGGGTCGCCGAGGCCGAGCCGTGCACGGCGAGCGCGACGATCCCGCGCGGGATGATCGCCTACACCTCGGGCACCACCGGCCGGCCGAAGGGCGTGCGCAGGCTGCCGCCTGCGCCGCAGGAAGCAGCCGGCCTCGGCGAACGAATGGCGCAGATGTTCCAGCGCGGCCTGGGCATTACGCCCGAGGCGCGCTGCCTGGTTTCGGCGCCGCTCTATCACAGCGCGCCGTGCTCTTTTGCGCTGATGGCGGCGCAGTTCGGCGCCTGGCTGCGGCTCGAGCCGCGGTTCGACGCCGAGGCGACGCTGGCGACGATCGAGCGGATGCGCATCACCCATCCCTATCTGGTTCCGACCATGTATGTCCGGCTGTTGCGGCTTCCCGAGGAGGTGCGCAACCGCTACGATCTCGGATCGGTGCAGTTCGTCAGTTCGACCGGCGCGCCATGCGCGCCGGACGTCAAGCGCGCCATGATCGACTGGTGGGGCGACGTCATCAACGAGACCTACGCCTCCAGCGAAACCGGCTATCTGACGGCGATATCGTCCGCCGAGTCGCGCCGGCGACCCGGCTCGGCCGGGCGGCCGATCGAAGGCGTGTCGATCCGGATCGTGGACGATGACGGCCGGCAAGTGCCGGCCGGTGTCACCGGGAAAATCTGCGCGCGGCACCTCGCCACCCCGCTATTCACCTACATCAACCGCGAAAGCGACCGCAAGGCGATCGACCATGACGGTTACGTCACCGTCGGCGATATCGGCTATCTCGACGAGGAGGGATATCTCTATGTCAGCGACCGGAGAACCGATCTGGTGCTTTCGGGCGGGGTGAACATCTATCCGGCCGAAATCGAACAGGTATTGATCGGCCTGCCCGGGGTGGCCGATTGCGCGGTGTTCGGGGTGCCGGACGACGAATTCGGCCAGTCGCTGGTGGCCGCGGTGCAGACCCACGGCGAGGCCGCGCCGACGGCGCAACAGGTCCGCGATTTCCTCGCCGGCAAGCTTGCCAACTTCAAGGTGCCGCGGGTGATCGAATTCAGGGACGCGCTGCCCAGGGAGGACACCGGCAAGATATTCAAGCGCCGGCTGCAGGAAGAATATGCGGCACGCCGCGCCACCCTCGCCGGTCGCGCACCGCAATGACATGCGAAAGCCGGCTCGATCCGCGCGGCACCTCGTCCCCAGAACAAGGGCTACAGCCGATGAAGATGGGCCGAAACCAGGCCGGCATCCCGCCAACGCGCAAAATCGGCCATCCCGGCTGCGGCACGCCGCCGGCCATGCGCCGGTGAGGCGGCGCCAGATGCCGAGCACCATCGTCGAGCATCCCGACGGCCTGCCGCTGCCGCAGCGCAACTGGGCGATCCTGACCATCGCGCTGGGCCTGATCATGGCGGTGATGGACGGCGCCATCGCCAATGTGGCGCTGCCGACGATCGCCCACGATCTTAACGCCAGCCCGGCGTTTTCGATCTGGATCGTCAACGGCTACCAGCTGGCGATCACCATCTCGCTGCTGCCGCTGGCCTCGCTGGGCGAGATCATCGGCTATCGCCGCGTCTATCTGGCCGGACTGCTGGTGTTCACCGTGGCGTCGCTGCTCTGCGCGCTGTCGGACACGCTGCTGCTGTTGACGGTGGCGCGCATCGTGCAAGGCTTCGGCGCCGCCGGAATCATGAGCGTCAATGCCGCGCTGGTCCGCTTCACCTACCCGCGGGCGCTGCTGACTCGCGGCATCGGCATCAATGCCCTGGTGGTCGCGTTCTCCGCCGCGGTCGGCCCGACGTTGGCGGCGGCGATCCTGGCGGTCGGGACCTGGCCCTAGCTGTTCGCGATCAATATCCCGCTCGGCCTCGTGGCGCTGGCGCTGGGCTGGCGCGCCCTGCCGCATACGCTTCGCGGCGGCCATGCCTTCGACTGGCAGAGCGCGGTGCTCAGCGCCGTCACCTTCGGCCTCGGCATCGCCGCCATCGACAGCGTCGGCCATGGCGAGGCGCCGGCCTTCTGGCTGGCGGAATTCGCGATCGCGGCCATCGCCTGCCTGCTGCTGGTTCGGCGCCAGACCGCAAATGGCTTCGCCATTGCTGCCGGTGGACCTGCTGCGCATTCCGATCTTCGCGCTGTCGATCTGCACCTCGGTCGCCTCGTTCTGCGCCCAGATGCTGGCCTTTGTGGCGATGCCGTTTTATCTCGAGACCCGGTTCGGCTATTCGGCGGTACAGATCGGGCTTCTGATCACGCCCTGGCCGATCGCCATCGCCTTTGCCGCGCCGCTGGCGGCAAGGCTGGTCGAGCGCTATCCGGCCGGACTGCTGGGCGGCGTCGGGCTGTTGCTGTTCGCGGCCGGCCTCGGCGCGCTGGCGATGTTGCCCGACCATCCCTCGATGGCGGACGTGGTCTGGCGCATGGCGCTCAGCGGCGCCGGCTTCGGCCTGTTCCAGTCGCCCAACAACCGCACCATGATCGCCGCGGCGCCGCGCGAGCGCAGCGGCGGCGCCAGCGGCATGCTCGGCACCGCGCGGCTGCTGGGCCAGACGCTCGGCGCTTCCCTGGTGGCGCTGTTCCTGGCGCGCTACCCGGCCGAGGGCACGCAGATTTCGCTGGCCACCGGCGCGGCGATCGCGGTGCTGGCTGCGGCGCTCAGCATGCTGCGATTGTCGCCGTCGGGATCGCGCGGCCTGGAAGTCGTGCGGGTCCGCGAGGACCAGCGCCTGAAGGGCGAATGAGCGGAATGCCCTGGAATCCGACTTTGGTGCAAGCGCAGCAGCGAACGCTGCGAACAGCCACTTGACCTGTCCCCTGGGGCCGCCCCGATAAGGACGGCGGTCGAGAAACGGCAAGGTGATTCGTGAGCAATTCGGTTCGATTCCTCCGTCCCTCCGCGGCCGCTCTGCGGCTCGGGGTCTCCGCAAAGGCGCTGCGGCTCTATGAGCAGCGTGGCCTCGTATCCCCGAGCCGGACCCCCGCCGGATGGCGGGCCTATGGTCCCGACGAGATGGCCCGCGCCGCCGAAATCATCGCGCTGCGCAGACTCGGACTGAGCCTCGCCCAAATCGCGCGGGTGCTCGGCGATGACCCGCAAGGCCTGGAGCCGGCCATGGCCGCGCACCAGGCAACCCTGGAAAGCCGAATCCGCCAGTTGGAAGGCGCTGTCGGGAAAGTTCGCGAGCTTCGGGCCAGTCTCTCGCAGGGCGAGTCCCCGACAGCTTCAGAACCGGTGCGCCTGCTCGCACCGACTGCCGGGATGAGCGTCGCCTTCGCTCTGCCCTGGCCCTGGGGCGGCGAACGTTTCGAACTGAGCGACATCAGGCCGCTGAATTATATCATCGGTCCGTTGGGGAGCGGCAAAACACGACTGGCCAGGCGCCTGGCGGAGACCCTGCCCAACGCCGCCTTTCTGGGCCTCGATCGGCTGGAACAGGGCGGCGCCGCGGCTCGGGCGCAACTGGAGGCCGACCCCGCACTGAAGTCCAGGGTCGAGCGGGCCCTGGCCTGGCTCGTCGAAGACGGCGCGGCTGCCTCTGAGGCCCTCATTGCCCTGCTCGCCGGACTGGAATCCGATGGCGCGTCCGTCGTGGTCGTCGACATGGTGGAACAGGGGTTGGAGCAAGCCGCCCAGCAAGCCGTGATCGCCCATCTGCGGCGCCGCGGACCCGGCCAGCGGCCGCTTTTCCTGCTGACGCGTTCCTGCGCGATTTTGGACCTCGCCGCGGTCGGCGCCGAAGAAGCGATCATCCTCTGTCCCGCCAATCACAGCCCTCCGAGCCGCGTCGCTCCATATCCCGGCGCGCCGGGATATGAGGCTGTCGCCACTTGCCTGGCCTCGCCGGCAGTGCGGGCGCGGACCGAAGGCGTCGTCGCATGGCGGCCCCACGTGGCGTGAGAGCGCCGCAATTCGCGCCCGGCTGCGCCGTACCCGGAAAATGGCGTTCTCACGTCGATCGTTGACCTCCGGCACGCCTCGGGCTGGTGCGGCAGACAAGGCCTGACGGCAATCCGCTCAACCTCCGTGAGGTCATATCTCATGATTCGAGGCTCCGGTTCGGGAGCTTCAACTCACACCCATTCGGAAAACGCACATCAACTCGCAGGTCCGAGACGAGCGGGATAGCGGAAACAACATTGGGAAATTTTCGATCCGAACCGACCGCGAGCGTCTCACGTCGTCAGGCTTCCTGACAGCGGGGGCGGGATTGACGCTATTGGGTGGACGGGAGACATTGCGGCTCTGGTTGTCTGGTTCGAACTGGAGCCTTGAATAATGAAGGCCTACTTGGTTCTTGACCTAACCGTTCACGATTTCGCGGGGTTCAAACCATACATCGCGGGTATTCCGGCGTTCATCGGGAAACACTTTGGAAAATACATCGTTCAGGGCGTCGTGCCGACTACAATGGAGGGCGACTGGAGTCCGGAGCGGCTGGTCGTAATCGAGTTTCCTGCGCGAGAAAATGCAATGGCTTTTCTGAACGATCCAGATTGTCAGGACCTTTTCCGCCTGCGCCACAAGACGACAACGAGCAAACTCGTTCTCGTGGAAGGGTGTTCATAGGACTTTTGCGCTTTGACCTGCGACCACGGAAAGCCCACGCGGGGGCGGACGTCAGGAATGGGCCGGCAGAGCGCCTCAGGTTTTGGCGTTTTTCCGGTCGGCGACGGCAACTGATACCAACGCTGCAGGTCTGTTTTCCTGCAACCTCGGGGTATCGACGACCAGGCTGTCAAGCTCCATTCCGGGGCTTGCACTGATGACGGGCTCCTCGGGCGCGCTGTCGAGAGGTTCGTACCATGGCGGTTTCTCGATCGCCCCGCCCTCGAGCGCCTGTGCCATCAACCGTCCGATTTCCGGTCCGCTCAAGGCGACGAGTTCACCGTCCTCATTTTTCCTGTAAAGTTGCGGACAAAAATAAATCGCGTGTATTCGAGGATCGTATCCGTCGATGACCAGGAAATATTCGGGCGCGCGGAACAGCCTTCGCTTCTTGACGAGCTTCCGCTCCTTGGTCGTCAGCGCAACTCTCAGTTTGTCGCGTTGCTGACCGACAATGGTCGCCGCCTCCAGCAGGACGAGCCAGTCTTTTGAATTGGCGTTGTCCGCATGGATCGGAACCAGGAACCCATGCTGTTTCCCGAGAATGCTCATAAATTTGTCTGGCCCCTTGCCCCGCCGTTCATAAGCCAATACGCAGACCTCGATATTCTGTTCCATTACCAGAGCGAGTCAAGGCCGCCATTGAAGCCGCGCTTGGTTGAAGCCGCTCTGTAGCGTCCGGTTGAAACCGAGCCATTTGACCTTCACGCCGAAACGAACAACTCGCGCGCCAGGCTCTGGGCGAGCGCGGCGACCGCAACACGGATCGATGCTTTCAGGGCCTTCATCGCGCATTGCTTCCTCACGGTTCTTCCGGAGGTACCCGCTTTTTGTGCTTTCAGAGGCCGGACAGGTTCAGTGCAGCCGGGGCAAACAGCGCAGCCCATGCGACGGCTGCTGGCAGGAAACGAAGTCACCGACCCAATGAACTCGATCGGGAAACGCGCAACGAATCGCATGACCCGATCAAAGGAGCCAGACAATGAAGGGCAGGACATCTTGGATCCGACTGCTCATTGCCTGCAGTATCGGCGTCTGCGGCGGGGCGGCCGCCGCGCAGCCGGCGGGACCACCCGCGGGTTACAAGATCGAAGAGAAATACACCATGAGATCGCCGGATGGCGCGATAACGATCGAGCAATATGTGAACAAGGATACCGACGATTGGAAATTTCAGTTCTGGGTGCGTTGGCAGGGCACATTCAAGCTGCTTGATCCGAAGCCAGCCGGCTATCCCGCCGGATTTCTCTTCACCAACAATCTAAAATGGATTGTCCGCGGTCAAAAGCTCGGCTCGGGCGCATCGACGTTCTATCTGTACCGCCTCGATCCGCATGGCTTCGTTCCCGCGAGCAAGAAACCGCTCGGCGACCTGGCGTGGGCCTACATGAAGACTGGTCCCGATTGGCGAAAGATCAAGAAGGAGCCGGAGTATCACATAAACTCTGGTCTACTGGAGGGAATTGAAGAGAACTATCGCTCGCTCGGCGTCGATTGGCCGGCGAACCGCTATCTTCTGATCACTCTGTGGGGGGAAGCCGACATCAAGGGGCGCACACCCATTCAGACCAGCGTGGTGCACAACTGGCGCTGCAGATATGATCTGCAGACCAGCAAGTTCGACGTGCCGGCACTTTTTTTCGACGACAATGCGAAAGCTGTCGTGCCCGAGTGAGCGGAGGCTTCTGATCGCTGGGGTGCATGAGTTCGTTGCAAGGCACTTATCGGACCTGAGGCAATGTCCGGTTTGGGTCCGCAAAACGCCGGGGAGCGGACATCGCTCCAGCCGCACTGATCTCGATTTATCGGCAAACGGCCCCGGTCTGCTTCCGCGCCCGTATCGCCTGCCCGCCCGCCGGTCGTCGCATTTGCCTCAACCACCAGGCCGGATGCCGGCGGCGTCGAACCTGTCGCCGCGCCGTCGACACCAAACCTGCAGCGGGAATTGTTCCGCGGCGGGAAGCGTGGTCATGACGGGTCACCTCGGCATCGTGTCGCGATTGATGTGCGCGGCATTCTTGCTGTGGGCCGGCGGCGGCTCGGCGGCGCAGGCGGAGAAGCGGGTGGCGCTGGTGATCGGCAATTCGGGCTACCGCGCCGCCCCGGCGCTGCCGAATTCCGCCGCCGACGCCCGGCTGATGTCGGATACGCTGTCGTCGCTCGGCTTTGTCGTGGTCGGCGGCGACGCCCGGCTCGACCTCGACAAGGCCGGGTTCGACGACGTCCTGCAGGAATTCGCCAGCGAGCTGAGCGGGGCCGACGTCGCGCTGATCTACTATGCCGGCCACGGCGTGGAGACCCACGGCCTCGATTATCTGGTTCCGGTCGACGCCAACCCGCGCGACGAAGCCGATGTGTTCGCGCAGATGGTCGGCACTTCTGAAATCCTCGACCTGCTGGAAAAATCCGGCACCGGCATCAAACTGGTGCTGCTCGACGCCTGCCGCGACAACCCGTTCAGGGATCGCGGCGTGCGCTCGACCGCCGGCGGCCTGGCGCAGATGGCGGCGCCGGTCGGAACCCTGATCTCGTTTGCGACCCAGCCGCGCAGCGTGTCGCTGGACGGCGCCGACGGGCACAGTCCCTATACCCGCGCGCTGGTCGCCGCGATGCAGCGGCCCGGTTCGGGGCTGTTCAGGACCTTCAACGACGTCGGGCTGGCGGTGGACGAGGCCACCCACGGCCGGCAATTGCCCTGGGTGTCGTCGTCGGCGATCGCGGGCAACTTCTATTTCGCCGGCAAGCCCGCGACCGAAGCCGCGCTGGGCACCGCCGAAGTCCGGCAGAATTCCGGACAGATGCCCCCTTAAGGCGCGGCAACCCCGGAGCCTGGAGAGATCTTCAGCGCGGCGGGGCTGTCGGCGCTCCGGATCAAGACCGTTTTCGCCGGTCACGCCGCGGCGAGCTGATCCAGGCGCTCGGGGTGCAGCAGCCTCACCCCGTCGGGCACGATGACGATGATCTTTTCCCTGGCGAGCCTGGTCAGGGTGCGGCTGATCGTCTCGATGGTGAGACCGAGATAGTCGGCGATATCCTGCCGGCTCATCGGCAGCGGCACCGTGACCGAAGGCGTGCCGATCCGGCTGTAGCGCGTCTGCAGATTGAGCAGGAAGGCTGCGACCTTCTCCGCCGCGGTTCGTCGCCCCAGGAGCAGCATCTGATCCTGCGCCAGGCTCAGTTCGTGGCCGGTGAATTCATGCAGGCGCCGCAACAGATGCGGCTTGTCGTCGACATAGGCGAGAAACGCCGGGCGCGCGAACCGGCACGCCCTGACCGGGGTGACGGCTTCCGCCGCCACCCCGTATCGATCCATCAGCGCCAGGCCGAGGAAATCCCCGGGCAGCGCGAAGCCCACGATCTGCCGGCGCCCGTCCGGCAAGGATTTATACAGCCGCACGATGCCCTCGGTGACGTTGAACACGCTGGCCGCCGGCGCGCCCTGATCGAACAGGATGGTCCTGGCCGGGAAGTTCTTGACCTGGCTGATGCGGTCCAGCTCATCCAGTTCGTCCGGCGCCAGCGCTCCGCACACGCTGAATTGCCGGACCTTGCAATCGCGGCAGTCATTGCTGCCGCATTCGGGCTTGCCGTCGCACTTTGCCGGCCCGATGCAGGAATTTACCAGTGGCTCGGCGGATGTCATGGCGGCTCCAGCCTGGGTTCGATCATTGCATAAATTGAAGTCATTTGACGTGGATCAAAGATCGGCGCGTTGCGCCAGATCAATGCCGGCGACAGCCGCTCTGCGCCAATTTCAGCAATCATCGGGAATTTGGCAATGGACGAGCAATTTCAGGCACTTCCGATCGACCGGCAGCACGCCAGCGCGGCCTACCCGCTGGTCTACCTGCACGACGCCAGTATCTCGCTGGAAAAATGGCTGGGTTTCGTGCGCCGGCGATGCCGGACCGGTTCGGAGCAAGCCGGCCTGATCGCCATCCGCGACAGCCGCGGTATCGTCCATGCGCTGTTCAGCTACCGGGTCGAGCGCGACCTGCGCATCCGCAAGCGCCTCTGCATTGCCAATCTGATCGTCGCGCACCTGCCGGGATCCCAAATCGACGCCGCGGTCGCCGCCAGCGCCGAGCGCGTCTCGGCGCAGTTCGATTGCCAGACCATCACGATTGAACAGCCATTTGATCCGGCAACCGCCGTTGCGAAAGGCCATGCGACCGCGGGCCGGCTGAAAAAGCGCTCCGGCCGGCCATCGAGCAAGGCCTCCCCGAGCGGTCCCGCGGCGTGATCCGATATTTGACCGAAATGAAGCTCGCCTGAATTCCACCGCCGCCGTGGAGGGCGATTGGCACGCCGCCCACGCTCCCCGATATGCAACGGCACTTCCGAGGTTCGCGGACTGTCATGGGCCGCGCTTGGCGCGGACGCGCCGGCGCCGGCACGGCAGGCGCGCGCGCCGTTAACACTTTCCTAACCATAAACCGGGCAAAAATTGCCGGGTGAAGTCGAGTGTCGTCGGTCGCGTAAGACGGGGGACTTCCCGTGGACGCCAGTGCGGTGCCTCACTTTCGAAACGGCGGTCCTTCGGCCGCCGTGCAGACGTTTGGCGCCCGCGAACGGCATAAGCGGGGGGAAGCAGCAACGATGGTCGACGTCACGGCAGGTCAGGGCGCGGCGGCGCCGAGGACCGGAATTCCCAGTCTCGGCGAAATCGGCAACATCCTCAAGCGCGGCGATCTCGGCGCTGGCGTTCGGCATCCTCACCATCCTGGTGGTGCTGATCCTGCCGCTGCCCTCGATCGTGCTCGACCTGTTTCTGGCGATCTCGATCACGCTGTCGATCCTGATCCTGATGACGTCGCTGTTCATCCAGGCGCCGCTGGAATTCTCGTCGTTCCCGACCATCCTGCTGATCTCGACCATGCTGCGGCTGTCGCTCAACCTGGCTTCGACGCGGCTGATCCTGTCGCACGGCCATGAGGGCACGCGCCGCCGCCGGCCACGTCATCGAGGCGTTCGGCAATTTCGTGATGGGCGGCAATTTCGTCATCGGAATCATCGTTTTCGCGATCCTGGTGATCGTCAATTTCGTCGTCATCACCAAGGGTTCGGGGCGCATCGCGGAAGTCGCGGCGCGCTTCCATCTCGACGCCATGCCGGGCAAGCAGATGGCGATCGATGCCGATCTCTCCGCCGGGCTGATCGACGAGAAAGTCGCCAAGGAGCGCCGCAAGGCGCTGGAGGACGAAAGCGGCTTCTTCGGCGCCATGGACGGCGCCTCGAAATTCGTCCGCGGCGACGCCGTCGCCGGCCTCCTGGTCGTCTTCATCAACATCATCGGCGGCATCATCATCGGCGTGGCCCAGCAGGGCCTCGGCTTCGGCGAGGCGGCGCGCAGCTATACGCTGCTGACCGTCGGCGACGGCCTGGTCACCCAGGTGCCGGCGCTGATCGTCTCCACCGCGGCGGGTCTGCTGGTCTCCAAGGCCGGCGTCAGCGGCGCCGCCGACAAGGCGCTGATGAAGCAGCTGTCCGGCTATCCGCAGGCGCTCGGCATGTCGGCCGGCGTGATGCTGGTGCTGGCGATGCTGCCCGGCATTCCGATGCTGCCGTTCCTGCTGCTGGGCAGCGGGGCGGCGGCGCTGGCGTTCACCGCGCAAAAGCGCAATCGCGCCACCAAGGCCGCCGAGGCCGTCGCGGCCGCCGCTCCGGCCGCAGCCGCGGCGGCAAGTGCCGCGGCCGAAGAGCCGATCGCCACCGCGCTGAAGATCGACGACCTCAAGATCGAACTCGGCTATGCGCTGCTGCCGCTGGTGAACGGCCCTGACGGCACCGACCGGCTGACCGAGCAGATCAAGGCGCTGCGCCGTTCGCTCGCGGTCGAGATGGGCTTTGTGATGCCGGCGGTGCGCATTCTCGACAATGTGCAGCTGGAGGCCAACACCTACATCATCAAGATCAAGGAAGTCGATGCCGGCACCGGCCGGATCTGGCCGAACCAGTTCATGGTCATGGACCCCGCCGGAGGCCAGGTCGGCGTGCCCGGCATTCACACCATCGAGCCGACTTTCGGGCTGCCGGCGACATGGGTCGACGCCAGCCTGAAGGAGGAAGCCTCGCTGAAGGGCTATACCGTGGTCGACGCCGCGACCGTGCTTTCGACCCATCTCACCGAGCTGCTCAAGAACAACATGTCGGACCTGTTGTCCTATGGCGAGGTGCAGAAGCTGCTCAAGGACCTGCCCAAGGAGCAGGGCGAACTGATCAAGGACATCGTGCCGAGCCTGGTCACCATCTCGGGCATCCAGCGCGTGCTGCAGCTGTTGCTGGCCGAGCGCATCTCGATCCGCGATCTGTCGACCATTCTCGAAGGCATCGCCGACGCGCTGGCGTTTTCGCGCAACCCGGCCACCATGGTCGAGCACGTCCGCGCGCGGCTGGCGCGGCAGATCTGCGCGCAGAACACCACCGGCAACGGCTACCTGCCGCTGATCGCGCTGTCGGCGAAATGGGAGCAGTCGTTCGCCGAATCGCTGATCGGCCAGGGCGAGGAACGCAGCCTGGCGATGCAGCCTTCGAAACTGTCCGAATTCATGACCGTGGTGCGCGAACGGTTCGAACAGGCGGCCCGCGAGGGCGAAGCGCCGGTGCTGGTGACCTCGGCAGCGATCCGGCCGTTCGTGCGTTCGTTGGTCGAGCGCTTCAGGTCGCAAACCACCGTGCTTTCGCAGGCGGAAATCCATCCCCGCGCCCGGCTCAAGACGGTCGGCAGCGTCTAGGCCGGATGCAGCTGGCCGGGGCTTTTCGGTCACAGGCAAACGTTTTGTCGGCCTGGCGTCGATCGGGCCGGACTCGGCAGGTCGCCACGCCATAGGCGAGCAACCCATTGTAAAAATTAAGCTATATTCAAATTTGATTGCCTTGGGAGAGCGCTCTGCTCGCGGGAATTCAAGTCTGATCACTGCCTTGTGATCGCCCCTTAGGAACCGGAAGGCGAATCCCTACGTTTCCTGCCATGCGGTGTTGAACCCGCCGGCGAATGCGGACAGACAAATCCGCAAAGGCCAGGGACACGGCAGGAGGCTTTCATGAACCATTCGATCTACAGCGCAGATCGCATGACCCACCTCAAGATCGTGGTGGTCGCCCTGGTTGCTGGCATCGCGGTGGCGGGCTTCGGCATCTCGGCGCGCAGCTATCCGGACGACAGCTACCAGACCGCGCGCGTCATCAAGGCCGGCAAGCCCGTGACGATCACCAGTTCGAACACCTCGGTGGTGCGCTAATGATTTTGTGAATTCACGCGGCTCTTTAGCAGCCCCCCAAAGTCGCCACGTGAGTATGTAGAAGACCCAACTACCCCCAAGTTGACTGAGACGACCGAAAACGCCCGCTCCCCACGGGCGTTTTCTTTTGGCTGCATCAGGCAGCGTTGTCGTCTATGCGGGCCGGGCGCAGCCGACGGCGGCACGGTCTCGATCAGCTTGCCGGCAAACACCGGCGCCGATGTCGGCTTGCCGTCGGGCGATCCGCCGGCCTGCTCGACCGTCACCGCATAGGTCGCGGCGTTGATGGTGTCGGTATCGTAGGACGCCAGCACCGGCCGCGCGGTGAAGTCGCTGCCGCCGATCACGCCCAGCGAGCGCGGCCGCTGCAGCTTGTCCGAGATCAGCCACAGCTCGAAACTCTTGCCGGGTTCGGCGGCGGCGCCGACCTTGCGAACCGTGAAGTTCTTGGTCGCCCCGTCAACCGTGAGAATGAAGGCCGGCGAGCCGCCATCCTTCTGCAGCACGGCGACATATTGGGCGGACGACGGCGCCGGAGCCGCCGGCGCCTTCGCCTCGACGATCTGCGTCCGCGGCCTTGGGACGGAGACCTGCCGGAAGCAGATCCGGCTGATAGGCCTGAACCGCGATCATGGCGACCAGCGCGGCTGCGATCGCGCGACGTCAAGGCCGCGACACTGCGCCAGCGCCGCGCGTTGCGCCGACAGCCGGATGACGTTGGAACTGTCGGTCATCGCCGGCGGTGGCTGCCGGCCTCGCGGAACCGGCGGCGGCGGAGCCTGCGGCAAGTACCAGCGGCGCCTGCGGTTCGGAAAGTCCGACTGCGGTCCGGATCCTGTCCCAGACCTCGGGCCGCGGCTCGACCGATCCGACCATCTGGTTCAGGACACCGAGCTTCTGCTCCCACGCCTCGACCATCGCCGTGAATTCCGTGTCGATCGACATCATGGCCTCGACCTGCGCCCGCTCGTCGGCATCGAGCGTGCCGAGGGCATATTCCGCGGCGAGCGCGATATGGTCTTCGCTATAGGCCATCATCTAAAGTCCAAGGCACTCCCGGATATCCATCATGCTGCGGCGCAG
Source organism: uncultured Solirubrobacterales bacterium (assembly GCA_963697635.1). Lineage (GTDB taxonomy): Bacteria > Pseudomonadota > Alphaproteobacteria > Acetobacterales > Acetobacteraceae > CAJCJG01. Next base: position 12,596 of record CAVOOS010000033.1, on the reverse strand, counting down.
CCAGGTCTTCACCGTATTCACCGGCGTCTCGAACTTCGCCGCCAGCTGCTCGCGGCTCCAGCCGTTGTAATAGGCCAGCAGCACCAGCTTCTGCCGTTCCGGCTCCAGACGTCCGACGCATTCCAGCAGTCGCTTCAACTCTTCCGTCATCTCCCGGCGCGCCAGCGGATCGGGCGTGTCGGCGGCGATTTCCATCGCCGTCGGCTCCTCTTCGATCGAGACTTCGCTCTTCTTGCGCATGACGTCGATGGCCCGGTTCCGGGCGATCGATGCCATCCACGTAATCGGCGACGACAGGCCGGGATTGAACTGCCCCGCGCTTTTCCAGATCTTGACGTAGGCTTCCTGAATCACCTCTTCCGCGAGTTCCTGTCGCCGCAAGATACGCAGCACCACGCCAAAGAGTTTCGCCCGCGTGGCGGCGTAAAGCCGCTCAAAGGCGGCCTCATCCCCCTTCGCAACGGCGGCAAGCAGCCAGACCAGCTCAGCTGGCGTCAGCATTCAGGGTCCCCAATCGCGATGCCCATCGCTTTTGTACACACCGGAGCGGCGGTCTGCAGCTGTCGTATCATACCTTGCGGCAAACCGGTCCACCACGTCGCCGGACCGTCGCGGGCGACCGGCCTGTGGACATCCAAGACCTTCGAGCCCGGATCTTTCGGCCCGGGTAGGAAGTTTTGGTTCGAGAGACGACCCTGACCAGGTCGAGCCATCACGCATTGATGCCGCGCTCGGCGAGCAAGCGTTCGGTGGTGGCGACGAGGACGCAGGTGGCAAGCGCGTCGACCGCCGCTCGGACCTCGTCCGCCGGCGGAAACGAGGGGGCGATCCTGATATTGCGGTCATGCGGATCACGGCCATAGGGAAAGGTGCGGCCCGCCGGAACCATCTCGATGCCGGCTTCCCTGGCCAGCGCCACCACGCGCTGGGCGCAGCTGTCGCGCACGTCAAGGCTGACGAAATAGCCGCCGCGCGGCCGGGTCCAGGTCGCCACCCCGGTGCCGCCAAGCCGGGTCTCCAACACCTGCTGCACCGCCGCGAATTTCGGCGCGAGCAGGCGGCGATGCTGCTCCATATGCGCGGCGATCCCGGCATGGTCACGCAGCACCCGGACATGGCGCATCTGGTTGAGCTTGTCGGGCCCGATGGTGCGCGTCGACAGGCGCGAGACGAACCACCGCATGTTGGCGGCCGATGCTGCGAACATGCCGAGGCCGGCCTGCGCGAAAGTGATCTTCGAGGTCGAGCCGAACACCAGCACCCGGTCGGGATTGCCGGCGGCGGCGCAGGCTTCAAGGATATTGTCGAGCCGATCGGGCACATCCGTCAGGTGATGAACCGCATAGGCATTGTCCCAGAACAGCCGGAAGTCGGCGGCGGCGGCCATCCGGGCCAGCCGGGCGACGGTCTCGGACGAATAGGTCTCCGCCGTCGGGTTGCTGTACATCGGGACGCACCACATGCCCTTGACCGCCGGGTCGGCCGCCAGCCGCTCGGTCTCATCCATGTCCGGCCCGGCCCCGGTCATCGACACCGGGATCATCTCGATCCCGTATTGCTCGCAGAGCTGGAAATGGCGGTCGTAGCCGGGCGAAGGACACAGAAAGCGGACCGGGCGGTGCTGATCGCGCCATGGCGTGGCGCCGTCATGCGCCCCGGTCAGCAGGGCATAGACGATCGCGTCGTGCATCAGCGCCAGGCTGGAATTGTTGGCGACCAGCACCTGTTGCGGCGGCGCGCCGAGCATCGGCGCAAACAGCCGGCGGGCTTCGATCAGTCCCTGCGGGCTGCCGTAATAATTCCGGCAGTCATTGCCGTCTTCGGCCCAGCATTGCTCCGCCGTGGCGAGCGCGGTCAGCAACCGGTCGGCAAGCGCCACCTGTTCGGTCGCGGGCTTGCCGCGCGCCAGATTGAACGGCGTGGCGCGGGCCTTGATCGCCTGGTACCGGGTCCGCTCGCGATCCCGGAACTGGCGCAGGGCTTCGGTCGGCAGCCGCGACAATTCGCGGGAACCGGCGCTTGCGGCACTATCGGAGGAGGTCATCGCAATATCCTGTTCGCATCTGGCGCGCGGCGGTCCGGCGCTGGGCGTATCATAGCTGCGTCGCGCCGGCCCGCCACGTTTCCGATGGCCGGCATCCGTTGATGCAAAAAAACCGGACCTTGCGGCCCGGTTTTCAATGATGTCGAGGCAGCGGGTCGAAGGCGTCAGGCAACCGCCCCGATGCGGCTGCGCATCAGGCCGATACTGTCGAGATCGGCCTGCTCGCGGGCGTTTTCTTCGGCGCGCTCGCGCGCCTGGTCGCGCTCGTCCAGCAGTTCGACCTTCTTGAGTTCCTCGAACGCTTCGGTCAGCAGGCTCTTGGCGTCTTCCAGCTGAATGCGCAGTTCGTCGGCGGACCGGGTCAGGTTTTCCCGCCGCTGGATCGCGGCCTTGGCATAGGTCGGATAGGCGAAATGCGAGGGATCGTTGATCCCGGCGCGCTCCTGCTCACTATGGATTTCGCGCTCCAGGTCGACGGACATGCGCTGGAAATCGGCGATCATGCCTTCGATCTGGGCGACCCTTCGGCGCTTCTCATCGACCTGAAACTTCTTCAGGCGGATCAGCGTTTCACGTGACTTCATCGACTCGTACTCCCCAGAAGTCCCAATCTGCAACGCGGGACAGGACCGGCTTCGCCCGAAGGGGCCCAGCCGGCATCACGACTTGTGTGGCGCGGATCATGGCCTGACAAAGTTAGCGTTCCGTTTCCAAACTCCCGAGGATTTGCTCAAGCCGCCGGTAACCGTCCTTGAGGCTGGCCACCTCGTCCTTGGCCTGGCGCAGAAAGCCCTCCAGCGGCTCATGCAGCCGGATCGCCTCGTCGACCTCGGCGCTCGACCCGGCGCGATAGGCGCCGAGCCGGATCAGCTCCTCCATGTCGGCATAGGTCGCCATCACCTGGCGCGCCCGCGCGTGATGACCGGCAGATAGGCCGGGTCGGCCGCACGTCGGCATGGTGCGCGACACCGATTTGCAGCATGTTGATGGCCGGGAAGCGGCCGCGCTCGGCGATCGCGCGCTCCATCACGATGTGGCCGTCGAGAATGCCGCGCACCGCGTCGGCGATCGGCTCGTTGTGGTCGTCGCCGTCGACCAGCACCGTGAAGATGCCGGTGATGGTGCCGTCGCCGATGCCGGGGCCGGCGCGCTCCAGCAGCTTCGGCAATTCGGTGAACACGGTCGGCGTATAGCCCTTGGCGGTCGGCGGCTCGCCGGCCGACAGGCCGATCTCGCGCTGCGCCATGGCGAAGCGCGTCACCGAATCCATCAGGCACAGCACGTCCTTGTCCTCGTCGCGGAAATATTCGGCGATCGCCAGCGTCAGGTAGGCCGCCTGGCGGCGCATCAGCGCCGGCTCGTCCGAGGTCGCCACCACCACCACCGAGCGCGCCAGGCCCTCTTCGCCGAGGTCGTCCTGGATGAATTCCTGCACCTCGCGGCCGCGTTCGCCGACCAGGCCGATCACCGTGATGTCGGCGTCGACGTTGCGCGCCAGCATCGACAGCAGCACCGACTTGCCGACGCCGGAGCCGGCGAAGATGCCGAGCCGCTGGCCGCGGCAGCAGGTCAGAAAGGTATTGAGCGCGCGCACGCCGAGATCGAGCGGCGCGCCGACCCGCTTGCGCGCATGCGCCGGCGGCGGCGAGTTGCGATAGGGCATCGGCGACGGCGCCCTGCGGCCAGCGGCCCCTTGCCGTCGATCGGCTCGCCCATGGCGTTGACGACGCGGCCGAGCCAGCGCCGGCGACGGCCGCACCTGGCCGGCGGCGTTGGCGATCACGGCCCGGCAGCCGCGCCGCACCCCTTCGAGGCCGGCGAACGGCATCACCACGGCATTGTTGCCGGAAAAGCCGATCACCTCGCAGGGGATGAAGCGGTTCCGCCGGTCTCGATCACGATGCGGGCGCCGACCGACATCGCGTGAATCGGGCCGGCGATCTCGACCATCAGGCCGCGCACGCCGACCACGCGGCCATAAATATTGACGCCGTCGATGTCGCCGATCTGCTCGGCGAGCGCCTTCATTGCGAAAACCTTAAGTTTCCGCGCTTTGCGGCCCGCGCCCTTAACTTGGTGTTTACCCGCATCGTTAATCATTACGTCACTGTCTTTGGTGACTGAGGACGCTCGACCGTCAGAACGAAGGTGCGAGTCGCGAGAGTCGGTTAGACCCGCCTCTTAATGTGGAACTTGAACGGAGACGGGTACAAAAAACTGCTTCGACGCAATATCTTAGGGCGATTCGACAAAAATTGCACGGATAGAGCTTGCGGACCAGAATCAGATTTTGTTAACCATATGTCGTCAGGATCCGAATCAGTTGTTCAAAGGCGTTTTCGAGTGCCGCAAGTGCGGCCGACCTGACGCCCGGAGCGGCGATTATAGGGGACTGGCATGCGCGTATTGCTGATTGAAGATGACAGCGCCATCGCGCAGTCGATCGAGTTGATGCTCAAGTCCGAGAGTTTCAACGTCTATACGACGGACCTCGGCGAAGAAGGCGTCGATCTCGGCAAACTTTACGATTACGACATTATCCTGCTCGATCTCAATCTGCCCGACATGTCCGGCTACGACGTGCTCAAGCAGCTTGCGGGTCTCGAAGATCAAGACACCCATTCTGATCCTCTCCGGCCTCGCCGGCATCGAGGACAAGGTCAAGGGTCTCGGCGTCGGCGCCGACGACTACATGACCAAGCCCTTCCACAAGGACGAACTGGTCGCGCGCATCCACGCGATCGTGCGCCGCTCCAAGGGCCACGCCCAGTCGGTGATCCAGACCGGCGATCTCGTGGTCAATCTCGACACCAAGACGGTCGAGGTCGGAGGCCAGCGCGTGCATCTGACCGGCAAGGAATACCAGATGCTGGAGCTGCTCTCGCCTGCGCAAGGGCACCACCCTGACCAAGGAAATGTTCCTCAACCATCTCTATGGCGGCATGGACGAGCCGGAACTGAAGATCATCGACGTCTTCATCTGCAAGCTGCGCAAGAAGCTCGCCAACGCCTCCGAAGGCCGCAACTTCATCGAGACCGTCTGGGGCCGCGGCTATGTGCTGCGCGAGCCGCACGAAGTCGAAGAGCGCATTCCCGCCTGACCCGATTTCATCGGCGAGCTCTGTGCAGCTCGCTCCTCCCAGACTGGACCCCGCCGCAAATGGCGGGGTTTTTGTTTGGGGAGCGAACGGCCGAACCGCGCGACCGAATAACCGCGCGAGCGTGTCGCCGGATCCCGCCGCACGAAGCCGTGAAATGTCCGGCTTTTGCTTGCCCGGCCGCGGCGCGCATGCCTGAATGTCCAAGCTGATTTCTTGAAGCGCTTGGGGGCCGCGACATGAAACGTTCTCGCCGTGTGGTTTTGACCATGATGGGCACGGCGGCCGCCGGCGCCGTATCGATGGGATTCATGCGGCGCAGCGGCTGCGGCCCCGGACTGGTTTCAGAGCTCGCGCGCGGCCCGGACGGCCGGCTGATCGAGAGTTGCCGCGTCAGCTATGGCGGATTCGGCGGCGCCCCGCGCCGCTTCCACGGCCACGCCCATGGCGGCGGCTAGCTAGCGGCCGCCCGAATGCAGCGCCTCGCCTGTTCCGAACGCGACGACTGGCGCAGCACCGCCGAGCGGGCCGGGTTCGATTTTCATACCATCGATGGCCAGCGCTACTGGGACGAACGCGCCTGCTACGCTTTCACGCTGCAGGAGATCGAAGGCCGGATCGAGGCGCCATCGGGGGAAATCGACGCGCTGTGCCTCGAACTGGTCGCCCGCGCGGTCGACGACGAACGCTGTCTGCGCCGATTGAAGCTGCCCGAAGCGTTCTGGCCGCTGATCCGCGACAGCTGGCGCCGCGATGAAGCCAGCCTCTACGGCCGGCTCGACCTCAGCTTTGACGGCCGCGGTCCGGCGAAATTGCTGGAATACAACGCGGATACGCCGACCTCGCTGTTCGAGGCGGCGGTATTTCAGTGGACATGGCTCGAGCAGGCGATGGCGCGGCGCATCATCCCCCGGAGATGCCGACCAGTTCAACTCGATCCATGAAAGCCTGATCGGCGCCTGGAAAAAACTCGGCCGGCAAACCCACTTCATCTCGCGGGACCAACCGAAAATGCCGAAGATGCCGTGACGCTGGCCTATCTGGAGGACACCGCGCGGCAGGCCGGACTTCGCACCACCCTGATCGACATCGCACATGTCGGCTGGCGCGATGACGGCAACTTCGTCGATCCCGACGATCGGCCGATCGGGCTGGCGTTCAAGCTCTATCCCTGGGAATGGATGTTTCACGATGCGTTCGGCGACGGCTCGCCACGGCGCCGACACGGTGGATCGAGCCGCCATGGAAGGCCATCCTTTCCAACAAGGGCATCCTGCCGCTGCTCTGGGAGATGTTTCCGGGACATCCCAACCTTTTGCCGGCCTATTTCGAGGACGATCCGCAGACGCGGCGGCTCGGTGCCTGCTTCGTACGCAAGCCGCTGTTTTCCCGCGAAGGCGCCAATGTCACGCTGGTCAGCGAAGGCGTTGCGCTGGTCGAACAGCCGGGGCCGTATGGCGCGGAGGGCTTCATTCGCCAGGCGCTGGCGCCGCTGCCGGAGTTTGCCGGCCAATATCCGGTGCTGGGAAGCTGGCTGGTCGATCACGTCCCTTGCGGGCTATCGATCCGCGAAGACGCAAATCCGATCACCGGCAATGGCTCGCGATTTCTGCCGCACGCGATCCTTTGAGCGGATCTTCAGCGCGCCGCCGAACCCGCCACCTTCAACGCCGGCGGCATCAGCGTCGCCACGCCGCTGCGACCGGTGCGGGCGGCGTTCGGCCGGTAGAGCCCGCGCCGATCCGGATAGGGCTTGAAGGCGTCCGATATCCCGACCACGGATTCGGCGGCACCCAGCGCCAACACGCCGTCGGGTTCGAGCATCCTGGCCAGCCGTTCGAAGATTCCGATCTTGGCATCCTGGTCGAAATAGATCAGGACGTTGCGGCAGAAGATCACGTCGAAGGTTCCGAGGTGAGAAAAATCCTGCAGCAGATTGAGTTGCCGGTGCTGGACCATGGCGCGGATATCGGCGTTGAGCTGCCATAGCTCGCCAACCTGCGTGAAATATTTGACCAGCATCTGAATCGGCAGCCCGCGCTGCACCTCGAACTGGCTGAAGATGCCGGCTCTGGATTTTTCCAGCACGGCCTGCGACAGATCGGTGGCAAGAATTTCCACCCGCCAGCCCGCCAGCGCCGGTCCGATTTCCTTCAGGCACATCGCGATCGAATAGGGCTCCTGGCCGGTGGAGGAAGCCGCACACCAGATCCGCAGCGAACGTCGGCTCGCACGCGCCTTCAACAATTCCGGGATCACCGCCTCGCGCAGATGATCGAACGGAACCTTGTCGCGAAAGAAGAACGTCTCGTTGGTGGTCATCGCCTCGACCACCTCCGCCGTCAGCGGGTCGGATCCGACCCTTTATTTTCTGGACCAGTTCGGTGATGCCGGGCAGGCCGGCGCGCGCGCCAGCGGGATCAATCGGCTCTCAACCAGATATTGCTTGTCGGAAGACAGGTCGAGACCGGAACGCTCCTTCAGAAACTTACGCAGGAACTCGTAGTCCATAGGTGTCACGAACGATCTCCCGAAAACAACCGAACCAGTTTCGAAGCGATCTGGTCGAGCGGCAGAATCGCCGCGCAAATGCCGGCATTGGCCGCGGCACCGGGCATTCCCCACACCACGCTGGAAGCTTCGTCCTGGGCAATCACGCTGCCGCCGGCCGCGACGATCTCCTTGCCGCCGCGCATGCCGTCCGAGCCCATGCCGGTGAGCACCACGGCCAGAACGCCGCCCTGCCAGACATCGATGGCCGAAGTGAACAACGGATCGACCGCGGGCTTGCAGAAATTGACCGGCGGCCCGTCGTCGAGCGCGATCACCGCATCCGCGCCGTGGCGCGCGACCCGCATGTGGCGGCCGCCCGGCGCGAGATAGATCCGGCCGGCCTTGACGATCTCGCCGTCGACGGCTTCGTGGGCCGGCCGATGGCTCGAGCGCGCCAGATGCTCGGCGAGAATCGTGGTGAAGGTCGGCGGCATGTGCTGGGTGATCAGCACGGGAAAGCGGTCGATCACGGCACCGATCTCGCCGACCAGCGTCATGAGCGCCTGCGGGCCGCCGGTCGATGAGCCGATCAGCAGCACCCGCGGCGCCTGGGCGCCGAACGCGCGGCGCACCGGCTGCGAATGCGCCGACCGGGGCCGGCGCCGCCCGCGGCAACGGCTCGCGCGGCCGATCGAGGCCGGGGACCAGCGGCGCGGCGGCGGAAGCCGGCGCGGCGCGGCGCACCTTGGCGCCGAGCTGAGCGAATCTTCTGAATGAGATCGTGGCGGAAAGTCTCGGCGGCGGACGCTTCGCGGGTGCTCTCGGGCTTCGGAATATAGTCCGAGGCGCCGAGCGAGAGCGCCTTGAAGCTGATCTCGGCGTTGCGGCGGGTCAGGGTCGACGCCATGATGATGATGAGGTCGCGCTTCTTCGCCAGCAGCAGCGGCAGCGCGGAAATGCCGTCGAGTTCCGGCATTTCGATGTCGAGCACGGCGACGTCCGGATTGACGCGCTCGATCTGGTTGACCGCGTCGAGGCCGGTGCGCAGCGAGGCCGCCACAACCATGTCCGGCTCCGCGTCGATCCAGCGGGAGATCAATCCCCGGATCGACGACGGAATCGTCGACCACCATGACCCGCAGCGGTTCCTGGCGCGTCGAAGTCGGACTCGAGGAGCTTGCCAACGCGACACTCATTATTCACCCAGATCCGGCTCTAGCGCCGCTATTTGAAAGACAACGCCGAAGGCCGTTCAGCCGCCGGATCAAGGACGCCAGATCAGATCAGCCCGACTTCCTGGAACTTCGCCGTGACGATGTCCTTGTCGAACGGCTTCATGATGTATTCGTTGGCGCCGGCGTGCAGCGCGCGCGCGATGTGCGCGACGTCGTTTTCGGTGGTGCAGAACACCACCTTGGGCTGGTCGCCACCCGGCATGCGGCGCAGATTGCCGAGAAATTCATAGCCGTCCATCATCGGCATGTTCCAGTCGAGCAGGATCGCCTCGGGCAAGCCGCGCTTGCAGACCTCCAGCGCCTTCTCGCCGTCCTCGGCTTCGATGATCTGGAAATCCAGCCCTTCGAGGATGCGGCGAGCGACCTTTCGGATGACACTCGAGTCATCGACGACCAGACATGTTTTCATTGCTAGCCTCTGCTTCCTCGGGATCCCGATGGAACTCGGCAACTACGTCCAGGCCCTGTCGAATGTCTTCGGCGCTACGCCGCCAGCATGGCCGGCGCGAGTTCGAGGACGCGATCGACGTCGAGCACGACCATGAGCTGGCCGTCGAGGCGATGCACGCCGCCGGCGAGCTTGGCCATGCGCGGATCGAGATTGACGGGATTTTCCTCGCGGCCGTCGTCGGCAAGCTTGAGCACCTCGCCGATCTGGTCGATCAGCAGGCCGTAGGATTCGCCCGCGCAGGTCGACGCCGACCGCCATCGGCGGCTTGCCGTCGTCGTTCTTCGGCAGCCCGAGCCGGGCGCGCATGTCGATCACGGTGACGATGCGGCCGCGCAGATTGAGCACGCCGGCGATCTCGCGGCGAAGACAGCGGCACCCGGGTCAGCCGATCCGGCATGAACACGTCCTGGACGCGCGAGATCGGCAGCCCGAACAGCTGGCCGCCGATCATCGCGGTGACGTATTCGGAAACGCGCCTTCGGTGGATCGGTCTTGCTGGTCATGCTGGTTCCTATCAGGCCGGACTTGTTTCTTGCCGTCACGCTGGACTTGCTTCACGCCGCGCGGCGATTCGGCGGTCTGCTCCTTCAGCGCCGCGATCAGCCCGGGTCGGTCGAACTTGGCGACGTAGTCGTGGAAGCCGACCTTGCGGCCGCGCTCGATCGCTTCCGGAGAGATCATCGAGGACAGCGCGATGATCGGCATGCGGCTCGTGCGCGGATCGGCCGCGCATCGCCTCGGCGAACTCGAAACCGTCCATGCCCGGCATCTCGATGTCGGTCACCACCATGTCGAACCGCTGGCCCGTTCTTGAGCGCCGCCAGCGCCTCCTGCGCATCGGCGACGGCGGTCACCTCATAGCCGGCCGCCTTGCAGCACCGGCGCCAGCATGTTGCGGAAGAACGCGCAGTCGTCGACCAGCAGCACCGATCTGCGCGGAAGCCGAGCGGACTCATTTCCTTGCGGCGGAACCAGTCCTCGAACGCCATCGGCAGAAAATGGCCGACATCGATCACCTCGGTCGCCTGCCCCTTGATCACCGCCGACCCGAGAACGCCCGGCGTCGTCGCTGGCCACTTCGATGTCGAGCTGGTCTTCGACGATGTCGACGATCTCATCGACCACGAGACCCATCGAGCGGCCGTCGTCGGAGAACACCAGAAGCGGCTGCGCCCCTTCGGTCTTTACGCGCGACGCCGGAATCATCTGCACCAGCGGCATCAGTTGACCGCGGTACTGCACCATGTAGCGGCCGTTGGACAATTCGATCTTGTTGGCGGCGATCTCTTCAAGCCGCGTGACGAGCGACAGCGGCACCGCCTTGGGCTGCGGAGAGCCGGCGCGGAACACCAGCAGCGAAGTCAGTTTTCCGCGGCACTGGCGCGCTTCGCATCTTTCTCATCGGCGATCTGCGAGGGTCGCCGCGGCCGAGCGCCGAGCGCCTGGGCAATTCCATTGGGATCGATGATCATGATCACCGCGCCGTCGCCGAGAATGGTGTTGCCGGAGAACATCGCGATGTGGCGCAGCTTGGTCGACATCGGCTTGACCACGATTTCCTCGGTGTGGAACACGCCGTCGACAACGATGCCGAAGGTCTGGCTGCCGACCTGGGTCACGACGATGAAGCCGTTCTCCGGATCCGACGAGAGCCATCGTCGATCTTGAGCAGCTTCTTGAGGTGGATCAGCGGCAACAGCTTGTTGCGCAGCCGCAGGACCGCCGTGTCCTTGATGCGCTCGATGCGGTGCTCGGAATTGGCCTGCGCCCGCACCAGTTCGACCACCGAGAGCTGCGGGATGGCGAAGCGGTCGCCGGCGGCCTCCACGATCAGCGCCGAGACGATCGCCAGCGTCAGCGGGATCTTGATGATGAAGCTGGAGCCTTCGCCGGCCACCGACTTGACGTCGATGGTGCCACCGATCTGGTCGATATTGGTGCGCACGACGTCCATGCCGACGCCGCGGCCGGACACGCTGGTGATTTTGGCCGCGGTGGAAAAACCCGGCGCGAAGATGAACTTGTGGATCTGCGCTTCGGTCATCTTCTCGACCTCGGCCTCGTGACGCAGACCGTTGCTGACCACCTTGGCCTTGATCCGCTCGGTATTGAGCCCGCGGCCGTCGTCGGCGATGCAGATGATGATGTGGCCGCCTTCGTGATAGGCGGACAGGCGAATGGTGCCCCGCTCCGGCTTGCCGGCGGCGCGCGCTCCGCCGGCGTCTCCAGGCCGTGATCGGCCGAGTTGCGAACCATGTGGGTCAGCGGATCCTTGATCAGGTCGAGCACCTGGCGGTCGAGCTCGGTCTCGGCGCCGTGCATCTCCAGTTCGATCTGCTTGTTGAGTTCGCCGGACAGATCGCGCACGATGCGCGGCAGCTTCTGCCAGGCATTGCCGATCGGCTGCATGCGCGTCTTCATGACGCCTTCCTGCAGCTCGGCGGTGACGTTGGACAGCCGCTGCAGCGGCACCTTGAATTCGGAATCCTCGTTGCGACGGGCGATCTCCAGCAGCTGATTGCGGGTCAGTACCAGTTCCGACACCATCGTCATCAGTTGTTCCAGCGTCTCCACATTGACGCGGATCGACTGGTTGGCGACTTTGTCGCCCTCCGGCTTCGTCATCCACGGCTTTGCTTCGGCACGCTTTGGCGGGCGGCCTGCTTCGGCGGCTGCAGGCGCGGGGCCGGAGCCGGTTGCGGTGCGCGGCGGACGACCTCCGGCGCGGTCTCGCGGAATGCGCGTTCAAGCTCATCGAGCGACACTTCGCCGGGACGCATGCTCCAGCGGCTGCTGGCACCAATTGCCCTCGTAAGATCGTCGAGCGACACTTCGCCGGGACGCATGGCGCTCCAGCACCGGGCACCAGCGGCCGCTCGCCTGGCGGGCTGCCGCAGGCGCTGGCGCGACCGGCGCGGCCATCGCTGCCATGCCGGCTCGACCATCGTGAGCTCGATCAGATCCTGATCGGCGCCCTCGGGCTCCGCCTGTGGCCTCCAGCCCGTCGAGAATTTCCTTGATGCGGTCGATCGTGGACAGGATCAGGGTGACCGCCTCGCCGGTCACCGGCATGCCGTCGCGGAACTTGCCCATCAACGTCTCGGCGGCATGCGCCAGCGCTTCGAGCCGCGGCAATCCGAGAAAGCCGCAGGTTCCCTTGATGGTGTGGACCAGGCGGAAAATTTATCGAGGATCTTGGCGTTGTTCGGATCCTGCTCGAACCGAACGAGTTGACGTCGACGGTATCCAGACTTTCGTTGGTCTCCGTCAAAAAC